>CAVSXR010000054.1:0-86689 GCA_963731885.1 uncultured Acidimicrobiaceae bacterium | reverse complement strand
CATGAGTGGCCGCCTGCCGCAGGCCGATCCGGATCGCGGCCTCGTCGACCGCCCGGCCCGACGCCAGCTCCCAGGCATCGGCGACCGTGTGATCGAGGAGGTGGCGAGCGGCCCGGCGCCCGGCATCGGCCGTCGCCAGGGCTTCCTGGACGACGGGGCGCTCGGCGAGGGTCTTGGAGGAACCCTGGGACGCTTGCCACCGGCCAGGTCGATCAGCTCGTCGATGGCGTGCCGGGCCAGTCCGAGCCCCACCGCCGAGATGCCGACGGCGAGCGCACCGAAGAAGCTGAAGCGGTACAGCGGTCGGTCGAGGCGAGGGGCGCCGCCCACCTGGACCCAGCGACCGTGCGGCACGATGGTGGTCGGAACCGAGTAGTCGCCCGAACCGGTCCCCTTGAGTCCGGCCACGTGCCAGGTGTCGTGGAACGTCACCTGCTCGGCCGGGAACAGGACGAAGGGGGCGACGGTGCCGTCGGGGAGCGGGGCCGGTCGGCCATCGTCGTCGACGATCAACGCGCCGCCGCCGATCCAGGTGCAGTGGTGGGTGCCCGATCCCCACTGCCACCGACCGGACACCTCGAGGCCGTCGGCGACGGCGCGGGCCCGGCCGACGGGCGTGGCGAAGCCGCCGGTGTGGGCGCCGGGATCGCCGTAGATGGTCTCGGCCCAGTGCTCGCTCAGGTGGCCGGAGATGAGTGAGGTGGTGGCGGCGATCATCCCGCACCATGCGGTGGCCCCGTCGTGATAGGCGAGTCGCTCGATGGCGTCGACCGCGTCGGCGATCGTCCACTCCCCGCCGCCCAGCTCGCGGGGCACCATCGCCCGCGGGAATCCCACGGCGCGCAGACCCTCGGCCAGCTCGTCCGGGAGCCGGCGCAGCGCTTCGGTCTCCGACGCCAGCGCGTCGGCCCGCCGGCCGAGCTCCTCGATGGTGGACGCTGTCATGACGTCCAGCTGTTCACGTCGCGGATGATGCGGTGGATCGAGCTCTGTTGCCACTTGTCGTAGCGCATGGCGAGGCGGGGCAGCTCGAGGGCGTCGTTGCTCGATCGTTCGGCCGGTGTCGGCTCCGTCAGCTCGATGGAACCTTCGGTCAGCAGGCCGGAGTGGGCGTCGTTGAGGGCGGCGAGCTGCGCCGCGGTCGGTTCGTGCCGCATCCGGATGATCAGGGTCTCGCCCACCCAGCGGATCGATTGGTAGTTGCGGTAGAAGCCGACGATCTCCTCGCACGCCGCATCCACGTCGTCGGTGACCAGGAACAGGTCGAGATCACCTGGACTCACCAGGCCGTTGCCCACCAGCTCGGTGCGCACGAAGTCGAGCCAGCCCTCCCAGTAGGTCCCGTGCGGCGTGTCGAGCAGGACGACAGGGGCGGGCACCGACTTGCCGGTCTGTTGCAGGGTGAACAGCTCGAAGGTCTCATCCTGGGTGCCGAAGCCCCCGGGGAGGGCGACGAAGCCCGCCGACTCCTTCACCAGCATCAGCTTGCGGGTGAAGAAGTACTTCATCGCCACGAGCTTGACGTCGCCGTCGATGAACTCGTTGGCCGCCTCCTCGAACGGGAGCTGGATGGTCACGCCGAAGGAGTTCTCCCGCCCCGCGCCCTCGATGCCGGCGGCCATGATCCCCGGACCGGCGCCGGTCACCACCATCCAGCCCCGGCCGGCGAGCTCGGAGGCCAGCCGCCTGGCCTGGTCGTACAGCGGATCGTCGGGCCGGGTTCGCGCCGACCCGAACATGGTGACCTTCGAGGTGTCGTGGTAGGGCCGGAACATGGCGAACGCGGTCCGCATCTCCCGGAGCGCGGACGCGGTGATCTTCAGGTCGAGCCGTCCGACGTCGTCGCCGGCGAGACCCAGCGCGCTGCGGAGGATGTCGACGAGCAGGTCTCGGTTCCGCTGTGCTCCGGCGAGGTCGAGGAGCTCGTCGAGCTGGGCTCGGCTGACGGGGTGATCGGCCACGGCTCCGAGCATGGCACGCGGTTCGGGACCAACGGTGCCGTACGATCGAGCGATCGTCACCTGCACCTGTCGCCGTTGCGGCACGACCGCCGAGTGCGCCGAGGGATCGGTGCCGCTCACCTGGTCGAGCGTGGCCCGTGACGGAGCCATCGATCTGCTGTGCGCCGATTGCACCCGCGACAACGTGCGCTCGATCGAGGGCAAGCTCGACGAGGAGTGGTGGTGAGCGGGGCTCAGCCGGTGGCGGCGACCCGTCCGTAGAGCGTGGTGCGCTGTTCGAGCGTGCGGCCGAGGGGCTCGACGATGTGCCGGAAGTCGTCGGCTTGCATCATCTGGCCGTGGCTGGCGCCGGCGGCTCGGCTGATGTTCTCGTCCATGAGGGTGCCACCGAGGTCGTTGACGCCCGCGCCGAGGCACTGGGTCACCCCGGAGCGACCCATCTTCACCCAGGAGACCTGGATGTTGTCGATGGCGCCCCGGTAGGCGATCCGGCCGACCGCGTGCATGAGCAACGCCTCCCGGAAGGTGGGGCCGCGCCGGGCCTTGCGTTGGATGTACATGGGGGCGGCCATGTGGACGAAGGGGAGGGGGACGAACTCGGTGAAGCCGCCGGTCTCGTGCTGCAGGTCGCGGGTGCGCACGATGTGGCGGGCCCAGTGGACGGGGTTCTCGATGGCCCCGTACATGATGGTGACGTTGGACCGGAGGCCGACCGAATGGGCGGTGCGGTGCGCTTCGAGCCATTCCTCGGTGTCGATCTTGTCCGGACACAGCAGGGCTCGCATCTCGTCGTCGAGGATCTCGGCCGCCGTGCCGGGCAGCGTCTTGAGCCCGGCGGCCATCAGGCGCTGCAGGTACGCGGCGAGCGGCTCGCCGAGCCGCTTGGCCCCCTCGGTGACCTCGAGCGCGGTGAAGCCGTGGACGTGGATGTCGGGGGCGGCTTGCTTCACCGCCCGGGTCACGTCGATGTAGTAGTCGCCGTCGAAGTCGGGATGGATCCCGCCCTGCAGGCACACCTCCGTGGCACCCAGCTCCCAGGCCTCGCGCACCCGGTCGGCGATCTCGTCGAGGGTGAGCAGGTACGGGTTGCCCCGCAGGTTGAGCGACAGCGGACCCTTCGAGAAGCCGCAGAACCGGCACTTGAAGGTGCACACGTTGGTGTAGTTGATGTTCCGGTTCTGGACGTAGGTGACCACATCGCCGACGTCGGCCCGCCGGAAGTCGTCGGCCACCTGGGCGACGGCCGCCACCTCGGGACCGCGCGCCTCGAACAGGGTGGTGATCTCCTCGACCCCGAGCTCCTGTCCGAGGAGGGCGCCGGCCAGGACCTCGCCCACCGGCCCACCGGCGGAGGGGCGGCCCGGAACCAGCAGCGGCGGTGGGTCCTCGTGACCCGAGTACCAGCGGTCGTCGCGGGCGAGACCTTCGGCGTCGGAGCGGTCGAGGACGGGGAAGCGCAACGCCTCGTCGAGAAAGGAGTGGGGTCGGAGGGCGAACTCGGGGTAGATGGTCAGGCGCGGCGCGAGGGCGAACCCCCGGGCCTCGGTGACCTCGCGGAGCCGTTCCAGCGCGGGCCACGGTCGTTCGGGGTTGACGTGGTCGGCGGTCACCGGCGAGACGCCACCCCAGTCGTCGATGCCGGCGTCGAGGAGCACGCCGAAGTCGTCGGAGAGGTTCGGCGGCGCCTGGACGTGGACGTCGGCGGGGAGGATGAGCCGGGCGAGGGCGATGGCCTGGACGTAATCGTCGTGCGGACAGGGGGGCTCACGGTGCATCCCCGTCCCCGGCTTGGGCAGGAAGTTCTGGACGATCACCTCCTGGACGTGACCGTGACGAGCGTGGCTCTCGGCGATGGCTTCCAGGGCCCTGACGCGATCGATCGCGTCCTCGCCGATACCGACCAGGATCCCGGTGGTGAACGGGATGGCCAGCTCGCCGGCCGCGTCCAGGGTGGCGAGGCGACGAGCCGGCGTCTTGTCGGGTGAGCCGCGGTGGCACTCGAGGTCGTCGCGGAGGGTTTCGATCATCATCCCCTGCGAGGGCGCCACCGACCGGAGGCGGGCGAGCTCGTCCGGGAACAGGGCACCGGCGTTGGCGTGGGGGAGCAAGCCGGTCTCGTCGAGCACGAGCTGGCCCATGGCGGCGAGGTAGTCGATGGTGGAGCCGTACCCGTTGGTGGCGAGCCACTCGGCCGCGGCCGGGTACCGGAGCTCGGGCCGCTCGCCGAGGGTGAACAACGCCTCGTGGCAACCCGCCTCCGCACCACGACGGGCGATGGTGAGGACCTGCTCCGGGGTGAGGTAGGGCGCGTCGAGACGGGCGGGCGGTTGGGCGAACGTGCAGTAGCCGCACTTGTCCCGGCACAGCATCGTCAGGGGGATGAACACCTTGGGGGAGTAGGTGATGCGCGAGCCGGTGGTCGCGTCGCGCACGGCACGGGCTCGGGCCCGCAACTCGTCGAGGGGGAGGTCGAGCAGGGCTGGTCCCGGGCGTGGTTCCACCATGCGCGCACCCTATCGGGGCCTCTCAGCGGAGCGGTTCGACCGCGGTGACCGCGTCGGTGGGCAACGGACCGTAGATGTGCGGGAACCCACCCTCGACCCGGATCTCGGCCGGGACGCGCCGCGGATCGATCGTCAACAGGACCAGCTCGTCGGGGCAATCGGAGTAGAAGCGGGCGAGCGTGTCCCGCCACTGGGCGGCCGTCGAGCAGTGGATGAATCCCACCTCTTCCAGGGACTGATCGCGCGTCGAGCGCCGATACGACCCCCGTTGTCGCGCCGCTTCCCACTCGACCACGGAGGCGATGTGGTGGATCGGCGTGACGGCGGGGTCGGGCATGGGATCACGGTAGGACCGACGTAGCCTCGCCGGGCATGGGGACGGGTGTCGTGACGATCGAGCCGGTGGAGTCGAAGACCGCGCTGCGGCGCTTCACCGACGTCCCCTACATCCTCCACCGCCGGGATCCCCGGTGGTCCCCCGAGGTCCGGGCGTACGAATCGTGGCGGCTCGACGCTCGGCGTCACCCGTACTTCGATCGGGGCGACGCCGCGTACCTGCTCGCCAGACGGGACGGTCATCCGGTGGGACGGATCGCAGCCCACCGGCAGCGGGCGGGCGACGTGGCGGGTTGGTTCGGTTTCTTCGACGGGCCCGACGACCCCGAGGTGACCCGCGCCCTGCTCGACGCCGCCCGGACCTGGCTGGAAGGGGAAGGGGCGACGTCGATGACCGGGCCGGTCAGCTGGCAACCCGACGAGGAGTTCGGGGTCCCGGTCGACGGCGTCGAGCACCGGGGCCTCACCGGGCGGCCGTGGCGGCCCGGCTGGTACGCCGAGCAACTCGCTGCGGCCGGCCTCGAGCCCGGCGCCGTCCGCCACACCTACCGGCTGGCCGTGTCGGAGTCCGGTGTGGCGCCGGTCGAGCCGGCGGGGACCGAGCCGCCACCGCACGCCGGCCGGTACGCCGATCCCGCGCTGGTGCTCGACCGGATCGCCGCCGTGCCCGATGTGTCCGCGCTGCTCTCGGATGCCTCGATCCGCTCGGCGTGGCGGATCGCTCGCCGGGCGAAGGAGCGGCGGTTCGAGACCGCGGTCTGCGTGCGCTGCGACGGTCCCCCGGAGGACCTCGTACCGGGGCTCCTCGCCACCGCCGAGCGCGCCGGTTACCGCTGGGTCGTGGCCCCCTGGGCTCCGGCGGGTCATGCGCCCGAGACGGCGCACCAGGTGTTCAGTCTGGTGTTCTGACCGTGGTCGACGGCTCGTAGATCACCGTGGGCTTCTGCTGGCCCCGCAGGCCCACCCGACCGCGATCGGACCAGTGGGCGGCCTCGGGCCCCGCGTCGCGTATGGCAGACCCCGATGCCAGCACCCGGCCGCTGTGCCGCTTGGCCAGGTCGGAGAGGCGGGCGGCCTCGTTCACCGCTCGGCCGATGACCGTGTACTCGAAGCGCTCCTCGGCGCCGACGTTGCCGGCCACCACGGTGCCTGACGAGACGCCGATGCCGGCGTCGAGGCCGGGATGCTCCGATGCGATGGACCGGAGTCGCTCGCGCAGCGCTCGCGCCGGCGCGGAGCGCACGCGCCGCGTGGTCGGGTTGGACCCCGGGCACGCCGAAGAGGCAGAGCGCCCCGTCACCTTCGAACTTGTTCACCCATCCACCCTCGGCCTGCACCGTCTCGACGACGGCGTGGAAGAAGGCGTTCAGCGTGGCGACGACCTCCCCCGGAGGCAGGACCTCGGCCATCGCGGTCGAACCGATGAGATCGACGAAGACCATCGATGCCGCCCGGGACTCACCGCCGAGGGCGGCGCCCCGCTCGAGGGCCTGGGCAGCCACTTCCTGGCCGACGTGGCGTCCGAACAGGTCGGCCAGCTCGGCTCGCTCGCGCAGCCCGGTGACCATGCGGTTGAACCCGGCCTGGACCTGACCCACGTCGCCACCGTCGTCGACGTCGAGATCGCTCGTCAGGTCGCCGAGACCGACCCGGCCCAGCCCGCGCCGGAGCTCGTCGAGCGGTGCGGCGATCGAGTTGGCCGCCACCGACATGGTGAACAGGCCGACGATGAGTCCGATGAGGGCGAGGGCGGCCATGGTGCCCGGCGCCTTGCCCGTCTCCCGCAGCGGCGCCAGCGTCACCCCCAGCAGCGGGATGCCCGAACTGGCGGCCCACGCCAGGATGAGCCGGGGTCGCAGCCCCAACGAGGCCGGCCGGGGCGGGGCCTCGCCGGCGAGGGCGAAGCGGAACAGGGGCCGGTAGGTCTGCTCGAGGACCAGGTACGACACCGCGCTCACCGCGATGCCTCCGATGATCATGATCTGGGCCAGATCGGCGATCTGCGCCGCGCTGTACGTGCCGCGAATGGCGATGCCGGTGCTGATCGCGCTGGCGGCGACGAGCCACAGGACGAACGGACGCACCGCCATGCGCCACGGCTCCTCGAGCACCTGGCGCCGCTCGTCGACGTCGGGCAGTCGCCCGTCGAGCGCCCACCGTCCGGTGTGCTGGAAGTGCCAGCCGACCCAGGTCCACGCCACCGGGGCGAGCACTGCCTCGGTGATCACCAGGAGGGCGAAGTCGTTGAGCCACGGGGTCCGGAACGCCTCGGACGCGGGGTAGACCTGCTGGAGGTAGGAGAACACGATGAGCCCGCCCACGGCGTGGAGGGCCGACAGCCGGAACAGCAGCCGCATGCGCACGTCGCGGGCGGCCCGCCGCAGGGTCATGGCGCTGACCGGGTCGAGGAGGGCGCCGTCGTCCATGGTCGATCAGGTTACGGAACCGGCCCCCGGAGGCCGGGATCCCGGCGGGTCACTCCCCGGCGGCGGCGTGATCGACGAGCCAGACCAGATCGTCGGCCCAGACGTGGGCGGCCGGCAGGTCGGCGCCCTCGCGGATGGCGGCGAACGCCTCGTGCTTCTCCTCGCCGGCGACGGTGACGACCGCATGGCGGGCGCGTGCGATGCCCGCGAACGTGAGCGTCATCCGCGGATGGGGGTTGTGTCCGGTGGGATCGACGTTGCTCACGACGAGCCGCCCGGGGTCGGCGAGCAGGGCCGGCGAGTGCGGGAACAGGCTGGCGGTGTGGCCGTCGGTGCCGAGGCCGAGGTGCACGACATCGACGGCACCGAGCGACGACCACAGCAGGTTGTAGGCGTCGTCGCCTTCGTCGCAGCGCATCGGGAAGAGGGCGTGGACGCCGCCCACCTTCGACAGCAGCGCCTCACTGGCCAGGCGGTAGTTGGAGTCGGGATGGTCGAGGGGTACGCAGCGCTCGTCGCCCCAGTAGATCTCGGTGTTCATCCAGTCGACCGGTGAATCGGTCCAGTCGGCGATGCGCTCGTAGCAGCGACGGGCGGTCTCGCCGCCCGACAGGGCGATGGTGAAGCCGTGCCCGACGCGCTGGTGCCAGGCGCCGGCCACCACCTCGCAGAACGCGGCGGCGACGTCGTCGACGATCCTGAGCTCACCGTGCATGTCGACTGGCCTGTCCGATCACGCCCGGTCGTCTGCCTTCTGTTGCAGGGTCTCGAGCAGGTCGTCGAAGGACTTCTCGAACGCCGCGACACCTTCGGTCTCGAGCACTCGGGCCACGTCGTCCATGTCGACGCCGACCGAGGCGAGCTGCTCGAGGACCGACTCGGCGCCAGCAACGTCGGCGTCGACGGTTCGAGCGACGGTCCCGTGGTCCTCGAACGCGTCGATGGTGGCCGTGGGCAGGGTGTTGACCGTGTCGGGGCCGATGAGGCTGTCGACGTACAGCGTGTCGGGGTAGGCGTCGTTCTTGGTCGACGTCGACGCCCACAGCGGCCGCTGGACCTTCGCGCCCGAGGCGGCGAGCGACTCCCAGCGAGGTCCGGCGAAGACGTCGCGGAACCGCTGGTAGGCGAGCTTGCCCTGGGCGACGGCGGCCTGGCCCCGCAAGTCGAGGGCGTCCTCACTCCCGATCGCCTCGAGGCGGTGGTCGACCTCGGTGTCGACCCTGGAGATGAAGAACGAGGCCACGCTGCGGATCCCGGAGAGGTCGTCGTGGCCCGCGTCGCGGTAGGCCTCGAGGCCCGAGAGGTAGGCCTCCATCACGTCGACGTACCGCTCGATGGAGAAGATGAGCGTGACGTTGATGCTGCGGCCCTCGCTGATCATCTGGCGGATGGCGGGTACGCCCTCTGCGGTGGCCGGGATCTTCACGAACAGGTTGGGTTCGTCGATGCGCTGGTGCAGCTGGCGTGCTGAGGCGATGGTGCGGTCGGTGTCGCGAGCCAGGCCGGGATCGACCTCGACCGAGACGAAACCGTCGATCCCGTCCGAGTCGTCGTACACCGGCCGGAGCACGGTGAGGGCCTCGCTGATGTCGTCGGACACCATGGTCCAGTAGATGTCGTCGATCGAGCGACCGTCGGTCCGCAGCGCGTCGAACTGCTCGTCGTAGTCGTCGCTGTCGGCGATGGCCTTCTGGAAGATGGACGGGTTGGAAGTGATGCCTCGGATGCCCCGGTCGACGTAGGCCTGGAGCTCACCCGACCGCAGGTACCCGCGGCGCAGGTTGTCCAGCCACGGCGACTGGTCCTGGAGATCGTGGAGGTCCTGGAGGCGTCCCATCGGTGCTACTGCTCCTTCGTCATCCGGCCGATCAGCGTACGGGCGCGATCGGCGACGTTGTCCGCGGTGTACCCGAACTTCGCCAGCACCACATCGCCCGGTGCCGAGGCACCGAAGTGGTCGATGCTGACCGAGTCGTCGGCGTAGCGGTTCCAGCCCAGGCTGACGCCCGCCTCGACGGCCAGGGTGGGGACGCCCGCCGGTAGGACCGTGGTCCGGTACGACTCGTCCTGGTCCTCGAAGTGGTCCCAGCTCGGCAGCGACACCACACGGGCATGAACCCCGGCGTCGGCGAGGAGCGCGGCGGCATCGACGCAGACGTGGACCTCCGAGCCGGTGGCGACGAGCACGACGTCGGGGGTCTCGCCACCATCGTCGACGAGGACGTAGCCGCCACGGGCGACGCCGGCGGCCGATGTGCCCTCGAGCACGGGAAGCCCCTGGCGCGACAGGATCAGGGCCGTGGGGCCGTCGCCACCCACCGCGATCTTCCACGCCGCGGCGGCCTCGTTGGCGTCGGCGGGGCGGATCACGCACAGCTGGGGGATCGCCCGGAGGGACGCGATCTGCTCCACCGGCTGGTGGGTGGGGCCGTCCTCGCCGACCCCGACGGAATCGTGGGTGAAGGAGTAGATGACCTTGGCCCCCGACAGGGCGGCGAGGCGGATCGCGCCCCGGGCGTAGTCGGAGAACACGAGGAAGGTGCCACCGACGGGGAGGATCCCGCCGTGGAGCGCCATCCCGGTCATGACCGCGGCCATGCCGTGCTCGCGCACCCCGAAGTGGACCTGACGACCGCCCGGGTCCTCGGGGCTCATCACGCCGACGCCGTCGAGCTCGGTGCCGGTGTTCCCGGTGAGGTCGGCACCTCCGCCGAGCAGGCCGGGGACGTGGTCGACCAGTGCCTGGAACACCTTCCCCGAGGCCTGGCGGGTGGCCAGCTTGGTCCCGACTTCGAACGACGGGATCGCGTCCTCCCAGCCGGGCAGGCCGTCGGCGTCGAGGCAGCAGTCGAGCGCGGCCCGGTTGCCGCCGAACGCCGCCAGTCGCTTCTCCCATGCCTCGCGGTCGGCGCGGCCCCGCTCGCCGGCGCGCCGGTACAGGGCGAGGACGTCGTCGGGAACCCAGAAGGGCTCGTCGGGGATGCCCATGGCGGCCTTCGCCTCGGTGATGTCGTCGTCGTCGAAGGCGAGACCATGGGCCGCGGGGCTGTCGGTGAGCGACGGCGAGGGGTAGGCGATGTGGCTGCGCAGCACGATGAGCGTCGGCGCGTCGGTCACCGACTTGGCCCGGACCAGCGCGGCCTCGAGGGCATCGAGGTCGTTGGCCACCTCGCCGACCTCGTCGACGTCCCAGCCGTAGCCCCGGAACCGGGTGGCGGCGTCATCGGAGAGCGCCAGTTCGGTGGGGCCGTCGATCGACACGTGGTTGTCGTCGTAGACCACCACCAGCTTGCCGAGCTTCTGGTGCCCGGCCAACGAGGCCGCCTCGTGGCTGACGCCTTCCTCGAGGTCACCGTCGCCGGCGATGACGAAGGTGTGGTGATCGAACAGGTCGGCGCCGAACCGGGCCGCCAGCCACCGCTCGGCCATCGCCATGCCGACCGCGTTGGCGAAGCCCTGTCCCAGCGGACCGGTGGTGACCTCGACGCCGCGAGTGTGGCCGTGTTCGGGGTGCCCCGGGGTTCGCGATCCCCACTGCCGGAACGCCTCGAGGTCGTCGAGGGTGAGGCCGTAGCCCGTCAGGTGCAGCATCGAGTACTGCAGGATGCTGGCGTGCCCGGCCGAGAGCACGAACCGGTCGCGGTCGGGCCAGTCGGGATCGGCCGCGTCGTAGGACAACACCCGGGTCCAGAGCACGTGGGCGAGTGGAGCCAACGCCATCGCCGTGCCCTGGTGACCGCTGTTGGCCCGGCGAGGGGCGTCCATGGCGAGCCCCCGGATGACGTCGATGGCCCGCTGCTCCAGATCGGCTTCGGTCACGGTTGCTCTCCTGTCAGACGGGGGTGCGCGCCAGCGATGGGGGACGAAGCTCCAACCATAGACGGTGCCACGGAGGCCCCTTTCGGGTGCCACCGGTCGCCCGGGGTGGGCGGCCTACGGGTCGGCGAAGATCAGGATGGACGCGGTGAATCCGTGCACGAAGCTGCGCCCGCCCACGGGTCCGAGCTCGCCGGAGCAGAACATCCCGGCGATCGCATCGGTGCCCAGTTGGTTGGCGACCGCCGCGGCGTCGTGGTCGTGCACGCCGAAGAGATCGATGCCACGGCCGTTGCACGTGAACACCAGTGCACCGTCGCCGTGCACCCCGCGGAGGACGTGGTGGAGGTCGGCGTCGGCCGAATCGGCGTCGCGGACCTGGAACTGGACCGTGGTCCCCACGGGCACCGAGTCGCCCACGGCCAGCACCCCGTGGTCCTTGTCGGCACCGATGATGCTCCGCACGAGGAAGTCACCCTGGTCGAAGCGGTGGCGGCTCTCGTCGATGACCACGCCCAGGTGCACCCCGCGCGCCAGCAGGAGACGGTCGTCCGGGGGGAGATCGGCGATCAGCTCGGTGAGTCGTTCGAGAGCGGGGCGGCCCGCCAGTTCGAGGAGGAAGTGACGATCGGCGCCCGTGACCACCATGGGTTCACCGACCGGCCGGCAGCCCTGGCTCACGACGGGGCCGACGAGCTGCTCACGGGGGATGATGGCGCCGATCGCTCCGTCCCGGTAGACGGTGTCGTCGAGGACGAGGGCGTTCGCTCCGGGTACCCCGGCGGCCGAGGACAGTCCGCCCACCACGTTGACGTCGGGCCGGATGGCGGCCAGCTGGTCGACCAGTCCTTCGGCGGGGAACGAGAAGGGATCGGCGATCACCAACAGGGTGGCGCCCTCGGGGAGGTCGGCCGGGACGCCCTCGATGGAGACCGCGTCACCATCGGCTCGTGTGGTCAGCCGGAGCGCTCGGACGGGGCTGGTCCAGGCCGCCCACACCGCCAGCGCGGCGACGTCCTCCGATTCGCGGCCACAGGCCAGCACTGCGCTGGCCGCCGACCCGACGAGCCGCCCCGGCCGGAGGACCGTACGGATGGCGGAGGAGATCTCGCCCAGGAACTGGACGTGCGCCGAGCTGGCGAAGACCAGCACGAGATCGGGTTCGACGCCGCCGATCTCGACGATGCGTCCGAGGACCTCGCCGACGGCATCCGCGGCGACCGGGTGCTCGGACAGCGCGGCGGCGAAGGGCATGGCCCCGCCTCAGCCCGGACCCGGCACGAGGGTGTAGGGGACGACGGTGACCGGGCCGTTGTCGATCCGCACGTGGGCCTCGACCGTGTCGAAGTCGTCGAAGGGCAACTCGGCGCGGACGAGCCGGTAGGCGAACTTCCCCGGGTCGACCTGGAGCGGTTGGGCGTTGCGGGCGATCTGATCGCCGCCCCGCTGGAAGCGGACCTCGAGCGCGCCGGTGCCCTTCTCGTCCTCGGCGCAGCGGACGAGGACGATCATGTGCGGCGCCATCGTGACCGGCAAGGGTCCCGGGGCAGGGGCCGAGAAGTGCACGCCACCGAGATCGAGCCTGGTCGGCCCGCCCGCGAAGGCCTGGTTCGTGTCGAGGTCCTCGAAGAAGAGGGCGGCAACGATGTCCATGGACCGAACCTATCGGTGAGGTTCGGTTCCCCCGCTCGGCACGACCGAGTACCTCGGACGTCACGACTCGAAGATCGGCTCCCCGGCCACGATCGTCCGCCGTACGGAGAGGTCGTCGGCGTCGAGCACCACGAGATCGGCACGGGCACCGACCGCGATGCGGCCCCGCGTCGGGTCGCCGAGGAGCGCGGCGGGCGTGCCGGACGCAGCCCGCACCGCGTCGGTCGGCGAGATGCCCGCGGCATCGACGACGTTCCGGATGGCCTGGTCCATGGTCAGCGACGAACCGGCCAACGTGCCGTCGGGGAGGCGGGGGGCACCGTCTTCGACGACCAACGCCGATCGCCCGAATTGCGCCGATCGCCATGCCACCGCGTCGGTCACCAGCGCGACGGCGTCCGAGCCCTTGGTGCGGAACGCGGTCGACACCAGCGCGGGGTGCACGTGCACGAGGTCGGCGATGAGTCCGACCGCGACCCGATCGTCGGCGAGGGCGGCGCCCGCGAGGCCGGGCCGGCGGTGGTGCAGGGGCGACATTCCGTTGAACAGGTGGGTCACCATGCGGGCGCCGGCGTCGATCGCCGTGCGCGCGGTCTCGAAGCTGGCCCCGGAGTGACCCAGGCTGACCAGGATCCCCTTGCCGACCAGGATGGCGATCGCGTCGGCCACCTCGGGTTGCTCGGGGGCGATGGTCACGAGGCGGACGGTCGGCGGGAGGCGGGCCAGCCAGTCCAGGTCCACGTCGACGATGGCCTCGGCCTGGTGGGCGCCGGGGCGGGTGCCGAGGAACGGCCCTTCGAGGTGGGCGCCGAGGACCACGGGACCGTCGCGCCTGGCCCGGGCCTGCTCGATCCGCTCCAGGCACCTGCCGTACCGATCGAGGGGTTGCGACACGATGGTGGGGAGCCAGGCGGTCACGCCGGTGGCCGCGAGGAGCGTCCCGAGCCGGGCCCAGTCCGAGCCGTCGGCGTGGCGGCAGTCGATGTCGTCGATGCCGTTGACCTGCAGATCGACGAACCCCGGAGCCACGATGACGTCGGCCGGAGCGGTGGCGGCCTCCACGGCGGCGATCCGCCCGTCCTCGATGCGTATCTGTGCCCGTTCGGCCCCGCCGGGCAGGCAGGCCGATGCGGCAGACACCACCGAGGTGAGAACGTGGTCGGGCATCACGCGGGACGCTAACCCAACCCCCACGGCACTCGGCCGGCCACCAGGTACCCTGCGCTTCGTGTCCTCCCACGACCCAGGTCGAGATCCCGGCTCGACCCGGGAGGCGATCCTGGACGCGGCGCGCACCGCGTTCGCCGCCCGGGGCTACGACGGAGCCTCCATCGGCGACATCGCGGGCGCAGTCGGGATCGCCAAGGCGAGCGTGTTGCACCACTTCTCCAACAAGGACGAGTTGTACACCGCGGTGTTCGAACGGCTGCTCGCCCAGTGGTTCGTCAAGGTCGAGGAAGCCGTCGAAGGTCCGTGGGACGGCTGGGAGCAGTTCGACCGCGGCCTCACCGCCGGCTTCGAGTTCTTCTCCGAGAACCCCGATCTGGTCCGACTGGTCCGGCGCGAGGCACTCGATGGCAGCCACTTCGGCGTCGATCTGGGGGCCACGCTGCGCCCCTTGTTCGAGCAGGCCGTCGGCTTCCTCGAGAGCCAGATGAAGGAGGGGACCTTCCGCCACCACGATCCCGAGCAGATGGTGATCTCCGGGCTCGGCGCGGTGCTCTCCTACTTCTCGGACCTGCCCTTCATCGAGGGCCTGCTCGGCGAGGACCCCCTCTCGGAACGGTTGCTCGAGCGCCGCCGCGACCACATCCGCGAGTTCTTCCGGGCCGCGCTGGAACCCTGAGCGGCGGGGCACCCGCCACTACTGTCTCCCGTCGTGCCCACGCTCTCCGAGGCCGACTCCAAGGCCCTGCTCGCATCCCACGGACTGCCCGTCGCGGCCGAACGCGTGGTCGACGCTCCCGACGATGCGGTGGCGGCCGCCCGGGAGCTCGGCCATCCGGTGGTCGTCAAATTGGGTGGTGACTCGATCGCCCACAAGACCGAGCGCGGCCTGGTCCGGCTCGGCCTGGGCGACGACGACGCGGTGCGGGCGGCGGCCGCCGACCTGCTCGCCGCCGCCCGCCCCGACGACGGCGACGTGCACCTCCTGGTGGCTCCGATGGTGCGGGGCAATCGTGAGCTGATCGCCGGTCTCCACCTCGATCCGCAGTTCGGGATGACGGTGATGCTCGGCCTCGGCGGCATCCTCGCCGAGGCGGTGGCCGACGTCAGTTTCCGGCTCGTGCCGATCACCGAGGTCGACGCGTTCGAGATGATCGACAGCCTCGACACCCAAGCGCTGCTCGGTGCCTTCCGGGGCGAGGCGGCGGTGAACCGTGAGCAGCTCGCCGCGGTGCTGCTCGCCCTGTCGCGTGCCGCCGAGTCCGACGCCCGGATCGTGAGCGCCGACTGCAACCCGCTGATCGTCACCGCTGACGGCGCGCCGATCGCGGTCGACGCCCTCGTCGAGTTGGCCGACGAGCCCGGCCCCGATCCGGCTGGCGCGGTGCCCTCCCGCGCCCGGCCCACCGAGGAGCAGTTCCGCGCCCTCTTTGAGCCCCGCGGCATCATCGTCGCCGGGGCGTCGACCCACCCCGGGAAGTTCGGGTTCGTCACCCTCCACAACCTGCTGGCGGCGGGGTATTCGGGTCGGGTGTTCGCCACCAACCTGGAGGGCACCGATGTCCTCGGTGTCCCGACGGTGCCGAGCATCACCGATCTGCCGGCCGGGGAGGCCGATCTCGTCTTCCTGTGCACGCCGGCCAAGGCCAACCCGCAGATCCTGCGGGATGCCGCGTCGATCGGCGTGCGGGCCGCGTTCATCACCTCGGCCGGCTACGGGGAGGCCGGGGAGGAGGGCCGCCGGGCCCAGGACGAGTTGGTGACCCTCGCCGACGAGTTGGGCATGCTCGTCGCCGGGCCCAACGGCCAGGGGGTCGTCTCCAGCCCGGCTCGCCTCTGTGCCCAGATCGTGGCCCCGATCCCACCGGCCGGCACGATCGGCGTGGCGAGCCAGTCGGGCAACTTCGTGTCGTCGTTCGAGAACTACGCGGTGCAGACCGGCGTCGGCCTGAGCCGCGGCGTCTCGGCCGGGAATGCGGTCGCGGTCACCGTGCCCGACTACCTCGACTTCTACGCCGGCGACGACGCCACCGCCGTCGGGTTGGCCTATGTCGAGGGCGTCCACGACGGCCGGCGTTTCGCCGCGGCCATGCGCTCGGTGGCCGACCGCAAGCCGGTCGTGGTGGTGAAGGGCGGGGCCACGGCGGGGGGACAGAAGGCGGCCGCCAGCCACACCGGATCCCTGGCCAGCGACGACCGCGTGTTCGACGGCATGGCCCGGCAGGCCGGCATCACCCGAGCCCGGACGGTGGAGGAGGCCTTCGAGGCCGCGGCGACGTTCGCGACCCAGCCGCTGCCGGCGGGAAACCGGGTGGTGGTCCTCACCACCGTGGGGGGGTGGGGTGTGGCGGCGGCCGACGCCATCGCCGGAACCGATCTGGTGCTGGCCGACCTCCCGGCGGACCTCTACGACTCGATCGACTCGCTGCTCCCACCCCGCTGGAGCCGGAACAACCCGATCGACCTCGCCGGCGGTGAGACCCGCGACACGATCCCGGAGATCATCTCGCTGGTCACCGCCCATCCGGGCGTCGACGCCGTCCTCTACCTCGGCATCGGCATCCAGTCGAACCAGGCCGCGCTGTTGCGCACCGGGGGCTTCTACCCTGATCACGGCATCGAGCGCATGGCTGGGTTCCACGAGCGCCAGGACGCTCGCTACGCCGAGGCCGCCTGCGACGCCAGCGAGCAGTACGGCAAGCCCGTGCTGGTCGCCACCGAGCTGGCGGTCACGCATCCCGACAACCCCGGACCGCGCACGGTCCGCGAACGCGGTCGCCTGGCCTACGCATCGGCCAACCGGGCGGTGACCGCGCTCGATCACCTGTGGCGGTACCGCCGCTGGCGCGATGCCCGTGGACTCGACTGAGGACGACGCGGCGCCGGCCGGCCGTGGTCGCATCCGGACGATGCTGCGGTGGCTCCCGGCGGCCATCCTCGCGGTCATCGTCGTCACGGCCGGCTCCGTCGTGGCGAACGAACAGGGGACACCCCGGGCGGCGGCCCGCGCCGACGACGGCAGCTCTCCCACCCCGGTGCTGTCGTTGCGTCGCGAGCTCGAGCCGCTGCGCATCGCCGCGGCCGACCACGCCCTTCAGGCCGGTCTCGACCGCTTCGTCGCCGGTCAGCCGGCCGACACCTGCCTCGCGGTGCACCTCGGCGACCTCGACTACGAACACCGGGCCGACGACCCCCAGATGCCGGCCTCGCTCGAGAAGCTGCTCACCGCGGTGGCGGCGCTCACCGAGATGGGTCCGGACACCACGTACGCGACCGACACGTTGTCGGCGCCCGTCGTCGACGGTGTCGTCCCGGGGAACCTCTACCTGCGGGGGAGTGGTGACCCGATCCTCGCCACCGCCCCCTACGTCGCCCGCGAACGCAACCAACCCCAGATCTTCAGCGACATCGATCAGCTCGCTGACGCGGTGGTCGCCGGCGGCGTCACGACGATCGCCGGTTCGGTCGTGGGCGACGACACCCGCTACGACGCCGTCCGCTACAACCCGAGTTGGCCGTCGCGGTTCATCCGCCAGGGCCAGGTCGGACCGATCTCCGCCCTCTCGGTCAACGACGGCTTCGCCTTCCCCGGCGATGATGACGATCCCGGTGTCTTCGGGGCCGCGGACGATCCCCCCGCCTACGCGGCCGCGGTGCTCGACGGCGCCCTGCGGGCCCGGGGAGTGCAGATCGGCGGGCCGCCCGTGTCGGGGCCGACCCCGGCCGATGTCGGGGTCGTCGCCAGCCACCAGTCGCCGCCGCTGTCGGACATCGTCACCGAGATGCTGCACGAATCGGACAACAACACGGCCGAGATGCTGCTCAAGGAGCTCGGCGTACGCCGACAGGGGCAAGGATCGTTCGAGGCGGGACGGGCCGCGGTCACCGCCATCCTGGCCGAGGCGGGCTTCGACCTGAGCGGGAGCAACGTGGCCGACGGATCCGGCCTGTCCTCCGACGACGCCGTGACCTGTGACCTCATCCTCGATCTGCTCGATCACGAGCGCACCGCGCCGGTGCTGCACGACGCGCTCGCCGTGGCCGGTGAGTCCGGAACCCTGGCTCGGCGGTGGCAGGACAGCGACCTGGTCGGGAACGTGCGGGCCAAGACGGGGACCCTCAACCAGGTGACCGGGCTCGCCGGCCTGGCCGACACCGCGGATGGCGATGAGGCCGAGTTCGCCCTCGT
This sequence comes from uncultured Acidimicrobiaceae bacterium, assembly GCA_963731885.1. GTDB lineage: Bacteria > Actinomycetota > Acidimicrobiia > Acidimicrobiales > Salinilacustritrichaceae > Salinilacustrithrix. The sequence continues at coordinate 68,637 of CAVSXR010000054.1, read as the reverse complement.
CGTCAACGTCGCCGCCAGCGAGCGGATCGACCCCGCCACGGTGGCCGCTCAACGGCAGCTGGCTCAGCTCCTGCACGATCATCCGGACCTTCCCGACGTGGACTCGCTTCGCCCCGGCGCGTCGCCCGGCGGCTGACGAGCACCTACGGTCTCCGGGAATGGCCGAGCTCCCGATGTTTCCTCTCGGCTCGGTCCTGTTCCCGACGCTGGTCCTGCCGCTCCACATCTTCGAGCCCCGCTACCGGGCCCTGATCAAGGACGTCCTGGCCGGCGGCGCCGAGTTCGGGGTCTGCCTGATCGAGCGGGGATCGGAGGTCGGTGGCGATGACATGCGCCTCGGGATCGGCACGGTGGCCCGCGTCCAGGACGCCGCCGAGCTCCCGGACGGCCGATGGGCGGTGGTGACGGTCGGGACCCGGCGCATCGCCGTCGACGCGTGGTTGCCGGACGACCCGTACCCGCGCGCCGAGGTCTCCGATCATCCCGACCCCGCGCCCGACCCGGCACAGCTCGAGGTCCTCCCCGAGGTGACCCGCCTGCTCCGCGGCGCGCTGGGCAAGCTCGCCGAGCTCGGCGATTCGAGCACCCCGGCCACCGTCGAGCTCAGCGACGATCCCGTGCTGGCCAGCCATCAGCTCTCGGCCCTGGCGCCGATCCCGACCATCGACCAGTACGCGCTCCTCGCCGCGCCGACGGTGGGGTTGCGGTTGGCCTCGCTCCACGACCAGCTGATCGACGTCCACGAGGTGCTGGACCTGCGCCTCGCCGGGGAAGGACCCGCCGACCACCCGTGACGCCGGGCCCCCGGGCCCCGGTCCGGGACGGAGGGTCCTTGCCCGGTGCGGCACGGAACCACTAGACCGAGACGCGCCTGTACCGAGGAGAGCAGTGGCAGCGACACGACCGACGGCGAAGTCGACCCCGGCCACCAAGGGGGACAAGAGCGTCCCGCAGGTCGCGTCCGAGTTGTGGACCCTCACGGTCGACTACGCCAAGCAGGAGATCAAGGACCCGGTCAAGGGCCTCGGCGCCTACCTGCTGTGGGGGACCCTGTCGATGCTGCTCATCGGTCTCGGCATGGTGCTCCTCGCCATCGGCGCCCTCCGGGCCCTGCAGACCGAGACCGGCACCATGTTCACCGGGAGCCTGTCGTTCCTTCCGTACGCCATCGTGCTCTTCGGCGCCACGCTGGTGCTCGTCGCGTTCTACTTCGGCATCACCACCTGGGGGAAGAAGAAGAAGTGAGCACCGAACGGATCACGCCGGCCGACCTCGAGGCCAAGATGCGCGAGCTGCAGGACGAGGGCGACGAGGCCGTCGACACCGCCAAGTCGTACGCGCTCGCCGGCGCGGTCGTGGTGGGTGTGATCATCTTCGCCATCGCCTTCACCGCGGGCCGGCGCCGGGGGAAGAAGAAGTCCACCGTCGTCGAGATCCGCCGGATCTGATCCCGTGGAGCGGTTCGCCCGGATGATGGCCGCGGCCGAGCTCCGCGGGCGGGACAAGGGGCTGCGCGGCGCATCGGGGGCATGGCTCGCGGTGTGGGTGCTCACCGTGGCGTACCGACATCTGCGCAAGTGGATGGCGGCAGAACCCGTGGTCGTCCGCGAGGTGCTCCTCCCGGGTCAGCAGCTGGTGGTGACCCACTACCCCAAGGGGACCGAGCCACCCGAGCCCGCCCCGGCCCCGCGGTCGCGCCGCGCCCGGCGGCGAGCCGCCCAGCGCTGACCGCTGCGGTCCGAGGGCAGCGCCGCTGCCATCATGGGAACTGTCATGTTGGTGCACCTCCGCAACCCGTCCCGCTCGGTCGAGATCGACGGCCCCATCCGGGTCGGCGCGTTGCTCGAGCGACTCGAGCTCAACCGGGAGTCGGTCCTGGTGATCCAGGACCGGGAGCTGATCCCTGGTGATGCGGTGCTCGACGACGATGCCGTCGTCGAGATCCGGCCGGTGATCTCCGGAGGGGCCCGATGAAGTGTCGCGTCTGCCGAGGTCCGGCGGTGATCGACCTACCGGCCCACAACGCCAACTTCTGCCGCGAGCACTTCCTGAAGTTCTGTCGCGACCAGGTGGCGAAGGCCATCCACGCCTTCCGGATGGTGCCACCCGATGCTCGGATCCTCGTCGCGGTCTCCGGGGGCAAGGACTCGCTCGCCCTCTGGGACATCCTCCTCGAGCTCGGCTATGAGGCCGATGGACTGCTGCTCGGCCTCGGCATCGGCGACTACTCGACCGAGTCGAGCGAGTTCGCCCGGGCCTACGCGCGACGCCGTGAAGCGACCCTGGTCGAGATCGATCTCCGGGCCGACCTCGGCGTCGACGTTCCCACGGCGGCGCGGGCCACGAAGCGGGCACCGTGCTCGGCGTGCGGGCTGTCGAAGCGCCATCTGTTCGACCGTGCCGCCATCGAGGGGGGCTACGACGCGCTGGCCACCGGTCACAACCTCGACGACGAGGCCGCCGTTCTGTTCGGGAACACGCTGCGCTGGAACACCGACTACCTGGCCCGGCAGCGTCCGGTGCTGCCGGCACGAGACGGCTTCCCCCGCAAGATCAAGCCGCTGGTGCGCCTCGGCGAGCGGGAGATGGCCGCCTACTGCGTGCTCCAGGGCATCGACTACATCGTCGAGGAGTGCCCGATGGCCGTCGGCAACAAGCACATCGGCTACAAGGAGGCGCTCAACGCGGTGGAGGTGGCGTCGCCCGGCGCCAAGCACGCCTTCTACCACGAGTTCCTCGCCAAGGCGGCCGACCGTTTCACCTTCGATGCTGACGCGGTCGACGGGGGCGGTCGCGGTCTGTGCCAGCGCTGCGGGGCCCCGAGTACCAACGAGATCTGCGCCTTCTGCACGCTGCTCGAGCGCACCCGGGGTGCCGAGCCGGTGACGCTGTCGCCGCGCAGAGGGGGCCGGCGATGACCGCGGTCGATCCCGAGCGCCGGTTCGTGCCCGGTGACGACGTCCTGCTCATCGACCGCAAGCGACGCCGCTACCTGGTGACGTTGCAGGAGGGCGGCGAGTTCCACAACCACACGGGGGTGCTGCCGCATGACCAGCTGCTCGGCTCACCCGAGGGCACCACCTACCGGACCAGCCACGGGGCCTGGATCCTGGCGCTGCGGCCGACCTTGAACGACGTGGTGCTCAAGATGCCGCGTGGCGCCCAGGTGATCTACCCCAAGGACCTGGGGCCGATCCTGATCATGGCCGACATCCGTCCCGGCGTGCGGGTGCTCGAGTCCGGCGTCGGATCCGGTGCCCTGTCGATGGCCATGCTGCGGGCCGGGGCCTCCATCGTCGGCTACGAGCTGCGTGACGACTTCGCCGCCCGGGCCTGCGCCAACGTCGAGCGGTTCACGCCCGACCTGGCCCCCAACTACCGGACCGAGCTGCGTGACTGTTACGACGGCATCGACGAACAACATCTCGATCGCGTCGTCCTCGACCTGCCCGAACCCTGGCGGGTCGTCCCGCACGCCGAGACCTCCCTGCGCACCGGGGGCATCCTCGTGGCCTACACGCCCACGATCGGCCAGGCGGCCACCCTCCGTCAGCGACTCGACGAGTCCCGGTTCGAGTTCGCCGAGACCCTCGAGGTGCTCCAGCGCACGTGGCACATCGAAGGGCAGTCGATCCGGCCCGATCATCGCATGGTGGCGCACACCGGCTTCCTCACCAGCGCCCGGCTGCTCGCGCCCGAGAGCTGAGCCGCGGTCGGCGTGAACCTCCTCGACCTCTCGCTCGTCGGTCTCGCCGTGCTCGCCATCGTCGGTGGGTACCGGCTGGGCTTCCTCGCCCGCACCGCGTCGTGGCTCGGGATGGCGCTCGGCCTGCTCGCCGCCGCCCGACTGCTGCCGTGGGTGCTCGAGCAGTACTCCGGCGGGTCACCGGGTGGCCTGCTCGCCCTCGCCGGTGTCGTGCTCCTCGGGGGATCGTTCATCGGCCAGGCCATCGGCCTCGTGATCGGGAGCCACATCCGGTTCCGGCTGCCGAGTCAGGACTGGGCGGTCGCCGACCATGCGTTGGGCGGTGTCGCAGGGCTGGTCGGCGTCGCGGTGGCGGTCTGGCTGTTGCTGCCGACCATGGCCCACGCCCCGGGCTTCTTCGCCGAGCAGACCCGACGGTCGGTGGTGGCCAAGACGATCGACCGTGTCTTCCCCGACGCCCCCGACGTGCTCGTGGCGTTGCGTCGCCTGGTGGGCGACGACCAGTTCCCGCAGGTGTTCCAGGCCCTCACCCCGGCCCCGAACATCGGTCCGCCCCCGACCGACGCCGGACTCACGCCGGCGATGGTGGCCCAGGTCACGCCGTCGACCGTCAAGGTGAGCGGCATCGCCTGCAACCGGATCCAGGAGGGCAGCGGGTTCGTGACCCTCGGTCAGGACGTGATCGTCACCAATGCCCATGTGGTGGCCGGCGAGGACAGCACGCAGATCGAGCGCGACGACGGCAGCATGCTCGACGCCACCGTCGTCGTGTTCGACACCGATCGTGACCTCGCCGTGCTCCGCGTCGCCGGTCTGGCCCGCACGCCCCTGCCGCTGGGGGACAGCAACCGTGGCACCTCCGGTGGCGTGTTCGGCCATCCGGGCGGTGCGCCGCTCCAGGTGGCCCCGTTCACGGTCGGCGACCAGGTGCGAGCGGTCGGAAGCGACATCTACGACTCCCACCGGACCGAACGCCAGGTGCTGATCCTCGCCTCGCAGCTCCACCCCGGTGATTCGGGTGCCGCGCTGGTCGACAGCAGCGGGGCCGTGGTCGGCGTGGCCTTCGCCATCGCCCCGGATGATCCGAACGTGGCCTACGCGCTCGATGTGGCCGAGGTGAACGCCGTGCTCAGCAACGACCCCGGGAACCTGGCCACGCCGGTGGACACCGGGCCCTGCCTGCGGCACTGACCCTCGGACGCGGCACGACCCCCGTCGAAGCGGAGGTCGTGTCCACGTTGCGGTTCAGGAGCCGCAGAGGAAGCGAGGTACAGCGAGACGAATGCGAAGCATTCGTCAGAGAACCCGAGGCCGCTCCGCGGCCGAGGGTTCTAGACCTCGATGAAGATGCACTCGCCGGGGCATTCCTCGGCCGATTCGATGGTGGCTTCTTCCTGGCCGGCGGGGACCGGGGCCACGCCTTCGGCCCCACCGGGGTCGCTGAGGATCTTGTCGCCGTCCTTGACGTAGGCGAGCCCGTCATCGAGGAGTGCGAATACGTCGGGGGCGATCTCCTCGCACAGACCGTCGCCCGTGCAGAGATCCTGATCGATCCAGACCTTCATGTCGGTGTCGCCCTTCCTGCGGTGCGAGTTGTTCGTGGTAGTGGCCCTGTCGGCCTCGGATGTCACCATACCGGCTCGGCGAATTGAACCGGCAACTCCCGCGGAAACGTTTTGGCTTCGGCAAACCCGAGTTCTTCGGCTGCGCCTCAGAACATCGCCCGCGAACGTTTTGGCTTCGCCAAACGTGTCGGCTTCGCCAAACCCGAGTTCTTCGGCTGGGCCTCAGAACTCGCGCTCCGCCTGGCGTCGTCGGACCGACGCAGGTCAACTCTGCGTTCAGAACGACACCGCATGGTCTCGGGGCAGGTGTATGGTCCGCGACGGACGAGGACAGGAGCGCACCGATGGCATCCAGCGACGGATCTGACGGCCCGGATCGGATCGGCGAGCAGCCCGACGACCACGGTGGCGAGGCGGCCGAGCGGTCCGAGCTGCTGCTCCAGGTCGAGGGCCTCGAGGACGAGGTGGTGCAGCTCCGCAAGCGGCTGCAGGACACCCCCAAGCGGGTGCGGACCCTGGAGGAGCGTCTGCTCGAGACCAAGGGCCAACTGTCCCAAGCCGTGGCCCAGAACGAGAAGCTGACCTACACCCTGCGCGAGGCCCGGGAGCACATCGCCGCGCTGCGGGAGGAGGTCGACAAGCTGACCCAACCGCCTTCCGCCTACGGCACCTTCCTCGGCATGAACGATGACGGCACTGCCGACGTCCACGCTGGCGGCCGCAAGATGCGCGTCGCGGTGCACCCCGAGTTGGTCGACGACGCCGACGTGTTGACCCAAGGCGCCGAGGTGGTGCTCAACGAGAGCTTCAGCATCATCCTGTCGCGGGCGCCCGAAGGCCAGGGCGAGGTGGTCACCCTCAAGGAGGTGCTCGAGGATCGTCGCCGGGCACTGGTCGTGGGTCGGGCCGACGAGGAACGGGTGGTCGAGCTGGTCGACGCCCTGGTGGGTACGCGGCTGCGCAGCGGCGACACGATGCTGCTCGACACCCGGTCCGGGCTGCTGCTCGAGAAGCTGCCCCGCCCCGAGGTCGAGGATCTCGTGCTCGAGGAGGTGCCCGACGTCCGCTACGCCGACATCGGTGGCCTCGACGACCAGATCGAGCAGATCGCCGACGCCGTCGAGCTGCCGTTCTTGCACCAGGCGCTGTTCGCCGAGTTCGAGCTCCCGGCTCCGAAGGGGATCCTGCTCTACGGCCCGCCCGGCTGCGGGAAGACCCTGATCGCCAAGGCGGTGGCCAACAGCCTGGCGAACAAGGTGGCCGAGTCCACCGGGAACGAAGCGCGCAGCTTCTTCCTCAACATCAAGGGACCCGAGCTGCTGAACAAGTACGTGGGCGAGACCGAGCGTCAGATCCGGCTCGTGTTCCAGCGAGCCCGGGAGAAGAGCGAGGAGGGTTGGCCGGTCATCGTGTTCTTCGACGAGATGGACTCGATGTTCCGCACCCGCGGCTCAGGCATCAGCTCCGACATGGAGTCGACCATCGTCCCCCAGCTGCTCGCCGAGATCGACGGCGTCGAGTCGCTGAAGAACGTGATCGTCATCGGGGCGTCCAACCGCGAGGACCTCATCGATCCGGCCATCCTCCGGCCCGGCCGCCTCGACGTGAAGATCAAGATCGAACGGCCGAACGAGACCTCGGCCGGGCAGATCTTCCTGCGGTACCTCACCGCCGACGTCCCCATCGATGCCGACGAGATCAACGACCTCGGCGGCGGCGACGTCAACAAGGCGATCGCGGCGATGGTCGACAAGACCGTCGAGGAGATGTACTCCACCGAGGATCGCAACCGGTTCCTGGAGGTCACCTACCAGAACGGCGACAAGGAGCTGATGTACTTCAAGGACTTCTCGTCGGGGGCCATGATCGAGAACATCGTGCGACGCTCGAAGAAGCTGGCCATCAAGCGGCTGCTCGCCGGCGGAAGCAAGGGGATCCAGACCGCCGATCTGCTGGCGTCGATCAAGCAGGAGTTCAAGGAGCACGAGGACCTGCCCAACACGACGAATCCCGACGACTGGGCGAAGATCTCGGGCAAGAAGGGCGAGCGCATCGTGTACGTGCGTACGCTCATCCAACGAGCAGACGACGAGGCCGCCGAGGGTGGCCGTTCGATCGAGCGGGTCGCCACCGGTCAGTACCTGTAGCGCCGATCCGCGAGGGGGCAGGCGATGGCGATCCTTCCGTGGGCGAAGAAGATGCAGACCGAGGTCGAGCAACTGCCCGAAACGCTGGCCGCGTTGCGAGAGTCCTCGGTGCACATCCGCAAGGTCAGTGAGGACCTCACCGAGGTGGTGGCCTCGCTGCGCCGGGTCACCGACGCGCTCGATGCCGCCGGCCTGGCCGAGGCCACCGAGCTGGTCAAGCGGTCGGCGCAGATCAACGAGGCTGTGCTCGGGAACCTGGCCAAGCTCCCGGGTGCCGACCTGCTCAATCCGTTCCGGCGCCCCCGCTGATCGGCCGACCGACGGGTAGGTTCACCCCATGACGGTCCCCAAGATCTGTGGCATCGAGACCGAGTTCGGGATCGTCGTGCGGGGCGCAGGGGAGTCCAACCCGATCACGGCGTCGTCGATCCTCATCAACGCCTACGTGCAGGAACTGGCCCGGACCGGCCAGGCCGCCCGCACGGCACCGCGCGTCAGTTGGGACTTCGAGGACGAGATGCCCCACAACGATGCCCGCGGGACCACACCGGCCAGCGCCTATCCACCCGAGGTCGAGACCCACCTCGTCAACGCCGTGCTCACCAATGGGGCTCGCTACTACGTCGACCACGCCCACCCCGAGTGCTCGACCCCCGAGTGCGCCGACGCTCGCGAGGTCGTCACCTGGGACCGCGCCGCCGAGGAGATCCTGCGCCGGTCGATGCTGGCCGCTCGGGCGCTGTTGACCCCGGGCGAAGAGATCGTCATCCACAAGAACAACTCCGACGGCAAGGGCAACAGCTACGGCTGTCACGAGAACTACCTGCTGGCCCGCGAGACGCCGTTCGGCCGCATCGTGCGCCAGATCACACCGTTCTTCGTCACCCGCCAGCTGTACTGCGGCGCGGGCAAGGTCGGGGTGGAGGTGCCTGGACTGAGCGCCGACGACGTGCCGTACCAGCTGTCGCAGCGGGCCGACTTCTTCGAGGAAGAGGTCGGCCTCGAGACCACGCTGAAGCGTCCCATCGTCAACACCCGCGACGAGCCCCACGCCGACGCCCAGAAGTACCGGCGGCTGCACGTCATCATCGGCGACGCCAACATGTCGGAGGTCGCCACCTACCTCAAGGTCGGCACCACCGCCATCGTGTTGGCCATGATCGAGGACGACGAGCTGGGCGTCGACCTCTCGCTGGCCACCCCCGTCCCGGCGCTGCGCGCCGTGTCCCACGATCCCAGCCTGTCCATCACCCTCGACCTGGCGGCCGGCGGCACCATCACCGCGCTCGAGCTGCAGTGGGAGTACCTCGAACGAGCCCGCAAGTACGCCCAGACCCGCGGCCTGGAATGCGTCGGCGACGCGGTCGGCACCGATGTCCTCGCCCGCTGGGAGTCGGTGCTCATCGGACTCGAGACCGAGCCCGACTCGGTGGCCGACATCGTCGACTGGGTGGCCAAGCGCCGCCTGCTCGAGGGCTACCGCGAGCGCCACGGCCTCGAATGGGGCGACGCTCGCCTGGCCGCCATCGGTCTGCAGTACCACGACCTGCGACCCGACAAGTGCCTGGCGGCCCGCGCCGGGCTGCAGAGCCTCACCGATCCCGACGAGGTGGCTGCCGCGGTCACCAACCCACCCGAATCGACCCGGGCCTTCTTCCGCGGTCGGTGCCTGCAGAAGTGGCCGGAGTCCATCGTGGCCGCCAACTGGGATTCGCTCGTCTTCGACGTCGGTGGCGATCCCCTGCGCCGGGTGCCGATGATGGAACCGTCCCGTGGAACCGCGGCGCACGTGGGTACATTGATCGACGAGTGCGACACAGCGGCAGAGCTGCTCGGTCGCCTGGGGTCGTGACGCCCGTCATGACCGGAAGGTAACCCTGGAGTCGGTGATGGCAGAACGGGAGCACAAGCGGAAGTCCGCCCCGCAACGCGAGGAAGCACCGGTCGAGGACGTCCCCGCGGCGTCGGAGAGCGGCGAGAAGATCAAGGCCGAGCTCGACGATCTCCTCGACGAGATCGACGACGTGCTCGAGCAGAACGCGGAGGACTTCGTGAAGTCCTACATCCAGAAGGGTGGAGAGTAGGGCGGCAGATAGTGTCCGCCGGGTGACATTGCCGTTCTTCACGCCCCAGACGGATCCGGGGCCCGACTTCGCCGGCCTGCTCCGAGCCCAGGGGAACGACCCCGCGGCCAAGGTGTCCGACGCCACCGCTCATCCGTTGACCATCACCCACGGCACCACGGTGGTGGCCATCCGCACCGCCGGGGGCGTGGTGATGGCCGGCGATCGCCGGGCCACCTCGGGCAACCTGATCAGCCACCGCTCGATGGAGAAGGTGTTCCCGGCCGACCGCTGGTCGGGCGTGGCCATCGCCGGCGCGGCCGGTCCGGCGATGGAGATGGTCAAGCTGTTCCAGCTCCAGCTCGAGCACTACGAGAAGGTCGAGGGTCACGCTCTCAGCCTCGAGGGCAAGGCCAACCAGCTCAGTGCCATGGTTCGCAACCACCTGCCCGCCGCCATGCAGGGCATGGCCGTCATCCCGCTCTTCGCCGGCTACGACCGCGGGCGGGAGATGGGCCGGTTGTTCGAGTTCGACGTCACCGGCGGACGGTACGAGGAGCTCCATCACGCGGCCACCGGTTCGGGCTCCCTTCATGCCGGCACGGTGATCAAGATCGGCTATCGCAACGACATGGAGCCCTCCGATGCCGTGGACCTCGCCATCCGGGCCCTGTTCGAGGCGGCCGACGACGATTCGGCCACCGGCGGACCCGACCTGGTGCGGGGCATCTTCCCCGTGGTGGCCACCATCGACGCCGACGGCTTCTCCCGGATCACCGATGGCGACATCCGGGCCCGGTTCGAGCGGCTCATGAGCTCGTTCTCCCAGGCCAACACCCCGTCCGAACGGCCGACCGACCAGGGAGGTGCGCCGGCATGACCTCTCCCTTCTACGTCGCTCCCGAGCAGGTGATGAAGGACCGGGCCGACTACGCCCGCAAGGGCATCGCCCGAGGCCGCAGCCTGTGCGCGGTGAGCTACGACGGCGGCATCCTCATCTGCGCCGAGAACTCCTCGTCGACGCTGCGCAAGATCTCCGAGATCTACGACTGCATCGCGTTCGCCGGTGTGGGCAAGTACAACGAGTTCGACCAGCTCCGCGTGGCCGGGGTCCGCCACGCCGACATGAAGGGCTACGCCTACTCCCGCGAAGACGTCGACGCCCGCAGCCTGGCCAACGCCTACGCCCAGATGCTGGGCCAGATCTTCACCCACGAGATGAAGCCGATGGAGGTCGAGATCCTCGTCGCCGAGATCGGCGAGAGCGCGGCCGACGACGAGCTGTTCCACATCCTCTACGACGGATCGGTCGTCGACGAGACCCGGTTCTCGGTCCTCGGGGGCGAGGCCGACGAGATCGCGGCCCGTCTCGAGGAGTCCTATCGCGACGGCATGAGTCTCGAGGAGGCGCTCGGGGCGGCCATCGCCGCGCTGGCCGGGCCGGATCGGCAGATCTCCGGTCCCGAGCTCGAAGTCGCCGTCCTCGCCCGGGGCAACGGTCGCCGCAAGTTCGCCCGGATCGAAGGTGACGATCTGGCTGCCTTGGTGGGCGGTTCGTCCGAAACGTCGTGAGGGGTGCCACGGGCCGCACCGGAAGGCATTGAAAATGGTTTGACAATCGCATGACAGGCTGTAACCTGATTGCAATCTGATGCAGGAGCCCGTCATGACCATTCTCAGCCCAGACACCGGATCACCGGACACCGGATCTCCTGAGAGCGGGGTGACCGACGGCGTCCTGAGCGATGCCGGCGCCATGGGGACCCGCACCGGCGCCGCCGATCTCGATCCGCTGATCACCGGGCCGATGCCGGCGGTCGATCTGCTCGACGGCCACCTCCACGTCTCCGAGCGGCGAGGGGTGACCATCGTCGCCATCGACGGCGGCCTCGACGACGCCCTCGCCGAGCTGGTCACGCCCACGATCGAGGTCGCCATCGCCGGCAGTGACGCGGTCATCCTCGATCTCGACCGGGTGACGCTGCTCGATCGCAGCGCCCTCGAGCGGATCTGCGCGACGATCGACGCGGCACCCTCGATGCCGAGCCGGTGCGTGGTCGCGGCGCGGCTGTCGGGCCGGCTGGTCCTCGACCGCTGGGACATCCCCGAGTCGTTCGCCGTGTTCAACAGCGTCGCCGACGCCCTCCAGGCCCGCACGTTCATCGAGAGCGGCTACGGCAACGGGTGGGGAACGTCGCAGGACTGACGTCGCTCCGCCGCACCGGGGCGGAGCGCCGCCGATAGGTTGCCGGCGTGGAGCGTCGGATCTTCGGGCTGGAGAACGAGTACGGGGTGACCTGCACCTTGCGGGGTCAGCGTCGGCTGAGCCCTGACGAGGTCGCTCGCTACCTGTTCCGGCGGGTCGTGTCCTGGGGCCGCAGCTCGAACGTCTTCCTCGCCAACGGCGCCCGCCTCTACCTCGACGTCGGGTCGCACCCCGAGTACGCCACCCCCGAGTGCGACGATCTGGTCGACCTCGTGACCCACGACAAGGCGGGTGAGCGGATCCTCGAACAGCTGCTCGCCAGTGCCGAGCAGCGGTTGCGGGAGGAGGGGATCCGCGGGGTCATCTACCTGTTCAAGAACAACACCGACTCGGCCGGCAACTCCTACGGCTGCCACGAGAACTACCTCACCAGCCGCCACGACGATCTCGGCTCGTACTCCGAGCACCTCATCCCGTTCCTCGTCACCCGGCAGATCTACGCCGGGGCCGGCAAGGTGCTGCAGACCGCCAGAGGCGCGATGTACTGCCTCGCCCAGCGCGCCGAGCACATCTGGGAAGGAGTGAGCTCGGCCACCACCCGGAGCCGGCCGATCATCAACACGCGCGACGAACCCCACGCCGACGCCGAGCGCTACCGCCGGCTCCACGTCATCGTCGGCGACTCCAACATGAACGAGTACGCCAACTACCTCAAGGTCGGCACGATGGCGATCCTGCTGCGGATGCTCGAGGACCCCAACGTCGTCATGCGCGACATGACGCTCGAGAACCCGATCCGCGCCATCCGGGAGATCAGCCACGACATCACCTGCACTCGCACCATCCGGTTGGCCAACGGCCGCGAGCTGTCGGCGCTGCAGATCCAGCAGGAGTACCTCGACCGTGCGCTGATCTACGCCGATCGCCAGGGCTTCCCCGCCCAGGAGCAGCGGGCGCTCGACATGTGGGCCCACGTGATGAAGGGGCTGACCTCCGACCCGCTCAGCCTGTCGCGGGAGTGCGACTGGGTCACCAAGTACCACCTGATCGAGCGGTACCGGGCGAAGCACGACCTGGCGCTGAACGCGCCGAAGGTCGGCCTGATCGACCTCCAGTACCACGACGTCAACCGCGAGCGCGGCCTGTTCTACAAGCTCCAGGCCAACGACCTGGTCGAGCGGATCTGTGACGACGCCGCCATCGACGAGGCGGTCGAGACCCCGCCGCAGACCACCCGGGCCAAGCTGCGCGGCGAGTTCATCCGCCGGGCCAAGGAGCGCAACCGCGACTACACCGTCGACTGGGTGCACCTGAAGCTGAACGACCAAGCGCAGCGGACGGTGCTGTGCAAGGACCCGTTCACCGCGCAGGACGACCGGGTCGAGCGGCTGATCGCGTCCCTCTAGGCGACCGCGTGCCCACGTTCCGGTCAGGCGTCGTCACCGAGATCCTCGAGGAGCGGGCCGGCTTGCAGCGGGTGCTGGTGGACGGCGAGCGGGCCTACGTGCTCACCGCCCAGATCGGGCCCGTGGCGGTGGGCGACGACGTGGTGTGCAACACCACCGCGGTCGAGCTCGGCCTGGGCACGGGCGGCTGGCACGTCGTCCACTGGAACCTGTCCCGGCGGGCGTGGTCGTCGCCGGGACCGGGCCACATCATGAAGGTCCGGTACACCAGCGTGCAGACCGACACCGGTGCCACCGAGGAGGACATCGATCCGGGGAGCGACCTCGGTGGTGTCCCGGTCGTGGCATGCACGCTGCACAGCCAGGTGCCGATCGTGGCGGCCACGTTCCTCCACCACCGGCCCGACGGCCGCGTCGTCTACGTGATGACCGACGGCGCCTCGTTGCCCCTGGCCCTCTCTGATCTGGTGGTTGCCATGCGACGAGCCGGCCTGATCCAGGCCACGGTCACCGCCGGCCATGCCTTCGGCGGCGACCGGGAGGCGGTCTCGATGCCCTCGGCGCTCGCCATCGCGGCCACGGTCGAACGCGCCGATCTCGTCGTGGTCGGCATGGGTCCGGGGGTGGTCGGCACCGACTGCGAGCTCGGCACCACCGCCGTCGAGGCGGCCGCGGTGCTCGACGCCACCGCGGCGCTGGGGGGTCGGCCCATCTGCTGCGTGCGGGCATCCGGAGCCGATGCCCGCCCCCGCCACCGTGGCGCGAGCCACCACGTGACCACCGTGCTGCGTCTCACCGCCAACCGGGTCGAGGTGGCGGTGGTGCCGGGCGCCGAGGTCGACGACGCCCGCCACGACGTACGGGTTGTCGAGGTGCCCGACGTGGCATCGCTGCTCGCCGACCGGGGGGTCGAGGTCCGCTCGATGGGGCGCGGACCGGCCGACGACCCCCTCTTCTACGCCGCGGCCGGCGCCGCCGGCGTGCTCGCCGCCAGTCGGTAGCCTTCCGGCGCGATGGCCGTCCCCAAACTCGAACGACTGCTCGACCTGATCGCCGAGTTGCTCCATGCCGAGCGGCCCATCACGGCCGACGAGCTCCACCGGCGGATCCCCGGCTACCCGCCGGACAAGGACTCCTTCAAGCGGGCCTTCGAACGGGACAAGAAGGATCTGCGCGAGATGGACATCCCGCTGCGGATCGAGCCGGTGCCCGGCCGGATGCCGCCGGAGGACGGATACCGCATCGACCAGGACGAGTACGGGCTCCCCGACCCCGGCCTCGACGCCGACGAGCTGGCCGCCATCCACCTCGCCGCCACCGCGGTACGACTCGACGGGGCCAACCCCGTGTCCGGCCTGCGCAAGTTGGGCGGGGCCGTGCAACCCGACACCGCCCCGACCAACATCGCGGTGCTCCCGTCGGCTCCGAACCTGTCGCTCGCCTTCGAGGCCGTCGGCCAGCACCGGCGGCTGCGGTTCCGCTACCGCGACAAGGATCGCGTGGTGGATCCGTTCCGGCTCCACCACGAGCGGGGTCACTGGTACCTGCAGGGCCACGACACCGGGGCGGGGGAGAGCCGGTCCTTCCGCCTCGACCGCGTCGAAGGCGCCATCGACGCCGATGCCCCCGACACCGTCGAGGTCCATGTCGATCCGTCGGCGCACCCGCTCCGCCTCGACGGGTGGGCGCTCGGCGACGACGAGCCCGTCCTGGCACGCGTCCGGGTCGATCGACCTCAGGCCGCCCTCGCCGTGCGACTGGTGGGCGACGACGTCGACATCGGTTGGGAACCGGATGGCGCGGTCGTCCTCGAGTTCCCCGTCCGCCGTCGGGACGGCTTCCGGAGCTTCCTGTTCGACTTCCTCGACGACGCTGAGGTGCTCGGCCCACCCGAACTGCGCGCCGACGTCCGCACGTGGCTCGAGGCGCTGGCCGCCGAGCCCCACCGCTGATGGCCCGCCCCAGTGCAACCGACCGCCTCGGGCGGATCCTGTCGATGGTC
Source organism: uncultured Acidimicrobiaceae bacterium (assembly GCA_963731885.1). Taxonomy (GTDB): domain Bacteria; phylum Actinomycetota; class Acidimicrobiia; order Acidimicrobiales; family Salinilacustritrichaceae; genus Salinilacustrithrix. The sequence goes on along the minus strand of CAVSXR010000054.1, from coordinate 53,542 downwards.
CCGTGGATCGCCAGCCAGGACGGCCCGCTCATCACCGAGGTGTGCGCCCGGTTCGACATCACCCGCCAGGAGTTGCTCGACGATCTCAACGTGGTGTTCCTCGTCGGCCTCTACCCGTACACGCCGGAGAGCCTGGTCGATGTCGACGTCGACGACGATCGGGTGTGGATCAGCTACACGAACTTCTTCGAACGACCGCTGCGGCTCACGCGTGACGAGGCGCTCGGCCTGCTCGCGGCCGGTCTCGCCTCCGAGACCCAGCCCGGCCACGATCCCGACGGCCCGCTGGCTCGGGGCGTCCAGAAGGTGGCGAACGTGCTCGGGATCGATCTCGACGACGACCTCGGCGTGGTGCTCGCCGACGACGAGACCGATCTGCTGAGCGCCATCGACGAGGCGATGGCCGAGGGCCGGGTCCTGCACATCGGGTACTTCAGCCATGCCCGCAACGAGTCCACCGAGCGCGACATCGAGCCGCTGCGGCGCTTCGCCACCGACGGCTCCTGGTACTTGGACGCCTACTGCCGGTCGTCCGGGGACCACCGGGTGTTCCGCGTCGATCGCATCACCAGCCTCGAACCGACCGAGGAGCACTTCGAGCCGTCCGACGTGCCGACGGAGATGGTGTCGTTCCACGCCGATGCGGCCCTGCCCCGCGTCACGATCGACATCCCCGCGGCGGCGTCCTGGGTGGTCGAGCAGTATCCGCACGACGCGGCAATCGATCTCGGGGACGGCCGCACGCGGGTGACGTTGGCGGTCAGCGCCGAACCCTGGCTCGAACGGCTGCTGCTCCGGCTCGGTCCCGAGGCGCGGGTGGTGGCCGGCCCCGACGAGCTGGCCGACGCCGGCGCTCGGGCCGCGCGACGCCTACTCGCCCGCTACCGGGACTGAGGGGGGCGGTACCGGTCGGGCGGAGGGCAGCTTGTACGCTCGGCGCTCAGTGATGGACGCGATCCCCGACGACGAGACGCCCCCCGACGAGGAGGTGGAACGGCGCCTGCCGCACTCGACTCGTTCGGCCATCGAGTGGGCCGCCGTCATCGTCGGCGCCCTCGTCGTGGCCCTGGTGGTCAAGACCTTCCTCATCCAGGCGTTCTACATCCCCTCGGAGTCGATGGTGCCCACGCTCGAGGTGGGTGACCGGGTGCTGGTCAACAAGCTGAGCTACGAGTTCGGTCACGTGCATCGCGGCGATGTCGTCGTCTTCGACCGACCCGGCGGGCCCGGCCCCGACGGCATCTCCGAGCTGATCAAGCGGGTCGTCGCCCTGCCCGGCGAGACGGTGGAGGGCCGTGACAACCAGGTCTACGTCGATGGCAAGCCGCTCGACGAGAGCTACCTGCCCGACGGCGCGTTCACGTCCGACTTCGGTCCGGAGGTGATCCCCGAGGGACACATCTGGGTCATGGGCGACAACCGGGCCGCGTCCGACGACTCCCGGCGGTTCAAATCGATCCCCGAGGATTCGATCGTGGGACGAGCGTTCGTGATCATCTGGCCGCTGTCCGACCTGTCGACGTTGTAGCGCCGTATCTCAGGGCTCGGGGCGCGCCCGCCACTCGTCGCGTCCGCGGCGCACGGCCGTCGAGCTCACGTCGTGGTGGGCGGCCGGGACCGACAAGATGTGCAGTCCCGCTCCCTCCGGCGTCGTCACCCCCGACCGGGGAGCAATCGCGAGCCGGGGCAACCGGTCGAGGGCCGCGTCCCGGGCGGCTGCCGAGTCACCGTAGAACCCGATGTCGTGGAGCTGGTGCCACTTGTCGGCCCCGATGACGAGCACGTCGTAGCCCTCGGCGATGTCGGCCAGGAGCTGGGCCTCGGTGGTGCGGGCCCTGAGCCACGGCCGGCCGGCGCGGCCCAACGCCCGGATGACCTCCACCCGTTGCTCGAGCGGCGTCGTGACCCGGTCCTCCTTGGCCAGCGCGACGCGGGAGATGACCAGGTCGACGGTCTCGACCGCCAGCTCGACCCGGACCCGATCCGCGATGGCGAGGTGGGCCACGGTGAGAGGGTCGAACGACCCCGGGAAAACAGCACGACTCCCCATCGCCGGGGAGGCTACGGTTTCCCGTCCGCCCCATCGGCCCGCGCCGGTCGGGCGCTGGCGCGCACGGTCGGGACACCCGATGACGACGCCGCCCGGAACCGGCCTGGGTCCGCCCAGGGCAGCCGCGCTGGAGGAGTCGTGCCCCATCCCGAACTCGCGCTCGAGCAACGCCACCTCGACCGGGCGCGTGCCGCGATCGTGGCCATGGCGGCCCGAACGAGCCGGGCGCTCGAGGAGGCGGACTCGGCCGCGACCGAATCCGACTCCGAGGTGGCCCGCTGGCATCTCCAGCGCCGGCTCGACTCCCTCGCCGATCCCGCCGGGGTCCCCGCGTTCGGGCGCATCGACGAGGGCGACGACCGCTGGTACGTGGGTCGCCGCCACATCGAGGACGACACCGGCGAACCGCTGGTGGTCGATTGGCGGGCCCCGGTGTCGATCCCGTTCTACCGGGCCACCGTCCACGACCCGATGGGACTCGACATCCGACGCCGCTTCACGTCGGAGGGTGCCGAGCTGATCGACATCCTCGAGGAGGACTTCAACGACCCGGACGGCTCCGCGGTCTCCGGCGGCATCCCCGATCCGTTGCTGGCCGAGCTCGACCGGGAGCGAACCGGGTCGATGCGGGACATCGTGGCCACCATCGCCACCGAGCAGGACGAGGTGATCCGCACCCCGCTGGATCGCCTGCTCATCGTGCAGGGCGGACCTGGGACGGGCAAGACGGCCGTCGCCCTGCACCGCGCCGCCTACCTGCTGTTCGAGCACCGCATGGAACTGATGGACACCGGCGTCCTCGTCATCGGGCCCAATCCCGTCTTCTTGCGCTACGTCGCCGACGTGCTGCCCAGCCTGGGCGAGACCGCGGTCCGCCAGACCACCATCGAGGGACTGCGCCCCGCGTCCGTCCGGCTGGGCGACGACGATCCCCCGGCGGTTGCCCGGCTCAAGGGCGACGGTCGGATGGCCGCGGTGATCGACGCCGCGGTGCGATCGTCGATCCGGATCCCCACCGAGCCGGTGTCGATCAGCACCACCTGGGGCGCGGTGCGCATCGATCCGTCCAGCGTCGCCCGCGCCGTGGACGACATCCTCGGCCGCGAGGTCCCGCACGCCACCGGGAAGGAGAGTCTGCGGAACCAGCTCCTCCACGATGCCTACGAGATCCACGAGCGAACCGCCGAGGTCCCCGCCCTCAAGGCCAACTTCGTCGCCGCCGCCCGGAGCGACGACGGGTTCCGGCGCGTCGTCGACCGCATCTGGCCCAACCTCGGCGCAGCGGCCACGGTGCAGCGGCTGTTGGGCAGCTCGACCGTCCGGCGGCGGGCCGCACGAGGCATCCTCGAGCGGGACGAGATCGAGCGGTTGGGGCGAGCGGTGGCCAAGCGGATCTCCGACGAGCGGTGGAGCCCGGCCGACGTGGCGCTCATCGACGAGGCGGAGAGCCGCATCAGCGGCGTGCGCGTCACCTACGGACACATCGTCGTCGACGAGGCCCAGGACCTGTCGACGATGGCGTTGCGCATGCTGCGCCGGCGGGCCGCCGGAGGGTCGATGACCATCGTGGGTGATCTCGCCCAGGGCACTCGGCCGTGGGCCACGCGGTCCTGGGAGGAGGTGGCCGCGGTGGTGCAGACCAAGGCGCCGTTGCACTTCGCCGAGCTGACCGTCGGGTATCGCACGCCCGCCCCGATCCTCGACCTCGCCAACCGCCTGCTCCCGGTGGCCGCACCCGACGTCACGCCGGCGCGCTCCATCCGACACACCGGAGCCGAGCCGGAGATCCATGGCGTCGCCGACGTGACGGGTGCTGCGGTCGAACACGCACGACGGGCCACCGAGGAGCGGGGGACCGTGGCGGTGATCGCGGTCGGACACCAGCACGCCGGCATCGGGGCCGGGCTCGACGCCGCGGGCGTGGCCTGGGGGAGTGGCGGGCAGGGGCTCGGCACCGTCACCGTGCTGGACCCTCTGCTGGCGAAAGGACTCGAGTTCGACGTCGTCATCGTCGTGGAGCCCGCGGAGATCGTGGCGGCCGAGCCGGCCGGCCACCGAGCGCTGTTCGTGGCGCTGACCCGCCCGACCCGCCGCCTCGTGATCGTGCATCGCCGACCGCTGCCGGAGCTGCTGGCCGGATGACGATCAGGGCAGGCGGGCGATGGCGTCCACCATGCGGTCCACGTGATCCGAATACACCGCGTCGACGCCCTTGGCCAGGAGCTGGTCGAGCACGCGAGGCAGCTGGGCGTCCCATCCGAAGCACTCGATGTCGAACCGGTGGAACAGCGTGGTGAGGCCGGCCGACCAGTCGCTCTCGTGCATGTTGATGCATCCGATGCCGGCGTTGCGCAGCGCCATGGCACGGCGCTCCGGCCCTTCCTTGATCCGGTGGATGCGGGTCGAGTCGACCAGGACCACCGCGTCGGAGCGTGGCCGCCAGCGGCCCAGCAGCTCCCAATCGGGGTGGCAGAGGAACAGCTCGGCGTCGGCGCCGACGGCCTCGGCCGCCCGCAGCGTGGGTTCCAGGGCCTCCGGGTCCTTCACGTCGAGCGACAGCGGGACGCCGGCGCCGACCGCGTCGTAGAGCTCCTCCAGCGAGGGGATGTGGCCGGGGAGGTCGCGCCGGGCGAGCTCGGCGATCGAGCGCTTGCGGAACCGCCCGACGGTGCCGTCGTGGTCGAGGACGGCCACTCCGTCGGCGGTCACCCACACATCGCTCTCGAGTCCGGTGGCGCCGAGCCGAAGGGCGAGGGTGAACGACTCCAACGTGTTCTCTGGAGCGTGGGCCCGTGCCCCACGGTGCGCGAAGCCGAGCGGCGGGTGTCGCAGGGGTTGCACTCGAGCCATGGCCCAAGACTTGCATCCCCGCCTCACGGGATCGGCAATCGGCGAAGAGCCGGCCGGAATCGCTCAAGGAGCGGCCAGAAGTTGTCGAAGCATGGAGTGCGAGTAGGGAGACCGGGAGGACGGACATGGCGACACGGATCAGGGCAAGCTGCGTCGACTGCGGCGATGTCGAGCTGCGAGTGGACGACGTCCACGTGCGGGTGTGCATCGACGACAACGCCGGGAGCTACGTGTTCCGCTGCCCGAGCTGCGACATGGCCGTCGTCAAGGAGGCCGAGCCTCGGGTCGTCGACCTGCTGCTGGCATCCGGCGTCGAGATGACCGCATGGTCGCTGCCCGCTGAGCTGCACGAGCGCCGCGACGACGCACCGGTCTTCACCCACGACGACCTGCTCGACTTCCACGCCGCGCTCGAAGGTGACGACTGGTTGGACCAGCTGCTGGCCAGCCCCGACTCGGGCAACTCGGACACCACGCACGAGACCACCTGACCGGCGGAGAACGCTCCGAGCGACCTCGGAGGCGAAAATCTCGGCGGTACACTCTCGGCCATGTTCAACGTCGGCGGCATGGAGCTGCTCGTCATCGCCCTCGTGGCGCTGGTGGTCCTCGGACCGGAGAAGCTCCCGGGCGCCATCCGGCAGTTCGGCCAGGTGGTCGGCGAGCTGCGGCGCATCTCCGCCGGCTTCCAGAGCGATCTTCGAGGTGCGATGGCCGAGGCCGAGCGCGACGCCGAGGCCGCCCGACGCGCCGACGCCGCCGGCCCGCCCAATGACAGCCACGATCCGGGCGCGGCTCGAGCCGTCGCCGAAGCCGAGCTGGCCGCCATCGAAGGGGCCCAGGCACGCGACGACCACGCCGAGAGGCAACCGTCGGCATCCACGGAGAGCTCCGGCTCCGAAGGCTCTGACGTGACGGTCGACCCTTCGAACAACGCGTCCTCGGGTGGCGACAGCCCAGCGTCCAGCGCGTCCTGATCCGTGGCGGCGAAGAAAGCCGGCCGCAAGGCCGACGACGAAGGCCGGATGCCGCTGCTCGCGCACCTCGCCGAGCTGCGTGACCGGATCGTCAAGATCGCCATCGCGGTGACCGTCGGCGCGGTCATCGCCTGGTTCCTCTACCCCTGGATCTTCGATCTGCTGCTCAAGCCCTACTGCAACCTGCAGGGCTCGTCGCTGCGCGACTGCCAGTTGCTGCAGACCGAGCCCCTGGAGGGCTTCACGGTCCGGTTGAAGATGACCGGCTACGTGGGCGTGGGCCTGGCCATGCCGGTCATCCTCTGGCAGGTCTGGCGCTTCATCACACCGGGGCTGTACTCCCACGAGAAGAAGTACGCCATCCCATTCGTGATCAGCGCGCTGGTCCTGTTCGTGATGGGCGCCGCCCTCGCCTACTACACCTTGCCCAAGGCCCTGGACTTCCTGGTCAACATCGGCGGCAAGAACCTGCAGGCCCAGTTCCGACCGGCGCCCTACTTCCAGCTGGTCTCCTACATGATGTTGGCGTTCGGCGTCGGGTTCGAGTTCCCCGTGATCCTCGTGTTCCTCCAGCTCGCCGGAGTGGTCACCGCCCAGACCCTGCGCAACGTCCGCCGCTACGCCATCGTCGGGATCACGATCATCGTCGCGGTGCTCACCCCGTCGGGCGATCCCTACAGCCTCACCATCTTGTCGGTACCGATGATCCTGTTCTACGAGGCGTCGATCATCATCGGCCTCCTGCTCACGAGGAAGCGACGCAAGGGCGAGGTCGACTCCCGCTGATGCCGGCACCGCACGGCCCCTCCACGGCGGCGTTGCTCGACGGCTACGGGTTCGATCTCGACCAGTTCCAGCTCGACGCGGTGGCCGCCCTCGATGCGGGCCGCTCGGTGCTGGTCTCGGCCCCCACCGGCGCCGGGAAGACGGTGGTGGCCGACTACGCGGTGGCCGACGCGCTCGACCGCGGCCTGCGGGCGTTCTACACCACACCCATCAAGGCGCTGTCGAACCAGAAGTACAACGACCTGCGCGCCCGCCACGGCTCGGGTCGGGTCGGGCTGCTCACCGGCGACAACACCATCGATGGGGACGCGCCGGCCGTGGTCATGACCACCGAGGTGCTCCGCAACATGATCTACGCGGGCAAGCGACTCGACGACCTCGGGGTGGTGGTGCTCGACGAGGTGCACTACCTGCAGAACACCTTCCGGGGCCCGGTCTGGGAGGAGGTCATCGTGCACCTGCCCGAACACGTGCAGCTGGTGTGCCTCTCGGCGACGGTGTCCAACGCCCACGACATCGGCGACTGGCTCACCACCGTGCGTGGCCCCACCGACGTGGTGGTGGAGCAGACCAGGCCGGTGAGCCTCGACAACACCTACCTGGTGGGCGACAAGTCCAGCGACCAGCTGCACCTCATCGACACCACCGTCGACGGTCGTCCCAATCCGGAGGGCGACCGCTTCGACGTCGATCGGGACGCCGGTTCCCGGCGGGGCCGGGGCGGCCGGCCCCGGGGTGGGCGGGGCGGGCGACCCCGGCGGCGCTGGTACACCCCGTCCCGCCTCGACGCGCTCGACGTCCTCGTCGACGAGGACCTGCTCCCCGCGATCGTTTTCGTGTTCAGCCGGGCTGGATGCGACGACGCGGTGAAGACCTGCCTCGACGCCGGCGTCCGGCTCACCAGCGCCGAGGAACGGGCCCAGATCCGCACGATCGCCGAGGACCACCTCACCAGCCTCACGGCCGCCGACCTCGACGCCCTGTCGGCCGACCGCTGGATGGCGGGGCTCGAGGCCGGGGTCGCCGCCCACCACGCCGGGCACGTCCCGCCGTTCAAGGAGGCGGTCGAGGCCTGCTTCGAGGCCGGGCTGGTCAAGGTCGTCTTCGCCACCGAGACGCTCGCCCTCGGGGTGAACATGCCGGCGCGGGCCGTGGTGATCGAGCGGCTGACCAAGTTCAACGGCGAGCGTCGCGAGTTCCTGACACCGGCCGAGTACACCCAGCTCACCGGTCGGGCGGGGAGGCGGGGCATCGACGACCGGGGTACGGCCATCGTCCTGTGGTCGCCGTTCGTGCCCTTCGGCCAGGTCGCCGGCCTGGCCGCCAGCCGGAGCTTCGTGCTCCGGTCGGCGTTCCGTCCCACGTACAACATGGCGGTCAACCTGATCCGGCGCCACGACCGGGACGTGGCCCGCCGGCTGCTCAACCAGTCGCTGGCCCAGTACCAGGCCGATCGGGCCGTCGTCGTCCTGGAGCGTCGGTTGCGCACCCGTCGCCAGGCGCTCGACGCCGTGGTGCCCGATGCGAACTGCGAGCGAGGTGACGTCGCCGAGTACCGCGAGCTGACCCGGTCGAACGCGCCTCGTCGGGTCCGGCGCCAACGCCTCGAGCAGGGCCTGGCCCGGTTGCGGCCCGGCGACGTCATCGCCACCGCGGCCGAGCCACGGGTCGCGGTGCTGTCGGTCGCCTACCGCAAGGGCGGCGCCATCCGGGTGAAGGTCGTCGGTCCGTCCCGCCACGTGGAGATCGTGGGCATGGCCGACTTCGACGATGCACCCAGGGTGCTCGCCACGGTCGATCTGCCCCAGCCGTACCTGCCCGACGACAGCGACTTCCGGGCCCAGGTCGCGTCCCGGCTCGCCCGGGTCCGGATCGGGTCCCGCCCGGACGCGGTGGCCGAGGCGGCGGCCACGACCGACCATCCGGTCGCCGGATGCCCCGATGCCGAGGCCCACGTGCGAGCGCTCGACCGGGCCGACCGGCTGCGGCGCGAGATCGACGAGCTCGAACGGCGCATCGAGGCCCAGACCGGCACCATCGGGGTCCAGTTCGACCGGGTGCTCACCCTCCTCGAGGCGTGGGGGTACGTCGACGGCTGGTCGGTGACCGAGCGGGGTCAGCTGCTCGCCGGCGTGTACCACGAGGCCGACCTGGTGGTGGCCGAGGCGATCGCCACCGGGTGCTTCGACGACCTCGATGCGCCCGAACTGGCCGCGGTGGCGTCGGTGCTCGTGTACGAGCACCGGGCCCCGGGCCCGCCACCCGCCCCGCACCATCCCTCGCGTCGGGTACGCGCCCGGGTCGGGGAGATCGACGAGATCGTCCGGCGGGTCCAGGCCGACGAGGACGAGGCCGGCCTCCCCCTGTCCCGCAGCGCCGACCACGGGTTCACCCGCATGGCCCACGAGTGGTGCGCGGGCACCGGTCTGGCGACCCTGCTGGAGGAGAGCGGACTCGACCTCACCGGCGGCGACTTCGTCCGGACGATCCGGCAACTGATCGATCTGGTCCGCCAGATCGGTCAGCTCGCGCCCGAGCCCTCTACCCGGGCCACGGCGCGCCGGGCCACCGGGGCACTCGAGCGTGGGGTGGTGTCGGCGTCGGCCTCGATCGATGCCGACCACGACGACGAGGATGCCGGTGACGATCCGCAAGGGTGAGGAGTGGGGGAGCCCGGGGCCGTTGCCCGACGACGGCGTCGTCGTCCGCTCGGACGCCGAGGCCCGCGCCGTGGTCACCGCCGCCCGACGTACCAGTGCGCCGCTACCGACCCTGGGCCTGCTCGGCGGTGACCTCGCCCGCACCTGTGGCGCGACGGGAGACGAGGCCCGCCTCCACGGCGACGCGGCGCAGACGTTCCCCGTCGACCTCGGTGAGGTGCTCGTCGACGGATCGCTGCACTTCTTCGTCGCCCACCTCGTCGCCCGGCGCTCCTGGCTCCGGGGTCGGATCGTGGCGGCCATGAACGCGCAGTTCCTCGGAGCCTGGGACGTGGCGCCGCGATCGCATCCCAACGACGGCCGCCTCGTGCTCCTCGATGCCGATCTCTCGCTCGGCGACCGGTTCAAGGCGCGTGCCCGGCTCCCGACCGGGACCCACGTTCCCCATCCCGGGATCTCCGAACGACGGATCAAGGCGGTGCAGCTCGACCTGGCGCCCGGTACCAAGGTCTGGCTCGACGGCGAATGTGTCGGTCCCGCCCGCACCCTGTCGATCCGCGTCGTCCCCGACGCGCTCCGCGTCGTGGTATGAGCCGCGGAGAGGTCGGTGGCACACTCGCCGGCATGGACGCATGGATCCTCGACGAGTCGCCCGGTGACTACCGCTTCGGCACCATCCCGACGCCGGAGCCGGGTCGCGGCGAGGTCCGGGTGCGTCCGGTGACCTCGGCCCTCAACCACATGGATCTGTGGCTCACCCGGGGGTTGCCGAAGCCGACGCTGCCGCATGTCCCCGGCTGCGACGTGGCCGGCGTGATCGATGCGGTGGGCCCCGACGCCGGCGTGGAGGTGGGCACCGAGGTGGTCGTGAACCCGGCGGTGGCCTCCGTGGACGCGGTCGTCGAGTACGGGATCGATTCGCCGCTGGGTCGCGGCTTCGAGATCCTCGGTGAGCAGCGTTGGGGTGGGCACGGTGAGGCGGTGGTCGTTCCGGCCCGGAACGTGGTGGCCAAGCCGGTCGACCGCAGCTGGGAGGAGTGCGCGGCGTATCCCCTGGCCACGCTCACCGCGTACCGGATGTTGCGCCGTGCTCGGCTGACCGCGGGCGAGACCGTGCTGATCGTGGGCATCGGCGGCGGGGTGTCGATGGCCGCCCTCGGTCTGGCACTGGCCATGGGTGCCGAGGTCTACGTCACCAGCCGCGAGCAGGCCAAGATCGACCAGGCCGTGGCCCTGGGCGCGTCCGGCGGGTTCGACTCCTCGGCCGACCGCTGGCCGGTCAAGGCGCACGTGGTGGTCGAGTCGGTGGGGCCCGCCACCTGGGACGCGTCGGTGCGATCGCTGGTGCGCGGTGGTCGGTTGGTCGTCTGCGGCGGCACGTCCGGGCAGAAGGTCGAGGTCGATCTGCCTCGCCTGTTCTTCTCCCAGATCGAGATCATCGGATCGACCATGGGTTCCTACGAGGAGTTCGCGGCCGTGACCCGCCTCGTCGACCACGGGTTGCCGATCGCGGTGGACGAGGTGTTCGACCTCGCCGACTACCCCGCCGCGCTCGAGCGCCTCCGGTCCGGCTCGCAGCTGGGCAAGGTCGTGCTGCGCCACCCGGCGTCGGGCTGACTCCCGCGGGAGATCCCGCCCTACGCTGCCGGCGTGCAGGACGAGACGCCGGAGCTGGACGCGGTGAAGCAGGCGATGGCCGACGAGATCGACCGTCGGGCTGACCGGCTGCTGGAGATCTCCCACCTGATCCACGAGCATCCCGAGCTCAACTTCGAGGAGCGGTACGCCCACGGCCTGCTGTGCGATGCGCTCGAGCTCGAGCGGATCGGCACCGAGCGCCACGCGTTCGGGCTGGAGACCGCCTTCGTCGGCCGAGCCGGCCGCCGGGGGCCGGACATCGCGGTGTGCCTGGAGTACGACGCGCTGCCCGGCATCGGCCACGCCTGCGGCCACAACATCATCGCCGCGGCCGGGCTCGGGGCGGGGATCGCCGCCGCGGCGGTTGCCGAACGGTGCGGCGGCCGGGTGTCGATCCTCGGCACGCCGGCCGAGGAGGGCGGCGGGGGCAAGGTCTTCATGATCCGAGCCGGGGCCTTCGACGACATCGACGCCGCGCTCATGATCCATCCGGCCGGCGCCGAGCTCCGCGGCATGAGCACGCTGGCCATCCAGCAGTGCAGCGTGGTCTACACCGGCGCGGCCGCTCACGCCGCGGCGGCACCGGAACGCGGCCGCAACGCCCTCGACGCCGCGGTGCTCGGCTACGTGAACATCGCCGCCCTCCGCCAGCACATCGCACCCTCCGAACGGGTCCACGGCATCATCACCGATGGGGGAGACAAGCCGAACATCGTGCCGGCCCGGGCCGAGACCAACTGGTACGTCCGCTCGCCCACCGTGGCGGGACTCGATGCGTTGAAGCAGCGGGTCACGGCCTGCTTGGAGGCCGGCGCGGTAGCCGCCGGTTGCGATCTGTCGATCGACTGGATCGATCCTCCATACGCCGACATGGTCGACATCGACGCCCTCCTGGACTGCTACGTCGACAACGCGGCCCGCCTCGGGCGGGCGGTCGAGCCACCCGACGACACGGCGGCGGTGGTCGGCTCCACGGACATGGGTGACGTCTCCTACGTCGTGCCCTCCATCCACCCGATGATCCAGGCGGCCGAGCCCGGCGTGGCGATCCACACCCCGGAGTTCGCCACCTTCGCCTGCGGACCAGCCGGCGATCGGGCCGTGATCGACGGGGCCAAGGCGTTGGCCTGGACGGTGGCCGACTGCTGGCTCCGCCCGGACGTGCTCGAGACGGCGCGGGCGGAGTTCGCCCACCGGCTGGGACCCTGATCCCCACCGCGCCGGTGGCCGCGTTCGGCACGCTCCGTGGTCACGGGTCGGGCGCGTCCCAGGCCGTAGCATCGTCGCCGTGACCGTCTACATCGGAGAGGAGTTCACCGAGGACGAGCAGGACATCCTCCGCCGGTACTTCACCAACCTGGACGGTCCGGTCTTCGCCCTCGTCAACCTCCCCGAGGTGGTCAAGGGAGCCTTGTTCGCTCGGTACTCGCGTTCGCCCAAGTCGCTGCGCCGCCTCTTCCTGGACGAGTTCGTGGGCGATCTCGACATCTCCGGCGACCTGTCCGTCGATGCCACCGTCGGTCTCGAGCGGGCCGAACAGCTCTACCAACGGGTGTTCCTCGAGTACGGCGACGACTCCGTGGCCCAACTCGGCGGCGTGCACCTGGCCTGCGAGCAAGCGTCGAACCTGCTGACCAAGATCCTCGAGTGGGGCCGGTTGGCCGCCTACCTCGAGCAGTCGACCCGATACATCGCCTACGACGCCCGCCTCGGCGGCCGGTACCGCTACTACCGCGATCCCGAGGTGCTGTCGTCGCCCCTCGGCCTGCGCTACGTGGGCGACATGGATCGCCTCTTCGACACCTACGCCGCCTTGGTCCCGGTGATGCAGGACTTCTTCCGGGACCAGATCCCCAAGACCGACGCCGACTCCGACTTCGTGTACCGCCAGGCCATCAAGGCCAAGGCGCTCGACGCCATCCGCGGCATCCTGCCCGCCTCGTCGCTGTCCAACGTCGGCATCTACGGCACCGGCCAGAGCTACGAGATGCTGCTCTACCGGATGCGGTCGCACCCGTTGCCCGAGGCCCGGGCCTACGCCGACCTGATGCTCACCGAGCTCCGGAAGGTGATCCCGTCGTTCCTGCGCCGGGTCGACCTGCCCGATCGGGGCGACGTCTGGCGCGACTACTTCGCCGATCGCGAAGCCGCCATGGACGAGATCGCCCACCGTCTGCTCGGCGGCACCGAAGCGCAGGCCGCGCCCGAGGTCACCCTGGTGGACTTCGATCCCGACGCCGAGGTCAAGGCGGTGGCGTCGATGCTCTACGCCCACTCGGATCTGCCCGAGACCCAGCTCGAAGCCCGAGCGCGCGCCATGTCGGTCGACGATCGCCTCGCGGTGATCCGGGCCTACGAGGGCGACCGCACCAACCGGCGCCACAAGCCGGGGCGCGCCCTCGAACGGCCGACGTACCGGTTCGACATCCTCACCGACTACGGCGCCTTCCGTGACCTGCAGCGGCACCGGATGCTGACGCTCGAGTGGCAGAAGCTCACCACCCGTCACGGCTACGACCGACCGCCGGCGGTCGACGCCGCCGGCCAGACGGCGGCGTTCGACGAGGCCATGGGTCGCTCGGCCGATCTCCACGACGCCCTCCTCGACCACTTCCCCGAACAGGCCAGCTACGCGGTGTCCCTGGCCTACAAGGTGCGTTTCTACGTGCACCTCAACGCCCGCGCCGCCACCCACATGCTCGAGCTCCGCTCCGGGCCCCAAGGTCACCCCGCCTACCGCCGGGTGGCCCAGGAGATGCACCGGCTCATCGCCGAGCAGGCCGGGCACCGAGCGATCGCCGCCGGCATGCGGTTCGTCGACCACTCGACCGAACCCGCCCTCGAGCGCCTCGACGCCGAGCGCGCCGCCGAAGCCCGTCGCAACGCCGCCGACCAGCTCTGACCCCACACCTGCAGCTGGAGTCGAGCTCGACGGTCCAGCTCCGGTCGAGGCTGATGTTGAGGATGTGGCAGATGGGGGTTGAGTTGCTCCTGGTGCTGTTGTACGGTGCGCTCCGCATCGAGCGGGCGGAGCCGCAGGAGGCAAGTACATGCGCGCGCCCATCCGTCCTCGACATCTCATGGCAGTGGCCGTCGCCAGCGTTTTCGCGCTGGCCGCGTCGGGTACGTACGTCGTCCGTTCGGGGGAGACCCTGAGCCAGATCGCGGCGCGGAACGGCACCACGGTCCGGGCCCTGGTCGAGGCCAACGGGATCGCCAACCCCGATCTCATCGTCGCCGGTCAGCAGTTGACGGTGACGGGGGCGGGGTCGTCGGGCGGCGCGACATCGAGCACCTACGTGGTCGAATCAGGCGACACCCTGGCTCGCATCGCGGCCAAGTTCCACACCACGGTGAGCGCGCTGGCGTCGGCCAACGACATCTCGAATCCCAACGTCATCGTGATCGGCACCGCCCTGACGGTCCCGGCCACCGGCGGCGGAGGCTCGACCGGATCGTCGTCGGCGCCGAGCAACGGCCCGCAACTGGTCGGCCAGCGCCACACCGTGCGTTCCGGCGAGACCATCTCCGGCATCGCGTCCCACTACGGGCTGTCCCAGTCCGATCTCATCCGATGGAACGGCCTGGTCGACGGCAAGCTCTATGCCACCGTGAGCCTCGTCCTGTACGACCCCGGCACCCTCCCGGGCAGCGGTGCGGTGTCGAGCGGCACCCAGACCCACACCGTCGCCAGCGGAGAGACGCTCAGCGCCATCGCCTCGAAGTACGGCGCCTCGGCTCGAGCCATCGCCCAGGCATCGGGCATCTCGGACGTCAACACCATTCGCATCGGGCAGACCCTCACGATCCCGGGCGGATCGGGCGGAGGATTCGTCTGCCCGGTGCCGGGCGGCACCTTCTTCAACGATTGGGGCTTCCCCCGCAGTGGCGGGCGCCATCACGCCGGGAACGACATCTTCGCCCCGCTGGGCACTCCGGTCCACGCGCCGACCAGCGGCTGGGTCGACGTCGCCACCGGCAGCATCGGCGGCCACCAGTTCCGCCTCACGGCGGCTGACGGTTCGCAGTGGTTCGGCAGCCATCTCGACCACTTCGGCAAGACGGGCTCGGTGCAGGCGGGCGACGTGATCGGGTACGTCGGCAACACCGGGAACGCCAAGGGCGGCCCGACCCACCTGCACTTCGAGATCCATCCCGGAGCGAACGCGGTGAACCCGTTCCCGCTCCTGCGCTCGATCTGCTGAGCCCCCGGCGGTGGCGTTGCTACCGCTCGGTAGGGAATCGGCCCCTCGAGGTCGAAGGGTGCTTGGCGAGCCCGTGAATCGTGACGTACGGTTGCGGCGCTTTCGAGTGTCAATGGTCACGTCATGACCCTTGACGCACTGCACCACACGCCGGACCCGAGGATGCCACATGGACGCAGCGATCTCCCTGCGCAACGTGACGAAGAGCTTCGGATCCCACACCGTGCTCAAGGACATCTCCTTCGACATCCCGCGCGGCAAGATCAGCGCCGTCATGGGCCCGTCGGGCACCGGCAAGTCGGTGCTGCTCAAGAACGTCATCGGCCTGCTCCGTCCCGACAGCGGTGAGATCTGGGTCGACGGCGAGGAGACGGTCCGGATGGGGGAGAAGGACCTCTACCGCGTCCGGCGCAAGTTCGGAGTGCTGTTCCAGGACGGTGCGCTGTTCGGGTCGATGAACATCTTCGACAACATCGCCTTCCCGTTGCGCGAGCACACCAAGAAGTCCGAGAAGGAGATCCGGGAGATCACCCTCGAGAAGGCCAGCCTCGTCGGGCTGCTCGACCACATGAAGAAGTACCCCGGCGAGGTGTCCGGCGGCATGAAGAAGCGGGCCGGCCTGGCCCGGGCGTTGTCGATGGACCCCGAGATCATCCTCTTCGACGAGCCGGACTCGGGCCTCGATCCGGTCCGCGTCTCCTACCTCGACGAACTGGTCAAGAAGATCCAGGAGGAGACCGGCGCCACCTTCTTGATCATCACCCACAACATCGCCTCGGTGATGCGCACCTCCGACTACATCGCGGTCCTCTACCAGGCCGGTCTGGTGAAGTTCGCGGCCAAGGAGGAGATGCGCACGTCCGACAACGAGCTGATCCGACAGTTCCTGGCCGGGCGGGCCATGGGTCCGATCGGCATGGACGAGCTGGCCGAGGAGCGCACCGACGTCGAGAAGGAACTGATGGAGCGGGAGCGGAAGCGGTTGGAGGCGTCCGGCCAGGACGTCGACGACTACGGCGTGATGACCGTCTGATGGACGCGATCGTGATCGGTCGACACCCATGATCGGCAAGGCGCAGTTCGTCCTCCGCGAGACGGGGAACATGTTCGCCATCTCCCTCGAGGGGTTCCGGCGCACGTGGGACGTCAAGACGTGGTGGCGCGAGTACCTCTCGCAGTGCTGGTTCATCGCCAAGGTGTGCTCGATCCCCGTGGTGCTGATCTCGATTCCCTTCGGTGCGGTGATCGCGCTCCACGTGGGATCGTTCTCCCGCCAGCTCGGGGCCGAATCCACCACCGGCGCCGCCATGGTGCTATCGATCGTCCGCGAGGCGGCCCCGGTCGCCACCGCCCTGCTCATCGCCGGGGCCGGCGGCTCGGCCATGACGGCCGACCTCGGCTCCCGCAAGATCCGCGACGAGCTGGCGGCCATGGAGGTCATGGCCATCAACCCCGTGCACCGATTGGTCACCCCCCGGCTCTACGCCTCGGCCACCGTGGCCCTGTTCATGGTGTCGCTCGTCTCGGTGGCCGGCATCTCCGGCGGGTACTTCTTCAACGTCGTCATCCAGCACGTCACGCCCGGCGCCTACTTCCAGGGCTTCACCTCGCTGGTCCAGCTCCCCGACCTGTATTCGTCGCTGGTCAAGGCGGTCGTGTTCGGGTTCATCGCCGCCGGGGTGTCGTGCTACAAGGGCATCTACGCCAAGGGCGGGCCCAAGGGCGTGGGCGACGCGGTCAACCAGGGCGTGGTCATCACCTTCATCCTGGTGTTCTTCACCAACCTCATCATGACGTCGCTGTACTTCGCGCTCGTCCCGCCCAAGTTCTGATGGTGCCGCGATGACTGCCGTGACCCGCCTCACCAAACCCATCACCGGCGTCGGCCAGTCGGTGGCCGACGCGCTCGAGGACGTGGGCCGCCAGCTGTCGTTCTACGGCCGCGTGCTGTGGGAGGTCGTCACCCTCAACATCCTGCGCCTCAAGTACAAGAACATCGTCTTCAGCCTGGTGTCCGACATCACCGTCGGGGCCGGTGCGTTGATCGTGGGCGCCGGCATGGTGTTCGTGATCTTCTCGATGTCGTTCTTCACCGGCGCCAACGTGGGCCTGCAGGGATACTCCGGACTCGAACAGATCGGCGCCCAGGCCTTCACCGGGCTGGTCGGCAGCTTCGCCAACACGCGGGAGGTCACTCCGCTGATCGCCGGCGTCGCGTTCGCGGCCCAGGTCGGCGCCGGCTTCACCGCCGAGCTCGGTGCGATGCGGATCTCGGAGGAGATCGACGCCCTCGAGGTCATGTCGGTGCGGCCGATGACCTACCTGGTCGGGACCCGGGTCCTGGCCGCCCTCATCGCCATCATCCCGCTGTACCTCATCTCCCTGTTCGCCAGCTTCTTCGCCACCAAGTTGGTCACCACCCAGTTCTTCGGCCTCTCACCGGGCGTCTACGACTACTACTTCCGCCTCTATCTCCCACCCATCGACATCCTCTACAGCTGCATCAAGGCCGCGGTCTTCGCCGTCCTCGTCGCCCTGATCCACTGCTACTACGGCTTCAACGCGTCCGGAGGCCCGGCGGGCGTGGGTGTCGCGGTCGGCCGGGCCATCCGCCTGTCGATCGTGGCGGTGGTCATCGTCAACCTCATCCTGTCCCTGATCTTCTGGGGCGGCGGCAACACCGTGAGCCTGACGGGGTACTGACGTGCGCCGTCTCCTCACCGATCGCAACCGCTACATGATCTCCGGCGCCGTCGGACTGATCGTGCTCGTCGCGCTGGCGGCCATCGGGATCAAGGCGTCCTTCGGGGCCTACGACGGCGGCTACCGGGTCCACGGCACGTTCGCCGCCGCCGGCCAGGGACTCCTCGCGGGCAGCGACGTGGACATCCGGGGCGTCAACGTCGGTGAGGTGGCCTCCATCCGGCTGGTCGACACCAAGGCGCAGATCACGCTGCGGATCGACGACGGCGTCCAGATCCCGGCCGACGCCCAGGCGGTGATCCGCCCCAAGACCCTCTTCGGCGAGAAGTTCGTCGACATCGTTCCCGGTCCTTCCGAGCTCGACGGCCCCTACCTGCACGAGGGCGACGAGATCACCAAGACACTGGGTGGCTTCGAGCTCGAGCAGGTCCTCACCGACGCCTATCCCGTCCTCGAGGCCGTCGATCCCGCCGAGCTCACCGTGGTCCTCGACGAGCTGGCCAAGGCCGGTCGAGGTCTCGGTCCCAACATCAACCGATCGATCGTCAACAGCTCCAAGCTGGCCGCGCTCCAGGTCAGCAACGACGCCGAGTTCCGTCAGTTCCTGAGCGATATGGCCCTGCTGTCGGAGACCATCGATCAGGTGTCTCCGGACCTGGTCTCCACCGCCCAGGACCTCAACGTGGCGCTCCCGACGCTCAACCAGCGCAGCGACGAGCTCAACTCGGCCCTCGTGCAGACGGCGCGCCTGAGTTCCGATGTGGCCGATCTGCTCGAGAACAACAAGGCCTTCACCACCGACGCCCTCACCAAGGGTTCCGAGGCGTTGCAGGTGGTCTACGACCGCCGCAACCAGATCCAACCCGTGCTGCTCGGCCTGCAGGAGTACACCCAGACACTGGCCCAGGCGGTGCGCATCGACGTCGGCGACGGCACCTTGATGGCGGCGGTCAAGAACCTGGTGAGTGTGCAGGAGACCCTGAACGGCGCCCAGCCGCCCCCGGGCGACCAGTCGCCGGGCTCGATCCTCGACGGTGTGCCGATCCCGACCCTGCCGCTTCCCACCACCGTGCCCGGCGACTCGACCACGAGCTCGAGCTCGACCCGTGACCCCAACTCGCTGCTCGGCCTGCTGTTCCCGGGGGCCGACGGATGACCCGCACCGCGATCAAGTTCGGCCTGTTCGTGGCCCTGTGCATGGTGTTCCTTCTCTACCTGGCGACCACCATCGGGAACACCACCCTCGGGGGCCTCGTCGGACACGGGAAGAAGACCACCACGCTGCACGCCGCCTTCGACGACGTCACCGGTCTGCTCGTCGGCGACAACGTGAAGGTGGCGGGCGTCGCCATCGGCAAGGTCACCGCCATCGACGTGGAGGCCGGCAAGGCCGCGGTCACCATGGAGGTCGATGCCGACCGCAAGCTGCCCACCGACACCAGCGCAGCCGTGCGGTGGCGCAACCTCATCGGCCAGCGCTACGTGTACCTCTATCCCGGCGACGCGCCGGTGAGCCTCGCCGACGGCGACACCATCGACAAGACCACCAACGTCATCGAGCTCGGTGAGCTGTTCAACCGGCTCGGACCCATCGTCGCCACCATCGACCCGGCCCAGGTCAACGACTTCCTCGACACGGTCACCACCGCCCTCGACGGCAACCAGGCCGACATCAGCAAGGCGCTGGACGATCTCGCCTTCGTGGTCAAGGGCCTCGGGGAACGGGACCAGGCCATCGGCCGCCTGATCGACAACCTCGAGGTGGTCTCGCGCACCATCGCCGATCGCGACACCCAGATCCAGACCATGCTCGACAACCTGTCGTCGCTGGCCCAGACGTTCAGCGACAACACGAAGTTGCTCGAGACGGCCATCACCGAGATCGGTTCGTTCAACCGCGATCTCTCGGGCACCCTGGCCGCCAACCGCTCCGAGATCGACGGCCTCATCGCCAGCCTCGACCACACCATGAACACGGTGCAGGACCAGCTCGGCCCCCTGGGGGTCGCCCTCGACCGTCTCGACGAGAACGGCGCGGCCACCTTCCGGTCGTCGCGCAACGGGACGTTCCTCAACCAGACGATCCTCTGCCTCACCGTGCTCCCGCCGCCCTGCGCCACCCCGGTGGTGCCGGGCCTCGACGGCGTCGTGGGCAACCAGTCGTCCACCACCGGTGCGGTCCGGTACACGCCGCCCGAGCGACGCGGCGGCGCGGCGATCATGAGCCTCCTGGGAGGCGCGGCATGAAGTCGTTCCGCGATCGCAACCCGTACGCCGTCGGCATCGTGTCCGTCCTGCTCATCGGCGCCGCCACCGGGTTCGCCTTCCTCGTCGGCCTGCTCCACCTGCTCGAGCACACCTATTCGATGGAGGGCGTCTTCGCCGACGCGTCGGGGCTCAAGTCGGGCGACGACGTCAAGCTGGCGGGGGTGAAGGTGGGCCGGGTCACCGACATCGAGGTCGACCGGGCCAGCGGCAACGTCCGGGTGAGCTGGGTCGTCGACGACGGTGTCGACATCGGCCAGGACGCCGGAGCCGAGATCGCCCTGTCGTCCCTGCTCGGCGCCAAGCACATCCGCATCACCAACCCGGTGGCCGGCGACACGATGATGGAGGATCTACCCGCTGATCAGCGGGTGGTGCCTCTCGAACGCACGAGCGTGCCCTACGACGTGTTCGAGCTCACCCGCGTCGCCACCCACGGCATCGAACAGACCGACACCAAGGAACTGAACCAGCTGCTGGTCGACCTGGCCGACATCACCGAGGGGAAGGCCACCACGGTCGCCGACCTGGTGACCGGCATCCGCAAGGTCGGCGCCGCCGTCAACGAGCGCGACCAGAAGTTCGCCGCCCTCCTGGACCAGGCCGATCGGCTCAGCACCACGCTCGCCGACAAGGACGACGAGATCGTCCAGCTCCTCGACAGCTCCAAGCAGATCCTCGACATGATCGTGGCCCGCCGCAACGACCTCGCCATCGCGCTGGGGGACAGCGCCCACGCGGTGCAGGAGCTCGACCGCGTCATCAGCGACAACAAGACCCAGATCGACTCCATCCTCGACTCGTTGGCCCCGACGCTCGACGTGGTCTCCGCCAACCAGGACGACATCGACCGGACGTTGGCGTGGCTCGGCCCGGGCCTGCTCCAGCAGTCCAAGGGCGGTGGCCAGGGTCCGTGGCAGGACATCTTCGTCCGGGGCGTGGGCCCCGACGTGCTCGGCGCACTGGGCGACGTGTACGACGTCCTCCTGGGAGCGAACCAGTGAGCAGTCGACTCCGCCTGCTCGCCCTCGCGCTGGTCGCGGTCCTCACCGCGTCGTCGTGCTCGTTCCTCGGCGGTGGCGGCACCTACGAGATCTCGGCCGTCTTCCCGCGGGCGGTCGCCCTCTACGAGCAGGGTGGCGTCCAGGTGCTCGGGCTGCCCGCCGGGAAGATCACCGACATCGAGGTCATCGGAGACCAGGTCAAGGTCACCATGGCGATCAACGACGACGTCCCGGTACCGGTGGGCGTGAAGGCCGCCATCGTGCCCCAGTCGCTCATCGGGGAGCGGCGCATCCAGCTGTTCCCGCCCTACCAGGAGGGCGACAAGACCATCAGCGACGGCTACGAGATCGCGGCGGACGACACCATCATCCCGGTGGAGCCCGACGAGGCCCTCGCCGCGCTCAAGGACTTCCTCGACAGCCTCGATCCCAAGGGCGTGGGCCGTCTCATCGACAACGCCGCCACCGACCTCGACGGCCAGGGCGAGAACCTCGGCGCCGCGCTCGACCAGCTCTCCGGCCTGGTCGGCAACATCGAGAAGAACGACCAGGACATCATCACCATCGCCGATCGCTTCGACGACTTCACCAAGACCCTCCTCACCCGGGAGAGCCAGCTGGGTCAGACCCTCGACGAGTTCGGGGTGGTCGCCAACGTCCTGGCCGACGAGCGAGGCGACATCGAACAGCTCATCCACAGCCTGGCCCACCTGTCGGGCAACGGCCTCGATCTGGTGTCCGAGCACGCAGTCCGGCTGCGGACCGACATCAAGATCGTGACCCGGCTCGCCCAGTCGATCGACACCAACCTCGACGGCGTCCAGGCGGCCATCGACGGCGGACGAGGCGTCATCGCCGGGTTCATCGACTCGTACAACCCCGACCTCCGTGCTCTCAACCTGCGGAACAGCTTCAGCCCGATCGTGAGCGAGGCACTGAACCCGATCTTCGATGCGGTCGGCATCCCGCTTCCCTGCGTGCCCGTCGATGTCCAGTGCGCCGCACCGAACCTCGGGGGCCTCGACGGTGGCTCGGCCGCGGTGCCCGCCACCCTCGATCATCCGACCACGCCGATCGACGACATCCTCGCCGTGCTGGGCTCGCCCAGCGGTGGTGGCGCCGCTCCGGCTCCGACCCCGGCACCCCGCGCCCCCCGCAGCGTGTGGTCGCGCTTCGTCGGGACGTTCCTCGGAGTGGGATCGTGAGCCGCGGCCGACGCTTCGCACGCCTGGCGGCCCTGTTGGTGGTCACTGCGCTGTTGGTGACCTCGTGCAGCCTCCCCGGCACCATCCGGGGAAGCCGCGAGATCACCGCCACCTTCGACGACGTCGGCGATCTCGTGGTGGGCCACAGCGTGCAGGTGGCCGACGTCCGGGTGGGCTCGGTCGTGGGCATCGAGCTGACCGACGACTACCAGGCCCGGGTCACGATGTCGCTCAAGGACGGGGTGTTCGTCCCGAAGCAGTCCCGTGCCCTGCTGCGCACCACGTCACTGCTGGGCGAGAAGTTCATCGAGCTCCGACCCCTCGACACCGACCATCCGACCTCGGGCGCCGACCTCGCCGACGGCGACACCATCGAGCAGACCAGCCAGGCACCGGAGCTCGAGTTCGTGGCCGAGCGCGCCATCGAGATCCTGGGATCGGTCGTGGCCAGCGACGTCGGCACCCTCGTCCAGACCGGCGCCGAGGGATTCGGCGGCCGCGGTCCCGAGCTGAAGTCGCTGGTCGAGGACCTGTCGACCGTCTCGGGGACGCTGGCCGACCAGACCGACGAACTGGTGCGGATCATCGACGCCCTCGACGGGGCGACCAAGACGCTCGCCGACGGCGCCAGTGACATCGACGGCCTGCTGGTCAACCTCGCCGACACCACCAAGGTGCTGGCCGACAACCGGGAGCAGGCCATCGACGCCATCCGCCAGCTGACCCGGCTGGCCCAGGTCCAGAACGACAACATCTTCGGGCCCTACCTGACCCAGGTGAACACCCAGATCAAGCAACTCGACGCCATCCTGGCCTCGGTCGACCAGGATCAGAACCAGGTGGCCGAGACGCTGCAGTGGATCGCCCAGTTCGCCGACATCCTCCCCAAGGCCGTCCCGGGCGACTTCGCTCAGGTGTACGGCCTCATCGAGACCACGGGGACCGGGTCATGAGCCGCCGGGTGTTCATCAACCTCATCGCCTTCGTGGGCGTGTTCCTGCTCATGTGCTGGTGGGCGGTCAACAACATCATCACGTTCGACTTCATCGAGAAGCCCTACGAGATCAGCGGCGAGTTCGCGGCCACCGCCGGTGTGTCCCCGAACTCCGAGGTCGCCTACCTCGGCGTCCACTACGGCACGGTCCGGGCCGTCGACTCGTCGGGCCGCAAGGTGCTGATCACCATGTCGATCGACCGCGGCAAGCAGATCCCGGCCGGCTCGGTCGCCCGGATCTTCCGCAAGTCGGCCATCGGCGAGCCCTACATCGACTTCAAGCCACCCGACGACTACCACACCGGCGATCCGGCCATGGAGCCGGGCGACGTCGTTCCCCTGGAACGCACCCAGGTCCCGCTCGAGTTCTCCGAGCTGCTGCGCTCGGCGTCCCGGGTCCTCGAGGCCGTCAGTCCGGAGCAGACGCACACCCTCATCCACGAGTTGGCCGTGGCGCTCAACGGGCGCGGCCAGGCCCTCCGCGACCTGACGGTGAACTCGGACTCCCTGCTGCAGACGTTCGCCGACAAGACCGAGCTGCTCGATTCGCTCAGCGCCAATGCCACCCGGCTGACCCACACCGTGACCGAGCACCGGGGTTCGCTCTCGTCCGCGGTGAGCGACCTGGCCGCCTTGTCGGAGAGCCTCCGCTCCGTCGATCCCGACACCAAGGTGCTGCTCGACCGGGGCACCGAGCTGCTCGGCCAGACCGCCGACCTGGTGAGCGACGTCAAGGGCAACCTCGACTGCGTCCTGTCCGATCTCGACGACGTCATCAACGTGACCACCACCGACAAGAACCTCGACAGCCTCCGCTACACGTTGGAGAACCTGCCCACCGGCCTCGGGTACGTGTACATGACCCGTGACACCCAGCCCGGCGGCCTCTGGGTGCGCGTCAACCTGATCGTCGATCCCAACAACCCACCGCAGCAGTACGTGCCGCCCACCGACCTCCCCGCCGTCCCCGAGATCCCGCCGTGCGTCTCGACCCTGAGCAGCGGTGGCGTGCGCTTCGGCGACGGCCCGTCCGCCAGCCCGGAGATCGCCGCCGCCCGCCTCCCCGCAACCGGTGGCCACCCGGCGTACGCTCTCGCCCTGCTGCTGCTGGCCGGCGCCGGCTTCAGCCTCGCCACCCGCCGTTCGATGCGCCCATGACCGCCGAGACAACCTCCACGGACCCGATCGTCGACGACGACCCGCCGCCGCCGGACGAGGCCGACACGTCGTCGGCCCGACCGGCGCGGATGGTTCCGGCCGGCACGCTGGTGGTCGCCATCATGGTGGCCGCCGCCCTGGGAATTCTCGCCGTCGTCGCCCTCACGGTGGGCAATGGGGGCGATGGCTCCGATCAGGAAGCGGCCCGCCTCGCTGCCGGGCGCTTCAGCGAGAAGTTCCTCACCTTCAAACACGACGGCCTCGACGAGTGGAAGGCCGACGTGCTGGCCCTGTCGACCGGCGGCTTCTCGAACGAGGTCGACACGGTCGAGGAGGGTCTGCGGCGCCTGATCGATCAGGCCCAACTCGACGCCACCGCCCAGGTCACCGACATCTTCATGGGCGAGATCGACAAGGGCTCGGTGTCCGCGGTCGTGGTCTACGACCGCGATCTCACCGGCTCGTCCGGAAGTCGCACCGAGACCGACCGGTACATGCAGTTGTCGCTGCTCTCCGTCGACGGGGAATGGCTGGTCGACAACGTCATCGACATCGCCTCGGCCCAGTCGCCGACGACGCCTTCCGGCGCCACGCCCACCACCGCTGCGCCGTCGACATCGGCGCCCGAGTCCACCACCACCGCCCCGTCCGGGTGAACGCCACACTCGATGTGGAATCGGAGGGATCTCCCGCTAGGTTCCCGCCCCCGGCCCGACGGCCGCACCGATGTGTCTATGATCCGCCGCGACCGACGGAATCGGTTGGAGAGCCATGGCTGACGAAGAAGCAGACGAACTCGACGAGGATCTCGACGTCGAGGACGACGACCTCGAGGAGTCGGACGACGAGGACATCGACCTCGACGAAGACTTCGTCGACGACGACCTCGAGGGCGATCTCGACGACGACCTCGACGAGGATGCGGTCGTCGAGGATGCCGAGGAGGAGGACGAGGAAGAACCCGAGACTCCTCGGCGGACCAAGCGCGACGACGACGAGGAAGACGACGAGGAGGAGGCCGACCCCGACGATGTCGAGGCCGACCTCGACGAGATCCTCAAGGACCGCATCGCCGCCGGCGACGACGACGAGGAAGACGACGACGACGAGGTCGACTCGGGCGGACGCTCGGACGCGCCGGGCAGGATCCAACCCCGCCGGTCAGACGAGTTCCTCTGCCAGTCGTGCTTCATCCTCAAGCCCCGGGCCCAGCTGGCCGAGGGCGAGGACGACCTCTGCGTGGACTGCGTCTGAGAGCGTGGCGTCGTGACCTACCGAACCATCGTGGTCGGCACCGACGGCTCCGAATCGGCGACCGAGGCCGTCGAGCAGTCCGCCCAGCTCGCCGCCGCCGATGACGCCCGGCTCGTGGTCGTCACTGCGTTCGAGCGGGTGGAGGACGATCGCGACGCCCCCGCCGACTCGATCCCCACCGACGTCCGATGGATGCTGACCGACAGCAACGACGCCGAGGGGCGCGCCCGGGAGGGTCGCAAGCTGGCCCACGAGCGCGGGGTCCACGACGTCGTCGTGCAGGCGATCGAAGGCGATCCGGCGTCGAAGCTGATCGAGACGGCCGATGACTTCGGCGCCGACCTCATCGTGGTGGGCTCCGTCGGCCTCACCAGCACGACGCGGTTCATCCTCGGGAGCGTGGCCAGCACCGTGCTGCACCACGCCCCGTGCGACGTGCTGGTCGTCCACACCCACTGAACCGTCAACCGTCAGCGGCGACGTCCGTTCGGTGCCTTTCGGGCGAACTGGTGTACCGAGCCCTCCGTGGGCCATCATGCGCAACTGTGAGTCACGACAAGAACCCGATCGAACAGGCCGTCGACCAAGCCCTCGATGCCTTCGTCTACGCCCCGATCGGGCTCGTGTTCGAGGGCCCGGCGCTGTTCCCGCAGCTGGTCGAGAAGGGGCGGATGCAGGTCAAGGTCGCCCGCATGATGGGCGAGATGGCCGTGCAGATGGGCCAGACCGAGGCCGAGAAGCGCATCGCCAAGACCCAGGGGCCGCTGCGTGACGCGCTGGTCGCCATGGGCGTCGTGGCCCGGCCGGAGCCGGCACCGACGCCACCCACGGTCGACGAGACCACCGTCACCGACCCGCCGGTCGCCCCGACCCCGAAGCGCACCACCCCGGCCCGGGCGAAGCCAGCTCCGAAGCCGAGCGCGGGTGGCCCGGCCCCCACGCCCACGGTCGCGGCCTCGTCGCTGGCCATTCCCGACTACGACAGCTTGTCGGCGAGCCAGGTCGTCAAGCGGCTGCGCGGCATGGCCCGGGCCGACCTCGACGATGTGCGGGCCTACGAATCGGCCACCCGGGCCCGCAAGACGATCCTCAATCGCATCACCCAGCTGCAGAAGGACTGAGCGCCCGTGGAGGTCACGGCTCGCGCCGCGACGCCCGACGATCTCGACATCCTCTCGGAGCTGGCCACGCTCGCCATCCAGGAGCTGGCGCCGAACCGTGGTGGCGACGTGTGGCGCCGACACCAGGCCCGGTCCCTCCCGCCGACTCCCTCACTGGCCGACGACCTCGCCGCCGACGACTGTGCGGTCTCGGTGGGCACCATCGACGGTGTGGTGGTCGGCTACGGGGTGATCCGGACCGAGGCTCTCCGCGACGAGACCACCCTCGCCGTCATCTCCGACCTCTACACGCTCCCGGATGCCCGAGAGGTCGGGGTGGGGGAGGCGGTCATGGACGATCTGCTCGCCTGGGCCCGGACCCGGGGCTGCTTCGGCGTCGACTCGCTCGCCCTCCCCGGTGATCGGCACACCAAGAACTTCTTCGAGTCCTTCGGACTGGTGGCCCGGGCCATCGTCGTCCATCGCCGGCTCGACCCGTGACCGCCCGGCCCGAGCTCGCGGTCGGAGCGGTGGTCGTCCATCACGACCGGCTGCTGCTGATCCGCCGCGGCCAAGGCGTGGCGGTGGGACGCTGGTCGATTCCCGGCGGACGGGTCGAGCGGGACGAGCTGGTCGCCGAGGCGACGGTGCGTGAGCTACGCGAGGAGACCGGGCTCGAAGGCGTGTGCGGCCCGCTGATCGGTGTGGTCGAGCGCTTCGCCGAGGGCGAGCACTTCGTCATCCTCGACCACGAGGTCACGCTCCTCGAGCCCGATGCCGCCCCCGTTGCCGGCGATGATGCCGCCGAGGTGGCCTGGGTGCCCTGTGCCGACGTGGCCGAGTGGGACCTCGTCGACGGCTTGGCCGAGTTCCTCCACGATCACGGCATCATCGCCACGATCACCTGAGCTCAGCGGCCCTTCCAGTTGGGCTTGCGCTTCTCGATGAACGCGTTGAGGCCCTCGGTGGTGTCCTCGCTGGCCATGACCTCGGCCATCGCCCGTCCCGAGGCCTTGAACGCATCCTCGTCGCTCTCGTAGGTCTCGAGCGCGACCTGGCGACTCTTGCGCACGGCGAGGGGGGCGTTCTCGCTGATCTGGGCGGCGAGTTCGATGGCCACGTCGACCGCCTTGCCGGGCTCGGTGAGCCGGTTGACGAAGCCGACCTCGTGGGCGCGCTGGGCGCCGATCGGGTCACCGGTGAGCAGCATCTCCATGGCCAGGTTCTTGGGCATCGCCTTCGGGAGCCGGAACAGGGCACCGGCCGCGGCCACCAGGTTCCGCTTGACCTCGGGCACGCTGAACGAGGCGTCGGTGGAGGCGACGACGAGGTCGCAGGCGAGCACGATCTCGCAGCCACCGGCGTACGCGGGGCCGTTCAACGCCGCGATGATCGGCTTGGTGCGGGCCTTGGCGGTGATGCCGCCGAAGCCACCGGTGGGGGTGGACAGCCGGGCGGCGTCGCCCGAGCTGATCGCCTTGAGGTCGGCGCCGGCGGAGAAGACCGGGCCCTCGTGGGTCAGGACACCGATCCAGACCTCGTCGTCGGCCTCGGCCCGGTCGATGGCGGCCTCGATGCCTTCGGCGACGTCGCCGTTCACCGCATTGCGGGCTTCGGGGCGGTTGATGGTGATGAGGGCGACGTTGCCCCGCTTCTCGTAGTCGATCATGGAACGACCCTAGTGCGGAGCGTTCTGGCAACGGCCATTGCCGGAACTGGTCCCCGGGTACCCCGCTGCGTCGCGCACCGGCCCGAATCGGGCGGTATGGTGCCCGCGGTGGGCGCCGATCCCGGGGACGAGACTGGACGGTTGCAGTGTCCGTACTGCGATGCGTACGAGATCGATCGGCTCTACCTGGCGTCGCTACGGATCGACTCCTGCATCTGCGCCTCGTGCGGTGCCCGGTGGGACGAGGACACGTCCACCGGCCAGTACCTCGGGCGCCAGAGTCACGCCCGAACGACCCGCACGCAAGGCTGATCCGCCGACGAAGACGGCCAGTCAGGCCTCGGGCGTCTGCTCCGGGGTCGGGGTCGTCTCGGTCGCCTCGGGAGTGGGCTCCGCGGGCGTGGGGGCTTCGGCCGCAGAGGCTTCGGGCTTCGGTTCCTCGGCCGCCGGCTGCTCGGGCGTGGGCTCCTCGGCCGCCGGGGCTTCGGGCGTCGGTTCCTCGGCCGTCGGGGGCTTCGGGCTTCGGTTCCTCGGCCGCGGGGGATTCGGGCGTGGGCACCTCGGCCGTCGGCTGCTCGGGCTGAGCTGTGTCAGCCTTCGGATTCCTCGGCCGCCGGCTGCTCGGGCTTGGCCCCGGCCTCGCGCTTGGGGCCCCGCTCGCTCTTCGACTTGCCCTTGTGGCGGCGTCGGCCCTCACCCCGACCCGCCCGACGGTCGGGCTCGATGCCGAAGATCTCGGCGATCTCGGGCAGCTGGGTGCCGTAGCGGGCGATCGTCTTCTTGAGGTCGTCGGTCACGGTGGTCGGCAGGGAGGCGGGGACCACCTGGCGGCGGATCGGCGAGTGGGCCAGGGCCTCGAGGATGTAGCTCCAGCGGTCGGGCGAGATCTCCGAGGTCATCGAGGCGTTGGCGCCCTCGACGAGGCGCATCGCCACCGGTGCCGGCAGCGGGGCGCCTGCCTTCGGCGGCCGCGAGGACAGATGCAGGGCACGCACCACGCGGTCGTCGTCGAGCAGCTCGATGACCTCGTTGACCCAGGCGTGGTGCTCGGCATCGAGCCGTTCGTTCAGGGCGGTGCGGAGCTTGGCGCCCAGGGCGCGGGTCTCGTCGTCCTTGGCGGTGCCGTCGGCCGCGGTGACCACGGACCGGAGGTCACGGACGTCGACCACGTCGGCCTGCTCCAGGGCAGCCTCGGCCCGGTCCTGCCACTCGGCGGCCCGGACCTTGGTGAGCAGCTCCTCGGCGAGGGCCAGGATGGGGCCTTCATCGATGGCCGGGGCACCCTCGGCCCGCTGCTGCTCGTTCTGCTTCGCCAGCGCCTGGCGAACGGCCTGGAGACCACCGCGGTGCAGCTCCTGGGCCACCGGCTTCTGCTCCTCCGGGAGGGAGGCGAGCAGGGCATCACGGTGGGCGCGACCGGCCTTGAGCCGGGGCGGCTTGGGCTTGGGCGGCAGCTTGGGCTTGGCCGGGGTGCGAGGGCGGTCGTCCGAGCGGCCCCGCTTCTCGTGGCCACCCCCCTCCCGCTTGCGGTCGCCGCGGGGCCGATCGCGGTCGCCACGTCCGCGTCCCTTGCGGTCGCCGCCACCGCGGCCCTTCTCGGCCAGCTGTTGGGTCACCAGCGGCTCGTCGTCGCGCGCCAGCAGTTCGAGCACCTGGTCGCGGGGCTTCTTGGACTCCTTCGGCGGGAGCACGTTGACGATCGTGATGCCCTCGAGCTCGAAGTCGGCGTCGACCTTGAACTGCTCGCCGACCGAGGAGCCCTCCGGGAAGAGCGACGCATCGGCCACACCCTTCGGCTCACGAGCGCCGGCGGCCCGCCACGTGAAGGTCTGGTCGTCGTCGCGGCGACTGGTGAGCTCGATCTCGATCCTGGTGGCCATAGCGGCCGATCAGCGTACCGGACACCTGTCGAGGCCAACGACTGACACCCCGCGGTGTGCCGCGGCACTGTTCTGACGGTGTGTCAGAATTGTGCCCATGGCAGTAGCGGTTCATCCGAGGGTCGCAGACATCGGAGACGACGACGGCAGCGCCGGCCCGCCGCTCCCGCTCGGCCATCGCATCGACCTCGGACGCCGCGGCACGACGTTCGTGCGGCTCATCGACGGACCACCTGGTGCGCCCACCGTGGTGCTCGTCCACGGTTGGCTGGCCAGCGGTGGACTGAACTGGTTCCAGACCTTCGACCACCTGGGTGACCGGTACCGGGTGGTCGCCCCCGACCTGCGTGGCCACGGCCGGGGCATCCGGTCGCGCCGCCGGTTCACCCTCGCCGACTGCGCCGATGACCTCGCCGCGCTGATCGAGCACCTCGATTGCGGGCCGGTCATCGTCGTCGGCTACTCGATGGGCGGCCCCGTGGCGCAGCTGCTCTGGAAGCGGCACCGCGAGCTGGTGGCCGGCCTGGTCTTCATCGCCACGTCGTCCAGCTTCGTCCCCGGGATGCGTGAGCGGTTCATCTTCGCCACCGCCATGGCGGCCGCGGCGGGCGGGACCCGGTTCGGCCAGCAGGTCACCCGCCTCCCGATCCGAGCCATCCGCGACCGCATCCCCACCGATGCGCCCGGGCGACCCTCGACCATGGGGCGCTGGGCCGCGGCGGAGATGCAGCGCCACAATCCTCGGACGATCCTGGAGGCCGGTCAGGCCATCGGCAACTACAACGCCCACCGCTGGGTCGGCGACATCGATGTGCCCACCGCGTGCGTGATCACGATCCGCGATCTCGCCATCCGACCGCACCAGCAGGCTCGGCTCGCGTTGGCCATCGCCGGCTCCACCATCCACCGGCTCGACGACGGCCACACCGCGTGTGCGCGTCCCGGGTTCGGCGCGCCGGTGGCGCTCGCGGTCGACGACGTCGCGTCCCGTACGTGACCGGCGGTCCGCTCGACGGCGTACGCGTGGTCGAGCTCGGAGGCCTCGGTCCGGCACCGTTCGCCGCCATGGCCCTCGCCGACCTCGGAGCCGACGTCGTCCGCGTCGTCCGGCCCGGCCAGGGCGGCGACGGGGCCGCAGGTCGCTTCGACGTGCTCAACCGGAACCGCGACACGATCGAGCTCGATTGCAAGGCCGCCGCCGGACGGGCCACCGTGCTCGATCTCGTCGGCGCGGCCGACGTGTTCATCGAGGGCTTCCGGCCCGGGGTGTGCGAGCGGCTGGGACTGGGTCCGGCCGACTGCCTCGAGCGCAATCCCCGGCTGGTGTACGGCCGGATGACGGGTTGGGGCCAGGACGGCCCCCGCGCCGCCACGGCCGGGCACGACATCACCTATGCCGCCATCGCGGGGGCCATCGGCCACATCGGTCGGCGGGACCAGCCACCCACGCCCCCGCTGAACCTGGTGGCCGACTTCGGTGGGGGTGGGATGTTGCTGGCGGTCGGCGTACTGGCCGCGCTGATCGAGGCTCGCGCCGGCGGCGAGGGCCAGGTCGTGGACGCGGCCATGGTCGACGGGGTCGCCATGCTCATGGGGGCGTTCATCGGCGCCCGCGAGAGCGGGTTCTGGTCCGACGAGCGGGGGACGAACCTGCTCGACTCCGGGGCACCCTTCTACGACTGCTACCCGTGCGCCGACGGCGGGTACGTAGCGGTCGGCGCCATCGAACCCCAGTTCTTCGCCGAGCTGCTCCGCGGCCTGGGTCTCGACGCCAACGCCTTGCCCGACCAGCACGACCGGAGCCGGTGGGGCGAGCTGCGCCGCGCCATCGGTGATGCCATCGCCGCCCGAGGGCGCGACGAGTGGGACGAGGTGTTCCGTGACACCGACGCCTGCGTTGCCCCGGTCCGATCGATGGGGGAGCTCGCCACCGATCCGCACCTCGCGGCACGCGGCACGATCACCGTCGTCGACGGTGCGGCACAACCGGCTCCGGCGCCGCGCTTCTCGCGGACGCCCGCTCCGCCGATTCGACCCGCCGGTGCCCCGACGACGGCGGCGTCGGTGCTGGCGCGGTGGCAGGTGCGTTGATCAGTCCTCAGCGAGCGGATCGCACAGCTTGCACGGAGTGAGATCACCGGCCTCGTCGATGACCTGCACGTTGGCCTTGCCAGCGACAACGACGCAATCGGGTCGGTGCACCATCGACCCCCGGGGCGTGGCGACCAACGCGCCGGCCGCCCGGTGGGCGACCTCGGGTGCCGCTGGCGTGGACGCGGTCACCGTGGTGCGGCCGACCTCGGACCGGAGCCGTTCGATGGCGTCGAGGAGCGCGGCGGACTGGGCGCGCTGCTCCTTGACCAGTTCGGTGATCCAGTGGGCGAAGTAGAGGAACGCTCCGAGGAACACCAGTCCGAGGCCGAACAGGCCCCCCGAGATGAGGTACGGGATCTGCTCGAAGAGATTGGGCGTGTGGGAGGCACCGATCCACCCGAGCAGGACGAAGAGCAGGCCGAGGGGAGCGATCACGCCACCGATCACCATGAGGGTGCGCTCGCCGAACGCGATCGACGCCCCGCCGGTGCGCAGTGATCGGACGGCGGCCGCGAAGCTGCGGCGGTCGTCGTCGGTACGACCGTGGGTTGCGACCACGTGGCGGAGCTCGAGGTCGGACTCGGGTTCGGCCCGGGGCGGTGTCGCGGCGTGCAGGGGTGCAGAGCGCGGGCGTACGGCGGTCATGATCCGATCTCCTCGGGAGCGAGGTCGAGCCCATCGGGGCACGACCTCGCGGTGGCGGCGAGTGTGTGGTCGGCGAGACGGCGGGAGCCGGCGGCGAAGAACGGCGCGCCGAGGAGCACGGCGATCATGGCCAGGGCCGGGACCGCGTCGCCCAGCGGGAACGGCCGGCTCGACGTCGCCGGGTCGCTGACCAGCTTGGGTGGGGCCGGGGGCGGCAACTCGGGGGTGGCGGTCTCGAACCCTCCGGCGGTGTCGAGTGGACCGGGGTCGTATCCGCTCGGGGCGCCGGTGGTCCCGGTGACATCGGTGATGGGGGTGAAGGCGGGGATGTCGACGACGAAGGCGGGGGTGGCCGCCGTGGACACGTTGGCGGTGGCGATGCCCACGCCGAAGACCGATTCCTTCTTCAACAGGTTGAAGATCGCCTGCGGCGAGAAGGGGATCGGCCCGAGGTTGTTGGCGGGCAGCGCCGAGGACGGAACGAGGTTCAGCAACTGCGTGAGTACCGGGGTGTTGCTGCCGTCGTAGTCGAGCCTGATCTGGAGGCCGTTGGCGGTGCGCTCGACCGTGCCGCCATCGACGGTCTCGATCGGGTCGAGGAGCCGGATGTCGATGCCGGAGGCGTCGAAGAGTTGCTGGAGGGCATCGTCGCCGTGGGCGCCGACCTGGTCGAGCAGGTCGTTGAGCGGACCGGTGACCCCGCCGAGGGCGCTGCCGACCGGATCGAGTGCCCCGCCGAGTGGGTTGTCGCCGGAATCGCCACCGCTCGGCGGGAGGGGCCGGTCGAAGTGGATGCCGTCGCCGTCGATGGTCGCCGGCAGGCCGAGGACGGCCACGCCCGACGCCGTGCTCCGCCCGGCAGAGGCCGCCTCGGTGCCGTTGCTGGTGGAGACCAGGTCGGTGACCACGGATTCGATCGTGACCAGCCCTCCGAGGATGGAGACGTCGCTGACCGCGACGCGGGTGCGGGACACCACCTGATCGCCCTCGACGACGGATTGCGACGAGGAATCCGCGCCGCCGACGAAGGCGGCCGGGGGGATCTCGAGCCCGCTGAACGAGGCGTGGGCGCGCGAGTCGCCGTACGAGGTGACCGAGGACATCTCGGTGCCCTGCTGGCCGGAGCTGGCCTCGGTGGGACCAGAGGGGAAGAACGCCTCTGAACGGACGGGGTAGGGCGGGATGCCGGTGTCGGTTCCCCCGGCGGCGAGGGCAGCGCCGAGATCGGCCACGAGGGGTCCCGGGTAGGCGAAGCTCGACAGGGCGTACCCCACCGGGCCCGAGTTGAGGGTGGCGAGCGCCTCGGGTACCGCCAGGTCGAAGAGGCGGTCGCCCGTGGCCAGCAGCCCGGGCGCGTCGTAGGTGAGCTGGAACCCGTTGCTGCGAGACGACGCGACGAAGCCGCCGAACTGCGTCACGTCGGGCTGGGGCGCGTCGGCCTGGGGATCGGAGGTCTGGGCCGCGGCCCCGGGCGTGGCCACGATGCCGAGGGCGAACGCCGCCACGACGAGGCCGAGCAGCCGGCGCCGAATCGGTCGGTCAGGTCGGGACACTGATGGCCTCCCGTTCGATCGGGCCCCGCGTCGGTGCCGGGCTGGGGTCTCGGACCTCGCGGCCGGACGCCAGCGAGCGCCGCCAGGAGGTGAGGCGGTCGTAGAGCAGACCGGCCATGCCGTTGGGTTGCTTGCCGAGCAGCACCGCGGCCACGGCCACGGCGGCGAAGACCAGTCCGGCCAGCGACGGAGACTCGGACTGCACCAGGGGAAGGAGGGCGAAGAGGAACCCGCCGATCAGCGCACCGGTGATGGTGGTGATGCCGCCGACGAAGGCGAACAGGAACAGCACCACGTTGTTGACCGACTCGAAGTCGATGGTGCCCACCGTGGCGTTGAGCCCGCCGAAGAGGGCACCGGCGAGGCCGGCGATGGCCGACGAGGCGCAGAACACGATGAGCTTGGTGCGGCGGATGTCGAGACCGAGCGTGGCGCACGCGGCCGGCGAGTCGCGCACCGCGGAGAGCCGCCGCCCGAACGCCGACCGGCGGATGCTGAGGATGCCGATCCCGACCAGGGCGAACACGCCCCCGCAGAAGACGATGAACACCCGGTTGCCGCTGAAGTCGAGCCCCAGGAGGCGGAGCCGGCCCACCACCTGGTTGTCGAGGCCGTAGATGTGGTCGTTCTGGAAGATGAGCTCGCGGCTGGCCACCGCCATGGCGAAGGTCGACAAGGCGAGGTACAGACCCTGGAGGCGCAGGGCGGGCAGGGCGACGATCACCCCGAGGGGGATGGCCACGAGGGTGGCCGCGGCCAGGCCGAGGATGCTGTGTCCTCCCGCGACGCTGCCCATGGCCCACGCGCCCAGCCCGAGGAACACGTACTGGGCGAGCGAGATCTGGCCCGAGTACCCGGTGAGGACCACCAGGGACAGCAGGAGCACGGCGTAGACGAGGGCACGGGCGGTGTCGGGTACGTAGTCGACCGGCATGAGCCGTGCCACCACGCCGATGGCCCCGACGAAGGCCAACGCCCCGACCACGGACTGACGCAGGCCAGGTGTGCGGGGCTCGTCACGTCGCACGATCCGGCCGACCGAGAGCTTCTGCTCGGGGAGGAAGAGCAGGGCGGCGAGCAGGAACAGCGGTGGGATGGCGTTGCCGATCGAGCTCCACGGGACGACGGTGAGGAAGTTGTCGCCGATCACGGTGTCGGGCTTGACCAGCACGATGCCGGTGACCCAGTTCTGCAGCACGCCCAGGCCGATGGCGCCGGCGAACGTGAGGGTCAGGCTCGACAGCCGTCCCACGACCGCGGCGCCGTACGCGGTGATGACCGTGAAGGCGAAGATGGCCGCCTGCAGCGCCCCTTGCTGCGGTGCCACCAGTACGCCGGCGAGCGCGGCGAGCACCGACCCGAGCACCCAGGCCGAGCGGGCGATGACCACCGGGTTGGTCCCGTTGAGGGAGGCGAGGTCGGGGTTGTCGACGACGGCGCGCATGGCGACGCCGGTGCGGGACACGTGGAGGAGGTAGCGGAGCAGGAACGCGACCACCACGGCCACGGCCATGACGAAGAGTTGGTCCCAGAGCAGGCGCGCCCCGAAGATCTCGACGATGCGTCCGCTCCCGAAGAACGACGGGACGACGCGGGCCGCCTGGTCGTCGGGGAACAGGGTCTGGGCCAGTCCGATGAGCAGGATGGTGAGCGCGATCGTGACCGTGAGCGTGGTACCCGCTCCGGCTCCCTTGAACGTGCGCATCACCCGCTCGAGGATCAGACCGACGACGGGACCCACCAACCCGACCACGACGAGCAGGGCAACCGGGGTGGGCCAGCCCTCGATGACGCGGAGCTGGAAGTAGAGGTAGGCGGCGAACATGCCCACGGCGCCGTGGGCGAAGTTGAACACCCCGGTGGTGGTGTAGGTCAACACCAGACCGGCCGCGCTGATGGCATAGACCGCGCCCAGCGCGATCCCGATCATCGTGAACTGGAGGAAGTCGGCCGGCGACCGGGCCTGGGAGAACACGAAGGCCGCGAAGGCCAGGGCCAGTGCCACGCCGGCGAACCGGGAGCGCTGCCCGACGAGCTCGGCCATGGAGGTCACCACTGCTTGCAGTCGAAGCCGGGGGAGTCCGGATGCGTGCGGACCCACTTGCCGTTGTCGACCTCGGCGACCAGGAAGCAGGTGGCGCCCTGCTTCTGGGCCGGGTTGACCGGGGCGATCATGCCGTCGGCGTCGTAGGACGTCAGGGCCTGGAACTTGGCCAGCACCTTGTCGCGGGTGGGAGGACCGCTGACGGTGCGGAGGACGTCGACGTACATCTTGGCCGCGACCCATCCGTAGATGCCGAAGAAGTCCACGTCGGCGCCGGGGTTCGTGCGCTCGTACCAGGTGATGAAGTCCTTCACCGGGGGCACGGAGCCGGCGTCCTCGGGGATCTCGTACGAGAGACCCAGGACCGTGGGTTCGGCCGCGCTACCGGCCTGCTTCAGGAACACCCTCCCGTAGGCCTGGGCGCCGTAGAACGGCACCTTCGGGAAGTAGCCGTTCTGCTCCATGGCCTTGGCCAGGTTCGACATCCCCGAGACCTCGAGGGTGGTGATGAGCAGCTCTGCGCCCTTGGCCTCGATGTTGGCGGCGTCGTCGGCGTAGTTGGTCTCGGTGACCGGGACCGTCGTCTCCAGCACCACCTGGTATCCGGCGCTCTGGAGGTCCTTGGCGTACGCCTGGCCACGGGCCTTGGCCGAGGCCTGGTCCGGGATGATGATCGCCGCCTTGGAGACACCGCGCGTCTGCTTGAAGTACTTCAGGATGTTGACCGAGTTGTTCCCGCCGTCGGCCAGGTTGATCGGCACCGCCGGGAAGTTGTTGGCGGAGCGGATCATGGCGTCGGAGATCGCCAGGCCGGTGAGCACGATGTTCGTCCCGGCGATCGACTGGGCCGCTCCGTCGTCCACGACCGTGGTGCCGCCGACGAAGCCGAGCACCTGGCTCTTGAGCTTGTCGGTCTCGGACTTGTTGGTGCCCGACTGGAGCCGGTCGTCGGCGGTGACGAGCGTGAGTTTGCGCCCGCACACACCGCCGGTGGCGTTGACGAAGTTGACGTAGGCCTTGGCGCCGTCGACCCCCGTCTGGCCGAAGCCCGGGATGGGGCCCGAGATGGTCGACACGTTCCCGAGCTTGATCTCGTCGGCGGTCACGCCGATGTCGGAGTTGCCGCCGCCGGCGCAGGACTCGGCGGACGCCGCCGG
The DNA here is from genome assembly GCA_963731885.1 of uncultured Acidimicrobiaceae bacterium. Lineage (GTDB taxonomy): Bacteria > Actinomycetota > Acidimicrobiia > Acidimicrobiales > Salinilacustritrichaceae > Salinilacustrithrix. The sequence goes on along the minus strand of CAVSXR010000054.1, from coordinate 15,651 downwards.
CTGGGCCGACTGGCCCGGGGTGGCGGCGCCGCCCCCGCCACCCGAGCTCGCCGCCTGGGCGGGCGCGGCAGCCTGGTCGCCGGACGCGGCGGTGGTGGGGGACTCACCGGCCACGGTGGTCGTGGTGGCGGCATCACCCGACGCGGTGTCGCCGGCTCCGGTCGCCACGCCGGTCGGCGAGGCCCCCGACGACGCCGCGCCGGTGGTCTCGAGCGCGGCGCGCTGGTCCTCGGACAGCCGTGCCCCGCACGCCGCCATGAGCACCGCAGCCAGCAGCAAAACGGCAGTTCGTCGGATTCGTCCCGTGTTCCTGTACATGATCATGACGCCCCAGCGTCAACCGCGTCGCTCACGACTCGACGATCTCGCGCCCCAGACGCGGCGGTCACTCTATCTGACGCGGTGTCAGATATGGTTGCGCGGTTCGTCGCCAGCCGAAGGGGAGTCCGTGGAGATCGCGTACACCGAAGCCCAAGAAGCACTCCGTCTGGAGTTGCGCGCCTACTTCGCGAAGTTGATGACACCGGAGGTCCTCGAGGAGTCGACGGCGGGGGAGACGGGCGGGCCGGCCTGCCTGGAAGCGGTCCGCACGATGGGTCGCGACGGCTGGCTCGGGCTGGGCTGGCCGGTCGAGTACGGCGGGCAGGGGCGCGGGGACGTCGACCAGTTCATCTTCATCGACGAGGCGTGGCGCGCCAACGCCCCCATCCCGTTCCTGTCCATCAACACCGTCGGCCGCACGATCATGGAGTTCGGCACCGAGGCGCAAAAGGCCTACTTCCTGCCCAAGATCCTCGGCGGCGAGCTCCACTTCTCGATCGGGTACACCGAGCCGTCCGCCGGCACCGACCTGGCGTCATTGCGCACCACCGCCGTCAAGGACGGCGACGAATGGGTCATCAACGGACAGAAGATCTACACCAGCCTGGCCAGCTACGCCGATTACATCTGGCTCGCCGCCCGGACCGATCCCGACGTCCCCAAGCACGCCGGCATCACCATCTTCGCCGTGCCCACCACCGATCCCGGATTCAGCTACACCAAGATCGACACCATGGTGAACGCGTCGACGTTCAACACCTACTACGACAACGTGCGAGTGGGCGACGACGCCATCATCGGGGAGCTCCACGGCGGCTGGAACATGATCACGAACCAGCTCAACTACGAGCGGGTGTCGCTCGGCCCCCCCGGCATGATCAGCGCGTCGGTCGAGGCCGTGGTCGACTGGGCCAAGGCGACCAAGCTCGACGATGGCCGCCGGGTGATCGACCAGGAGTGGGTGCAGGCCGATCTCGCCCGGGTGGTGGCCGGCCTCGACGCCCTCACGCTGATGAGTTGGAAGGTGGCGTCGTCGGGTGGCGCCAATCCGGCCGATGCGTCGGCCACCAAGTTCTACGCCACCGAGTACTACCTCGAGGCCTACCGATTGCTGATGGGGATCATCGGCCCGGCGGCCGCACTGCGGCGCGGTTCACCGGAGGCCGAACTGGCCGGCCGGCTCGAACGCGGCCGCCAGGGATGCCTGATCCTGACCTTCGGCGGTGGTACCAACGAGATCCAGCGTGACCTCGTGGCGCTCTTCGGCCTCGGCTTGCCCCGGGTCCCCCGGACCTGAACGACTCCGACCGAACGACCGAGGAAGCGAGACCGGATCACATGGACCTGACCCCTTCGGACGATCAGCAGGCGATGATCGACCTCGCCACGCAGATCGTCGGTGACCACACCGGCCCCGAGCGGCTCCGCGCCCGCGAGCGTGGCGGCCTGCGCCACGACGACGAGCTCTGGGCCGCCCTCGCCGGCGCCGGCCTGCTCGGTCTGGCGCTTCCCGAATCGGCGGGCGGTGGGGGCTACGGGCTGCTCGAGGCCACGCTCGTCGCCGAGGTCGTGGGTCGCCACGTCGCCCCCGTGCCGTACGTCGAGGTGATGGCGTCCGGGCGGTTGCTCGGCTCGTGCGGCGACCCGCTGGCCGGGGCGATCGTGACCGGCACCATCGTCGTGACCGCGCTCCGGGAGGGCGCCGAGGCCACCGAGACCACGCATCCCGCGGTGGCGGCCCGTCGCTCCGGCGACGGTTGGGAGCTGACCGGCGACAAACGTCTCGTCAGCGGGGCGGAGCACGCGGCCGCCTTCGTCGTCTCGGCCTCCACCGACGCCGACGTCGGCCTGTTCGTGGTCGATGCCGAGGCAGTGACCGACTGCACCGACTCGGAGACCTCGAGCCGTCAGATCCTGCGCACCATCCACCTCGACCGAACCCCGGCTCACCGGATCGACCTCGACGACGGCCTCGGTGCGCTGGAACGCCTGCGCCACGAGCTGCGGGTCCTGCGTTGCGGTTACTTCGCCGGCATCGCGGCCGGGGCGCTCCGCCTCGCCGCCGACCACTGCAAGCAGCGCGAGCAGTTCGGCGCCCCGATCGGCACCTTCCAGGCGGTGGCCCATCGCATGGCCAACGCCTGGCTCGATGCCAACCTGATGCAGGCCACCGCCCACCAGGCGGCCTGGCGCACCGACCACGATCTGCCCGCCAGCCAGGCCGCGGCCAGCGCGGCGGTGTGGGCGTGTGAGGGCGGGTCGCGGGTCGTCAACGCCGCCCAGCACGTGCACGGTGGCATCGGCGTCGACGTCGATTATCCCGTGCACCGCTACTTCCGCTTGGCCACCGACGTCGAGCTCCAACTCGGCGGCGCGGGAGCGTCGATCCGCGACCTCGGGGCCGCCATCGCCGCAGAGCCGCTCTCGATCGGCTGAACTCGTCACACCACGCCGGCTCCGCCCGGCCCGAAGCACAGGGGGAACCACCGCATGCGCACTCGCCGACTGGCCGTGCTGCTCACCGTCGTCGCTCTCACCGCCACCGCGTGCGGCGGTCGGGGCAGCGACACCTCGTCGGTCGACTCGTCGACCACCACGAGCGCTCCGGCCGACACGGGGACCGACACCACCAGCGGCGCGCCCGGGCCCGGCCCGGGTGACTTCGGAACGCTGACCGACGTGTGCGGACCCAACGAGGGCGGCGGTCAGGTTCCCGACGCGACCGACGGCGACACGCAAGGCGTCTCCGCCGACACGATCGTTCTGGGCACCGTGTCCGACCCCGGCTTCACCGGGCGGCTCGGGCTCAACCAGGAGATCTTCGACGCGGCCACCGCCTTCGTCCAGTGGTGCAACGATGCCGGGGGGATCAACGGCAAGAAGCTCGAGGTCAACCTCCACGACGCCGCCATCACCCAGTACCAGCCGGTCGTCGAGGACGCGTGCCGCACCGATTTCGCCCTCGTGGGCGCCGGCGCGGTGCAGGACAACCTGTGGCCCGACGTGGGGGCGGCGTGCGGCCTCATCGACATCGCCGGCTTCTCGGTCACGCCCCAGAAGGCCGGTGTGGCCGGCCAGGACCTGATCGCGCTGCGCAGCGTGCAGGCCATTCCCAACCCGGGCGATCGTTACCAGGCCGGCGGGATCAAGCTGCTCGACGCCGAGTTCCCCGACACGCTCGCCCACACCGGGTTCCTCTACGGCGACCTCCAGACGCTCAAGCAGACCTACGACAAGTTCAAGGCCGGGTACGAGGCGCTCGGCCACACCATCGTCGAGGCCAGCGCCTACAACATCCTCGGTGAGGCCAACTGGCAGCCCCTGGCGGTGAAGTTGCGCGATGCCGGCGTCCAGTCGTTCGAGTTCGTCGGCGAGGGCGAGAACCTGGCCAACCTCCAGCGGGCCATGGCCGAGATCGGTTACACCCCGAAGGTGCAGCTGATGGAGACGAACTTCTACGACCAGGAGTACCTCAACGCGGCGGGCGACGCGGCGAACGGGACCTTCGTCAAGACGTCGATCTGGCCGTTCGAGGAGGCCGATCAGAACCCGGCCACCCAGCGGTACCTCGACATCGTCAACGCGACGAACGGCAAGATCGCCATCCTCGGTGTCCAGTCGATGAGTGCCTGGCTGCTGTTCGCCACCGCGGCGAAGACCTGTGACCTGGACAACAACCTGACCCGCACCTGCGTGCTCGACCACGTCGCCGCGGTCAGCTCATGGGACGCCGGTGGCCTCCACGCTCCGACCAACCCATCGGCCAACGAGAGCTCCGAGTGCGTCATCGTGCTCCAGGTGGTCGATGGCGCGTTCACCCGGTACACGCCGGACAGCGACTACCACTGCGACCCGAAGGACGTCGTCACCGTCTCGGTCTCGGGGTAGGCGTCCGCCATCGTGTCGCAGTTCCTCACCTTCACCATCACCGGATTGGTGACCGCGGCGCTCTACGCGGTCGCGGCCTCCGGGCTGGTGGTGACCTACACCACGTCGGGCATCTTCAACTTCGCCCACGGCGCGTTCGGCATGTTCGCCGCGTTCGCCTACTGGCAGTTGCGCTGGGAGTGGGGGTGGCCGGCACCGCTCGCCCTCGTGGCCGTCCTCGCCGTGGGGGCCCCGCTGTTCGGCGCCGCCATCGAGCGGTTTGTGCTGCGTGGTCTGCGGGGTGTGTCAGAGGTGATCCAGCTGGTGGTGTCGGTGAGCCTGCTCTTCGGCGTGTACCAGGGAGCGTTGGCCCTGTTCCCGCCGCGGGGACGGCGGATGCCGGGGTTCTTCGACGGGCACAGCATCGATCTGGGCGTGGTCAACCTGACCTGGCACGACGGCTTCACGATCCTGGCCGCGGTGGGCACCGCGCTGGCCCTGCGGATCGTGCTGTTCCGGACCCGGTCCGGCGTCACCATGCGCAGCGTGGTGGACGACGCCGATCTGTGCCGACTCACCGGCGGCCGACCCGACCGGGCATCGATGCTGTCGTGGGCGCTCGGCGCCGCGCTCGCCGGCCTCGCCGGCATCCTCCTGGCCGGGAGCCAGGGATCGCTCTCGCACATCCCGCTGACCCTGCTCGTCGTCAACGCCTACGCCGCCGCGTTGTTCGGGCGGCTCCGCAGCCTGTCGCTCACCTTCGTCGGTGCGATCGTCATCGGGCTGGCCGAGGCGTACGGCATCGGCTACCTCCACCTCGACCAGCCCCTGCGCTCGATCGCGGGCCTGCACATCGATCCCGCCCTGTCGCTCACCGGCCTGCGACCGGCCATCCCGATCATCGCCCTGTTCGTCGTCCTGCTCTTCCTGCCGCCCTTGCGGGTGCGGGCCGGCGCCCAACTGCAGTCGCGCGAGGACATCCCCTCGCCGCCGGCGCGCCGTTGGCTGGTGGCCGTCGTGCCGATGGCCGCCACCTGCTACGTCGTTGCCACCGTGGTGAGTCGGCTCCGGACCTTCGACCTGGGTCAGGGGCTGGCGCTGGCCATCATCATGCTGTCGCTCGTCCCCCTCATCGGCTATGCCGGGCAGATCTCGCTCGCCCCGATGGCCTTCGCCGGCATCGGTGCGGTGGCCATGGGCGCGTGGGGCGGAGACGGCAACCCGCTCGGTCTGGTGGGTGCCGGGGTGGCGGCCGGCGTGGCGGGCGTGATCGTGGCGTTGCCGGCCCTGCGACTCCAGGGGCTCTACCTCGCGCTGTCGACCGCCGCGTTCGCGGTGTTCCTGGACCTGGTGTTCTTCAACCAGGACCTGTTCATGCCCAACGGGAACCGCTCGGTGCCCCGGGTCGATCTCGGGCCCGTGTCCACCGACGGCGACCGGGCGCACCTGGTCTTCCTCGGCGTCGTGTTCTGCCTGGTGGCCGTCGGGGTGGCGCAGGTCCGGCGCAGCGAGTTCGGCCGCCGGCTCCTCGCCATGAAGTCGTCGCAAGCGGCCTGCACCACGCTCGGGGTCAACCTCACCGCCACCAAGGTGCAGGTCTTCGCCCTCTCGGCCGCCATCGCCGGGGTCGGTGGCGCGCTCTACGGCGCCCAGCTGCGGTCGGTCAGTCCGCCGACGTTCCAGTTCCTGCAATCGCTGCCGGTGGTCCTGCTCGCCGTCATCGGCGGCATCGGCGCGCCCGGCGGTGCCCTCTTCGGCGGGATCACCTACACCCTCAGCTTCTCCATCCTCCCCGACCTGGTACCGAGCCTCCGGACGCTGCTGTTCCTCTCCCCGGCCCTGGCCGGGGTCAGCCTGGGACGGAACCCGAACGGCGCGGTCCACGAGACGGTGCGGAGCGTGAGGCGGATGCGGCGGGCCCGAACCATGCCCGACGACCGCGGCGAGCCGAGGCGCGACGACGTCGTGGTCCTCGAGTGGCTCGGGTTCGACCGCTTCGACGATGCCGATCGAGCGTGGCTCGACGCCCGGCTCGGCCTGGCCGGTGAGCCCCGGTGAGTGTCCTGTCGGTCACCGATGTCACGGTCCGCTTCGGCGGCCACGAGGCCCTGCGCCACGTCGATCTGGAGGCCCGGTCCGGCACCATCACCGGCCTCATCGGCCCCAACGGTGCGGGCAAGACCACGATGTTCAACGTCCTGTGCGGACTGAAGCGGCCGGTGGAGGGATCGGTGGCGCTCGATGGGCGCGACATCACCAAGCTGGCGCCGCATCGCCGGGCCCGGCTGGGAGTGGCCCGGACGTTCCAGCGACTCGAGACCTTCACCCTGCTCACGGTGCGCGAGAACGTGCTCGCCGGCGCCGAGTTCCGCCGCCGGTGGGCGGAGACCGACGAGTCGCCGCTGGTGGTGACCGCTGAGCTGATCCACCGGCTGGGCCTGGGCGACGTGGCCGACGAACGAGTCGACACGCTCCCCACCGGCCGCGCTCGGCTGGTCGAGCTGGCGCGTGCGCTGGCCGCTCGCCCCCGCATGCTCCTCCTCGACGAGCCGTCATCGGGGCTCGACGAACGCGAGACCGAGGATCTGGGCCGCGTCCTGGTGGCGGTGGCCGACGACGGTCCCGGCATCCTGCTGGTGGAACACGACATGTCGCTGGTGATGTCGGTGTGCAGCGAGATCTCGGTGCTCGACTTCGGGTCGAAGATCGCCAGCGGCTCGCCGGCCGAGGTGCGCAGCGACCCACTCGTGCAACAGGCATACCTGGGCGTGGACGCCACCCGGGAGACCCCCGCACGGTCCGCCTCGACGGCGCCGGTCATCGAGCGGCCGATGCTGGAGGTCCGGGGACTGGGCGCCGGCTACGGCGAGTTCGACGTGCTCGACCACGTCGACCTGACCGTGCGCGCCGGCGAGGTGTTCGCCCTGCTCGGGCCGAACGGAGCCGGCAAGACGACGCTGCTGCGAGCCATCAGCGGGCTGCTCGTGCCCACCGTCGGCACCGTGACCATCCTGGGCACCGACGTCACCGGGGCCGACGCCGACGCGCTCGCCCGGGCCGGCCTCTGCACGATCCCCGAGGGGCGCGGCGTCTTCCCCAACCTCTCGGTGGCCGAGAACCTGTGGATGATGACCAACACCGGTCGCTCGCGGTCCTCGGTCGAGGAGATCGCCTACCAGCACTTCCCCCGGCTGTCCGATCGCCGCCCGCAGCTGGCCGGGACGCTGTCCGGGGGCGAGCAGCAGATGCTCGCCATGGCCCGGGCCCTGGCCTGCGATCCCGCGCTGCTGGTGCTCGACGAGCTGTCGATGGGCCTGGCGCCGATCGTGGTCTCCGATCTCTACGACCACGTGGGGCGCCTCGCCGAGGAAGGGCTCACCATCCTCGTGGTCGAACAGTTCGCTCATGAGGTCCTCGGCATCGCCAACCGCGCCGCAATCATGGTCCACGGCGTCATCGGTGAACCCGGCGATCCCGCCGACGTCGCGGCGCGGCTCGAGGCGGCATACCTCAGCGGAACGGGCTCCGGGAGGCCGTCGTGATACCGGACGACATGCACATCAGCGACACGGACCATGGCACCATGGCCACAGGGGGAACGACGTCGTCATGACCGACACATCGATCGACAACTCGTCGGCTGCGGCCGCGGCACCGGGTGATCGGCGGGAGCGCTTCGAACGCGACCTCGGGCGGATCGGGCACCGCACCAGCCGCGGCGACCGCAAGCTGGCGCTCGTCGGGGCCGTCGCCATGGGGGTCGGCATCCTCGTCGCCCTGGTCGCCTACATCGCCTCCACCGGCCAGAGCGACACCCGCGACGTCATCTCGTCGGGGATCCTCGCCACGGTCGGGTTGTGCGTCGTCGTCGCCGGCGGTGCGGTGTTCCTGCGTGGGTCGCTGACCGAGTTCCTGCGGTTCTGGATGCTGCGCATCCTCTACGAGCAGCAGCGGAGCGACGAGGCCGACGGCTGATGGCGCTGCTCGAGGCCCGCGGGGTCAACGTCCAGTTCGGTGGGCACCGCGCGGTCTGCGACCTCGACCTCGATGTCGAGTCCGGCGTCGTCACCGGACTCATCGGACCCAACGGTGCCGGCAAGACCACCACCTTCAACGTCATCACCGGGCTGCAGGAGACCGTGTCGGGGTCGGTCGTGCTCGACGGCCACGACATCACCACCAAGAAGGCCCACCAACGGGCCCAGATGGGCATCGCCCGGACGTTCCAGCGCCTCGAGGTGTTCGGATCGCTCACCGCGTACGACAACGTCCTCACCGCGGCGGAGATCAGACGGAGCTGGTCGAAGGACCACTCGGTCGATCCGGTGGCCGAGACCGAGCGGCTCATCGACCGCGTCGGCATCCGCACCGTCGCCCACGAGCGGGTCGACGCCATGCCCACCGGACTGGCCCGGCTGGTCGAGCTGGGACGAGCGTTGGCGACCCGCCCCAAGGTGCTCCTCCTCGACGAGCCCGCCTCCGGCCTCGACGACACCGAGTCGGAAGGCTTCGCCTCGTTGCTGCTGGAGCTGGCCGCCGAGGGCATGGCGGTGCTGCTCGTCGAGCACGACGTCCAGATGGTCATGAAGGTCTGCACCATGGTGCACGTCCTCGATTTCGGCAGCATCCTCGCGGTCGGTACGCCGGCCGAGATCCAGGAGAACCAGCGGGTCCTCGACGCCTACCTCGGCACGAGCGCCGACGGATGACGGCGCTGCTCGAGCTCAAGGACGTGCGGGCGTCATACGGCCGCATCGAGGTGCTCCACGGCGTCGACCTCGCCGTGCCCGAAGGCTCGGTCGTGGCCCTGCTGGGCCCCAACGGTGGCGGCAAGACCACGACCCTCAAGGTGGCGTCCGGGCAGCTTCCGGTGACGTCGGGTTGCGTTCACTTGGCCGGCCGCCACGTCAACGGCGCCAGCCCCGACGCGCTCGCCCGCCTCGGGGTGTGCACCATCCCCGAGGGGCGCGGCGTGTTCCCCAACCTCACGGTCCGCGAGAACCTGCGGATGGTGACCTTCGCCGGCGCCGATCTCGAGCAGGTCGAGGAGCGGGCGTACGCCACCTTCCCGCGGCTGCAGGAACGCCGCAGCCAGCTGGCCGGGACGCTGTCCGGCGGCGAGCAGCAGATGCTCGCCATGGCCCGGGGCCTCGCCGTCGACCCGAGCCTGTTGTTCCTCGACGAGCTGTCGATGGGCCTGGCACCGCTCATCGTCGAGGAGCTGTACGAGATCGTGGCCGAGATCGCCCACGGTGGGGTGTCGATCCTGGTGGTCGAGCAGTTCGCCCGGACCGTGCTCGGGGTCGCCGACTACGCCGCCATCATGCTCCACGGTCGGATCACCGCGGTGGGTGAGCCCGCCGACATCGCCGACGAGCTCGAAGCCGCCTACATGGGTTCGTGACGTCGATGCCGGCTGCCTCCCACGCTCCGCACGCCCGTCTCGATGTCGACGGTCACGTGGCCATCCTCACCCTCAACCGGCCCGAGGCCAAGAACGCCATCTCGGGCGAGATGCTGGTCCGGATGGCCGACGCCTGGGTGGAGGTCGATCGCAACCCCGACATCCGGGTGGTGATCGTCACCGGAGCCGGCGGCGACTTCTGCGCCGGTGCCGACCTCAAGGAGATGGCGGGCGGGTACGGCGACAACGAGTGGACCCCGCGGTTCCAGGCCGATCCCGACCTGCACTGGAAGGCCCTGCTCCGCCAGGACAAACCGGGCAAGCCCATCGTCGCCGCGGTCGAGGGGTACTGCGTCGCCGGCGGGACCGAGATGCTCCAGGCCATGGACATCCGCGTCGCGGGGGAGTCCGCCACCTTCGGCGTGGCCGAGGTGCGCAGGGGGATCTTCCCCCTCGGCGGCTCGACGGTCCGGCTGTCGCGGCAGATCCCCTACACCGTGGCCGCCGACATGCTCCTCACCGGGCGCATGGTGAGCGCCCAGGAGGCCAAGGACGTCGGCCTCATCGGCCACCTGGTGCCCGACGGCACCGCCCTCGACGTGGCCCGCGACCTCGCCGAGCAGGTGGCGGCCAACGGCCCGCTGGCGGTGCAGGCCGTGCTGCGGTCGCTGCGAGAGACCCGCGAGCTGCCCGAGACCGAGGGTCTGGCCCGCGAGCTCGAGATCGGCCTGCCGGTGTTCGCCACCAACGACGCCAAGGAAGGCCCGCTGGCGTTCAAGGAGAAGCGCCCGCCCAACTTCACCGGCACCTGACCCCCACCGGATATTTCGTGGGCCCGTCATCACGGGTGTGACCCGCTGACGACAGATTCAGGGGGTGGCGATGGCGGTGGCCCAGCGGTAGTCGGGCTTGCCGGCCTCCGAGCGCTTCACCGCATCGACGAGGTGGAGCTGGCGAGGGACCTTGTAACCAGCCAGCGACCCACGGCAATGGGCGTCGAGCGACTCCAGGCTCACCTCGGCTCCGGGCCGGGCCTGGACGACGGCCGCCACCCGCTGTCCCCAGCGCTCGTCGGGGACGCCGACGATGATGGCGTCGTAGACGTCGGGATGGGCCCGTACCACCGCCTCGACCTCCTCGGTGAAGATCTTCTCGCCACCGGAGTTGATGCAGACCGAGTCGCGACCGAGCAGGGTGATGGTGCCGTCGGCCTCGAGCAGCACCTTGTCGCCGGCCACCGCGTAGCGGGTGCCGTCCGGTCCGGTGACGAACGTGGCCGCCGACTTCTCGGGGTCGTTGTGGTAGCGCAGCGGGATGTGGCCGGTGCGAGCGAGACGGCCGGGTACGCCGGTGCCGGGCGCGATCGGCACGTTGGCGTCGTCGAGGACCACGGCTTCCGGCGACGCCGCCACCGTGGGCCCCCCTGCGTTCATCACGCCGTCGCGGGTCACGGTGGTCATGCCGTTCTGGCCGGTCTCGGTGGAGCCGATGGAGTCGAAGATCATCACGTTCGGCAGCCGGTCGAGGAACTCGTTCTTGACCGACTGCGAGAACACGACGGCGGAGGACGCGATCACGAACAACGAGCTGAGGTCGATCTCCCGCTCGGCGTCGATCTCCCTCAGCGCCTCGATCAGGGGCCGGGCCATGGCGTCACCCGTCATCATGATGTTGGTCAGCTGCTCGCGCTCGATGAGCTCCCACGCCGCTCGGGGATCGAAGCGCTCCTGGAACACCACCACGTTGCCCTCGAAGAAGAAGCGCATGCTTCCCCACTGACCGGCGCCGTGCATCAGCGGCGGAAGGGTGAGACTGCGCAACTGGATGCTCTCGCCGGCCGCCGTCCGCTCGGCCAGGAAGCGATCGTGGGGGACCGGCTCGTCGGTGTAGGCGTCGTAGCCGCCACCGAGAGCGAAGAACACGTCCTCGTGGCGCCAGACGACACCCTTGGGCATCCCGGTGGTGCCGCCGGTGTAACAGACGTAGAGGTCGTCGCCGCTGCGTTCGCCGAAGTCGCGTTCGGCCGGGTGTTCGGCCAGGGTGGCGTCGTAGTCGATCGAGCCGCCGAAGGGTCCCAGCAACGAGATCCGGGCCTTCATGGGCGGGATCTCGTCGATCACCGCGACCACGCGCTCGCCGAGGGCGGCGTCGTGGACCAGGGCGGCGAGACCGGCGTCCTGGCACAGGTACTGCAGCTCGTGCTCGACGTAGCGGAAGTTGATGTTCACCGGGGTGGCTCGCAGCTTGTAGCAGGCGAGCATCACCTCCACGTGCGCCGCGGAGTTGGTGGCGTAGAGCCCGACGAAGTCGCCGGCCCCGACCCCGCACGACGACAGCAGGTGGGCGGCGCGGTTGGCCCGTTCCTCCAGCTCGGCGTAGGTCCGCCGCTGATCACCGCAGACCAGAGCGAGACGATCGGGCACGGCGTCGACGGCGTGCTCGAACAGGTCGGCGAGCTGGAAGGCCATGCGGCGATGGTAGTGGTTTCTGACGCCGCGTCAGATCTTCGTCGCGGCCTTCTTCTTGGTCGGCGCGCCTTCTTCTTGACGGGTGCCCTCTTCTTGACGGCCGCCTTCTTGCGCGGGGCCCGCTTCTTGGTCGCTGCCTTCTTCGAGGCGGCAGCCGGCGCCGGGGCGGGCGCATCGACCACCGAGGCCAGCCCGGCCGCGGCCAGCAGCTCGGCCATGGCGGCATCGACGTGGTCGGGGAGGTCCCAGACGTCGGGTACCAGCTCGCGACACGCCATGAATCCGATGTCGACGCGCTCCCGGTACGACATCACGGTGATGTTGAGTCCCGCCCCTTCCATGATCGGTCCCATGGGGTAGGCGGCCACCAGCTCGGCGCCGCCGTAGTAGAGGGGAATCGGCGGGCCGGGCACGTTGGAGATGACGACGTTGTGGATGGGACGGTGCCGATCGGCCAGGTTGAGCTGGCTGTAGAGGCGGGAGGCCAGCGCGAACGTCGTGGGCGCGGCGTATTCGGCCCACTCGGTGAGGAACGACGCCCCGATGGCGTTGTGATCCTCCTTGGCGCCGCGCGTCGTCTCGTGGATCCGCTGAAGCCGAGCCTCGGGATCGTCGACGTCGGTGGCGAGCGTCGTGAACATGGCCGACACCCGATTGTTGGTCTCGCCGACCTCCGCCTCGGTGCGGACCGAGATCGGACACACCGCGATGAGTGGCTCGTTCGGCAGCAGGTCCTTGGACTCGAGGTACTTCCGCAACGTCCCGCCCATCAGCGCGAGGACGACATCGTTCACGGTGACGCCGAAGTGGTCCTTGATCGCCTTCACGTCGGCGAGCTCGACCTTGGCGAAAGACACCTTGCGATGCGGGGTGATGGCCGCGTTCCACGGCGTACGGGGTGCGGTGAGCGGCACGGCACCGACCACCGCGTCGGGGTCCCGGTGACGCTGCACCAGGTTCGCCGCGGTGGAGACCGTCTGCCCGAGGAGGGGGAGGAGCTTGACGCTACGTCTGATCCGACTGCTGACGGCGTGACCCACCAGCTCGAGATCGGACGGCAGGTGATCGGGTTCGCGGTCCGCCGGCGGCGCCGGGATCGGGGCGTCGGGGGTGAGGTCGAACAGGCTCGCCATCAACTCGGCACCGGACACCCCGTCGACGGCGCAGTGGTGCATCTTGGTGATGACGCCGATCCAGCCGTTCTCCATTCCCTCGCAGATGTAGGACTCCCACAGGGGCCGCGAGCGGTCGAGGGGGCGGGAGGCGATGCGGCCGGCGAGCTCGGAGAGGTCGCGGAGCGAGCCGGGCGCGGGCACGCCGACCCGGCGCACGTGGTAGTCGATGTCGAAGTCGGGATCCTCGATCCACACCGGGTGGTTCAGGTTGAACGGGACCTCCACGATCCGGCGGCGGAAGGGCGGGACGAGGTGGAGCCGGCTCTGGATGTGGTCCTTGATCTTGGCGAACTCGTAGCCGCCGGGCACCGTCGAGGGGTCGAAGATCGCTGTCTGGGCCACGTGCATGTGGACCGATGGGGTCTCGAAGGTCAGGAATGCGGTGTCGAGACCGGACAGGCGTTGCATGGTGCTCCTCGTTGCTGCTGGCTGGCGTCTGGTGACCGGGGATGGTTCACCGCCCGGCACGAGATCACCTGGCGCCGTGCCGAACTAGAACGTGTTCTAATCTAGCCCCCGTGCACATCGGCGACTCCGAACCAGAAGCCGCGTTCCGGGCCGAGGCCCGGGCCTGGTTGGAGGCCAACGCCGTCGCCAAGGGGAGCCCGGACGACTTCTCGGTGGGCTCGTTCGGCGACCTCGACGAGGACGCCTACGTCGAGCGGGCCCGCGCCTGGCAGCGCACCCTCCACGCCGCCGGCTGGGCCGCCCTCAGCTGGCCCGTGGCGGCGGGCGGCCAGGGGAAGCCGCCGATCTTCCAGTCGATCTTCAACCAGGAGCAGGCCGCGTTCGGGGTCACCTCCGGTCCGTTCGTGATCGCGCTGGGCATGGTGGGCCCCACCCTGCTGCGGCACGGCTCACCGGCCCAGCAGGCTCGCTTCCTGGCTCCGATGCTCCGAGGCGACGAGCTGTGGTGCCAGCTGTTCTCGGAACCCGGCGCCGGCTCCGACCTGGCCTCGCTGTCGACCCGGGCGGTCCGCGACGGCGACGAGTTCGTCGTGACCGGCCAGAAGGTCTGGACGTCGGCGGTGTCCCGGGCGGCGTGGGGCATCCTGCTGGCCCGGACCGACCCCGACGTCCCCAAGCGAGAGGGCATCACCTACTTCCTGGTCGACATGGCCTCGCCGGGCATCGAACCGCGGCCGCTGCGGCAGATGACGGGTGACGCCCACTTCGCCGAGGTCTTCCTCGACGAGGTGCGGATCCCGGTGACGAACATCGTGGGGGAGATCGGTGGGGGCTGGGCGCCGGCCAAGACCACGCTCACCGCCGAGCGGGGCGCCATCGCCGGAGGCTCCACCGGTGTCGACGCCGCTGCGCTGATCGACCTGGCGCGCCAGCTGCGCCGGACCGACGATCCGCTCGTCCGCGACCTCCTCGCCCGGGCCCAGGTCGGCCAGGAGGTGCTGCGCTTCCTGCGCTACCGGACGCTCACCGCGCTGAGCCGGGGCACCCGGCCCGGACCGGAGGCCTCGGTCATGAAGCTGGCCTACGCCCAGCACCTCAGCGCGCTGACCGCGGCCGCCCTGACCATCCAGGGCCCGCTGGCCACCCTCGCGGGCGACGTGTTGCCGGCGCGGGGCATGTGGTCGAAGCGTTTCCTGCACAGCCCGTCGCTCCACATCGCCGGGGGCAGCGACGAGATCCAGCGCAACATCGTGGGCGAGCAGGTGCTCGGGCTGCCGTCCGAACCGAGCGCCGATCGGGGCGTGCCGTTCCGGGACCTCGTCCGGGCGTCCGGGTAGGTTCCCGCGATGGTCGTCGAGTCCACCGAGGGTCTCACCGAGTCGCAGCGCGACCGGCGCCTGCGGGTGATCCGGGCCGCCCTCGAGCTGGCGGCCCGGGGCGGGTACGAGGCGGTGCAGATGCGCGACGTCAGCACCGAGGCGGAGGTCGCCCTGGGGACGATCTACCGCTACTTCTCGTCGAAGGACCACCTCCTGGTGGCGGCGATGCTCGAATGGATGCTCGACCTCGAACGCACCCTCACCACCCGCCCACCGGTGGGGGAGAGCGCCTGCGACCGAGTGCTCGACGTGTTGCACCGGGCCCTTCGCTCGGTGGAGCGGGACCCGGCCCTGGCCGCGGCCGTGGTCGCGGCCCAGACCTCCGACGACGGCGCCGCGGCCCGGGTGACCCAGGAGGTCACCGAGGTGATGTACCGCATCATGGGTGCCGCGTTCCCCGACGACCCCGATTCGGGTCGCACCCACGACACCATCCGGGTCCTCGGCCACGTCTGGTTCTCGTGCCTGGTGTCGTGGACGTCGGGGGTCGGCGACCTCGACTGGGTCCGCAGCGAGATGGACACCGCCGCCCGTCTCCTGCTCTGCCCACCCCCTGAACCGTTCTGGCACCACCTTCTTGAACCGTTCTGGCACCACGTTCTCCGGTGCTGGAGCGAAGATCGTGGGCC
>CAVSXR010000053.1:0-17687 GCA_963731885.1 uncultured Acidimicrobiaceae bacterium | reverse complement strand
GCCGTCGTCAACCGGCTCGCCATCCCACGGTCACGGCGAGGCGCTCGATCAGGCCGGCGAACGCGGCCGGATGGGTGAGATGGGCCCCGTGGCCAGCACCGTCGAGGACGACCAGGGCACCGGACGGCGCCTCGGCGGCGACGACCTCGGCGGAACGGCCGTGGTACGCCGCCCCCTCGGTGCCGTGGGCCGCCAGCACCGGAACGGTGATCGACCTCGGCTCCATGCACGGCTCGCCGGGCGTCCGGGTGTGCGACATCTCCGCCACCAGCGTCGGGCCCTCGGCCCGCCGGGCGGCGCGCGTCGACGGGGGCAACCGCTCCCAGCGCTGGTCGCCGATCATGCGTCGCATGAACCGCTCGGCCGCGTCCTGTGGGCTGTCGGCGCTGGCCGCTGCGCTGGCGCCGGCACTCCCGGACGGCCACCAGTCGCGCCACGGCATCGGCGGCTCGTACGCCACCACGCCCACGACCACGGTGGGGGCCCGCTGCGCCGCGGCCAACGCGATCGTCCCGCCGTAGGAGTGCCCGGCCACGAGGGCGGGACCATCGCCGACGACGTCGAGCAGGTCGTCGACCTGTTGGGTGAAGCTCGTCGGCGGTCCGAGTCCGAGCGAGTGCCCGTACCCACGACGGTCGTAGCGGATGACCCGGAAGCCGTCGAGCTTTCGCACCACCCGACCGAAGCTCGATGCGCGGTCCATCGTGCCGTGGACGAGGACGACGTGCGGCCCGTCACCGTCGGCGGTCTGCCAGCAGTGGTCCCGGCCGGCGCCGGCCGTGCTCACTTCCCGAGCCGCTCGACCCGAACCACGCGCAACACGTCGGTCGTGCCGGTTCCGCTGTCGGGCGCGCCGGCGAGCACCGCCACGAGGTCGCCGTGCTTGATGAAACCGGCCCGGAGGGACTTCTCCACCACGTGCCACACCATCTCGTCGGTGGTGGCGTACTCGTCCATCTTCAGTGGATGCGTGCCCCACACCAGGCTGAGCTGGCGCACCGTGCTCTCCAGCGGGCTGGCGCCGACCAGGACACTCGGGGGTCGATAGCGGGAGATGGCCCGGGCGGTGTAGCCCGAGTTGGTGCACGACAAGATGGCATCGAGCTCGAGCTCGGTGGCCAGGCGCCAGGCGGCATGGCTCATGCCGGCGGTGATCTTGGTGCTCAGGTCGAGCTGGACCTGACCCTGGATGCGCCCCAGCTGGGCGCCCCAGGTCTCGTAGTCGGCGGCGGCCTCGGCCCGCAGGCACAGGTGTGACATGGTCTTGATGACCAGCACCGGGTCATGACCGATGGCGGTCTCGGCCGAGAGCATCACCGCGGTGGTGCCGTCGAAGACCGCGTTGGCGACATCGGTGGCCTCCGCCCGGGTGGGCGACGGCGAGTGGATCATCGACTCGAGCATCTGCGTGGCCGTGATCACCGGGACCCCGAACGCGACACCCCGCTTGATGATCCTCTTCTGGAGATGCGGGACCTCGGCGATGTCGCACTCGTTGCCCAGGTCGCCACGAGCCACCATCACCGCGTCGGCCATGTTGACGATGGCGTCGAGGGCGTCGACCGCCGCCTTGGTCTCGATCTTGGCCACCACTGGGGTGTTGCCGGCCCGGGCCTTGACCGCCTCGACCTCGTCGGCCGAGCGGACGAACGACGCGGCCAGGAAGTCCAGGTCGGCGGCCAGGGCGTCGATGAGCTCGATGTCCTGCGCGGTGGGGACCGACACCCGCAGGCGGCCGGACGGCAGCGTCACCCCCGGGCGGCCCTGGATGCGGCCGCCGTGTTCGACCTCGACGACCAGGCAGTCGGCCGACTTCTCGACCGTGACCAGCCGCACGCTCCCGTCGCCGAGCACCAGGGTGTCGCCGATGTCGACGTCCTCGACCACGTGGTCGTAGTCGACGTGGATGTGGTCGCTCGTGGTGGCGGCGCTGCCCGGGCGGACCTCGAGCCGGTTGCCCTCGGTGAGGAACAAGCCGGCCTCGTCGAGGACGGGGCCCATGCGGATCTTGGGCCCGGGGAGATCACCCAGGATGGCGATGGGCCGGTCGAGCGCGGCCGCCACCTTCCGGATGCGCGTGATGCGGGCCTGGTGCTCCTCGATGGTGCCGTGGGCGAGACCGAGCCGGCAGACGTCGACGCCGGCGAGGATCAGTTCCTCCAGGATCTCCTCCGAATCGGACGCGGGTCCGATGGTGGCCACGATCTTCGTCCTGCGATCCACGGTCGAACCATACCGACGCGCCGGCCGGTGGCCGCCCCACGTTCAGACCGACGACAGGCGGTCGGGTACGGGGACGCCGGCTGGCAGACTCCCGCCCATGGCTGCGGAGGACGATCTGGTGACCAGCCGAGGGGTACGGATCCCCGCCGCAGCCGTGTCGTGGTGGGCGACCCGCTCGGGCGGCCCCGGGGGCCAGCACGCCAACACCTCCGACACCAACGTCACCGTCGAGCTCGACCTCGACGCGGCCGGACTCCCCGACGCGGTGACCGAACGACTGCGGACGGCACACGGCGACACCGTGCGAGCCAGCTCGGCCGACTCGCGATCGCAGTTCCGCAACCGCCAGCTCGCCCGCAAGCGCCTCGCCGAGATCGTCGACGGTGCCTCCCGCCCCCGGCGCACCCGGCGGCCCACCAAGCCGACCCGAGGGTCGCAGCGCCGACGGCTCGAGGCCAAGCGTCAGCAGGCGGAGAAGAAGCGGAACCGCTCGTGGCGCCCCGGCCGGGACGCCTGAGCGCGCGGCGGCGAAGCCGCAGACCCTGCACACCGCCGGCGTCGGGAGCGCCAGCGAGCAGCCGGCACGGCTGCGGCGGAGCCGCAGACCCTGAACTCAGTTGCGGGGCACCTCGGACCAGGCCACGTCCTTGTCGGTCCGAACGTCGCCGGGCAGCCCGAGCACCCGCTCACCGAGGATGTTCTTCATGATCTCGGTGGTGCCGCCCTCGATCGAGTTGGCCCGCATCCGCAGGAAGAGCTGCTGGGTCGGCACGCCGGCGAGGCCGGTGTGGCCGGTCCGCTCCATCTCGTAGGAACCGTAGAGCTGACCCTCCGGACCCATGCAGTTCACGGCGAAGGCGTAGAGGTCCTTGTTCAGCTCCGCGCTGGCCAGCTTCCCGACCGACCCTTCCGGACCCGGGTTGCCCACCTTGCGGTTCTGGCTGGCCCGGATGTTGGTGAGTCGCGAGATCTCCGCCCGGATCCACAGCTTCATGAGGTCGTCCTTGCGGGCGGCATCTCCGGGGTCGGCGTGCTCCTTCCAGACCTCGACCACGTTGCCGATGGCGCCGGAGCCCCGCGGCGGGATCGTCCCGCCGATGGACACCCGCTCGTTCATCAAGGTGGTGATGGCGACCCGCCACCCCTCGCCGACATCGCCGAGCCGCTCGGAGTCGGGGATGCGGGCGTCGGTGAAGTACACCTCGTTGAACTCGGCGTCGCCGGTCATCTGCCGCAGGGGCCGCACCTCGACGCCGGGGGCGTGCATGTCGACGACGAAATGCGTCAGCCCCTTGTGCTTGGGCTGGTCGGGGTCGCTGCGTGCCACCAGGGTGCCGAAGCTGGCCACGTGGGCGAGGGTGGTCCAGACCTTCTGGCCGTTCACCACCCACTCCTCGCCGTCCTTGACCGCCCGGGTCGACAGGCCGGCGACGTCGGATCCGGCGCCCGGCTCGGAGAAGAGCTGGCACCAGATCTCCTCGCCCGTGAACAGCGGCCGCAGGTAGCGCCGCTTCTGGGCCTCGGAGCCATGGGTGTAGACGGTGGGCGCCGACATGCCGTGCCCGATGGGGTTGCGGGCCATGGCGTTGGGCGCACCGGCCGCGTGGAGTCGCTCGTTGATCGTCTTCTGGTGGCGGGCCGCGAGGCCGAGGCCGCCGAAGCCCTCGTCGTAGTGGACCCAGGCGAGGCCGGCGTCGAACTGGGCGCCGAGGAACTCGACCGCGGACGTATCGGCCGGCGGATGCTCCGCGAGCAGGCGCTCGATCGCCGCGTCGACGCGAGCTTCGTCGGTGGTGGGTTCTGCTTCGGTGACGGCCATCTGTTGATCGTAACGGTGAACTTGACCGTCCGGTCAACTCCGCTCGGTTCGGCCGGGAGAGGTTGTCATCCCCAGTGGACGAGGAGGCCGGCGAACACCTCCTCCGCGTCCTCGTCGACGCCGTGTCGGGCGAACCAGCCGCACACGTTGACGACGTCCCGATGCAGGAACTCGAGCCCGCCGGGGTTGGCGGCGATGTCGACAGCCTGGGGGAAGTCGATGAACCACAGGCGGTCGTCCCACCACAGGAGGTTGTACGACGACAGGTCGCCGTGCGCCCAGCCCGCCGCGGTCATGGTGCGCAGACCGTCCAGCACCTGGTCCCAGGCGATGCGGACCTGTGCGGGCGTGAGCCGGGCTCGCGCCAACTGCGGCGCCGCGCCCTCGCGGTCACCGAGGTACTCCATGTCGAAGCAATCGGCTCCGTCGAACGACGTGAACCCGATGGGGTAGGGCACCGGACAACCGGCGGCGTGCAGCACGGTCATGACATCGTGCTCGTGGCCGGTCCAGCGATCCTGGAGCAGCCGCTTGCCGTAGGTGGTCATGGCCTCGACGGCGCGACGGTCGCGGCTCTTGCGGAACTGCCGGCCCTCGCGGTAGCGGACGTCGTTGTGGAACGCCGAGGCCCGCTGCACGCCCATGGCCTCGAGCTGGCCCTTCGTGCTCACTGATCGGGGGAGGTAGCGCTTGCGGGCGACGAGGCACGTGCGACCGTCCGGGCCGGTGCGCTCGATGACGTTGATCTGGGCCTCCTTGCCGGAGCGCAGGACGCCGAGATCGGTCTCGTCGTCGGCTTCGACGACGAGCCATGAAGGGGTGGTGGACACCGTTGTCTCCTGGGTCTGGAACGATCGGGTTGCTCCGACCGTCCACGAGCCAGGTCGCGGTGTCAGCCCCTCCGGGAGGCGCGGTCGAAGGATGAGCGCTCGGTCACGGCAGACATGGGTTCGCGCTCCTCTCCTCCGACGACGGGCGCGCACCGTACCCGGCCCCACCCACCCCCCGACGAACGAATTACGGGCTCAGTTCAGCCGGGCGCGGAGTTGCTGGGCCTGGGCCAGCTCGCGCTCGGGATCGGCGGTCTGGCCCTCGTCGACGATGGACTCGAGCACCTTCGCGGCGCGCACGAAGTCCCCGCTGGCGGCGAGCGCACCGCCGAAGACACGCCGATCGTCGGCATCGCAGCCCGGGACCAGGGTCCGCAGCTGGGTGGCCCACAGCAACCCGTCGCGATCGCCCCGCTGACGGTGGACCGCGACCAGGTTCCCGAGCACGCGTCGGATGATCTCCGGTCCGGCCAGCGGCGCGAGGTACGGGTCGATCTCGAGACCCGGGGCGAGCGCGGCGAAGAGGTCGGCGAGTTCGGCCCGATCGAGGATCTGGCCGCCGCCGAACGCGTCGACGTACCGGTACGGCTCCGCCGCGGTCCGGACCACGAAGTGCGCCGGCGTCCCGATGCCGTCGATGGCGATGCCGATGCGACGACCCACCTCGATCACCAGCACCGACAGCGTGATGGGGATGCCCCGCTTCCGCTCGAGCACCTCGTGCAGATAGGAGTTCCGCGGGTCGTAGTAGGACTCGTGATCACCGGTGAAGCCGCAGACGCCGAACAGCGTGGCGAGCAGGTCCTCGAGGGTGGGCTGCGGGACCAGCGCGGCGAGATCGTCGAGCCGGGCGAGCACTGCGTCGACGTCGACGTCGACGCCCCCGTGGGCCCCGATCAGGGCGCAGGCTTCGTCGAGGCGGAAGGGTTCTCGTCCGAACGTGTCGGCGAACCGCTCCGTCAGCTCCACGTCGGCCCACCGTAGCCCTCGCCTGGTGAACGTGCGCCGGGAAGGCGGACCGGGACAATCTGTACCGCCACGCTCCACCCGGAGCGCCGTCGACACCGAACGAGGAGATCCCCCCGATGTATCCCGGTGCTTTTGCCGAGACCCGACCCGACCACCCGGCCGTGATCATGGCCACCGACGGTCAGGTCATCACCTACCGGGAGCTCGACGACCACGCCAACCGGCTCAGCCAGCTCTTCCGGTCGGTGGGTCTGCAGCCGGGCGACCACGTGGCGTTCTGCCTGGAGAACCACCCGAACTTCCTCGCGGTGGCGTGGGGGTGCCACTACGCCGGTCTCTACTACACGGCGATGTCCTCCCGTCTCAACGACGACGAGATGCAGTACATCCTCAATGACTGTGGGGCGAAGGCGTTCATCACGTCGGCCTACAAGACGGACGCGGCGGTTGCGGTGCTCGGTCAGGCCCCGGGGGTCGAGACCTGGCTCATGATGGACGGGGTGGCCGACGGATACGCCTCGTACGAGGAGATGGTGGCCGCCCAGCCGGCCGAGCCGCTCCCGAACCGGGTCGCGGGCGCCGACATGCTCTACAGCTCGGGCACCACCGGTCGCCCCAAGGGGGTCAAGACCCAACTCCCCGATCGGCCGCTCGAGGATTCGGGCTCCTCGGTGTACGGACTCATGGCCCTGCTCTTCGGTCTGACCGCCGATTCGGTCTACCTCTCCCCCGCCCCGCTCTACCACGCCGCTCCGCTGCGATTCTGCATGGGAGCGCACATGGGCGGCGCCACCGTGGTGGTGATGGAACGATTCGATCCCGAGACCGCGCTCCGGCTCATCGAGGAGTACCGGGTCACCGTCAGCCAGTGGGTGCCCACGATGTTCATCCGGATGCTGAAGCTCGACGACGACGTCCGCGAGCGCTACGACGTCTCGTCGATGCAGGCCGCGGTCCACGCGGCCGCGCCGTGCCCGGTCGAGGTCAAGCGCCGGATGATCGAGTGGTGGGGCCCGGTGCTGCACGAGTACTACGCGGGCACCGAGGGCAACGGCTTCATCTACACCAACTCGGAGGACTGGCTGGCCCACCCCGGCACGGTCGGCAAAGCGCTCATCGGCACCGTGCACATCGTCGGTGACGACGGCGAGGAACTGCCGGTCGGTGAACCGGGCACCATCTACTTCGAAGGCGAGGCCGCCGCCACCTTCCAATACCACAACGACCCGGAGAAGACGGCCAGCTCGCGTGACCCGCAGGGCCGCGGGTGGAGCACGCTCGGCGACGTGGGCCGCCTCGACGAGGACGGGTTCCTCTACCTCACCGACCGCAAGGCGTACATGATCATCTCCGGCGGGGTGAACATCTACCCCCAGGAGGCCGAGAACGTCCTCGCCCTCCACCCGAAGGTGTTCGACGTGGCCGTGTTCGGAGTCCCCAACGAGGACTTCGGCGAGGAGGTCAAGGCGGTGGTGCAGACGGCCGACGGCATCGAAGGCACCCCCGAGCTCGAACGCGAGCTGATCGCCTACTGCCGCGAGAAGCTGGCCGACGTGAAGTGCCCCCGGACGATCGACTTCCGGCCCGAGCTGCCCCGCCACCCCACGGGCAAGCTCTACAAGCGGCTCCTCAAGGACGAGTACTGGCAGGGCCACGAGTCGGGCATCATCTGACTGGAGCTTCCTCCCTTCGGCTGTGCCTCCGGTCCGGGGAGCTCCCACGTTGCGACGAGACGTCCGGTCAGCGTCCGCTCCGCCAGGCGACGACCTGGCGTCGCCCGTAGAGGACGCCGAGCGCAGCCAGCGCCGATGACACCGCGGCCATGGTCCACGCCGGGCCGTAGCCCCACGCGTCGACCACCAGGCCGAAGAGGACCGGGCCGGACAGGGCTCCGACGTAGACACCGGTCTGGGTGATGCCGGTGGCCGCCGCCGGCGCCCCGGGATTGAGCCGCACGATGGCCAGGTTGAACAGACCGGGCCACGCCCAGCCGGAACCGAAGGCGATGGCGGCGCCGACCAGGTGGGTGGGCACCGTGCCCGGGGCCAGCAGCAGGTAGCCGACCGCGCCCCCGCCGAGGAGCAGGGTGACGACCGGGAGGTGCCGGCCTCCCCGACGATCGGCCCGCCGGCCGGCCAGGAGACGCATCGTGATGCCCATGGTGGCCCCGAAGGTGAGCACCAGACCGGCCGCCGACTCCCCCAACCCCGCCTCCACCCCTGCGCTCACCAGGAACGTGGCCAGGGTGCCGTTCGCCGCGGCCGCGAAGCCGACCGCCACGGCCAGGATCACCAGCGGGCCCAGGGGCACGTCGCCCTCGCGAGCGTTGCTGGTCCGGCGTCCCGCCGCCGGCACGACCCCGGTGGGAACCGCCCGGGCGGCGAGGGCGGCCCCGGCGGAACCGGCCACGTAGGCCCAGCGCCACCCGACCGTGACCCCGAGGACGGGCACCGCCAGCCCGCCGAGCAAGGTCCCCGCCGGCACGCCCGCCTGCTTGATGGCCAGCGACCAGCCCTGGCGGAGCGGGTTGATGCCCCGGGCGACCAGCAGGTTGGCTCCGACCTGGGCCAGGGCGTTGGCGAAGCCGGCCGCCAGGAGCAGGACCAACAGGACCGAGTAGCTCGGAGCGATGGCGATCGCGGCGAGCAGCACCGCGTTCGATGATGCGGCGGTCCGCATCGCCCGTCCCGGTCCCACGCGCTCGGCGAGGCGGCCCATGAGCGCCGACCCGCAGGCCGCCGCGGCGAAGAACGTGCCCGAGGCGATGCCCAGCCGGGCTGGTCCCAACCGGATGTCCTGGCCGATCTGGACGGCGAGAGCCCCCGTGAGGAAGACCGGGAGCGTGCCCACCAGCGCGGTGGTCAGCGCGGCGAGCTGGATCCGGCGCTCGAGCGAGGGCTCGATCGTCACGGACCGATCCACTTGTCCTCCGTCACCGGACGATGGGCGGCGAGCTGGTCGAGCAGGGCCGCCGGATCGGATGCGATGTGGAGTTGCTCACGCGCCGATCGACGGAGGAAGCCGTCGGCAACCGCGCGGTCGAACCATGCCAGCAGGGCGTCGAAGTACCCGTTCACGTCGAGGAAGCCGATGGCGCGGTCGTGAATGCCGATCTGGGCCCACGTCGCCACCTCACTCATCTCCTCCAGCGTTCCGATGCCTCCGGGCAGCACCATGAACGCGTCCCCCAGGGCATGGAAGCGCGCCTTGCGGGCGTGCATGTCGGCCGCCTCCTCCATCCGGAACGTGCCCGCGTGGTGGGCACGCCGCGGACTGGCCGTGACGCCGTCCGGGAACAGGCCAGCCGGCAGGATCCCGGTCACGTCGCCGCCGGCCTCGAGGGCAGCCTCGGCCAGTGCGCCCATCAGGCCGGCCGAGCCGCCGCCGTAGACCAGACCGATGCCGTGCTCGCCGAGGAGCCGTCCCGTGGCGATGGCCGCCTCGCGGTAGGCGGGATCGGTACCCGGAGAAGAGCCGCAGAACACGCAGACCCGACGGAACGGCCAGCCACCGGTCGGGGACGAGGCCGGGGTGGGAGTGGCGGGCACCGCCCGACGCTACCGTCAGCGCGCGATGGCCTCGTTCCCGTTCCTCGATCATCCCGGGCCGATTCCCTTCGCCCACCGCGGGGGCGCCTCGGAGGCCCCGGAGAACACCCTTCCCGCGTTCGAGCACGCCGTCCGGCTCGGGTACCGGTACCTCGAGACCGACGTCCACGCCACCGCCGACGGCGTGCTCGTCGCCTTCCACGACGACCACCTCGATCGCGTCACCGACCGTCAAGGCGCCATCGCCGAGCTCCCCTGGTCGGAGGTCGGCCGAGCTCGCGTCGACGGACGCGAGCCCATCCCGCTGCTCGAGGACGTCCTCGGCACGTGGCCCGACGTCCGGGTGAACATCGATCCCAAGGCGGATACGTCGGTCGATCCCCTCATCGAGGTGCTGCGCCGGACGCAGAGCATCGACCGGGTCTGCGTGGGGTCCTTCTCCGACGAGCGCACCGACCGCATCCGGGCGGCCCTCGGACCCCGGCTGTGCACCGGCATGGGACCCGACGAACTGGTCGGGCTGATCCGCGCGTTCCAGGGCGAGTCGGTCACCTTCCGATCGCAGGCGGCGCAGATCCCGCCCACCGATCCCAACGGGCGCCCGCTGGCCACTCCCGAGCTCGTGGACGTCGCCCATCGCCACGGGATCGTGGTCCACGTGTGGACGATCGACGACGAGGACGAGATGGAACGCCTGCTCGACGTCGGGGTCGACGGCATCATGACCGATCGTCCGGCCGTGCTCCGCGCCGTCTTCGAGCGTCGGGGAATCTGGTCGTAGTGGAGGTCCCGCTCACCCCGATCGACTTCCTCACCCGGGCCCGCCGGATCTTCCCGGACCGCGTCGGGGTCATCGACGGCGAGCAGCAATGGACGTACCGAGCGTTCGCCGAGCGGTGCGACCGCCAGGCCCGCCTGCTCCGCGACGAGCTCGACGTGGGGCCGGGCGACGTCGTCGCCTGGCTGTGCGGGAACACCCACGAGCTCCTGGAGGCCTACTACGCGGTCCTGCTCGCCGGCGCCGTGCTGCTCCCCCTCAACATCCGACTGTCCGCTCCCGAACTGACCTCGATCCTCGACCAGTCCGGCGCCACCGTCCTGTTCCGCCATCCGCAGCACCCGTCGCCCGGGGCGCCCGTGCGGGAGGTCGTCCTCGGCGACGAGTTCGAAGCGGCCCTGGCCCGGCAGTCCGGGGACGCCCTCGACCCGCCGACGGTCGACGAACGAGCCGCGGCCGAGATCTTCTTCACCAGCGGTTCGACCGGCATGCCGAAGGGAGCGGTGCTCACCCATCGCAACCTGTACCTCCACGCCGTGCACAGCGCGTTGACCAACACCATCAGCGGCGACGACGTGATCCTCCACATCGTTCCCCTCTTCCACGTCAACGGATGGGGTACCCCGCACTACCTCACCGGCCTCGGCGGCACCCACGTCATGCTGCCCCGCTTCGATCCCGGCGAGGTGCTGCGCCTCATCGCCACCCACCGCGTCACCCGCCTGTTCGCGGTGCCGGCCATGATCCGGATGTTGCTCGATCACCCCGACCTCGCGTCCACCGACGTGTCGTCGGTGACCAGCGCGTCGATCGGCGGCGCGCCGGTGTCGGCGGAGATGCTCGCCGAGGTCGAGGCCGCCTTCGGATGTACGGCCATCTGCGGCTACGGGATGACCGAAGCCTCGCCGACCCTCACCCGATCGCTCGACAAGCCCGGGGAACCTCCCTCCGCCGAGCGGCGTTCAACCACCGGACTCCCCATCCTCGGCGTCGACGCCCGCGTCCTCGGGCCGGACGATGTCGAGGTGCCGTGGGACGACCAGACGGTCGGCGAGGTGTGTGCCCGTTCGAACCACGTGATGGATCGCTACCTCGATGCCCCCGAGGCGACGGCCGAGGTGCTCCGGGGCGGTTGGTTGCGGACCGGCGATCTCGCCGTGGTCCGGCCCGACGGCTACCTCCGGCTCGTCGACCGCAAGAAGGACCTCATCATCAGCGGGGGCGAGAACATATCCAGCCCCGAGGTCGAGCACACCCTCGCCGCCCACCCGTCGGTGCGGGAGGCCGCGGTCGTCGGCCGGCCCGACGATCGGTGGGGCGAGGTGCCGGTGGCGTTCGTCTCCCTCCATCCCGGGACGACGGCCACCGAGGACGAACTGATCGCCCACGTGCGGGACCGCCTGGCGCACTTCAAGGCGCCCAAGGCCGTCACCATCGTCGACGAGCTCCCCAAGGGCGGGACCGGCAAGATCGACAAGGTCGGTCTCCGCGAGCAGCGGTGAGCGGCGCGGTGCGGTGCCTCGGTCTGCTCGGTGGGATGAGTTGGGAGTCCTCGATCGAGTACGAACGGATGATCAACGCCGAGGTCCGGCGGCGCCTGGGCGGGATGCACTCGGCGGATCTGATCGTCCGGTCCTACGACTTCGCCGCCATCGAGGCGCTCCAGAGCCAGGGCCGGTGGGACGACGCCACGCATGGCATCCGCTCGCTGGTGCCGGACGAGCCGGACCGCACCGTCGTCCACCAGGTGATCTACGACGAGCTCGTCCGCGGGATCGTCAGCCCCGAGTCGAAGCTGGCCTACCTCCAGGTGGTCGAGCGACTGCTCGAACGGGGCGCCGAGGGCGTCATCGCCGGCTGCACCGAGATCGAGCTGCTCGTCGGGGCCGACGACATGTCGTGCCCGTACTTCCCCACGACGCACCTGCACGCCATGGCGGCGGTGGACTGGGCGCTCGCCTGAGCTCCGACGTCATCGAGTCATGGCTGCGAATGCTCGATGATCTCCCCGCCCATGGATGGCAGGCTGCGGGCGTGGACGTGTACGAGGTGTCGGTGGACCTGCGGCCGGGCGTGCGGGACACCGAGTTCGTGGCCGCACTCGAGACCTACCTGGGCCGGCTCGCCGGCGACGGGTCCATCGAGTCCTGGCGACTGCTGCGGCGCAAGCTGGGCCTCGGAGCCGGCCCGGAGTTCAAGGTCCTGATCGAGACCCGAGACCTGGCCCAACTCGACCAGGCCTTCCGGCAGGTGTCGGCGCGGGCCGAACCCGTCGAGGGCGAGCACCACGGGGTCAACGCCCTCGTCGTGAACTTCGCGGCCGCGCTCTACCGCGACTTCCCCGACCCGCACCGGGTCCACGGCGCCGAGCGCTTCTGACCGACCCCGGTCCCGAATCGTCGGTCAGGGAGCCGGAAACAGCACGTTGGGGTTGCAGATCCCGTCGGGGTCGAGGGCTGTCTTGATCGCCCGCATCACCGCGACGTCGCCCGCACCCCGATCGGCCACGAGCCACGATCGCTTGGCCGTCCCGATCCCGTGCTCGGCGCTGATCGATCCGCCCCGCTCGATCACCGCTCCGAGCACAACACGGTCGATCGCGTGTGCTGAGTCGTCGTCGGCGCCGGTGACGTTCACGTGGATGTTGCCGTCGGCGAGATGCCCGAACAGCCAAGTGGTGGCGTCCGGTGCGGCCCCGGCGACCAGACCGGGCACCACCACGCAGAACTCGGCCAGGCTGGCGAGCAGGCAGGGTCACGTCGTACTTGCGGGGGACGCCGATCCGGGCGATGGCCTCGGTGTGGGCTTCTCGCACGTGCCAGAGCCGGTTGGCTCGGGCCGCGTCGGTGGCCACCGCGACCTCGGACACTCCCAGACGGTCGAGCGTGGCGGCCAGGGCGGTCGCCGGATCCGGAGGTCCGACCGCCTCCACCACGAGCTGCACCGGGGGCACCGGGTCCAGGACGGGCGCCACGCCGGTGACCTCGGCCACCAGCCGCGACCCGGCCTCCAGCACGACCTCGATCGCCTCCAGACCGGGTACCGCCCGACGGATGGCGCCCGCCACCCGCACCGCATCGTCGAGGCTCGCCACCCCCACCAGCGCGGTGACCGTCTCCCCCGGAGGCGGGACCAGCGCCAGCCGGGCCCGGCACACGACGCCGAGCGTCCCCTCGCTCCCGCACAGCAGGCCGGCCAGATCGAGGCCGGTGTTGTCCTTCACCAGCCCGTCGAGCCGGCTCACGACGTCACCGGTCCCCACCACGGCCTCGACGCCGAGCAGCTGGTGACGGGTGGGACCGAACCGGATCACCCGCAGCCCTCCCGCGTTGGTGGCGACCGTGCCGCCGATGGTGGCGGTGTCCCGTGCCGCCAGATCCACTCCGTACCGCCACCCCGCCTCCCGGGCGGCCACCTGCACGGATGCCAGCGTCGTGCCCGCGCCGGCAGTGAGCTGGCCGGCATCGGCATCGACGTCGGTGATCGACACCAGCCGTGACATGGACAGGACCAGCTCGCCCGACAGCGGCACGGACCCGCCCACCAGGCCGGTGTTCCCACCTTGTGGGACCATCGCCGTCCGAGTGCGCCGGCACCACCGCACGACCTCCGCCACCTCCGCGGTCGACCCCGGCCGCACCACCGCCGGGGTCGACCCGACGAACCGACCGGTCCAGTCCGTGGTGTACGAGGCCACGACATCGGGATCGGTGAGCACGTGGTCGTCGCCGACGATCGCCCGCAGGTCCCGCACGGCGATCTCGCTTCCTGCCACCGAGCCAGTGTGGCGCGGACAGCGGGCCGCACCCCTCGATACCGTGCGACCCCATGGCACCGCTGGTCCCGTTCCACACGCTGCGGGCCACGCGGGGAATGGTGTGCTCGGTCGATCACCTGGCCTCGAACGCCGGCATCGACGTGTTGCGCAGGGGCGGGAACGCGGTCGACGCCGCGGTGGCCACCAGCGCGGTGCTGGCCGTGACGACCCAGCACATGTGCGGCATGGGTGGCGACCTCTTCGCCCTCGTGCACCACGACGACGGTCGACCCCCGGCCTGCCTCGACGCCAGCGGACGGGCGGGGTCGGGAGCCGATGCCGCGCTCCTCCGGGCCGAGGGGTGGTCGAAGATGCCCACCACCGCCGACATCCGCGCCGCCACCGTGCCCGGTTGCGTCGACGGTTGGCTCACGCTCCACGGCCGATTCGGCCGGCTCCCCCTCGCCGAGGTGCTCGGTCCGGCCCGTTCGTACGCGGCCGACGGATTCCCGGCGTCGCCGACGCTCGCGTTCATGGTCCCGGTGATCGCCGACGTCGACGGCGCCGACGACTACACCCGGACCATGGTCCACCCCGGCACCATCATCACCCGGCCGGGGGTGGCCCGGACGTTGGATGCCATCGTCGAAGGGGGGCGAGACGCGTTCTACCGCGGTGCGTTCGGCACCGGGCTGCTGCGGCTGGGCGACGGCCTGTTCTCCGAGGCCGATCTCGACCGGGTCCAGGCCGACTGGGTGGAGCCCCTCGGCATCGACGTCTGGGATCACCTGGTCTGGACGGTGCCTCCGGCCAGCCAGGGCTACCTCTCGCTGGCCGGGGCGCGGATCGCGGAGACGATCGGGCTGGGACACGGTCTCGATCTGTCCTTCGAAGACCCGGCATGGGCCCACCTCCTGGTCGAGTCGGCGCGGCTGGCTGGCCACGACCGTCCGGACGTGCTCCACGACGGAGCCGACGGACCTGCGCTCGTCAGCCACCAACGACTCGATCCGCGAGCCGCCCGCTTCGATCCCGACCGCCGCGCCGACGTCGCCGTCAGTGACCGAGACGGCGGCACGATCTTCCTGTGCGCCGCTGACGGGGACGGCATGGCGGTGTCGCTCATCCAGTCGAACGCGCGCGACTGGGGCGTCCGCCTCGCGATCGCCGAGGTCGGCATCTTCCTCCACAACCGGGCGCAGGGCTTCTCGGTCGAGGCCGGGCATCCCGCCGAGTACCGGCCGGGACGGCGGCCGCCGCACACGCTCGCACCCGCACTGGTCCAACGCCGGGACGGCTCACTGCGGTCCGTGCTCGGGACGATGGGAGGCGACACCCAGCCCCAGGTGGTCCTTCAGCTCCTGGCCGGCCTGCTCGTCGCCCGGCGGTCGCCGGCCGGCTGCGTCGGCGCCCCCCGCTGGCGCCTCGGAGGCGGCGGCTTCGCCACGTGGGACGGAGACGGCCCGGGGTACATCGGCGTCGAGGACGACGTCCCCTCCGCCTGGATCGACGGACTGCGCCGACGCGGGCACGAGGTCAGGATCGACCCGGCGTGGAACTCGGGCTACGGCCACGCCCATCTGATCGAGCGCGGTGAGGACGGGGTGCTGGCCGGCGCCCACGATCCCCGAGCGCTGACCGGAGCCACCGCCACCTGGTGAGGCTCAGCGGAAGACGGGCTCGCGCTTCTCGAACCCGGCCATGACCGCCTCGACCTGGTTCGGCGAGCCGATCAGCTTGGCGATCTCGGCCCGCTCGGCCGCGAACTGCTCGGCGATGGGGACCGAGCCCGACGCGTTGAGGAGGCGCTTCGCGGCTCGGACGGACTCGGGGCTCTTGCCGGCGATCTCACGGGCCAGCGCGGTCGCAGCGGCGTGGGGATCGTCAGCCACCCGGGTGGCGAGGCCGAGGGCAACGGCCTCGGTGCCCTCCACCATGCGACCGGTGAAGGTGAGCTCCTTCGCCACGTCGAGGCCCACCAGCCGGGGCAGCATCCAGGTGCCGGTCATGTCGGGGATGAGACCCCACTTGACCTCCAGCACACTGAACCGTGTGTCGGGGGTGCAGATGCGGATGTCGGCGCCCAGTGCGATCTGGCAGCCGCCGCCGAGCGCGACGCCATGGACGGCGGCGATCACCGGCACCGGCACCTCCTGCCACACGTGCGCCACCTGCTGGCCGAGGTGGGTGATCCGCTCACCGGTCTGTCCGATGGCGCCCAGCGACTCGGTCCCGCCGGCGTCGTCGTCGCCGCGGTCGCGCCCTCCCCCGGCCATGGCCTGGAAGCTGGCGAAGTCCAGGCCGCTGCAGAACGCCCGACCCTCGCCCGAGAGCACCACGGCCCGGATGGAGTCGTCCGCCTTCACCGTTTCGCCCGCGTCGGCGATGGCCTGGAACATCGCCCCGTCGAGCGCGTTCATCTTGTCGGGCCTCGTCAACCGGACATCGGCCACACCATCGGTGATCTCGATCTGGACACGGTCGCTCATCGGTGGGACTCCCTCGTCTCGATGCCGGAGCGACCAGTGTGGCCGCTACGGCGTCGAGAGCACCATGGCACCGAGGAACGGCCGCAGGAGCGTGTCGGTGCTCTCGGTGTGCATCCCGTAGACGAGCCCGAGCGCGGCATCGCCCGCCGCCCGCGCCAGGCGGATCACTCCGACGCGGTCCGACTCGTACACACCGGTCGATGCGCAGTTCGACTTGATGGCGACCGTGGCGCGGTAGGCCACCTCGCCGGCCTGACGGCACCGACCGGCCCGTCGCAGCTCGGTCGCCACCTCCCGCGTCGCCCGCAGCCACCCCATCGCCCCGTCGGTCGTGTCCACCGTGGCCTCCAGCGCGTCGACCATCGTCTCCTGCGCCCGCCGGTCGCACTCCCACAACCAGCCCACGAACTCTTCGACGTCCATGTGGATCCCCTCTCTTCCGGCCTCCCTGCCCTGGGGATCGACCACCGGAGCGTCCGGTGGAAGGACAACAGTCCGAACGGCCCACTGAGGGCGCCCGGTCGCGTCGTCGATTTGGCATCGCCCTGCTATTGACACTCTGCCAACAACGGACTTACCGTCAGCGCCGCGACGTGACCGTCGTCACCAGGGCAGTCCTGCCCACGCCGGGGAGTGCCCGGTGGTGCTCGAACAAGGGGGAATCCTTTCGTGAGAAGCCAGACATCGACGCGCCGGTGGCTCCGGTTGGTCGCATTGCTGCTCGGTCTCGCCCTCGTGGCTGCCGCCTGCGGTGACGACGACAGCAATGCATCGCCGGACAGCTCCAGCACCACGGCCGCGGGTGACTCCAGCACCACCACGGCCGCCGACGCCGGCACGATCACACCCGGCGGCGAACTGATCTTCGGCACCGAGTCCGACGTCGCCAGCCTCGAGCCCGGCGTCGCCGCCCAGCCGTCCGACAAGGTCATCACCCTCGGCATCTTCGATCCGCTGGTGTCGTTCGACGCCGACAACAACTTCGTGCCGTACCTCGCCGAGTCGATCGAGCCCAACGACGCCGCCGACGTCTGGACCATGAAGCTCCGCGACGGCGTGGTCTTCCACGACGACACCCCGCTCAACGCCGACGCCGTGGTCAAGCACTTCCAGCGCCTGCAGGACCCGGCCAACGGCTGCCCGTGCCTCGACTCGGTCAACGTCATCAAGTCGATGGACATGCCGTCCGGGCCCGACGGCCTCGATGTGGTGTTCAACCTCGACGGCCCGAACGTGGCCTTCGAGAATCTCATCGCCGGCTCCAGCGGCTACAT
>CAVSXR010000052.1:0-280312 GCA_963731885.1 uncultured Acidimicrobiaceae bacterium | reverse complement strand
CGTCGAAGAAGCGTCGTTCGATGCGCACGTGGTCGTGGAACCATTCGAGGTGCCGGAACCGTCGGGTGGCGCAGCCGGCGTGGGCGCTGAGCAGGGGGGCGGTGTGGGCGGACACGTCGAGGTGATGGGCATCGGCCACCGCGGCCGCGGCGGTGAAGCCGGTGAATCCGCCGCATCGGGTGACGTCGATCTGTGGGCAGTCGACGGCCTGGGCGGCGAGGAGTCGCTCGGAAGTACCAGGGGTCCCAGCCGTACTCGCCGGCGGTGATCTCGATGCCGGCCGGCACCGACGTCCCGCAGGCGACGCAGCGCGTCGAGGTCGTCGGAGGTGACCGGCTCCTCGTACCACTCGCACCCCGAAGTCGCGGTAGCGCTCGGCCCAGCGGCGGGCCTGCTGGAAGGTGAACGCGCCGTTGGCGTCGACCATGAGGTCACGTCTTGCCCGATGGCGTCGCGGGCCGCGGCGAGGCGGGCCGGGTCGTCGTCGGGGTGGCGGGCGACCTTCATCTTGACCGCACCGAATCCCTCGTCGGCCCAGCCGCCGAGTTGATCGGCGACCGCCGCGGGGTCGTAGGAGCAGAAGCCCCCGCTCCCGTAGGCCGGGACCGAGTGGTGCTGTCGGCCGAGGAGGTCGACGACCGGGAGACCGAGGCGCTTGGCCCGCCGGTCCCACAGCGCGATGTCGATGGCCGAGATGGCGAGGGCGGCGATGCCCTGGCGGCCGATGTTGCGTACCTCCCCCACCAGCTGTGGCCAGATCGACCGGGGGTCGTCGGTGCCGGCTCCGGTGACCACCTCGGCCAGCGTGGACTCGATCAGCGTGACCGCGGCCCGGTCGGCGTAGGTCCAACCGAGTCCCGACACGCCGTCGGCGCCCTCGGAGGTCGACCACCACGATGGTGGTCGACCTCCACTCGAGCGTCCCGTCGGACTCGGGCCGGTCGGTCGGTACCTCGTAGGCCCGAGCCCGCACGCGGTTGACGGTCGGGCAGTGATGGCGGGGCTCATCGGCGGAGCTCTTGGGCCTTCTCCTTCAGCCCCTGCTTGATGATGTGACGGGCCGCGGGGTCACCCTTGAGGATGGCCTTGGTCAGGCTCTTGACCTGGCTGAACTCGGTGTGGGGCGGGATCGGCGGGATCTCGGGGTCGACGACGGCGTCGACCACCACCGGGCGGTCGGAGGCGAACGCCTGGTCCCACGTATCGGCGATGTCGTCGGGCTTCTCGATGCGCAGGCCCCGGAAGCCGACCGACCGGGCGAAGGCGGCGTAGTCGAACGCGGGGAGCGACTGGGTGGCCTCGAACTTGGTGGTCTCCGACATGGCCCGCATCTCCCAGGTGACCTGGTTGAGGTCCTCGTTGTTCAGGACGAGGACGATGAGGCGCGGGTCCTGCCACTGCTCCCAGTACCGGCTGACGGTGATGAGCTCGGCCATGCCGTTCATCTGCATGGCGCCGTCGCCCACGCAGGCGACGACCGGCCGGTCGGGATGACCGAACTTGGCGCCGATGGCGTAGGGCACGCCGGGGCCCATGGTGGCC
Source organism: uncultured Acidimicrobiaceae bacterium (assembly GCA_963731885.1). Classification (GTDB taxonomy): domain Bacteria; phylum Actinomycetota; class Acidimicrobiia; order Acidimicrobiales; family Salinilacustritrichaceae; genus Salinilacustrithrix. The sequence continues at coordinate 278,770 of CAVSXR010000052.1, read as the reverse complement.
AGGGTCCCGGAGAGGGAGCCGCGCATGTTGCCGTGGAACTTCAGGTCACGGGCGTACCAGTTCGCCGACGACCCGGAGTCCGAGGCTGACGATCACGTTCGTCCGGCAGGCGCGACGACAACTCCCAGAAGACGCGCTGCGGATTCACCGGGTCGGCGTCGAGCATCGCCCGCTGCTCGAGGATCTCCCACCAGCGTTCGATCTCGGCGCGGATCTCCTCCTCCCAGGAGTGGTCGGCGACCGGTTCCAGGAGGGGCAGCAGCTTGGCCAGCGTGTCGTGGGCGTCGCCCACCACGTTGACCTCCATCGGGTAGCGGATGCCGATCATCTTCGGATCGATGTCGATCTGCACCGCCCGGGCCTGCCCGTAGTCGGGGAGGAACTGGCTGTACGGGAAGCTCGAACCGATCATGAGCAACGTGTCGCAGCCGTTCATCATGTGGTCGCTGGGCTTGGAGCCGAGCAGGCCGATGGGGCCGGTCACCAAGGGGTGGTCGTCAGGGACCACGTCCTTGCCGAGCAGGGCCTTGGCGACTCCGGCCCCGCGCTTCTCGGCGACCTGGAGGACAAGGTCGGCGGCACGCCGAGCACCCTGGCCCACCAGGATGGCGAGCCGCTCGCCGGCGTTGATCACGTCGGCGGCCTGCTGGATGACGCCGTCGGGTGGGGTGATCTGGGGTGGGCTGACGCCCATGGACGACGGCACCATCTTGAACGAATGGCTCGGCTCGGCGTACTCCTCCTCCTGGAGGTCGGCGGGAACGATGACGCACGTCGGCGTCCGCTGGGTCATGGCGATCCGCATGGCCCGGTCGATGAGCATGGGGAACTGCTCGGGCTGGGTCGCCATGTGGACGTACTCGTGGGCGACGTCCTTGAACAGGGTGGTCAGGTCGACCTCCTGCTGGTAGTTGCCGCCGAGCGAGGTGCGGGCCTGCTGGCCGACGATGGCCACCACCGGAACGTGGTCGAGCTTGGCGTCGTAGAGACCGTTCAGGAGGTGGATGGCGCCCGGTCCGGAGGTGGCCATGCACACGCCGACCTTTCCGGTGAACTTGGCGTAGCCGACGGCTTCGAACGCGCTCATCTCCTCGTGGCGGGCCTGGACGAACGGCGGCTGGTTGCCGGCGGCCTGGAGGGAGGCGAGGAGACCGTTGATCCCATCCCCCGGGAATCCGAAGATCTGCTCGACCCCCCATTCGTCGAGCCGCGAGATGATCTGATCGCCGACGGTCGTTGCCATGGGAGCCTCCTTCGAGACGGTTGCTCTTCCCATGGCCCGTACCCGTCGCCCGGTGACGTCATCACCGTGCCGGAGAGATTTCTCCCGGATCGTCCTCAGGTCTCGTCGGCCAGACGCGTCCAGGTGGTGGCCGCGTTGATGAACGACAGGTGGCTCAGCCCCTGCGGGAAGTTGCCCAGCAGCTCCTGGGCCATGGGGTCGTACTCCTCGGCCATGAGACCGAGGTCGTTGGCCGCGGCCAGGGCTCCGTCGAGCTGGCGGCGGGCGTCGTCGAGCCGTCCGATGCGGGCCAGCGCGTCGCCCAGCCAGAACGAGCACGCGAGGAAGGCGCTCTCCTTCTCGCGCATCCCGCTGTAGCGCCACACGAAGGAGCCGTCGGTGAGTTCGTCACGGACGGCATCGACCGTGCCCTCGAGCTGGGCCTGCGAAGCGAAGCCCATCCGGCCGGCGAGCAGGCACGCGGCGTCGAGTTCGTCGGTGTCGGCGTAGAAGGTCAAGGACCGCTTGGCCGGTGACCAGCAGCGCTCCTCGATGAAGGTCCGTAGGGCCACGCGTTCGGCGGCCCAGCGCTCGGTGTCGCCGTCGAGCTGGTCGAGGTCGACGAGGCGTTGGGCCCGCTCGAGCGCCGTCCAGGCGCCGAGCTTCGAGACGGTGTAGTGGGCCGTCTCCGGGAGCTCCCAGATGCCGGCGTCCTCGCTGCGCCACCGCGCGCAGAGCTCGTCGGCCAGCTCGGCCAACAGCGCCTGGGTGGCGGGATCGAGCTCGTTGCCGCGGTCGACGTAGCGCCACAGGGCATCGAACAGGTCGCCCCAGGTCCCGAGCTGGAGCTGGCCGGAGGCATCGTTCCCGCGATGGACCGGTTGCGAGCCCCGGTAACCGTGGAGCGCCAGGTTCTCCATGTCGGTGGGGACGGTCCCGCCCACGGTGTAGAGCGGGGCGAGGGAGGGGCGGGTGCGCTGGCACATGTCGAGGAGCGCGCCGATGGCCCGGTGGGCCTCCTCCACGAGGCCCACGTTGAGCAGGGCGTCGACGGTGAACGATGCGTCGCGGATCCAGCAGTAGCGGTAGTCGTAGTTGCGCCCACCGCCGATGCGCTCCGGCAGCGAGGTGGTGGCCGCCGCGATCGGGGCGCCGGTGCGGTGGTTGGTCAGCAGCTTGAGTGTGCGGGCGCTGACCCGGAGCTGGTCGTTCCAGGCCTCGGGGGCCTCGATTCCCTCGGACCAGGTTCCCCACACCTCGGCGGTGCGGTCGATGCGGGCGTCGATCTCCGCTCGGTCGGGATGGACCAGGGGCTCGTCGATGCACACGACGAGGGCGAGCAACGCGGGGTCGTCGCCCTCCTCCAGCTCGACCCGGCCTCGGAGGGTGGTGCCGACCTCGTCGCAGGTCGCGCCACCGAAGGCCAGGACGGCGACACCGAGCTCGTCGACCCGGGCCTGGACGAGATCACGACGGATGTCGAACGCCATGGCGTCGGCGCCGAGGAATCCCGGGCTGGTGAGGCTCCAGGCCAGCTCGATGTGGCCCTCGTCGCAGGTCACGCGGCGGGCCAGCTCCACCCACGGGAGCATGGCTCCGTTGTGCAGGGAGAAGGCGTCGGTGACCGTCGCCGTCCCGGTCTCGGTTCGGAAGGTGGTGCACAGCACCGCGGAGTCGGGTCGGTAGGAACGGTGGACCTCGTAGCGGCCGATCGGGGCCAGCGTCCAGCACCCGCCCCGCTCGGCGTCGAGGATCGAACCGAAGATGCCGATGCGGTCGTCCTCGGGGAGCGCCATCCAGGTGATGGTGGCGTCGCGGTCGACCAGCGCGAGCGCACGGCCGTCGCCGATGAGGGCGTGGTCACCGATCGGTGGATACCGGGAGTTCATGTCCCCACTGGCTCCTCGAGGCGCTCGCTGGCGGCCTGGTCTTCCTCGTCGGTGTGGTCCGGGCGGGCCTCCTCGATCCCTTGGAGATCCTTCGCCCACTTCCACGCGATCGCACCGACGACGAGGGGCACGACGAACAGGCTCAACCGTTCCAGCCAGACCATCGTCTCGACGGTGAGGTTCATCCAGGCCGCGAAGACGTCCTGGGAACCGGCCAGGAACAGCACCAGGTAGAACGCCAGCGCTCCGGCCCCGAACGCCACCCGACCGGGTCGGTTGCGGGGTCGTTCGAGCAGCTCGTGCGGGGCGATGTCGCCGGTGAGACGCTTCTCGACGAAGGGATACAGGTAGAGGCCGAGGAAGGTGACCGCCGGGAGGGCGACGCCCGGCCAGAACAGGGCCGGCACCGTGTGGCCGAAGAGGGTGAACTCCCAGGCCGGGAACAGGCGCAGGGCGCCTTCGAGCCAACCCACGTACCAGTCGGGCTGGGCCCCCGTGGTCACCGCGTACGGTTCGTACGGCCCCCAGAGCCAGATGGGGTTGATCTGCACGAAGCCGCCGAGGGCGGCGATCACCGCGACGAGGCCGAGCAGGAGCGACGTCGAGCGGGCGGCGTAGGTGGGCCACAGGCGAGAGCCGACCACGTTGCCCTCTCGCTGCATCGGTCCGGGGAACTGGGTGTGCTTCTGGCGCCACACGAGGGCCAGGTGCACGCTGAGCAGGCCGAGGATGACGGCGGGAACGATCAGCACGTGCATGATGAACATCCGCGGGATCATCTGATCGGCGGGGAACTCGCCGCCGAAGAAGAGCGTCGCGGCCCACGAGCCGATGACCGGGATCGACTCGGCGATCGAGTAGGCGATGCGCAGCCCGGTGCCCGACAGCAGGTCGTCCACGAGGGAGTAACCGAAGAACCCGTTGGCGATCGCCGCCACCAGCAAGGTGACGCCCACGATCCAGTTGAGCTCCCGCGGCTTGCGGAACGCCCCGGTGAAGAAGATGCGGGCCAGGTGCAGGGTGATCGTCATGATGAAGATGAGCGCGGCCCAGTGGTGCATCTGGCGGATGAGCAGACCCATCGGGATGTCGAAGCTGATCCGGAGGGTCGATGCGTAGGCCTCGGACACCTGGAGGCCGACGAGTGGGGCGTAGTCGCCGTGGTAGACGACTTCGCCGGCACTCGGTTCGAAGAAGAAGGTGAGGAACGCCCCGGTTCCGAGGAGGACGAAGAACGAGTAGGCCGCGACCTCGCCGAACATGAAGCTGAAGTGGTCGGGGAAGACGTGGCGCAACGCCGAGCGCGCCCACCGGGCGGCGCCGACCCGGTCGTCGAACCAGCCTGCGGCGCGTCCGATCACGACCGGCTCCAGAAGCTCGGGCCGATCGGTTCGGGAAAGTCTCCCAACGCGACGAGGTACCCCTCGGCGTCGACACCGATGGGCAGTTGCGGGAGCGGTCGGGCGGCCGGGCCGAACGCCGGGCGGGCGCCCTGATCGGCGAGGAAGACCGACTGGTGGCACGGGCAGAACAGCTCGTGGGTGTCGGCGTCGTAGAGACCCACCGGGCAGCCGGCGTGGGTGCACACCTTCGAGTAGGCGACGTAGCCCGGAGCCTCACCGGTGCTGCCATCGCCGCCGGCGAGCGTGCCGTCGGACATCCGGATGAGCACGACCTGCGAATCGGCCTTGAAGTCGTCGCCCTCGGGGAACACCGTCTCCATGGAACCCACGTCGAGGTCGGTGGCCTTCACCGGGGCGCGATCGGCATCGACCAGGCGCCGGCCCGCGCTCCACCCGGTCCGGCGGCGATCGGGGAACGGCGAGGGACCGAAGGACCGCAGCGGTGACGCGATCGCCGCCAGCAGGCTGGCTCCCGCCAGCCCGGCGAGGGCGAGCAGGCCGCGACGCCGCTGGAGGCCGGCCTCACCGAGCTCGGCGGTGGCAGCCGTCTCCTCCCGCTCGTGGTCCGTGGAACGCATCGGGGGCCGGTGCTCCACCGCGACTCGGTCCGGGACCGCACGTCGACCCCAGACCCCGGCCGACAACGCCAGCCCGCCGACCGCGACCGCGAGTCCGAAGCCTTGCCCCTTCGGGCCGCCGTCGGCCCAGTACGCCACCAGCAGCGCGATGCTGCCGGCAATGGAGATCACCAGACCGCCCAGGACCGCTCGTCGTGTCCGGCGCATGGCGTCGTCCTGGCCGGGTTCGGTGCCCGTCATCTGATCTCGTTCTCCTGCATCGGTGGGGGGTTGCGGTCGCCGAGCCACCGGGTGACCAACACCATCGGCAGGAGGCCGAAGGCGAGGGCGGCGGCACCCTCGGGCACCGGGCCCCAGTGGCCGAGCGGGAACCCGCCCCGGTCATCGGGCTGGTCGATGGTCTGCAGGTAGCTGGCGATGTCGGCGGCCGATCGGTCGGAGATGACCGTGTCGGGGAACACCGGCATGTCGTTCGGACCGGATCGGATGGCCTCCACGATCTGTTCGGGTGACGACACGGCCAGGGACGGGACGTTCTTGCCCTGCGGGAGCACGCCGCCCTGGCCCATCATCTGGTGGCAGGCGGCGCAGGTGGCCCGGTACTGCTCGCCGCCCTTCGCCACCGACGCATCGCGCCGGTCGACGACGGGCACGTCGGGACCGCTGATGATGGTGGCGGCGTAGGCGACGAGGGCGTCGATCTCGGCCGGCTCGTAGCTGACCGGGCCGCGGGAGGCGTCGTCGCGGGGCGAGGCCAGTGGCATGCGTCCGGTGGAGACCTGGAAGTCGACGCCGGCCGCGCCGACCCCTTGCAGGCTCGGGGCGTGCTCGGTTCCGTTGCCCTGCTCGCCGTGGCACACCGCGCAGTCGCGGAGCCAGAGGTCGTGACCCGCCTCGGTGCCCGACGCCGGCGCGGTGGCTGCACCGACGGGGGTGTGGGCCCGGTAGGCGCCGAACCCGAGCGCGACCACCACCGCCAGGGTGCTGACCAATATCGTCCGTAGGCGCGAGTGCATGCCGATCGGGGCCGATACCCCGGGCAGGGGGCGGTCAGAACAGGAATTTCGCGAATCCTGTTCTGGGCGTTTGTCGGAGTGGGTAGGACCGCAGCCGCTCACGGCACGCACCCCGCGCGCGCCGGGACCCGACGATGAATCGATGTGACCTTTTCGTGACCCTCCCGTGACCGAACTGCCGTGACCCTGCTCCGGAGATCCAGCGCGACGATGCGACCGCTGCTGCTCGGCGTGGCGGCTCTCGGCGTCGGTGGGTGCGCGTCGGACTCGGTGTTGAAGCCGTCGAGCCCCGACGCCGGGCGCGTGGCCACGCTGGGTTGGTTCCTGTTCGGCGCCGCCACCCTCGTCACCATCGGCGTCTTCGTGTACCTGGTCGCCGGCCTCTTCCGGCGGGGTCGGACCGAGGGGCCGGACTCCGAACGCGCCGGCGAGCGCTGGGTCATCGGCGGCGGCGTGGTCCTGCCTGTCGTGGTGCTGTTGCCCATGCTCGGTTTCGGGGTCGCCATCCTCAACCGCCACGTCGATCCCACCATGCACGTCGAGGTGATCGGTCATCAGTACTGGTGGGAGTACCGCTACACCGACGACGGGTTCGTGACGGCGAACGAGTTGCACATCCCGATCGACACGCCGGTGGAACTCACGCTGCGTTCCGACGACGTGATCCATTCGTTCTGGGTGCCGTCGCTCGGTGGGAAGACCGATCTCATCCCCGGCCACGTCAACCACCTCACGTTGCAGGCCGACGAGGCCGGTACCTACCGGGGCAAGTGCGCCGAGTACTGCGGTCTCCAACACGCCAAGATGCTGTTCCTCGTCGTGGCCCAGTCCCGGGCCGACTTCGGGCAGTGGGTCGACCAGCAGCGCCGCGATGCCTCTCCGTCGGATTCCCGAGGGGCCCGGTTGTTCGAGTCGAAGAGTTGCGCGTCGTGTCACACGGTGCGCGGCACCGGTGCCGAGGGCCGTCTCGGCCCTGATCTGACCCACATCGCCGGCCGGCAGGAGATCGGCGCCGGTGTCCTCGAGAACACGCCGGCCAACATGCGGCGCTGGATCGGCCACACGTGGGAGGTCAAGGACCACATCGCCATGCCGGAGATCCCGCTGACCGACGAAGAGGTCGCCGCCATCACCAGCTATCTGGAGTCGCTCGAGTGACGCTGATCGAGCCGCCGCCGACGATACCGGACCTCGAGCCGGAGCCGGCCCCGCTCGAGCCGGTGTGGGCCGACTCGCCGGGGATCACCGGCTTCATCACCAGCGTCGACCACAAGCGCATCGGCCGCCGGTACCTGGTCACCGCCTTCGTGTTCCTGCTCGTGGGTGGGTTCGAGGCGATGATCATGCGGACCCAGCTCGCGTCGGCCAACAGCACCGTCATCGACGCCGACACCTACAACGCGCTGATGACGATGCACGGCACGACGATGATCTTCCTGTTCAACACGCCGGTCTTCGCCGGGTTCGGGAACTACCTCGTGCCATTGCAGATCGGCGCGCGCGACATGGCATTTCCCCGGCTCAACGCGCTGAGCTACTGGATCTTCGTGCTGTCGGGCAGCTTCATCTACGCCAGTTTCGTGATGGGTCAGGTCCCGCAGGGCGGCTGGTTCGCCTACGTGCCGCTCACCGACACCCGGTTCCTCCCCGGGGCGGGCATGGACTTCTGGGCCGTGGGTCAGGTGTTCCTCGGGTTGTCGACCACCATCGGCGCCGTCAACTTCATCGTGACGATCCTGCGCATGCGCGCCCCCGGCATGTCACTGGGCCGGTTGCCGCTGTTCGTGTGGGGCATCCTCTCGATGGCGTTCATGATCCTCTTCGCCGTGCCCTCGGTGACCCTGGCGGGCGTCCTGCTCGAGCTGCAGCGGATGGGCATGCACTTCTTCACCCCGGTCCTCGGCGGCGACGCCATCTTGTTCCAGCACCTGTTCTGGATCTGGGGCCATCCCGAGGTCTACCTGCTGTTCATCCCGGCCACCGGCATCATCTCGATGATCATCCCCGCGTTCACCCACCGGCCGATCGTGGGTTACCGCTTCGTCGTCGCTGCCCTGGTGTCGACCGCGTTCGTCAGCTTCGGGTTGTGGGTGCACCACATGTTCGCGGTCGACCTGCCGTTGCTGGTGGCCAGCTTCTTCTCGGCGGCCAGTGTCCTCATCGCCATCCCGTCCGGCGTCCAGGTGTTCGCCTGGGTCACCACCATCTTCCGGGCGCCGCAGCGCCCCCGCTTCGAAGCGCCGTTCCTGTACGCCATCGCCTTCATCGTCACCTTCGTCATCGGCGGCATGAGCGGCGTGATGGTGGCGATCGTGCCGTTCGACCTGCAGGTCCACGACAGCTACTTCGTGGTCGCCCACTTCCACTACGTGCTCATGGGTGGGACGGTGTTCCCGACCTTCGCCGGCCTGCACTACTGGTATCCGAAGATGACCGGCCGGATGCTCCACCGGACGACGTCGATCGTGGCGTTCTGGTTCGTGTTCATCGGCTTCCACGTGACGTTCTTCCCCCAGCACATCCTCGGGCTCTGGGGCATGCCGCGCCGCATCTACTGGTACGACTCGTCCACCGGCTGGTCGGTCCTGAACATGCTCAGCACCATCGGGGCGTTCGTGCTGGCCACCGGCATCGCCATCATGGCGGTCAACTTCGTGCGGTCGCGCTATCGGGGAGCGCCGGCGCCCGCCGATCCGTGGGGCGGCGAGTCGCTGGAGTGGATCGTCTCGTCGCAGCCGCCCGACCACAACTTCCGGGAGTTCCCCGTCGTGACCAACCACCACCCGGCCTGGGACGTGGCCGAAGGTCGTCCGCTCCAGACCATCACCCGCATCGACGACGAGGACCTCACCGTGGCCGAGGACGGCGAGCACCGCACCCTGCTGTCCTCGCCCGTCGACGCCTCCGAGATCGAGGTCATGTCGATGCCGTCGCCGTCGTACTGGCCCTTCGTGCTCGGTCTCGCCCTGTTCACCCTGGCCGCGGCCACGGTGTCGCGGTCGTTGTTGGTCGGCGGCATTGGCGCCACCGTCTTCGCGGTGTGCCTGGTCCAGTGGCAGCGGGAGATCGGCTCGTGAGCGCGGTCACCACTGCCACCGACGCGGGCACCGGCGCCCCGGCCCCCGGGATCCGCCGTTCCACCGGCCGGTCGGTCGGGTGGTGGGGGACGGTGGCGATGATCGCCACCGAGGCCACGCTGTTCGCCCTGCTGCTCTTCGCCTACAACCAGTTGCGCATCCAGGCCGACCGGTGGCCGCTCGGCGACATCTCCGATCCGGAGCTGGTGAAGTCGGGATTCCGCACGGTCGTCCTGCTCGGCAGCTCGATCCCGATGCACATCGCCGACCAGGCCGCCGAGGAGGGCAACCAGCGCAAGCTGAAGTGGGGCCTCGCCGTCGGCTGGCTGATGGGCGCGCTGTTCCTCGCCGGGCACTTCGACGAGTGGTCCACCACGCTGCACGAGTTCACGCCGTCCACCAACGCGTACGGCTCGCTCTTCTACACCATCACCGGATTCCACGCCCTCCACCTGATCGTCGGCCTCGTGGTGGGTGCCTACCTGTGGATCGGGGCGGTCAGCGGCCGCTACGAGCGCAGGTCCACCACCGGGGTGAAGTGCGGGATCCTGTACTGGCACTTCGTCGACGTCGTCTGGGTGTTCGTCTACGGCATCCTGTATCTGTCGGTGACCTTGCCATGAGCCTGGCACCGCCCACCGTCGAGCCCGACGCGGCCGGCGCACCGCCCGTACGGCGCTCCACGCTGCTCTTCGCGCTGGTGTCGGGCATCGTGGCCTGGTTCGCCCGGCTCGCGGGCGGGTCAGCGTTGGTGCCGATGGCCTGCGCCCACGACGTCGGGTGGGTCATCGACCTGTGGACCGTGCTGATGGGCCTGGTCTGCGTCGCCGGGGTGGTGGCCGCGACGCGTGTCCGGCGGCGCGCCGGTATCGGCGACGACGGACGCGCCCTCGGCTACCAGATCCTCGGCTACGTCGCCCTGCTCACCAACGTGTTGTCCCTCGTGCTCGTCGTCGCCGAAGGATCGATGCACCTGTGGTTCGGAGCGTGTCGATGAGCGGGCTCTTCGACCTGCTCACCCTGACGACCTGGGTGCTCCTGCCGGCGGTCGTGGTCGTCGTCGCCATCCGTCGCATGCACGCGGCGGGTTCGCACGCGGTGGGGTCGTTCACCGCGGGCGTCGGCGTGACCGGTCTCGCCCTCGCCGGCGTGGCGCTCACCCCGGGCGTCGGCGCCGCGGCCGAGCGCGCCTTCGCGCCCCACATGGTGCAGCACCTGGTCCTGGGTCTGTTCGCTCCGCTGCTGATCGTCGTGGGCCGGATCCCCGAGCTGGTGCCATGGGCGGTGCCGGTCACCCACCGCCGTTCGATCCGTCGGGCGCTCGGCCCCTTCGGTCGGCCACCCGCCTCGGTGGTGTGGCCCACGGTCGCCATGGTCGCCGTCTGGTACGCCTGGCACCTGCCCGCGCTCTATGACGCCGCCGTCGACAGCGGGGCGGTCCACGCCGTCGAGCATCTCAGCATCCTGGGCATCGGATGCTGGTACTGGGCCGCCATCGCCCCGCACCGTCGCCGCACCGGCGCGGTCGTGCTGGCGTCGTTCACGCTCGTGTTCGCCCTCGGCTTCCTCGGCGCCGTGCTGTCGCTGAGTCCCGTCGCCTTCTACGCCGGTCACGTCTACGCCACCACGCTCGCGGCCCAGCTCGACGACCAGCACCTCGGTGGCCTGCTGATGTGGACACCCGGCGGCCTGGTGTACCTGATCACCGCAGTCGTCCAACTCGTCCGCTGGCTGGAGGTCGACGGCGACGACCACCGGGTCCCGCTCATCACCACCGGAGGAGGGGTGCCGTTGTGAACGACGAGTCGTCCGATCGCGGTTGGATCGCGGTGCTGGCGCTGATGGTGCTCGTCACCGGTGCGTGCGCGGTGGGGTACTTCCTCGCGCCGTTCGACGCCCCGCTGGCCGAGGCCGCCGACACCGGAACGAACGGCCTGGTCGCGGCGCGCGACCGGATCGTGGCGGTCACCGAGGACGGCGCCCTCGTGGTACTCGATCGCCGAGACGGTTCGTTGTCCGAGACGGTTCTGCCGTCGGGCGTGCCGGCCGACACCGTCATCGACGTGGGCAAGAAGCACGAGGCCGCCTACGTGGTCGGTTCCGGCACCGATGCGGTCATCCGGTCGGTCAGTGTCCGGACCGGCAAGGGCAAGCACCTCGCCTCCGGCCGCCTGGTCTCGATCGGCCCGATCGCCTTCCCGACGCTGGCCCGCGACATCCAACGTCCCGCGGCCGAGCACATGGCCTGGGTCACCGAACACGACGGTGTGGACGCCATCGAGGTGCAGAACCTGGTCACCGGCAGCACCGAGACCATCGGGGCGCAGTCACAGGACCCGCCGTTCCGCTCGGTCGACGATCTGGTCTGGAGCCCGTTCGAGAACCGGCTCTTCGGCATCGCCGGCGGGGGCCATCAGCTGTTCCGCCTCGATGCCGACCGGGCCACGACGCTCGAGGAGGCCGTGGTGGCCGACGTGCCCGACGGGATCGACCACTGGATCGACGCCACGCCGTGGGGCGACGGGTTGGCCGTGATCGGTCAGACGCCCGACGGCGCCACGAAAGTGGTGGAGATCGACCGCAAGACCCTCGCGGTGGTGGGCACGCTCTATGCCCCGACGGACGGGTCGACGTTGCGCACCGTCGACGCCGACTCGTCGGCCACCGCGCTGCTGATCACCACCGACGCCGGCACGCTCCTCGAGCTGACCGACACCCACGAGGTCCCGACCACCCTCGCCCAGGGAATCGCCCGCGCCGTCTGGTGATTCCGGCGATTCGCCCGTTCTGGCAAACCAACCGTTCTGGCAAACCAACCGTTCTGGTCGGTCATCGGTCGTTCCTGAGCGACCGATGACCGACCAGAACCGGGAGGTTGCGGGCAGGAGGTTGCGGGCGGCGGGGCGGCGGGGCGGCGGGTCGGCGGTCAGGCGGTCAGGCGGTCAGGCGGGGGAGCGACGGTCGCGGATCTCGTTCACCCGGGCCTTGGACGCCGACAAGAAGGTGCTCACCTGGTCGGGGAGCTGCTTCAGGAACGACGGGGTACGCACGCCCTCGGCCCGATCGTCGAAGATGCCGTGCGATCCGTGGTCGCGGTCGTCGTCGACCGGGCTGAACAGGTCGTCGGGCCGGTCATCGTCGATGGGCATGTCAGTGAGCTGCCCGCTGACGCCCGACTGGGCCATGAAGTGGTCGCCGAGGCCGGGCACCAGCTGGGCCATCTGGACGACCAGCCAGTTCCACGTGCCGAGGATCTTCTGTCGCGGCAGCTGCTGGGCGGCGTCGACGATGGCCGCGGCGGCCACCTCGGGTTGGTAGATGGGGGCCACCGGCTGAGGATGGGTGTCGACCTTGGCCCGGCACCAGCCGAACTGGGTCGTGTTCACCGCGGGCAGGTGCACGATGGTGGCGTGCACCCCGCTCCCTTCGTGGAGCAGCTCGGTGCGGAGCGAGTCGTAGAAGCCGCGCACGGCGAACTTCGCCGCGCAGTAGGCGGACTGCAACGGGATCCCCCGGTAGCTCAGCGCCGAACCGACGAACACGATCGTGCCCCGGTCCCGCTCGCGCATGCGGCGCAGCGCGCTCATCGCGCCGTAGACCTGCCCGAGGTAGGTGACCTCGGTGGCCCGCTTGATCTCCGCCGGCTCGAGGTCCCGGATCATGGTGAACGCGGTGGTCATGGCGTTGTTGATCCAGACATCGATCGGCCCGAGCTCGTTCTCGATCCGCTCGGCGGCGTGCTCGACGGCATCGGGATCGGCCACATCGGTGGGCACCGCGACGGCATGACGGCCGTACGCCTCGACGTCGGCGACCGCGGCCTTGAGCCCGGCCTCGCCGCGGGCGACGAGACCGACGTCCCAGCCCCGCTGGGCCAGCTCGCGGGCGGTGGCACGTCCGACGCCTCCGGTGGCGCCGGTCACGACGGCGACGCGTGTCCCGGTACTCGGTGTTGATCCATTCACTGTCTTCAGTCCTCCACTGCTTGTTCGGCGCGGGTGTAGGCGAGCTGCAGTCCGTCGGCCACGGTCACCATGGTGAGGATCGACATCACCATCCGGGTGAACCGGGGAGCGATGGTGAGGCCGACCACCAGGACGGTGGCGGTCCACTGGGCGATGCAGAACGGGCAGGTGAGCAGCTCGCCGATGGCGTGGCGCCAGCCGGTGCCACGCACGTCCTCGTCGAGCTCCGCGGGTCCGGCGACGCCCTCGTAGCGGGCGAACGGGGCCCGGAGCGGGCTGGTCACGGGGTCCTTGGTGAGGACCCGGGCCAGCTTGTGGGTGGCGACCGCGCCCAAGGCGAGATCGGCGTTCGACAGCCGCCCCGGCAGCCGCGTGCGACCGAGGACACCGAAGGCGGTGATGAACGTGCCGTAGGTGGCCAACAGCCCGGCGTAGGCGGCGAGGGGACGGTCCTGGTCGGTGTCGCTGCGGTACTCCTCGGCCTCTGTCTCGGCCCTGTCGATGAGACCTTCCACGCGGTCCTCCTCGTCGATGCTCGTGCGTCCGTACGATCGTTCGGTGCCGGCAACGGCTGGGGCGTGCCGGTTCCTCGGTGCCCTACCCGACACCGCTCGCCGGGTAGTACCCCGCACTCCGCTCGAGGACCGTCCGCCGGTTCGACGGGCCGGGAGGTCAACCGGCGTGGTTCACCAACAACCGGCGCACCTCGGCGATGGTCTCGAGCTCCTCGTCCCGGTCGGCACCCACCGCGGCGAGGTTGAAGGTGGTGGCGCCGGCATCCACGTAGGGGGCGAGGAACGCGGCGATGTCTTCCGCGGTCCCGACCGGCGTGTACCGCTCGAAGGGCTCGAACGGCATCTTGTAGAACTGCTCCATCCCGTCGGCGACATGGCGCCGACCGTCGGCGGGGTCTGCCCCGACACCGACCCAGAGCTGGATGCCGTGCGACCACGTGTCCGGCGCCGGGACCGTCCGGTGCGCCGCGGCCCGTTCGACCCGCTCGATCCCCTCGGCCAACCGACGGGCCGAGCACCACGCCGCCAGCCAGCCGTCGCCGAGTCGCCCGGCCCGCTCGAGCGCGGCATCGCTGCGACCACCCACCACGAACGGCACCCGGGGCCTCGGCGCGGGACGGATGCGGGCATCGTCGAGGTCGAAGAACTGGTCGTGCCACGTGACCGCCTCGTCATCGAGCAGGCGGCGAACGATCTCGAGGGCGGCGTCGGTGCGCCGGCCACGGGTCGAGGGGTCGATGCCGCACACCTCGAACTCGGCCCGATCCTCGCCGCCCACGCCGACGCCGATGGTCACCCGTCCCGGCGCGGCCTCGGCGAGCGTCGCGATCTGGCGGGCGGCCACCATCGGGTGCCGGAGGGCGAGCAACCACACGCCGAGCGAGAGTCCGAGACGAGGTTCGATGCCCGACAGCGCGGCCAGGGCGACGACGCCGTCGGTGCCGTCGCCCCCTCGGAAGCTGACGTGATCGGCCAGGAAGAGATGGTCGATCCCGGCATCGGCGATGGACCCCAGGCACACCCGCTGCATCTCGGGCGTCTCACGCCACAGACCCCACGGCGGGGTGATGCCGACTCGGAGTGTGCCCACGCCGGCACCGTACCGGTGGCCGCCGCGTTCACAGCGCGGCCGCGACCCTCCAGGCGGAGCGCACGGCCCCCTCGATGTAACCGACGTCGGCGGCATCGCCGACCACGTGCACCTCGACGCCGACGCCGGCCAGATCGGTGGCCAGCTCGCTGCCCGGTTCGACCTCGCTGGCGATGATGACGGTGTCGGCTGGGATCCTCGCGCTGGCCCCATCGACTCGATGGACGACATCGGCCGGCGTGATCTCGGTGACCTCGGCGTGGCGGATCAACGTGACGCCGTGCTGCTCGGCGCGCCGGACGGCCGTCCACCGCCGGGGCGAGGCCATCGGCAGACCGAGGGCGGGCCCGGGCTCCAACACGGTCACGTGGCGGCGCCGTTCGGCCAGGAACTCGGCCAGTTCGAGCCCGACGAGTCCGCCACCGAGGACGACCACATCGCGACCCACCGGCATCCACCGTCTCGACAGTGTCCGGATGCGGGTGGCGTCGCGGGTCAGTCCGAGCCGCCGGGCCAGGGCCAGCACCAGGCGCAGAGGACCGCGTCGTCCCGGGCCTGGCTCCCCGGTGACGAGGGCGCGCAGCTCGTCGCCGGTGACTACGTGGGGAAGTTCGGCGCCGGGGATGTCGGGTCGGCCTCTCGTCGCTCCGGTCGCCACCACGATCACGTCGGGCTGCAGCGAACGCACGGTGTCGACGTCGGCCCGCGTGCCGGTGCGGACATCGACGCCGAGTCGGGAAGCCTCGGCCACCAGCCAATCGACGAACGGCCCGTTCGCCGGCGTGGTCATCTGCGAGAACCACGCGGTGCCGCCGAGGTGATCGCCCGCTTCGAGCAGCGTGACCCGGTGGCCCCGCTGGCGGGCGATGCGAGCCGTCTCCAGGCCGGCCGGACCGCCACCCACGACCACCACGTGGCGCGACGTCGCCGCCGGCGCCATGTCAGCGGCGGTCTCGTCGCACAGCGCGGGATTCACCGCGCACCGGGGCGGATCGTCGAAGAAGTTCTGCTCCACGCACACGTAGCAGTTGATGCAGGGCCGGATGGTGTCACGGCGACCGGTGCGGAGCTTGTCGACGATGTCGGGGTCGGTGAGCAGCTGGCGGCCCATCGCCACGAAGTCGCACTCGCCGGCGGCCAGCATCTCCTCGGCGAGCTCGGGCAGGATCCGGCCGACCGCGATCACCGGGACATCGACCGCGGCCTTCACGGCCCGGGCGTAGGAGCGGTAGGCGCCCACCGCGTCGGGGAGCGGACCTTCGGTGAAGTTGGCGAAGGAGTTCCGGCCCCAACCGGTGACGTGGATGGCGTCGGCGCCGGCCGCCACGAACATCCGGGCCGCGGTGACCGCCTCGGGTGTGGTCAGGGCGCCTTCCTCGCCGAACTCGCGGCCGCTGACCCGGACCAGCACCGCCAGATCGGGACCGGCCTCGGCGCGCACCGCTCGGAGGACCTCGACGGTGAGGCGGGCCCGGTTCTCGAGCGAGCCGCCCCAGCGGTCGTGGCGCCGGTTGTCGGCGGTGGCGAGGAACGTGGAGAGGATGTAGCCGTGGGCGGCGTGGACCTCGACGGCGTCGGCGCCCGCCTGCCGGGCCCGGCGGGTGGCCTGGGCGAACTGGTCGATGAGCCAGGCGAGGTCGTCCTCGTCGGCCTCGTGGTAGGTCGGCAGCTTCCCTCCGGTGGTGGCGGCGAGCCGGCCCAGCTCGTCGGCGGTGTTGTCGCGGAGCGAGGACATGTCCGGCGCCGAGTCGGGGATCGAGGGCACCAGCAGGGGGCGGTCCTCGGCGATGTCGACCCGCGCCGTCTTGCCGTGGTGGCACAACTGCACGCAGATCCGCCCACCCGTGTCGTGCACCGCGGTGACGAGGCGGGCGAGTCCGGGGACGAACCGGTCGTCCGACAGACCGGGCTGGTGCTCGGACGCGGCGCCGATCGGGTAGGCGACCGCCCCCGAGCCGGTGATGACCATGGCCGTTCCGCCGTTCGCCCGCGTCGCGTAATGGGCGATCTCCCCGTCGGTGATCATGCCGTGATCGCACAGGTTCATGTCCATCGCCGGCATCACGATCCGGTTCCGCAGTTCGAGCGGACCGATGCGGCCGGGTGCGAGGACGTGGTCGAACCGGCCGGAGGTGGGGGCGGACACGGCGGCCGATCGTACCGAGGAGCGGCTACCCCATCTCGATGGCCAGGGCGCGGTCCTCGTCGGCTCGCTCGGTCTGCAGTTCGCGGTTCCGCTCCGACCCCGGGAGGAACGCGGCGAGGACGAACCCGAGGGCCGCCACGCCCGCGGCGATGCGGAACACCGTGGTGTACGCCGCCTGGGCGGTCTGGGCGGCGGCGCCCGTCGCACCCGCGGCCGAGACGTCGCCCATCCGGGTGGCGACGATGGTGGCGAGCACGGCGACCCCGAACGATGCCGCCACGCGTGTGTTGAGCTGGCGGACGGCGGTGGCCTGGGCCACGAAGCGGTGGGGGAGGGCATTGAGGCCGGTGACCGCGTTCGGCATCATCGAGAAGCCGAAGCCCAGGCCCTGGGTGAGCACGGCGATCTCGATGGTGAGCGTGGACGACTCAACGGTGGTGTGCCCGAGGATCCAGGCCGACGTGCCGAGCAGGGCCAGGCCGATCATGACCGGGGGTCGCGGACCGATGCGGTCGGTGAGCCGACCGCCGAGCGGGAACGTGATGGCCCCGCCGATGGCCATCGGCACCAGCATCGTGCCCACGTGGAGCGCGGTGAACCCCCGCACGGTCTCGAGCTGGAGGGGAAGGAACACCAGGATCCCGTACTGGACGATGACCGCGCACGCGATCACCACCAAGGTCAGGCTGAAGATTGGGACGCCGAACATCGCGATGTCGATGGCCGGGTGCTCGACCCGGCGTTCCCACGCCACGAAGGCGGACAAGAAGGCCGCCCCGGCGAGGAGCGAGCCGACGGTGGGGCGCGAGGCCCAGCCCCAGTCACTCGCCCGGGCGAAGGCGTACAGACAGATCACGAGGCCCGCCGACACGAGACCGAGGCCGAAGCCGTCGAAGCGACGCCGCTCCCGGTAGCCCGTGTCGCGCAGCAGGCGGAGGGCGGCGAAGATCCCGATGGCGCCGAGGGGGACGTTGATGAGGAAGAGCCAGTGCCAGCTCACCGAGGTGACGAGGTAGCCCCCGATCACCGGGCCGAAGGCGGGTCCGGCCATGGCGGCGACCCCCCAGATCCCGAGCGCCGTGCCCCGCCGGTCGGCCGGGAACAGCTCGTAGATCATGGCCATGCCCACCGGCATCAGCGCACCGCCGCCGAGGCCCTGGATCACACGCGAGAGGATGAGGAGCTCGAGGTTGGGGGAGAGCGCGGCCAGCAGCGATCCGACCGAGAACAGGAACAAGCTGATGACGAAGAGCCGCTTGCGACCGAAGCGGTCCGCGAGCCACCCGGTGGGGGGTTGGGCCACGCCCACGGCCAGGAGGTACGCGGTCACGACCCACTCGATGCCGTCCCGGCGGTCGAGGGCGATGCCGATCTGGGGCAGGGCGACGTTCACGATCGTCGTGTCGAGGATCACCATGAACGTGGCGATCAGCACCACGCCCATGGCCACCCACGGGTAGCGGTCGTCGGGCGCCCGCTCCGCATTCTCGGTTTCGTCAGGCGACAGGCGCATCCACCCAGGATGCCAAGACAGTTGCAGAGTGCAACAAACTTTCGGTGGAAGTGGTCAGAGACGGTCCGCCGGGTACCCGGCGTAGGAGTTCTTGAACACCCCGGAGTGGAGCAGCACGTGCGCGGTCGTGTCGCCGGTGGCGGCGTCGGTCAGCGTCGTGCGCACCCAGTACGACTCGGTCCGCCGGCTCTGACCGAGGCCGACGACCTCCCGGTCGACGGCATAGTCGACCCCGACGAAGACCGGTCCGTGCACCAACTGGATCTCGAGATCGATGAACAGACCCAGCGACGGACCCCGCACCGGGAAGTCGGTGCCGATCTTCTGGGCGAGGACGCTGATCATCTCGATCGGGACGATGGGACGCCCCCACGGGTTGTCGCCGCCCGAGTACCACGGGCTGGGTTCAGTGATGGCCGCGAGCTTGTCGGCGAGGGAGAACGGGTAGAGCTCGCCGTTCGTCGTCTCCATGTCGAGTGAGGTCGTGGACTGCGCCCGGGAACGTTGTCCGACGCTGAGCTGATCGACGATGAACAGTTCGCCGGGGTCGCCGAGGCCGGCCAGGCGCCGCCCGAGCTCGGTCTCGGCACCGTCGATGGTGGCCGAGCCGGACAGGACCGGGGTCCCGTCGACCTTGCTCGCCTCGATGCTGGCCGTGTCGGGCGCGTTCGGGGTGAGTGACGCGACCACCTGCTCGCCCTCCACCACCATCGATCGGAAGTGGGCACTGATGCAGCCGGTCTCGAACCACCGCCGACCCCACAGCGAGAACGCCAGCGGATCGAACTGGGAGAAGTGCGTCGGACCCTCGATGGGCGCTCCGGTGAGACCGAGCGATGCCGCGGTCTCGTCGTCGTGGACACTGGCGTGACCGCCGTAGGTCTGCTCGCCCAGGAGTTGCCGCGGCTGCCGGGGCGGTCCGGACCGGACGATTGGCGTGTCGAAGGCCGGCGACCACGAGGGGGCGGTCGGTTCCTGAGCGGTCATGTCCGAACCCTAGGGGGGTTGGGGTGATCGGATGACGAGAAACCCGGATGGGCATGCATAACGCCGGTCGCCGGGGGTAGAAGGGTTCTGCCGCTCGACCGGACGGCGGCGCGAGAGGAGCGACCACATGCCGAGTTCGAAGATCAGCTGGCCGGTGGTCCGTCAGCTGCTGGATGGTGATCGGTCCGGCCGGGGAGCGTCGGTCAAGAGCGCTCGCTCGGCCTCCCTGCGCGCCCGGACCAGCACCGCCGACCGCGTCGTCAAGTCGGTGTGCCCGTACTGCGCGGTCGGTTGTGGGCAGGACGTCTACGTCAAGGACGGCGAGGTCATCCAGATCGAGGGCGATCCCGACTCGCCCGTGAGCCGTGGCCGTCTCTGCCCCAAGGGCTCGGCGTCGCTGTCGTTGACCACCGGGTCCGGGCGTCGCCACGAGGTCCTGTACCGGC
This sequence comes from uncultured Acidimicrobiaceae bacterium, assembly GCA_963731885.1. GTDB lineage: Bacteria > Actinomycetota > Acidimicrobiia > Acidimicrobiales > Salinilacustritrichaceae > Salinilacustrithrix. Next base: position 258,923 of record CAVSXR010000052.1, on the reverse strand, counting down.
GGCCCGGCGGCACCGACTGGGAACCGCTGTCGCTCGATCGGGCGATGGACATGATCGCCGACCGGGTCATCGAGTCCCGGCGCCAGGGCTGGGAGTGGGAGGCCGACGGCAAGCGGGTCCGCCGCACGCTCGGCTTCGCCAGCCTCGGGGGAGCGACCCTCGACAACGAGGAGAACTACCTCATCAAGAAGCTGTTCACCGCCCTGGGCGCGATACAGATCGAGAACCAGGCCCGGATATGACATAGCGCCACCGTCCCCAGTTTGGGGACATCGTTCGGTCGGGGCGGAGCCACCACCTTCCAGCAGGACCTCCAGAACAGCGATTGCATCGTGATCGAGGGGTCCAACATGGCCGAGTGCCATCCCGTGGGCTTCCAGTGGGTGATGGAGGCCAAGGCGCGGGGTGCCACCTTGATCCACGTCGACCCCCGCTTCACCCGCACCAGCGCGTTGGCCGACGTCCACGTGCCACTGCGAGCGGGCACCGACATCGCGTTCCTCGGCGGGATCGTCAACCACGTCCTGTCGACCGAGTCGTACTTCCGCGACTACCTCCTCGCGTTCACGAACGCGCCGTTCCTGGTGGGGGAGGACTTCCAGGACACCGAGGACCTCGACGGTCTGTTCTCCGGGTTCGATCCCGAGTCCGGCACCTACGACACCCAGAGCTGGCAGTACGAGGGGGCGGAGGTGCAGTCGTCCTCGGGCCAGCGCGACGCCCAGTACGACGAGCGCGTCCGTGAGGCCGGGGGTGGTGAGGCCCACGGCTCCGGTGGGGCCCAGGTGGGAGGGAGTCCGGCACGCGACGACACGTTGGAGCACCCCCGGTGCGTGTTCCAGATCCTGAAGCGGCACTTCGCCCGATACACGCCCGAGATGGTCGAGCAGATCTGCGGGATCCCCCAGGACACCTTCGCCCGGGTGTGCGATCTGATCACGTCCAACTCGGGTCGGGATCGGACCACGGCGTTCGCCTACGCCGTCGGCTGGACCCAGCACAGCGTGGGCGTCCAGTACATCCGCACCGCGGCGATCCTGCAGACGTTGCTCGGGAACATGGGTCGGCCCGGTGGAGGGATCCTCGCGCTCCGCGGCCACGCGTCGATCCAGGGCTCCACCGACATCCCCACGTTGTTCAACATCCTGCCCGGCTACATCCCGATGCCCCATGCCCACCAGCACGAGGACCTCGACGACTTCATCCGGGGTGAGGCGGCGGTCAAGGGCTACTGGGGCAACATGCGCGACTACACCGTCAGCCTGCTCAAGGCGTGGTGGGGCGATGCCGCGACCGAGGACAACGATTACTGCTTCGACCACCTTCCCCGCCTCACCGGCAACCACAGCACCTACGAGACGGTGCAAGCCCAGCTCGACGGCACCTGCAAGGGGTACTTCCTGCTCGGAGAGAACCCGGCCGTGGGCTCGGCCAACGCCCAGATGCAGCGTCTCGGCATGGCCGCCCTCGACTGGCTCGTCGTGCGCGACTTCTCGCTCATCGAGAGCGCGACGTGGTGGAAGGAGGGGCCGGAGATCGAGTCGGGCGAGCTCCGGACCGAGGACATCGACACCGAGGTGTTCTTCCTGCCCGCGGCGGCGCACACCGAGAAGGAAGGCAGCTTCACCAACACCCAACGGATGCTGCAGTGGCACCACAAGGCGATCGAGCCCGGCGGTGACGCCCGCAGCGACCTGTGGTTCATGTACCACCTCGGCGTACGGATCCGGGAGAAGCTGGCCGGCTCCACCGACGAGATGGACCGCCCGGTCCTCGAGCTCACCTGGGACTACCCGACCGAGGGTCCCCTCGACGAACCCAGTGCCGACGCCATCCTGCGCGAGATCAACGGCTGGGACGCCGACGGCAACCTGCTGTCGTCCTACGAGGACCTGGCCGACGACGGCTCCACGGTATGCGGGTGCTGGATCTACTGCGGCGTCTACGGCGGCGACGAGAACCAGGCCGCCCGGCGAACGCCGGGATCGGAGCAGTCCTGGGTCGCACCGGAGTGGGGATGGGCCTGGCCGGCGAATCGGCGGATCCTCTACAACCGGGCGTCGGCCGATGCCGACGGCAAGCCGTGGAGCGAGCGCAAGGCGCTCGTGTGGTGGGATGCGGAGCAGGGCAGGTGGGTCGGCCACGACGTACCGGACTTCCAGCCCACGAAGGCGCCCGATCACCAGCCACCCGCCGATGCCACCGGCCCTGACGCCCTCGGCGGGCGCGACGCGTTCATCATGCAGGCCGACGGGAAGGCTTGGTTGTACGTGCCGGCCGGGCTCGCCGACGGTCCGCTCCCCGCCCACTTCGAACCGCAGGACTCGCCGGTCCCGAACCTGCTCTACGGCCGCCAGCGCAATCCGGCGCGCGAGCTGACGCCCAGCTCGGAGCACAACCGATACCAGCCGAGCGGGAACGAGCCGGGCAGCGACGTGTTCCCGTACGCGGCCACCACCTACCGCCTCACCGAGCACCACACCGCGGGCGGGATGAGTCGCTGGGTCCCGTATCTGTCCGAGCTCCAGCCCGAGATGTTCTGCGAGGTCTCTCCCGAGCTGGCCGCCGAGCGCGGCCTGGAGCACGCCGGTTGGGCCACCATCGTGACGGCGCGGGCTGCCATCGAGGCCCGCGTGCTGGTGACCGAGCGAATGGCGCCGCTACGGGTCAACGGGAAGGTGCTCCACCAGGTCGGGTTGCCGTATCACTGGGGCGATCAGGGTTACAGCACCGGCGACGCGGCGAACGAGCTCGCCCACCTGTCGCTGGACCCCAACGTGCACATCCAGGAGGTCAAGGCCCTGGCGTGCGACATCCGCCCCGGCCGCCGCCCCATCGGGGTCGCCCGCAACGAGCTCGTCCGCGAGTACCAGCGGCGGGCCGGCATCGACGAGCACACCGGCACCGGCGCATGACACCGGAAGGACGACGATGACCGTGTTCGATCCCCCCACCAGCACGACCATCGTCGGCGAGCTGCCGTCCGGCTGGATCGGGCCCGACGGCACTCCCGAGCGGGTCGGCTTCTTCACCGACACCAGCGTCTGCATCGGGTGCAAGGCCTGCGAGGTGGCGTGCAAGGAGTGGAACGAGGTGCCCGAGGACGGCCTCGACTTCACCGGCATGTCGTACGACAACAGCGTCGGTCTCAGCGCCTCGACGTGGCGGCACGTGGCCTTCATCGAGCAGCGGAAGCCGTTGGCCGGTCAGGAGCCCGGGGTGGGGGCGGGCGGCGACTTCCGTTGGTTGATGTCGAGCGATGTGTGCAAGCACTGCACCCACGCCGCGTGCCTCGACGTCTGCCCCACCGGGTCGCTGTTCCGCACCGAGTTCGACACGGTCGTGGTGCAGGAGGACATCTGCAACGGATGCGGGTACTGCATTCCCGCCTGCCCCTACGGGGTCATCGACCAGCGCAAGGACGACGGCCGGGCGTGGAAGTGCACCCTCTGCTACGACCGCCTGGGCGACGGCATGGAGCCGGCCTGCGCCAAGGCCTGCCCCACCGAGTCGATCCAGTTCGGACCGCTCGACGAACTGCGGGACCGGGCCCGTGACCGGGTGACGACCCTCCACGAGTACGGCATCGCCGACGCCCGGCTCTACGGCGACGATCCCGATGACGGCGTCGGCGGGGCGGGCGCCTTCTTCCTGCTCCTCGACGACCCCGAGGTGTACGGGTTGCCACCGGACCCGGTGGTCACCACGCGCGACCTGCCGGCCATGTGGCGTCGGGTCGGCATCGCCGCGGTGGGTATGGCGCTCGGCGCGGCGGCCGCATTCCTCGGAGGTTCCCGATGACGTCCGATATCACCGACCACGGCGGGCCGGGCCGGATGCGAACCAAGGGCCGGGGCGAGGAGCGGATGGTCCCGAAGGCCGACTTCGGGTCGTACTACGGCAAGCCGATCATCAACGCCCCGGTGTGGCGGTCGCCCGAGATCCCCGGCTACCTGTTCCTCGGCGGTCTGGCCGGCGGCTCGTCCCTGCTGGCCGCCGGCGCGCACCTCACCGGCCGGACCACGCTGGCCGACCGGACGAAGGTCGCGGCCCTGGTGGCCATCGCCGGCTCCGGCGCTGCGCTGGTGAAGGACCTCGGCCGGCCGGAGCGGTTCCTGAACATGCTGCGGGTGTTCAAGCCGTCGTCGCCCATGAGCGTGGGGTCCTGGTTGCTGGCGGCCTACGGACCTGCGTCCGGCGTGGCCGCGTTGAGCGCGCTCACCGGCCGACTCCCGCGCCTGGGTGGCGCGGCCACGGCCGGCGCGGCGCTGCTCGGTCCCGCCGTGGCGTCCTACACCGCGGCGTTGGTCGCCGACACCGCGGTGCCCGCGTGGCACGACGCCCACCGCGAACTGCCCTTCGTCTTCGTGGGCTCGGCCGGTGTCGCCGCCGGCGGTCTCGGCCTCGCGGTCGCCTCGCTCGACGACGCGGGACCGGCGCGTCGGATGGCGACGCTGGGCTGGGTCGCCGAGACGATCTCCTCCGAGGTCATGACCCGGCGGCTCGGCATGGTGGGCGAGCCCTACCGCCAGGACTCCGCGGGTCGGTACCTGAAGGCGGCCAAGGTCCTGGCTGCCGTCGGCATCGCCGGCGCCCACCTGCGCCGGGGGAGCCGGGTCGGAAACCTCGCCTCCGGGGTCGCGCTGGTGGCGGCGTCGGCATGCACCCGCTTCGGCATCTTCCACGCCGGTGTCGCCTCGGCGAACGATCCCCGCTACACCGTCGTTCCGCAACGGGAACGGCTGTCGGGGCAGTGAACGCGCCCGATCAGCTGCACCGGCCCCCGGTGGCCCGATGTCGGATCAGTCGCTGGCGATCCGGTCGAGGCACGCGCTGCAGCGGTTCAGGAGACCGTCGGTGAACGGGCGGTCGTCCCACAGGTGCAGCTTCTCGAGTGAGAGTCCGCACGCCGTCGTGTGCTCACCGAGCCGGTACGCGTGGATCTCTCCCTGCGGGACCGGTGTGGGTTCGACTCCGGGGTTCCACGACGGCACCTGACCCACGCTCGCCGAGCAGGACAGCCAGCCCACCAGGGCAGCCACGTCGGCCACCATGCAGTCGTCGCGGTCGACGAGCACGGTCAGCTCACCCACCCGGACCCGGAGTTGACCGTGGTCGACAGGGTCGTCCTCGATCTCGAAGTCGCCGTGCCGCAGGGCGTGACGTCCGTCGAGCTCGGAGCGCAGCGGCAGGTGATGCAGGGCCTCGAGGACGCCCGCGCGCACACGAGCTGGATCGATGGCTCTCGACTCGCGCATCCCGTCACCTCGCCTCGTCCGCTGGGAGCGCGTTCGCGGTGCGGCAAGTTCGTGCGTCGCCCGTGATCGCACTCACGAGGATAGGGGATCTCCGGCGAACCGGCCATGTGGGGCGTGTACACCGAGCAGGATCGGAGAAGCACGTCACGCGGTGGGGCCCGTACGGTCGTCACATGGCAGTCACCATCTCCTCCATGTTCATCCCCGTTCATGACCCCGACGCCGCCCTGGGCTTCTACCGTGACGCGCTCGGTCTCGAGGTCCGCAACGACGTCGCCTCCGACGGGTTCCGCTGGGTCACCGTCGGTGCCCCCGACCAGGACGTGGACATCGTCTTGTTCCAACCCCACGGTGGGCGTTCGCAGGCCGAGGGCGACGCGCTCCTTGCGCTCGTGACCCAGGGCTCGCTGCAGGCGGCGATCTTTCGGTCCGACGACCTCGACACCACGTTCGAGAAGGTGCGGGCGTCCGGCGCCGAGGTGCTCCAGGAACCGGCGTCCCAGCCCTGGGGCGCGCGCGACTGCGCGTTCCGCGACCCGTCGGGAAACCTCGTCCGCATCGCGCAAGCGTGATCACCCAGCCAACGCGGCGAACCAGGCGCCCCTCGGCGTGACTCCATGACTCGGCACATGGCGTTGCCCGTGGGCAACACCACGGAACTGCGGTTGTCGCTCATCGATGAAGATGACGTGCCGTTCAACGTCTCTGCGCCTGCGCGAGTGATCGAACGGGCACTCTCATCGCAAGAATGACAACCACCGGCTTCATCGCTCGGCGCTATTGCCGGCTCGCGTGGGCCGTCCTCCACCCGATTAGGGAATCGCGGGTTTCTTTCGATCGTCAGACCGCAGCCGTAGGCTTGTCCTCGATGGCGCTCCGCGATGAGAACCTCACCGATCAGCAAGCGGCAGACCAAGCTGCTCGCGAGCGGTCGTGGGCAGCCGCGAAGCGCCGGCTCGCCGATCCGGCCGAGCGCCGGCGGCTCGAGCAGGAGCGGGACCGGGCGATCCAGTCAAAGGCGTCGCCAATGAGCGGCGACGAGTTCCTTACTTCGACGTCGACCAACGACGAGTAGTGCCGCTCCGCGACGTCGCTGCGTTCCACGAGTGGATCGCCCGAGAGAATCCGTCCGCCGCAGCGCAGCGAGTCGTACGGGCGTTCATCTCCGATTTGGCGGTCCGGCCGTGGCGAGCGCCGAGCGTCCCGATTGCCGAGCTCTCTGCCCAGCCGGACTACGAGATGCGCACCGCAGTGCTCGACGTGCAGGACGAGGCCGGCATCGAGCTCTGGTGGGTTCATCACACTATGCGAGTGGCGATGTCGACATCGTGGCCGTGACCGCGGAATCTCCTTCCGGCTGACGCATCCACGGCCGTCCCGAATGCCGGCTATCCGGCGTTGGCACAACCCGCCGGTCGTGCACCTATCGCTCGGCGGATGATGCGTCCTCGCGAGTTCCACAGGATGGGACTGCTCGGGCGTGGAGGACCTCGGGTGCGGCTCGCTCCCAACAGTGGCTGAGCTCAGCCTGGCGCAGGCTGGCCCAGCGGCGCAGGAGCCGACGCTGCCTTCGGGGAAGTGCTCCGGCGATCCGAGCGAAGCGATGGTGAGCCGGCTTGTAGGCGGGGAACAAGCCTGGCGGCCTGTTCACCAGGGATTTTGCACGGATCTGGCGGCCTCGGCCCTCAGCGAGTCCTCAGCAGTTCGGCGTCGACGTACCGCCGAATCACGATCGGTGCGAATATCTGCGCCGATGCCGCCGACGATCATGCAAAGGATCGGCACGTCGCGACGGTGTGCGAGATCCGTTCTGGGGGACGGGACTCGTTCCTCAGCGCAAGATCCGTCCCCCGGAAGGGCCGGCTGGCGATTCTGGGGGACGGGCCTCGATGCAGGACGCGAGATTCGTCCCCCAGAATGCCCCCGCACCGAGTGCCGGCTCGCGCGGGCGCCTGCAACCAGCCGTGCGCGCACCTAACGCTCGAGCGCTACTTCGACTGATGGCTACACGCGGGTACCGCTTGGGCGTGGAGGACTTCCGGTGCGAGGTCTGCTCCGTTGGGCCAGACGATGGTCCCGAGATCGACGCGGACTTGGCGGAAGGTCTCGTAGTCGCCGGCAACGGACTCGAACACCGGACCCCACAACTCGGGGCCGAGATCGACGTCCCCGAAGCAACCGTCGCTGAAACCGAGGCGCACCACGTGCTCGTGGAGAACCTCGACGCTCGTGACGGTCACGACGTGGTCGGTGGGTGAGTGCTTCGTCTTCATGGCAGGGGTTCGATGGTATCGAGCGTCTGTCGGCGCACGGCGCGGTTCCACCTCTCCTCGAGCTCTGCATGATGGAGCTCGGCCCACCGCCGGACCAGTCGGTGCTGGCGCCGGGGGAGTGTGCCGGCGAGGATCGTTCCGTCGAGGAGGACTTGCACGTTGTGGCGGCCATAGCTGACGTGGAAGTGCGGCGGCGGGTGATCGCCGTAGTACATCGTGATGATCAGCCCGTGGAAGCGACAGAGTTCCGGCATCAGCTGCTCCGCCGCTCCTGCTTGATGCCGAGGACCTCGTCGACGGCGGCACGGGTCCGGTCCTCGTTGTCGGGCCAGAGGTGCGCGTAGGTGTCGAGCGTCTCGGATGCAGATGCGTGGCCGAGCCGGGCCTGGACGACCTTGACCGACTCGCCGTGGTTGATGAGCAGCGAGGCGTAGAAGTGGCGGAGGTCGTGGAAGCGGAGTGACTCGACACCGGCTCGCTCGGTGGCTGGGCGCCAGATCTCGTTGAAGCGATTGCGCCGGACGATGCCGCCGTTGCTGTTGGTGAAGATCAGGTCATCGGAACCGGTGCTCCACTGCTCGAGGTGGGCAGCGAGCGCTTGGGCGACGACCTGGGGGAGCGGCACCGCTCGAATCGACGCCTCGGTCTTCGGCGGCCCGAACTCGGGCGGGCCGGAGCCTGCCAGGACCATCTGGCGATCGACGGTGATCGAGCGACGGAGGAAGTCGACCCGGTCGACTGACAGCCCGAAGCACTCGCCCTGACGCAGACCCGTGCCGGCAGCCAGCGTGACCAGTGCCCGGTAGCGATCGGGCATCTCGGCGATGACCGCCTCGACCTGCTCGACGGTCGGTGGGACGATGGCGGACTTCGCCTTCCTGGGTAGCCGGATGTTCTTGGCCGGGTTGTGGACGATGAGACGATCCCGGACCGCATCGCTGAGGATCGCCGAGAAGATCCGGAACACCGTCTCGACCGTGGCGGGCGCCAAGACCTCGGTGCGGCCGCGCACCCATGCCTGGACCTCGCTGGGACGGATGGAAGCCAGCGCACGATCGCCGAAGGTCGGGAGCATGTGGTTGCGGAGATGGGCGTCCACCTGGACGACGGTCGACCGGCGATGGACCTGCGCCTTCCGCCACGAGTTCGCGTAGTCGCCGAACGTCACACGACCAGCCGCTGGATCGACGTAGGAGCCGTCGAGGACCTGACCCTTGATGCGAGTCAGGAACCGCTCGGCGTCGGTCTTGCGGTCGAAGTGCCTCGACCGTTGGGGCCCGCCAGGATGGACCCGGTAGCGCGCCCGCCACTTGCCGTTCGGTCGCTTGTCGATGCTGGCCATCCGGCCTCCCTGCGACGCCGCACGAGACGCGTGCGGAGCGGGTGACAGGACGGCCGACGAATTTCCACGACTTCGAGCCCGACCATCGAGGGCTCGACGCTCACCACGCTAGCGATGAGGGGTGACGGTCTCCGGCTACGACCACCCTGGCGGCGATCCACTCGTCGACGTCGCCCGTTCGGTAGCGGACGTGCCGGCCGACCTTCACGAACGGCGGGCCCGTCCTCGCCGATCGCCAGTTCGCCAGCGTCGCGACCGGCACGCCGAGCAGCTCGCTGAGCTCACGCGGCCGCAGGAGGCGGCCCGTGTCCCTGATAGTGGGCCCGGTGATCGATGTGGCCATGGCACGCGCTCCTCGTTGTCCCACCACTAGGCCGACGGACAGGCCTGATCTCGCGTCAACGGCGCAGATTTCTTGCCATCACACCGTCCCGGAGGCGTCCCGCAGAGCACGCTCCGTGCTCTTCTATCCCGCGGGACGCGGTCTCTTCCTCCGGACACACCCTTGCAGGTTCCCCTACGGGACACCTGCGGCCGGATTCGCGTCACTCAGTGTGGCGGCTCTGATGACTTCACTCCCGTGGCAGCGGCGCATCGCGTGACGAGCTCCACGAGCGCGTCGGCGCAACGTTGTGGTGATGTCCGATTCTCGTACCCGTCGGTGCCCCACGTATCGGCATCCTCGAGAAGAAGCTCTGCTTCGACTCGCATCAGTGCGCGTGCGAATGGCGCCGCGATGTCGGGCTCAAGGTGCGCATCGATGTGACACATGCCGTCGGGTCGCTCAGCCGTCTCGAACTGCAAGAAGGCTCGGATGAGCTCGGTTACCGGCTCGCCGGCCACGAGGATCGGACTCTGGTCTTCAGCTGTGTTCGTCTTCATGTCACCGACGGTAGGGACGGGGTCGGACAGTCTCCTGACGACGACGACCGGTCCTCAACCAGTCCTCAACAGTCCTCAGAACAACGGGATCCATCGTGATCGAGCGTGACCGACCGTGATCGATCAGAGCCGCAAAAGCCCAGCTCAGCTGGCCTACAGGCCGGCGAGCCGAGCGAAGCGATGGTGAGCCGGCTTGTAGGCGGGGTTCTGTCCCAGGACCGAGGTCCCGTGGGTGATCATCCATCTGTGCGGCCCACCTGGCCGATCGGGCGAGCAGCCCGCGGCACGCTTGGCCTTGCTCCGAGCGGGGGTTGCCGAGCCGCCGGTGTCGCCACCGACGCTGGTGCGCTCTTACCGCACCGTTTCACCCTCACCTGTGCTGTGTCTCCACAGCCATCGGCGGTCTGCTCTCTGTTGCCCTGACCGACAGGTTGCCCCGTCCTGGCTCTCGCCAGCGCTCTGCTCTGTGGAGCCCCGACCTTCCTCAGCCGCCAGCCGGAGCTGACGGCCGCGATCACCGGTCCGACTCACCATCGTTGTTCACATGGCGACCAGCGTGCCATCCGCCGGTTCTCGTCGACGACCCTTGCTGACGCCGGCGTTCGAGGACGCCATCGCTTCTCGCTGAATCTTCTGGTTCTTCCGTCCTCAAGTCACGCCGCGAATCGGTCGATGTGGTCGTTCATGACGCGTGCCCGGATGCCTGGCGGCGAGCGCGGTGCGTCCATCCTCGAACTGGCACTGGTTGCTCCGGTGATGATCCTGATCGTGATGGGCGTGCTCGATCTCGCTCGGGGCTATCAGATGCAGATCCGCCTGGAGAACGCGGCCCGTGAGGGTGCGGCGTACGCCCAGCTGTATCCGAGTCGCGTCGAGTGCGCCGATGGGGAAGATGTGGTGAGCCGCGTGACCGGCGAGGAGGAGGGCGTCGATTCGAGCCCGGACTTCCGGGTGCAGGTGTTCTCCGAGGACGCCGACGGCAACCTCACCGTGCCGGTGACCGGATGCGACAGCGATCCGGCCGCGGCCGGGTCGCGGATCAAGGTCACCGCGTCGGCGACCTTCGACGTCCTGACTCCGATGGTCGAGCGAGTCGTGGGCGACTCGATCGCCATCAGCGGTTCGGCGGAGATCGAGGTGCAGGGATGAGGCGGCCACGCCGGAGCGACCGCGGTGTCACCGTCGTCGAAGCCGCCTTCGCCCTGCCGATCATGCTCCTGTTCATCTCGGGGCTGGTCGATCTCGGCATGTGGACGTTCAACACCAACCAGGCCACCAACGCAGCCCGGGACGGGGCGCGGGCCGGCATCCTCTCCTACGAGCTCGCCGACGTCGCCGGCAGCGCCGACCACGATGCGGTGGTCACCGCCGTGCGCAAGCACCTGCCGGCGGACACGGTCGACGAATCGGAGATCACCGTCGAGTGCCTCACGTCCGACGGGACGACCGTCACCTGCGCGAACGCGCTGATCGATGTCGACCGGATCCGGGTCGAGGTCGACTGGAACTGGAACCTCGTGACGCCGGTGGCACCCATCGTGGGCGTGCGCGAGGGCGCCGCCCGGGGTTCGGCGACCATGGCGATCGTCGGCCTCCCGATCAGCGGCGGCTCGACCACCACGACGACGTCGACCACGACGTCGACCACGACCACCACCACGCCGGATTCGACCACGACCACCACCGCGCCGCCGGCGGCGTGCACGGTCGACGAGCTCACCATCTCCCCCGACCCGATCAGCCGGACGAGCAGCGGGGCCAGCCAGCTGAGCGAGGCGCTGCACATCGACTTCACGACCAACGGCTCGATCTCGTGCGGCGAGCTCGAGGTGGAGCTGATCAGCTCGCACAACAACCCGACGACCGAGTCCGCCAATGTCGCGCCGGTCGAGGACGGGTCGGCCGACTACTCGTGGACCTACGTCGGCAGCAGCAACATCTGGAAGGCCGGCACCGGGACGGTCCGGATCCTCCAGGGCACCACGGTGCTCGCCACCGACACGTTCCAGGTGAACTGATGACGACGACGCATCGCATCCGATCGAACGACCGAGCCCGATCCGGCGACCGGGGCATCGCGGCGCTGTTCTTCGCCATCAGCGTCACCGCCATGTTGGCCGTCGGGGCCCTGGTCCTCGGCGGCAGCATCGGCTACACCGCCGACCGCAACGCCCAGACGGCGGCGGACTCGGCTGCGCTGGCCGGCGCGTCCACGCTCCGTGATCACAAGCAGGACTGGGTGACGACCCCGGCGGCAGAGGTCCTCGACACAGTGCAGTCGGTCGTCGAGCACAACGGCGGGAAGCTGGCATCGGGCGGATGCGAGGTGGTCGATGCCGCCTATGCCCTCACCAAGGCCGACGCCGACGTCATCGCCGACTGCGCCGATCTCGAGTACCTCTCGAAGGAGGACTTCGCCGCCACTGCCGGCGTGCGGGTCACCGTGCTCGACACGCGTGATGTGCCCTTCTCCGCCTTCATCGATCATCAAGACACGATCACCGGCACCGCGGTGGCCACGGCGACCATCCAACCGGTGCTCGAGGGACGGGCACCGTTCATGGTGTGCACCTCGCCCGACGCCGTCGGCCACCCCGCCCAGGCTCTGCTGTCGAGCGACGCCGACCCGACCCGCTACGCGGTGAACCCGGCTGCCATCGGCCAGCTGTATGTGCTGTGGGGCAACCAGGTGAAGTACGAGGGGCGCGACTGCGGCAAGCCGTCGAGCGACTGGCGTGGCCTGGTCGAGTTCGAGACCTCCTTCCCGGTGCCCTCGCCCGACGCGTCCGACGACACCTACTGGTGGCGGACGGAGAGCGGCAACAAGAACGGCACCTTGCCGATCACGTTGGCGGGTGACGACGCCTGCCACCTCGACAACGAGGGCATCAGCGCGCTCCAGTTGGGATGTCGCATCGCGGTGCCGTTGTGCCCGATGGGCAACGGCAGCACGTCAGACTTCCGTCTGTACTGCGTCAAGATCGGGGTGTTCGAGATCTCCAACATCGGCGACGTGTTCAACAGCGACATCACCCAACCGGAGTACGACACACCGTGCGGGACGGTGCAGAACAACATCATCTGTGGGAAGTTCCTCGGACTCGGCAGCGCCATCGGAGGGCGGGGCATCGCCGAGACCCCCGACGCCAACTCGGTGGTGGTGGTCAAGCTCGTCGAATGAGCTCGGCTTCCGGTCTCGCCTCGCCCACGATCGTGGCGCTGTCGGGCGGCGTGCATGGAGGCGTGACGGTGGTCATGGGGTGGGGACCGGTGGCGGGATGGGTTCGGTGGGGTGGGGGGCGACGATGACGCGGTTGCGGCCGGCGGTTTTGGCGGTGAGGAGGGCGTGGTCGGCTTCGATCACGATCTGGTCGAAGGTGTCGGCGTCGGTCGAGGCGGCGAGGCCGAAGCTGACGGTGAAGGCGGGGAGGCGTCCGGTGGTGAGGGCGAGGGCGAGGGATTCTCGGACTCGTTCGAGCACGATGGTGGCGGTGTCGGTGTCGCAGTCGGGCAGGACGATGACGAACTCTTCGCCGCCGTAGCGGCCGGCGATGTCGTTGGGTCGTATCGACTCGCGCACCACTCGGGAGAACAGGCGCAGGGCTTGGTCGCCGGCTTCGTGGCCGTGGGTGTCGTTGAGGGCTTTGAAGTGGTCGAGGTCGCCGTAGGCGACGGCGTAGGCGAGGCCGTCGCGTTGGAGGTCGCGTACCTGGTTCTCGAGGCTGCGGCGGTTCAACAGTCCGGTGAGCGGGTCGGTGCTGGCTTGGGTTTCGGATTTGGCGAAGGCCCGCAGCAGGGTGATGCGGTCCGCGGCTCGGCGGGCGGTGGTGTCGAGGTGGTCGATGGCGGTCTCGTCGGGTGGGGTGTGGTCGGGTCCGGTGGCGTGCAACACGCCGATGGCTCGGCCGGTGATGCTGACCGGGACGCAGGCGGCCGAGCACGGCCCCGATGGGCGGTCTTGGAGGTAGGGGCAGGCGTCGATCGCGGTGCTGGTCGCGAACACGATCGTGTCGCTGCGTAGGGCGGCGGGGCATTCGGTGGGTGATTCCACCCCGCACCCGCTGCGTTCGTCGTCGTCGCCGGTGCTGGTGTGGAGGCTGCGGTGGAAGTGGGCGCGGCTGGAATCGGCGACCAGCATCTCGACCTGTAGATCGGGGACCGAGTCGTGCAGGGCCCGGTTGACGATGCCGTAGACGGCTGTTTCGGTCCTGGCCATCTCCAATCCGGCCTGCAGTGTTGTCTCGAACCGCCTCCGCTTCGCGGCCCGGTGGAAGCCGCGTGCCTGGCGCCGGGCCCGGGTCCCGAACACCACCGCGGCAACGATGACCATGAGCGCGGCGAGGGACACGACGACCACTCCCCTGGTCCGGGCCGCTTCGAGGTGCCGGGCGGCCTGCTCCAGGTCGGCGTCGAGGCTGGTGCGCAACTGGGCCCCGGCCGCGTCGGTCACGTCCCACAACCGCATGTACGCGGCGCGTTCCGCAACCAGGAGCGGGATCGCCTCGGGACCGGCCGGGGCGGTGGCAACCGGAGCGAGCGCGCTGAGGGAGTCCTCGAAGCCCGCTCGGGCGGTCGCCACCTCGCGGGAGGAGCCGGTGAGGCCCACCGCCGCCAAATCATCCACGGTGACCGCGGCATCGTCGAGCACCGTCTGGGCGAGAAGCGCAGCATCGGTCAACGCCACCGTGTCCACCTCGCCTGCCTGAGCGACAAGCGACTCGAAGTTGGTCTGCCAATCGGAAACGGCGGTACGCAGTTGGTACACGGTGTCCAAGGCCTCATCGTCCCGGCTGGCCTGCTCAGCATCACGCGTGGCCGACGCCAACTCGGGTCCGATGAGGGATGCGGCGCACGCGAGCAACACCAACGCCGTCACGGCCAGCGCCGGGATCAGGCCGCGTCGCCCCGATCGATCAGCATCCCTGCGACGCAGAGGAGTTCGATTCATGGCAGCCACACGGCTCTCTGCCGCCCATGACGCGTCACGCGTCGAAGGACCGCCACCCCATCGTACGCCTCACCAGACCCAACCCCTCAGAGCACAACGTCACACCTTCACCGCCAGGCTCGACGGCACATGCCGGCCGTCGCCTCTCGCTCACTCTTCGGATACTTCCGATCTCAAGGGACGCACCGAATCGGTCGATGAATCAATCACCATGATGATTGCTCGAAGGGCTGGCGACGACAGGGGTTCGTCCATCCTCGAGCTCGCCCTGGTTGCTCCGGTGATGATCCTGATCGTGATGGGCGTGCTCGATCTCGCTCGGGGCTATCAGATGCAGATCCGCATGGAGAACGCGGCCCGTGAGGGTGCGGCGTACGCCCAGCTGTATCCGAGTCGCGTCGAGTGCGCCGATGGCGAAGATGTGGTGAGCCGCGTGACCGGTGAGGAGGCGGGCGTCGATTCGAGCCCGGACTTCCGGGTCCAGGTGGTCACCGAGGACGCTGACGGCAATCTCACCGTGCCGGTGACCGGTTGTGACAGCGACCCGGCCGTGGCGGGCGAACGAATCAAGGTCACGGTCTCCGCGACCTTCGACATCCTGACTCCGATGGTCGAGCGCGTCGTGGGCGACGCAATTGCCATCAGTGGTTCAGCGGAGATCGCCGTGCAGGGATGAGGCGATCGCGTTGGCTCGACCGCGGCGTCACCGTCGTCGAGGCCGCCTTCGCGCTCCCGATCATGCTGCTGTTCATCTCCGGGCTGGTCGATCTCGGCATGTGGACGTTCAACTCCAACCAGGCCACCAACGCAGCCCGGGACGGCGCGCGGGCCGGCATCCTGTCCTACCTGCAGGCCGACGTCGCCGGCAGCCCGGACCACGAGGCGGTGGTCGCCGCGGTGCGAGCGCATCTCCCCGCCAATACGGTCGACGGGTCGGAGATCACGGTCGAGTGCCTCACCGCCGACGGGACGACCGTCACCTGCGCGAACGCCCACTTCGATGTCGATCGGATCCGGGTCGAGGTCGACTGGAGCTGGAACCTCGTGACGCCGGTGGCACCGATCATCGGCGTACGCGAGGGCGCCGCCCGGGGTTCGGCGACCATGGCGATCGTCGGCCTCCCCGTCAGTGGCAGCTCCTCGACGACAACCACCACGACCACCCCGACTTCGACCACGTCCACCCCGACTTCGACCACGTCCACCACCGCCGCGCCGGGGGCGTGCGCCGTGCAGGAACTCACCATCTCGCCGGATCCGATCGGCCTCACCAGCCATGGCGCCAGCCAGTTGATCGAGGCGCTCAAGATCGACTTCACCACCAACGGCTCGGTTCCGTGCGGCGAGCTGACGGTGAAACTGGTGAGCTCCCAGAACAATCCGACAACCAAGACCGCCAACGTCGCGCCGGTCGAGGACGGGTCGCCTGACTACTCGTGGTCCTACTCCGGCAGCGGCAACATCTGGAAAGTCGGCACCGGCACGGTCCAGATCCTCCAGGGCACGACGGTGCTCGCCACTGACACGTTCCAGGTGAACTGATGACCACTGCGCATGACATCCAACCGAATGATCGAGCCCGATCCGGCGACCGGGGCATTGCGGCCCTGTTCTTCGCCATCAGCGTGACCGCCATGTTGGCCGTGGGGGCACTCGTGCTCGGCGGCAGCATCGGCTACACCGCCAGCCGCAACGCCCAGACCGCGGCGGACTCGGCCGCACTCGCGGGTGCGTCCACGCTCCGAGACCACAAACATGACTGGGTCGCGACCCCGGCGTCGGCGGTGGTGGGCACGGTGCAGTCCGTGGTCGAGCACAACGGCGGGAAGCTGGCCCCGGGCGGATGCGAGTTGGTCGACGCTGCCTATGCCCTGACCAAGGCCGACGCCGACGTGATCGCCGACTGCACCGAGCTCGAGTTCCTCTCGAAGGCCGACTTCGACGCCGCCTCCGGAGTGCGGGTCACGGTGCTCGACCAGCGTGACGTGCCGTTCTCCGCGTTCGTCGGCCATCAGGACACCATCACCGGTCGCGCGGTTGCCACCGCCACGATCCAACCCGTGGTCGAGGGCCGCGCCCCGTTCATGATGTGCACCTCGCCCGACGCGGTGGGCCACCCGGCCCAGGCCCTGCTGCCCAGTGACAGTGACCCGACTGGCTACGTCGTGAACCCGGGAGCCTTCGGAAAGATCTACGTGTTGTGGGGCAATCAGGTGAAGTACGAGGGGCGCGACTGCGGCAACCCGTCGAGTAACTGGCGCGGTCTGGTCAACTTCGAGTTGGCGTTCCCGGTGCCGTCTGTCGATGCGATGGACGACACGTATTGGTGGCAGACGGAGAGTGGCAACAAAGACGGCACCCTGCCGGTGACGTTGGCCGGCGACAACGCATGCAACATCGACAACGCATCCGTCAGTGCGATCGCGGTGGGGTGTCACATCGCGGTGCCGCTGTGTCCGATCGGCAACGGGAGCTCGTCTGACTTCCGTCTGTACTGCGTGAAGATCGGGGTGTTCGAGATCTCCCACGTCGGCGCGGTCTTCAATGCCGACGTCACCCAACTGGAGTACGACACCCCGTGTGGGACCGTCACCAGCAACATCATCTGCGGTGAGTTCCTCGGCGTCGGGAGCGCCATCGGAGGGCGGGGCATCGCCGAGACTCCTGACCCCAACTCGGTGGTGGTGATCAAGCTCGTCGAGTGAGCCGAGCCGGAACGCGACGAGGGCCACCTCTGTCAGAGGTGGCCCTCGTCCCGGGGATCTGGCTGCTGGGCCCGGATCCCCGGGTTCTCCCGCCCGCCGGGGGAGGCTCAGCCGGTGATGACTGCGCCGTCGGGAAGTGGGTTGTCGCTCTTGGAGAACGCGCTGGGGAAGATCTTCGCGTTGTCGTACTTCGCGACCTCACCGAGGATCGTGGCGTGCCGGCTCTCGACGCCGCCGATCGTCATGATCGTCGAGCGCAACTCGGGTGTGCTCAGCGCGGTGGCGGCGAAGACGTAGGTCTGCGCGGCTGCCGTCTCCAGCTGGAACGCCAGCGAGATGATGGCGGCCTCGTCGAGGTTGTCGGCGGCCAGGGCCGGATCGACGAGTGCCTTCTTCACCACCTCGTTGGTGTCGGTGTACGGCGTCCCGCCGGCCTGCTGGACCGTCGCCACCAGCGCGTCGCGATGGGCCTGGTGGTGGGACTGGAACAGCTTGGCGGCGTCGCCCACCGCGGGCGTGGTGACCAGACCCGAGTCGATGGCGGTCTGGTAGGTGTTGATGGCCAGCACCTCCAGCGAGGTGGCGGTGTTGGCCAGGACGAGGTCCATGGTGCCGCTGTCACCGCTGGCCGCGGTCGTGCTGCTGCTCGATCCCGAGTTGCCGCTGACCGGGGCGGCCGAGTCGTCGTCACCACAGGCGGCGAGCAGGGCGGCGCCGGCGATGGCCGCTCCGCCCACCTTGAAGAACTGCCGGCGTCCGGGGACTCCGAGCAGGTGGGCCTTCTCCTCGGTCGACATCTCGACGTCGCCGGAGAAGACCCGCTCGAGCAGCTCCCGCCACTTCGGCATGACCGCGGTGTTCTGCTCGTCCACCGCACGGAGCTGACGGCGCAGTTCGGTTTGATTGAGATCCACGTTGGGTTCCTTCCTTCGATCTTCTCGGCTCAGGCGACCGGGTAGTCGGCCGGGTTGATGCCGTTGGCGATGTCGGCGGACTCGAACGCACCGAACGGGAACTGGGCGTCGGCACCGAGGCCCAGCGCCACCGCGAGGGCCGCTGAGTGCGCGCTCTCGACCGGCAGGATGGTGGCCGTGCCGGACGCGGCCTCCGCGCTCTGGAGGGCGGTGAGAGCGAAGGCATAGGTGGCCACGGCCTGGTCCTCGACGCCCTTCGCGAAGGTGAGCACGCCGGTCTGGTCGGAGAGGCCCTGGAGCGTGGGCCCGAGGGCATCGAGGAGCGCGGCGTTCGGCTTGTCGGTGGCGGCGTCGCCGGCGAGGGCGCCGAAGGCGTCGGCGTGCTCCTGGTGGTGGCTCATGAACAGCTGGCCCACCGGGAGGACCTCCGGGGAGAGCAGTGGCGCGCCGGCCTTGTAGGCCTCGACCGCGGCCAGCTCCACCGACTGGGCGAACACGGCGATCGACTGGTCGTCGAGCGCTTGCGCGCCGGCGGCGGGCAGGAGACTGGAGACGGGCACCAGGGCCGATCCGAACGTGATGGCCGCACCGCCGACGGCGGCCTTCTTCAGGAACGAACGACGACCGGCGCGCAGCTCGTCACCGAAGTGGAGCTCTCCGATCTCGTCGGCGAACGTCCGCATGCTGTCGCGGTGCATGTCGTCGACGTCGCTCGCCATCTGGCGTAGCTGCTTCGGGCTGATGTGCACGCAGTTACCTCCTGCTTGCTCTGTGGATGGGGGTGGGGGATCGGCGGACGCGGGCGACCGGCGCTCACCGGACGACGACGGTCCCCTTCATGAAGGGATGGAAGCTGCAGATGAAGGGGTACGCACCGGGCTGGTCGGGCGCGGTGACCGATGCCGTCGTTCCCGGCTCGACGGTGTCGGTGTTGAACGACCCGTCCTTGGCGGTCGCCGTGTGGGCGGTCTCGTCGTCGTTGGTGAAGGTGATCGCCTGACCGGGGGAGACCGTGATCGTGGCCGGGTCGTAGGAGAAGTCGGCGATGTCGATCTCGACGGGTCCGCCAGTCGCGTCGGCGGGCGCCCCCGACGCTCGGCCGTCGTCGCCGCAGGCAGTGAGGAACACCGCGCTGACGGCGAGCAGGGCGAGGATCAGACCTCGGATCGGCCTGGGCTGGTGGGGGGACATCACGAGCTTCTACGGCGCGGGCCGGGATGCGGATGACGATTGGCCGATGTTCTCCCGGTGGCACTCCGCTTCGTGGCTGTGGTGTTGCGGGGGCGCAACTCCACAGCCCGAGACGCGCGGCCCGGCTCAGATGTCGTGGATCACAGATCCAAGGCCGACAGCGCGGGGATCCACTGGGCGGCGCGGGCGCGCGCCTCGGCGAAGCGATCGCGATCGAGCGTCCGTCGTGGGGCCACCACCGACGCCATGCCGTGGGAGGTCGCCGCGTCGGTGGCGGTGGCGAGGTCGGGCCACAGACCGGCGGCCACGCCGGCGAGCATCCCCGCACCGCGGGCGGTGGCCTCGCGCTCCAACGACACCTCGACGTCGCGTCCGGTGGCATCGGCGAGTGCCTGGCAGAAGACCGCATTGCGACTCATGCCGCCGTCGATGCGCAACGCACCGATCGGGAGGTCGGTGGCGGCCTCGACCGCGTCGACGAGGTCGGCACCGCGATGGGCGACGCCCTCGAGCACGGCGCGGACGACATGGGCCCGGGTGGTGCCCCTCGTCAGGCCGATCAGCAACCCCCGGGCGCCGTGGTCCCAGACCGGCGTGCCGAGCCCGGAGAGCGAGGGCACGAAGACGACCCCGTCGGAGTCGTCGACCTGCGCGGCCACCGCAGCCGAGGCCTCGGCGGTGTCGATGATGCCCAGACCATCGCGCAGCCACTCGACCGACGTGCCGGCCGAGAGCATGACCGCCTCGAGCCCGAAGACCGTGCCGTCGGGCGATCGCCAGGCCACGATAGGAAAGGTGCCGGACGCGGCCGCCGGTGGCTGGTGGCCGAGACAGACGTCGAGCATGCCACCGGTGCCGAACGTGACCTTGGCCATACCGGGCTGGGTGCAGCCCTGACCGACGAGCGACGCCTGCTGGTCGCCGACGAGCGCGGCGACGGGTGGCGCGCCGGGGAGGGCGGTGGCGTCTCCGACGACGCCGAGGGTGTCGACGACGGTGGGCATGGCGGTGATCGGGATGCCCAGCTGGTCGAGCAGGTCGGTGTCCCAGCCGTCGGCGGCGAAGTCGTAGAGGCCGGTGACCCCGGCGTTGGTGGCATCGGTGACGTGGCACGCGCCGCCGGTGAGGCGCCAGGTGAGCCAGGTGTCGATCGTGCCCACGCGGAGACGATCGGGGGCCAGGTCGGTCCGGGCGATCAACCACTCGGCTTTCGTGGCGGTGGTGTTCGGCGCCACCGGGACGCCTGCGGCCCGCAGCTCGAGGCAGCGTCCCACGGTGCGCAGGTCCTGCCAGCCGATGCCGGGCCCGATGGGTTCGCCGGTACGGACGTCCCACACCACCGTGGATGCCCGCTGGTTGGCGATGCCGACGGCGTCGACCGTGCCGGCCTCGGCCGCCACCTCCTGCGCCAGAGCGAGCGAGGTGTCGGCGAGCGCGATGGGGTCGAACTCGACCAGCCCGGGGTGGGGCGACGTCGGCAGCGTCTCGACGTGGCGCTCCGGTCCGGTGGTGGCGTCGTCGCGCACCACCACGGCACGCACCCCGGAGGTACCGACGTCGATGACGAGGACGGTCACCGTCGCGGGTGACGGGCGCGGTGGTCGGCCAGCAGCCCTCCACTGGTGCCGGCGGCGGTCGACAGCAGTGCGAAGAACGGGAGGGCGGCCCAGGCGACGGAGTCGCCGATCACGAGCAGGCGGATGGCGCCGATGGTCTGCACCAGCACGTAGGCGCTCAACGCCGCGACCGCGCCGTTGGTCAGAGGTGCGTCGGGCCGACGGCTGGCGGCGGCGTAGCCCCCCGCCACCATGGCCCCGACGATCACGACGAACGCCACGATCAACCAGGTGGAGTCGTCCTCGACCACGCCGGACTGATCGAGGGTCTGGGCCAGGATGGCCACCGGCACCGCCACGGCCAGGGCGACGAGGGCTCCGATCAGCACCGATCGCGGGTGGATGAGGCTCACCGGGCCGGCCTCGCGCCGGGCTCCCGCCGCGCCATCACGGATACCCCACCGTGCCGAACGGCGAGCGGAGCCCGAACTTTCCGGGGTTGAGGATGCCATTGGGGTCGAGGGCGTCCTTCACGGCCTGGAGCACACCGAACCCACCCCCGAGGGCGTCGGCGACGAATCGGCTGCGATTGAGGCCGACCCCGTGGTGGTGGCTGAGGGCGCCGCCACCGTCGAGCACCGAGCGTTGGCCGACGTCCCAGAACTGGCGGTACAGGCGATCGCGGTCGGCGGCGTCGTCGGGCTTGCCGGCGAAGGTGAAGTACAGGCAGGCGCCGTCGGAGTAGCTGTGGGACTGGTGGGCGCTGGCTGCCAGGGTTCCGGGCACGGCCCGCAGCGCGGCGACCGTGGACCGGTAGATGGCGTCCAGCTTGGACCACGGAGCGGCGATCTCCATCGTGTCGACCACGTAGCCCTTCCCGATCAGGCCCTCGAGCGCCGAGACCTCGTTGCGGTGCTCCAGCCAGCGGCCGACCAGCGACTCGTCGATCGGCTCGGCGCCTCGCGCCCGATCGGCGCACACCTCTTCGACCACCGTCATGGCGGCGTCGACCACCACCGGATCGCCTTCGTCCATGACCAGCAGGACGGCCCGATCGCCGGTCTGGTAGCTGCGGTCGGCTTCGACGGCGTCGTACACGCGCAGGACGGCGGGGGTCGCGCCCCGCTGGACGATGCGCCGGCACACCTCGTTGGCGGCCCCGAACGCATCGGCCTCCGACCCGGAGAAGGCATAGGCGGCCCATCGCTCGTGGCTCGGTGCCGGGTGCAGGCGCAGCCGGGCGCCGGTGATGATGCCGAGCGTCCCCTCGGAGCCCACGAAGAGCTGGGTGAGATCGGGGCCCACGGCCGCCCGCGGCGACCCGCCGGTGGTGATCCGGCTGCCGTCGGCGAGGACCACGTCGAGACCGAGCACCATGTCCTCGATCTTGCCGTAGCGGTTGCTGAGCTGCCCCGCGCCCCGGCACGCCAACCAGCCGCCGACGGTGGACAGGGCGACGGACTGGGGCCAGTGGCCCAGGGTCAATCCCCGGTCACGGAGGTCGTGCTCGAGGTGGTCGCCGAACGTGCCGGGCGCCACGTCGAGCACCAGCGATTCGTCGTCGATGGCCACGATGCCGGCGAGGGCCGTGGTGTCGAGGACGACGCCGCCGAAGGCGGGGACGGATGCCCCACACACCCCCGACCGGCCGCCGGCGGCGGTGACCGGGACCCGGGCCGCGTTGCACAGCCGGACCACCGCCGCGACCTGGCTGGCGTCGGCGGGGCGGACGACCACGCCGGCGAGACCAGGGACCTCGCCACTGGTCGCCCAGATCATGGCGCCCGGCCACCAGTCGCGGCTGGCCTCGGCCCGGACCGCGAGGTCGGTCGACACCTCGGCGCCCGTCTGGCGGAGCCGATCGACGACCGGGTCGGGGACCGGCACCATCCCGCTCAGGTGCGACGCTGCGGCGGCCGCGCCGCCGTGGATGGCGATCGGGGGGGTGGGGGCGCCGGGACCGGCCGGCGGGAGCGCAGAGGGTGCGGACACGGGCCGCCACTGTACGGGGCGCCACCCGCTCCCGACGCCCACGCGCCGGCCGGCCGTCAGGTGAAGGGGAGGATCGACTCGGGCAGCGCCGGCGTCGTGCGCTGGCGGAGGGCCTCGGCCCGGAAGGCCTCCACCTGGGTGCGGCGGGTGGCTTCGTCCCAACCCAGCTCGGGCCCGATGAGGTCGGCGACGTCGTGGGCCGCGTCCGAGGTGACATCACGCCCCAGGAGCAGGGCCCGGGTCCGGCGAGCCAGGACGTCGCCCAGGGTGCGGGCCATCTCGTAACGGACGGCGTAGACCGCCTCGGCCCGCAGGTACGGGAGGCCGGCCACCAGTCGTTCGCCGAGTGACGGGTCGCGTTCGATCATGACCTGGAGGACGCGGGTCTCGCCTCCGAAGCGCCCGTTCAGATGACCGTCGCGGCCCACGCCGCCGGGTTCGTAGCCGTCGGCGCCGAGCAACCGTTGGCGCGCCGTCTGCGACCGGCGGCGCGATCGGGGCAGGTCGAGTTGGCGGGCGACGACGTCGACGGTGTCGGCGGCCATCTCGCGGTAGGTGGTGAGCTTGCCCCCCGTGACCGTGACCATGCCCGACGCCGAGGTGGTCACCGCGTGGCGGCGGGAGAGATCGGCCGTACGGCCCGACGAGTCGGCCTTCACCAGCGGCCGCAGACCGGCCCAGGTCCCGACGACGTGCTCACGGGTGATGTCGGTGGTGGTGGAGTGGTTGATGGCCCGGAGCAGGTAGTCGACATCGGCGGGGGTGCACTGCGGGTCGTCGAGCGGGCCGTCGTAGTCGGTGTCGGTGGTCCCGATGTAGGTGAACGCCGGGTCGTTTCCGTCGGTCGAGGGCCACGGCACCACGAACACCGACCGCTTGTCCTTCGGGACCGGCGCCACGACGGCGATGTCGTTGCGGACCAGCGACCACGGCACCGTGAGGTGGATGCCCTTGGCCGGTCGGATCGAGTCGGGGTCGCGGCCCTCGTCGAGGCGGCGGAGGTCGTCGGCCCAGACGCCGGTGGCGTTGACGACGGCCTTGGCCCGGATCTCGACGCGGCGACCGTCGGCCTCGACCACCGCGCCGGTGACCCGCCCGCTGGCCTGGGTGAGCTCGACCACGGGTGCATGGTTCACGCACACCGCCCCGTGCTCCTCGGCCGCGGTGCGGGCCACGGTCACGGTGAGGCGGGCGTCGTCGGCCTGGGCGTCGTAGTAGAGGTAGCTGGCGGCCACCCGGCCGGGCGGGAGCGTCGGCATGTGGGCCAGCGTCTCCTCGGCTGAGATCCGCTGGTGCAGCTTGCCGATCCGGGCACCACCGGTGACGTCGTACATCCACATGGCCGAACCCAGGGCCCGGGCCAGCTTGGGGTGGATCACCCCGTCCTGGCCGAACATCGGGATCAGGAACGGCATGATCCGCACGAGGTGGGGGGCGTTGTGGAGCAGTCGCTGGCGCTCGCGCAGGGCCTCGTAGACCAGTCGGACGTCGCCGTTCTGCAGGTACCGGAGCCCACCGTGCACCAGCTTGGAGCTCTTCGACGAGGTCCCCGAGGCGAAGTCGTCCTTTTCGACCAGCGCCGTCCGCAGGCCTCGACTGGCCGCGTCCAGGGCCACGCCGCACCCGGTGATGCCGCCCCCGATGACCAACAGGTCGTAGGTGCCGTCCTCGAGCAGGCCCAGGTTGCGGTCGCGGTCGAAGGCGCCGATGGTCACGGCTGCGAGGCTAGAGCCGATCAGGCCGGAGGCCCGCCTCCGCCCTCGATCCAGCGCTCGACCAGCTCGGCGAGGATGGAAAGCGGCACGCCGCCGTGTTCGAGGACGGTGCGATGGAAACCGGCGATGTCGAAGCCGTCCCCCAGCCGGGCCCTCGCCAGGTCCCGCAGGCGGAACAGTTCGTGCTGGCCGATCTTGTACGACAGCGCCTGGCCGGGCATGCCGATGTAGCGATCGACCTCCACGGCGGCCTCGTCGACGTCGATCGGGACGTGGGTCGTCATGAACTCGATGGCCTGGCTCCGGGTCCAGCCGAGCGCGTGCAGGCCGGTGTCGATGACGAGGCGGGCCGAGCGCCACGCATCGGCGGAGAGCATGCCGAGGCGCATGACGTCGGACGAGTAGACGCCCATCTCGTCGGCCAGTCGCTCGGCGTAGAGGCCCCAGCCCTCGCTGTAGGCCATGTAGCCACCGCGGCGCTGGAACATCGGCACGTCGAGCTCCACCGCGCTGGACCGCTCGAGGTGGTGGCCGGGCACCGCTTCGTGGAAGGCGAAGACCTCGGCTTCGAAGCGGTTGCGTCGGGTGGGTTCGTGGGTGTTGGCGAAGTACACCCCGGGTTTCGAACCGTCGGCGGGTGGCGCGCCGTAGTAGGCGGGTGGGGACCCGGGGGCCAGGCTCTCCGGCACCTGGTGGACCTCCACCGCCGCGGCGGGCAGTCGATCGAACCACTGCGGTGCGGCCCGCAACGCTCGTTCGATGGCGTCGCCCGCCAGCTCGACGATCTGCTCGGCGCTCTCGTACTTCAGCGACGGATCGGAACGCAGCCGCTCGAACAGCTCGGCCCGATCGGAGATGCCCACCGCGCGCTCACCGATCGTGGCCCACTCGCGGGGGAGACGATCGGTGAGCTCGTCCATCCCGAAGCGGTGGATCTCCACCGGCGAGAGCGAGGTGGTCGTGGCTCGGCGGACCAGCGACGCGTACAGCCCGTCCCCACCGGGGATGTGGCACAGACCGACGTGCTCGTCGTCGCGTCCGATGACCTCGAGCGTGGCCAGCGTGTCGGCCACCCGCCGGTAGGCGGGACGAACGTGGCGCTCGACGACGGCGGCGGCCTCGGCCCGCCATGCACTGGCGCCGCCCCAGCCCTCGGGGAGCTCCATACGGACGAACGGGTCGTCGTCGACCGCACCTCGCAGGTAGGCCTCCACCATCTCGCGGGTGCGTCCCACGATGGTGGAGGCCGGCGTCCAGTGCCGTTCCGCGCCTCGCCGCCAGTGGCAGGCCACGGCGTCCAACACGTCGGGCAGGGCGTCGAGCCGGGCCAGCTGTGCCCTCGCGCTGTCGGGGTCGGGCGCGTTGCGCCGCGTCGCGCTGCGCAGCAGGGAGACCGGGAACCCGGTGAATCCGTCGGAGGACAGCTGGATCTCGTTCGAGTCGATCTCCTCCATCGTCGTCCGGCACGCATCGACGAGCAGGGCCTGGGTGATCGAGCCCGCGAGGCTGAGCTCGGATCGCAACGCGTCGGCCCGTGAGGCGATGTCGTGCACGAAGGCGCGCTGCTCGGCCAGGCCTTCGGTGGTCAGGTCGGGGACGCGGTCGTCGAAGCGATGGTCACCGAACATGGTGGCGACGAAGGGCGCCCGCGCCATCGCGCCGTCCCAGTACTCGTCCGCCAGCCGTCGGAGTCCCTCGTCCACGACTCCCGAGTCTGTCCCAGCGGCGGGCGGAGACCGGGGACCGTGACGCACCGCCGATGGCCGGCACCGTCACACCCCCTGTGTACGTTCGGGCCATGGCAGTGGAGACCAGGTGGGTCGCGGTGGGCGAGCCGGCGTTCGAGGCCCTGGTCGACGTCGTCACCGCGGCCAAGGCGGGCGACCCGCTCCGGCCGGTCACCGTGATCACGCCGACGCCGGCCGCGGCCGTCAGCCTCCGGCGCGGCCTCGCCCGCCGCGCCGGCGGGGTCGCGGTGGTGGGTTTCCAGTCCCTCGACGCCCTCGCCGAGCAGCTCGCCGCCCCCCGGCTCGGTGGCGCCGGCATCGCCCCCGGCACCGACCGCGAGCTCGTGGTCGCCGCCGTCCGATCCGAGCTGGGCCGGGCGCCCGGCCGCTTCGCAGCCATCGCCCACCACCGGTCCACCTGGGAGACGCTGGCCCGCGCCATCGGCGACGTGGCCGCGCTGGACGAAGTCGCGAGGAGCCACCTGGGCGCCGCGGGTGGTCTGGCCGGGGAGGTCGTCCGTCTCCACGACGCCGTGGCCGACCGGGTCGCGGTGGGCGGCCGGGTAGCGGTGCTGCGCGCCGCCACCGAGCAGGTGCGGCTCGCCCCGGCGGTGCTCGATCCCCTCGGCCCGGTGGTGGTCCATCTCCCCGGTCGTCTCGACGGTGCCGCCACCGACCTGCTCCGCGAGATCGGGTCGCGAGCACATCTGGTGGTCATCGGCGGCCTGGCCGGCGAGCCGTCGATCGACCAGCCCGTGACCGACACGGTCGAGCGCATCGGAGGCGAGCCACCGGTGTCGGCCGACCAGCCGGCTGCCGCCGTGGCGACGGGCGTCGTCACCACCAACGATGTCGACGACGAGATCCGGGTCGCGGTGCGGGCCCTGCTCGCCGAGGCCGAGGCCGGGCACCCGCTCCACGAGATGGCGTTGGTGCACCCGCCGGGTCCGCCGTACGCCCGTGCCGTCGCCGAGGTGCTCCGCGCCGCGGGCATCCCGTTCTCCGGGCCCAGTGTCGACACCCTCGCCCACACCGTCGCCGGCCGCGTCGTGCTGGGGTTGCTCGACGTCGCGGCCCACCGGTTCGCCCGCCAGGCGGTCGTCGACCTGTGGGCGACGGGCGTGGTGGTGGGCTCCGACGGGCGCCCGGTGCGCTCGCTGGTGCTCGACGAGCGATCGCGGCGGCTCGGCATCCTGGGCGGCCGGGCCGACTGGCACGAGCGGTTGAGCGGCCGTCGGCATTGGCTGGCGTCGCACCCGGTCGAGCCCACGGGCGACGACGAGGTCGACGCCCGGCGGACCGCGCACCGGTCATCCGAGATCGCCGAGCTGGACGAACTGGAGGCTTCGCTGGCCACGATCGAATCGCTGCTCGACGGCGTCCCCGCGGGATGGCCTGGCCTGGCCGACTGGGCCGGCACGGTGCTCGACACGCTCTGCGGGCCCCGGACCCGCCGCAGCGACTGGCCCGCCCACGAGGTCGAGGCCGACACCGCGATCCGGACCGTGCTCGGCCGGCTGGCCGCGCTGGCCGAGGTCGAACCCGCACCGACTCCTGCGGTCGTCGTCGACACCATCCGGGCGGCGCTCGACACGCCCGCCCCACGCCGCAGCACCACCGGCACCGGCCTGTTGGTCACCACGCTCGACCATCCCCCGGTCGTCCCGCTCGCCGCGGTGGTCGTCGCCGGCCTCGCCGAGGGGTACGTGCCGCGTGTCGCTCGAGACGACGTGCTGCTGTCCGACGAGGTCCGAACGGTGGCCCGTCTCCCGTTGGTCACCGACATCGCCGCCGACCAGCATCGGGCGCTCCACTCCGCCCTGGCGTCATCGTCGGGCCTGCGCCTGCTCACCTATGCCAGGGGCGATCAGCGGTCGGGTCGAACGCAGGTCCCCAGCCGCTGGTTGATCGACGCCATCGAGGCGATGACCGGGGCGCGGCCTCGCACCGAGCAGCTCATCAGC
The DNA here is from genome assembly GCA_963731885.1 of uncultured Acidimicrobiaceae bacterium. Lineage (GTDB taxonomy): Bacteria > Actinomycetota > Acidimicrobiia > Acidimicrobiales > Salinilacustritrichaceae > Salinilacustrithrix. The sequence goes on along the minus strand of CAVSXR010000052.1, from coordinate 230,456 downwards.
GGCGCGCCCGTCGACGGGGTGCGTGTCGTCGCCAGCCACGGAGCGGCCATCGGTGACGCGCTCGGTGCCGCCCTGCACGCCGACGAGCGCCGGCTGGCCGCCCTGGCCGCCGCCGGCGACTTCGACCGCCACCCGGCCGCGCTCGATCCGGTCGTCGCCGCCGGGGCGACGCTGACCCGCAGCCGAGCGGCCGACGCCTTCACCCGCTTCGACGGCAACCTGCACGGCCACGGCGTCGACGTGCTGGCCGACGGCCAACGGCACCTGTCCCCGACCTCCATCGAGACCTATGCCACCTGCCCCCGGCGATGGTTCTTCGGCCACGCTCTCGGCGTCGGGGAGGTCGATCGTCCCGAGGAGGTCGACCGGCTCCAACCGCGTGACAAGGGATCGCTGGCGCACCTCATCCTCGAGCGGTTCATCGCCGGCGCCATCGAGGCCGACACGGTGCCCGCGCCGGACGAGTCCTGGGGGCCGGCCGGTGACGCTCGTCTACAGGCGGTGGCCGAGGAGGTGTTCGCCGACTTCGAGCGGAGCGGGCTCACCGGTCACGCGCGCTGGTGGGCCTACGACCGCGACGAGATCGTCCAGGTCCTGCTCCGGACGCTGGGCCACGACGACGAGGTCCGGGCCGCCACCCGGGCCGTCCCGTCCGCCGTCGAGCTCAGCTTCGGCCGGGGGGGCCACGAGCCGTTGCGGATCACGCTCGACGACGGTCGCGTCGTCCCGCTGGCCGGGCAGGCCGATCGGGTCGATGTCGTGCCCGACGGCGTCCGGGTCTACGACTACAAGTACGCCAGCGTCGCTCCCTACCGGGGGCTCGACACCCCGCTCGATGCCGGTGGCGACCCGGTCGACGGCGGCCGGCGCCTCCAGTTGCTGGCCTACGCCGAAGCGGCGGCCGCCCAGCGCGGCGTCGACCGGTCGAGCGCCTGGTACTGGTTCCTCAAGCCCGGCCACACCGGCACCCAGATCGGCTACGAGATCGGCCCCGAACACCGCCGCTTGTTCCGCGAGACGCTCCGTGTGCTCGTCGACGGGGTGCAGGGCGGGCTCTACCCCGCCCGCTCGGGACCCCACGAGTGGTTCGTCGGCACCAACGCCAACTGCGGCTACTGCGACTTCGACCGGATCTGCCCGGCCGATCGTGAGGACGAATGGGAGCGGGTCCGGGCCGACCCCGCCCTCGACGCCGTCGTCCGGCTCGCCGAGGAAGGCGCGCCGGCGTTCCTGGTCACCGCCGAGATCGGTGGGGGAGACGAGCCGGCATGAGCCGCCTGCCCACCGACGACGCGGCCCGCCGACGCATCGTCGTCGACCTCGACCGCACCTTGTTCGTCGAGGCCGGCGCCGGCTCCGGGAAGACGTCCTCGCTGGTCAGCCGGTTCGTGGCTCTCGTGCTCGCGGGGGCCGACGTGGCCGGCATCGCCGCCATCACCTTCACCGAGGCGGCCGCGTCCGAGCTGCGGGCCAGGATCCGGGAGGCGCTCGAGGACGTGGCCGCCGGGCGTCCCGTCCGGGGCGTGGTCGTCGACGAGTCCGGCCCGGAGCGGGCCCGAGCCGCCCTCGACGGGCTCGACCGCGCCACCATCGCCACCCTCCACGCCTTCGCCCAACGGCTGCTCCTCAGCGCGCCGATCGAGGCCGGCTTGCCGCCCCAGGTCGAGGTCCACGACGAGATCTCCTCCCGGCTGCGCACCGAGGACCGGTGGGGTCGCTTCGTCGATCGTCTCCTCGACGACGACGACCTCGAGGTCCCGCTGCTGGCCGGGCTGGCCCTCGAGATCACCATCGATCACCTCGCGGCCATGGCCGCCACCTTCAACCAGAACTGGGATCTGCTCGAGGGCCTCGACCTCGATGGCGAACGGGCGCTCGTGGTCGACGAAGCCGCGGTGACCATCTCGTTCGATCCGTTGCTGGCGGCCGCCTCGGAGATCCGCGAGCTGGCGGGCTCGTGCACCGACCCCGACGACCTGCTCCTGCGCTGGATCGAAGACGGCATGCCCGATGCCATCGGCCCGCTGGCGGCGGCCGCCGGCGATCCGTACGCCTCGCTGCAGGCGGCCAAGGACAAGCCCAAGATGACCAGCAACGGGCGAGCGGTGAACTGGCCCGACGGAACCAAGGCCGTGATCAAGGCTCGGTGGGACGCCGCGGCCGATGAGATCGAGACGGCGCGCACCGCGGTCGTCGACCTCGTCCTGCGCCGGCTCGCTGTCGAGGTGGTCGATCACACGCTGGCCGAGGCCCGGGCCCGCCGACGGGAGGGCCGGCTCGAGTTCCACGATCTGCTCGTGCTCGCCCGGCAGGTGCTCCGTGACGACGTCGGTGTCCGACGGCGGATGCACGACCGGTTCCGCCACCTGCTCATCGACGAGTTCCAGGACACCGACCCGATCCAGGCCGAGCTGGCCGTGCGCATCGCGGCCGATCCCGATCACGACACCACGCGGCCGTGGGACGAGGTCGAGGTCCCCCCGGGTCGATTGTTCTTCGTCGGCGATCCCAAGCAGTCGATCTATCGCTTCCGCCGCGCCGACATCGACCTGTTCGTCCGCACGGCCGACCGGCATGCCGACGGCGCCACCCGTCTCGACACCAACTTCCGCACCGTCGCGCCGATCGTCGAGTTCGTGAACCAGCTGTTCGGCAGTCTCATCTCGAGGCACCACGCTCCGGCCGATGCCGGCGACGTCGACGGCGCGGTGGCCCAGCCCGACTACGTCGACCTGCGCCCGTGGCGCGACGCCATCGGCGGCGATCCCGGGCCCGCCGTCGTCCTGGTCGGCGGACCGGAGAAGGAGTCCACCGCCGACAGCCTGCGGGAGGCCGAGTCCACCGACATCGCGGCCACCCTGGCCCGCGCCGCGGCCGAGGGCTGGGTGGTCGAGCCCGAGGGTGCGCCGCCCCGCCCGTGCCGATGGGGCGACATGGCCGTGCTGCTCCCCAGCCGCACGTCGCTCCCGCACCTGCGTCGGGCCCTCGGTCGGGCCGGCGTGCCCTACCGGCTCGAGACCGGCAGCCTCGTCTACGCCACCACCGAGGTGCGCGATCTGCTCGCCGTGCTCCATGCCATCGACGATCCCGGCGACGAGATCGCCCTCATCGGCGCCCTCCGATCGCCGGCCTACGGCTGCGGCGACGACGATCTCCTGGCCTGGCGCCGGGCCGGACGGCCCTGGACCTACCTCGCCCTCCACGACCCGACCCCCGACCGATCCCGACGCGGTCGAGCTCCACCCGGTGGAGTCCGCGCTGCGTGACCTGCGGGCTCGGCACCGGGACCGGCCCTACCGGACGGTGGCCGAGATGGTCGAGGCCGTCGTGCGTGAGCGCCGCCTGATGGAGATCGGTCTCGCCGGCAGCCGGCACCGGGACGCCTGGCGCCTGTACCGGGTGGTGGTCGAGCACGCCCGGCAGTTCGCCGACGCCGATCCCGGTGGTCTGCGGCAGTTCCTCCGGTGGGCCGAACTGCAGAGCGACGACAAGCTCCGGACCACGGTGCCGGTCCTACCCGAGGCGGATGCCGACGCGGTCCGCATCCTCACCATCCACGGTGCCAAGGGGCTCGAGTTCGGCATCACCGCCATCTCGGGTCTGTCGGGCCAGTTCCCCAGCGCGACACGGGGTCCGGTGGTCCGGTTCCGCCCCGAGGGTGGCTACGACGTGCGCATGAAGAAGGGGCTGGAGACGGCGCAGTTCGACAGCCGGCGCACCGTCGAGGACGTCATGGACGAACACGAGGGGATCCGCCTCCTCTACGTGGCCTTGACGCGGGCTCGTGACCACCTGGTCGTGAGCATCCACCACAAGCCGGTGACGTCGAGGATCCGCAGTCACGCCCAGCGGATCGCATCGGTGGTCGACGCCGGCCTGCTGCTCGACCCCCACGCGGTCGAACGGTTGCCGGGCACCTCCGCCCACCGCGCCGAGCACGCCGATGACGAACCCCGCCCCGTCGTCACCGTCGAGGCGGTGGGCCACGACGTCGACGCCGGCGAGCGCTCGCGGTGGGAGGCGGACAGCGCGGCGTGGGACGACGCCCGGCGCCGGTTGCTCCAGGGGTCGGCCGGTGGGGGAGCGGTCTCGGCCACCACGGTTCGCCGGCTGCTCGCGGATCCGACCGCCGATGCCGAGGGACGGGACGACGCCGGAGCGGGCCCCGACGAGCCCCCCGAGCCCACCAGCGAGCCGTGGCGGCGTGGACGCGCCGGCACCGCCATCGGCAGCGCGGTGCACGCCGTGCTCCAGCACACCGACCTCGACGATCCCGAGGGGGCCGACATCGCCTCCCTCGCTGCCTGGCAAGCCGGGGTCGAGGGCGTGCCGGGAGCCGAGGCCGAGATCGCGGCCCGGGCCCGTACGGCGTTGCGCAGCGGTCTGGTGCGGCGTGCGGTGGCGTCGACGCGGTGGTGGCGGGAGGTCCACGTGGGTGTCCCCCTCGCCGCCCTGGTCGGACACGACCCCACCGGTGGCGTCGACGTGTTCGAGGGGTTCATCGACCTGCTCTTCGAGGAGGATGGTCGGCTGGTGGTGGTCGACTACAAGACCGACGGCGTGCCCGACCAGGCGGCGCTGGACGCGGCGCTCGAGCGCTACGCGCCCCAGGGCGCGGCCTACGCGCTGGCGGTCGAGGCCGCCGCCGGGCTGCCGGTGGCCGAGGTCCACTTCCTGTTCCTCCGGGGCCAGGAGGCGGTGGTGGGCACGGTCGAGGACCTGCCCGCCCGGGTCGCCGAGGTGCGGGCCGCCCTCACCCGGCTGGCGGGTCCGTCCGCGGCCGGCGCGGTGGCGCGATCCTGATTCCGTGGGTGGTCGTCCCGAATCGATCAACGCGGTCACGCTCGGCGTCACCGACATGGCCGCGTCGTGCGCGTTCTACGGGGCGCTGGGCTTCGAGGTGGCCTACGGCGGCCCGGAGGCCCCGTTCACCAGCTACCGGGTGGGCCCCACCTTCCTGAACCTGCAACTGGTCGACACCGTCGAGACGGGGTGGGGTCGGTTCATCGTGCACGTCGACGATGTCGACGCCATGTACGACCGGGCGCGTGCCGCCGGACTCGCGCCGTCGATGCCGCCATCCGATGCGCCGTGGGGCGAGCGCTACTTCCACATCTCCGACCCCGACGGTCACGAGGTCAGCCTCGCCCGGCCCCTCTGACCGTCGGCGCCGCCTGGCTCAGTCCTCGCGCGCCTCCCACCACTGGCACCACCAGTCCTGGCCCACCAGGATCCGCAGGGTCTGGTGCCAGCAGTACGAGATCTCCTCGTCGGGATCGAGGTAGTACAAGCAGTTGTCGCAGCGCTCGTCCTTGTACGGGTGCCCCTTCAGCGTCGCCCGTTCCATGACGTCTTTCACCTCGAGCCAGATCTTCGAATCGATCTCCTTGGGCTCGGGCTTGGGAATCTCGTAGTCAGACATGCCGCACTGCGTACCCCATGGCATGGGTGGACATGCAACACGCCGGATGAATTCTCCTGGACTAGACCGTGACCATGGCTGCGCGCAGGATCCGTCAGGTCGTCATCGCGGTGCAGGACATCGGCGCCGCGGCCCGAGCGGCGGTCGACGCCGGCCTCCCCTTCGTGTACGAGGATCCCGGTGTCGGCGCGTTCGGCGCGGTCAACTCGCTCCACGCCGCCGGCGACACGTTCGTCGAGCTGCTGGCCGAGCGCGATGACGGTTCGCCGGTGGGGCGCCACCTGGCCCGCCTCGGGGGTGACGGCGGCTACATGGTCATCGCCCAGGTCGACGACCTCGACGACCGCCTCGCCCGGGTGGCCGATCTCGGCATCCGGGTGGTGTGGAGCGGTGGAATCGAGGGCATCCGCGGCGCGCACCTCCATCCGGTCGACGTCGGGGGCGCCATCCTCAGCCTCGACCAGGCCGACCCGCCCGAACCCTGGCCGTGGTGCGGCCCGGCCTGGACCGGATCGGCCCCATCGACCTCGGGTCACCCGATCACGTCGATCGCCGTGACCGCCTCGGATCCGGACGCGACCGCGTCCCGCTGGGGCACGGTCCTCGGCGTCGATGCCACCGGGACCACGATGCGCCTGCCCGGAACCGAGATCGCCTTCGTCCCCTCCGACGATCGTCCCGACCGCCTGGTCGAGATCGGCATCGAGGGAATCGGCGACGTGGTGATCGGCGGCGTCCGCCTCCACGGCTGACGGGCCCCGCCCGGCCCTCAGGCCAGACGGAGGGTCGAGCCGGCGGGAACGGTGGCCTGCCAGCGCTCGCCCGTCTGGCGCAGCTCCACCGGTGACCCGCCGGTGCTCCCGGTCACCGGACGATCGGCCCAGCCGTGGATGGTCACGTCCTCGTCGCCCCCGGCCACCGCCACGTCGACCGCGTCACCACGGGTCGTGATCGAGGCGATGCGGGCCCGGCCGACCGGGGCGTGCTTCGACACGTCGCCGAACACCGCCAGACCGCCACTCAGGACCGGAGCGAGCAGGTGGTGGGTCCACTCCGCCGGCTCGAGGTCCACCGGCCAGCCGGTCCCGGGCCGGGTGATCGCTCCGGTGCGGAGGTCGAGGGCGATCACCGGTTCCGCCGGCCACGCCGGCCCGAGGTCGACGGTCCCGCCGATCGGTTCGTCGGCCCGGTAGGTGTTGGCGCAGAAGACCTGGACCCACCGGCCCGCGTCGTGATCGGTGTGGCACTCGGCGACCAGCGGCACCGGGCGGGCCACGGCATGCTGGCGGAAGCAGGCATCGACCGCGGCGATCGGGACGTCGGGCCGGATGATGGTCCCGTCGGGCCGGCACGTGCGGGCCACCACCTCGGGGTCGGTGGTGCCGATGGCGTCGCCGAGGCCCACCGGGCCGGTCGACAGCGCCGACAGCAGGGCCTCGACCTCGGCGTGCTCGCCGCCCGAGGCGAACACGTCCTTGAACGGCGCCAGCCCGAGCGCCCGGGCGAGGGCGTTCGAGTAGCAGAACCAGGCCCAGAGGAAGCCGGGCCCCACCAGGTAGCCGTGATCGCCCGAGGTGCGGATCGAGGTGACCCGACCCAGCGTGGCGGTCTGGCAGAAGTCGGCCGGCGTGGCCATGCACCACTGCAGCGTGAGGCCCCGCTCGGCTGCCGCCCGGTCGATGCCCTCCTGCCACGCCCGTGCCCGACCGGGTCCAGCTCGGAGGCCGCGCACGCCGAGGAAGCACTCCACCAGCCAATCGTGTTCGAAGGTCTCGACCCCCCACTCGACGGCCCGGTCGAGGAGGTGCTCGTAGTAGTCGGCTCCCTGGGGATGGGCGTACTCGTCGTCCACCCAGCAGTCGAACCGGTCGGCCAAGCGCGACTGCTTCGACAGGTGCCGGCAGTGCGTCACCAGCGGACGACGGTCGACACCGTCTCGCAGCGGCGCAAGACCGTCGGGGAGGATGTCGGCTCTGGGGGCCCAGTCGACCAGCCCCGACGGCGGCACGACCCATTCGTCGGTGTCGAAGGGCCGGATGGTCTCGTGGGGGTAGAACCACGAGTCGAGCTGCACCGCGCCCACCGTCACGCCGGCGGCGGTGACCGACGCCACCGCGTCGCTCACCGTCTCGGTCACGGTGCGGGGCGGCTCGGTGCGGTACCAGTAGGCGGCACCGTTGTCGGTCCAGTACGAGACCTGCCGGCCGAGGGTGTCGTGGTCGACCGGCAGACGGGGCACCGGAGCAACCAGCTCGGCCCAGCGGTCGAGGAGGCGGCGCGGGGAGTCGCCGGCGAGGACGGCCAGCGACGACGCGAAGCCCTCCGGCACCTCGTCGAGATCGCCGTGCCAGCCCCATCGGATCCCGGCCCCGGGGACCTCGGGCGTCGGCACGGTCAGCACCTGCTCGTGGAAGGTGTCGAGTGGCGCCAGCAGCACCGTGGTGCCGTCGGGCGCGCACAGCCACAGGGGCAGGACCACGTTGGGCCGGAAGGGGAGGAGGAACCATCGATCGAGCTCCTCTCCCGCCTGGGTGGGGAGGCCGAACTCGGTGTACTGGTGCCCGAACGCCCGCATGCCCGACGGCCACGACCCGGGTCGCCGGCGGGCGGGGTCGAAGTGGATCCCGACGCCGACGTCGGCGAAGCCTCCCGGAGTGGCCGCCGAGACGTGGGCAACGGCCTCGAGCCGCAGGACGGTGGTCCACTCGTCGACCCGGGTGGGGACCAGGCGGGCCCGGTCGGCGGCGATCCGCGTTCCCGGACCGAGCCAGTCGGGCCACGTGCTGGTGCCGATGTGGAGGTCACCGTGCCCGTCGGTGCTCAGGTGGAGGCCGTCGGCCGAGGTCGATCGCATCACCGGCCATCCTCGCTCACCACGGCGCTGGCGGGTGGATAGCGTTCGGCGATCGGCCCCTCGCACCCCATCGTCCCCCCGCGCCGACGCCGCATGGCTCGTCGCGTAGTGCTCCGCGCCGCCGCCGGTGCCCTTCCCGCTCTGGGTGGGAACCGGCTCCTCGGCCGCCCGGGTCGTCCGAGGGCCATCGCGCTCGGGGCGCTGCTCGGCTCGGCGATGGTGGAGGTCCCCGTGGTGGGCGGTGCGCTGGTGGCCGCCATCGCCGGGCGCGCACTCGTCGATGATGGCATCCACGAAGCGGACCTCGCCGCGGTGGGTGCGGGGGCCGTCGCCGCCGTGGCGACCCTCGGCGTCTTCCCCCGCGTGCAGGACCAGCCGGCCCGGGCGATCGCGGTCGCCGAGCGACGGCAGGTCGAGCCCCTCGCCGACGGTACCGGTCTCGTCGTGGTGGTGAACCCGGGTTCTGGGTCGGGCTCGGCGTCGGAGCTCGTCGACGAACTCAGGGAAGCGCTGCCGGGCGCGGACGTCCGCGAGTGCTCCGAGGCCGATGACCTCGAAGCGGTCTTGACCCAGGCGGCCTCGCAGTGCCGCTCACTCGGGGTGGTGGGCGGCGACGGTTCCGTGAACGCCGCCGCTCGCGTCGCGCTCGACGCCGGCGTGCCGCTGGTGGTCTTTCCCGGGGGAACGCTCAACCACTTCGCCCGCGACCTGGGGCTCGACTCGATCGACGACGCCATCGAGGCCGTCCGCAACGGACAGGTCGTGGCCATCGACGTGGCCACCATCGGCGACCGGACCTTCGTGAACAACGGGAGCGTCGGCGCGTACTCCGCGCTGGTCGACGAGCGCGAGCGGCTCGAGCGGCGTCTGGGCAAGTGGCCGGCGATGGTCCTCGCCCTCGGCCGCGTCCTGCGGCGCAGCGAACGCTTCGAGGTCCTCCTCGACGGCGAGGCCCGGACGGTGTGGATGGTGTTCTTCGGGAACTGCGAGTACGAACCGGCCGGGTTCGCACCGGCCGAGCGACCCGACTTGGTGGATGGGCTGCTCGACGTGCGCTTGATCGATGCCGGCCCGCCCTGGTCGCGGGCGCGGCTGGTCGTCGCCCTGCTGCTCGGCGCCCTGGCCCGCAGTCGGGTCTACGAGCGCCGGGTCGTCCCGTCGATCAGCATCCGGTGCGGCGACGGGCACGGTCAGACCCGCCTGGCGGCCGACGGCGAGACGTTCGACGGACCGGCGGCGTTCCTGGTCCGCAAGCGTCCGGCCGCCTTGCTGGTCCACCGGGTGGAGCCGAGCGCCGACGACTCCTGAGTGGTCTTGTCGACAATCGTTGTCAACCAGCAATCCTGGCTCTAGCATCGACGGGGTGCGTTCCCCCCACGATCTCGTTGCCGCCTTCCGGGCGTCGGGCCGCAAGGTCACCCCGCAGCGGGAACGGATCTTCGGGATCCTGCACGACAACCCCAGTCATCCCACCGCCGAGTCCGTCCATGCCGCCGTGGTGGTCGACATGCCGTCGGTCAGCCTCCGCACCGTGTACTCCACCCTGCACGACCTGGCCGAGATGGGCGAGCTCCAGCAACTCGAGCTCGGGACCGGATCGGCCCGCTTCGATCCCAACGTCGACGATCACCACCACCTCGTGTGCGACAGCTGCGGCTCGGTGCAGGACCTCGACGAAGAGTTCCCCGGTGTCTCCGTCGGACCGGACAACGCGTTCGGGTTCGTCGTCGATGCGACCCAGATCGTCTTCCGGGGCCGGTGCCACCGGTGCGTGGCCTCGGGGGCATCCCAGCAATCTCATCCCCAACCAAGACAACAAGGAGCAACACCCAATGGCTGAGCTCAAGGGCTCCAAGACCGAACAGAACCTCAAGGAGGCGTTCGCCGGCGAGAGCCAGGCCAACCGTCGCTACCTGTACTTCGCCCAGAAGGCCGATGTCGAGGGCTACCCCGACGTCGCCGCGTTGTTCCGCTCGGTCGCCGAAGGCGAGACCGGCCACGCGTTCGGTCACTTCGACTTCCTCGCCGAGACCGGTGATCCGGCCACCGGCGAGCCGGTCGGCGGCACGGCCGCCAACCTCAAGTCGGCCATCGCCGGTGAGACCTACGAGTACACCGAGATGTACCCGGGCTTCTCGAAGACCGCCCGCGAGGAGGGATTCGAAGAGGTCGCCGAGTGGCTCGAGACCCTCGCCCGCGCCGAGAAGAGCCACGCCGGCCGCTTCCAGCAGGGCCTCGACGAGGTGACCGCCTGACCGATCGTCGTCGCCGGGACCGACCGGCGTGACGTCGTGATCTGCCCGAGGGGGCCGGCCCACGCCGGTCCCCTCGCGCGTCTTCCCCGCCCTTCGGGCCTCCCCGCCCTTCAGGCCTGCCACATCAGGCCTCCCGAATCAGGATGGTGTCCCCACCATGAGCCGCAAGCTGACCCTCGCCGACATCAGCGACCTCCGCGAGTACGAGCGGGAGCGCGACGAGTTCCGGGCCCGTGTCATCGCGCTGAAGAAGCGCCGTCGCGTCGGCGTCGGCCCCTTCATGACGTTGGTGTTCGAGAACCGTGACACGATCCGGTTCCAGATCCAGGAGATGGCCCGGGTCGAACGCTTGATGACCGACGAGGCCATCGAGACCGAGTTGCGCACCTACAACCCGCTCATCCCCGAGCCGGGCGAATTGGCGGCCACGTTGTTCATCGAGCTCACCTCCGATCTCGCGCTGCGGGACTGGCTGCCCCGACTCGTCGGCATCGAGCGCTGCGTCGTCCTCCGGGCCGGGCACGGCGACGACACCGTCGAGATCCGGGCCGAACCGGAGGCCGCCCACGCGTCGCAGCTCACGCGCGAGGAGATCACCGCGTCGGTGCACTACGTGCACTTCGAGCTCACCGCGGAGCAGGTCGAGGCGGTGGTCCGCGGCCCGGTCGCGCTGGCCATCGATCATCCCGAGTACGCCCACGTGACCACGCTCGGTGAGGAGACGGTCGCCGAACTGCTCGCCGATCTTCGTTCCTGACCGGTGATGCCGGTCTCGCCGGAGTGTCCGCACGGAGCGTGAGATCAATATCTCTTGCCAAGGTTCCGATTTTTCTGTACTCTCGGGAGCATGGTGACTACGAAGAGTGAGGTCGAGCGGCAGCGGCTGGTGCACGAACTGGTGGCGGGGGCCGCGGCGGAGACGCTGACCGGCCGCCTGCTCCGCACCCGGGAGGTCGCGCTGTTGTTCGAGGTCTCGGAGCGGGCCGTCACCGATTGGGCGACCAAGGGCCGCATCCCGAGCATCCGTACGCCCGGCGGTCACCGTCGCTATCCGGCCGACTCGGTGGCCCACCTGCTGGCCGCCGAGGGTCACGCCGTTCGTCAGCCCTGAGGGGCTTCCTCACTTCTGGAGTTGCTCGCCTGGGGCTCGCAACTCCCCGGCACCGTTCGTCAGCCCTGAGGGGCTTCCTCACTTCTGGAGTTGCTCGCCTGGGGCTCGCAACTCCCCGGCACCGTTCGTCAGCCCTGACGGGCCTCCTCAGTTCCGGGAACGAGCAGGTCACGGCGTACGCGGGAGCCCATCGTCGCCGGTCCGGAGGGCGAACACCACGCTTGCATCGGTGATATCCGGGTGCAAGTCTCGGTCGGTCGTGACCGGTGCCACAACCGGTCGCCGATGCGACCCACCCCCTGACCGGAAGCCCTCGCGATGAACATCCCCTGGAGCAACCGCGCCGCGTGCCGCGGTCTCGATCCCACGATCTTCTTCCCGGTCACCGACGGCGACGAAGCGGCGGCGAAGCTGGTGTGCCGCGAGTGCGACGTGCGGGAGCTGTGCCTCGAACACGCACTCGGCCATCGCGAGCGCGAGGGCGTCTGGGGCGGGTGCACCGAGCGTGAGCGTCGCCGCATCATCCGGCGTCGTCGTCGGACCGCGTCCTAGGTCGTGCCCGCCATCGACGAGTTCGGTGGGTGGCCCGGCGTCCTCGGGCGCCTCCTCGGAGGCGGAGATCTCACCCGCGACGAGGCGGGCGCGGCGCTGGCCACCATCCTCGCCGGCGACGCCACGGCCGCCCAGACCGCGGGGCTGATCATCGCCCTGCGGCTCAAGGGCGAGACCGTCGACGAACTCGCCGGCATGGTGGGAGCGATGCTCGACGCGGCGGCGCCGTTGCACCTGCCGGCCGACACGGTCGACATCGTGGGCACCGGGGGCTCCCCGCGCCGGCGGGAGCGGGCGCTGAACGTGTCGACCATGGCCTGCATCGTGGCGGCCGCGGCCGGGGCGACGATGTGCAAGCACGGCAACGTCAGGGCCTCGTCCACCTCGGGCTCGTTCGATCTGCTGGGCGCGCTGGGCATCCGCTACGACCTCGACGGCGAGCGCATCAGCGAGGTCGTGCACGAGGTCGGGGTCGGCTTCTGCTTCGCCCGGGCCTTCCATCCCGCCATGCGTCATGCCGGACCGGTCCGCGCCGAGCTCGGAGTGCCCACGGTGTTCAACATCCTCGGGCCCCTGTCGCATCCGGGCCGGGTCACCCGCCAGGTCATCGGGGTGGGTGATCCCCGGTCTCTCGACCTCGTCGCCGGCGTGCTGGCCGCTCGGGGGGCGGTGCACGCCCTCGTCGTCCACGGCGCCGACCAGCTCGACGAGTTGTCGCTCACCGGCCCGACGCACGTGCGCGAGGTCCGCGACGGCGCCGTCGTGGCCAGCTACGACGTGGCTCCCGGCGACTTCGAGCTCGAGGAGGTGGCCGCCGACGACATGCCGGGCGGGACCCCGGAGGAGAACGCGGCCATCGCCCGTGCGTTGTTCGCCGGCGCCGAAGGACCCGCCCGCGACATCGTCAGCCTCAACGCGGCCGCCGCCCTGTACGTGAGCGGTCGGGTCGATTCCCTCGCCTCCGGACTGGAGCTGGCCCGCATCGCCATCGACGACGGGGCCGCCGCGACCACGCTGCACCGGCTGGTCGTGGCCACCAACGACTGACGCATCGTTGCCGCCGGAGATAACGAGCCTTATCCTCGGGACGTGACCGATGTCGCACCCATCGCCGGCGACCCCACTCGCGATCGCTTGATCGAGGCCGCCGCTGCCGTGTTCGCCGAGAAGGGCTACGACGGCGCGGGCGTCCAGGAGATCGCCCGCCGGGCCGGCTTCACCACCGGCGCCATCTACGGTCGGTTCCGCGGCAAGGCCGAGCTCCTGCTCGCCGCCATCGAGGCCCGCAGCCACGACGAGCTCGAGCAGCTCTTCGCCGAGCACCGCTTCGAGGGTCGGGTCGCCGACGTGCTCACCACGGTGGGCTCCCACCTGGTGACCGATCCCTTCGACGAGGGTCAAGCCCTGCTCCTCGAGGCCTTCGTGGCCGCCCGCCGCGATCCCGAGGTGGCCGCGCTGATGCGCGATCGGCTCGAGCAGCGGGCCCAGACCTTCGCCGCGCTGGTCGAGGACGCCAAGGCCGCCGGTCAGATCGAGGCCGACCTCGACACCGATGCCATCGTGCGGTTCTGCCACGCGGTGGGTTTCGGCTTCCTCGTCTTCGGGGCCATCGATCTCGAGCACCCGCCGGCCGAACCGTGGGAGCGGCTCATCGGCCGACTCGTGGCCGCGCTGGCCGACCGCGGCCACTGACCCCGGCCCGCACGTCGGGCAGACGGGGCAGGGCCGACGCCAGGACGCCGTCGACGTGCTCGACCACCACCCGGTGGGCGTTCTTGTCGAGCCAGGCACTGACCACGGCGAGCTCGTCGGCGTCGGCGGGGTCGACCGGGCGCGGCTCGCCCCGCGCCTCCGCAGCCGATCCGAACAGGGTGGGCGCGTCGACCGCTTCGGTGGTGACCAGCCGACCGCCGTCGAACACGGCGCGCCGAGCGCCGAAGCGCACCACGAGCCACCCGGCCCGCCGCAACCGGGTGAACCGTCGGACCCGACGGTGGGCGTCGACGAAGGCGCCGGCGCGGTCCCGCATGTCGGCGGCCTCCTCGAAGCGGGCGTCGGCCGCCAGGGCGCGCATCCGCTCGAGCAGGGGGTCGACCACGAGCTCGGGGCACGTCGTCAGGGCACGGCGGACGGCGTCGGCGATCGGTTGGTAGTCGATGGCGTCGATGGCGCCGGCGCACGGGCAGACGGACACACCGAGCTGTGCGGGTGCGCACGGCGCGGCACGGTCGGCGCGAGCCGGATCCGCCGTGCAGCGCCGGATGGGCAGTGCGGTCTCGACCGCGTCGCCGGCCCGGCGGGCCGCCTTCGCTGACGAGAGCGGACCGAGGTAGGTGGCGCCGTCGGGCCGCACACTGCGGACCACGGACAGCCGGGGGAACGCCTCGTCGGTGAGCTTGAGGTAGGCCGACTTCTTCCACGTGGTGCCGTGGCGGTTGTAGCGCGGGAGCAGCTCGTGGATCAGCCGGATCTCCCGCACCGCCGCCTCCAGGGGCGAATCGGTGCAGATGTGGTCGATCGTCGCGGTCTCCCGGAGCAGTCCGCCCACCTTGCGTCGAGTGTCGGTCGAGAAGTAGCTCCGCACCCGGGAACGGAGATCCGAGGCCTTGCCCACGTAGAGCACCCGGCCGGTGGCGTCGCGGAACAGGTACACGCCGGGCGCCCGGGGGAGCCGATCGGTGAGCGCCAGCTTCGACGCCTGGGGATGAGCAGCCGCGGTGGGCAGGGCGAGGAGGTCGTCGAGCGCGAACACGCCGTACGCCGACGCCCGCTCCAGCAGGAGATGGAGCAGATCGGTGGTGGCCAGGGCGTCGTCGAGGGCCCGGTGGCTGGGGCGATGATCGAGGCGGAAGCGGTCGGCCAGGGTCCCGAGCTTGCAGTTCGGCACGTCGTCGCGCACCAACCGGCGGGCCAGCCCGCACGTGTCGACCGTGGCGTTGGTGAGTCGCTCGTGGCCGGCGCGCACGAGGGCCGCGTCGAGGAACGCCCGGTCGAAGCGCACGTTGTGGCCCACGAACACCGCGTCGCCCATGAACTCGAGCAGGGTGGGCAGGACGGCATCGACCGGCGGTGCCGGCCCGATGATCTGCGATGTGATCCCGGTGAGCACCGTGATGGCGGGCGGAATCGATCGGCCGGGGTCGACCATGGTGTGGAAGGTTCCGAGGCACTCGCCGCCCCGGACCTTCACCGCCCCGATCTCGCAGATGCGGTCGTCGTCGGGGGAGCCGCCCGTGGTCTCGAGATCGAGCACGCAGAACGTCACGTCGATGAGCGGCGTACCGAGATCGTCGAAGCTCGCCTGCCCGGGCGTCCGACGGCGGTCCCGGCGTTCGGCCCGACCGGCTCGGTCGGCGCTGGTGAGCATGGGGGACACCCCTGCACCAAAGCGAACGTGTGTTCGATTGTCAAGCGCGACCTGCGCCGACCGAGCGAGCTCGGGACCGCTGGTGCCCACCGGTACGCTCCCGCCGTGACCACTCCGCGCTACCGATGCCGATCCTGCGGGAACCTGACCCGGTTCGACGTGACCACCACCCGCACCGTGAAGGCGTTCCACCACTACTCGGTGGGCGGGGAGCTGACGGTCGAGGAACCCGATGTGCTCGCCGAGACGGTCGACGAGGTGGTGTGCCGCTGGTGCAACTCGGGTGCCGGTGTCGAGGAGCTGCCGCCCGAGGATTGAGGGTTCCTGTCAGACCCCGTTCGTAGCGTTCGCCTCCGAGGTGCCGGACCGGCCGGCCGCCGAGGAGGAACCATGTCCGAGCGCCACCGTCCCGAGCTCACGGTGACCGACCCGTCGGTCACGGTGATCGACTGCGACGACTGCATCGGCCCCACCATCGGAGCGTGCGACGACTGCGTCGTCACCTTCCTCTGCGAGCGCGAGCCCGACGACGCGCTGGTCATCGACGTCACCGAAGCGCGGGCGTTGCGGCTCCTCGCCGACGCCGATCTGGTGCCGCGGCTCCGCCACGCGCGACCACACCGGGGTGCATCCTGAGTACCAGGGTGGATCGCGGCCCGGTGGTACCGTTCGGCTTGGCGGCATTTGTCTGATCCGCCCCGCCGTGCATGCAGGAACTCCATCTCGTTGGCTTCACCACTGATCGTCGCAACCTGATCTTCAGCACCCGCAAGGGTGGGAAGTCGGGGAGCTTCGTGGTGCCCGTCGACGAGGCGTTGCGGGACGCGATCGCCGCTCTCACCGCCGCGGAGGAGGCCACGCCGTCGGCCGACGACGTCGACGCCTCGGCGGCGACGCCCGAACCGGCCCGGCCGCAGGCCCAACTGTCGGTCCGCGAGATCCAGGCCCGCCTCCGCGCCGGTACCGCCGTGGCCGACATCGCGGCCAGCGCGTCGGTCGACCCGGCGTGGATCGAGCGATTCGCTCCGCCGGTTCGCGCCGAGCAGGACCAGATCGTGCGACGGGCCCTCGAGATCCCGATGTCCCGGACGCGTGGCGGGCCGTCGCGCCGCTCGCTCCGCCAGGCGGTGGCCGCGGCGATGGCCGATCGGAACGTGCCCTTCACCGTCGAGTCGTTCGAGGCGGCCTGGACATCACGGCTGGTGGGTGCCGATCGGTGGGCGGTGGAGTTCAGTTTCGTCAACCGGGGTCGTTCGACCACGGTGGTGTGGACCTTCGATGCCGACCACGGGACGCTGACGGCGGAGGATCGGCTCGCCTCGCAGATCGGCTTCGTCGCCGACGACGATGTCGCCGACGTCGACGCGGTCGTGCTCCCCACCGACATCGCCACGCCGGCTCGACCCGCGGTCTCGCGGTCCGAGCCGCCGGCGCCGGAGAAGCCGGCAACCGACAAGGAGGCGACGGATCAGGGCTCGGCGGCCAGGAAGAAGCCGGCGGCCAAGCGGAAGTCGACGTCCAAGAAGAAGCCCGCGGCGAGGAAGAAGCCCGCGGCGAGGAAGAAGCCGGCCAAGAAGAAGACCACCGCGAGGAAGAAGGCGGCGGCCAAGAAGCAGCCGGCGGCCCGGAAGACGCCGGCCGGCAAGAAGAGCTCGGCGCCCAGGAAGTCGGTGGCCAGGAAGAAAACGCCGGGCAGCGGGCCCAAGGCGGCGGCGGAGTCGGACGTCCGGGAACCGGCCCCGGTCGAGACATCCCCGGCTGGTCCGACCGGCGCCGGCTCGACCGAGGCGGCTGTCGAGGCGCCGGTCGGCGAGGCGACCGTCGACGAGACACCTGACGCCACCCCCGCGGAGGCGGCGCCGCCCGATCGACCGCCGACCACCGACGATCTGCGAGTCCGGTTGCGCAGTGGCTCCGAGCGATCCGATCCCGCGGACGACCCCGCGGCTCGCGCCGCGGCGCGGCAGGCCCGTGCCATGCGCCGCAGCGCGCCCACCGCCCAGTTCCGCAGCGGCTCGGCGGTGCAGGCCGGAGGCGGCCGGTCCGACAACGGGACGGAAGGGTCGAATGGTCCCCTCGACGCGGTCACCCCGGAGCGGCCATCCGAACGGCACCGTGACGACGACGACGCCGGTGCCGACGCGCCCGTCGCGGCCAACGGTCGCCGCCGTCGCAGCCGGCCACTGCGCGCTCGGTGAACCTCCCCGATGCCGCCACGCTGCGATCCGAGGTCGAGGGCGCGCTGATCGCCGCCGGCCTCGACGCCGTCGGTGTCACCGGTGTCGAACCGTTCCCCCGGGTGCGGCACAGCCTCGAGGCCCGCCGACGTCACGGGTACCACGCCGGGATGTCCTTCACCTTCCGCAACCCGCGGCGTTCGACCGAACCGGCTCGCCTGCTCCGGCGGGCCGCGTCGATCGTCGTGGGCGCGCTCGGCTACGCCGAACCGGTCCCCGGCCGGCCGGACGGTTCGCCGGGCCCCGCCGCCAGAGTGGCGCGCTATGCGTGGCGCGACCACTACGCCGACCTCCGCGGCGCTCTCGGCGCCGGCGCCGACGTCCTGCGGGCAGCCGGCCATCGCGCCACGATCGTCACCGACCAGAACGGTCTCGTGGACCGGGCCGCGGCGTACCGGGCCGGCATCGGATGGTGGGGGCGGAACTCCAACCTGCTCATCCCGGGACTGGGGAGCTGGTTCGTGCTGGGCGCCATCGTCACCGATGCGTCCCTGCCGGCGGACGACCGCCCGGTGGCCGATGGGTGCCGCTCCTGCACGGCGTGCGTGCAGGGCTGTCCCACCGACGCCATCGTCGACGACGGCGTGATCGACGCCCGTCGTTGCCTGGCCTGGCTCGTGCAGGACACGGGGGTGTTCCCCCGCGCCTACCGGGCTGCGCTCGGCGATCGGCTCTACGGCTGCGACGACTGCCAGGACGTCTGCCCGCCCGGGCGACGAAGCGTGGCGGGACCCCAGCCGGTCGAGATCACGCCCCGCCCCGACCTCGACGCCTGGGTTCCCGTGCTCGAGTTGCTGTCGGCCGACGACGACAGCCTGATGGCCCGCTACGGACGTTGGTACATCCCCGATCGCGACCCCCGGTATCTCCGTCGCAACGCCCTCGTGGTCCTGGGCAACGTGGGCACCGCCAGTGCAGCCGAGCACGACGTGATCGAGCGCCACCTCGGTGGGGCCGACCCGTTGGTGCGGGCTCATGCGGTGTGGGCTGCGGCTCGCCTCGGGTTCGACGACCTGGTGGCGTCGGCCGCCGATGACGACGAGGCCATCGTGCGGGCCGAGGTCGCCATGGCGCCCGGGGTGGCGCGTGCCCCCGCGGTGCGGCCCACCGTGGCCCCCGGGCTCGCACGATGACGCACCTCCTGGTGACCAACGACTTCCCGCCCAAGATCGGTGGGATCCAGACCCTCCTCTGGGAGCTGTGGCGTCGGCTCGATCCGGCCGACTTCGCCGTGCTCACCACGCCGTACGACGGCGCGGCCGCATGGGATGCCGAGCAGCCGTTCCGGATCGAACGGACCAGAGAGCCCGTGCTGGTGCCTCACCCCGGCTTGGTCCGACGGATCGACCGCATGGCCGAACGCATCGGTGCCCGCACGGTGGTGCTCGACCCCGCGCTGCCCCTGGGCCTGATCGGACCGCACCTCGCCCGTCCGTACCAGCTGCTCCTCCACGGGGCCGAGGTCACGGTGCCGGGTCGGTTGCCGGGCGTGTCGCTCGCGCTCCGTCACGTCCTGCGGGGCGCCGAGCGGGTGATCGCGTTCGGTGGCTATCCGGCCGCCGAGGCGGAGCGGGCCGCGGCAACCACGTTGCCGCTGGTCGTGGTGCCCTGTGGGATCGACAGCGCTCGGTTCCGGCCGCTGGCCGCCGACGAGCGGATCGCCGTGCGGGAACGGTTCGGGCTCGGCCCCGGCCCGCTGGTGCTCAGCCTCAGCCGCCTCGTACCGCGCAAGGGCATGGACGTGCTCATCGAGGCCAGCGCCCGCCTCGCGGGCCGGATCGACCACCTCCAGGTGGCCATCGGTGGCTCCGGGCGCGATCGGCCGCGGCTCGAGAAGCTGGCCGCCGCCGCCGGGGCGCCGGTGACCTTCCTCGGTCGGGTACCCGACGCCGACCTCCCGCTCGTCTACGCCGCGGCCGACGTGTACGCCATGTTGTGTCGCAACCGCTGGGCCGGACTGGAGCAGGAGGGGTTCGGGATCGTGTTCCTCGAGGCCGCCGCCGCCGGCGTCCCCCAGGTCGCCGGCCGCAGTGGTGGGGCGGCCGAGGCGGTCGTCGACGGGGAGACAGGGGTGGTGGTCGATGACCCCACCGACGTCGGATCGGTCGCCGCCGCCCTGGAGCGATTGCTCCTCGACGACGCTCTGCGAGCCACCATGGGGGAGCGTGGTCGCATCCGGGCGACCACCGAGTTCGACTACGACCAGCTCGCTCCCCGTCTCGCCGCCGCCATCGAGGTCCAGTGACCGCAACACCCGCCGAGGACCGGCCACCCCAGCACCCACCCGCCGACACCCCCGCGCCCGGGGTCGACACCGAGCCGGACGACACGGTGGGTGCCGCCATCGTGAACCTCGACTTCGCCGGGACCGGGGCGCTGATCGTGGTCGGGGCGGCCGGCGTGGCGGCGCCCGACCAGTTGGGCGAGGTCACCGCCGTCGTCTCCGGACTCCTGTTCCTGGTGGGGGTGGTGACGTTCCTGTGGGGCTACGCCACCGGTGTGGTCCGATCGCAGGAGGAAGCGATCACGCTTCCGGGGCTGTTCTTCCTGTCGGGCACCGCGCCCAAGGTGATCCGCTTCCGGCTCCGCATCGCGCTGCTGGTCCAGGCGGTCGTCGCCGTGGCCGCCGCCGTCGTGCGGCCCTACACCGCGGTGGCCTTCGCGGTCCTGGCCCCGATGTTCGGCCTCGGCCTGATGGCCACCTGGGGCGCCAAGCACGGGTCGTTCTTCCCCCGGGACGATCGACGATGACCCCGCCACTGTGGATCGTGCTGGTCGGCCTGGAGTTCCCGGCGGCCATCGCCATGCTCGACTGCCTGCAGCGGCCCGCCGACCACTTCGAGGGCGGCAGCGCCGACCGGTCGGCGTGGATCAAGTGGCTGGTGATCGCCATCCTGCTGGTCCCCGTGCTGCTCGGCTACGGGATCCTGCTCGGGTACTACTTCGTGGTGATCCGGCGGAACATGCCAGGCAGCCCACGATGAATCACGACCCGATCGTGCGGATCCGGATCGGGACGAATCCCGCAACGCGTGGCCCCCATGGGCCAGAATCGGACCCCGACCCATCCCGAGACCACCGAATGCCCACGAGAGCGACATGATGGCCGACCAGACCACCCAACAGATGCGCATCGACGCACCGCTGGACACGATCTGGGCGGTGTTGACCGACTTCGAGCAGTACCCCACGTGGGCACGCGACCTGAAGGAGGCGACGATCCTCGAGCGTGACGCCGAGGGGAGGCCCACGGCGGTGCGGTTCCGGGCCGCGGCGATGGGCCGTTCCACCAGCTACGTGTTGCGCTACGAGTGGGACGATGCGCCGCGCCGCCTGCCGTGGGAACTGGTCGACGGCGACATCATGCGGGTCCTCGACGGCGCCTACGAGTTCGCCGAGCACGACGGGGGCACCGATGTCACCTACCACCTCCGAGTCGAGCTGGCCATCCCCCTTCCGGGCTTCGTGAAGCGACGGGCCGAGGCCCGGATCGTCAGCACGGCCCTCGAGGAGCTGCGCGAGCGCGTCGCGCGCTGATCTCGGTGCGCATCCTGTTGTTCACCGGCAAGGGTGGGGTCGGCAAGACCACCACCGCGGCAGCCACCGCCCTGCGGTGCGCCGAGCTGGGCCACCGCACCATCGTGCTCTCCACCGACCCGGCCCACTCGCTGGCCGACGCCTTCGACGTCCCCCTCGGCGATCTGGTCGTGGAGGTGGCTCCCGGTCTGTGGGGACAGCAGCTCGACGCCCAGGACCGCATGGAGGATGCCTGGGACGACATCCGCCGGTACCTCGAGGAGATCTTCCGCTGGGGCGGGGTCGACGAGATCGAGGCCGAGGAGCTGGCGGTGGTGCCCGGGCTCGACGAGGTCTTCGCCCTGACCGACATCAAGCGGTATGCCAGCGAGGGCGACTGGGACGTGATCGTCGTCGACTGCGCCCCCACGGCCGAGACCATCCGGCTGCTGTCGTTGCCCACGGTGCTGGCGTGGTGGATGGAGCGGCTGTTCCCGATGAGTCGGCGGGTGAGCCGGGTGGTGAGCCCGCTGCTCGGCCAGGTCACCGGCATGCCGACCCCCAGCGACGACGTCTTCGGCGCGGTGCAGCGCTTCTACGACCGTCTCGACGGGGTCAAGGAGCTGCTGGCCGACCGCTCGGTCACGTCGGCCCGGCTGGTGGTGAACCCGGAGCGGGTGGTGGTCGCCGAGGCGAGGCGCACCTTCACGTACCTGTCGTTGTTCGGCTACAGCGTCGACGCGGTGATCGCCAACCGCCTCCTGCCCGACGCGATCTCCGATCCGTGGTTCGAGAACTGGAAGCAGCACCACCTCGACCACCTCGCCACCATCGAGGAAGGGTTCGCGCCGATCCCCGTGTTGCGGGCCGAGCTCGCGCCCCACGAGCTGGTCGGGATCGACCGGCTCCGGACCTTCGCCACCGCCCTCTACGGCGACGTCGACCCGATCGACCACCTGGCCGACGTGTCACCGCTGGTGCTGCAGCGCACCGATGCCGGGGACGAGCTCGTGGTCGAGCTGCCGTTCACCGACAAGGAGGATCTGGTGCTCGGTCGGAGGGGGGACGAGCTGCTCGTGCGGGTCGGTCCCTACCGTCGCTCGATCCTGTTGCCGGACTCGCTCCGCCGGCGAGGAGTCGTCGACGCCTCGCTGCGCGACGGCGTGCTCCGCGTGGTGTTCGACCGGCTGGAGTAGCGCGGCCGCCGGTTTGGCACCATGGTCGGCGGTGCAGGACGACGACCGAGACCACCAGCGGGACGAATCCGGCGGCGAGGACGCCCTCGGGCCCGGTGTCGAGCAGTTCCAGCGGGCCGCCCTCGATGCGGTCCGGGCGATGCGGGCCATGCTCGATGCCGCCGAGTCGGTGCTGGCCGACCCGGCCGCCATCGAGTCCGTCGTCCACACGCTGACGTCGATGGCCAGGACCGCCGGCGAGACGGTCGTCGGTTTCGCCGCCGGGGCCGGACGGTCCGGGCGGGCTCCTGGCTCCGGTGACACCAGTCCCGACGACGACGACGGAGACGGGGGCTTCGAGCGCATCCCGGTCGACTGAGCCTCGGCAGCTCCCGGATCGGGCGCCACCCCCGTGGGCCTACGATGCGGGCGACACGCCGACGAGGGGAGACTCTGAGTGCCTGCCATCACCGAGGACGAGATCCGGACGCTGGCTGCGATTCGCAGCGAGGCGCCGGCCATCACCACCTGTTATCTGGACGTCGACGGCAGCCGCTACGTGCGGCAGTCGGACTACGAGCGGGTCCTGGACAACATGTTGCGCCGGACGCGGAACAACGGCATCGGAGAGAGCACCGAGCGCGATCTGGCCCGGATCGAGAAGTACGTGAAAGCAGGGTTCGACCGGTCACGGGTGCGCGGCATCGCCATGTTCTCGAGCGCGGCCCACGATCTCTGGCAGGTCGTCGAGCTCCCCGTCTCGGTCCGTAGCGAGCTGGTGGTCAACTCGGCGCCGGCGGTCGGTCAGCTCGAGGCGGTGGTCCAGCAGGCCACCACCATCGGCGTCGTCGCGGTCGACAAGACCCACGCCCGGGCATTCGTGTACCGCCTGGGCGAGCTCGTGGGCCAGAGCGAGATCACCAGCGAGGTCGGTCGGGACTACGACACCACCGGCGAGCACGACCGCGGCGGGGTCGAGGAGCACCGCGACGCGATGTTGCAGCAGCATCTGCGGGCCGCCGCCTCCCTGGCCTGGTCGATGCACCAGACCCACCCGCTCGATCATGTGGTGATCGCGGCATCCGACAAGATCGCCACCAACCTCGAAGCCCATCTGCACCCGTACCTGCGCGAACGCCTCCGCCACCGGTTGGGGGTCGAGCCGTCGGCCTCGCAGTCCGAGATCCGCGACGCTGCGCTCCGGGTCGCCACTCGCATCGAGGTGGAACGTGAAGCGGCGCGCGTCGACGAGCTGCGGGCCGCCGTGTCGGCCAAGGGACGGGGGGTGGCCGGCATCGATGCCGTGCTCGGGGCGCTCACCGACCAGCGCGTCGACCGTCTCCTGGTGTCGAACGGCTACTCGACCTCGGGGTGGCACTGTCCCGAGTGTGGGCGGCTGGCCACGGTCGGACGGACCTGCAACTGTGGGGCCGAGATGGAGCACCTCGACGACGTGGTCGAGCACGCGGTCGACGAGGCCCTCGCCCAGTCGTGCCACGTCGACGTCTGCATCGACAACGCCGACCTCGACGTGATGGGGCGGATCGGCGCCCTCCTGCGGTACTGAGGTGTCGCTCGCGGTCGGCGTCGATGTCGGGGGGACCAAGATGCTCGGCGTCGTCATCGACACGGCCGACCCGTCGGTCGTCCGCGACGAGCGCCGGGTCCCCACGCCGCACGGGACCGACGCGGTGCTCACCGGCCTGGCCGCCCTGGTCGACAGGCTCGATGCGACCGGCTCGGCCGCCGTCGGCATCGGGGTGCCCGGCCTCGTCGACCGCGACGACACCTTCCGTTTCGGCCCCAACCTCCCCGACGTCCTCGATGTGGCGATCGGCCGTGAGTTGGGCGGGCGGCTGCACCGGCCGGTGGTCGCCGACAACGACGCCACCTGCGCCACCGTCGCCGAGTTCCGCATCGGCGCCGGTCGAGGTCACGACGACGGGCTCCTGCTCACCATCGGCACCGGCATCGGCGGCGGCATCGTGGTCGACGGTCGCATCCGCCACGGCGCCCACGGCTTCGCCGGCGAACCCGGGCACATGCTCATCGATCCGTCGGGACCGCGATGCCCCTGCGGTCGGCGAGGATGCTGGGAGCGCTTCGCCTCGGGCTCGGGGCTCGGCCGTCTCGGTCGCGACGCGGCCATCGCCGGTCGACTCGATGCGGCCGTCGAGCTCGCCGGCGGCGACACCGAGGCGGTGCGGGGCGAGCACGTCGTGGCCGCGGCGCGCGCCGGCGACGAGGCGGCCGGGACGGTGCTCGACGAGTTCGCCTGGTGGCTGGCGGCCGGCATCGCCAACCTCGTCGACATCTTCGACCCGTCGGTGATCGTGCTCGGCGGCGGGGTCATGGAGGCGGCCGACCTGCTGTTGCACCGCATCGTGGCGTGCATGCCGGCGCAGGTGCTGGCCCACGCCCACCGCCCCGACGTGCCATTGCTCGCGGCCGAGCTGGGCGAACGGGCCGGCGCGGTGGGCGCGGCCCTGCTCACCGAGGAGATCGACGCCGGCGGTGCTCAGCCGTGGCGGGCGACGGACGCCTCGATCTCGGCCCAGGCCGCGTCGGAGCCCTCGTAGCCGCGGGTGGACGAGAACTTGTGGGGCTCGAGGTCCTTGTAGACGCTGAAGAAGTGCTCGATCTCGGCCCGTAGGTAGGGGGGGAGGTCCTCGATCTCGGGGACCCGTTCCCACCGGGGGTCGTGGGCGGGGACGCACACGATCTTGGCGTCGGGGCCGGCGTCGTCGGTCATCCAGAACACCCCGACGGGACGGGCTTCGATCCAGCACCCGGGAAACGTCGGCTCCTCCATGATCACGAGCGCATCCAGTGGGTCCCCGTCCTCGCCGAGCGTGTCGGGGATGAAGCCGTAGTCGGCCGGGTAGACGGTGGCCGAGAACAGGCGACGATCGAGCCGGAAGATGTGGCGATCGTGGTCGAATTCGTACTTGTTGCGGCTGCCGCGGGGGATCTCGACCACGACGTCGACCGTCTTGATGGGGGGAGTGTCTGCGCTCACGCCCCCTTTCCTATCGCACCCGTCGGCCGCGAATGGATGCCGTGACACTCCTCGGACGAGCGGTACCGTTGCGGTATGGAGTTCCGCCGCATCACCGGCCTGCCGCCGTACGTGTTCACGATCATCGACGGACTGAAGCAGGAAGCCCGGCGAGCAGGCGAGGACGTCATCGATCTCGGGTTCGGCAACCCCGATCTGCCCTCGCCGGAGATCGCAGTCGACAAGCTCTGCGAGGCCGCCCACCTGACCCGCAACCACCGGTACTCGCAGTCCAAGGGCATCCCGAAGCTGCGCCAGGCCGCCGCCGACCTCTACCTGCGCCGGTTCGGCGTCGGGCTCGATCCCGAGACCGAGGTCGTGGTCACCATCGGGGCCAAGGAGGGGTACTCGCACCTGTGCTGGGTCCTGCTCGGCCCGGGCGACTCGGCCCTGGTTCCTTCCCCCAGCTACCCGATCCACCTGTGGGGGCCGCTCTTCGCCGGCGCCAGCATCCGCGAGATCCCGATGCAGGGCGACGGCAACCTGCTCGAACGCATCCAGCACCAGTTCACCTATTCGTGGCCCCGTCCACGGGTGATCGTGGTGTCGTTCCCGCACAACCCCACCACCACGTGCGTCGATCTGGAGTTCTTCCAGGGCCTGGTCGATTTCGCCCGCGAGCAGGAAGTCATCGTCGTCCACGACAACGCCTACGCCGAGCTCGGCTTCGACGGCTTCCAACCCCCGTCGATCATGCAGGCCGACGGGGCCAAGGAGTGCGCGGTCGAGCTGTACTCGATGACCAAGTCGTTCTCGATGGCGGGCTGGCGGGTCGCGTTCATGGTCGGCAACGCCGAGGTCGTCGGCGCGCTGGCCAAGCTCAAGAGCTACCTCGACTACGGCACCTTCCAGCCGATCCAGATCGCGGCCACCGTGACCCTCAACGAGGCCACCGAGTACCCCAAGGAGGTCGGGGCGATCTACCAGGCTCGCCGCGACGCCCTCTGCGACGGTCTCGACCGGATCGGTTGGGACATGCCCCGGCCCGGCGGCACCATGTTCGCCTGGGCGCCGATCCCGCCCGCCTACCGCCACCTCGGCTCGGTCGAGTTCGCCAAGAAGTTGGTCACCGAGGCCCACGTGGCCGCCTCGCCGGGCGTGGGGTTCGGGCCCGGTGGCGAGGGCTACATCCGCTTCGCGCTCATCGAGAACGAGCAGCGGATCCAGCAGGCGATGCGGGGGATCAAGCGCGCTCTGCCCGAGCTCGAGGGCCGCGACTGACCGCCGTCGGCACGGTCCCGTCGGGCGCCGGCGGCTGAACCGTCGCACTGCTGCGCTCGTCGTCGTCGGCCCAGGCGGGCAACCACTTCACCACGCCGGTCACGGCGAGGAGGAGGACGCCGGCCGCGACGAGCGCAGCGACGTGCATGCCCGAGACGAAGCTGGCCTTGGCCGCAGTCGCGATCAGCGGCTGCAGTTGCGCGGGTGCCTGACCGGCCGCCCCGAGCGTCCCGCCGATGGACCCGGTCGTCAACGCGTGGAGGAGCGAGTCGGGGACCTGACCGCTCAGGCGCGAGGTGAGCTGGGGTCCGTAGCGCGAGGACAGCAACGACCCGAGCACCGCCACCCCGATGGCACCCCCTGTCTGGCGGGTGGTGTCGTTGACCGCCGAGCCCACCCCGGCCTTGGCCCGGGGCAGGGAGCCCATGATCGAGTCGGTGGCCGGCGCCATGACGTTGCCCATGCCGAGTCCGAGCACCATCGTCACCAGGATGATCACGGCCAGCGGGGTGTCGACGTCGAGGATCGAGAAGGTGGCCATCGCCATCGACACGACGAACATCCCGGTGGCGACGACGATCTTGTTCCCGAACCGGTCGACCCAGAAGCTGCTGAGCGGCGCGGCGATCATGATCACCGTGGCCTGGGGCAGCAACACCGCGCCGGCCTTCACCGTGGAGTAGCCCAGCACCAGCTGCAGGTACTGGGTGAGCAGGAAGATCATGCCGAACAGGGCGAAGAACGTCAGCGCGATGGCGCCGCTGGCGGCCGAGAAGCGAGGGCGCCGGAAGAAGTCCAGGT
This sequence comes from uncultured Acidimicrobiaceae bacterium, assembly GCA_963731885.1. Classification (GTDB taxonomy): domain Bacteria; phylum Actinomycetota; class Acidimicrobiia; order Acidimicrobiales; family Salinilacustritrichaceae; genus Salinilacustrithrix. The sequence goes on along the minus strand of CAVSXR010000052.1, from coordinate 202,887 downwards.
TCAGCATGGGGTGATCCGAGTGCAGCTCCCAGGCCATGAACCCGGCCAGGATCAGCGCCCCCACGACGAACGCGATCAGAACGCCGGTGGAGGTCCAGCCCCGGTCCGGTGCCTCGATCACGCCCCACAGGAGGATGGCGAGACCGGCCACGGACAGCAGCGCCCCGAAGGGGTCGAGACGCGGCGCGGAGCTGTCCTTCGACTCGGGCACGAACAGGTACCCACAGATCAACCCACCGATCACGATCGGGAGGTTGACGAGGAAGATCGAACCCCACCAGAAGTGCGCCAGCAGCACCCCACCGGTGATCGGTCCGACCCCGAGTCCGAGGGCCGACACCCCGGCCCAGATCCCGATGGCCCGGCCCCGTTCCCTCGGGTTGGTGAAGACGTTGGTGAGGATCGACAGCGTCGAGGGCATGATGAACGCTCCGCCGACCCCCATCAGGGCGCGGGAGGCGATGAGGAACGTGGCACTGCTGGCGAGGGCCGACAGCAGCGACCCGGTCCCGAACACCGTCAAGCCGACGGTCAGGAACCGGTAGCGGCCGAAGCGGTCGCCGATGCTGCCGGCGGTCAGCAACAGCCCCGCGAACACGATCGTGTACCCGTCGACGATCCACTGCAGCTCGCTCTGACTCGCGCCCAGCCCGCCCTGGGCCGACGGGGTGGCGAGTCGCGGGAGGGCGACGTTGAGGATCGTGTTGTCGAGGATGATGACGAGGAGGCTGACGCACAGGACCAGGAGCGTGATCCACCGGCGTTGCTGGACCACCTCGGGGTCGTGCATGGCGTGGCGCATCGGGCTCCTCTCCGCAGGCCGAACGAATCCGCCCTGCCTATCCGTGGCCGGGCGGGTCGACAACCCTCGGGGGGCGGACGGTCAGGCCGAGCGTCGGGCGCGCTCGTCGGCCGCCGACCCGAGCAGGCCGTGCCAGCAGAAGTCGACGACCTCGTCGGCGACCTCCTGGGGTGGCCGGCCCCGGCCCAGCAACTGGGTCCGCGCCAGGACGGAGCTGACCCCGAGGATCGACTGGGCGACCACCACCGCGTTGCCGTCGGGGATCGTTCCCGCCGCCATCGCTTCCTCGACCAGCTTCTGGGTGTCGGCCACGGCGACCTTCTCGCCCTTGCGGATCCCCGGAGCGAAGCTCGCTTCCGTGCGGGCGAACTCGATCAGGACGTACAGCTCGTGATGGGTGGCCCACCACTCCATCGACGACCGGATCCCGAGCTCGAGCCGGCGCACCGGGTCGGTCTCGTCGCCCATGCCCTCCCACTGGGCCCGCCGCAGGGCCCGCTCGCCATCGCGGAGGATCTCGATGAAGAGCTCCTCCTTCGAGTCGAAGTACCAGTAGAAGACGCCCTTGCCCACACCGAGCCCGTCCACCAGCTCGGCGACCGAGGTGGGGTGGTAGCCGTTGGCCGCGAAGCGTTGGGTCGCGAACGCGAGCAGCTCGTTGCGCCGCTGCTCGCCTCGTGGTGTCAGTCGCCGTGACATGCGATCCAGGCTACTTGACCGATCGGTCAACTCGGGCCCTGCGGGCTCGCCAGTTGCTCACGCGGTCGTACACGTGGGAAACCGTCCGTTCACAGGCGATCCGTACCGTTGCGGTCATGGAGACGTACATCGTCCGTGTGTGGCTGCCCGACCGTCCCGGGGCGCTGGGCCAGGTGGCCAGCCGGATCGGCGCGGTTCGCGGCGAGATCGTCGGCATCGACATCCTCGAGCGCGGTGGCGGCCGGGCCATCGACGAGTTGGCGGTGCAGATCCCGAACCACGCGCTGGTCGAACTGCTCGTCTCCGAGATCCGGGCGGTCGACGGGGTCGACGTGGAGGAGATCCGCCCCGTCGACGGCGTCAACCACGACCCCCGGGCCGATGCCCTCGAGACGGCGGCGATCCTGGTCGGTGCCACCGGTCGGGCCGAGTTGCTCGAGAGCGTCGTCACCCACGGCCGTCGTGTCCTGGGCGGTGTCTGGGCCGCCATCGTGGAGATCGACGACGATGAACTGCTGGCCGTCGACGGCGCGGCGCCGCCGGCGGCGTGGTTGGCGGCGTTCGTGGCCGGCAGCCGAGCCTCCGCCTCGATGGCGGTTCCTGCCGACCGCGGTCCCGACGACGTGGTGTGGGCGCCCCTGCCCGCCACCGGCCTGGCGCTGGTCGTGGGCCGGGTGGGTTCGGGTTTCCGGGCCCGGGAGCGGCGCCAGGTGTCAGCCCTCGCCCGCATCGCCGACACCCGCCTCGTCGACTTCTCGCGTCGATCCCACCCCAGCGTCACCGACTGAAACCCGTTCTGGTAGGTCATCGGTACTGCTGAATGGCGCGCCGACCGGCCAGAACGAGGGATTGCCCCGGTCCCGGAGGGAACGAGCCGGGTCAGCGGGTCCGGCGGCCGGCGCCCAGCAGGAGTCCGGTGCCCACGCCCACCAGGGTGACGGGCCAGATGATCCGGACCTGTTGGTGGACGGAGTCGAAGTCGCCGAGGGCGAAGATGGCGGCGAGGGCGATGGCGACCACGCCGACGACCAAGCTGGTGCGGTCACGGATGCGGCCCATCGACCGCGGCGCCGGTTCGTCTCGGCTGTCGGCGCGGGGTTCGGTGGTCATCGGGGGGCCTCCCAGTGATCGGGGATGAACGGAACCTGGCGGTGGAGGCCGCTGCCCACCCGACCGCCGGAGGTGAGCGGAGCCAGCGCGGCGAGCGACAGCAGCAGCAGCGCCACGATCACCAACGGATCGAGCGGTCGGTTGCGTGGTCCGGTGGCGGTCGGTGTCACCGGACCACCACCTCGCCGATGCCGACCCGCAGGTCGAGGTGGATGGTGGGTGCGCCCTGCGGGCCGGCGATGTCGATGACACGATCGGTGTCGAACCCACTCGACGATCGTCCTTGGATGTCGACGTCGCCGAGTTGGGCGACGGCCGTGCCGTCGACCGTGGCGTCCCGTGGGAGGCGGATCTCCAGCGATCCGACCGCCACGGTCGCCGCGACGGTGATCGGTCGGCGACCGATCTCCGACCCGTCGAGGTCACGCAGGTCCAGGGTCAGGTCGCCGACCGCCAGGTGGTACTCGTCGGCCAGGTCGGCGATCGTGGTGGGCTCGAACGTCCGCTGCCCGACCCCTCCTTCGAACGGGACGTCGATCGCGGTGACGGTGGAGAGCGCCAGCACGAGGGGCAGGACGATGAGGATCAGCGCCCGCGCCCGGCCGACGAACGCGCCCACGACGAGACCGGCGCCGGTGATCGCGAGGCAGATCTCCAGCGCAGCCGCCAGCGAGAGATCAGCACCCGCCGCCACCGCCAGTCCCATGCCGCCAGCCGCGAGGGCGAGCACCCCGAAGGTGGCTCGCGCCGTCGGGAACCCCCGCTCCGGGCTCGGAGCCGGTTCTGGACTCGGTGCCGGACTCGGTTCGGCCCCGGATCCGGATGCCGGCGGAGGCGGCACGGGCGGCGTGGGAGTGGTGACCGCGACCTCGGTCGACGTCGGCGCGACGTCACCTCCTTCCGATCCGGCAGGGCGAGGGCGATCGGCTCGCAGCAGCAGCCACGCCCCGCAGGCGATGAGCAGCATCGGGAACACGACGTCACCGGCCCACCACCAGCCGTGGAACACCTGCGTGGCCGCGATGAACAGGAGGATGGCGCCGCCGATGCGGGGAAGATCCTCCCGATCGAGCACGGCGTTCACCCGGGAGCCGTTCGGCTCGTCGGCCTCGTCGGTCGGCACCAGGATCCACGCCATGAGGTAGGCGACGAAGCCGATGCCACCGGCGAAGATGCTGAGAGCGAAGACGAGCCGGACGATCACCGGGTCCACTCCCAGGTAGCGGGCCGCGCCGCCGGCAACGCCGGCGAGCACCTTGTCCTGGGACGACCGGCGGAGCCGGCGGGGGGGAGCGGTGGTCTCGGTCATGGACCCATCATCCCGGTGCCGGCGACTCGGCACCATCGGGGATGACCCTGAGCGACTCGGGGACATCCCTCGTGGATCCCTCGGGGGTGAGGTGGGAGGATGCCATCCGATGTCCCGGATCGTCCTGCCACGCGAGTTGCGTCGGACCCACGGCGACGGTGCCTGGGTGGCCGGTGTGGCCGGCGGCGTCGCCCGGGCCCTGGCGGTCGATCCCGTGCTGGTGCGCATTGCCTTCGTGCTGCTGACCCTGACCAACGGGAGCGGGATCGTGGTCTACGGGGCGCTGTGGCTACTCGTACCGGTGGGGGATGTCCCACCCGGCGCGGTCCGCTCCGACGGACGGTCGGTCGAGCAGGCCGCCGGCGTCGGACTCGTCACCGTCGGCGTGATGTTGCTGTTGCGCAAGCTCGGCCTCTTCTTTCCCGACCAGATCGTGTGGCCCGCGGCGCTGATCGTCGTCGGCGCGGCCATCGCGTGGTCGCGGCTCGGTGGCGGCCGACCCAGCGACCTGCTCGACGGGGGACGGGCGGTGGTGCTCCGCCTGGTTGCCGGCGCCACGCTGCTCGCCCTTGGCGTGGGTGTCTTCGCCGCGCAGAACGAGCGGCTCGTGGTGGCCACCCAGGTCCTCATCGCGGTGGCCGTGACCATGGGGGGCGTCGTGCTCCTCGCCGGACCCTGGATCGTCCGCCTGGGCCGCCAGCTGGCCGACGAGCGCACCCAGCGCATCCGCGCCGACGAGCGGGCGGAAGTCGCCGCCCACCTCCACGACTCCGTCCTGCAGACTCTCGCCCTCATTCAGCGGCGGGCCGATTCGCCCACCGACACCATCGCGCTGGCCCGCAGGCAGGAGCGCGAGCTGCGCGAGTGGCTGCGGGGGCGCAACCCAACCCGCGCCGAGGACACGCTGGCCGGCGCGCTCCGCGCGCTGGTGGACGAGATCGAGTCCGACCACGCCGTCACCGTGGAGTTGGTCGTGGTCGGTGACGCGCCGACCGACGACGACACCACCGCCCTCGTCGCCGTGGTCCGCGAGGCGGTGGTCAACGCGGCCAAGCATTCGGGTGCCGCCACCATCTCGGTCTACGCGGAGATCACCGACGACGAGCTGTCGGCGTTCGTGCGCGACCGTGGTTCGGGGTTCGAGCCGACGGTCGTTCCCGACGACCGGCGGGGCATCGCCGAATCGATCGTGGGGCGGGTCGAGCGCCACGGCGGGCACGTCGACATCGTCTCGGCTCTCGACGCAGGGACCGAGGTGGCGGTCACGCTGCCCCACCGAGCCCGGGTGCGACCGTGACCACGGTGTACCTCGTGGACGACCACCAGCTCTTCCTGTCGGGGGTGGAGGCCGAGCTCGGCGATCGGGTGTCGGTGGTCGGCCGAGCCACCGAGGTCGACGTCGCCATCCGGGAGATCCCCGGCCTCCGGCCTGACGTGGTCCTCGTCGACGTCCACATGCCGGGTGGCGGTGGCCGCACGGTGATCGAATCGGTCCGGCGCACCGACCCCGACGTGGTCTTCCTCGCCCTGTCGGTGTCCGACGACCCCGAGGACGTCCTGGCCGTGATCCGGGCCGGCGCCCGCGGCTACGTGACCAAGACCATCGCGCCCGACGATCTCGTGGCGGCCATCGAACGGGTCCGCGGCGGCGACGCCGTGTTCTCCCCCCGTCTGGCCGGGTTCGTGCTCGATGCCTTCGCCGGCGCCGTCGAACCGGCCGACGTCGACCCCGAGCTCGACCGGCTCACCCCGCGCGAGCGCGAGGTGCTGCGCCACATCGCTCGGGGCTACACCTACAAGGAGGCAGCTCGGCGCCTCGACATATCGACCAAGACCATCGAGACGCACGTCTCCGCGGTGTTGCGGAAGCTGCAGCTCTCGTCCCGCCACGAGCTCACGCGCTGGGCCAACGACCGCAAGCTCATCTGATCAGTCCGTGGCCCAGCCGCGGCTGCGCTCGACGGCCCGCAACCACGTGTCGTGGGCCTCGTCGGCCGCGGTGCGATCGCTCGCTGGCGTGCACCGGGTGTCGAGGTGCCAGTTGGCGGTGACCTCGTCGGGCGAGGACCACACCCCCTCGGCCAGCCCGGCCAGGTAGGCGGCCCCGAGGGCGGTGGATTCCTGCAGCGCGGGGCGGGAGACCGGGACCCCGAGCTGGTCGGCCTGGAGCTGGAGCAGCAGCGGCATCACCGACGCGCCGCCGTCGACGCGGAGCTCGGTGACCTCGTGGCCGGACGCCGCCGACATGGCGTCGACCACGTCGCGCGTCTGGAACACCATCGACTCCACGGTGGCGCGAGCCAGGTGGGCCCGGGTGGTCCCCCGGGTGATGCCGACGATGGCCCCGCGCGCGTACGGATCCCACCACGGGCTCCCCAGTCCGGTGAAGGCCGGGACGAGGTAGACCCCGCCCGTGTCCGGCACCGATTCGGCCAGTGGCCCGGTGGCAGCCGCCTCGTCGATCACCCCGAGCCCGTCGCGTAGCCACTGGATCGCCGAGCCGGTGGAGAAGATCGCCCCCTCCAGCGCGTACGTCGTGGACGACGGGTCGACCGAACCCAGGCTCCAGGCCACGGTCGTGAGCAACCCGTCGACGGGCTCCGGGCAGGTCTGGCCCACGTTCATGAGTACGAACGAGCCGGTGCCGTAGGTGTTCTTGGTCATGCCGGGCTCGAAGCACGCCTGCCCGAACAGGGCGGACTGTTGATCACCGGCCACCCCGGACACGGGGATGCCCGCCGGCACGCCGACGTCGCCGGAGGTGAGTCCGAAGCGGCCCGACGACGGGCGGATCTCGGGCAGGGCGTGGCGAGGGACGCCGAACAGGGAGCACAGTTCGTCGGACCAGTCGAGCGTCCGGATGTCGAAGAGCATCGTCCTCGAGGCGTTCGACGGTTCGGTGGCATGGACGGCGCCGGCGGTCAGCTGCCACAGCAGCCACGTGTCGATGGTCCCGACGGCCAGGTGCTCGTCGGCTTCGACGCCGCCGCCGCCGTCCGCCTCGGCTCGCAGGAGCCATTCGAGCTTCGATGCCGAGAAGTACGGATCGAGCACGAGCCCGGTGGTGGCTCGCACCAGGGGCAGGTTCCCGGCCTCGGCCAGCTCGTCGCAGCGGGCCGCGGTGCGCCGGTCCTGCCACACGATGGCGCGGTGTCGCGGCTCGCCGGTGCGCCGGTCCCACGCCACGATCGTCTCCCGCTGGTCGGTGATGCCGATGGCGGCGACGGGTTCGTCGAGCGACTCGATCAGCTCGGTGAGGGTGGCGCCGACGGCTTCCCAGATCTCGACCGCGTCGTGCTCGACCCAACCGGGCCGGGGGAAGTGCTGGGAGAACTCGCGGTAGCGGACCCCGACCTGGTGTCCGGAGCCGTCCAGCGCCAGGGAGCGGACCCCGGAGGTCCCTGCGTCGATCGCGATCACCACTGCCATGGCGCCGACGCTAGACGACCATGGATTTTCGTCCGCGCGTCGGCAACGTTGTCGACCGGCCGACGTCATTTCCCGGAAGCGCCGGATGGGTAGGTTGCGGGCCATGCGAGTGGGCGTCCTCACCGGCGGCGGCGACTGTCCCGGACTCAATGCCGTGATCCGGGCCATCGTCCGGAAGGGGCTGCGGATCCACGGCGACGAGATCCTCGGCTTCCTCGACGGGTACCAGGGTCTGGTCGACGAGCGGTTCATCACCCTCGACGTCGAGGCGCTCCGCGGCAAGCTGCCCATCGGTGGCACCATCCTCGGTACCAGCCGCTACCAGCCGTACATGGACGACGACGGCGTCGACCGGGTGCGCCAGTGCCTGGAGACGAACGGGGTGGACGCGGTGATCGCCATCGGCGGGGAGGGGACACTCGGCGCGGCCCGGGATCTCGCCGCGGCCGGCTTCCCGATCGTGGGTGTACCCAAGACCATCGACAACGACATCGCCGGCACCGAGATGACGTTCGGGTTCCAGACCGCGGTGCAGATCTGCACCGACGCCATCGACCGGCTCCACACCACGGCCGAGTCCCACGACCGGGTCATGGTCGTCGAGGTCATGGGACGTCACGCCGGGCACATCGCGGTGTGGGCCGGCATCGCCGGCGGAGCCACGGTGACCCTCATCCCCGAGGAGCCCTTCGACATCGACGGGGTGTGCGACGCCATCCTGCGCCGTCACGAGGCGGGCCGGTACGCATCCATCGTGGTCGTCGCCGAGGGTGCGGTCCCCGCGCCGGGGACCCTCGACCTCCCGCCTCCGGAGATCGACCTCTACGGGCACGAGCGTCTCGGCGGGATCGGGACGACGATCGGCGGGGAGATCGAACGGCGCACCGGCTACGAGACGAGGGTCACCATCCTCGGCCACGTGCAACGAGGGGGCACGCCTCTGGCCTACGACCGCGTCCTGGCGACGCGCTACGGCGTGGCCGCCATCGACGCCGTGCACGACGGGGCCTACGGCGAGATGGTCTGCCTCGCCGCCGGCAAGATCGGGCGCATCACGCTCGACGAGGCCAAGGCACGCGGCCTCAAGACGGTCGATCCGCAGCTCTACGACGTCGCCCAGGTCTTCTTCGCGGTGTAACCGACCCCCCGTTCTGGCACCACGAACGACGCGTGCCGACCGACGAACGTGGCACCAGAACGGAGGGGGGCAGGCCGGCGTCGGGTGCGCGATGCTGCACCCATGACCGATCCACGCCCCGTCCTCGTCACCGGCGCCAACTCGGGGATCGGCCTCGCCACCGTGATCGAGCTGGCGGGCCGCGGGTTCCAGGTCACCGGGACCGTCCGGTCCAAGGCCAAGGCCACCGTCGTCCGCAAGGCTGCCGTCGAGGCGGGGGTGGAGGTCGCCACCGCCATCCTCGACGTCACCGACGCCGATCGGTGCGCGGCGGTGATCGAGGAGGTCGGTGCGCTCCACGGCCTGGTGAACAACGCCGGCTACGGGCTGACGGGTGCGGTGGAGGACGTCGGCGACGACGAGGTCCACCAGATCCTCGAGACCATGGTGGTCGCTCCCGTCCGCCTCGCCCGGCTCGCCATCCCGGCGATGCGAGACGCGGGCGGGGGGCGGATCGTCAACATCTCGTCGATCTACGGCCGGACCACCACCCCGCTCACCGGCTGGTACCAGGGGGCCAAGCACGCGCTGGAGGGGGTCTCCGACGCGCTGCGCATGGAGGTGGCCAAGGACGGCATCCACGTGGTGCTGGTCGAGCCCGGCGGGTTCAAGACCGGCATCTGGGAGGACCTCGAGCGCGATCTCGCCAAGCGGGGCGACTCCCGGTACGCGGCGGCGTACGAGCGGCTCGGCAGCCTGCAGCAGCTGTGGTCGGGGCTGATGGGGGACCCGGCCACCTGCGCCAAGGTCATCGCCCGCGCGCTCACGACGCCGATCCCGCGCCCGCGCTACCTCGTCGGCACCGATGCCCGTCTGCTGGCGGCCGCGGCCGACCTCACGCCCACCGTGGTCCGGGACCGGGTCATGCGGTTCGCCCAGCGCCTGTAGCCGCTACGCCGGCAGACTTCGTCCGCCGGCTCCGCTTCTGGAGTTGCTGTCGAACCCGAAGGGTTCGCCCCGCCGTCCTTCGGCCGGCCGCCTCGTCAACTCCGGCGCATGTCAGCTGAGCGCGGCGTAGTCGCTGCGATCGACCGGGCCGTCGACGTTCTTGCCGTTGTCGACGATGGCGGGCACCGGCTTGCCGTTGTTCTGGAACACCACCTCGGTGATGTCCGAGGGCACGGTGGCGGTCCAGACGATCTGGGCCAGGGCGTTGCGGAGCCCGGTGCCCTGGGCGCTGTCGAACAATCCGCTCACGTTGACCACGAGCTGGGTCGAATCCGGGGTCTTGGTCGCCGAGATCAGTTCGGCGGTGTCGCCGATGGCCGACGTCAGCCCCGCCTCCTCCGGTCGGTCGTCAGGGCTCAGTGGCACGGTGAAGAGGTTGTTGAGGACCTCCTGGATCTCGGCGTCGATGTCGACCGATCGTTCGACCGGCCACAGCCGGGTGGCGCCGCTCTCGGTCTTGAGGAAGTAGATGGTGGCCGGCTTGGTGACGTCTTCGGGCGTGGTGGTCGACGTCGTGGTCGTCGACACCTGGACGAGGTCGTCGAAGAGGTCGCCGGCGGCGACGGGTTCGCTGTTGGTCGAGACCGAGCAGCCGGCCATGGCCGTCGCCACCGCGAGCACGGCGGCGACGATCAGCGCGGCACCGGAGCGACGAGCGGGGCTCACAGGACGACCTCCTCGTCGCCGAGGCTCTCGTCCTCGAGCTCGACCCGCGCCAGGGTGATCACGAACCGGGCCCCGCCGTCGGGCGATTCGTCGACCGCCACCGTGCCGCCGTGGAGCCGCACGTGCTCGGCCACCAGGGCCAGCCCGAGGCCCACCCCGGTGCCCACCCCGCGGCGGTGGGCCGCTCCCGCCCGGTTGAAGCGTTCGAAGATCCGTTGGCGGTCCTCCTTGGCCACGCCGGGTCCGGAGTCGTCGACCATGATCCGCACCGATGCGGAGTCGGCATCGAGGACGATGCGGGTGGGTCCGCCGCCGTACTTCTCGGCGTTGTTCAACAGGTTGGCGAGCACCCGGGCGATGCGACGCTTGTCGAGTGCAGTGATGACGTCGTGGAACTCGGGATCGACCGACACGGTGGGGGCGAGCTCGACGGGGACCGAGAACCCGGCGTCGCGCACCGCGTATCGCACGAACTCGGTCAACATCACCTCCTGGAGATCGAGGTCCATGACGCCGGCATCGAATCGGGAGATCTCGAGCAGATCCTCGACCAGCTCGCGGAAGCGGTCGAGATCCTCCGACAACAGGTCGAGGGCCGATTGGGCCCGCTCGCTCAGGTCGGCCCGGTTGTTCTGGAGCACCTCGATCGAGGCTTGCAGGGTCATCAGCGGCGATCGCAGCTCGTGCGAGACGTCTGACGCGAACTGGGCATCCTTCTCGATCCGGGTGGCGAGGGTGTCGGCCATCCCGTTGAACGAGGTGATGATCGGTTCGAGGTCGGGGTCGACGAGCGTGCGGATGCGGGTGTCGAGCGCACCGCCGGCGAGCGAGCGGGCCGCGATGCCCACCTCGCCCAGGGGACGCAGGATCCGCCGGCTCGAGTACCAACCGAAGGCCGCGCCGGCGAGCACGGTGGCGACCGAGGCACCGAACAGCGTGAAGGAGATCGACGTGAGGGTGTCGTCGATCGATTCGAGCGAGGCGATCTCGAAGTAGGCGCCGTCGATCTCGGCGATCGGGGTCCCGATGGCGAGACTCTTGTGCCCGCTGGCTTCGTGGACGAATCGCATCTTCGACGGCTGACCACCGAGGACGGCTTGTCGCAGCGCCTCCGGCAGCGCGTTCTGGCCGTACTGCGGATCGGGGGCCAGCCAGCCGGTGCTCGGGTCGCCCGCGACCGCCGCGCTGCGCAGGTACAGGCTGGGGCGACTGCCGTCGGGGGTCTGGAGCGACTCGAGGACGCCGAGGACGTCCTGGTCCGGGCTGACCGACAGCTGCGAGCGCACCCGTCCGGCGTTGACGGCGACCTGCTGGCTGGCGCTGGCCTCGCGCTGGTTGACCAGGTTGGTGCGGGTCACCCCGATGACGAGTCCGGACAGCACCAGGGCGAGGAACAGGGCGCCGATGGAGAAGGCGAGGATGACCCGGGTCCGCAGCCCGAGCCGGGGCATCTTGCGGTGCGCACTGGTCGCGTCGGGCGGGACGTCGACCGTGCTCATCGGGCCGTGCTCATCGGACGGTCACCGCTCAGGCCTGGAGCTTGTAGCCCAGCCCCCGGACGGTGACGACGTGCTTCGGATTGGCGGGATCGAGCTCGATCTTGGTCCGCAGGCGACGGATGTGGACGTCGACCAGACGACCGTCGCCGAAGTAGCCGTAGCCCCACACCCGCTCGAGCAGCACCTCGCGGGAGAACACCCGTCCCGGTGACGACGCCAACTCGGTGAGCAGGCGGAACTCCGTCTTGGTGAGGTGCACCTCTTCCTCGTCGCGCTTGACGACCCCCTCGTCCGGGATGAGCTCGAGGTCACCGAACCGGAGATGGGCATGGCCGTGGTCGCCCGTACGGGTGCGACGCAGCAGGGCGCGGATGCGCGCCGAGAGCTCCTTGGGGGCGAACGGCTTGGTGAGGTAGTCGTCGGCGCCCGCTTCGAGTCCGGCCACGACATCGTGGGTGTCGGCCCGGGCCGTCACCATCACGATGGGGACATCGGACACCCGCCGGATGGAGCGACAGACCTCGAAGCCGTCGATGCCCGGGAGCATGATGTCGATCAGGACGACGTCGGTTGGTTCGCGTTGGAAGGTCTCGAGCGCGACTTCACCCGTGTCGGCCTCGGCAACCGTCCAACCCTCGTCCTCGAGGGCCAGCTTGACTGCCGTCCGGATTCGCTCGTCATCCTCCACCGTGAGGATTCGTGTAGCCACGTACCCATCGTGCCTCATCGGGGAGGGCGTTCGCTGTCATGGGCCGGTCGGCCCATGACAGCGGGTGGAGCGGTTCAGCCGAACACGCCGACCTCGCGCAGCAGGGCCAGGAAGTCGTCACGGCTCGCCGGGTGGGTGGCGACGGTGAGGACACCGGGCAGGGCGTGGTCCTCGAACACGTCCACCACGGCACCGGCTTCGCGCGCGATGACGGTGCCGGCGCACCGATCCCAGGGGGCGAGGCCGGACTCGTAGTAGGCGTCGAGTCGTCCGGCGGCGAGCGAGCAGAGGTCGGTGGCCGCGGCGCCCGATCGTCGGACATCTCGGACACGGGGGAGCAGATCGACCAGGAAACGGGCTTGGTCGGCGCGGGTGGCGGGGTCGTAGCCGAAGCCGGTGCCGACGAGGGTGGTGGCCAGCGACACCGGTCCCTCGAGGCGGAGCGGGACCCCGTTGCGGGTGGCACCGAGCCCGCGAGCCCCGGCGAAGGTCTCGCCGACGGCCGGCACCACCACGGCGCCGGCGACCGGCTCACCGTCGACCTCCACGCCGACGGAGACGTTCCACCCCGGCAGGCCGTAGAGGTAGTTGGTGGTGCCGTCGAGCGGATCGACCACCCATCGGACACCGGAGGTACCCGGGCGATCGGCGCCCTCCTCGCCGAGGATGGCGTCATCGGGCCGGGTGCCGGCGATGCGGCCGACGATGAGCGCCTCGCTCGCCCGGTCCATCTCGGTGACCATGTCGGTGCCCGAGGACTTGGTGCCGACCTCGGTGCGATCGTGGTGGATGCCGGCGGCGAGCACGCTCGCGGCCTCCTCGGCGATGTCGACGGCGAGATCGCGCAGCGCGGCGGGATCAGGTCCGAGGGGGGCGTCCGGAATCATCGGCCTCCTCGCTGAGCGTCGATCGGTGCTGGATGACCCGCCACTCGCCCGAGGCCCGCAGGGCCAGCACCGACACCACGCCGACACCCACCGCGAAGACGATCGCGCCGACGAGCCCGCCCACCCCGGACACGGTGGTGCAGTCGCCGGAGCACTGGAGATCGACCACGGCGTAGCCGATGAGGCCGCCGCACAGACCGGCGACGAGGATGGCGGCGAAGGCCAGGACCCGGGCGCCGGTCGACGGCAGGGCGGACGGTGCGTAGGGATCGGGGCCGGCAGGTCCGGCATCGGGGGAGGGGGCCACGACGAGAGGCTACGGCGGTTGCCGCCGGCATCCCCAGCCGTCGTAGGTTGACCGCGTGACCACGGCTGAGCCCGGCACCCGTTCCCCCGATCGCTGGGGCGAGCGGGTCTTCGAGCGAGACGAGTGGGCCGCGCTGCGGGCCCACGAGTCGGTGCCGATCGGGGAGTCCGACCTCGACGCCCTCGCCGGCATCAACGAGAACCTCTCGATGGCCGAGGTCGAGCAGATCTACCTGCCGTTGTCGCGCCTGCTCCATCTGCGCGCCGGTGTCACCCGCGCCCTCCACGACGCCACCGGGGCGTTCCTCGGACGCTTCCGGCCCCACGTGCCGTTCGTGATCGGGGTCGCCGGTTCGGTCGCGGTCGGCAAGTCGACCACGTCACGAGTCCTGCAGACGCTGCTGGCCCGCGCCCCTGACCGGCGCCGGGTCGAGATCGTGACCACCGACGGCTTCCTCTACCCCAACGCCGAGCTCTCCCGTCGCGGCCTGCTCCAGCGCAAGGGGTTCCCGGAGAGCTACGACACGCCGTCGCTCGTCCGATTCCTCTCCGACCTGAAGGCGGGCCGGGCCGAGCTCACGGTGCCGATCTACAGCCACGTGGTCTACGACGTCGTCGCCGGCGACCGCCACGTCGTGGACCGGCCCGACATCGTCATCGTCGAGGGGCTCAACGTCCTCCAGGTGCCGCCCACCTCGGGTGCGAACCGCCATCCCTCGGTCTTCGTGTCCGACTTCTTCGACTTCTCGATCTACGTCGACGCGGACGAGGCCGATGTCGAGGAGTGGTACCTGGCGCGGTTCCTCACCCTGGTCGAATCCGCTCGTGACGAGCCCGGTGCGTTCTTCCACCGGTTCTCGTCGCTGTCCACCGGGGAGGCCGAGCAGCTGGCCCGGGAGATCTGGGCCGAGGTGAACCGGCCCAACCTCCACCAGAACGTGCTCCCGACCCGCGACCGGGCCGACCTCGTGCTGGTGAAGGGCCGCGATCACGACGTCCGCCGCGTGCACCTCCGTCTTCGGTGAGCCGACTCAGCGGGCCAGCCGGACCACCGTGCCGTTGCTGAGGCGGACCAGCTGGGCCGGCGTGAGGCGGAACACGTGACGGGGTGTCCCGGCGGCGGCCCACACCGCGTCGTGGGCCAGCAGGTCCTCGTCCACGAAGGTGACCAGCTCGGTGGTGTGGGCGAACGGCGGGACCCCACCGATCGGGTAGCCGGTGGCCGACCGCACGAGGTCGGCGTCGGCCCGACCCACCTCCGAACCTCCCGTGGCGGCGAGCAGGCGCTCCTCGTCGAGCCGGTTGTCCCCGGCCACCAGGGCCATCACCGGATCACCGTCGACCAGGAACACGAGCGACTTCACGATGGTCGCTACCGGTGCGCCCACGGCAGCGGCCGCGTCCTCGGCGGTCTTGGTGCCTTCCGGGTACTCGACGACCTCGATCTCGATGTCGACTGCGGCGGCGGCGTCGACGACCCGGCGTGCGTTGTCGTGCATGGCGACATGGTGCCCGATCGGGTTGGCCGAACGAGCGGCCTGGCGATGCCAGACTGACGAGGTGCGTGCGTGGACGGTCGCCGGAGGTCTCATCGAGCTCGATGGGCGGCTGCTGCTGGTGAAGAACCGTCGTCGAGACGGGTCGCTCGACTGGACGACGCCCGGCGGGGTCATCGACGAGGGTGAATCACTCATCGAGGGGCTGACGCGCGAGGTCGAGGAGGAGACGGGTCTCACGGTGACCTCGTGGGAGGGCCCGCTCTGGGCGGTGGAGGCCGAGGCACCCGACATGGAGTGGACCCTGCGGGTCGAGGTCCACCGGGCGGTCGGCTTCGACGGTTCCATCACCGTCGACGATCCCGACGGCATCGTCGTCGACGCCGCGTGGGTCGACCTCGACGGGTGCCGCGACTGCCTGGAGACCTCGTGGGTCCCGGCTCGGGAGCCGATGCTCGCCTGGCTCGGCGAGCGCTGGACCGAGTCCCGGACGTTCCGCTACCGCGTCCACGGCGCCACCCGCGACGGCGCGGACATCGTCCGGCTGGACTGACGGCGTGGCCTCCGCTGACCGGCAGCGGACGATCCTGCACGTCGACATGGATGCGTTCTACGCGTCGGTCGAACAGCACCGCCGGCCCGAGCTGCGGGGCAAACCGGTGATCGTGGGCGGCACGGGAGCTCGGGGCGTGGTGGCCGCCGCCTCCTACGAGGCCCGGGCCTACGGGATCCACTCGGCCATGCCGTCGTTGCGGGCCCGGCGGCTGTGCCCCCACGCCGTGGTCGTCGCCGGCGACCACGCCCACTACGGCGCGGTGTCGGGTCGCATCATGGACCTGTTCCGCAGCATCACCCCGCTCGTGGAGCCGCTCAGCCTGGACGAGGCCTTCCTCGACGTCACCGGCGCCCGGCGCCTCCACGGCGACGGTCCGACCATCGCGGCGAGGATCCGGGCCGAGGTGTTCGAGGCGGAGGGGTTGCGCTGCACCGTCGGTGTGGCACCCAACAAGTTCCTGGCCAAGCTCGCCACCGAGCAGGGCAAGCCCACCGCGTCCGTGCACGGGCCGGTGCCCGGCGCGGGGATCACCGTGGTGCGCCCCGGTGACGAACTCGCCTTCCTGCGACCCCTGCCCGCGTCGGCCCTGTGGGGCGTGGGACCCAAGACACTCGAGAAGCTGCGCCGCATCGGCGTGCGCACCGTCGCCGACATCGAGCAGCTCCCGGTCGAGGCCTTGGTCAGGGCGCTGGGCGAGGCCAGCGGCCACCACCTCCACCGGCTGGCCCGGGCCATCGACGACCGGCCCGTGGTCGCTGACGCCCAGCCCAAGTCGATCGGGCACGAGGAGACCTTCGCCGCCGACATCCACTCCCACGCCGACCTGCACGTCCACCTCGTCCGCATGGCCGACGCGGTGGCGTCGCGGGTCCGCCGTCACGGCCTCCCGGGGCGGACGGTGACCATCAAGGTCCGCTTCGGCGACTTCTCGACCATCACCCGGTCAGCCACCGCGTCCCGGCCGGTCGACACCGGTCCCTCGATCCTGCGGATGGCCGACGCGCTGCTCGACCAGATCGACGTGACACCCGGCGTGCGCCTCTTCGGGGTGACGTTGTCGAACCTGGTGCCGGCCGACGAGGTCGACGGCGCGCCGCACCAGCTCAGCCTGGCCGACATGGGCGCCGCCCAGGACGGCGCCGGCCCGGCGGCCGACGCCGAGGGACCGGCGTGGGGCGCGGTCACCGACGCCGTCGATGCCGTCCGGGCCCGGTTCGGGAACGACGCGGTCGTGCCGGCAACTCTGGTGGGCGACGAGCGCCGCACCTTTCGTCCAGGAGAGCAGCAGTGGGGCCCGAACCGGGGTGATACCGAGGCACCGGGCGATCTCCGGGTGACCGAACCGGGTGACGAGGCGTAGAGTGCGCACCGCGTTGTTGACCATCGGTTCCTGTGCGATGATGAAGCCACAGTCCACCACACGATTTCGGTGGTGCACCCGAGCCGGCGAGAAGGGGTAGGTCAGGTGCCGCTTTCCGAGGACGAAGAGCGCATCCTCAAGGACATCGAGCGGGAGTTCTACGAGAACGACCCGGCCTTTGCTCGGGAAGTGCGCGAAACCACCCTGTACCGCCACGCCTGGCGCAACATCAAGCTGGCGTTGGTCGGCTTCGTGGCTGGTCTCGCCGCCCTGGTCTTCTCCCTGTCGGTCTCGTACCTCGTGGCCTTCGGTGGCTTCCTGATCATGCTGGCCTGCGCCCTGGTCATCGAGCGGAACGCCCGCAAGATGGGCCGGGCCGGGATCGAGTCGGTCACCAAGCGGATGCGGTCCGGTTCCGGTCTGCGCGAGGTGCTCGGGTCGTCGTCGGAGAAGATGCGCGAGCGGTTCAAGCGCGGCGAGAACTGACCCACCCCCGGGCGTGACCCCGGCCGGGCTGGCCTCAGGTCCGGTCGAGCAGGCGGCGGGGATGGAAGCGGGCCTGGAACCGCTCACCGGTCGACATCGACGCTCGGGCCACGGCCTCGATCTCGCGAGCCAGTTCCAGCGCGAGCATCCCCACCTCCGGTTCCGGGGAGCGGGGCGCGAAGGTGGCGTCCTCCACCGTGATGGCCAGGGTCCGCAATGGTGTCTCCAGGTCGGGGAGTCGAGCGGAGAGGCGGGTGGCGGTCTCCCGCTGCGTCTCGGCCGTCCGGGCCGGAGCGCCGGCCCGTCGCAGCGCGTCGAGCGACTCCTCCCAGGCCAGCGCGACCTGGGCCCGCGCTTCCACCGCGGCGCGGTGCCGGCGTCGTCGCCGCCCGACGGTGACGACCAGCATCAGCGCCAGGTACAGCGCCATCAGGCCGACGAGGACGGCGGCTGACACGGCCAGTCGTGCGGGCCACGGGTTGGGGCGAGCCCGTCCACCACCCGATCCGGCCCCCTGGTCGAGTGCGTCGAGGTTGCGCCCGCCGCCGTCC
Organism: uncultured Acidimicrobiaceae bacterium; assembly: GCA_963731885.1. Taxonomy (GTDB): domain Bacteria; phylum Actinomycetota; class Acidimicrobiia; order Acidimicrobiales; family Salinilacustritrichaceae; genus Salinilacustrithrix. The sequence goes on along the minus strand of CAVSXR010000052.1, from coordinate 184,897 downwards.
GGGGAGGTCGTCGACGGTGCACCGGGGATGGGCACCGAGGGCGGGGTCACCGCGGTGGTGGGGACGCCCGTGCCGCCCTGACCCTGGGCGACCTGCTGCTCGAGCACCCCGGTGTACGACTCGGCGAACGGTGCCCCCCGCCCCGGCGTGGGCTCGAACTTCACCCAGCCGTACTGGCCGAGGAAGACCTCGGGCCAGGCGTGGGCGTTCTCGCCCCGCACCCGGTACAGGGTCGGGTCGGTGGGGTCGGCCGTGCCCGGCGTGAACCCCACCGCCACCCGGGCGGGGATGCCGAGGCTGCGGGCCATGGCGGCGAAGCTGCCGGCGAACTGCTCGCAGTAGCCCCGCTTGAGCTCGAACAGGAACCGTTCCATGGCGCGGTCGTCGTGGCCGGCCCCCACGCCGAGGTCGTAGGTGAACTCGGAGCGGAACCAGTCCTGGAGCATCCGGGAGGCCTCGTAGGCCGATGACGCTTCGGCGGTGATCTGCTGGGCGAGGGCGCGTACCGAGTCGGGGAAGTCGCCGGGCAGGTCGAGGTACACGTTGGCGATGTCGGGCGGGATCTCGGTGGACGCCGAGGCCAGCTGGGCTTCGGCGAACTCGGGGAGAGCCGAGACGACGCGGTAGGTGATGTCGTCGGAGGTGGCCACATCCGTGTCGACGATCAGCGTGCCCGACACCTCGTCGTAGCGAACGGGGGTGGCCGATTCGATGGCCTGCGGCTCGTATGCCGCCGGGAGCCAGATCTGCGCCAGGGCGTTGATCTGGAACGCCTGCTCGAAGGTCAGCCGTTCGGTGTCCACCGGCACGCCCTCGTCGAGCGTGCCCGCGGCCTTGCCGTACGAGCCGTTGGACGACCAGATGCGGCCGTCGAAGTGGTCGAGCGAGGTGAGCCGCCAGTAGTCCCGGACGGAGCTGCGCACGCTGAAGACCTCGACGTCGGCTTGATCGATCAGCCGGGAGCGGATGTCGACCAGCGGGCTGACCGTCACCCGGGTTCCGGGGCCCGACTTGCCGATGTCGGTGAGCGACACGATCGCCGCGCTCCCGGCTCCCGGCAGGCGCGGTCCGACCAGCGCGGCGACGGTGACCGCGGACAACGCCAATCCCGCGCCCAGCAGCACGAGGGTTCGGGGCCCCGCGGCCCGCCGGTCCCCGACCCAGGTGGCGGCGATGCCCAGCCGCTGGGCTCGGCGGAACAACACGAAGGCGAACACGCAGGCGATCCACACGCCGGTGAGCAGGACGCGGTCGACGTCGGCACCGAGCACCGCGGCCAGGATGAACAACGTGGCGGACGGCAGGGTGGCTTCGAGGGGCGCCTCCACCCGGAACGCGGCCCAGTCGGCGAGGATCGCGCCGAGCCAGACCGCCACCGACGACGCGATCAGGAACCCGTCGAGCGCCTCGGTCTGCGCCTTCACGTCGGGGAACGCGGTGAGGGCGTCGGAGATGGCGTTGGCGAGGTGATCGAGCGTGTCGCGGGACGGCACACCGAAGGTGGTGTGGGCCCCGGCGTAGATCCAGCAGATCGCCAGCGCTCCGACGGTGGCGGTGATGGCGATCGACGCCAACAACGGCACGCCGCGTCGTCGCAGCAGGGCGGCCAGCGCGTGGGCCGCCACCACCTGGAGGGCGAGCGGAGGGAACCAGCCCGTGCCGATGAAGACCCGGCGGAGCGCGAGGACCGTCACGACGGAGACGGCGGCGAGCGCGACTTCGGCCAGCAGTTGGAGCGGCAGCGCGGAGACGCCGGTGCCCGCCGACCTCGACGTGGTGGCGGTGGCGGTCACGGGCGCACCCGGCGGCGTCGAGACCGGCTTCGACTGGTGCGACCCGCCGGCGGGCTCGCCTCGGCCCATGCCGCGGCGAACGGCTCACCGGGGGGAACGCCGATGATCTGGGTCCGACGACCGACGGTGGTGCGCTGGGACACGTCGAGTCGCACGATGCGTCGGGTGGTGACGCTGGAGCCGAGCGACTCGACCGCGTCGATGTCGGGACCACTGGGGCGGCCGGTGACCAGCACCAACGCGCCGCCCGCCCCTCGTTCGGCGATGTCGAGGGCGGCATGCAGCGATCCCCGGTTGCTGCGGTCGGCCACGGCGAGGAACTCCAGCATCCCGTCGAGGTGGGAGGAGCCGATGCCGTAGTCGGTGTCGAATCCGTTGCTGGTCACCAGCCGCACATGGTCACCGCGGCGCAGGTGGGAGCGCAGGATCGACGCCGCGGCCGAGATGGCGCGCTCGAGGGTGTCGACGTCGTGGTTCTCGCGCCGGAGGTCCAGGACGACGCAGATCCGGCCCTGCCACGGCACGTCGTCCTGGCGGACCAGGAGGTCGTCGTCGGTGCGGGCCGACGACAGCCAGTGGACCCGGCGGAGATCGTCGCCCACGACGTAGGTGCGCAGCGCGGCGAAGTCCTCGCCCACCCGCCCGAGTGAACCGGTCTCCGCGCCGCCGTCGGGGTCGGGTCCCACGGTGCGCGGGAGCGGCGGGATGTCGTCGATCCGGGGCAGGACGGTGATCTCCACCGCCGGCGCGGCCTTGTTGCGGGAGGAGGCGAGGCCGAACGGGTCGGCGATCTCCACCGTCATCGGTCCGACGGTGACCAGTCCACGCTTGACGGTGGGGAGGCGGTACGCCACCTTCGATGTGCGCCGGACCGGGATCGGGGCGAGCAGCAGGTCCGCGCCGGTCGTACCGGTGACCGGGTCGCGCAGCCGCAACACCGGCGCCGACCGCTGCGAACGGTTCCGGACCTGCACCTCGACCGTGCACGGGTTGCCCACGTGGACGCGGCTCGGCCGCACGCTGCGGGTCACCACCACGTCGACGTCGCGCATCGACACCCAGATCCCGCAGATGAGGACGAGCAACCCCACCGCGGCGCCGACGGCGAACAGTTCGGTGAGTCCGAGAAAGCGGCCGAGGAAGAGGAGGACGGCGGCTCCGAGGGCCACCAGCCAGCCCTGGCGGGTCGGCCGCACGGATCAGGCCGGGCGCGGTCGGGGAACGGGGACGGTGTCGAGCACGTCGGACAGGATCGCGCCCGACGGGACGCCCTGGAGGTCGGCTTCGGGGGTGACGAGGAGCCGGTGGGCGAGCACGGGGCCGGCGAGGAACTTCACATCGTCGGGCGTCACGAAGTCGCGGCCCGCCATTGCCGCCCACACCCGGGTGACCCGCAGCAGCGACAGCGTGGCCCTCGGAGACATCCCCAGCTCGAGCTGGGGGTGGGCGCGGGTGGCCTCGGCCAGTTGGACGAGGTAGCGCTTCAGCGCGGGGGCCACGTGCACCGCCGCGGCGGCGTCGCGCAGGGCGAGGATCTCGGACGTGGTGATGACCGAGCGGACCCGAGTGAGGGGATCGAACTCGCCGTGGGTGTCGAGCATGGCGAGCTCGGCCTCCTCGTCGGGATACCCGACGTCGATCCGCATGAGGAAGCGATCGAGTTGGGAGTCGGGCAAGGGGAAGGTGCCCTCGTGCTCGATGGGGTTCTGGGTGGCGATGACCAGGAAGGGTGCCGCCAGCTGGTGGGTGGTCCCGTCGACGGTGACCTGGCGTTCGGCCATCGCCTCCAGCAGGGCGGACTGGGTCTTCGGTGAGGCGCGGTTGATCTCGTCGGCGAGGACGATGTTGGCGAACACCGGGCCGGGCCGGAACTCGAACTCGCCGCGACCGCGGTGGTAGATGCTCACCCCGGAGACGTCGGCCGGCAGCAGGTCGGGGGTGAACTGGACGCGACCGAACTGGCCGTCGATGGCGGCCGCCAGTGCCTTGGCCATCGAGGTCTTGCCCACGCCCGGGATGTCCTCGAGCAGGACGTGGCCGTCGGCGAGCAGCGCGGTGATGACGAGGTCGATGACGTCGCGCTTGCCGCAGATGACCGACTCGACTTCCCTGGCCAAACGATCGCACGCGTCGGCGAAGGTCTCCGCACGGGTTGCGGATCGTTGCCTCGTGACCACCGATGATCTCCTCCGGACTGCGTGCAGGTCCAACGAGACTATGTGCTGATCGGTGCCGCTGCTCGGCGGGCCGCGCGTCGGTACGGTGACCGCCGTGGTCACGCTCGCCGTCGACATCGGTGGCACCAAACTCGCCGCGGGCGCGGTGGACGACGACGGCGAGGTGTTGGTCCGGCGCACCGTGCCGACGCCGGGCACGGACGACCCCGAGGAGCTCTTCGCGTCCCTCGTCGCGCTCGTCGACGACGTTCGGGAAGTGGCAACGGTGCACCCGTCGAGATGCGGTGTCGGGTGCGGCGGTCCGATGACCGAGGCGGGGGCGATGGTGTCGCCGCTGAACATCCCGGCATGGCGTGACTTCCCGCTGCGCGAGCGACTCGCCCGACACACCGGCCTGGCGACGTATGTCGACAACGACGCCAAGGCGCTCGCGCTCGCCGAGGGGTGGTGCGGCGCCGCCCGGGGAGAGGCCGACTTCGTCGCCCTCGTGGTCTCCACGGGTGTCGGTGGCGGGATCGTGAGCGGCGGACGGTTGCTCGACGGCGCCGGCGGCAACGCCGGCCACATCGGTCACGTGTTCGTCGCCGAGGGCACCGAGCCATGGCCCCGGCACCCGGCCGGCCTGCTCGAGTCCGAGGCCAGCGGGACGGGGATCGCGGTCCGCACCGGTGCGCCGGCCGCCGACGCTGATCTCGAGGTCCGGGCCCGGGCCGGCACATTGGTGGGTCGGGCGGTGGCATCGGTGGCCAACCTCCTCGACCTGCGCCTCGCCGTGGTGGCCGGGTCGGTGGCCCTCGGGTACGGGGAGCCGTTCTTCGTCGCGGCCCAAGCCGAGATCGACCGGCTCTGCGTCCTCGATTTCTCGCGTGGCACGCGCATCGTGCCGGCGGGCCTCGGAGACCTCGGGCCACTCGTGGGCGCGGCGGCGGTGGCCTTGCGAGCGGAGGGCCACGACGTCGGCGTCCGCTGACCGCGCCATCCCACACGCCCGCCGATCGACGTGCATCCCGCACGCCGATCGACATGGTGGTCCGGCTCAGCTGAGGCGCACGCGCCGGGTGGAGACGAGCAGGGCCGAGCCCGCCCCGATCAGCATCAGGCCGAGCACGGTGAGGACCGCGACCCCGGCGCCGGTGAAGGCGAGGGCGTTGCGGGCGACGGTGTCACCGAGCACCTCGGTGGTCGGTCCTGTCTGCTCGTCGGCCTCGACTGTGACCGAGGTGGTCGGGGACGCCGAGGCGGTGGTGGGGACCACGGTGGACGTGGTCGTCGTGGTCGTGGCCTCGGTGGTCGAGACCACAGCCGTTGTGGCCGGTACCTCGGTGCTGGTCGGGGCTTCGGTGCTGGTCGGCGCCTCGGTGGTGGTGGTGGTGGTGGTCGTGGCCGGGTTGGCGCACCCCGCGTCGAGGATCGCCTGTCCCGTGGTGTCCCAGTTCAGCCCGGGGAAGGACTGTGACGGACCTTCGCCCCACTGGTACGCGGGGATGACGTCGCCCCACTGATCGCCGTTGCGGGGCGTCGGGTAGGCGACATCGGGGTCAGCATCGAAGTCGAACACCGCACCGATGTGGTGGGTGTGATCGTTGGTCCCCGAGCCGAGCGAGCCGTCGACGGCGCTGAAGTCGACCCTGATCACCTGGTACGGGTTCGTCACCGAGTTCGACCGGTGGCAGATCGTCACGGTGTGATCCTCGACCGGGCTGGCCGAGGCCCGGACCGGGACCAGTACGGCACCGAGCAGCACGACGCCGCTGACGACGGCGCCGGCGCCGATGTGGGTTCCCCAACGCACGAGGGCGGGGTGACGGGTGTGACGCATGGCGACCTCCCGGAGGTGCTGGGTGGCGGTACCACCTGCGAGGTCGATCGTGCGCCGCGGTCGATCACCGGAGTAGAGGAATTGTCCCGTAGCGTGGGGGCACAACCGCTCTCCGTGATGTGACGTTGGTCGGTTGCCGGACCCCCGGCGGCCGGCGGGGGCGCCGTGGCCGCCCCCCGGGGGGTGCGTCGTGTCAGAATCTCTGCCATGCAGCCGACGTGGGGTGAGTCCGCCGAGCAGTACCGCGAGAAGGTGCAGGCCTTCCTGGCCGAGCATCTCCCCGCCGATTGGAAGGGCATCGGCGCCCTGCCCCACGACGATGTCCGGCCCTGGGTCGAGCAGTGGCGCCGGACGCTGTCCGCCAACGGTCTCCTGGCCACCTCGTGGCCAGAACAGTACGGCGGTCCCGGACTGTCGGCCGAGGAGCAGGTCATCCTGGCCGAGGAGTTCGCCAAGGCCGGCGTCCCCACCGGGGGCTCCAACGACGTGTTCTCCATCCAGATGGTCGGGAACACGATCCTGCAGTGGGGCACCGACGAGCAGAAGCGCGAGTTCATCCCCAAGATCCTCAGCGGCGAGCACAAGTGGTGCCAGGGCTACTCCGAGCCCAACGCCGGCTCCGACCTCGGCAACCTCGGATGTCGGGCCGTCCTCGACGGCGAGGAGTGGGTGATCAACGGCCAGAAGATCTGGACCTCGGCCGGCCACCTCGCCAACTGGATCTTCGTCCTCGCCCGTACCGATCCGGACGCCCCCAAGCACCGGGGCATCTCCTTCCTGCTCGTCCCGATGGACCAGCCCGGGGTCGAGGTGCGGCCGATCAAGATGCTCACCGGCGATTCCGAGTTCAACGAGGTCTTCTTCTCCGACGCCCGGTGCCCCAAGGAGAACGTGGTCGGCGGGGTCAACAACGGATGGCCGGTGGCCATGACGCTGCTCGGCTACGAGCGGGGCGAGGCGGCCGCCACCTTCCCGGTGATGTTCCGCATCGAGTACGACCGGCTCGAGCAGCTGGCGCGCGACCGGGGCCTCGACGGCGATCCCGTCGTCCGGCAGCGGCTCGCCGCGGCGTACTCCACGGTCGAGATCATGCGGTACAACGGCCTGCGCACGCTGACCAACTACCTGGCGGGCGCGGCGCCGGGACCCGAGGCCGGTCTGTTCAAGCTCCTGTGGTCCCAGTACCACAAGCGATCCACCGAGCTGGCCCTCGACCTGCTCGGCCCCGATGCCACCGTGCCCTCCGGTCGGGCCCCGGCGAGCAGCTTCCAGACCGACGACCCCGGCGCGCCCAATGACTCGGCGTCGTGGGTGGGGACCTTCTTCAACGCCCGCGCGGGAACCATCTACGCCGGGTCGAGCGAGATCCAGCGCAACATCGTGGGCGAGATGGTCCTCGGCCTGCCCAAGGAGCCGCGTCCCGACGGCGCGGTGAAGACGTGGAGAGAGCAGCAGTCCGGCTAGGCCTCCCTCCGGGCGCGCTGGCTGCCACCCGAGCCGTGGCCGCGCGACCCCGGTTGTGGCGCACCGCCCTCCGGCAGCTCCGCGCCCTCGCGCCGGATCGATGGTGGCTCCGAGCGCCGTTCCTCCCCCTGCCCGACCGGGACTGGATGGCGTTCCGTCTCACCACGGCCTACGGCGACCCGGGGGCGCCGATCGTGGCCGCCGATGTCGTCGCCTGGCTGGACTGGTCGTCCACCCTCCCGCTCCGACCCGAAACGACGGCCGGCGCCAGGGCGGGCCGGAGTTAGGTTCCCGAGATGTCCAGGGCGCTGGTGCTGAACGCCTCGTTCGAGCCGCTGTCGGTGGTCTCCTCGCGACGAGCCGCGGTGCTCCTCCTCGCCGACAAGGCCGACATGGTGCTCTCGTCCGGGCAGGTCCTCCACTCCGAGCACCTCGCCATCGAGGTGCCCTCGGTCGTCAAGCTGCGCCAGTTCGTCAAGGTGCCCTTCCGGCGGCGAGCGGCGCTCAACCGGCGGGCCGTGTTCGCCCGCGACGGATCGCAGTGCCAGTACTGCGGCTCCACCGCCGAGTCGATCGACCACGTCGTGCCCCGGGCGCGGGGCGGTACCCACACCTGGGAGAACGTGGTGGCCGCGTGCCGGCCGTGCAACGTCCGCAAGCGGGATCGCCTCCTGCACGAGACGACGATGACGTTGCGCTCGACGCCGCGGGCACCCCACGGCTTCGCCTGGATCTCCCTCAGCCTCGGCCACGTGCCCGACGACTGGCAGCCGTTCCTGGCGGCCGAACCGGCTCGCACCGCGTGACCACGGGGCCGCGCGACGCGCCGCTCCCGTGGCACGTCGAGCGCTACGAGGCCACCGCAGGAGAGCTCCACCGCCTCGAGGTCGTCGATGACGGCCGGCGCCGGATCTGGGTCCTCGAGCCCACCGGGCCGGCACTGGTGCTCGGGTCGACGCAGTCCGACGACATCGTCGACCACGAGGCCGCCGCCGCGCTCGGGGTCGAGATCGTGCGCCGCCGCAGCGGCGGGGGAGCGGTCTGGGTCGCGCCCGCCGACCCGCTCTGGGTCGACGTGGTGATCCCACGCCGTGATCCCCTCTGGGACGACGACGTCGGGCGATCGTTCCTCCCCGTCGGGCGGGCGTGGCAGGCCGCGCTGGCCCGGTGCGGATTCGGCGGCACCGAGGTCCACGCCGGTCCGTTGGTCCGGACCGAGTGGTCCGATCTGGTCTGCTTCGCGGGGGTGGGACCCGGCGAGGTGCTCCGCGGCGGACGGAAGCTGGTCGGCATCAGCCAGCGTCGCACCCGGACGGCGGCCCGCTTCCAGTGCGCCGTCCCTCGCACGTGGCGGCCGGCGGCGCTGCGCGCCCTGCTCCGCGACCAGCCGCCCGCCGCGGTCCTCGAGGCCAGCGGCACCGGTATCGGTGAGCTCCCGACCCACGAGGTGCTCGACGCGCTCGTCGACGCCCTGGGCTGAGTCGGTGGGGTGAGGTGGGGTCTGGTGGGGAGTCCTGAGGAATCTGGACCATTCTTGCCCTGAACTATTGACCCAGTTCCCTCTATCGGCGTACGTTGATGCACGTGGTGGAGACGGCAGCGACGATTCGTGAGGTGACTGGGGATGAATCCCTGGCACCGGGGCACCTGCCCTCGCTGTTCCGTGGCCGGGGCGAGTACGCCATCGACGACAAGGGTCGTCTCACGCTTCCTCCGCACATGCGCCGGCCGCTCGTCGACGGAGGCAACCTCGTGGTCCTCGACGGCCGGGCCGTCATCTTCAACGAGCGCACCTACGTGGAGGCCGTGGACCGGCTCAACGCACTGGTCGGGACCCAGGAGCTGAGCCAAGCCCACGTCCGGGGCTTCTTGTCCAACACCCATCCCGTGAGCCCCGACACCCAGGGCCGCATCGTCGTCCCGCACGTGGTCCGGGTCGAGGCCGGCCTCGACCGGGACGTGGTCGTCCTCGGCGCCGGCCGCCGCATCGAGATCGTCCCCGCCGGCGGCGAAGCCCTCGACGGATTGCTCGGTGTCGACGACTCCGTCGTGGCCGCGCTCGACCGAGCCAACTTCTGAGTGCATCCGTCCCTGGTCCCGATCCACCCACCGGCAACCCCACGACCCACCGACCCCGAAGGGAGCGCAAGCACCGAGACGAAGACGCCAACACGAGCAGCAGTGCCGCTCATCCGCAGCCTTCCGGGCAGCGAGGTGGAAGGCCCCTACTCTCCGCCCGCTCTTTCATCGAGTCCGACCGGGGCACACATCCCGCCGGACGTTCGTTGTCCGGAGGGCTGCCGGTGAGCGGCACTGACGAGCCGAACCCATCGTTCCACCACGTCCCGGTGCTCCGGGACGAGGTCGTCGCCGCCTTCGCTCCGGTTCCGCCGGGATGGATCGTCGACGGCACCGTCGGTGGAGCCGGACACGCCACTGCGATCCTCGAGGCCCATCCCCACCTGTCGGTGTTGGGACTGGATCGGGATCCGGCGGCGGTCGAGGTGGCGACGGAACGACTCGCTCGCTTCGGACCGCGAGCACTCGTGGTCCACGCTCGCTTCGATCGCTTGCCCGACACCATGCGCATCCTCCGCACCCACCGCAGGACAACCGAACCGGATGCCGAGGACCGCGTCAGTGGTGACGACGGCGAGGGCCGGATCTCCGGTGTCCTGCTCGACCTGGGGGTGTCGTCGCCCCAGCTCGATCGCGGCGAACGAGGGTTCAGCTACCGCAAGGGTGGGCCGCTCGACATGCGGATGGATCCCACGACCGGTACGTCGGCCGCCGACCTGGTGAACAACGCGGACGAGGCCGAGCTGGCCCGCATCATCCGGCGCTTCGGCGACGAGCGCCACGCGGGACGCATCGCCAAGGCGATCGTCGCCTCCCGACCCATCCGGACGACCGAAGGCCTGGCCGAGGTCGTCCGCGACGCCATCCCTGCCGCGGCACGCCGCACTGGCGGCCATCCGGCCACCCGGACGTTCCAGGCGCTGCGCATCGAGGTCAACGACGAGCTCGACCAGCTCGAGCGAACCCTCGGCGACGCCCTCGACCTGCTCGTTCCGGGTGGTCGGGCCGCGGTGATCACCTACCACTCCGGCGAGGACCGCATCGTCGCCCGACGCTTCCGCGACGCCGCCGCCGACGACTGCGTGTGCCCCCCGGGCACCGGCCGCTGCCGGTGTGGCGGCTCGCCCAGCGTCACCCTCGTGCCCCGCAAGGCCATCACCGCGTCCGCCGAGGAGGTGGCCGCCAACCCCCGCGCCCGCAGCGCCCGCCTGCGGGTCGCCGAGCAACTGGGTGCCGTCTCGTGAGCACGGAGGGTCTCGACGCCTACGCGCCGTATCCGGCCGCGCCCGCCCCGGCCCGGCGGCCTCGCGCCGGACGGCACCTGCGGCCGGTGGCCCGGCCGCGCCCGCGGCGCTCGCCCGCCGTCCCCGTGCTGGTCGCCACCGGCATCGTGCTGGCCGCCCTCTTCGGCCTGGCCGTGATGCACGCCCTGCTGATCGGGGGCCAGATCCACCTCGACAAGATGCAGCGCCAGGCGGCGTCGGAGACCGAAGAGGTGCGCCAGCTGCGTCTGCAGGTCGCCGAGCTCGAGTCGCCGGACCGCGTGCTCGACGCGGCCAGGACCCGGCTCGGCATGGTCGAGGCCACCGACGTCGGATACCTCCTGCCCGCAGGGGTGGACACCGGAGACGACACCCTCGTCCGGGTCGATCCGGCCGAGCCGCCGCCGGCACCGGAGCCCTCGTCCTCCGCGGAGGCGGGTCCCTCAGCGACCTCGGCCACCGACGGCGCGGATGCGGGATCGACTGCCGACTCGACGAGCGCCGCGCCGACGAGTGACGGGATCGATCCCGCCGACACCGCGGTCGTCGCCTCCGACGGTTCGGTGGCCGAGGAACCGATCCCCGCCGAAGACCACGGGGGCGGCCGGTGAACTGGGGACCGATCGACCCCGACTGGGGTGATGGCTGGGAAGACTTCGACATCGATCCGTTCGCCGACGAGCCGCCAGGCTCGTCTCGTCGTTCCGGCGGCACCGTCACCCGATTGCCCCGCGCTCGCCGCGGTCGTCGGGGCGACTCGCTCGACCGCTCGATCACCGCGCCCCGACCCACGTCGCCCACCCCGGTGGCGCCCCGCCGCGCCAGCAGGGTCGAGACGATCGTGCCCGCCGGGTCGGGCCACTGGGACGCCGATCACCGCCCCCGGCCGGCACCCGGCCGGCCGACGCCGTCGACCCACGGGCCCCGCCGGCCGCCGCGTCCTCGCCCTCCGGCCCGGGTCGGGCGGCCCGGGCGACGCCATCTCCTGTTCAAGGCCGCGTTGGCCATGCTGCTGCTCGCCGTGGTCGCCAAGTTGGTCGAGGTGCAGGTCATCGAGCCCGATCGCTTCGTCCAGGTGGGCGAGGAGCAGCGGGTCCGCACCGTCACCCTCGCGGCCAGCCGGGGTCGGATCCTCGACCGGGAGGGTCACGACCTGGCGCTCTCGGTCCTGCGGCCCAGCGTGTTCGCCGATCCGAGCCAGATCGACGATCCGCGAGGCACGGCTCGGTCGCTGGCGCCCGTCCTCGGTCTCGACGTGAACGACCTGACCGATCAGCTGTCCCGGGACACCCAGTTCGTGTACCTGGCCCGCCGCATCGACGACCACCTCGCCTCCCGGGTCGTCGCGCTGGACCTGGCCGGGATCCACCTCCAGGAGGAGCCGGCCCGGTTCACGCCGTCGAAGAACCTGGCGCGCTCGATCATCGGCAACGTGGCCGACGACCAGACCGGCTCCACCGGCATCGAGTTGCTCTACAACGACGTGCTCACCGGCACCCCGGGCGAGCTCCACTACGAGCGGGCTCGTGACGGTGGGACCATCGCCGCGGCCGGCGAGTCGCGGATCCCCGCCCAACCCGGCTCGGACGTCGTCCTCACCCTCGACCGCAGCCTGCAGTACGAGGCCGAGCGGGTCCTGTCCGAGCAGGTCGACGCGGTCGGCGCCAAGGGCGGGATGGTCGTGATCAGCCGCCCGTCCACCGGCGAGATCCTGGCCCTCGGCAACATCACCCGGAACACCGCCGGCGACATCATCACCGCCGGCGCCAACCGCGCCGTCACCGACGTGTTCGAGCCCGGCTCGGTCAACAAGGTCATCACCATCTCCGCCGCCCTCGAGGAGGGCCTGGTCGAGCCCGACACCACCACCCCGGTACCCGACCACCTGCAGGTCTCCGACCACATGTTCAGCGACGACCACTCGCATCCGGCCGATCCGATGACCGTCACCGACATCCTGGCCAAGTCGTCCAACATCGGGACCATCGGCCTGGCCGAGCAGCTGGGCAAGGATCGGATCGACCACTACCTCCGGGCGTTCGGCTTCGGGAAGCGGACCGCGCTGGACTTCACCAACGAGTCGCCCGGGATCCTGCTCGACCCCGACAAGTGGTCGGGCACCTCGATCGGGTCAATCCCCATCGGGCAGGGCATCGCGGTGACCGCTATGCAGATGCTGAGCGCGTACAACGTGATCGCCAACGACGGGGTGTACGTCGAGCCCCGCCTGGTGGAGGCCACGGTCGACGCCAAGGGCGTTCGCACGCCCGTGCCCTTCGACGCCGGCCATCGGGTGGTGTCGGAGAAGACGGCCCGCGAGGTCCGTCAGATGCTGGTGGCCGCGGTCGAGGACGGCACCGGCAAGAAGGCGATCGTCCCCGGCTACACGGTGGGAGGCAAGACCGGCACCGCCCGCAAGCCGCAGGACACCGGTACGTACCAGGACCTCGCCGGTCACTACCACTACGTGGCAGCGTTCACCGGCATGGTCCCGGCCGAGAGCCCTGAACTGTCGATCATCGTGGTGATCGACGAACCCACCGCCACCATCTACGGCGGGAGCGCCGCCGCTCCCGTCTTCGCGGATCTGGCGAGCTTCGCGCTCAGCCGGTTCCGCATCCCGCCGGCCGCCACGGCCATGGCGGCGGCGAGCCCCCGCCCGGGCGAGTGATGCTCCTGTCGGAGGCAGCCGAGGGCCTCACCGCGGCCGGAGTAGCCCACGACCGAACCGGCGACGTCGAGATCCACGGCATCGGGCACCACACCGGCACGGTCGTGGCCGGCACCCTGTTCTGCTGCGTCCCCGGTAGCCACATCGACGGTCACGACCTGGCCGAGCAGGTCGTCGCCGCCGGGGCCGCCGCCCTCCTGGTCGAGCGCCGCCTGCCCGTGCCGGTTCCCCAGGTCGTCGTCCCGTCGGTCCGGGCCGCCATGGGGCCCATCGCGGCCCGTTTCTTCGGCGACCCGAGTCGGGCGATGACCGTGGTGGGCATCACGGGCACCAACGGCAAGACCACCACGGTCAGCCTGCTGCGCGCCATCTTCGAGGCGGCGGGCCGGCGGTGCGAGGTCATCGGCACGTTGACGTCGTCGCCGGGGGGACCACCCACCACTCCCGACGCGCCGGAGCTGCAGGCCCGGCTGGCGGCCTGGCGTGACGCCGGCATCGACGCGGTGGCGATGGAGGTCTCGTCCCACGCCCTGGCGATGGACCGAGTCGCCGGCACCTGGTTCGCGGCCACCGGCTTCACCATGCTCGGCCACGACCACCTCGACCTCCACCAGGACATCGAGCACTACTTCGCGGCCAAGGCCCGCCTGTTCCGACCGGAGCTGACCAGCCGCGCCGTGGTTCGCGCCGACGATCCGTGGGGCGCCAAGCTGCTCGAGTCCCCGCTGGTCGAGACCCGTCCGTTCCGCCTCGCCGACGCCACCGACACCCGGGCCACGCGTGGTGGCATGGCCTTCGTGTGGCGTGGTCAGCAGGTCGAGCTCCCGCTCACCGGTCGTCACAACATCGCCAACGCCCTGTGCGCGGCCACCATCGCCGAGTGGTTGGGCATCGACGTCCCCACGATCGTCGACGGCCTCGGCCGCGTCGGCTCGGTGAGCGGCCGGTTCGAGCTGATCGACGCCGGCCAGGACTTCACCCTCGCCGTCGACTACGCCCACACCCCCGACGCCCTCCAGACCGTCCTCGACGCGGCCCGGGAACTGGCCGATGCCGCCGGCGGTCGGGTCCTCGTCGTGTTCGGGTGCGGCGGCGACAAGGACCGGGCGAAGCGGCCCGAGATGGGGCGCATCGCCAGCGAATCTGCTGACGTGGTCGTCGTGACCTCCGACAACCCCCGATCCGAAGATCCCGACGCCATCATCGACGAGATCGTGGCCGGCATCCCCGAACCGATCCGGCAGGCCGAGCTGGCCGCCGGAACCCTCGTCGTCCTTCCTGACCGACGGGAGGCCATCCACCACGCTGCGCGCGCGGCGCGGGACCATGACGTGGTGGTGATCGCCGGCAAGGGCCACGAGACGACGCAGACCTTCGCCGACCGAACCATCGCGTTCGACGACCGGGTGGTGGCACGGGAGGTGCTGGCGCAGTGATCCCGCTCCTCCTCGCCGCCGGCGTCTCGCTGGTCGCGTCGCTCGTCGGCACCCGGTACCTGATCGACTGGCTCACCTCGCACCGCGTCGGCCAACCCATCCAGGAGGACGGTCCCCAGGGACACGTCACCAAGGCCGGGACGCCGACGATGGGCGGCGTGGCCGTGGTCGTCGCCGCGCTGATCGGGTACGGCGCCGCCCACGTGCGATCGGGTCTGGTCTTCACCCGCACCGGCCTGATCGTGGTGGGGACCATCGCCGGGGCGGCCGCGGTGGGGGCCATCGACGACTGGATCAAGGTCAGTCGCGAACGCAACCTCGGTCTGTCCAGCCGGGCCAAGATGCTCGGTCTGTTGGTGGTCGCCCTCGGCTTCGCAGTGGCGACCCTGCACTTCACCAACATCCACACCACGATCTCGTTCACACGATTCGACTCGCCGGGGATCGAGCTCTCCAACCCGATCTGGGCCATCTGGGCCATCCTGCTGATCGCCGGCACCACCAACGCGGTGAACCTCACCGACGGGCTGGACGGGCTCGCGGCCGGCTCGTCGATCTTCGGCTTCATCTCCTTCGTGGTCGTCGGCTTCTGGGCCTTCCGCCACCCCGACGTGTACCAGGTCGAACATGCCCTCGACCTCGCCGTGGTCGCCGCCTCCATGCTCGGCGGGGTCACCGGGTTCCTGTGGTGGAACGCCAACCCCGCCCGCATCTTCATGGGCGACACCGGCTCGCTCGCCATCGGTGCGGCCCTGGCCTCGTTGGCGTTGACCACCAACACCCAACTCCTCCTGCCGGTGATCGGCAGCCTGTTCGTGCTCGAGACGGTGTCGGTCATGCTCCAGGTCGGCCGGTTCCGGCTCACCGGGAAGCGGGTGTTCCGGATGGCCCCGATCCACCACCACTTCGAGCTCGGGGGCTGGCCGGAGACCACCGTCATCATCCGGTTCTGGATCATGGCCGGCCTCGGGACCGCGCTGGCCCTCGGGCTGTTCTACGCCGACTTCATCAACACCGGCGGCATCGACTGATGGCTGCCGCGCCCGCCCGATCGGCGCTCGTGCCCGAGTCGATGCTCCTCGTGGGCTTCGGTGCCGCCAATCGCGCCGTGGCGGCCGCGCTGCTGGCCCGCGGCCACCGGGTCGTGGCCACCGATGACGATCCGCAGGACGCCACCCGGGCCGCGGCCGAGGCGCTCGGGCTCGAACTCGTCGAGTGCCCCACGCCGGCCCGCCTCGGTGAGTTGGTGGCGGCGATGGGGGGCATCGTCGCGTCGCCCGGGCTGCCCGACCGTCACCCGGTGTTCGCCATCTCGGCCGACACCTCGAGTCCGGTGTTCACCGAGTTCGATCTCGCCGCGGCGTGGGACGACCGTCCGATCGCCGCCATCACCGGCACCGACGGCAAGACCACGGTGACCACGATGGTCACCGCGATGCTCCGCGCCGGCGGCATCGCCTGCGCCGACGCCGGCAACAACGACCTGCCGCTGGTGACCGCCATCGACGACCCGGCGCCCTCGTGGTTCGTGGTCGAGGCGTCGTCGTTCCGCCTCGGCCGCAGCCGGTGGTGGGCGCCGCGTGTCGGCACCTGGCTCAACCTGGCGCCCGATCACCTCGACGTCCACGCCACCCACGCCGACTACGAGGCGGCCAAGGCCCGCATCTGGGCCGAGCAGGGTCCCGACGACATCGCCATCGGGAACCTCGACGACGACGCCGTCGCCCGCCGGCTGGCGGCCGCGCCCGGCGTCCGGATCGGCTTCTCGCTCTCCCGACCCGGCGCCGACTACCGGTGCGCCGCCGGCTCACTCGTCGGTCCCTCCGGCCCCATCGTGCCGATCGGCGAGCTGCCCCGGCGGTTGCCCCACGACCTGGCCAACGCCCTCGCGGCCGCGGCCACGGCGGCGGCGGTCGGGGTCGACGACGACGTCATCGCCGAGACGCTGCGCCGATTCGGGCCGCTGCCGCACCGGGTCTCGCACGTGGCCACCATCGACGGGATCTCCTACGTGGACGACTCCAAGGCCACCGTGCCCCACGCCACGCTCGCCGCCGTCCGGGGCTTCGAGTCGGTGGTGCTCATCGCCGGAGGGCGCAACAAGGGACTCGACCTCAACGCGCTCGCCGACGGCGCCGACCACGTGCGCGCCGTCGTCGCCATCGGCGATGCCGCCGACGAGGTCGAGGCGGCGTTCCACGGGGTCCGACCCGTCACGCGGGCGGGATCGATGACCGAAGCGGTACGGGCCGCCACCGCCATCGCCGAACCCGGCGACGCCGTCCTCCTCTCGCCGGCGTGCGCGTCCTTCGACTGGTACCCGAACTACGCCGCGCGCGGTGATGACTTCGCCGCCGCGGTGACCGCACTCCAGGAGCAGTCATGACCGACTTCACCATCGGATCGCCGCTCGCCGGCAGCCATGGAAGCCGCACCACCGGCCGGCGCCGGCTCCGACTGGTGCCGACCCCGCCCACCCCGGTCGACGCCGCACCCGGAACCACGACCGAGGCGCAGGCCGCGCTGGGTGCGGCCATGGTCGTGCTCGTCGTGGTCCTCAGCCTCATCGGTTCGGTGATGATCCTGTCGGCCTCGTCGGTGTCGGCGGTGGAGATGGGGGGTTCGTCGTTCTCGGTGTTCTTCAAGCAGTGCGCCTGGCTCGCCGTGGGGCTCATCGGGCTGTTCCTCGGCAGTCGGATCGACTACCACCGGTGGGCCTCCGCCGTCCCGGTCCTCGTCCTCGGCAGCGCCGCGCTGTTGTTCGCCGTGTTGATCCCCGGCCTCGGCCTCGACGTCAACGGCGCCCAGCGCTGGATCGCGGTGGGCGGGCTGCAGCTCCAGCCCGCCGAGCCGGCCAAGTTCGCCATGATCGTCTTCGTCGCCGCGCTGGTGGCCCGCGAACGCGATCGCATCAGCGACCTGCGGGTGGTCCTGCGCCCGGTGCTGCTCGTCCTGGGCGTCTTCGTCATCCTGCTCATGAAGCAGCCCAACCTGGGGACCACGGCGGTGCTGTGCGCGATCGTCGGTTGCATGTTGCTGTGGGCTGGGATCCCGATGCGGGTCCTCACCCTGCTGGCCAGTGCCGGGGTGTTGCTCGGGACCGTCTTCGCCCTGTCGGCCGATTACCGCCGGGCCCGGATCACCGCCTTCCTCAACCCGTGGGAGAACGCCGGTGGCACCGGATACCAGACCATCCAGTCGCTGATCGGGGTGGCGTCCGGGGGCGTGTCGGGCACCGGCCTCGGTGCCAGCCGGGCGAAGTGGGGGTTCCTGCCCGAAGCCCACACCGACTTCGTGTTCGCCATCATCGGCGAGGAGCTCGGGCTCATCGGTTCCCTGCTGGTGGTGGGCATCTTCGCCGCCATGATCATCTGCGGCCTGCGGGTCGCGGCCCGCGCCAGCGACACCTTCGGGGCCATGCTCGCCATCGGCGTCACGGCGTGGTTCGCGATCCAGGCCTTCGTGAACGTGGGCGCGGTACTCGGTCTGCTGCCCATCACCGGGGTCCCGCTGCCGTTCGTCAGCTTCGGTGGGTCGTCGCTGCTGGCCACCATGCTGGCGGCCGGGGTCCTCGTCAACGTCGCCATCCACGGACGATCTCCCCAGAGCCCGGTCCGGCACCGCATCGCGGCCCGTCGAGCGGCCAACGCCGCCCGCGGCGCCCGATGAAGGTCCTGGTCACCGGGGGCGGCACGGCCGGACACGTCCTTCCGGCGCTGGCCATCGCCACGGCGCTGCGCGACCGGGGTCACGACGTCCACCTCGTGGGATCCGAGCGCGGGCTCGAGGCCAGGCTGGTGCCCGAGGCCGGCTTCGACGTCACGTTGCTCCCCGGTCGGGGCATCGCCCGCCGCCTGACCCTCGACAACGTCGGTGCCGTCATCGGCCTGCTCCGCGCCTTCGTCACGGCCATCGGCCTCGTCCGCCGGCAGCGACCGGGCGCGGTGGTGGCCGTCGGTGGCTACGCCAGCGTCGCGTGCGGGCTCGGCGCGGTGCTGTGGCGGGTGCCGCTCGTGGTCCACGAGCAGAACGCGGTGCCCGGTGCGGCGAACCGGTTGCTGGCCCGGTTCGCGGTGGCCTGCGCGGTGTCGTTCCCCGACACGCCGCTGCCCCACGCCGAGGTGGTCGGGAACCCGGTCCGGGCCGAGTTGTTCGCGCTGGAATCGGCGTCACGACCCGACGGGCGGAGGCAGCTGCTCATCTTCGGTGGCTCGCTCGGCGCGCTGTCGATCAACCGGGCGACGATCGGTGCGGTGGCCCGCTGGCGCGGGCGCGACGACCTGGCCGTGCACCACGTCGTCGGTCGGCGCGACTGGCCCGAGCTCGATCGGCCCACCGACACCGGTCAGCTCGTGTACGAGGCGGTCGAGTACGAAGACGACATGCCGGCGCAGATGGCCCGCGCCGACCTCGTCGTCTGCCGCGCCGGGTCGGGCACGTGCTTCGAGCTCGCCGCGGTCGGGCTGCCGGCCATCGTCGTGCCCTCCCTGGTCACCACCGGGGGACAGCAGCTGGCCAACGCCGAACGTCTGGCCGCCGTCGGCGGTGCCGTCGTCGTCCGCGACGACGAGCTCGATGCCGATCGACTCGTCCACGAGGTCGACACGTTGTTCGCCGCGCCCGACCGCCTCGACGAGATGGCTCGGCGGGTCCGGACGCTGGGCGCGCCCCGCGCCGCGGCGCGCGTGGCCGAGATCGTGGAGCAGCACGGCCGTGACCGGTGAACCCAGACCGTCGGTCGCGGTCGAGCTCGACGCACCGCGCTCGATCCATGTGATCAACGTCGGCGGGGCGGGCATGAGCGCCGTCGCCACCGTCCTGGCCCAGATGGGGCACCGGGTGAGCGGTGTCGACGCCAACGAGACCCCGTTCCTCGATCCGCTGCGGGCCATCGGTGTCGACGTCGTGGTCGGCGACCGGCATCCTGGTGCGACCTCGGCGTCGCTGATCGTCACCTCCACCGCCACGCCCGTCGATCATCCCGACCTCGTCGCCGCCCGAGCGGCCGGCACGCCGGTGGTCCATCGCGGCGACGCATTGGAGGCCATCTGCGCCCGGCGCCGCGTCGTGGCGGTCGCCGGAACGCACGGCAAGTCGACGACCGCGGCCATGCTCGCCACCGCCGCGGTCGGCGGCGGAGCCGGGTTCCTCGTCGGCACGCGGATCACCGGCCTGGGCACGAACGCCCGCTGGGGGAGCGGGCCCGACTTCGTCGTCGAGGCCGACGAGTCGGACGGCACGTTCCTGCGCGTCGGTGCCACCCACGCCGTCGTCACCAACCTCGAGGCCGATCACCTGTCGTACTGGGGAAGCGAAGCGGCCCTGGTCGAGGGGTTCCAACGCTTCGTCGGCGCCCTGTCCGGCTCGGCCGTGGTCTGTCTCGACGATCCGGGCGCGGCCGGTCTGGTCACGCACGCCACGCACCCGGTCACCTACGGCGTCCACCCCGACGCCGACCACCACATCAGCGAGATCGAGCCCGCCGGCATCGGCGTGGCCTACACCCACACGGTCCGTCGGGGTCGGGCCGCGGGCCGTCACGTACGGGTCACCGTCCCCGCGGCCCCGGGCGTGCACAACGCCCGCAACGCCGCCGGCGCGCTCGCCGCGGCCGTCGAGTTGGGCCTCGACCTCGACGAGGCGGCCGGCGCCCTGTCCGGCTTCGCCGGGGTGGCTCGCCGGTTCGAGGTCCGGGGCGAGGCCGGAGGAGTCACGTTCGTCGATTCCTACGACCACCTGCCGGCCGAGGTGGCCGCGGCCGTCGGCGCGGCCCGGACCGGACCGTTCCGGCGTCTGGTGTGCGTGTTCCAACCCCACCGGTACACCCGCACGCGCGACCTGGCGGCCACGTTCGCCGACGCGTTCGTGGGCGTCGACGTCCTCGGGATCACCGAGCTGTACCCGGCCGGGGAGGCCCCGATCGAGGGTGTGACCGGACGGCTGGTGTTCGACGCCGTCGCCACGGCCCACCCCGACGCCGACGTGACCTTCCTCGACGACCTGGCCGCGACGGCCGACTGGCTCCTCGACGTGCTGCGCCCGGGCGACTGCTGCCTCACGCTCAACGCCGGCGACCTCACCCGGGTCCCCGACGTGGTGCTGGAACGGATGGGTCGATGAGCGCCCCCGACGTCGTGGTCGCCGCCGGCGAGCTCCTCGGTGACCGCGCCCGGCGCGACGAGGATCTCGGGCCGTTCACCACCTACCGGGTCGGTGGTCCGGCGGCGTTGTACCTGGAGGTCGACACTGCCGCTGACCTGGAGTTGCTCGCCCTGGTGACCGTCGAGACCGGCATCGACGTGCTGGTCGTCGGCAACGGGTCGAACCTGCTGGTGTGCGACGCCGGCTTCCCCGGCCTCGCCGTGCACCTCGGGTCGTCGTTCGCCGCCGTCGAGATCGACGGGACCACGGTGCGGGCCGGAGCTGGTGCCCTGCTGCCCGTCGTGGCCCGGCGCACGGCCAAGGCCGGCCTCACCGGCTTCGAGTGGGCGGTCGGAGTGCCGGGTTCGATCGGCGGGGCGGTTCGCATGAACGCCGGCGGGCACGGATCGGACATGGCCGAGACCCTGGTGGGGGTCCGCGTCATGGATCTGCGGACGGGGAAGGATGGAGAGGTGCTCGCCGCCGATCTCGACCTCGGGTATCGCCACTCGGCGATCGGTGCCCACCAGCTGGTGACCGGCGCCACCCTCGCCCTGCAACCCGGCGACGTGGACCGGGCCGAGGCCCTCATCTCCGAGATCGTGCAGTGGCGACGGGCCAACCAGCCCGGCGGCCAGAACGCCGGATCGGTGTTCACCAACCCGCCGGGCGACAGTGCCGGCCGTCTGATCGACGTCGCCGGCTGCAAGGGCCGGCGGCTCGGCACGGCCGAGGTCTCGCCCAAGCACGCCAACTTCATCCAATCCGACCCCGGCGGCTCGGCCGACGACGTCTTCGCCCTGATGGTCGAGGTGCGCGACGCGGTGGAGGCCAGCACCGGCGTCCGTCTCCACCCCGAGACCGTGATGATCGGGTTCGACACCGGGGTCTTCACGTGACCGCCCCCACCACACCGGATGTCGGCCGCGTCGTCGTCGATCCCCGGTTCCGGGAGCGGCGCATCGCGGTACGCCGGCAGGCCGGTCGGCGCCGGCTCCGTCGTCTCGTCGTGCTCGCCGTCGTCGCCATGGCTGCCCTCACCGCGGTGATCGTGCTCCGCAGCCCGGTGCTCGACGTCGACGAGGTCTCGGTCGTCGGCGCCCGCTACACCAGCCCGGAGGCCATCCAGGAGGCCACCCACATCCACGCCGGCGCGCCCCTCCTGCTCGCCGACCTCGGCCGCGCCACCCGGGCCATCGAGGCCCTGCCGTGGGTGGCCGACGCCACGGTCACCCGTGAGCTGCCCGGCACCGTGCACGTCCAGGTCACCGAACGGACCCCGAGCGCCATGGTGTCGATCAACGGCGCATCCGTGCTGGTCGACGACTCCGGGCGCGTCCTGGCCGCCGGCGATCCGATGTCGCTACCGGCGGCCGTGCCGCGCGACCCGCCCTTCGTGTCGGTGCTGGCGCCCGGTGGCGACGCCGTGCCGGCGGTGGGCGCCCGGGTGGATCGGGCGCTGCACGATGCCGTCGTGCTCGCCGGCCGCCTGCGCCTCGACCCGCCGGGCGCGGTCGCCGCGGTCCGCCTGGAGCCGTCGTTGCGTCTCGATCTGGTCGGCGGGGGCGCGGTCGAGCTCGGTGACACCACCGACCTCGACGCCAAGATCGAGGCGTTCCGCACCGTGCACGCACGCGTCGACCTCACCTGCCTCGACACCATCGACCTCCGGGTCCCCACTCGCCCCGTGTTGACCCGGAGGCCCCGGTGCTCGTAGCGTCTCACCCACCAGTTGAGGTCGAGGGCATCTCGACCTCGAGTCGAACTTCACGCCGGGCGGCTTCATGGCTGCCCGGCCACTCGCGTCTCTGCGAGCATCCCTCGCATCCCCGCGAGCATCACACGAGTTCCCACCCGAGTTGGAGGTAACCGGTCCCATGGCTGCGAATCCGCAGAACTACCTGGCCGTCATCAAGGTCGTCGGCATCGGGGGCGGTGGAGTCAACGCCGTCAACCGGATGATCGACGCCGGCTTGAAGGGGGTCGAGTTCATCGCGGTGAACACCGACGCCCAGGCGCTGCTCATGTCGGATGCCGACGTGAAGCTCGACATCGGGCGCGAGCTGACCCGGGGCCTCGGCGCGGGGTCCGACCCCGAGGTGGGCCGCCAGGCCGCCGACGAGCACCGCGAGGAGATCGAAGAGGTGCTCAAGGGCGCCGACATGGTGTTCATCACCGCCGGCGAGGGCGGCGGCACCGGTACCGGCGGCGCCTCGGTCGTGGCCGAGATCGCCCGGACCGTCGGGGCGCTCACCATCGGTGTGGTGACTCGCCCCTTCGCCTTCGAGGGACGCCGTCGGTCGGTCCAGGCCGAACAGGGCATCCAGAACCTCAAGGAGAAGGTCGACACGCTCATCGTCATCCCGAACGACCGGCTCATCACCGTGTCGAACGAGAAGACCTCGATGCTCAACGCGTTCAAGATGGCCGACGAGGTCCTCCTCCAGGGCGTGCAGGGCATCACCGACCTCATCACCACGCCCGGTCTGATCAACACCGACTTCGCCGACGTGAAGATGATCATGTCCAACGCCGGTTCGGCCCTGATGGGCATCGGCTACGCCTCGGGCGAGGGCCGGGCCCTCCAGGCAGCCAAGAACGCCATCTCGAGCCCGCTGCTCGAGGCATCCATCGACGGCGCCCGCGGCATCCTGCTGACCATCTCCGGGGGCAGCGACCTCGGCCTGTTCGAGGTGAACGAGGCCGCCGAGGTCATCCACGGCGTCGCCCACCCCGAGGCCAACATCATCTTCGGCACCGTCGTCGACGACGACCTCGGTGACGAGGTGCGGGTCACCGTCATCGCCGCCGGCTTCGACCGCTTCGACGGCGACCCGTCGAGCCCATCGGGCCGCGCCCGCCGGCGAGACGGCCTCGGAGGACGCGGCGACGACCTCTCCGACGTGCTCGGCGACGACGACGATCTCTTCGGTGACGACGGCGACGACGACTTCGACGTCCCGTCGTTCCTCAAGTAGCCGTCGCCATCGCGCCCATGGTGGCCGGCGCCACCTTCCGCTTCTCGACCCGCGCCGACGGCGACTTCCACGTCGGTGCCGACCCGGCCGCGCTCACCGTCCGCCGCCGAAACCTGGCCGCCGGAACCTGGACCTGGTTGCGGCAGGTGCACGGCAACCGGGTCGTCCACGTCGAGCATCCCGGCCATCACGCGGGCGAGGAGGCCGACGCCGCGGTCACCGACCAACCCGGCGTCGTGCTCGCCGTCCACACCGCCGACTGCGTGCCGGTGCTGCTGGTCGACGATCGTGGCCGGCGTGGTGGGCGTGGCCCATGCCGGGTGGCGAGGGCTCGTCGATGGCGTGCTCGAGGCCACCACCGATGCCATGGCGGCCCTCGGTGCCACCGATGTCGTCGCCCACGTCGGACCCCACATCCGCGCCCGGTGCTACGAGTTCGGCACCGACGAGCTCGCCACCGTCGCCGGGCGCCTCGGGGATCAGGTGCGGGCCACCACGGCGTGGGGCACCCCGGCCCTCGACCTGGGGGCCGCCGTGCGCGCCGCCCTCGAGGGACGAGCCACGGTCGACGAGGAGGCGGGTTGCACCGCGTGCGAGCCCGAGCGCTTCTACTCCCACCGGGCCCGGCGCGATGGCGCCCGCCACGCCGCCACGATCGTGCTCGACCCGTGATCGATCCGCACGACGTCCGGGCCAACGTGGCGCGCGTGCACCAGCGAATCGCGGCCGCGGGCGGGGACCCGTCCTCGATCGAGATCGTCGCCGTCACCAAGGGCTTCGGCGCCGAGGCCCCGGAGGCGGCGTTGCAGGCCGGGTTGGTCGCGCTCGGGGAGAACTACGCCCAGGAACTGGCCGGGAAGGCCGCTGACGTCGTCGTACCCGCCGGAGCGCCGGCGCCGCGATGGCACTTCATCGGCGGCCTGCAGTCGAACAAGGTCCGACTCATCGCCCCGCTGGTCGAGTGCTGGCAGAGCGTCGACCGCAGCTCCCTGATCCGGGAGATCGCCCGGCGGGCGCCCGGCGCGGAGATCCTCGTGCAGGTCAACGCGGCGGGCGAGGCTCGAAAGAGCGGGTGTCGTCCCGACGACGTCCCGAGGCTGGTCGACGAGGCGCGGGCGGCCGGTCTCCGGGTCTCCGGTCTGATGACCATCGGGGTCGACGGCGACGCGCTGGCCACCTCGAGCGCCTTCGAGCAGGTGCGCGACCTCGCCGACGATCTGGCCCTTCCGAAGCGCTCCATGGGCATGTCGAGTGACCTCGAGTTGGCCGTCGCGGCGGGCACCACCATGATCCGGATCGGCACCGCGCTCTTCGGTCCCCGACCCGCGCCGGGGCCGCGATGAGCCCGCCCGTACCGGATCCCGACCACGTTCCCGAACCGAGCCGTCCGCGTGATTCCGTCGCGGTCGTGCGAGACTGACCTGATCCCCGACGGGGGATTCCCGAGGAGGAAATTTCGATGGCAGGGGTGTTCCACAAGGCCATGGTCTGGCTGGGCCTGGCACCGGACGACGAGTACGACGACTACCCCTACGAGGGTGGCGTCGTTCGTCCGGGGCCCGGTCCGTCGCGCTCCGGGCCCGGGCCCGAGCGTCGCCCCGTCGGTCCCGTGGCCGGCGCACCCCGCATGCCGGGCCGCCCGCAGGCGCGTCCCGGGCCCGAAGCGGACGACGATCCGTTCGTCTCGCCGCGCTCGGGTCGGGCCTCCGGTGCCGTCCGTCAGTTGCCGGCCCGCGGCGCGCTCCAGAACGACCCGAGGTCGGTGCGGGGCAACGAAACGCCTACCGTGCGTCCGATGCGACCCACCTCGGCCAAGCCGGCCGTGCTCGAGCCGTCGTCGTTCGACGACGCCAAGGACATCGCCGACCGGTTCAAGGCCAGCCAACCGGTGGTCATGGATCTCAACGGCCTCGACCGCGATCTCGCTCGCCGACTGATCGATTTCGCCTCGGGCATCTGCTACGCCCTCAGCGGGCACATGGAGCGGGTGCGTTCGGGGGCGTATCTGCTCACCCCGGCCGACGTCGAGGTGTCCGACGAGGAGCGGCGGCGCCTGGCTTCAGGCCACCGCTGATCCCGACCCGACGGACGATCCCTCATGGCGAGTCTCCTCTGCGGCCTCCTCAGCATCTACCTGCTCGTGCTCTTCGCCGGTGCACTGCTGTCGTGGTTCCCCACCCAACCCGGCAGCGGTGTCGCCCAGTTGCGTGAGCTGTTGTACAAGGCCACCGAGCCGGTCGTCGGACCCGTGCGACGGAGCATCGGAGCCAGCTTCGGGGGCATCGACTTCTCGGTGATGATCGTCATGTTCGGCGTCATCATCCTCCAGCGCATCATCTGCTGAACCGCGGCCCCGCCGGCGGTGGGGATCCCCGGGAGCGGGGGCAGGTGTGGCATACGATCGCGGGCATGGAACTGACGCCAGACCTCCTCCTCGAGGCAAAGTTCTCGCCCGCCCGGCGGGGCTACGACATGGCGGAGGTCGACGACTTCCTCGAACGGTGTGCCGAAGGCCTCGACGTCCTGCTGGCCCGGCTGCGCACCGAGTTCGATCGCGCCGAGCGGGCCGAGGCCGAGCTGTCCGCCGCCCGGGCCACGGGATTCGACGTCGCGACCGCGCCGCCCGATGACGCCTGGGTGGCCGAGCCCGAGCCCGAGCCCGAGTTCGAGCTCGAACCCGAGGTCGGCGGGGAAGCCGAATCACCCGCGCCGTCGCCGGTGCGAGTCGGCGAACCGATGCGCATCCTGATCGCGGCCGAGCGCACCGCGGAGGCAGCCATCGCCGACGCCAAGGCCGAAGCCGAGCGGATTCGGCGGGAGGCCGAGTCGGTGGCCAGCACGCAGCGCTCGGAGGCCGAGACGCTGCTGCATCGGGCCCGGGCCGAAGCCGAGGCCGAGGCCCAGCGAGCCGGCGACGAAGCCCGCCGTGCCATCCAGGACGAGGTGATGACCTTGCGTCGCGACCGCGACGCCCTCACCGACGACATCCGCGTGCTGCGCACATGGCTCGACGAGCAACGGGGCCACATGCGGACCACGGCCGCGCAACTCCAGCGCCTGGTCGACGACCCCGCCGCGCTGCGCGAGGTCGCCGCCCCCGAGCTGTCCGCCGACCCGGCGTCCACCACCGCCGACGATGCCGATGCCGACGTGGTCGTCGACGTGGCCGACGAGCAGGCGGGCTGGGCCGACGAGGGCGCCGACGACGGCGCACCCACGGAGGCGGTGCCCGCCTTCGGGGCCGTTCCCTTCGATCACCAGGGTTCCGACGCCGACGTGTCGAACGATCAGCTGCTCTGACCGCGGTCCTGGCTCGGGTGTACCGAGACGTCCGCATCGTTCGCTTCGTTCCCCGGTGGTCGGCCTAGGATGGCCCGCCGCCGCGCCGCTACCCAGAAGGTGATCCTCAGTGTTGGTTCTCGTGAGCTTCGGTCTCGTCCTCCTGGCGACGATCTTGCTGGTCGTCGGTCTGCTGAGCGACGACGGCCTCATGCTCATCTACCTGTCCATCGGAGCGAGTGCCACGGCGGCCATCGTGCTCTTCCTCGCCTTCCGGCTCGCTCGGCCCAAGGGTGAGGCTCCGACCGAGGCACCATCGCCCCTCCTCGAGGACATGGCGGCCACGCGGGTCGGCGCGGCAGTCGGCGCCACCGCCACGACCGCCTACGCCCACGAGCCCCAGCCGGCCTCCCTCCCGTCGACCCCCGATCCGGCCCCGGTGCCGGCCCCGGCCGAGGACGACTGGGCCAACGCGTCGAACTGGGAGATCGAGGAGGACGATGTCGTCGACTTCCCCATCGCGGAGTACGACGATCTGCGGCTCGAGGAGATCATGCCGCTGCTGCCCCAGCTGTATTCCGACGAGCTCGACCTCGTCTACGAGCGGGAGGCCAACGGGCAACGTCGCCCCGAGGTCCTCGCCGAGCTCGACCGGCTGAAGGAGACCGGCACCGAGGCCGACGCCCTCGAGGTGGCGGCCGGTGGCGATCACGTCGCGGTCACGCCCGAGCCCGCTCCGGAGCCGGAGCCGGAGCCCGTCGCCCCGCCGGCCGAGCCCCCCGTGCCCGAACGCGAGCCGGTGGCCCTGCTCGATGCCGACGAGGACGACGAGTTCTTCCCGATCGCCGACTACGACGATCTCAGCGTCAGCCAGATCATGCCGCTGCTGCCCCAGCTCGAGCTCGACGAGCTCGAGGACGTGCGGGCCCGTGAGGTCGCCGGCGCCGATCGGTCGACCCTCGTCGCCGAGATCGACCGCTACCTCAGTGGCGAGCTCCAGGCGTTCACCTGGGACGACGAGGTCGACGACGAACCGGTCGCCCCGATCGATCCCGAGGCCCAGCGGCTCCCCATCGCCCGCTATCCCGAGCTCAACGTCCCCGATGTCACCGCGCAGCTCGACGGTCTCACGCCCGCTCAGCTCGAGCAGGTGCGCGACTACGAAGTCGCCCGCGACAACCGGGTCGGCATCGTGAGCGAGATCGACCAGCGCCTGCAGGCCGCGCCGCCGGCCCAGGCGGTCCGCCGCGCCGCCCGTAGCTCGAAGCGCGCCGCCCCGCCGGCGCCGAAGGCCGCCAGCCCGAAGGCAGCGAAGAAGGCCACGACGAGGAGGACGGCCAAGAAGGCCCCGGTGAAGAAGGCGTCGGCGAAGAAGGCGTCGAACTCCCGGTTCCCGATCGCCAACTACGACGAGTTGACCGTGGCCGACATCCGGCCGCGGCTGTCGGACCTGAGCGACAAGCAGCTGGCGCAGGTCCGCGAGCGCGAGGTCTCGGGCGCCGGTCGCAAGACCATCCTCACCGAGATCGACCGCCGACTGTCCTGACCCACATCCGGTTCTGGCCCACATCCGGTTCTGGAGGGTCATCGCGCCACTGGGGCGCACCGATGACCGACCAGAACGGATTGGGGGGTGGGTCGAGGGGGCGATCAGAGGCGGTGGAGGGCGACGTGCACGGCGCGACCGTCGCCCAGCTCGACGCGGTGCGCGTCGGTCAGCGGGGTATCGGGGATCACCAGCTCGTCGGCGAGCGTGGCCGCCATGACCTGCGGACGGTGGGTGCCGAGGGCGTCGCGGATGTCGTCGTGGTGCCCGGCGTCGACGACGAGGTGGATGCGGTCGGACACGTCGAGGCCCTCGCTGCGGCGGATGTCGTTGATCTCCCGGGTCAGGTCGCGGACGAGCCCCTCGGCCTCGAGCTCGGGCGTGACCGTGCAGTCGAGCCGGACCAACCCGGCGCCACCGGGGAGTGCCGCGGTGGAATCGGGGTCGTCGGCGTCGAGCTTGCGCACGTATTCGTCCGGTCCGAAGCGGTGCGCCCCCACCACCAGCTCGTCGGTCGCCGGGTCGAAGGTGTAGTCGCCCGCCTTCATGGCCTGGACCACGGCGGGCGTGTCCTTGCCGAGACGCTTGCCGACGGTCCGCAGGTCGACCTCGTAGCGCTCGGCGCCGAGCGCGCCGGCGGGCCGCAGCTCCACCGTCTTCACGTTGACCTCGTCGGCCAGGAGCGACTGGAACTCGATCAGACGGTCGGGGTCCTCGAGTGCCACGGTCAGCGTCTGCAGGGGCAGCCGGCGGCGCAGGCCGCGTGCCTCGCGCACCGACTTGGCCGCGGAGGCCACGTCACGCACCAGGTCCATGGTGGCCACCAGCTCGGGGTCGGCGAGGAGCTCGTCGGCGTCGGGCCAGTCGGTGAGGTGCACCGAGCCGCCACCGGTCAGGTCGCCCCACACCTGTTCGGTCAGCAGGGGCAGGAGCGGGGCGGCGACCCGACACAGGTGCTCGAGGACGGTGTGCAGCACGTCGACCGCGGTCTGGTCCTCGCCCCAGAACCGCTCCCGGGAGCGCCGGATGTACCAGTTGTTGAGGGAGTCGATGAACGAGCTGATCTCGCCGCACGCGCCCGAGAGGTCGAAGGCGTCCATGCGGGCGGTGACCGAGGTGATCAGCTCGTGCGTCTTGGCCAGCACGTAGCGGTCGAGCACGTTGTCGGGGGTCTCGGTGACCCGCTCGCCGCGCCGCAGATCACCCGTCTCGCCGTTCGGGCCACGGAGGCCGGTCTCGCCGTTCGGGCCACGGAGGCCGGTCTCGCCGTTCGGGCCACGGAGGCCGGTCTCGCCGTTCGGGCCACGGAGGCCGGCGTTGGTGTAGAGGGCGAGGAAGTACCACGCGTTCCAGATCGGCAGGAGCACCTGGCGGACGGCGTCCTGCATCGGCCCCTTGGCCGCCACCATGTCGCCGCCCCGGACGGCGGCCGACGACAGCAGGGCCCAGCGCATGGCGTCGGATCCGATGGTGTCGAACACCTCGACCGGGTCGGGGTAGTTCTTCAGCCGCTTCGACAGCTTCTGGCCGTCGTCGCCGAGGAGCACGCCGTGGACGACGCAGGTCTCGAATGCCGGCTTGTCGAACAGGGCGGTGGCCAGCACGTGCAGCGTGTAGAACCAGCCCCGCGTCTGACCGATGTACTCGACGATGAAGTCGCCGGGGAAGTGACTCTCGAACCACTCGCGGTTCTCGAACGGGTAGTGCACCTGGGCGTAGGGCATGGACCCGGATTCGAACCAGCAGTCCAAGACGTCGGGGATGCGCCGCATCATCGACTGTCCGGTGGGGTCGTCCGGGTTGGGCCGGACGAGCTCGTCGATCATCGGTCGGTGCAGGTCGGTCACCTCGACGCCGAAGTCGGCCTCGAGCTCGGCGATCGACCCGTACACGTCCACTCGAGGAAATTCCTCGCTGTCCGACTTCCACACCGGGATCGGTGAGCCCCAGAACCGGTTGCGGCTGATGGACCAGTCGCGGGCGCCCTCGAGCCACTTGCCGAAGCTGCCGTCCTTGACGTGGTCAGGGACCCAGTTGATCTGCTGGTTGAGCTCGAGCATCCGGTCCTTGATCTCGGTGACCGCCACGAACCACGAGGACATCGCCTTGTAGATCAGGGGGGTGTCGGTCCGCCAGCAGTGCGGATAGCTGTGGAGGTACGAGTCGTGCCGCACCAGCACCCCGCGTTCGCGCAGGTCGCGGACGATGACCTTGTTGGCATCGAAGACCTGCATGCCCGCGTAGGGCGGCACCTCGGCGGTGAAGGCGCCCTTCTCGTCGACCGGGGCGATGGTCGGTATGCCGGCCTCGTCGGAGATGACCTTGTCGTCCTCGCCGAAGCCGGGTGCGATGTGGACGATGCCGGTGCCCTCGTCGTCGGCCACCCAGTCGGCCACCAGCACCCGATGGGCGTTCTCCGTGCCCACGAAGAAGTCGAAGATGGGGGCGTAGGACGCGCCGGCCAGGTCGGTGCCGGTGAGTCGTCCGACCTCGGTGGCCTCGGCCAGTTGCGGCGCGTAGTGCTCGACCGTGTTGGCGCCCAGCACGTACTCGGCGCCGTCGGCGTCGCGGTACACCCGGTAGTCGAGCGCGGGGCCGACGGCCACCGCGAGGTTCGACGGCAGGGTCCACGGGGTCGTGGTCCACACCAGCAGGCGCTTGCCGGCGTGGTCGCCGCTGGTGAGCTCGACCCAGACGGTGACCGCCGGATCCTGGCGCTCGCGGTAGGCGTCGTCCATCCGGGTCTCGAAGTTCGACAGCGGGGTCTCGCACTCCCAGCAGTAGGGCAGGACCCGCTGGCCCTCGTAGGCGAGGCCCAGTTCGTGGAGTCGCTTGAACGCCCACATGACCGACTCCATGAACGTGGGGTCCATGGTCTTGTAGTCGTTCTCCATGTCGACCCAGCGGGCCTGGCGGCGCACGTAGCTGTTCCAGCCGTCGGCGGTGCCGTCGACCAGGAGCCGGCACTCGGCGTTGAAGACATCGACGCCCAACTCCTCGATGGCCTTGCGGCCCACGACGCCGAGCCGTTGCTCGGCCTCCTGCTCCGCGGGCAGGCCATGGCAGTCCCATCCGAAGCGTCGCTCGACCCGCTTGCCTCGCATCGTCTGGTAGCGGGGCACCGCGTCCTTCACGAATCCGGTGAGCAGGTGCCCGTAGTGGGGCTGACCGTTGGCGAACGGCGGTCCGTCGTAGAAGACGAACTCGTCGGCGCCGGCCCGCTGCTCGATCGATCGTTGGAACGTCTTGTCGGCATCCCAGCGCTGGATGACCGCCCGCTCGAGGGCAGGGAACGACGGGTGCGGTTCGACGTCGGGGTAGGCGCCAGAGGTCGGTGCAGCCATCCGGCCATCCTATGGTGGGCTTCAACCCGCACCGCATCCGGTTGCGGCTTTGTGGCCGGCGCCGCCAGCGTGTATCCTTCCGGCTCCTTTGTGCGGGAGGAGCACGACGTTGGCACGAACGAGCAAGGCCGCCAAGAAGACCACGAAGGCCAAGAAGGCGGCGTCGAAGCGGTCCACCGGCACCGCCGGCACCGGGAAGACCGCGGCCAAGAAGTCGACGAAGACGACCAAGAAGGCGGCACAGAAGAGCGTGACGACCAAGTCCACGGCAGCGGCGAAGTCGACCAAGAAGGCGCCGTCGAAGACGGCGGCCAAGAAGCCGGCCAAGGCGAAGCGAGCCAAGTCGCCGTTCGACACCCGCTTCCTCGAGCAGATGCGCAAGTCCCTCGTGTCCGAGCGGGAGACCTACGACCGACAGGCCACCCAGCTCCGAGCCGAGGCCGACAGCCTGGTGGCCGACCTCGATCCGGGCGACGTGCAATTCGACGAGGAGTCCGGGGAGGGCGACACGATCGCGGTCGAACGGAACCGTGACCTCGCTCTGGCGTCCAAGGCGCTCGAGATGATCGACGAGATCGATCACGCCCTCTCCAAGTTCGACACCGGCACGTACGGGATCTGCGAGATCTCCGGTGAGCCGATTCCCAGGGAGCGCCTCGAGGCGATCCCGTGGGCGCGGGAGAAGGTGGAGTACAAGGTCGGTGGCTTCGGTCGGCGCTGACCCCGTCACCGGCGCCGACCCCTCGCCGGCCGGTCCACGGCGTCGCCGTCACCCGGTCCTCGCCATCGCTGCCATCGCGGCCGCGATCGTCGCGGTCGACCAGCTCACCAAGTGGTGGGCGGTCGAGGCCCTCACCGGTCCACGGCGCGTCATCCACATCGTGTGGACCCTGCGGTTCAACCTGCTCTACAACCGCGGCACCGCGTTCAGCCTCACCGACAACAGCGGACCGGTGGTGTCGGTCATCGCCGTGATCGTCGTCATCGTGCTGGTGCGATCGGCCCGACACCAGCGGTCGGGTCTCGTCCTGGCCAGCTACGGCCTGGTGATGGGCGGCACGCTCGGAAACCTCGTCGACCGGCTCTTCCGTCACGGCACCGGCTTCCTCGGTGGCGGTGTCGTCGACTTCGTCGACCCGCAGTGGTTCCCGGTGTTCAACGTGGCCGACGCCGCCCTCACCATCGGGATCGGCCTGCTGTTGCTGGCCGGGTTCTTCACCGACGCCTTCGACGACCGGGTGCCCGAGCCCGAGGGCGCCGGCGACGATGGTGCCGGCGCCGAGGGGCCGGCGGCATGACCGCGTTCTCGGCGCCCCTGCCCGACGCGCTCGACGGCGAGCGGCTCGACCGAGCCGTGGCCCTGCTGTGCGACCTCACCCGAGCGACGGCGGCCGATCTGGTCGATGCGGGGGAGGTCCGGGTCGACGGCGAGGTGCAGACCCGGCGTGCGACGCGGATCAGCGACGGCCAGGTGATCAGCCTCGAGGTCCCGGCGCCGGTCGTGCGGCGCACGGTCGGCGATGACGCCGACAACACCATCGCCTTCGACGTGGTGTACGAGGACGACGACCTGGTCGTGGTCGACAAGCCCGCCGGCCTCGTGGTCCACCCCGGCGCCGGCCACGCCACCGGAACCCTGGTGCACGGGCTGCTCGCCCGGTACCCCGACCTCGCGGGGGTGGGGGAGCCGGAGCGTCCCGGCATCGTGCATCGCCTCGACCGTGACACCTCCGGCCTGATGCTCGTCGCCCGTACGCCGGAGGCGCTCGACTCCCTCGGTGCCGAGCTCCGGGCCCGGACCGTCACCCGCCGGTACCACACGCTGGTGTGGGGCCTGGTGAACGAGCCCCGGGGCATGGTCGATGCTCCCATCGCCCGCTCGCCCCGCGAACCGACCCGCATGGCGGTCGTCGTCGGCGGGCGGGAGGCGCGGACCACCTACGAGGTCGTGCACCGCTACGACCACCCCGTCGAGCTCACCGAGCTGACCTGCCTGCTCGAGACGGGACGGACCCACCAGATCCGCGTGCACCTGCAGGCCATCGGGCACGCCGTCGTCGGCGACTCCCGCTACGGCGGCGACCGCCCGTCGCTTCGGGCGCCCCGCCAGTTCCTGCACGCCGAGCACCTCGCGTTCGTCCATCCCCGGACGGGCGACGCCATGGCGTTCGACAGCGCCCTTCCCGCTGACCTCGTCGATGTCCTCCGACGTCTCTCCTGAACGCGACGCCGCCGAGGGGCGCGCCGCCCGGCGGACGCTGCTGCTGCTCGTGGCGGCGGTCGCGGCGGCGTTGGTCGGAGTCGTGGTGTGGGTGGTCCACCCCGAGGACGGGACCTCGCAGCACGGCGATTCGAGCTCGATCGTCGACGAGATCGGCCCGCCTCCGGGCACCGCGGTGGCCGCTTACATCACCGCCCGCCGGCAGCGGCTCACCGAGGTCGAGGGTCGCCGGGCCGCGGTGGTCTCCTTCACCGACTACGTCACCGACGACGAGGCGGCCACGCTGCTCGGCGGCGCGGTCGACGTCGCGGCCAAGCTCATCGCACTCCCGGGGGGCGAGCCTCGCCGGGCCGCATCGGTGACCGAGGAGAGGGATGCGGCGATCACCGAGGCCAAGGACCAGCTGCGCGAGATCGGGGCCCTGGTGCCCACGGTCGAGGACCCGGACTTCGCCGAGTTCTACCGCTCGGAGCTGA
The DNA here is from genome assembly GCA_963731885.1 of uncultured Acidimicrobiaceae bacterium. Lineage (GTDB taxonomy): Bacteria > Actinomycetota > Acidimicrobiia > Acidimicrobiales > Salinilacustritrichaceae > Salinilacustrithrix. The sequence continues at coordinate 150,211 of CAVSXR010000052.1, read as the reverse complement.
TCCGGTACCGCACGATCGTCAAGGCCGGCACGCAGGACGACATCGTGTTCGGCGCCCTGGTGGTCGGCCGGGCGGGCGACCTGCGGGCCATCGGCTCGCGATCCAGTGTGCGCCTGGTCGACGTGGGGGATGGATCGCGCTTCGCCGCCGACTCCGTCGTCCGCGCCCTGCGTCCGGAGGAATCCGACACCGCCGGGGAGCCGCCGTTCCGGCCGTGACGTCGGTTGGCGTCAGACCTCGATGTCGGCGCTGTCGGCGTCCTCGTCGACTGCGTGCGGCGGTGCCGGCCACGGCTGCTCGCCCCGGGCCATGCGGGCGAGGTCGTCGAGGTGCAGGGCATCGAGGTGTCGACGCATGTGCTCGGCGGTCGCCCCCCACACGGCCAGGAGCACGCACTGGCCCTCGTGGTCGCAGGCGCCATCGGTGTGGGGTGCGCCGAAGTCCCCGAGCGTGATCGGACCGTCGACGGCCGAGACGATGTCCCCCAGCGTGATGGCGGAGGGCTCGCGGGCGAGCACGTAGCCGCCCCCGACACCGCGCTTCGAGCGCACCAGCCCGGCCCCCTTGAGGGCGAGGAGGATCTGCTCGAGGTAGGGCTGCGGGAGCCCCGTGCGCGCCGCGATGTCGCGCACCGAGACCGGGGTGTCGGCCCCGTGCAGCGCGAGCGACAGCAACGCCCGGCTGGCGTAGTCACCTCTGGTCGACACCCGCACGACCCGGCATCGTAGGGGACCGGCGCGGACCGCCCCGCCCCGCCCGCCGGTCTCCGTGCATCGTTCGCGCCGTCGAGGTGGGTAGCGTGACCCCGTTGGCTGACGAACCTCTCCTCCCGGACTACACGGGCGCCTGCGTCTCGAACGTGGCCGCCATGGTCCAGCACCCACCCATCGATGTTCCCGACTGGGTGCCCACCGCCGTCGCCGAGGCCGAGCAGTCCACCGTGTTGCTCACGATCGACGGCCTGGGTTGGCGTCAGCTGGAGACCCGAGGCGCGCTCGCCCCCACGATCTGCTCGGTGCTCCAGGGCGGCCCCGTCACCACGGTGGCGCCCTCCACCACATCGACCGCCCTGACCTCGATCACCAGCGGTCGGCCGCCGGGCGAGCACGAGGTCGTCGGCTATCGGATGGCGATCGACGGGCGGGTGCTCAACGTGCTGCGGTGGGCGACCCCGGACGGCGATGCCCGCACGCTCATCCCCCCGTCGGGCTTCCAACGCTTCGAGCCCTTCGGTGGCGAGCGACCACCGGTGGTCACCCGCGCCGAGTTCGAAGACTCCGGGTTCACCGACGCCCATCTCGGCGGCTGTCGCTTCTTCGGGTACCGCACGCTCGGCACCCTGGTGACCGAGATCGACCGCCTCGTCCGCTCCGGCGAGCCGTTCGTCTACGCCTACTACGAGGGCATCGACAAGGTCTCCCACGAATACGGACTCGGACCCCACTACGACCGCGAGCTGCGCTGGGTCGACCACCTGGTCGCCGAGCTGCTCGACGTGCTCCCACGGGGCACGGTGCTCGCCCTCACCGCCGACCACGGCCAGGTCGAGGTCGGTGACAACGTGGTCGAGCTCGACGCCGGCATCCGTGATCATCTGTCGATGCAGTCGGGCGAAGGCCGGTTCCGCTGGCTGCATGCCCGACCCGGTCGGTCGCGGCAGCTGCTCGAGGCGGCCCAGGTCCACGCCGACTCGGGGTGGGTCCTCTCGCGCGACGAGATGATCGACGAGGGCTGGTTCGGGCCGCGGGTGAGCGACACCGCCCGCAGCCGCCTCGGCGACGTCGCCCTCGTGGCTCGCGATCCCGTGGCCTACGTCGACCCGATGGACAACGGTCCCTACACGCTCATCGGCCGGCATGGTTCGTTGACGGACGCCGAGATGCTCGTGCCGTTCGTCGCGGCCACCGTCTGATCCGCTGCCCGCCACCAGCAGGAGTGCTGTCATGAACGCGTCCCCCGACACCGGAACCGACACCGAGGCCGGCGCCCAGGTCGAACACGGCGAGCTCGTCGAGCCGGCGGCCGACGAGGGGTCCGGCGACAGCCCCCGTGAGTCGGTCGAGGAGCCGGGCCGGGTGATGCGCATCGGGTCGATGATCAAGCAGCTCCTCGACGAGGTCCGCACCGCCGAGCTCGACGAGGCCGGCCGCGAGCGGCTGCGCGAGATCTACGACCAGTCGATCACCGAGCTCTCCGGATCGCTGTCCGACGACCTGGCCGAGGAGCTCCACCGGTTGGCGTCGCCGTTCGGTGATGTGCCCGCCTCCGCCGGCGAGCTGCGGGTGGCCCAGGCCCAGCTGGTCGGCTGGCTCGAAGGCCTCTTCCACGGCATCCAGGCCACGCTCTTCGCCCAGCAGGCCGCCGCCCGCCAGCAGCTCGAGCAGATGCGCCACCAGCTGGCGGCGGGCGAGCAACCCGGTGGATCCGAGGGTCATCCGCCGGGGACCTACCTGTAGCCAGCTCCCCCGAGGAGCTCGGGTGACTAGGGGCCGATGAGCAACGTGCCCGAGATGTCGTAGCTGCGGCCGCCGTGGACCCGGAGCTGCACCGTGTCGTCGGCGGTGGATCCGGCGGCGATGCGGCCGATGGCCACCGGGATCGCCGTTCCCTCCAGCCGCAGCTCGATGCTGCCCTGCCAGTCGTACTTGGTGTCGTTGGTGATGCGCACGAGCACGTTGGCCCGGCGGTTCTGCGTCGAGGTCAACGACAGGCTCACCCGCAGGCCGCCGCACAGGGTCGGGTCGGCGGCTTCGTCCCGGGTGGTGGAGTCGGCGCCGAGCAGGATGGTGTCGTCGCCCGACGTGGTGTCCACCGACAACGTGGCCGTGACCTGATCGGTGCAGGTGAGCACGTGGGTCAGGCCTCGCAGCGACGACGTGGTGAAGGGGACGAGCATGATGCCGAGCAGCGTGGCCATCGCGATTCGGGCCCGGAGCGACGTCGGCATGGTCCACATCACCATCATCGAACCACATGTGCATCGTCATGGGGTCGACGCCCGCGCCGCCAGCGCTCGGTACTGTTCTCTCCGTGCCGAACATCGTGGGGTCAGGCGAGCTGTCGAGGATGGACTACACCCGTGCCCGGCGGCTGCTGACGCTGGTCGGCCTCGCCATCCTGGCGGTGCTCACCGTGTTGCTGTTGGTCCGCAGCGTCGACGAGACCGAGGTGATCGCCACGGTCATGTTCGTGCCGATCTTCCTCGCCCTGATGTACTTCGGGATCCTCGGTGGCGTCATCGGTGCGGTCATCGCCGGCGTGATCTACATCGCGATGCGGGCCGATGTCATCGACGCCGTGGGTTGGGGCGAGTTCTCCAGCCTCATCGCCACCCGGTGGATCTCCTACCTCCTGTTCGGTGTCGTCGGCGGATGGGCCAGCACCACCCTGGAGCAGTCGCTCGACAAGCTCGACCTCTACGACCAGATCGACGACCTGACCGGGGCCTACAACGCCCGCTTCCTGCTCCAGGATCTCGACCTCGAGCGGGCTCGCTGCACCCGCTACCAGACGGTGTTCTCGGTGTCGTTCCTGGACTTCCCGTCCACCGCGTTCCGCGGCCTGTCGGCTCGGCGGCGCCGGCACGCCCTGCGCGAACTGGGTGGGCGTCTCCAGAGCAGCGTGAGGACCGTCGATCGGGTCGCCCACGGCACCGATGGCCGTGACCACCACATCGCGGTGGTCCTGCCCGAGACGGCCAAGCAGGGTGCCGACATCTTCCATTCCCGACTGGTCGAGAGCGTCCAGGAGTTCCTCGTCGCCCAGGGCGGCGCCGCGGCCGGGACCGTCACCGGGGAGACGTGCACCTTGCCCGGCGACGACGAGCTGCTGGCCTCACGGGCCCAGATCTGGACCGCGATCGACGCCACGGAGCACGAAGCGGCCCGGCGCTGAGCTCGCTGGTCGGGTCGGGCCCGGTCCAGCCCGCCCGCGGTCACGTCGGGCTGCTACCGTCCGGCAGGGAAAGAATCACAAGGATGTGATTTGTCCACAGGGGCGGAGAGCCGTTGTGGATGACCTGTGGATTTCGACCGGTCGGCGCAGTCGCGCCCGCACGCACGAGGAGGGGTGTCGGTGGCTGATTCCTTCACCCACCTACACGTCCACACCGAGTACTCGATGCTCGACGGGGCGGCGCGCCTCGACGAGCTGGTGGCGGCGGCCGCGGCCGACGGCCAGCCCGCCCTGGGGATCACCGACCACGGCAACATGTACGGGATCCTCGACTTCTACCGGGCCTGCAAGGACCGCGGGGTCAAGCCGGTGCTCGGCACCGAGGCCTACATGGCCCACGACCACCGGTCCGAGCGCATCGCGGCCCGGGGCAAGATGGACGACTCCGGGGGCGAGGGCGAGGGCGGCAAGAAGCCCTGGTACCACCTCACCCTCTTGGCCGAGAACGACGTCGGGTACCGGAACCTCATCCAGCTGTCGTCGCGCTCGTTCATGGAGGGCTACTACCGCAAGCCCAAGGTCGACTGGGAGCTGCTCGAGGAGCACAGCGAGGGCCTGATCGCCACCACGGGTTGCCTCGGCGGGCACGTGCTCCAGGCCATGGTCCCCAAGGCGATCATGGACCCCGGCAAGCAGCAGGTCGACCACCTCGGCGAGGACGAGCGGTTCGACAACGCGGTCAAGCTCGCCGGCCGGCTCCAGGACATCTTCGGCCGCGACAACCTCTTCGTCGAGATCCAGGACCACGGCATCCCGGCCCAGACCTGGTCCAATCCTCGTCTCGCCGCGCTGGCCAAGCGCATCCAGGCGCCCCTGCTCGCCACCAACGACAGCCACTACGTCAAGCGGGGCGACGCCAAGGCCCACGACGCCCTCCTGTGCGTGCAGACCGCGTCGCTGATGAGCGACCAGAACCGGTTCAAGTTCCACGGCGACGACCACTACCTGAAGTCCGCCGACGAGATGCGGTACCTGTTCCGAGAGTTGCCCACCGCGTGCGACAACACGCTGTGGGTCGCCGAGCGGTGCGATGTCGAGATCACCTTCGGCAAGCCGCAACTGCCGAACTTCCCCCTCCCGGACGGGTTCGACTCCGCCGACGAGTACCTACGTCAGCAGGTGTTCGAGGGGGCCCGGAAGCGGTGGGGCGACCAGCTCGACGATCGCATCACCGAACGGTTGCTCTACGAGCTCCAGGTCATCTCGGACATGGGGTTCTCGAGCTACTTCCTCATCACCTGGGACCTGATCCGCCACGCCCGCGAGCACGGCATCCGGGTCGGCCCCGGCCGAGGCTCCGCCGCCGGTTGCGCGGTGGCGTACACGCTCTGGATCACCGACCTCGACCCCATCGAGTACGACCTGCTGTTCGAGCGGTTCCTCAACCCCAGCCGCATCTCCATGCCCGACATCGACATGGACTTCGACACGCGCGGCCGAGACGAGATGATCCGCTACGCCGCCGAGCGGTACGGCCGCGAGAACGTGGCCCAGATCATCACCTTCGGCACCATCAAGGCCCGGCAGGCGGTGCGCGACGCGGCCCGGGTGCTGGGTCACGACTACGGCACCGGCGACCGCATCGCCAAGGCGATGCCGCCGCTCATCATGGGGCGCGACACGCCGCTGTACGCCTGCCTCGAGGAGGTCCCCAAGTACATCGACGGCTACAAGATGGCCACCGAGATCCGGGAGATGTACGAGACCGATCCGGTGTCCAAGGAGGTCATCGACGTCGCCACCGGGCTCGAGGGCCTGCGCCGCTCCGACGGCATCCACGCCGCCGCGGTGGTGATCACCAAGGAGCCCCTCACCACCTACCTGCCGATCCAGCGCAAGCCCGAGCCCGGCATGCCCATCGAGCAGGCACCGGTCGTCACCCAGTACGAGATGCACGGGGTCGAGGACCTCGGCCTGCTCAAGATGGACTTCCTCGGGCTGCGCAACCTCGACATCATCTCCGACACCCTCGACCTGATCCGCGAGACCCGCGGCATCGACCTCGACATCGACGACGTCGACCTCACCGACGAGGCCACCTACACGCTGCTCCAGGAGGGCCGGACGGTGGGCGTGTTCCAGCTCGAGTCGCCCCCGATGCGGGCGCTGATCCGGTCGCTCGCCCCCACCAGCTTCGAAGACGTCGCCGCCCTCGTGGCCCTCTACCGGCCGGGGCCGATGGCGGCGAACATGCACAACGACTACGCCGACCGCAAGAACGGTCGCAAACCGATCGAGTACCTCCATCCCGACGCCGAGGAGATCCTGGGGTCGACCTACGGGTTGATGATCTACCAGGAGTCGGTGATGCGGATCGCGCAGCGCTTCGCCGGCTACACGTTGGCCGAGGCCGACAACCTCCGGAAGGCGTGCCTGCCGGCCGGGTCCAAGATGCTCACGTCTCGACGGGGCTATGTCCCGATCGAACGAGTCATGTCGTTGTCGGATCGGCGCGTTCAGACCATCGATCAGACCACGGCGACGACCCGGCACGAGGAGGTCGAGGATGTGTGGTCGGTCGGCGTCAAGCCGGTGTTCCGGTTGACGACGAGCACCGGGTACACGATCGAGGCGACCGACAACCATCCCTTCCTGGTCGAGGACGACTGGACGGAGTTGCAGGACATCCGCGCTGGCGACCTCGTTGCCGTGGCGGCGCGCACCAGCACGCAGGGTGGCGCCACGATCGCCATGCACGAGGTCGAACTCGCAGCGCTGTTGATCAGCGAGGGCTACACGCCGGATCTGTCGACGGTGCAGGGTGGCTGGCACTTCACCAACACCGATCCGCACCTCCTCGAAACATTCGAGCTGGCGTACGAGGATTTCTTCGGGATCCCCCATCGGCGCAAGTCGGTCACCAACGGGGTCACGTCACTCCGTCTGATCCGTCAGGAGGCCAGAGATCTCCTACCGGTGATCGGCACGTGTGGGTTGTCGGACGAGAAGACGATCTGCAATCGCATCGTCGATGCCCCCTCGGTCAAGGTCGAGCGGTTCCTCGGCCTCTACTTCTGTGCCGACGGCTGGGCTGACTCCTCGGGTGTGCACTACGCGACCAAGTCGCTGGCCGTCGCTCGAGCGCTCAAGCGGATGTTGCTCCGGTGCGGCATCGTCTCCAACATCCTCCATCGGGACATTCCGGACCACGGCCGCCACTACACCGTCTCGGTCGCAGACAAGGCTGACGCCAAGCGGTTCGGCCTCCTGATCGAGCCCCATCTCACCTTCGAGAAGCTGACCAAGGTCGAAAAGCACCTGTACGAGTGGAACTCGCGCGGCAGCGCGACGAACATCGGCATCCCGTCGTCATTCCTCCTGAAGGAGCTGGAGCGTCGGGCGGCGGTCACCGGACGGAGCAAGCGAGACCTGGGCGTCGACTCGGGGGGTTACACCTCTGCGCGTGTCCTGCATCCGAAAACCTTGAACGGCCTGCTGTACAGCGAGCGCCTCGAGGATCTGCGTATCGGTGACCTGCGATGGGACACCGTCGTGTCGGTCGAGTACGTCGGCGACAAGGAGTGCTTCGACTTCCGGATGGCGAATCCGGAACGCCCCTATGCCGTTGTCGAGGACTTCCTCGTGCACAACTGCGGAAAGAAGATCCGCGAGCTCATCGCCAAGGAGCGGGAGAAGTTCGAGCTCGGATGCGACGAGAGTGGCTATGGCCGCGAGCTCGGGAAGCAGTGGTTCGACATCATCGAGCCGTTCGCCGACTACGCCTTCAACAAGTCGCACTCCTACGGCTACGGCTACGTCGCCTACCAGATCGCCTACCTCAAGGCGAACTACCCGGCCGAGTACATGTCGGCCCTGCTCACCAGCGTCAAGACCAACCTGGACAAGGCCGCCGTCTACCTCGCCGAGTGCCGGGCCATGGGCATCCCGGTCACCGTCGCCGACGTCAACCGGTCGTGGATGAACTTCGCACCCGAGCGGAGCGACGACGGTTCGGCCGAGATCGTCTTCGGGCTCTCCGCCGTGCGCGGGGTCGGCACCGGGTTGGTGGAGCTGATCCTGTCCGAACGCGACGCCAACGGGCCCTTCGCCGACTTCTACGACTTCTGCGAGCGGGTCGACACCAGCGTCTTGAACAAGAAGACCATCGAGGCCCTGATCAAGGCGGGGGCCTTCGACTCCGTGGGCCACCCGCGCCAGGGTCTGCTCACCGTGTTCGAGGCGATCATCGACCACACCGTGGCCCGCCGCAAGGAGTCCGACGCCGGGATCATGAGCCTGTTCGGCGGTGTGGGCGACGACGCCGGCGGGGGAGCCGACGTGGGCTTCGACGAGCGGGAGGAGATCCCCGACCTCGAGTTCCCCAAGAGCCAGAAGCTCGCCTTCGAGAAGGAGATGCTCGGGCTCTACGTCTCCGACCATCCGCTCTTCGGCGCCGAGGACTTCCTCGCCCGCCGCACCGACCTCACCATCGACGCCCTCGGCGAGTGTGAGGACGGCGCCATCAAGACGGTCGGCGGGGTCATCACCAACCTGCAGCGCAAGTGGACGAAGAAGGGCGATCTCATGGCCGTCTTCGTGCTCGAGGACCTCCGCGCCAACGCCGAGACGATGGTGTTCCCCCGCACGATGACCGAGCACGGCCACAAGCTCGACGACGACGTCATCGTCTTGATCAAGGCCCGGGTCGACAAGCGCGACGACGTGCCGAAGCTGATCGCCATGGAGATCGACGTCGTCGAAGGCGTGTCCGACGCGGTCGAGCCGTTCCGGGTGTCGGTCATGCCCAACCGGCTCACGGCGGAGCTGATCGCCCAGCTCAAGGAGATCCTCCTCGAACATCCCGGCGACCATCCGACGCTGTTGCACCTGGGCGACGACAAGGTGCTGCGACTGCCCCCCGCCTACGGCGTCGACGCCGGCACCAGGGTCGTCTCCGAGATCCGGGTCCTGCTCGGCCCGGCCGCCATCATCGACGCCGCCTGATCCGCGTTCATGGCGGTCTGCTTCGCAGCGCCGCGTGCCGGCTGCTCGCTGGCGCTCCCGACCCCGGCTGCCCACTGGGCGATTTGTCCGACCACCCCCCAGATTTGCGCTCCGAGTGCTGGTGGGACTGGACTATGGGGACTCAACCGGCCGAACCACGGGGGCTCAAGCTCGGATGTCGATCGAGGTCGAGACGAAGGACTGCACCGCGCTGGGTGACGTCGAACTGGAGGAGATGGCCGATCTCTCCGCCGAGTGCTGCTTCCCGTTGGAGATCGGAACGCTCACCAAGGAATCCGAAGCGTGGGTCCTGGTCACCCAGGCTCGCGACGACGGGAAGCTCAAGGGCTTCACCTTCTCGACCCTGGAGCGGATCGGGGGGACGCCCTGCGTCCTCGTCGGCCTCGCCGCCATCAAGCAGAACGCCAAGCGCGACACCGTGCTCCGGGCGCTGATGACCGAAGAGCTGCACCGCGCCGTGTTGGCCTTCCCCGACGAGGACGTCCTGGTGGCCACCCGCATGACGGCGGCGTCGGCCTTCGAGGCCTATCGCACGCTCACCGACATCGTGCCCCGTCAGGGTCACAAGGCCTCCGGCGAGGAGCGGGCGTGGGGTCGCCGGCTGGCCAAGCGCTTCGGCATCGTCCCGAGTCGCTACGACGACCGCAACTTCCGGGTCAAGGGCGATGGGTCCACCCCGGTCTCGTTCGACCACGTGTCAACCAAGCCGGACCGGGTCGTCGATCACGAGGAGTTCTTCGACGGCATCGATGCCGAATCGGGCGAGTGCGTGATCGGCTTCGGGTGGGCCATGGCCGAGGAGCTCGACAAGTTCGCGTGAATCTCGGCCGCAGAGCGGCCTCGATTCCCCGAGTTGTTCGGCTGCGCCTCACAACTCGCGTCCCTGCCGGTGGGGCTGTGCCTCACAACTCGCGTCCCTGCCGGTGGGGCTGTGCCTCACAACTCGCGTCCCCGCGGGTCGTCCTTCTTGTCGTTCTGGTCCCACGATGATCGGTCGCCGAGCGTTGATCGTGGTGCCAGAACGAGCTGGAGATGGCGGGCCGGGGTCTGACGCGGTGTCAGACTGGCCGTCGTGACCACTGCACTCGTACTCGGCGCCGGCGGCACCGTGGGGATCGCCTACCACGCCGGCGTGCTCCGCGCCCTCGAGGAGGTGGCGGGGTTCCAGCCCGACGACGCCGATCTCGTGGTCGGCACGTCGGCGGGATCGATGGTCGGCGCCATCGTCCGGTCGGGCATCAGCACGGCCGACCTCTGGGCCGCCTCGCTGGGTGACCACGCCGACCTCGTGGTGGAGCGCGAGGGGGCGAGCCCGTGGGCCGCGGCGTGGGAGGGCCCCACCGACGTGATCCGGCGGGTGTTCGGGTCGGCCTACGTGCTCCAGCGGTCGCTGCTGCGGTTCCCCGTGCCCCACCTTCCCCGGGCGCTGCGGCGGCTGTTCCCCGGCGGCTTCTACACCATCGCCGATGTCGAGGAGACGCTGTCGCAGTTCATGTCGACGGCGTGGCCGGCCAAGCCGCTGTGGCTGGTGACGGTCGATGTCCGCACCGGTCGGCGGGTCGTGTTGGGACGCCGGGTCCCGCCCCGAACCGACCTGCACACCGCGGTCGAGGCGTCGTGCGCCATCCCCGGGTTCTTCCAGCCGGTACGGGTCGGGCGACGCACCCTGGTCGACGGCGGTGTCCACTCCACCACCAACCTGGATCTGGCCACCAAGATCGCCCCCGATGTGATCATCGGTGTGGTCCCGATGGCCTTCGAGCCGGGGCACGCGCCGGGCGGATTGGACCTCGCCGTCCGCAGCCACGCCCAGAACCGGCTCTCCCGGGAGGTCACCCAGGCTCGCGGCCGGGGCGCTCGCACCCTGCTGATCCGCCCCAGCCGTGAAGACCTGGCCGCCATGGGCCCCAACCTGATGCGTCGCCGCGGCAACGAGCACGTCACCCGCATCGCCTACGACTCCGCGGCCCGTCAACTCGACTCGGCCCGCAGCCGCGACGTGCTCGCCCAGCTCCGAGAGACCGCGCTGGCGTGACCACGGGCCGCGAGGGGTTCGAGACGCTGTCTCGCATCCTGCGGGCCCGGCACATGGTGCGCGCCTTCACCGCCGAGCCCGTCTCCCCGGATCTCGTCGTTCACCTGCTGGAGCTCGCGCGCCGTGCGCCGTCGGCCGGCAACACCCGGCCGTGGGAGCTGCTCGTCCTCGAGGGCGACGACGTGGACCGGTACTGGGCGACGACGTTGGGCAATCGGCGGGCCGGCTTCCGGTGGCAGGGGCTGTTGCGGGCACCGCTGCTGGTCGTGCCCTACGTGCGGCCCGAGGCGTACCTGGCGCGGTACGCCGAAGCGGACAAGGCGGAGACCGGGCGGGGCGACGGCCCGGATGCGTGGCCGGTCCCGTACTGGTGGGTCGACGGCGGCGCGCTGGTCGAGAACCTCCTGCTCGCTGTCACCGCGGCCGGCCTGGGGGCGTGCCTGTTCGGCCAGTTCGACCACGAACCCGCCGTCCGGGTCGAGTTCGGCGTACCGGACGACCGCCGGGCGGTCGGCACGGTTGCCATCGGCCACCCCGCCCCCGATCAGCCGGGCCGCAGCGCGACCCGCCCACGCCCGCCGCTCGACGAGATCGTCCACCGCGGCCGGTGGTGACGCCTCAGGACAGCTGGGTCGCCAGTTCGGCCGGATCGCCGGCCGGGAGCCCGCAGGTGTAGTCGCGGCAGACGTAGGCGAGGCCGTCCCGACGTCCCTCCCACAGCGGAGACGGATACCGCTCGCCCCACGCCAGCACCGCGTTGGGTCGGTAGGCGTGATGGACGACCGCCACGAGGTCGGGGCGGTCGCCGGCCACGACCACCTCGGTGGCACCGGCGTGGTGGAGGTCGATGGCGGCGAGCAGGACGCCGAAGCCGGACGGCGCCTCGGCGGCGAGCCGGCCGGTGAGGCGGAGGATCGCTTCGGCGTGCGCCCGGTAGCCGTCGTCGCCCACGAGGGCGCCGAGGCGCTGGAGCGCCAGGCACGCGGTCGAGTTGGCCGACGGGAGGGCGTTGTCCTGCAGATCCTTGTCGCGGGTGACCAGCTGCTCGCCATCGACACCGGTGGTGAACAACCCGCCGTGCGCGGAGTCCCAGAACAGTTCGACCATGGCATCGGCGGTCCGGCGGGCGTGGTCGATCCAGCGAGCTTCGCCGGTGGCCTCGGCGAGGCGGGTGAAGGCATCGACCAGGGCGGCGTGGTCGCCGGCGAAGGCGAGGTGCTTGGCGCCGACGTCGGACTGCCACGAGCGCAGCCAACGGCCATCATCGCGGCGCAGGTTCTCCAGCAGGAAGGTGGCCGTGGCGACCGCGGCGTCGATCCAGTCCGGCCGGTCGAGGGCCACCCCGGCCTCGGCGAGCGCGGCCACCCAGTGGCCGTTCCACTCGGTGAGCACCTTGTCGTCGAGGCCCGGTCGGGGACGGGTGCTGCGGTGCTCGAGGAGCAGCTGGCGGGCACGTTCGATGGCCTCGTCGCGCTTCCAGTGGCCCCGGTGGTGGGTCCGCGCCGGGATCCATCGGCCCTCGAAGTTGGCGGGCCGGTCGAGCTCCCAGTACTCGATCGCCGCGTCGGCCAGGTCGGTGTCGGCCAGCACCGCCCGCACCTCGTCGGGCGTGAACACGTAGAACGCGCCCTCGGCGCTGTGCCCGGAGGCATCGAGGGAGTCGGCGTCCTCGGCCGAGGCGATCCCTCCACCCGGTTGGCGCAGGTCCCGCAGCACGTACGCGACGGTCTCGGTGACCACTTGGCGGTAGCGCTCCTGCTCGGTGACCTGGAACCCGTGGACGTACAGCTTCACCAGCCCGGCCTGGTCGTAGAGCATCTTCTCGAAGTGCGGCACCACCCAGTGGGGATCGACCGAGTAGCGAGCGAAGCCCCCGCCGAGGTGGTCGTACATCCCTCCGGAGGCCATGGCGTCGAGGGACGTCTCCACCATCGCCCGGGTGACGGTGGAGTCGTTGCGGGCCAGGGTGCGGACGACGAAGTCAAGGTTCTGCGGCGTCGGGAACTTCGGCGCCCCGCCGAACCCACCCCAGTCGTCGTCGTGGATGCTGCGGAAGTGGCGGTAGGCGCCCTCGAGCACCTCGGGTCCGACGATGTCGTCGCCGGATTCGAGCCGTCCCGACCGGCCCAGCGCCTCGGTGAGGTTGCCGGCCTGGTCGAGCAACTCCGACCGGCGATGGGTCCACGCATCGACGATGGCGGCCATCAGGTCCCCGAAGCCGGGCATGCCGTGGCGCCCCGACGGCGGGAAGTAGGTGCCGCCGTAGAACGGCCGACCGTCGGCCGTCAGGAACACCGTCATCGGCCAGCCACCCCGGCCGGTCAGGGCCTGGACTGCGTCCATGTACACCGCGTCCACATCGGGTCGTTCCTCCCGGTCGACCTTCACGTTGACGAAGTGCTCGTTCATGTAGGCCGCGGTGGTCTCGTCCTCGAACGACTCGTGGGCCATGACGTGACACCAGTGGCAGGCGGAGTAGCCGACGCTCAACAGGATCGGTACGTCGCGCTCGGCGGCCTCGGCCATGGCGCCGGGTCCCCACGGATGCCAGTCGACCGGGTTGTCGGCGTGCTGGCGCAGGTAGGGGGACGATTCGTGGGCGAGGAGGTTCGGCACACCCCCATCCTCGCGGCGCCGGGGCCCATCACCCACCTCCACCGGAATCCGGGGTCCGTCCGACGTACTGTCGAGCCGCGTGCACGGCACCGGCCGGTGCCGTGGCGGCGACTTCGGAGGGCGACACGTGAAGTTCGGGATCTTCTACGAGCACCAGTTCCCCCGTCCGTGGGAGGACGGCGCGGAGCACCGGCTCTTCCAGGACGCGTTGACCCAGGTGGCCCTGGCCGACCAGCTCGGCATCGACCACGCCTGGGAGGTGGAGCACCACTTCCTCGAGGAGTACAGCCACTCGTCGGCGCCCGAGGTCTTCCTGGCGGCCGCGTCCCAGCGGACCACCGACATCCGTCTCGGTCACGGCATCGTCCTGATGCCGCCGGCCTACAACCCGCCGGCTCGCATCGCCGAGCGGATCGCCACCCTCGACATCGTCTCCGACGGCCGGGTCGAGTGGGGGACGGGGGAGTCGGCATCGCGTGCCGAGCTCGAGGGCTTCGGCATCGACCCGACCGAGCGTCGGGCCATGTGGCGGGAGACCGTCGAGCAGGTCGCCAACATGCTGGTCATGGACCCCTATCCCGGCTACGAGGGCCGATACTTCTCGATGCCGGTCCGCAACGTGGTGCCCAAGCCGGTCCAGAAGCCCCACCCGCCGTTGTGGGTGGCGTGCTCGAACCGGGAGACCATCCACCTGGCCGCCCAACTGGGCATCGGCGCGCTCACCTTCGCCTTCGTCGATCCATCCGAAGCCAGGCACTGGGTCGACGACTACTACGAGACGTTCAAGCGGGAGTGCGTCCCGATCGGACACACGGTGAACCCGAACGTGGCCATGGTCACCAGCTTCTCCGTCCACCCGGATCACGACGAGGCGGTGCGGCGAGGCCTCGATGGCTTCCGCTTCTTCCAGTTCGCCCTCGCCCACCACTACCGCTTCGGCGTGCACACCCCGGGTCGCACCGACATCTGGGCGCACTACGAAGCCGTGCGTGACACCGTGGGTCTCGACTTCCTGGGCGGTGGTACCGGCGGTATCGGCACCCCGGACGAGTTGCGCCACCACCTGCGGAGCTTCGCGGCGGCCGGCGTCGACCAGACCGTCTTCATCCAGCAGGGGGGCAAGAACCGCCACCAGCACATCTGCGACGCGCTGGAGTTGTTCGCCGCCGAGGTGATGCCCGAGTTCAAGGTGGCCGAGGCCGAGCGCCAGGCGGCCAAGGATCGGGCGTTGGCCCCGTTCGTGGCGCAGGCGTTCGAGCGCAAGCAGTACCTGGCGGCGTTGGCCGACGACGAGATCCCGTCCATTCCCGCGTACGGGCACAGCGTCGCCGAGATCGACATCGACTCGCTGCCCGAAGCGCAGCAGCGCCGCGCCCGGCAGATGCAGCGACTCCGCGCCGTGGTGGAGGAGGCCGATCGCCAGGCCAGTCGACGCTGAGGCGGCGACTCGCTCCCGGTCACGGCGTCATGGTCGGCTACGGTTGCTGACACCCATGTCAGGTAGGTCGCGGTGGGTAGATCGAGCGCTGCGACGCGGTGGCGAGCGACGCCTTGGAGGAGCACCGATGTCGAACGCGGAGATCGCCCCGTCGGAGGAGCGGGACGCCTTTCTCGCCGCTCTCGATCTGACCCGGCGCGGCGACGGCGTCTGGGAGGGGACGAACACCGGCGACGGCCATGGGGTGATCTTCGGCGGTCAGCTCCTGGCCCAGACCATCGTGGCCGCGGCCCGCAGCGGTGAGGGGAAGCGGGTGCGGTCCGTGCAGACGGTGTTCGCCCGCGGCGGTTCCCGGGACGCGGGCGTGACCGTCCGGGTCGAGCCGATGCACGCCGGCCGCTCCTTCGCCAGCATGACCGTCTCGGTGGAACAAGGCGATCGTCTGTGCTGCCGGTCCCTGGTGCTGCTCGATGTCCCGGACGACGATCTGGTCACCCACCAGGTCCCGCTGCCGGCGCAGTCGACCCCGCCCACCGACGTCGTCGACGGCTGGTGGCAGGTGGCCACCGTCGGAGGCGTCGACCTGGCCGATTCCGGCGTGGGCCCCGCCGAACTCGGTGTCTGGACACGGTTCCCGGGCGCGCCCGCCGACGACGCCATCGCGCAGGCGATGCTGGCCTACGCCAGCGACGGCTTCCTCATCGGGACCGCGATGCGACCGCACGAGGGCCTCGGCCAGTCCATGGCCCACGTGACGGTGGCCACCACCGTCCTGACCCACACGCTGAGCTTCCACGAGCCCTTCGACGCAGGGGAGTGGCTCCTGCTGTCGCACGAGAGCACCCACGCCGGCGAGGGTCGGGCTCACGGTCGGGCGGTGGTGCACACCGCCGACGGCCGCCACGTGGCCTCGTTCGTCCAGGACTCGCTGCTGCGGGCCATGCCGCCACAGTCCGGGTAGCCGTCGTGGACCTCGAGCTCGACGACGAACAGGTGGCGCTGGCCGACTCGGTCCGCACCGTGCTGGCCCGGACCTGGCCCGCCACCGCCCTGCGCCGCCTCGTCGAGGACGGCACCGGTGGCGACGCCCTCTGGGAGCGGGTCGTGCACCTCGACTGGCCGGCGTTGTGCGTGCCGGAGTCCGACGGCGGCATGGGGTACGGCGTCGTCGAAGCGTCGATCGTGGCCGAGGGCTGCGGGCGGGTGGCCGTCCCCGGTCCCCTCCTCGCCACCACCGGTTGGTTCGCTCCCGTCGTGCGCGAGCTCGGTTCCGAATCGCAACGGGCCGAGTTGCTCGGTGGGGTGGCGGCCGGCACCCGCACGGGCACCGCGGCACTCGCCGAGCTGACGGCGTCGTTACCAGCGGGCGAGCTCGACGCAGGCTGTCTCGGGGTGCGGGCCACGCCGGACGGCGACGGTTGGCGGCTCGACGGCACGGCGCGGTCCGTCGTCGACGCCGCGACGGTCGATCTCATCGCGATCCCGGCCCGAGTCGTCGACGAGGCCGGAATCGGTGTGTTCGTGGTCGGCCGTTCCGACCCCGGGGTCGGGGTGATCCCGGTGCGGGCCCTCGATGCCAGCCGCGGCCTCGCGCACGTCGCGCTCGACGGGGTTCGGGTGGCGTCCGATGCGGTCCTCGGCCGCCCCGGTGACCGTGCCACGTCGGTCGGGCTGGGCCGGGCCCTCGACGAGGCGATCACGGTGGTGGCCGCCGAGCTGGTCGGGACCTGCTCGACGATCTTCGACCTCACGCTCGAACACGCCAAGACGCGGGAGCAGTTCGGGGTGCCGATCGGTTCGTTCCAGGCCGTGAAGCACCGGTTGGCCGACGCCTACCTCGCCCTGGAGGCGGCGCGCGCCGCAGTGCTGGTCGCGGGCGCGGCCATCGACGAGGACGATCCCCGGCGCCGGGTGGCCGCGTCCACCGCCAAGGCGCTGGCCGGAGATGCGGCGGGCATCCTCACCCGGGAGGGGATCCAGCTGCTCGGTGGCCTGGGCTTCACCTGGGAGCACGACATGCACCTGTTCGTCAAGCGGGCGGTGGCCTCCAGCGCGCTGTTGGGGACCGCCGAGACGCACCGCCAGCGGGTGGCCGCCCTGATCGGGCTGGTGGCGGCGCCATGACCGAAGAGCGCGCCGGTCGTCGGGCATTGATCACCGGCGGGAGCAGCGGCATCGGGCTCGCGGTGGGGCGTGGACTCGTGGCCCGTGGGTACGACGTCGTCCTCAACGCCCGCCGGGAGGGCCCGTTGGCCGAAGCCGCCGAGTCCATCGGGGCGCGCTGGGTCGCCGGCGACTGCGGCGAGGAGACCGACGTCGTCCGGGTGGTCGACGCCGCGGGACCCATCGACCTTCTGGTCCATGCCGCCGGGATGATGAACGGCACCTTCGTCCGCAAGGAGACGGTGGCCGCATTCGACGCCGTTGTGCGGGCCAACCTGCGGTCGGCGTTCCTCGCCAGCCGGGCGGTGCTGGCGACGATGCCACCGGGGGGACGGATCATCTTCGTGTCGTCGTCCTCGGCGCACGCCCCGCAGCCGGGTAGAGCGGGGTACTCCGCCTCGAAGGCCGGGCTCAACGCCTTCGCCGGCGCGCTGGCCGGGGAGGTCGAGCGGGACGGCATCGCCGTCCACACCGTGACCCCGGCTCCGGTCGCCACGCCGATGCTCGACGACGTGCACTTTCCGATGCACGCGCTCGACGTCGAGCAGGTCGCCGCCGCCGTGCTGTGGCTCGACACCCTCGACCCATCGGTGGTCCTGCCCGAGGTGGAGCTGCGTGCCACCACCGTCGGGCCCTTCGCACCGGAGCCGTTCGTCCCCGAGGCCGCTCGTGCCCTCGGTCGCACCACCATCGGAGAAGACGGATGATCGTGAACCACGTCGGCCTGCGGGTCAGTGACCTCGAGCGGTCGACTCGCTTCTACACCGCCCTCGGATTCACCGAGGTGATGGCCATGGACATCCCCGATCAGCCCATGTGCCGGCTCCTGCAGGTGTCACCCCCGGCCGGTGCCCGGGCCGTCTACCTCACGAACGGCCCGTTCGTGCTCGAGCTCCTCGGCTTCACCCACCACCCGGCGCCGCCGGTGGACCGGGCCATGACCGACACCGGGCTGACCCACCTGTCGATCGGGGTCGACGACGTGGCCGCCGCCAAGGCTCTCGTCGCCGACCGCGGCGGCGAGGTGCTCGACGACACCGACGTGCAGGTGGCCGTGATGGTCCGCGATCCCGACGGTCAGCTCATCGAGCTGCTCGACGTGACCTTCCGCCCCGTCACCCCACCCTGACCGTTCTGGCACCACAACATGCGCTCGGCGACCGCAGGAAGTGTTGCCAGAAGGTTGGTCAGCGGAAGTCGAAGGCGCACTTGATGGCGCCGGTCTCGCCCTGGTCGATGAGGGTCTGGAACGCATCGCGCCACCGGTCGAGCTCGAACGTGTGGGTGAGCATGCCGGAGAGGTCGATGCGGCCGTCGCGGACGAGGTCGAAGTAGTGGGCCATGGCGTGTTGGCGCACACCGTCGACCTCCTCGATCCCGAACGCGTTGGACCCGACGAGGCGCGCCTCCTTGAAGTACCACGGCGTCCACTCGCACCGGCCCATCGACGACAGGCCCATCTCGACGATCGACCCGCGGGAGCGGAGCACCCGGAGCCCGACCTCGAGCGTGTCGGGACCGCCCACCGTGTCGTAGACGACGTCGACGCCGCCGGGCCAGGCGATCGGGAGGCCGTCCCACGGTTGGCGGAGCACGCCGCCGGACCACGCCGCCAGCTCCTCGACCAACTGCACGCGAGGCTCGTGGGCGAACGTGCGGGCGCCCAACCGGCGGGCGAGGGCCGTCTGGGCCGGCCAGCGGGCCACGGTGGCGACCTCGACGTCGGGATGGAGGGCGGCGAGGATGGCGGTGGCGCAGGTGCCGAGCGCCCCGGCGCCGTAGACAACCGCCCGCCCGCCCGCCGGGGGCGGTGTCCGGGTCACGGCGTGGAGGGCCACCGAGAAAGGATCGGCCAGGACGGCGACCTCGTCGGTGACGTCGTCGGGCACCGGGATCAGCATCCGCCGGTGAGCCGGGAGCAGCTCGGCGAAGCCCCCGGTGGCGTCGGAGGAGTTGCCGGTGTGGATCCCCGGCGTGAGCGAACCGTCGTGGAAGTGCCAGCACAGGCTGAAGTCGCCGGCCTCGCACGCCGGGCACGGCGGCTCGATGCCGCGCACGTCGCACGACAGCCACGGGTTGAGCACGACGCGCTGACCGGGCTCGACCCCGGCGTCGGGGCCGGCATCCTCGACGGTGGCGACCACCTCGTGTCCGAGCACCTGGGGGAACGAGATGAACGCGGTCATCGGGGAGTCGCCGGCGTCCTCGAAGTCCATCAGCACCTGCTTGGTGTCGCTGCCACAGATGCCGGTGAGCCGGGTGCGCAGGACGGTCCACTCCGGCCCCCGGAGGTCCGGCGCGGGGATCTCGCGGAGCTGCATCGGGGTCGTCGCCAGGTGGCGCACCAACCGAGGGGCGTCGGGCGCCGGCGGCGGTACGGGGTCGGAGCCCTCGCCGAACACGAGGGCCTTCATGGCGTCGGCTCCGTCCGGGCCATCTGGGCCGCGCCGGCGAGGTAGGCCTCGGGGTCGGACGTCTTGAACTCGACGATCGAACGGAGATCGGGGCTGTAGATCTCGAACTCGTCTCCTTCGATGGCATCGGCGATCGCCTCGGCCACGGTCTCCGGGGGTTCCAGCGCCCCGTCGTAGTGGGCGGGATCGCTGCCGGGCCGGTCCCAGATCTCGGTGTCGATGGCACCGGGCAGGACCAGGCGCACGTCGACCGGGTCGTCCCACAGGTCGATGGCCACGCTCTCGGCCCAGCCGGCGAGGGCGAACTTGCTGGCGCAGTAGGCGGCCTCGTCGGGGATGCCCAGCCGGCCGCCCATGCTCGACACGTACAGCTGGCAGCCCCGGCCCCGCCGGAGCATGCCGGGCAGCGTCGCCATCGTCATCCGGACGGGGACGTGGAAGTTGAGCGCCATGACGGTGTCCACCTCGTCGGTGGTCAACTGCGTGATGTGGCGGCGCTTCGGCATCGCCGCGTTGTGGATCACCACGTCGATGTCGCCGATGGCGGCCTCGGCCGCGGCCACCACCTGCTCCGGGGCGCCGGGGTCGGTGAGGTCGGCGGCGACGGCGACGTGTCCGTCGCCGGGCAGGCTCGCCACCAGCGCATCGAGCCGCTCGGCGCGGCGTCCCGTCACCGCGACCACGGCGCCGCGCCCCGCCAGCACGGGTGCGGTCGCCGCCCCGATCCCCGACGACGCGCCGGTGAGGAGCACGCGGGCCCCGTCGAGCGCGGTCATCCCTGCTGCCCGAATGACGAACCTGACATGCGTGTCAGTCTGGCACGCTCGCCCGCCGGCACCTGCCCCCCACCCCGGTTCTGGCACCACATCGTGCGGCCGAGGACCGAGGAATGTGGTGCCAGAACCGGGGTGGGCTGTGATCTGGCACCACGATCTGCGGTCGGGGACCGGACAACCTGGTGCCAGAACGTCTTGGGGGGTGGGGGCGAGGGGGTCAGGGGGTGACGCCGGCGAGGAGACCGGCGGCCCGGTGGGCGAGGGCGGCGAGGGTCAGGGTGGGGTTGTAGCCGGCCGCGGTCACGAAGACCGACGAGTCGCACACCAGCACGTTGTCGACGTCCCACAGCCGCTGGTCGGGGGAGACCACCGAGGTCGCCGGATCCGACCCCATGCGGGCGGTGCCCATGACGTGCCGGCTGGCCGGGGCCAGGCCGAGCGGGCTGGACGCGGCGTGGAGATCGATGTCGTGCTGGGGCGGCGATGTCGCGGAGAAGGCCACCTCGGCACCGGCATCGGCCAGCAAGGCCTCGTGACGCGCTGCGACATGCGCCGACGCCACCAGCTCGTGGCGGTGCGGGGTGTAGGTGACGCGTCCGGCCGGGAACCCCCACGCGTCGCGGACCGACGGGTCGAGGTCGACCCGGTTCGACGCCTGGGGCAGATCCTCGCCCTGGCAGGTGAGGGCCCACAGCCGTCGCCGGAGCGCGCTGTCGGCCATCGACGTCACGTGCTGGGCGCCGGCCGGATACGTCAACGCTTCGTCGATGGGGCCGGGTCCCGATCCGTGCTCGACCACACCGCCGCGGACCCACGGCAAGCCCGCGGCGTCGGCGACGGCGCGCAGCTCCGGGGTGTCGATCATGAAGTCGTCGTGGAGATGGGTGACGCTGCGACCTCGTTCACCGCCGGTCGGCTCGGGGAAGATCCCGACCGTGAAGGTCTGGAAGTGGAACATGAGGTGACGGCCGACCAGATCCCCGCCGAGCCCGTTGCGCAGCAACAGTCGCGGGGTCTCGAAGGCGCCGGCGGCGACGACGACGGCGCGCTCGGCTCGCAGCTCGCGAAGCGGCGGGTCGGGGTAGCGGGTGAGGTCGAGGTAGCGGACACCGGTGGCCCGGCGACCGGACGCGTCGAGCGTGATCTCGGTGACGTACGCCTCCGGCACGATGGTGCACCGGCCGCTGCGCAGGGCGCGCTGCAGGGCCGAGATCGGATCGCCCTTGGCGTGGATCGGGCACCCGTAGCCGCCGCAGAAGCCGCAGTCGACGCATGCCGGCCGGCCGCCGTAGGTGGCGCTGTTGACGCCGGTCGGGGCCCGGTAGGGGTGCAATCCGGCCCGTTCCGCGGCGGCCGCACTGACCAGGGCCATCGGCATGTCGGGCCCGGGGGCCATGGGGAAGGGCCCGCTGCGCCAGGCGGCGAAGGGGTTGGCGCCGTCCTCGCCCGCCACGCCGAAGGCGCCCTCCACCGCGCGGTAGTGCGGCTCGAGCTCGTCGTAGTCGAGGGGCCAGTCGGCGACCGCGGCGTCGTCGATCGGTCCCCGCGCGCTGCGCAGGAGGAAGTCCTCCTCCCGGAACCGGGGGAGCTTGGCGTCGGCGTGGACGCCGCCTCCGCCGACGGTGGAGGGCAGGTTGTTCACCTCGCCGGTCAGCAACCGATCGCCGTCCTGTTCGCTGCGCCGGTAGGTGCGGGGTTCGAGCAGGGGGTCGGGGCCGAGCAGATGGCGACGGTGGGCGGCGATCTCGTCGTTGGCGAAGTGGTGGAGGGGCTCGTGCGGTGGTGCGAGGTCGACCAGGTGGTTCCGACCCTTCTCGACGACGATGACCGTCCAGCCGGCCGCTGGTCAGCACGTCGGCGACCGTGGCACCGCCTGGCCCCGAACCGATGACGACGACGTCGCAGTCGGTCATGTCGGCTGTCGGGCCGGCGGGAACATCGGCTCGGGGAACTGGACGCGCTGCCATCCTCCGCCGGCGCGGTTGCCGCCGTAGGCCGGATCGCCGTAGGTGGCCTCGCACGCGTGCTGGTGCAGGACGTCGTCGTCACCCGGCCGACGCTGACCGTCGAGCACCCGGCGATAGGTGGCGCGCAGGTCAGCGATCCGGCGCTCCCACGCGTGCCGTTCCCACGGTCCGAGGTCGAGCCAGCCGGGTCCGTCGCCGGCCCACGCTCCGGGTGCGGCCCAGATCCGCGGTGGGTCGTGGTCCAGCGCGGTCAGCAGGCGCTCCACGTAGTCGACGGCACCGAGGGCGGCCGCGCCGGGGACGTGCTCGTCGAGCGCGGCCGCAACGACGGCCCGCTCGTGGTCGTCGAACCAGCTCATGAGCTCCGGGACGCGCGGCGGCCACCGAACAGGCCGACGTGGAGGATCCCCGCCAGCGTGTCGAGCAGCTCGGTCCGCTCGGTGCGGACGATGCCGGCGAGGGCAAAGGTGATGGATCGCTCGACCATCGACACCATGGCCAGCGCGGCGAGGGTGGGATCCGGCACCGGAACGGGGTCGTTCTCCTCGACCCGGTCGACCAGCCGTTCGATGAACGACCGCAGGACGTGAGCCCCCTCGCGGGCGAGGTCGGTGTCGGAGGCGTTGGCCTCGTTCCACGCCTGGATGATCGGTAGATAGCGGGCGTAGAGGTCGTGGAAGTCCTCGAGCCAGTGGCGCAGGGCCCGGTACCCGGTGGCCCCGGCACCGATGGGCGGCAGTTCGCCGGCCAGGTCACGCATCTCGGTGACCACGTCGTCGACCAGGGTGCGGAACAGGTCGTCCTTGGAGGCGAAGTAGAGGTAGAAGGTCCCGTGCGACACGTCGGCCTCGTCGCACACGTCGTCGACCCGGGCGGCGTGGAAGCCGCGCTCGGCGAACACCACGAGGGCGGCATCGAGCAGCTTGGCCACGTTGCGCCGCCCCGCCTTGCGCAGCTGCCGGTTCTGCGCCGGCTGTCCACCGCGGGCGCGGGCATCGCCCTGGGGGGCGCTGGGAACCTCGTCGGTGGTCACGGGGCGCTCGCAGCGTGGACGAGGTCGGCGGCGACCGCGGCGAGGCGACGCCGATCGGGCTTCTGGCTGGTGAGGAACGGGACCTGGCCGGCGTCGATCAGGAAGACGTGTCGCGGCAACTTGTACGACGACAGCTGGTCGCGGAGCTCGGCGGAGATCCGTGCCGGTTCGTCGGCCGAGCTCGGCTGGCCGGCCTCGGGTACCACCAGGGCCACGACGTCCTGACCTCGTTCGGGGTGGTCCACCCCGAACACGTAGGCCTGGCCGACGCCGTCGATGCCGACCAACGCCCGCTCGACCTCGGCGGGGGCGACGTTGGAACCCTTGGCCTTGATGAGGTCGGACTGGCGGCCGGTGAAGAAGAACCATCCGTCGCGGAACCGGCCTCGGTCGCCGGTGTGGTACCAGCCGTCGTCGTCGAAGACGTCGGCCCGCTCGTGCTTGTAGAGCCCGAGCATCACGCTGTAGCCCCGCACCAGGACCTCGCCCTCGGTGCCTTCGGGCACGTCGTTGCCGTCGGCGTCGACGATGCGGTGCGACACGCCGGGGACCTCGTGGCCGAAGGCGCCGCGGTACTCCTCGGGCGAGCCGTGCAGATCGTCGTCGAGCGTCCAGAACGTGTGGGGGCCGCCGGTCTCGGACATCCCCAGCGAGGTGACGCCGAGCGTCGGGTCCTCGGGTCGGCACTCGGGGGCCCGCCCCTCGTAGAACGTGCCCAGGCGGAGGGAGGAGAGATCGGTGGTGGCGTAATCGGGGTGGGCGGTGAGCGTGGCACCGATCGACGGCCAGGCGCTCACGCACGAGACGTGCTCGCGCTCGAGGAGACCGAGGGCTTCGCCGGCGTCGAGCCGCGACTGGGTCACGAACGCCGCGCCCACCGACAGGGCTCGCAGGAGCGTGAAGGCGAAGCCCCCCACCCAGCACAGGGGCATCGGCGTCCAGATCCGATCGTCGGGCCCGATTCCCGACATGGCGGCCAGGTTGCGGGCGTGGCGGAGCAAGGGCCCGTTGCCGTGGATCACGCCCTTGGGTTCGCCGGTGGAGCCCGACGTGTAGGTGATCAGCATCGGGTCCGCGGGGGTGACGTCGTCCTCCATGGCCCGGGTCACGGTGGCCAGGGCGGCGTCGGGTGCTCTGGCGAGGTCGTGGCCGATGCCGGCGGTGGCCCACTGGTACGGGGCGTCGTCCCAGAACAGGATGTGTCGCAGCTGGGGGAGCTCGGGCACCAGCAGGGGTTCGGGGGCGGCGGCCGACGCCAGGCCGGGAGCGATGTCGAGCAACCGTGCCGCGTAGTCGTGGGGTTCGAATGCCGGGGTGGCCACCAGGATCTGCACGTCGGCGTGGCGCAGCATGGTGGCCAGCTCGGGGGTCTTGTAGAACGTGTTGACCGGCGTGGCGACCGCGCCGATGCGGGTCACGGCGGCCCACGCCGTCACCCAGGCGGCACCGTTGGGGAGCAGGATCCCGACCCGGGTGCCCTTGCCGGCCCCGAACCGCACGAGGCGCGAGGCCAGCGTCGCCGAGGCCTGGTCGAGCTCGGCATAGGTGAGGCGCTCGCCCGGGGTGGCGACGGCGAGGTTGTCGGGGTGCGCGGCCACGGCGTGGCGGAGCAGGCCGGTCACCGTCGGAGCGTGGGTGGGGAAGGTCGGTGAGCCCGAGCCCGTCCAGGTGGCGCCGGCCGCGGGGCCGCCTGCGCCGGTACTCATCGACACGGTCGGGGGTCGTCGCATGGCGGCGAGGCAAGTGTGACGCTCACGTCAGGGATGGTAGCGTCCGCTCGTGGACACGGGGCTCGCCAACCGCGTCGCTGTCGTGACCGGGGCCGGACGGGGGATCGGCCGGCGGGTGGCCATCGACCTCGCGGCCGAGGGCGCCCACGTGATCGCCTGCGCCCGCACGACGGCCGATCTCGAGTCGTTGGCCGCCGACGCGCCGGGTCCCGGATCGGTCGTGGCGTTCACCGTCGACGTGGCCGAACCATCCGCCGCGGCGGCCGTCGTGGCCGCCGCGCTCGATCGCTTCGGCCGACTGGACGTGCTGGTCAACAACGCCGGCGGTCCGGCCGCAGCGCGCCTCGATCACATGACCGCCCCGCGTTGGCGGGCCGCCTTCGACGTCGACTTCTTCGCCGCTGCTGATCTGTCGGTCGCGGCCGTGGAGCCGATGCGGGCCGCGGGTTGGGGCCGGATCGTGAACGTGGCCTCGACCTACGCCCGCGAGCCCGATCCTGCGTTCGCGGCGTACGGCGCGGCCAAGGCGGCCCTCGTCAACCTGACCAAGAGCTTCGCCCGGGCCTATTCGGCCGAGGGCGTGCACACCAACTGCGTGATCCCGGGCGTGGTCCTGACCGAGGGCACCCTCGCCAACGCCGAGCGCGCCGCCGAGCGGACCGGAACGTCGGTGGACGATGTGCTCGAGCTGACCATGGCCAACGATCCGGTGGCCGCCGGTCGATTCGGCCAGCCCGCCGAGGTGTCCGCTGCGATCTGCTTCCTGGCGTCGGAGGCGGCCAGCTGGATCAGCGGTGCGTGCCTCGCCGTGGACGGCAGCACCCTACGCGTGGCGCCGTGACCGGTTCAGACCTCGAACAGCGTGTCGACCGCGGTGCGGTCGACCTTGCCCATGGCGTTGCGGGGCAGGGCCTCGACCACCACGATCCGCTCCGGCACCTTGTAGCGAGCGAGCTCGCTCCGGCAGCGTTCGGTGATCTCCTCGACCGTGAGGTGGGCTCCGTCGTCGAGCTCCACGGCGGCCGCCACCCGCTCGCCCAGACGCTCGTCCGCCACGCCGGTCACCGCGCTTCCTGCCACGCCGTCGATGGCGTGCAGTACCCGCTCGACCTCGGCCGGGTACACGTTGGCGCCGCCGCGGACGATGACCAGGTTCTTGCGATCGCGCACGGACAGCCATCCCTCGCCGTCGACCACACCGACATCGCCGGTGTGCACCACGCCACCGGCCAGGACCGCTTCGGTGGCCTCGGGACGGTTCCAGTAGCCCAGCATCGGCGTGTAGCAACCGGCGAAGGGACCCGACGGGGCCGGCGCCAGGCACAGCTCGCCGACCGTGCCCTCGCTCACCGGTTGGCCGTCGTCGTCGAGCACCCGGACGTCGAGATGGGGGAGCACGCGGCCGCTGGCGCCGGCGACGTGGGTGCCGTCGGGCGGGTCGATGCTCACCACGGTGGGGGCCTCGGACAGCCCGTAGGTGCCGATGATCGGGAGCCCGAACCGCTCGGCGAACCGCTCCCGCAGCGCCTCGGGCAGGTCGGAGCCGCCCGACCAGACCTCGTCGAGGGTGGCGAGCATGTCCGGGGTGACGTCGGGCGAGGCGGCCAGGCTGTGGAGGATGGCGGGCGGCCCGTTCCAGACCGTGACCCGCTCCCGGTCGATCCAGCCGGCCACCCCCTCGGCGTAGAGCTGATCCATGATCACGGTCGTGCCCTCCGCCTGGGCCACCAACAGTGTGGTCAGCACCACCATGTTGAGGATCGTGAGGGGCAGACAATCGCCCTTGCGGAGCTCGGGTCCGTAGCCGCGGCTCTCGGTGAGCACCGCACCCGGCAGCAAGAGGTTGCGCTGGGAGTGGATGGCGCCCTTCGGTCGCCCTGTGGTCCCGCTGGTGTAGGCCAACCCGGCGGGTGCGTCGGGGTCGACGGGCGCCAGCTGTCGCGCCGGAGCGGCCATGTCCATGGCGGCTCGCCACGAGGCGTCGTCGATGATGGCGCGCAGGGCCGGGAGTCCGCGGCGGTGGGGGGTGAGCGAGTCGGCCGTGGCGAGGTCGCACAGCAGCAGCGACGACTCCGAGTCGGCGAGCAGGAACGCCTTCTCGGGCGGTGCCAGGGCCTGGTTGATCCCGACCCAGATGGCGCCGAGGCGCATGGCCCCGTGGAACGCCACGATGATGTCGGCGTCGTTGGGCAACACGGCCGCGACGCGGTCGCCGGCGCGCACGCCGAACTCGGTCAGCGCGGTCGCGGCTCGGGCGCAGGCCTCGTCCAGTTCGCGGTAGGTCCAGCGCACCCGGCGGGTGACCAGCGCCTCCCGATCCGGAGCGTTCGACAGCGGGGAGGCGAACACGTCGCCGATCCGGACAGGCATTTCGAACGCGCGAGTCATGTTCGTATGATCGTCCATGGACCGATCGGTACGCACAACGGAGGGTGGTGAGCGTGGACTACGAGCTCGGTGCATCGGCCGACGCCCTGCGGACACGGCTCCGGGAGCTGATCGCGGCCGAGATCCCCGCCGGCTGGCTCGGCGCCTTCTCCGACGATCCCGACGACCTGGCCCGGGCGCAACGCTTCTGCCGCCGGCTCGCCGACGAGGGTCTGCTCACGTTGTCGTGGCCCGAGGAGTACGGGGGCGCCGGCGGATCGGTCTGGGACCAGACGGTGGTGCGCGAGGAGATGTGGGCCCACCACGAGCCCCGGGGCGCCCAGTACATGGGGCTCAACTGGGTGGGTCCGGCGATCATGGCCTACGGCACCGACGAGCAGAAGGCCCGGTTCCTGCCGCCCATCGCCCGCGGTGAGGTCATCTGGTGCCAGGGCTTCAGCGAGCCCGACGCCGGCTCCGACCTCGCCTCCCTCACCACCCGCGCCGACCCGGTCGACGCGTCAGGAGCCGTTCTGGACGAGGCCGGCGTCGGGAGCGCGCCGGCAAGCCGGCGCGAGCAGCCGGCACGCGGCGCTGCGGAGCAGACCGCCATGTATCGTCTGAACGGGCAGAAGATCTGGACGTCGTACGCCGAGATGGCCCAGTGGTGCGTGCTGGCCGCCCGGGTGGGGCCGAAGGGGAAGCGCAAGCACGAGGGCATCACCATGTTCCTGGTGCCGATGGACCGGGAGGGCGTCACGGTGCAGCCCATCCGCAGCATGCTCGGCCGCCACCATCTCAACGAGGTGTTCTTCGACGACGTGGAGGTCGGTCCCGACGAGGTGCTGGGCGAGGTGGGCGACGGGTGGAGCGTGATCCGCCGGGCCCTGGCCCACGAGCGGGTCGGCATCGCCCGCTACGCCCGCTGCGAGCGGCTCCTGTCGCTGGTGGCCGAGGAGCTGGGCGGGATCGGTGCACTCCCCGCCGCCCTGCGGCCGGCCTGGGCCCGCGCCCTGGTCCAGGTGCGGACGGCGCGGCTGCTCGCCTACCGCACCGTCGAGGAGCAGGAGCGGGGCGAACCCCAGGACGCCACGGCCAGTGCGGCCCGGCTCGCCATCGTGCAGTGCGACCAGGCCATCGCCGAGCTGCTCTTCCAGGTGCTCGAGGAACGCAGCCTGGAGGCCGGTCCGAGCGCCCCGTTGGCCGGAGCGGTGGAGGACCACTGGCGCTACGCCCAGGCCGCCACCGTGGCCTCGGGCACCATCGAGATCCAGCGCATCATCGTGTCCCGCGCCCTGATCGGTGCCGCGAGATGAGGATGGGCCGATGAACCCGCATCTCGGTGACGACGCCCGGGCCTTCGGCGAGATCGCGTCGAAGGCCTTCACCGATGCCGGGGGTGTGGATCTCGCCCGCCGGGCCGAGGTCGACCCGTCCCTGAGGGCCTCCGTGATCGCCCCCCTGCTCGACCAGCTCGGTGCCGCCGACCTCGACGCCGCCGCCGACCCCGACTCGGCCGAGGCCGCGGCTGCGCTCTGTCGGGCGGCCGGTGCGGTGGTCCTGCCCTATCCCGTCGTTCCCGCCGTGTTCGCCACCCCGCTGGCCCTCCGCCCGGGGCGCCATGAACGTCAGCTCCCGGTGCCCGACGGGTCGAGGGCGCGGGTGGACCACGCCGACGTGTTCCCCGAGTGGCGGCTCGCGTCCGTGGACGGCGAGGCCGAGGCCGCCGGCCCCACCGGTGACCGGCTCGGGACCCGGCTGGGTCCCTTCGTCGGCGACGTCGCCCCCACCGGCGAGGCCGGGGTGACGCCGACCGAGATCGCCCTGCACCTCACCCTGACCGGGTTCGTCGTCGCCGGGGCCCTCGACGCGGCGGTGGGACTCGCCACCCACCACGTCGTCGAGCGGGTCCAGTTCGACCAGCCGCTGTCGAAGTTCCAGGCCGTCCAGTTCCAGCTGGCCGACGCCCACGTCGCCGCGGCCGGAGTGGACGAGCTGGTCCAGTTCGCTCTCTGGCGGTGCCACGCCGTGCCCGAGGAGGCCATCGCCGACGCCCTGGCCGCGCGCCTCGGCGCCCTCGACTCGGCTCGGGCCGTGCTGCGGGTCACCCAGCAGCTCCACGGTGCCTCCGGGATGTGCGACGAGTACGACATCTCGGTGATCGTCCGGCACCTCCAGCCCGCACTCCGGTTGCCGTTCGGCGCCGAGACCACTGCCGGGCTGCTGGCCGACGCCATCGAGCGCACCGGCTTCGCCGGCCTGTTCCCCCACGGCGGCTCGGCGTGACGACGTTCGAGGGCCCGCCGCTCGACGCCACCGACGGGGTCGGCGCGCTGACGCTGGGCGGGCTCCTGGTCGAGACCTGCGCCCGCCACGCCGAGCGCGAGGCCCTGGTGTTCGACGACCCCCTGCGCGGCGGGGAGACGGTCCGCTGGTCCTACGCCGACCTCGAGCGGGAGTCCCGGGCCGTGGCGGCGGGTCTCGTGGCCCGCCACGTCGGGCTCGGCACCCGGGTCGGGATCGTCATGGGCAACCGGCCCGAGGCGGTGGCCGCGCTGTTCGGCACCGCGCTGGCCGGCGGCGTGGCCGTGCCGCTGTCGACCTTCTCCACCGCGGCCGAGCTCGTCGACCTGCTGGCCCGGTCGGCCGTGTCCGGTGTGCTCACCCAGACGACGCTTCTGGGCCGCGGCCTCGGTGCCGAGGTCGACGAACTCGTCGGCCGCCCCGACCTCCCGTTCCTCGAATGGACCGCCGCCATCGGCGACGCGACATGGGACGAGTTCCTCGCCGCGGGCGAACTGCACGCCGGCGGGATCGATGCCCGCGCCGCGCAGGTCGGTCCCGGCGACCCCGGCCTCATCCTGTTCAGCTCCGGCACGACCAGCGAGCCCAAGGGGATGATCCACCTGCACCGGGCGCCCGCGCTCCAGTCCTGGCTCCACGTCGACATCTTCCGCCGCCGGCCCGACACCCGCCTGTGGGCGCCGCTGCCCCTGTTCTGGACCGCCGGCCTCACCACCGCCCTCGGCCCCACGCTGGCGGCGGGCGGCTGCGTCGTCCTCCAGGAGACCTTCGACGCCGGCGACGCCCTCCGCCTTCTCGAGCGCGAGCGGGTCACCGAGCCCTACACGCTCCCGCACCAGGCCAGCGCGCTGGCCGAGCACCCCGACTGGGCCACCACCGACCTGTCGTCGCTGCGGGAGGTGTACGGCAAGTCGGTCTTCACCCGCCACCCCACCGTCGACGGCGACACCACCTGGACCATGCCCATCGCCTACGGCATGTCCGAGACCTGCGCCAGCGTCGTCAGCCACCGGTGGTGGAACACCCGGGACGAGATGAAGGCCAGCACCGGGCTGCTGCTGCCCGGCGTCCGCCTCCGCATCGTCGACCCCGACACCGGCGCGGCCCTCGGTCCCGGCCAGGACGGCGAGATCGCGGTGGCCGGCCCCAGCGTCCTCGACCGCTACGTGGGCAAGACCCGGGACGAGACCCTCGACGCCGACGGCTTCCTCCACACCGGCGACGCCGGCTACGTCGACGACGACGGCGCCGTCCACTGGACCGGCCGGCGCACCGAGATGATCAAGACCGCCGGCGCCAACGTCTCGCCCGCCGAGCTGGAGTTCGCCCTCCGGGCCTGTCCCGACGTGCGGCGGGCCAAGGTGATCGGCCTCCCCGACGACCGACTCGGCGAGGTCGTCACCCTCTGCGCCGAGGTCGCCGAGGACAGCGCGGTCACCGCCGACGACCTCCAGGCCTTCCTCGCCGAGCGGGTGGCGAAGTACAAGGTCCCCCGCCACGTCCTGTTCTTCGCCCCCGGCGAGCTGCCCACCACCGGCAGCGACACCAAGGTCCGGGACGACGAGCTCATCGCCATCGCCACCCGGCGTCTCGCCGCGGCCACCGGTCCCGCCTGACCACGCACAGGAGCATCGACCATGACCACCACCTCCGAGTCCGACACCGGTGCCGGCCAGACCGCCGGGGAGCCGGTGCTCGACACGTCCGACCTCGACCGCCACATGGGCGTCCCCATGCGTCCGGGCGAGCTGAACGACGACGTGACGGCCAGCGACATCCGCCGGTGGGCCCAGGCGATGCACTACCCGAACCCGCTCCACTACGACATGCGGTGGGTGGCGGAGAGCCGCTTCGGCGAGCTGGTGGCCCCCCAGTCGTTCACCGTGGCCTGCGACACCAGCCACGGGTGCTCGCCGGCGCAGGTGGGCCGCATCCCCAACTCGCACCTGATCTTCGGCGGCGACGAGTGGTGGTTCTTCGGGCCCCGCATCCGGCCCGGCGACCACCTCGTGTGCCACCGGATGCCCTACGACTACAAGGTCACCGAGACCAGCTTCGCCGGCCCCACCTGCTTCCAGCGCGGCGACACCCTCTACATCAACCAGCGCGGCGAGCGCGTGGCCCAGCAGCGGTCCACCGCCATCCGCTACCCGGTGCGCGAGGCCAAGGAGAAGAAGGTCTTCGACGAGGCCCGCGACCCCGAGTGGACCGACGCCGAGCTGGACGAGCTCGAGGAGCGCAAGATGGCGTTCATCGAGCAGATCCAGCAGCTCCGTCACGACAAGCGCCTGTTCTCGAGCGTGGCGGTCGGCGATCGGCTGGCCGAGCACGTCCTCGGCCCGCACAGCCTGGCCAGCTTCGCCACCGAGTGGCGGGCCTACCCCATGACCATCTGGGGCGGCATGAAGACCGGGCCCACCACGGTGAGCGCCCTCGACCTCGGCTACACCAAGGAGATGGCCGGCTTCGAGGGCGACAAGCGGATGGAACGCACCAACCCCGAGCTGACCGACGGCGCCTACTACGGCCCGTCCCGCGGCCACCTCCAACCCCGCTGGGCCCAGCACGTCGGGATGGCCCGCGGCTACGGCTACGGCGCGTCGATGGGCGCCTGGATCCTCGACTACGTGGCGGCGTGGGCGGGGGAGTGGGGCGAGATCGTCCACTCCAACGCCCAGTACCGCAACCCGGCCTTCACCGGCGACGCCACCTTCCTCGCCGGCGAGGTGGTCGAGGTGCGCCAGGAGCGCCGCCAGAGCCTGGCCATCGTGGCGGTCGAGCTGACCAACCAGACGGGGACGACGATGGCCAAGGCCACCGTCGACGTCGCCCTGCCGGTCGAGTAGTCACCGCTGGTGCGCCTCCACCACGACGCCGCCACCGAGGCCTTCCGGGCCGAGTTCCTGGCCTGGGTCGACGAGCACCTGCCCCCGGCCGAGGAGCGGCAGGAGCCCATCCTGTCCACCGCCCACCTCCCGCCGTGGGCCGCGAAGTGGCAGCGCACCATGTTCGACGCCGGCTGGCTCATGCCCGGCTGGCCGCCCGAGTACGGCGGCCGCAACGCCACCCCCCGCCAGCAGCTGGTGTACCACGAGGCCGTGGCCGCGGCCGGCGTGCCCCGGGGCTACAACCCGCAGGGCCTGTCGATCATCTCGCCGTCGATCATCGAGCGGGGCACGCCGGAGCAGATCGAGCGCTTCGCCCTGCCCTGCCTGCGGGGCGAGCTGACCTTCGCCCTCGGCATGAGCGAGCCGGACGCCGGCAGCGACCTGGCGTCGCTGCGCACCACCGCGGTCCCCGACGGCGACGACTTCGTCGTGAACGGCCAGAAGGTGTGGACCTCCGGCGCCCAGCACGCCGACTGGTGCTTCACCTTCGTGCGCACCGACCCCGACGTGCCCAAGCACAAGGGGATCTCGGTCCTGCTCGTCGACATGGCCACCCCCGGCATCACCGTCCGGCCGCTGCCCGAGCTCACCGACCCCGACCACGCCGACTTCAACGAGGTCTTCTTCGACGACGTGCGGGTGCCGGCCGTCAACGTGGTGGGGGAGCTGGGTGACGGGTGGGGGATCGCCACCTCCTCGCTGGCCCACGAGCGGGGGATGCTGTGGATCTCGGCCACCACCGGCCTCGAGCGGGAGCTCGACCGATTGGTGCGGGCCGCTCGCTCGCCGCTTCCCGACGGCCGGGTCCTGGCCGCCGATGCCGTGTTCCGCTCCCAGGTGGCCCGGGCCCACATGCAGGTCCAGGCCATGAAGGCCATGGGCTACCGGGGCTTCGCCAAGGCGGCCCGGGGCGACGACGTGCCCGAGGAGTCCCTGCTCAAGCTGTACGGCAGCGAGATCGCCCAGCGCCTGGCGGCCGACGTCGTCGCCGCTCTCGGCGACCTCGCCCTCGACCTCGACGCCGGCCCCACCACCATCGACGGCTCGGCCGGGGCGTCGTGGGAGCACAGCACCACGGGTGTGGCCTGGGCCATCCGCTGGCTGCGCTCGTTCAACAACACCATCGCCGGCGGCACGTCGGAGATCCAGCGCAACATCGTCGCCGAGCGGGTCCTCGGTCTGCCCCGGCGCTGAGCGCCGCACGTCGCCGGTCGGCCGGGATGCTCTGCTACCGCGTTTCGAGCCCCTCGAGGTCGCCGGCGTCTCGCCAGCGCGCCATGAGGTCGAAGAAGGCGAGCGCGCCGCCGGGGTACCCGGGGCCGACGAAGCCCTCGTCGAACCCCTTGCCCTCGTTGTTGTAGTAGCCGGGCGTGCACTCGGTGGACCCGAGGACCATGCCGGACATGGGGTTCTCGTTGCCCCGCAGCACCTGGAGCCAGCCCTCCTCCGCCTCTGCCGTGGCCTCGACCGCTTCGATCCCGTCGTCGAGCAGGTGCCGGATGATGTGGGCGACGTGGGCCCCGGCCTCGGTCAGGTTGTGCGGGTAGTTGGCGATCAGCCCTGCACCCTGCGCGGCGCCGACGTGGAACAGGTTGGGGAATCCGTGGACGTGCATGCCGTGCAGGGTGCGCATGCTCGGTCCCCAGTGTTCGGACAGGCGCACGCCGTCGCGCCCGACGGCGTCGAAGCCGGACCGTCGGGTGAAGGACGTGCCGACCTCGAACCCGGTGGCGTAGATGAGGCAGTCGAGCTCGTGGTGGACGCCGCCGACCCAGACGCCGGTCTCGTCGATGCGCTCGACGCCCTGGCCGTCGGTGTCGAGCAGCGTGACGTTGGGGTTGTTGAACGCTTGGAGGTACTCGTCGTGGAAGCACGGCCGCTTGCACAGCTGGCGGAACCACGGTTTGAGCGCCGTGGCGGTGTCGGCGTCGCCGACCAGCTCGTCGACCCGGGCGCGGATCTCGTTCATCTTCTCGTCGTCGGCGTCGAAGAACGTCTCCATCATCCGCTCGACGGTCACCTCGGTCCCGTCGTTCGACGTGAACAGCTGGAACATCCGGTCGCGGATGCGGCGAGCCAGATCGGTCCAACCGTCGCCCACCAGGTCCTCCTCCGGCACCGTCCCGGGGGCGAAGTGGGCGGTGAAGTTCCGCAGCCAGCGGTCCTGCCAGCCCGGCTCGAGCACCTCGTTCTCGAACCAGTCCATGTCGGTGGGCGCGTTGTCGCGGACGTCGATCGAGCTCGGCGTGCGCTGGAAGACGTAGAGCTGACCGGCTGCCCGCGCCAGGTGCGGGATGCACTGCACCGACGTCGCGCCGGTGCCGATGATCCCGACCCGCTTGTCGGCCAGCCCGGTCATCACGCCACCGTCGGGGTCACCGCCGGTGTAGGCGTAGTCCCACCGGCTGGTGTGGAAGGCATGGCCACCGAAGGTCTCGATGCCCGGGATCCCGGGGAGCTTGGGGCGGTGCAGCGGACCGGTGCACATGAGCACGAACTGGGCCCGCATCTCGTCGCCCCGGTTGGTGCGCACGATCCAGCGGGCGGCGTCGTCGTCCCACTCGAGCTCGGTGACCTCGGTCTGGAAGATCGCATCGTCGTAGAGGCCGAAGTGCGTGCCGATGCGGCGGGAGTGTTCGAGGATCTCGGGGCCGTGGGCGTACTTCTCGGTGGGGACGTGGCCGGTCTCCTCGAGCAGTGGCATGTACACGAAGCTGTGGGTGTCGCACTGGGCGCCGGGGTAGCGGTTCCAGTACCAGGTACCGCCGAAGTCGCCGCCCTTCTCGATGATGCGGACCTGGATGCCCTGCTCGGCCAGACGTGCGCCGGTCACCAAGCCACCGAAGCCGCCCCCGATGAAGATGGCGGTGACCTCGTCGAACCGCGGCTCCCGCTCGACGGGCTCCACGTACGGATCGTCGACGAAGTGGGCGAAGCGGCCGGTGACCTCGATGTACTGGTCGTTGCCGTCGGCCCGCAGACGCTTGTCCCGCTCGGCGCGGTACCTCTCGCGGATGGCGTCCCGGTCGAGCCGGGTGGATGGTGTCGGTTCGGTGGTGGTCATCGGTGACGTCAGTTCGGCGGGATGGTTCGGTTCAGCCTGCCACTCGGCGGGACCGTTGTTCCACGATCGAGCCCGGACCGAAGGCCTCGGCTCGCCACCACTCCAGCAGCTCGGCGTGATCGCGCTGGTCGGGATGGAACCCCACGTGGTCCCACTCCCGGATCAGGTCCATGAAGCCGCGCTGGGCGATCGCCGAGTTCGACCGGAGCCATCGCAGGCTGCGGCGGATGTTGAACGGGTTCCACGCCGCCGGGTCGGTGGCGAGGGAGGCCAGCATGCTGGCGGCCAGGAGCGGGGTGATCATCTGCCGCAGCAGTCGCATGGCGGCGATGCGCTGCTCCTCCGTGGTACCGAGTGCCTGCATGATGTCGAAGGCGACCGACTTGTGCTCGATCTCCTCGATGAGGTGCCACACGATGAGCGCCTGGAACTCCTCGTCGACGTGGTCCAGCGCGGGCGGCTCGTCCGACGTCCGGTCCAGCACCTGCTCGGCGAGGACCGCGGTCCAGTGCTCGATCGCCGCCGTCATGGCCAGCTGTGTGTGCCGGGGCAGGCGCCGGGCGATGGTGAAGAACACCGACCCGATGGCATGGATCACCTCGGTCGGATAGCCCATCCGGCGCAGCACCTCGTTGAAGCCCTCGTGCTCGCGCTGGTGCATCGACTCCTGCCCCACGAACGCGTTGGCCTGCTTCTTGAGGTCCGGGTCCTCGAGGTCGTTGCGGTACCGCTTCACCGCGTCGACCACGAATCGCTCTCCGTCCGGGATCACGGTCGACAGCACCGCGACCAGGTGGCTCGTCACCAGGTCGCCCCGGGCGAAGTGCCGATGGGCGAGGCGCTCCCCGAACTCGAAGTGCGGCCGGCGGGTCTCGAGCATGCGAGTGCCGGCGGTGCTGGCGGGATGAAGCGTCGTCGTCATCGGGATCCTCCAGGTGACCTGACAAATCGAGGAACGAATGTCAACTCATCGTGCACAGACACCAGTCTGCTGTCAACCATGCGACCGGGTGACGTACGACACGGCTGCGGGCTCAGGAGCAGCGCACGATCGCCGGCACGACTCGGCCCGCGTAGTCGCGCAGCACGGCCGGATCGTGGAGGTCGAGCGCCGCGGTCGGTGCCAGCAACGTCGAGCCGACGAGACGGACCAAGCTCTCCGAGATGACCGTGGCGCGGGCCACGTCGAAGCCGC
Organism: uncultured Acidimicrobiaceae bacterium; assembly: GCA_963731885.1. Taxonomy (GTDB): domain Bacteria; phylum Actinomycetota; class Acidimicrobiia; order Acidimicrobiales; family Salinilacustritrichaceae; genus Salinilacustrithrix. The sequence continues at coordinate 113,302 of CAVSXR010000052.1, read as the reverse complement.
CCAGCTCGACCAGGTAGTCGATGCAGCTGCGGACGGCCAGCGCGACGATCGCGCTGGCGTGGGCGCGGAGCTCGTCGGGGCTGGCCCTGATGTCCCGGTCGACGATGCCCTCGACGATCGGCCGGTCGCGGAAGAACTCGACGCAGTACACGAAGGTCTCGGTCAACATCTCCGCCACGTCGTCGGTCCACGGGACGCCCGTCGCGAGTCCGTCGATGAAGCGACGCAGCTCGCGGTGCACGACTGCGGTCACGACGGCTTCCTTGTTCGAGTGGTGGCGGTACAGCCACTCCCTCGACAGCCCGGCCTCAGCGGCGATCGACGACATGGTGGTCGCCTTGATGCCGACCGCGGCGAACCGGCGGGTCGCCGCGTCCAGAATGCGGTCCGCGGTCGACTGCTCGGACTCCTCGTTCCCCTCGGGGTCGTCCGGCGGCAGGAGCGCGGCCCCGAGTCTGTCGGCGAGAGTGGGGTTCGACGCCATGGGTCTGTGCTCCGGACGGCCGGGAGGTGTCAGACGGCATCGATCCGAGGTGGTGTGACCGCGATCGTCCCGTGCCGTTGACCTGACATCTCGGTTTCGTATGTCAACTCAGGCTGCACGAGCAGGTCCCGGTTGTCAATCGCCGAGCAGGAGCCGGACGGCCCCGGACATGGCTACTGCGTCGGCAACCCGAGCGTCCGGGCTGCCGAGGCGCCGAGGAACTCGGTCATCGAGTCGTCCGACAGGGGGAGCGCCCTGGCGGCGGCGAGCGCCTTGCCCACCGGGAGCACGGGGTGGTCGGAGGCGAACCACACCCGGCCGCGGCCGCGGGAGCTGTCCATGAAGGTGACCAGGGCCGGGTCCATGTACTTGGCCAGGTAGGCGGAGGTCATGAGGTGGAGCTGTTCGAACTTGAGCATGTACTGGATGAGCAGCGCTTCGTACGGATGCCCCATGTGGGCGCCGATCACGGTGAGGCGGGGGAAGTCGATCAGCACGTCCTCGAGCAGCTCCGGGTGCTGGCAGTGGGACCGCACCTTGGGGCCGGGGATGCCGACGTTGATCGACACCGGGAGACCGGCCTCCTCGCAGGCGGCGTAGACGGGGTAGTAGAGGCGGTGGTTGAGGTCGAACTGCTCGACGAGGGGCGTCACCCGGGCCATCACCACGTGGGGGTTCCCGGCCAGCTCGCGGATGCGACGAGCGTTGTCGGTGGGGCGGTCGGCCTTCTCGACGGTGACCGACACCGCGAAGCGGCCCGGGTGCCCCTCGGCCACGGCCACGAAGTCCTCCGCGGCGTACATGCCCTTGTGGTGGGCGCGGTCGGGATCTCGTAGCCCGGTGGTCAGGATGCCGACATCCACCCCGGCCTCGTCCATCTCGGACACCAGGTGCTCGACGGTCTCGCCCTTGCTGAAGTCCTCACCGAAGAGTTGGCCCACGTCGCTGTTGGCTCGCTGGCGGTTCCACTGGGCGGCGAAGGCGGCGGGGAAGATGTTCACCCAGGCATCGACGATCGGCATGGAATCGAGCGTACCTGACACGACTGTCAGGGAACGGGGTCAGAGGTCGCCGTCGGCCAGCCGGGTTCGCAACGTCCGCTTCTTGATCTTGCCCGACGGCGTGCGGTCGAACTCCGGGACGACTCGGACCGACTCCGGCCACTTCTGCTTGGGGAATCCGGTGGATGCGAGATGGGCTTGGACGGCGTCGAGGTCGGGCGGGACGGCACCGGGCGTGGTCCGGACGACGGCACAGGCTCGCTCGCCGAGCCGCTCGTCCGGGGTGGCCACGACGGCCACCTCGGCGATGCCGGGCATGGTGGCGATGTGTTCTTCGATCTCGGCGGCCGACAGGTTGAGGCCGCCCCGGATGATGAGGTCGGAGACGCGGTCGGTGATGGTGAGGTAGCCGTCGTCGTCGAGGACGCCGACGTCACCCGTGTGATACCAGCCGTCCTCCATGACCGATCTGGTCAGGGCCGGATCGGTGTACCCGATGAACAGCTCGGGCCCCCGACTCAGGATCTCGCCCGGCTCGCCGACGGGGAGGTCGGTGCCGTCGGCGGCGACGATCCGGATCTCCACGCCGGGGAGGGGTCGTCCGTCGGTGCGGGTGCGCTTCTCGACCGGGTCGCTGGCGGGTGAGTTGGTGATGGACGGGTGCTCGGTCGAGCCGTAGGCCCGGGTGACGCGGATTCCCATCGCCTCGGCCCGCTCGGCCACCGCCACCGGTATCGGCGCGCCGCCGAGCCCGAAGCGGGCGATGCGCTGGGCGTGGTCGGGACGGAAGTCGGGGTGGTCGAGGAGGCTGGTGAGGAAGATGGTGGCGCCGCCGCCCGGTCCCAGATCCTCGAGGTCCATGATCGAGAGCACCCGGCCCGGATCCCACCGATCGAGCAGCTCGATGGGTTGACCGTTCTGGAGCGGGATCAGGCTGCCCCCGAGCATCCCCGTCATGTGCGCCAGGGGCGATGCCATCAGCGAGGGTCGGCCGCCGTCGACGTGCATGGCGGCGAGCTGACGGACCTCGGCCAGCAGCGAGCGATGGGAGTGCACCACACCCTTGGGGTCGGCGGTGGTCCCGGAGGTGTAGCCGATCATGGCCGGCAGATCGGGGTCGACCGAGGCGGCGTCGGCGAGCGGAGCGTTGTCGGCCAGCTCGGACAGGGCGATCGCACCGGGTACGGCGCGGGCCCGTGACACCGTGTCGGCGACCACGACCGTCTCGACCTCGGCGACGTCGTCGCGGATCATCTCCAGGTTGGCGAGGTGGTCGACCGCGCCGAAGCTCCCGACGGTGATCAGGGCCCGAGCCTGGGACTGGCGCAGGATGAACGACACCTCGCCCGGTCCGTAGAAGTGGATGATCGGCACCATGGTCGCGCCGAGGCTGAAGCCGGCCCACAGCACCTCGAGCGTCTCGGCCCAGCTCGGCATCTGGTAGGCGACGACGTCGCCGGGACCGATGCCCCGGTCGCGCAGCCCGGTGGCCAGGCGGCGGGACCGTCGGTGCAGCTCACCGATGGTCGTCGTGGTGGGGGCGATCTCGGACCAGATCCGGACCCGCATCGTCGGTTCGGCGGCCACTCGTCGATCGATGAAGGCGGCGAACGTGTCGTCGTTCCACCAGCCGTCCTCGAAGTACCGGGCGCGGAGATCGGGGCTCGTCACGGGGCCGACTTTACTGACACTGGCGTCAGGTTTCTGACTAGACTGGTTCCATGGCTGATCTGGGGTTCAGGGCGTTCGATGCGGACAACCACTACTACGAGGCGGAGGACGCGTTCACCCGTCACATCGATCCGTCGATGGCGAAGCGGTGCATGCAGTGGGCCGACGTCGGCGGCAAGCGCCGCCTGCTCGTCGGCGGGAAGATCAACAAGTTCATCCCCAACCCCACCTTCGATCCCATCGCCCATCCGGGCAGCCTCGAGGACTACTTCCGGGGCCGGAACACCGAGGGGCTCGACCTCAAGACGATGTTCGGCGACCTCGACCCCCTCGAGCAGCATCCCGAGTACCGCGACCGTGCTGCCCGGGTGAGGATGCTCGATGAGCAGAACATGGACGGCGCCCTGCTGTTCCCGACGCTCGGCGTGGGCATGCAGGAAGCGCTCAAGCGCGACGTCCCCGCCCTGTGCGCGGCGTTCGAGGCGTTCAACCGCTGGCTCGACGACGACTGGGGCTACGACGAGGGCGACGGCCGCCTCTTCGCCGCCCCCATGCTCACGTTGGCCGACCCGGAGCGGGCCGCGGCCGAGGCCACCCGCACCATCGAGGCCGGCGCCAAGATCTTGGTCACCATCCCGGGGCCCGTCCCTGACGGAGAGGGGTACGTCTCACCCGGCCACCCCAGGTTCGACCCGTTCTGGGCCGTGCTGAACGAGGCCGGCGTGCCGCTGGCCTTCCATGCCGGGCTCAGCGGGGTGTCCCAGTACGGCAAGTTCTGGGGCACCGGCGAGGCCAAGGGCCAGTTCGAGGGGTTCAAGCACTCGACCTTCCCGCTGGTCGCCTTCCAGGACCGGGGCATCTCCGACACCTTCGCCGCCCTCATCTGCCACGGCGTCTTCGAGCGCTTCCCCAACCTGCGGGTGGCCTCGATCGAGAACGGCGCCATGTGGGTGCCCGACCTGCTCCGCAACCTGGCCGACGGCTACGGCAAGATGCCGATGGTCTTCGACGTCCACCCGGTCGAGCAGTTCAAGCACCACGTGTGGGTCGCCCCGTACTACGAGGACGACATGGCGATGCTCAAGGACGCCATCGGCGTCGACCGGCTGCTGTTCGGGTCCGACTTCCCCCACGCCGAGGGCCTGCCCGAGCCCACCGACTTCGTGAAGGACATCCCCACCTTCACCGATGCCGAGGTCCGCACCGTCATGCGCGACAACGTGCTCGAGCTCATCACCCCCCAGCCCGCCTGAGTCGCTACATCAGCGGACTTCGTCCGCTGACTGCGCTGCTGGAGTTGCTCGCCCGTCGCCCTCCGGCCGGCCGGCTCGTCAACTCCGCCTGAGTCGCGACATCAGCGTAGGTTCGCCGGATGCCCCCTTCCCCCCGGGCGGTCGAGCTGGCCGAGCGCGACCGCCGCACCGTCTGGCACCCGTACGCCCCCATGCCGGCGTCGATGCCCGCCGTCCCCGTCGTCGGCGCGTCCGGCACCCGCCTCCACCTGGCCGACGGGCGGGAGGTGGTCGACGGCATGTCGTCGTGGTGGGCGGCGATCCACGGCTACCGGCACCCGTGCTCGACGACGCCGTCCGGGCCCAGCTCGACGCCACCGCCCACGTCATGTTCGGGGGGCTCACGCATCAGCCCGCGGTCGAGCTGGCCGAGCTGCTGGTCGAGATCAGTCCGGCCGGTCTCGAGCACGTGTTCCTGGCCGACTCCGGATCGGTGTCGGTCGAGGTCGCCGTCAAGATGGCGCTCCAGCACGCCCGCGGCACGGGCCGACCCGAGCGCACCCGGCTGCTGACCGTCCGCTCCGGCTACCACGGCGACACGCTGGCCTGCATGTCGGTGTGCGACCCCGAGAACGGGATGCACTCGATGTTCTCGGGCATCCTCCCGCAGCAGCTGTTCGCCCCCGCTCCCGAGCCGGCGTTCGGTGAGCCGTTCGCCGCCGGCCACATCGCCGAGTTCGAACGGCTCCTGAGCGAGCACGCCGGCGAGGTCGCAGCCGTCATCCTCGAGCCCGTCGTGCAGGGCGCCGGCGGCATGCGCTTCTACGCCCCCGAGTACCTGGCCGCGGTGCGCCGGCTCTGCGATGAGCACGACGTCCTCCTGATCGCCGACGAGATCGCCACCGGGTTCGGGCGGAGCGGCGAGCTGTGGGGCTGCGACCACGCCGGCATCGCCCCCGACATCATGTGTGTCGGCAAGGCGCTCACCGGCGGTTACCTCACCATGGCCGCCGTGCTGTGCACGCCCGAAGTGGCGGCCGGCGTCTCGGCCGCCGAGTCCGGCGCCCTCATGCACGGGCCGACGTTCATGGGCAACCCCCTGGCCGCCGCGGTCGCGCTGGCGTCGGTCCGGCTGCTGTGTTCGCGCCCGTGGCGAGAGGAGGTCGCCGGCATCGAGCACCGACTCCGGGACGGGCTCGCACCGCTGGCCAGCCATCCCGGCGTCGCCGACGTCCGCGTCCTCGGCGCGATCGGCGTGGTCGAGATGGACGAGCCGATCGACATGGTCGACTCGCAACAGATCCTGCTCGACCACGGCGTCTGGCTCCGCCCGTTCGGGAAGCTGCTCTACACCATGCCGCCCTACGTGAGCACCGCGGACGACATCGACGCCATCACGGCCGCCATGGAGGCGGTCGTCGCCGCTGCATCAGCGGACTTCGTCCGCTGACTCCGCTTCTGGAGTTGCTCGCCCGCCGTCCTTCGGCCGGCCGGCCCGTCAACTCCGCCGCTGCATCAGCGGACTTCGTCCGCTGAGTCCGCTTCTGGAGTCGCTCACCCGAGTGTGGCCGTCGTCGTGTCGAGCCGGCCGAGCAGGTCGGTGTCGTGGTCCTCGCCGGGATTGGCCGTGGTGAGCAGCTTGTCGCCGAGGAACACGCTGCTGGCCCCGGCGTGCAGGCACAGGGCCTGGAGCTCGTCGCTCATGTCCGACCGACCCGCCGACAGCCGGACCACCGAGCCCGGCATCATCAGTCGGGCGGCGGCGATGGTGCGCACCAGCTCGAGCGGGTCGAGCCGGTCGGTTCCGTGCAGCGGCGTACCCGGCACCTGCACCAGCAGGTTGATCGGCACGCTCTCGGGGTGGGGATCGAGCGACGCGAGCTGGGCCAGGAGCCCGGCCCGGTCGCGCCGTGACTCGCCCATGCCGACGATGCCGCCACAGCACAGCTTCACCGGGGTGGTGCGCACGTTGGCCAGGGTCTCGAGCCGGTCGTCGTAGGTCCGGGTGGTGATGATCTCGCCGTAGAACTCGGGCGAAGTGTCGAGGTTGTGGTTGTAGAAGTCGAGCCCGGCGTCGGCGAGGGTCTCGGCCTGGGAGCGGGTCAGCATCCCGAGCGTCACGCAGGTCTCCATGCCGAGCGCACCGACCGCCCGCACCGCTTCGGCGACCTCGGCCACCTGGCGATCGTTCGGCGACCGCCACGCCGCGCCCATGCAGAAGCGGGTGGCACCGGTGGCCTTTGCCTTCCCGGCCGCCTCGACGATCTCGTCCACCGGCATGAGGCGGGCCGGTTCGAGATCGGTGTTCCACTTGGCCGACTGGGGGCAGTAGGCGCAGTCCTCGGGGCAGGCGCCGGTCTTGACCGACAGCAGCATGGCGGCCTCGACGACGTGGGGATCGAAGCGCTCGCGGTGTACACGGTTGGCCGCGGCCAGCAGGTCGTGGAAGGGCGTGGCGATCAGGTCGAGGGCCTCGTCCGTCGTCCAGTCGTGTCGGAGGTCGGTCATCGGGCCAGCGTCCTCCGAACCGCGGCGCGGATGCAAGAAATCGGACCTTTCGGGCAGTCGATGGGATCATGGCGCCATGCAGTTCACGGCCTGGGCCGACGACCAGCTGGAGCGGATCCGCGCCGACGACCGGTGGCGCCAGACCCGCAGCTTCGACGCCCGGGGACCCGCCGGCCTGGTCGACGGTGCCCATGTCGTCTCGTTCGCGTCGAACGACTATCTCGGCCTCTCGACCCATCCCGCGGTGCGCCGCGCTGCCCACGAGGCGCTCGACCGTTGGGGTGCGGGCGCCACCGCCAGCCGCCTCGTGGTCGGCACCCGGCCCTGTCACGACGAGCTCGAGGCCGCGCTGTGTGCGTGGAAGCGGACCGAGCGAGCGGTGGTGTTCCCCACCGGCTACGCCGCCAACCTCGGGGTGCTGGCCGCCCTCGGAGGAGCGGACTGCCTCATCGTCAGCGACGAGCGCAACCACGCGTCGATCATCGACGGCTGCCGGCTGAGCCGGTCACCGGTGGCCGTCGCCCGCCACAACGACCCCGAGCACGTGGACACCCTCCTGGCCCGGTCCACCCTCGATCGGGCCATCGTGGTGGTTGACGCCGTCTACTCGATGGACGGAGACGAAGCCCCGGTTGCCGATCTGGCCCGGGTGTGCGCCCGCCATGGCGCGCTGCTGATCCTCGACGAGGCCCACGCGGTGCTCGGACCGCGCGATGCCCTGCACCGACGGCGTCGACGTGCTCCGGGTGGTCACCCTGTCCAAGGCGCTGGGCGCCATGGGGGGAGCCGTGTGCGGCCCCGCACCCCTGGTCGACCTCCTGGTCAACCGGGCCCGGCCGTTCATCTTCACCACCGGCCTCACCCCGGCCGACGCCGCGGCCGCCGCCGCTTCGGTGGACGTCGTGCAGAGCCGGGAGGGCACCGAGCTGATCGCCCGCCTCCGGTGCCTGGTCGACCGGGTCCGCCCCGGCCATCCGTCGCCCATCGTCCCCTACGTCGTGGGGGACGAGGCCGCGGCACTGACCGCGGCCACTGCCCTCCTGGACCGTGGCCTGCTCGTCCCCGCGATCCGGCCACCCACCGTCGCTCCCGGCACCTCCCGGCTGCGGGTCGCCCTGTCCGCGGTGCACACCGACGCCATGGTCGACGCCCTGCTCGACGGCCTCACCGCGGTGGGGCTGGCGTGACCGCGGGTGCCGCGGACCGGCCTCGTCGTCTGGTGGTGGTGGTCGGCACGGCCACCGAGGTGGGCAAGACCTGGGTCACGGCCCGGCTGGTCGAGGCGCTGCGGGATCGGGGTGTGGCGGCCGTCGCCCGCAAGCCGGCGCAGTCGTTCGATCCGACCGACAGCGAGCCCACCGACGCCGCCGTCCTCGCCGCGGCCGGGGGCGAAGATCCCGAGGCCGTGTGCCCCGAGCATCGGTGGTACCCGGTCCCGATGGCACCGCCGATGGCCACCGATGTCCTCGGACTGGACGCGCCCACCCTGGCCGAGGTGCTCGACGAGCTGCGCTGGCCGCCAGGTGTCGACGTCGGGTTCGTGGAGACCGTCGGCGGCGTCCGGTCGCCGATCACCGCTGACGCCGACAGCCGCGACCTCGTCGGGGCGTTGGCGGCTGACGCCGTCCTGCTCGTGGCCGACGCCGCCCTCGGCACGATCGACCGCGTCCGCCTCGCCGTCGCCGCCCTCGCCCCGGCCGCGCCGGTCGTCTTCCTCAACCGCTTCGACCCCGGGAACGACCTCCACCGCCGCAACCGGGGCTGGCTGTCCGACCGCGACGGCTATGACGTCGTCATCGATTCCACCGAGCTGACCGACCGCCTCGACGGGACCAGAGCAACGCATTGAGCCGTTCCGGGCCGCGGATCTCGCGTTCCACGACGTGTGGCGCGTCCCAGAACGGGATCCGGTTCGGTCACATCGAGCGCATCATGGTGTAGACGCTGCCCATGTTCTGGTTGACCTCGGCCGGCAGGGGATGGACCTCGCCGAGGAGGCGGGCGCCGTAGACGATCTGTGCCGTGCGCTCCACCAGGGCGGCGGCGTGGAAGGCCTTGGCCAGCGTCGTGCCCACCGTGACCATGCCGTGGTTGGCCAGCAGCGCGGCGGCCCGGTCGGCCAACTTGGAGGCCACCTCGTCGCCCAGCTCGTCGGTACCGGTCATGGTGTACTCGCACACGGGGACGTCGCCGCCGATGTAGACGGAGACCTCCTCGATGGCAGCGGGGATGGGCTGGCGGGCCACGGCGAACATGGTGGCGTAGACGGCGTGGGAGTGGATCACGCCGTTGATCTCCGGATAGGCCCGGTAGCAGGCGAGGTGCAGCGCCTTCTCGCTGGTGGGGCCCTTGTCGCCCTCGACGACGTTGCCGTCGAGATCCACGACCACGAGGTCGTCGAGGACCATGCCGTCGTAGGGGATCGACGACGGGGTCATGCAGACGTGGCGCTCGTCGATGCGGGCCGACACGTTGCCGGAGCTGCCCTCGACCAGGCCACGGTCGTTGAGCTCCTTGGCGGTGGCCAGCACCGTCTCGTGCATCGATCGCAGGTCGGTCGTCATGCGAGCACCTCGGGATTGGCGATGTGGAGGGGGCGCTCGCCGGCGAGGAGCCGGACGAGATCGTCGGCGAGCATGGCGGTGTGGTTGGCCTCGGTGTCGTAGGTGGCGCCGCCGATGTGGGGCGCGAGGACCACGTTGGGCATCGAGACCAGGGGGTGGTCGGGCGGGAGGAACTCGCCGTCGAAGTGGTCGAGTCCGGCGCCGCCCAGCTTGCCGCTGGCCAGACCCTCGGTGAGGGCGTCGAGGTCGTGGAGCCCGGCCCGGGCCGTGTTGAGGTACACGGCGCCGTCGCGCATGCGCTCGATGGCCGCGGCGTCGATCATCCTCGCCGTGTCCGGGGTGACCGCGGCGTGCATGGAGATCACGTCGGCCTCGGCCAGCAGGTCGTCGAGGGAGTGGGTGGCGTCGGAGGAGAACGGGTCGGCCGCGATCACCCGCATGCCGAGGCCCTCGAAGCGCCACTTCGCCGCCCGTCCCACGGCACCGAGGCCGACGATGCCGACCGTCGTTCCGGCCACCTGCCAGGCCCGGAAGCGCTGGTAGGGGATGGAGCCGTCGCGGTAGATCTCGCCGGTCCGCACGTCGTGATCGGCGGCCAGCAGGTGCCGGGTGACGGCGAACAGCAGGCCCACGGCGAGCTCGGCCACCCCGTCGGCGTTGCGACCGGGGGCGTGCAGCACGGGGATGCCGGCCGCGGTGGCGCCGGCGATGTCGACGTTGGTGGGATCGCCCCGGGCCGAGCCGATGGCCACGAGCGGGAGGTCGAAGACCGGCCCCTTCACCTCGTCGGCCTCGCACACGATGATGGTGGCGCCCTCCGCCTCGGCCCGAGCGGCGAGGTCGTCGGCGCTGTAGAGGCGGAGCGGCTGGTGGTCGATCCACGGATCGAGGACCAGGTCGGCCACCTCGGCCAGCCGGTCTGCTCCCGGCCCCCGGAAGGGGGCGGTCACCAGCGCGGTGGGTCGGTCGCTCACGGTGCCTCCTGCGGTGCGAGCCCCTCGGCCCAGTCGTAGTACTGAACCTCCACCATCATCGGGAGGAGGAGGCGGACGTAGAAGTTGTGCAGGGTGAGGAAGTCGCCGAACTCCTCCGCCTCGTGGTCGATCAGCTCCACCCGGTCGTCCTCGGCCGCCACGGCGCGGGCCCGGTCGAGGAACTCGTCGAACTGCTCACGGCTGTCGACCGACATGCCGAAGTGGTCGAGCCGCGGGCAGCGCATCGGGTCGTCCTCGGCGATGAGGAACACGAACTGGTCCCAGCGATAGGCCTGGAGCACGAGCCGGCGGCCCGGCTCGGTCATCGTCGGCATCTCCTTCCACCCGAACACCTCGTCGTGGAAGCGGAGGATGTCGGCCCGGCCCTCGTCGTCGAGCAGCGACGACGGCACGCTCATGGCGACGTGGTTGAAGCGCGGGCTGCTCATCGGTTGCCTCCCAGGTACCGACCGGGCGCGACGAGGACCTTCCTCGCGATCCGACCCGCGGCCAGGTCGCGCATGGTGGGGAGCAGGGCATCGAGTCCGATGTCGGTCGATTCGACGAGGGCGTCGAACGGAGCATCGCCCGCGGCCAGCAGCGCCAGCGCGTCGGCGATGCCGTGGGCGTCGTACTCGAACGCCCCCGTGATCACGAGCTCGTTGAGCAGGATGCGGTTGGGATCGAACGCCGGTGGCTCGATGCCCGAGCCCACCAGGACGAGGGTGCCGCCCCGGCGCAGCTGGGCGCAGGCCGCCACCATGGCCGCCGCCTTGCCGGAGCACTCGAGGGCGACGTCGGTGGCGCCGTCCACCACGCGGCTGGGCTCGGCGATGCTCGGCACCTCGAGCGCCGACGGTTCCACGACGGTGGCGCCCAGTTCGGACGCCAGCGCCTGTCGGGCCGGGTTCGGCTCGCTGACCACGATGTCGGTGACGCCCCGGGCCAGCAGGGCCACGATGGCGAGGCTGCCGATCGGGCCGGCGCCGGTGATGAGGGCGCGCTGGCCGGCACGGACACCGGACCGGGTGACGGCGTGCAGGGCCACGGCCAGCGGCTCGGCCAGCGCGGCCGACCGCAGGTCGAGCCCGTCAGGCACGGGAACCACGGCTCGCTCGTCGGCGCAGACGTAGCGGGCGAAGGCGCCGTCGTGCCCGATTGTCCCCGGCGCCGACCGGTCGAGGCACAGCGACGGACGATCGGCCCGGCACGGCTCGCACGTGCCACAGGCCGGGGGAGGGCCACCCACGACCGCGTCGCCGACCGCCACCGCTGACACGTCGGCTCCCGTGGCGACGACGGTGCCGGACCACTCGTGACCGCCGACCGAGCCGGGTCGGCCCCAGCCCTCGACGACCATGTGCAGGTCGGTGCCGCAGATGCCGCAGTGGCTGACCTCGACGACGACCTGGCGCGGGCCGGGCGGGGGCACCGGGCGTCGCTCCAGCCGCAGATCGCCTGGTCCGTACAACACGGCGGCCGGCGTCGACGTCACCGCTCTCGCCGCCGCACTCGGACCGGACATGGGAGCACGGTAGCCGTGTCTGACGTTCGTGTCATACTTCGCAGATGACCGAGGTCACGGTGGGCATCGACATCGGCACCACGTCGGTCAAGGCGGTGGCGGCCGATGGCGACGGGACCGTCGTCCGGCGGGCGCGTGTCCCCCACGATCTCGTGGTGGTCGCCCCCGACCAGCTCGAGCACCGTCCCGACCAGGCGTGGCACGACGGGGTGCAGGCGGCCCTGGGCTCGGTGGCCGATGGGCTCGACGTGGTCGCGGTGGACGTCGCCGCCATGGTGCCGTCGATGTGCGCGGTCGATGCATCGGGCCGGGCGCTCACCCCCGGCCTGCTCTACGGCGATGCTCGAGGAGGCGCGGACGCGTCGGCCGACCCGTCGCAGAGCGGCGAGGCGGTGGGGTTCCTCCGGTGGTGTGCTGCCCACGCCCCCGAGGCCGCAGGGTTCTGGCCGGCGCAGGCGATGGCCAACTTCGCCCTGGGTGGGGAGTCGGTCCTCGACACGACCACTGCGATGACCACCGTTCCGCTGTTCGACTACGTCGGGTGGGACGAGGCCATCGCCGAGCAGGCCGGCGTGCGTACCGATCAGCTCCCGCGCATCGTTCCCGGCGATCAGGCTGCGGGCCAGGTCAGCGGCCACCTCCCGGCCGGGGGTGCCGTGCTGGGCGGGGGAACGATCGATGCCCTCGGTGAGCAGCTCGTGGCCGGCGCCGACCACGACGGCGACGTGCTGGTGATCCTCGGGGCCACCCTGATCAGCTGGGCGGTCATCCCCGAGTGGCGGGAGGTCGACGGGTTGTGGACCATCCCCCACACCGCCGCCGGTCTGTCGCTGATCGGTGGACCGAGCAACGCGGGTGGGCTGTTCCTCGACTGGGTGCGCCGCCTCACCGGCGATGTCGAAGCGGCGTCCACCGACCCGCATCGGGTGCCGGTCTGGACGCCGTACCCCCGGGGTGAGCGGGTCCCGCTCCACGATCCCCAGCGGCGGGCCGGCCTGCACGACCTCGATCTCACCCACGGACCCGATGCCGTCCTGCGGGCCGCCCACGAGGCCGGCGGGTTCGTGATCCGTCACCAGCTCGACCTCGCGGGGTTGACGCCAGAGCGCATCGTCGCCACCGGTGGCGGCACGCGCTCCGCCGGGTGGATCCAGGCCATCGCCGACGCCACCGGCCTGCCCATCGACGTCGTCGCCGTGCCCGAGGGTGCGGCCCTCGGCGCCGCGTTCCAGGCTCGGGTGGTGGCCGGCCTGGAGACCAACGCCACCGATGCCCGTCGGTGGGCGCGCACCAGCCATCGCGTCGAGCCCGATCCCGCCTGGGTCGGCCCCGTCGCCGAGCGCTACCAGCGCTTCCGCGCCCGCACCGCCACCCCCTGACCGACCGCACAGGACGTTCTGGTCGGACATCGCGCCATCAGGGGCGACCGATGACCGACCAGAAGCGGGTTTGGGGGGAGGCAGGGGTGGGACGCGGGGCGCTACTGGGAGACGATGACGTCGTCGGCCTCGGCGATCGGGTCGACCACCGGGGCGCCGTCGACGTCGACCACCACCGGATCGAGCTGTCCGGTGAAGGGGAACGGGGCCTCGAAGTCGTCGCACACCGCCGGCGCGTTGGCCCAGCCGCACGTGAGGCCGTGGCCGCAGATGGAGAAGCGGTTCCACGTGAACCGGGGGATCTCGGCCTCGGCCACCACCGAGCCATCGACGACGAGCTGCGCCAGCTTCGGGACATCCGCGACCCGTCCGTAACGGAGCTCGAGCTGGTGCGCGCCGGGCCCGAGCGGCTCGGGAGCCTCGATCCGCGTCCACTCCCGGCTGGTGAGGTTGTGGACGTATCGGGGCCGGCCGTCGGCGCCGATCCACAGCGCCCATCCGCCGAAGAAGGAGCCCTGGCCGATGATCGCTCCCTCGCAGCCACCGTCGGGCACGGTGATCGACGCCGTCACCGTGTGGGGCCGGTTCTTCACGTTCACCGCCACCGGCTCGGGCACCTGGGCGGTGTGGGGCCGGTACACGTAGCGGTTCCGGGCCGGCACCCGCTCGGGGCGCTCGAGGACCAGTTCGGAGAACGGCCGGTTGTCGAGGGGAAGGACCTGGTGCCGGGCCGCCTCGCCCCACCACCGCTCGATCATGGCCCGCAACCGCTCGGGCTCGGCGTCGGCGAGGTCGTTGGTCTCGGCCGGATCGGCGCGCACGTCGTAGAGCTCCCACGGGACCTTGTCGATGCCGGGGAGGTCGTCCTGGATCGGGTGGTAGGTCACCGCCTTCCACCCGTCGTGGTAGATGGCCCGGCAGCCGAACATCTCGTAGTACTGGGTGGTGTGGGCGTCGGGCGCGTCCTCGTCGGCGATCGTCGGGAGGAACGACGTTCCCTCGATCGGCTGCTGGGCGACACCCCGCAGCTCGGTCGGAGCCTCGACCCCGATGGCGTCGAGGATGGTGGGCACCAGGTCGATGGCGTGCACGTACTGGCGGCGCAGCCCAGAACCTCGTCGGTCTCCCATGCCGTCGGGCCACGACACGATCAGCGGATCGGCCACGCCACCCTCGTGCACCTCGCGCTTCCAGCGCCGGAACGGGGTGTTGCCGGCCACCGTCCAACCCCACGGGTAGTTGTTGTGGACGCGGGGGCCGCCGATCTCGTCGAGTCGCTCCCACGCCTCGTCCACCGACTGCGCCACCGCGTTCCACGTGCGGATGTCGTTGAGCGATCCCACCGGGCCCCCCTCGGACGACGCCCCGTTGTCGGACAGGACCATGAACACCGTGTTGTCGAGGTCGCCGGTGGCCTCCAAGTGGTCGACGAGGCGCCCGATCTGGTCATCGGTGTGGGAGAGGAAGCCGGCGAACGCCTCCATGAACCGGGCGTAGACGGCCCGGGTGCGCTCCGACAGCGTGTCCCACGCCGGCACCCAGTCCGGCCGCTCGGACAGGACGGTGTGGGCCGGCAGGATGCCGGCCTCGACCTGGCGGGCGAGACACTCGTCGCGCCACACGTCCCAGCCCCGGTCGAAGGCGCCGCGGTACCGCTCGATCCACGCCGGCGGAGCCTGGTGCGGGGAGTGGCACGCACCGGGCGCCACGTAGAGGAAGAAGGGCTTGTCGGGGTCGACCTGGCGCAGATCGGTGACGTACTCGATGGCGTGGTCGACGAGATCCTCGGTGAGGTGGTAGCCCTCGGCGATCGAGCGCGGGGCCGGCACCTGGTGGCTGTCGTGCACCAGCGCGGGCGCGTTCTGGTGCGTCTCGCCCTCGAAGAACCCGTAGAACCGCTCGAAGCCACGGCCCAGGGGCCATCGCTCGCGGCTGGCCCCGAGGTGGGTCTCGTCCTCGGGCGTGAGGTGCCACTTGCCGACCGCGTAGGCGGCGTAGCCGTGTGGTGTGAGCATCTCGGGGAGGAAGCCGGCCGACCGGGGGATGCGGGCGTCGTAGCCGGGGAAGCCGGTGGCCAGCTGGATGATGCGGCCCATGCCGACGCTGTGGTGGTTGCGACCGGTGAGCACGCAGGCCCGGGTCGGGGAGCACAGCGACGTGGTGTGGAAGTTGGTGTAGCGCAGCCCGCGATCCGCCAACCGGTCGAACACCGGGGTGGCGATGTCGGATCCGAAGCAGCCCAACTGGGCGAACCCGACATCGTCGAGCAGGACGATCACCACGTTCGGTGCCCCGGACGGTGGTTCGGGTACCGGCGGCCAGAACGGCTCGGCATCCCAGTGGTACGGAGCGATGGTGCCGCGGAACTCGTTCGCCTCCACGTCAGCCTCCCGTCTCGGCCCAGCCGTCCACGGGCGGACCCTAGTGCGGATATGACACTGGCGTCAGGGTTCGCGAAGCTGCGGGAATGGAACGCAGCGCCGCCACCGGCATCGGGCTCGACGAGGATCACGTCGCCCTGCGCGACACGGTGCGGCGGTGGACGAGCGAGCGCGGCCCGCTGGCCGATGCCCGGGCCGTGCTGGATGCCGACGTCGAGTCCCTGCCGGCGTGGTGGGACGAGCTCGGCGGTCTCGGATGGCTGGGTGTGCACGTGCCGGAGGTCGACGGAGGCTCGGGCTACGGGCTGCTCGAGCAGTGCGTCGTGCTCGAGGAGCTGGGCCGGGCGTGCACCCCCGGGCCGTTCCTGCCGACGGTCATGGTCTCCGCCGCCATCGGCCGCTTCGCCGCCGCCGACGCCAGGATCCGGGCCGTGCTGCCGGGGCTGGCGAACGGCACGGATCGGGCCGGCATCGGACTCGGTTGCCCGCCGGTGGCCGCCTCCATGGCCGGCGACGGCGTCCATATCGACGGCCGCTGGGAGGTGGTCCTGGGTGCGGGGTCGGCCACCGCGCTCCTGTTGCCCATTGGGAGCGACGACGCGACGGAGCAGCGGTGGGCGGTGGTACCCGCCGACTCGGTGACCGTCGAGGCCCTGCCCGGCGTCGATCGCACCCGCCGCCCGGCGCGGGTGGTGGCGTCGGCGCTGCGGCTCGAGCCGGACTGCATACTCGTCTGCCCGGCCGGGGCCGCCGGCGTCGAGGGCATCGCCGGTCTGCTCGCCGCGGCCGAGGCGGTGGGGGCGGCGGCCTGGTGTGTGGAGACCGCGGCCGAGCACGCTCGTGTCCGCGAACAGTTCGGCAGCC
This sequence comes from uncultured Acidimicrobiaceae bacterium, assembly GCA_963731885.1. Classification (GTDB taxonomy): domain Bacteria; phylum Actinomycetota; class Acidimicrobiia; order Acidimicrobiales; family Salinilacustritrichaceae; genus Salinilacustrithrix. The sequence continues at coordinate 96,719 of CAVSXR010000052.1, read as the reverse complement.
CGATCGGGCGCTTCCAGGCGGTGAAGCACCGGTGCGCCGACATGCTCTGTGCCCTGGAGGCGGCCCGCGCCGCGGTGTGGGACGCCGCCGGCGCGATCGACCGCGACGAACCGGCGGCCGCACTCTCCGTCGCCGTCGCCGCCGGGATGGGACCCGACGCCGCCTACCGGTGCGCCAAGGACTGCATCCAGGTCCTGGGCGGCATCGGCTTCACCTGGGAGCACGACGCCCATCTCTTCCTGAAGCGGGCGATGGCCACGCGACTGCTCACCGGAACGCCGCCGCGCTGGCACCGGGAGACGGCGACGCTCGTCCACCAGGGACTCCGCCGCGACACGACCATCACGCTCCCGCCCGAAGCCGAGTCCCACCGCGGCGAGGTGCAGGCGTTCCTCGCCGACCTGCTCGAGCATCCGAAGTCGGAGTGGAACCGCCGGATCGGCGAATCGGGCTACCTGATGCCGCACTGGCCGGCGCCGTGGGGTCGCGACGCGAGCCCGCTGGAGCAGCTGGTCGTCGACGAGGAGTTCCGCGCTGCCCGGGTGCGGCGCCCCCATCTCGCCGTCGGTGCGTGGGCGCTGCCGACGATCATCGTGCACGGGGACGCCACCCAGCAGGAGCGGTTCATCCCGCCCACGTTGCGCGGCGAGCTCACCTGGTGCCAGATGTTCAGCGAGCCGGGGGCAGGGTCCGATCTGGCCTCGCTGACCACCAAGGCCGTCCGCACCGACGGCGGCTGGCTGCTCACCGGCCAGAAGGTGTGGACGTCCCTGGCGCACTTCGCCGACTGGGGCATCTGCCTCGCCCGCACCGACCCCGCCGCGCCCAAGCACGACGGGATCGGGTGCTTCCTCGTCGACATGCGAACCGAGGGCATCGACGTCCGCCCCCTTCGTGAGCTCACCGGGGCGGAGATGTTCAACGAGGTATTCCTCACCGACGTGTTCGTGCCGGACGAGTGCGTGGTGGGCAGCCCCACCAACGGGTGGCAGGCGGCGCGGACCACGCTGGGCAACGAGCGGGTGTCGATGGGTTCGGGGTCATCGATGGGCCCCGGGCTCGAGTCGCTGCTGGCCCTGGCCGCCACCGAAGGCATCGCCGACGATCCGCTGCTCGCCGACACCATCGGCGATCTCGTCGCCACCGCCCACGCCCTCGCCGCCCTCGGCACCCGCCAGACGCTCCGGGCGCTCTCCGGTGCGGCTCCCGGCCCCGATGCCAGCGTGCGCAAGCTGCTCGGCGTGGAGCACGACCAGCGGGTGCAGGAGGTCGGGCTCGAGCTGCTCGGGCCGGCGGGAGCGTCCGGCGACGCCGGCGCCGCCCTCTGGGTCGGCGGGTTCCTCGGCAACCGCAGCCTGTCGATCGCCGGCGGCACCAGCGAGATCCAGCGCAACGTGATCGCCGAGCGCCTCCTCGGCCTCCCCCGGGACTGACCACCCGCTCTGGTCCGGCAACGAAGGGATCCAGGTCACCGGCGTGGAAGATATGGGTCACAACGGCACCTTTCGCCAAACCTGACAGACACGTCATACTCATACGGGTGAGGGGCCGCGGGCTTCGCAGGAGGGAACCATGACGAGCACCGACCAGCGGTCGCGATGGCGACGCCGGTTGGCGCGCGTCTGCGTCGCCGGGGCGGTCGGCTGCCTCGCCCTGGCCGGCTTCGGGCCGGTCGGGGCCCAGGAGGGCCCCGCCCCGAGGCCGGACGTGTTCCGCTCCTCGGCGTCGTCCCAGGTGGTCTCCGCCTACCTCGATCGCGAAGCGTTCCTGCCGGTCAACGACGCCTTCCGCTTCATCGCCCTCGACGGAACCGGTACGTACGACTCGTCGAACCAGACGGCGCGGGCGTCGATCTTCTACCCCGGCAACGGCGTGATCTCCGGCCCGTCGTTGGCGTGCACCACCTTCGGCAGCCAGTTCCCCGAGCAGTTCGCGCCGATCCTGCAGGCCTGCAACCAGTTCAAGTACCCGCTCACCGCGTTCGCCGACTCGCTCCACCCCGATGCCTCCACCACCGGGTCGGCCGACCTGGGGGCCCCAACCGATCCGCTGTCGGCGCGTGCCATCAGGGCGGTGGCCCACGCGGCCGACGATGCCTCGACCAGTGACGCCGCCATCACCGACCTCCACGTCATCGGCCTCCCCGCCTTCGGTGCGGTGAACGCGCCGCTGCCCGTGCCGGGCGCGCCCGAGCTCGACCCCACGATCCTCACGGTCGACGACGCGACCACCAGCACCGCGCAGCGCATCGACGATGCCGGTCACCTCGTGGTCGAGTCCCACGCCGTGCTGGAAGGGGTGGGGCTCGTCGGCGGGCTGGTCCACATCGCATCGATCCGCTCGGTCTCGACCGTCGTCGACGACGGTCACGGTGCGCAGTCCCACGACGCATCGCTCGACGTCAGCGGTGTCACCGTCGGTGGGGTCCCGGCGGCGATCACCGACGACGGCCTGGTGGTCGGCTCGCCCACCGGAGCCGACGGGCCGCTGGTGCAGCAGGCCGTCGGGCAGGTGAACGACCTGGTCCGCGTCCTCGGACTCCACGTCACGGCGCTCACCAACGAGGACGGCGTCGACGATTCCGGCATGGCCTTCGCCCGGTCCGGTGGCGTCCTGGTGGAGTTCGACGTCGACGCCCAGGGTGTGCCCGTGCTCCCGGGTCCGCAGGGCGACATCGATCCCAACGGGATCTACAAGGGCGTGATCCAGCTCGGGAGCACCGGGGTCACCGGCCTGGCATCGGTCATCGAAGACGTGCCCTTCACTCCCGACACCGGTGTGCTGCCCGACGTCGGCTCGATCGGTGGAGTGACGTCACCCGGGATCGACCAGTCGATCACCGCGCCGGTCCCCGGACTCGACGTGGTCGACGCCGGCTCGACGCCGGCGAGCCCGGCGGCCCCGACGGCCACGGGTCAGGAGGTGGTGAGCATCTCCGAGCTGCTCGCCCCCGGCCGGGTCCGCCTCCTGTACCTGGCCTTCACCCTCGTCGCGCTGGCGGTCTGCGCCGGCCCCAGATTCGTGCTGCCCGCAAGATTCTCCGGGAGGAGACCGTGATCGACGACCAGGCACCACCGGACGACCAGAGCCGCGCCCTGTTCTGGGAAGCGGTCGGGAACGCGTTCCGGCCCTACGCCGGATGGCTCTTCTACGGCTGCGGGGCGCTGCTGGTGATCGTCGGCTACATCGGCGTCTCCGGCGAGTCGATCGTCGCCAAGCAGCTGCCGTACCTCATCTCCGGCGGTATCGGCGGCGTCCTGCTCGCCATCCTCGGTGGCTACTTCCTCGGCATCGAGGAGCTGCGTCGTGACGGCGGCCGGCTCGATCGGATGGAACAGCAGATCGAAGAGCTCCACCGCGCCCTCCTCGACCGTCCGGACGCACCCACGGTGGCGACCGAGTCCGCGGGTCGCGCCGGGATGATGCAGTCGTCGAACGGCCACGGCCTGGCGCGCCACGTCCTGGTGGTGGAGTCGGGCGAGTCGTTCCACCGGGCCGGTTGCGCACTGGTGGCCGGGAAAGCGAGCGAGGAGCTGGACCTGGTGGCCGCGACCGGGCGGGGGCTGCGGCCCTGCACCGTGTGCGAACCCGTGGCGTCCGCGTCGTAGGGATCGCCGTGTTCTACCTCCAGGTCGCGCTGCTCGGAATCGTCGTCGGGTGCGTCTACGCCCTCTCGGCCACCGGCATCGTGCTCACCTACAGCGCCACCGGAGTGTTCAACATCGCCCACTTCGCCATCGGGCTGCTCGCCGGGTACGTCGCCTGGCAGTTCAACGGCGTCTGGGGCGTGCCGCTCGTCCTCGCCGTACCGCTCGTGTTGCTCGTCTGCGGCCCGCTGCTCGGCCTGGTGCTCGAACGCGCCGTGTTCCGCCCGCTGCAACAGCAACGGGCGAGCAGTTCCGAGAAGCTGGTCGCGGCCCTCGGTGTCACCGTGGTGATCCTCGCCGTCATCAACGTGATCTGGGGCCCCGGCGTGCAGGGCACCGTCGACCAGCCCGTCCCCCGGCTGTTCCCGCTGACCACGTTCCACATCGGATCCCTCATCTTCGACTACGAGCAGGTGGGAACCCTCGTCCTGACGCTGCTCGTCGCGGCCGCCCTGTTCGTCCTCCTGCGGCGCACGATGACCGGGGTCCGGATCCGTGCCGTGGTCGACCGTCGCGAGCTCGCCCAGCTGTCGGCCATCGATGCCGACCGGGTGTCGCAGCTGGCGTGGGCACTGGGCTGCACCATCGCGGCGCTCACCGGGCTCCTCATCACCCAGGGCACGCTCGAGCCGACGCGGATCATCTTCCTCGGGATCGAGACGTTCTCCGTCGCGGTGGTGGCCCGCCTGGTGAGCATCCCGGTGGCGCTCGCCTTCGGTTTCGGTGTGATGGGGCTGGGGCGCAGCCTGCTCGATGCGTTCGAGCCCTTCGGCGCCACGGGCGGGGCGGCGGACACCTACCAGGCCATCGTCACCAACCTGTCGAGCATCGTGCTGTTCGCCGCCCTCGTCGTCTTCCGGCGCCTCGACGAGGTGGGCGACCGGGGGTCGGCCGGCAGCGGGCTCGCGCTGGGTCGGTTCGGTCCCAGCCGGCGGGCGGGGGCTCGCTCCGCGGTGGTGATCGTGGGCGGCATCGCGGCCGCCCTGGCCACACCGTTCGTCCTCGAGGGTGCCGATCTGCGCGCCGCCCACACCTTCGCCGCCCTCGCGGTCATCTTCGTGTCGATCGTGGCGATCACCGGCTACTCCGGCCACCTCACGCTCGGTCAGGCATCGATCGCCGGTCTCGGCGCGTTCGCCACCGCGCGCTTCGCCAACTCGTTCGACCTGCCGGTGCTCGTCGCCATGGTTCCCGGCGCCATCGTGGCCGTGCTGGCCGGTCTGGCGGCCGGGTACCCGGCGCTGCGCCGTCGCGGCCTGTTCCTCGGCCTCACCACGCTGGGGCTGGCGCTCATCATCGACCGGTTCGTGTTCAACGAGCAGCTCTTCCAGGGTGGGCCCGGTGGGCTCACCGTGACCCGTCCGGTGTTGTTCGGCATCGACCTCGGCGGCGACGTCGCGTTCTGGTTCTACGAGGCGGCCATCCTCGGCCTGGTGCTCTTCATCGCCCGCAACCTCCGCAGCGGACGATTGGGTCGTGTCCTCGGCGCCATGCGGGACTCCGACGTGGGGGCCGAGTCGGTCGGCATCGAGCTGCGACGAGCGAAGCTGTTCGTCTTCGCGGTGTCGTCGGCCATGGCGGGCGTGGGAGGGGCGCTGCTGACCCAGGCCAACCAGGCGTGGGACACCGTCACCTTCAATCCGGTGCTGGGGCTGTTCTGGTTCACCGCCGTGGTGGTCTGTGGGCTGTCGAGCACCCGTGGCGCGTTGCTGGCCGCGTTGGCGTACGTCGCCATCCCGCACCTGCTCGACCTCGACATCCAGAGCGCCATCGGCTTCTTCGGCCTGGGCGCGGTCCTCATCGGTCGGTCACCGGGAGGCATCACCGCCATGCTCGGCCGATTCGGTACCGCGGTGCCGCGCCGCCTGGAGGACGAGTACCGCAAGGTGCTGCACCGCCGGCGACCCCCCGTGAGGCCGGCGCCGGTGCCATCGGCGTTCGCCGTCCGCGTCCTCGAGGAGGGGGCTGGCCGATGACCGCTCCCGTGCTCGAGGTGCGCGACATCCGGGTGTGCTTCGGTGGTCTGGTCGCGGTGGACGGCGTCTCGCTCACGGTCGCGTCCGGTGTCATCACGTCGCTGATCGGTCCGAACGGCGCGGGCAAGACCACCCTGTTCAATGCCATCACCGGGATGGTCGAGCCCGACGATGGGACGGTGGTGCTGGCCGGCCGTGACATCAGTGGCGCCACGCCATCGGCCCGGTCGCGGCTCGGCATGGCCCGCACCTTCCAGCGGCTCGAGGTGTTCAGCGGCATGACGGTGGAGGACAACCTCCGGGTCGCGGCGGAGGCCGCGTCTCCCGGCCGGACGCTCAGCGGGCTGTTCCGGATCCGTCACCGCGACGAGCCCGCCATCAGCGCCACCGTCGACGCCGTGATCGAACGGGTCGGACTCGCCGATGTGCGCCGGTCGCCGGCCGGTTCGCTCAGCACGGGAACGCTCCGCCTGGTGGAACTGGGACGGGCCCTGTGCACGGGGCCGGAGGTGTTGCTGCTCGATGAACCGGGCAGCGGACTCGACGAGGCGGAGACGGAGTCGTTCGAGGCGGTGCTGCACGACATCGTGGCCGACGGCACCGCGATCTTGTTGATCGAACACGACGTCGATCTGGTGATGCGGGTCTCGTCGCTGGTCCACGTCCTCGACTTCGGGCAGCTGGTGGCCTCGGGGACGCCCGATCAGGTCGTGGTCGACCCCAAGGTCCGGGCCGCCTATCTCGGGGAGGAGGTCGACGGTGCCGTCGCTGCTGGAAGTCACTGACGTGCGGGCCGGCTACGGCCGGATCGAGGTGCTCCGCGGCATCAGCTTCTCGGTGCCGGCCGGCTCGGTCGTGGCCCTGCTCGGATCGAACGGCGTCGGCAAGACCACCACGCTGCGAGCCATCTCCGGCGTGCTGCCCGTCAACGCGGGGGCGATCCACTTCGACGGCCGGCGCATCGACGGGCGTCCGGCCGACGAGATCGCCGGGCGCGGCCTGGTCATGGTGCCCGAAGGACGGGGGATCTTCCCCGGCCTCAGCGTCGAGGAGAACCTCCGTCTCTTCCACGGGTCGCTCGGGGCCGGCACCCCCTGGGACGCATTCGCCGACGAGATCACCGCCACCTTCCCCCGGTTGCGCGAACGGTTCTCCCAACAGGCCGGCTCGCTCTCGGGCGGCGAGCAGCAGATGTTGGCGGTGAGCCGGGTCCTGGCCGGCGAGCCCCGGCTCGTGCTGTTCGACGAGCTCTCGATGGGATTGGCGCCGCTGATCGTCGACTCACTGTTCGAGAACGTCGCCGCGATGCGCGATCGAGGGATCACCGTCGTGCTCGTCGAGCAGTTCATGACCCACGCCCTGGCGCTGGCCGACGTCTGCTACGTGATCGCTCGGGGGGCGGTCAGCTGGGCCGGCGAGGCCTCGGAGCTCCGCAACAGCGCGGTGGCATCGCACTACCTATCGGCGTAGCCGCGCCCCAAGGGTGGCCGGGCTGCACGGGTGACCGGACTCAGTTGCCCTGCTCCCGGGCTGCGGTGGCGACGTTCTTGGCGTCGGGGTAGCAGAACGGGAACGGGCTGCTCGCCGTGACCCAGCCGCCCTTGGACTCCTGGTACCGCGCGATGGTGAAGCAGTCCTTCGCGGTGGGGGCGGTGTAGTCATAGGCATCGGGCCGGTACACCGTCCCCACCATGATCCCTCCGGCCGCGTTGGGTTGCATGGTGTCGAGGTACTTGATGAACCCGGCCCGGGTCGGCGCCGGGCCCATCGACTCGATGGCGTCTCGGGTGATGTTCCCCATCGCCCACGCCTCCAGCGCCCACTGGTGGAGCGGGAGCCCGGGTTGGTAGCGGGCGTAGGCGTCGCGGAACCTGGCGATCTCGGGTTGGTTCGAGGTGTACGGAAGAGATTCGGTCGACACGAAGACGATGTTGCGGCAGGTGTCGTTGTACTGCTGGCCCAGGGCCGCGCCCATGACGACCACGGTGGACACCTTGGCCTTGGGCTTGAACCCCCGGCGGGCCATCGAGTCGCACAGGCGGCGGTTGGCGCCGTCGTCCATGGCATCGAAGATGATCTCGGTGCCGCGCTGCTGCATGTCGGCCACGGCCTGGTCGAAGCTGGGCGCGGCGAACGACACCGTGTACTGGGTGACGTCGAACCCCTCGGCCTTCAGCCCGGCGGCGAAGGCATCGCCGGCCTGGCTCGACTCGTTGATGTCGTACTGGAACACGGCGGCCTTCGAGACGCCGAGCTGCTGCTTGTACCAGCGGAACTGGCCCGACAGGTTGACGATCTTGCCGCCCACACCGACGGTCTTGCCGTCGCGGGCGTAGCCGGCCCCGTAGATGGTGAAGAAGTTCGAGTAGCGGTAGAAGCTGTTGGTGATCGGGAACCCGAGCACCGGGATGTTCTTGTCGGCGAGGTACTGGGCGGCGCCGCCCAGGGCCCGGGAGTTGGTGGCCACCAGGGCGAAGACCTGATCCTGCTCGACCAGCCGGCGGGCACACTCGAGGGTCCTCGACCGGTCCTCGCGGTCGTCGCAGGTGGCGAGCTCGACCTTGCGGCCGCCGATCCCGCCGGCGGCGTTGGTGGCCGCCACCCAGGCCCGCAACCCCCGCACCGCGGGGGCGAAGGTGTCGCCCAGCACCCCGTTCTCGGCGGTGATGTTGCCCAACTTGATGCTGGTGGCGGTGATGCCGACATCGGACGCCTGGTTGGGCTGGGACTGTCCGCCGGCTGCCGGGGCCGCCGGGCCGGCGTCGGGCGCGGCGCCGGATGGCTCACCGGGGGTCGCGCTCTGGTCACCGGAGGACGTCGCGGCGTCGGGCGCGGCGCTCGCCCCGTCGTCGGCGGACGCCGCGGCGGGCGAGCCGGACGCGGTCGCCTGGTCGGCGCCGTCGCCGGGAGCGAACGAGCCGCCGGTGGTCGCATCCCCGGTGGAGATGACCTGCGTCGTGGGGGCGAACGCCTCGTCGGGCAATCGGGTCCCGCAGGCGGCCACCGTGAGCGCGCCCAGTGCCAGTACCGCTGCGCCCACGATCGGTCGCGGCGGTCTGATCGTCCTCCGACGTTCCCTCATCGCCTGATGTTTCGGCGTCGCGGCTACCGATTCCTGCGCTCTGGGGGCGCTACCTGACGCACATGTTAGGTTTCTGCTCACCCCGGCCGGCGGCTCGGCCGACTCGATCCCCAGATCCGCACGGAGGCACGAGTGCAGCTCACGCTCACCGATGACCAGGAGTTCTTCCGCGACACCACGCGCCGCTTCCTGGCCACCGAGTGCCCGCTCACGGTCGTCCGGTCGCTCGCCTCATCGCCCGAGGGCTTCGACACCGGCTACTGGCACCAGGGGGCCGAGCTGGGGTGGACGTCGCTGCTCGTCCCCGAGGCGCTCGGCGGTGGCAGCGTGAGCGGCCACGGCGTCGCCGACCTGACCATCGTGGCCGACGCCTTCGGGCACCACGTCGCCCCGGGGCCTCTCGTACCGACCAACGTCGTGGCGTCGACGATCGCCCGCACGGGCTCGGACGAGCAGCGTGGGTTGCTTCCGGGCCTCATCTCCGGCGAGGTCGTCACCACATGGGTCGGCGCCGAGCAGGCCTTCGCGGCTCGGACCTCGATCGCCGCGATGCGCGAGGGCGCAGGGTTCACGCTCAGCGGCACGAGCGCGCCGGTGGAGGCCGCGGCCCAGGCCGACCAGCTGTTGATCACCGCCCGGGGGGAGACCGGCCTGGTCCAGTTCCTCGTCCCGGTCACCGCGGCCGGGATCACCGTCACGCCGCTGGAGAGCCTCGACCTCGTGCGGCGCTTCGCCCGGGTCGAGCTCGACCACGTGTCGGTCCCGGCCTCGGCTCTGGTCGGCGAGCCGGACGCGTCGGCCGGGGATGTCGAGCGCCAGCTCCAGGACGCCCTGGTCATGCAGACCGCCGAGATGGTGGGTGCGGCCCAGCACACCTTCGACTTCACGGTGGAGTGGGCCTTCGACCGGTATTCGTTCGGCCGGCCGCTCGCCAGCTACCAGGAGCTCAAGCACCGCTTCGCCGACATGAAGACCTGGCTGGAGGCGAGCCACGCCCTGGCCGACGCCGTGGCCAGGGAGGTGCAGGCCGGCCAGACGTCGGCCGCCGAGACGGCCAGCGCCGCGAAGTCGTACCTCGGCGATCGTCTGGTCGCGCTGGTGCAGGACTGCGTCCAGATGCACGGCGGCATCGGCCTCACCGCCGACCACGACATCCACCTGTACCTGCGCCGGGTGACGGTCGACCGGGTGTCGTACGGCACACCGGCCGAGCATCGCCAACGGATCGCCGGCTTCGCCATCGAGGACAGCGCGGCATGACCACCGCTCGGACGACCGACGAGGAGAGCCAGCCGATGACCACATCCGACGGGGAGGAGATGGAGAGCGTCGAGTCGTTCGCGGCCCGGGCCCAGGCCTGGCTGCCGGAGCACATGCCGCGCCTCGATCCCGCGGCGCGGTGGCACGGCTTCGGCTCCGACGAGGAGGAGCTGGCCGTCGTGCAGCACATGCGCGACCTGCAGCGGACGCTCTTCGACGGCGGGTTCGCCGGCATCTGCTTCCCTCGGGAGTACGGCGGCCTCGGGCTCACGCCGGCGCACCAGCGGGCGTTCGACCAGGTCTGCGCGCCGTACGAGATGCCGACGCTGCTGAACGTGCCCACCTTCGTCCCGTGCGGCGCCGTGCTGCTCGAGTTCGGCACCGAGGCGCAGAAGCAGCGGCACATCCCGGCGATGCTCGAGGGCGAGGAGCTGTGGATGCAGTTCCTCTCCGAGCCGAGCGGAGGCTCCGACGTGGCCGGTGCCTTGACCACCGCGGTCCGCGACGGAGACGAGTGGATCGTCAACGGGTCCAAGGTGTGGACCACCGGCGCCTGGTGGTCGGACTACGGGCTGTGTCTGCTGCGCACGAACTGGGACGTACCCAAGCACCAGGGCCTCTCCGTCTTCATCATCAAGATCCGCCAGCCCAACATCGAGGTGCAGCGGATCGAGATGATCAACGGCTCGCGGGAGTTCTGCCAGGAGTTCATGACCGATCTGCGCGTCCCCGACGCGAACCGCGTGGGCGAGATCGACGACGGCTGGACCATCGGTCGACGGTGGATGTTCCACGAGCGCAACGCCATGGGTGGCGGATCGCCCTACACCAGCGGCCCCCGTCCCAGCCACGGCCGCGATGTCGAGGGTCGCGACACCATCGTGGAGCTGGCGCGGACGACCGACCAGCTCGACGACCCCCGGGTCCGCGACCTGATCGGGGAGTCCCGTGCTCTCCGGCGGGCGCGCGAGGAGCTGAGCACCCGGATCGGCACCGGCATGGCCGTGGGGGCGATGCCCGAGACCGCGGCGGCCATCGCCCGGTTGATGACCGCCACGACGAACGAGCGCATCATCGACATCGAGCTCGACCTCGTCGGGGCCCAGGCGGCGGCGTGGTCCGACGACGACCCGGCCGCGGGGATCGGGATGACCTTCCTCACGCGGCAGCAGACCAGCATCGGCGGGGGGACCACCGAGATGGCGCGCAACAACATCAGCGAGCGCGTGCTCGGGATGCCCCGCGAGCGGACCCTCGACAAGGACGTACCGTTCCGTGAGGTGCCGAAGGGCCCACCATCGGGCTCGGCGTGAGGTTCTCGGTCACCTACCCACTGGTGACGCACCCGCACGATCCGACCTTCGTCACCGGTGACGCGGTGGCCCGGTTCGCACGTGCCGCGGAGGCCGCAGGATTCGACGGCATCGGGTTCACCGACCATCCCGCACCCACCCACCGGTGGCTGACTGCGGGCGGCCACGACGCGCTCGATCCGTTCGTCGCCCTCACCTACGCCGCGGCGGTCACCGAACGGATCCGCCTGGTGCCGAACATCGTGGTGCTCCCGTACCGGAACCCGTTCCTGGTGGCGAAGGCGGCGGCCACCCTCGACGCGCTGTCCGGCGGGCGCTTCACCCTCGCGGTGGCCGCGGGCTACCTGCGGGGCGAGTACCGCGCCCTCGGCGTCGACTTCACCGAGCGCAACCAGCTCTTCGACGAGGCCATCGAGGTGATCCGGGGCATCTGGACCACCGACGACTTCGCCTACGAGGGCCGGCACTTCTCCGCACCGGGCCAGACCGCGAACCCGAAGCCGGCCACCGCCCCTCCCATCTGGATCGGCGGCAACAGCGCGCTCGCCCGCCGGCGGGTCGCCCGTTACGGGGACGGTTGGCGGCCGTTCCCCGCCCCACGGACGCTGGCCACGACGGCGAAGACGGTGCCGCTCGAGACGGTCGACGATCTCGCCGTCCTCCTCGATCAGCTGTGGCAGTTCGTCGAGGACGAAGGTCGGGATCGCGACGAGATCGATGTGGCCTTCGGCACCCGTGCCGGAGGCCACCCGGGCGAGGACGACTTCGATCCCGACGCCACCCGGGAAGGCCTCGCCGAGCTGGCGGCGCTGGGGGTGACGTGGGCCGACGTGGGCGTCCCGGGCGACGCTCTGGACCACGCCGTGGAGGCCCTGCAGCACTTCGGCGACACCGTGATCGCGCCGATGAGGGAACGCGATCGGCTCAGGTGATGTCGCGGCGGCGGAACGCGACCAGACCGGTCCCTCCGAGCGCGAGGGCGGTGACGGTGAGGACCACGAGCGGGGTTGCGGTGAACGACGTCCCGGGGAGCCGCGGGACGTGGGTGAACGGTGACAGGTCGAGGACGCCCTGGCTCAGGTCCATGAGCGGGCCGAGCTCGCCCAGCGCCACGAAGAAGATGAGTGCGATCCACCCGAGGCCGACGAGCCGGGGCCCGAGACCGTAGGCGGCCACCACGATGCCGACGAGCACCCAGGCGGCGGGGAGCTGGGCCAGTGCCGCCGCCACGATCCGGCTGATCTGGCCCGAGTCCCCGGACTGCGCGGCATGGGCGACACCGGCGCCGACGCCGGCGAGCGCCATCAGAACGGTGGTGCCGACGACGGCGATGGCGATGTGACTGAGCGCCCAGCGCAGCCGGCTCACCGGACCGGCGAGCACGGGCTCGGCCCGCAGTCCCGACTCCTCGGATCGCAACCGCATCACGGCCTGGATGCCGAACCCCGAGACGATCACGCCGGTGATGCCGAATTCCGCGGCGAGGAAGGCGTCGGTGAGCCCCTGTTGCCCGCCGAGCTTGGTGATGAAGTCGCGGGCGGTCGAGCTGTTGAGGAAGTCACCGACGTTCGATGCCAGGTTGCCGAGCAACGCACCGAGGACGAGGAAGCTGACGGCCCATCCGATCAACGCGGCGCGCTGGAGCCGCCACGCCAGGGCCAGGGGGCTGTGCAGCGATGCGGGGGCGGTGGCCGGCCCCGGGCGGGGCGGCAGCAGGCCGGTGGCCAGGTCTCGATGAGCCAGCAGCGCGAACGCGCCGATCGACGCCACGATCGTGAACCCGATGGTGATGATCAGCACCCACCAACGATCGCCGGCATAGGGCCGGAACTGCTGCGCCCACCCGATGGGCGACAGCCAGCTGAGCCAGCGCGGCCCGGTGACCGGGGCGGTGTCGCCGATCGCTCGCAGCGTGTACACCACCCCGAGCAACGCGCCGGCCAGCGAGGTCGCGGTCCGGGGGCTGGCCGTGAGCTGGCTGGCCACGCCGGCGATCGCCCCGAAGGTGATGCCGACGCTCGCCCAGGCCACGCCGAAGGCGAACGAGCCGCCCGCCGGGAGGCCGGTCGCCGCCAGTGCGGCCCCGGTGAGCACGGCCAGGACGAGGTTGGCCGTCCCCACGACGACGAACGTGGCGGCGAGGGGGGCGAATCGACCGGTGGCGGTGCCGAGGACCAGTTCCGTTCGCCCCGCCTCCTCGTCGGCCCTCGTGTGCCGCACCACGAGCACCACTGCCACCAAAGCCACGAAGACCGACCCGAAGCTGCCCATCTTGATCATGGCGAGGGCGCCGGTCGAGGAGGTGTCGTAGATCCTCCCGAACAGCGCCACGGTGGACTGGGTCGCGTTGAGGCTGTCGGCCGCCTGACGTCGGGATGCCACGGTGGGGTAGAGGTCCTTCACCGCGACCGCCGAGTAGGCGGCCATGAGCACGAAGGCCACGATCCACGAGATCAACAGCACCCGACTCCGCCGGACGGTCAGCCGCACCAGTTCGCCCGTCCCGGCGAACGCGCTCATGACCGGTCCGGGTCGTGGTCGACGGGGTCGTCGCGGTAGTAGCGCAGGAACAGCTCCTCGATCGTGGGGGGCTGGTTGACCAGGCTGCGTACCCCCACCTCGGTGAGACACCCGAGCACGGCGCCGAGGGCATCGGGCTCCACGTTGCCGCGCACCGTGCACCCGTCGATGACGAGGTCGTGGACACCCGGGAGGTCGCGGAGCAGGGCCGGTGGCTCGTGCTCCAGCTCCGCCGACAGGAACGTGGTGGACAGATGGCGTAGGTCCGCCAGCGCCCCGGTCTCGACCACCCGCCCGTCCCGGATGATGGTGAGGTGATCGCAGGTGGCCTCGACCTCGGCGAGGATGTGGCTGGACAGCAGGACCGTGCGACCCGCCTCGCGTTCCTGGGCGATGCAGTCGCGGAACGCCGCCTCCATGAGCGGATCGAGTCCCGACGTCGGTTCGTCGAGCAGGAGGAGCTCGACCCGGCTGGCCAGCGCGGCCACGAGGGCGACCTTCTGTCGATTCCCCTTCGAGTACGACCGCGCCTTCCTCGTCGGGTCGAGGGCGAACTGGTCGAGCAGCTCGGCCCGTCGGGCCGGATCGAGCCCGCCCCGCAGGCGGCCGAGCAGGTCGACGATCTCGCCGCCGGTCAGGTTGGGCCACAGGGCCACGTCTCCGGGCACGTAGGCGAGGCGCTGGTGGAGCCGGACCGCGTCACGCCACGGGTCGCCGCCGAGCAGGTCGATCCGCCCCGCGTCGATCCGCACCAGACCGAGGAGGGCTCGCAGGGCCGTGGTCTTTCCCGCCCCGTTCGGGCCGAGGAATCCGTGCACGGTGCCGGCTCGGACCTCGAGGTCCAAGCCGTCGAGGGCGCGCGTCCGACCGAAGTCCTTCACCACCCCGGCCATGGCGATCGACGCCGTCATCGCGGTTGATCCTGCCCCGGGCGCGAAGCCGGAGGCCAGCCCTTACGGCCTGCCGATGAGCAACTCGGGAAGTGAGCGGAGCGAACGGCTCAGGCTGTGGCCGGCTCGGCCACCCGCATCAGCCGGGCCAGGTTGCCGCCCATGATCTTGGCCTGCTCGTCGGGGGTGAACTCGTCGAGCTGGTCGATGAACGTGATCGGATCGGACATGCCCTCCGGGTGGGGGTAGTCGGACCCGAAGATCACGTTGTCGACGCCGATGAGGTCGGCGAGGCCCTTGGGGTCGTCCTCGTGGAACGGATGGACGAACACGCACCGCTTGAACACCGCGACCGGGTCCTCCTCGAACGCGTGCGGGTTCAGCGTGTAGGCGTGCTCCATCGAGCTGAACAGCGGTCGGACCCAGCCCGAACCGTTCTCGACCGGGGCGATCTTCACGCCGGGGAAGCGTGAGAGCATCCCGTGGCCGATGGCGGAGGCGACCGTGTCCATGATGGCCCGGTTGGTGCCGCCGGCGATGGCGGCGAAGCCCGACGGACCCACGAAGGGCTTGAACTCGCCACCGCCCAGGCCTTCCCACTCGTTGGTGTAGCGCTGGTAGCCGCTGTCGCTGGCGTGCATGCCGACCAGGATCCCCGACTCCTCCACCAGCTCCCAGAACGGATCGAACTCGGGCAGGGCGAACGAGCGGGGCCCCTGGAAGCCGGGCACGGGGGCGGGCCGGATCAAGACGACACGCGCCCCGCGCGCCAGCACCCACTCGAGCTCTTCGATGGCTCGCTCGACGATCGGCAGGGTGATCACCGGCGTCGCGAAGATGCGATCCTCGAAGTTGAACGTCCACTGCTCGTGCATCCACTCGTTCAGGGCGTGGACGACGACGTGGGTGGCGATGGGATCGTCGCGGAGGCGCTCCTCGACCAGGCTGGCGAGGGTCGGCCACATCAGCGCACGATCGATGCCCAGCTCGTCCATGAGCTCGAGGCGCGGGCCGGGCTCCCGGAACGCCGGGGGTGAGGCGATGGCCTTGCCCATGATCTCCCGGCGTGACTTGCCGTCGGGGTTGCCCACGCGGAAGTACTCCTCCTGCGCCCCGGGCGCCGCCACCTTGTCGAACGTGGGGTTGGGGATGTAATCGCTGATCTGCCCCTTGACGGTGATCTTGGTGCGCCCGTGGACGTCGACGTAGTCGATGACACCGGCGTAGTCGTCGGGGAGGAACTTCGTCAGCGCCTCACGCGTCTCGTACATGTGGTTGTCGACGTCGAAGACCGGGAAGTCGAGCTGGCGTGACGGCATGGTCGCCCCTCCGTGATCACAGATGGTCCCAATGTGCAAGGGGCACGCTAGCTGACGTTGGTGTTAGATCACAACCTCCACCGTCAGGAAATCGGGGCGCCGAAGAGGCCTCGGCGCACGATGAACGTCGAGGCGTCGATGACCTCGTCTTCGTCGAGGTGTCCCAGGGCCAGCACGGTGTAGGGCATCCGTTCGATGACCGACAGCAGCACGAGGGCGTCGACGGTGGCGTCCCCGAAGCCGCGCTGGTGGACGATGCGGACCAGGCGGTCGAACGTCACCACCGCGACCTCGAGCGAGAAGGCCCGCAGCTCGGGTTCCTCGTAGTCGATCTCCTGCCACGCGCTGATCACGCCGCCGTTGGCGCGGTAGGTGGCGAACCAGTCCTGCAGCCATTGGCGCACCGCATCGGTGGGGGCGCCCTCCGGGAAGGTGCGCACCAACTCGACCATGGCGATGGCCGCGTCCTCGGCGAGGACGTGGAACAGCGCCTCCTTGTTGTCGAAGTAGCGGTAGAAGCTGCCGTGGGAGACGCCCGCGGCCTCGACGATGTCGTCGACCCGGGTGTCGTGGTAGCCGCGCTGGGGCAGCACCGCACTGCCCGCCTCGAGCAGCGCCTGGCGGGTCTTCTGTCCCCGCGGCCGGAGCGCGGGGTCGGGCGCCGGTGCTCCTGGGAACTCGGGCCAGTCCGGGGCGTGCTTCGCCGGCGGCTGCGTCACCGCCCCGACGTTGACGCCGTCGACGGCGCCGTGCAGCGTCCGGTGCACGGTCTGGGCCAGACCGTCGATGAAGCGCGCCCGCTCCAGCTGTCCGAGGCCGAGCCGCCAGTAGTAGATGGATCGGATCACCACGCCGACGATGGTGTTGGTCAGCGCGGGCAGCTCCAGCTCCGGATGATCGGGCGTGGCGCCGCGGATGATGGCCACCCCGACCCGGTTGCCGATCACGCGGGTGTCCTCGGTGGCCGGTCGCCGTTCGCGGGCGGCGGCCTGGTAGCCGGAGAGGATGGGGTCGTACTCGGTGCACAGGTCGATGAACCCGTCGAGCCACCGGCGCAGGTGGTCGACGCCGCCGGCGTCCGCGGTGACCGCGCCCACGCTCTCGGCCAGCTCGCCCATGTCGTTGGCGAGGTGGCCGGCGAGGCGCCAGAACAGGTCCTCCTTGCTGGAGAAGTACTGGTAGAAGGCGGGCCGCGAGCAGCCGGCGGCCTCGGTGATCAACTCGACCCGGGTGTCGTGGTAGCCGTGCTCGGCGAACACGGCGAGCGCGGCGGTGAGGATCCGCCGCTGGGTGCTGGCTCCGCGCGCTCCTACCAGAGGGTTCTCTCCGAACGGGGCCCGGCGGACCACCTGCTCTGCGACGTCGTCCATTGGGCTCCTCGACTCGGCGCGGCCGTGATCGCGTGCGGGCGGCCGGTGGGCAGATAATCTAACATCCTCGTCAGATATCAACCGGCCAGATGCCAACAGGAGGGCTTCCCGATGCAGGCCGAAGATCTGATCCTCGTGAGCGTCGACGACCACGTCGTCGAACCGCCGCACCTGTTCGAGGGACGGCTCTCCGCCAGAGCCCAGGAACGGGCCCCGTTCGTGCAGTCGCTCGACGACGGCCGCGACGTGTGGATGTTCGAGGGCAAGGCGCTGCCCAACGTGGGTCTCAACGCGGTGGCGGGCCGGGTGCCGGAGGAGTACGGGCTCGACGCGTTGTCGTTCGACCAGATGCGGCCCGGCTGCTACGACATCCACGAGCGCATCCGTGACATGAACGTCAACGGCGTCCTGGGCTCGCTCAACTTTCCCAGCCTGGCTGGCTTCACCGGCCAGCTCTTCTACACCTGCGACGACAAGGACATCGCCCTCGAGCTGTTGCAGGCCTACAACGACTGGCACATCGACGACTGGTGCGGCACCTACCCGGGCCGCATGATCCCGCTCATCGTCCCGCCGATCTGGGACCCCGAGCTGATGGCCGCCGAGGTCCGGCGCTGCGCCGCCAAGGGGGCCCACGCCATCACCTTCTCGGAGAACCCGGAGAAGCTCGGTCTCCCCAGCTTCCACAGCGACCACTGGGATCCGTTCTGGACGGCGTGCTGCGACACCGACACGGTCGTCTGCATGCACATCGGGTCATCGTCCACCCTGGTGAGCACGTCGTCGGACGCCCCGATCGACGCCATGATCACCCTCCAGCCGATGAACATCGTGCTGTGCGCGGCCGACCTGTTGTGGTCGCCGGTCCTGCGCAAGTTCGACCGGCTGCGCATCGCCCTCTCCGAGGGCGGGATCGGCTGGGTTCCGTACTTCCTGGAACGGGTCGACTACGTCTACCAGCACCACCACCAGTGGACGAACCAGGACTTCGGCGACAAGCTGCCGAGCCAGGTGTTCAACGAGCGCATCCTCACCTGCTTCATCGACGACGCGGTGGGCATGGAGGTGCGCCACCACCTCAACCTGGACCACATCCACTGGGAGTGCGACTACCCCCACTCCGACTCCACGTGGCCCCACGCCCCGGAGATGGCGATGAAGTACCTCGACGGCCTGCCCGACGACGACATCGACCGGATCACCCACCTCAACGCCATGCGGAACTTCTCCTTCGATGCCTTCTCGCACATCCCGCGCGAGCAGTGCACCGTGGGGGCGCTCCGGGCCCAGGCCACCGACGTCGACACGTCGCTGGTGGCCTACGGCACCGGGAAGTTCCAGGAGGACGGCATCGTCACCACCATGACCTTGGCCGAGCGCATGGCGAAGCGGTGATCGGGTGACCGCTAGGCGCCCGAGGAGGCGCTGACCGGCACCCGGGCCGGGCCGGCCACGTTCGACATCTGGACCCACTCCACCCCGTCCCCATCGACGGCGAGGTCGGGCCAGCGTCGGTACAGCTCGTCGAAGGCCACCCGGCCCTCGAGGCGGGCGAGGTGGGCGCCGATGCAGTAGTGGATGCCGTGCCCGAACGCGATGCCCAGCGGTCCGGTGCGTTCGACATCGAAGCGGTCGGGATCGTCGTAGGCGCGGGGATCGCGGTTGGCCGCGCCGGTGAGGATCAACATGGGGCTGCCGGCCGGCACGGTCAGGCCGTGGAACGTGCGGTCCTCCACACAGAATCGGCCCTGGTACTGGGACGGTGCCCGGTAGCGGAGCACCTCCTCGACGGCGCCCGGGGTCTTGCCGGGATCGAGACGGATCTTGGCCAGTTGGTCGGGGTTGGCGTCGAAGACGAGCACGCCGTTGCCCACCAGCTTGGTGACCGTCTCGCTACCGGCGGCGGTGAGCAGACCCACGAAGGCGGCGATCTCGCCGTCGGCGAGGTGATCGACCGAACCGTCCTCGCGCTCGATCTCCGCCTCGACGAGGTGGCCGATCATGTCGTCGGCGGGATGGGCCCGCTTGTCGGCCACCAACTCGGCCATGTAGGCGCTCAGTTCGATCGAGGCGGCGATCCCCGCGTCGGTGGGGAACGGGCTGCCGATGTTCCGCTCGAGCGACCGGTCGGTCCAGTGCCGGATCTGTTGGCGATCGACCTCGGGGATGCCGACGATCGAGCAGATGACCTCGACGGGGAACGGGCCGGAGAAGTCGGTGACCACGTCGAACTCCTCCCGGCCGTCGAGCCGGTCGAGGACCGTGCCGATCACCTGCTGGACCACCGGTTCCCATTCGCTGATCCGCCGGGGGGTGAACGCCCGGTTGACCAGCTTGCGGAGCCGATCGTGCATCGGCGGGTCGATCATGATCATCGACGTGATCGAACCGGCGATGGCCTGGAAGTCGTTGCTGGTCAGCTGATCGAGGGTGAGCCCGTGCGTCGACGTGAACCCGGCCACGTCGCGGTGCACCGCGACGCAGTCGTCGTAGCGGGACACGGCATAGAACCCCAGCGCCTCGTTGTGATACAGCGGGGCCTCTTCGAGCAACCACCGGTACACGGGGAACGGGTCCTCGAAGAACGCCGTGCTGAACGGGTCGAACTCCACCACGCTCAGTGTGACACGGCTGTTCGAAGCCGGCGGACGAAGTCCGCGGGCGCAGCGGCGTCAGTTGTCGTCGAAGACGGTGCGCACGACCACGTCGGCCGCGTTCGCGGCGTCGCCTTCCCACGTCACCGCGCCGTGATCGAGCAGCACGACGCGGTCGCACAGGGCGAGGGCCGGGCCGACCTGTTGCTCGACGATCAGCAGCGTCGTCCCGTTCGCCCGGATGGTGTCGAGCGTGGCGTAGACCTCGTCGATGATGACCGGAGCCAATCCGAGCGACAGCTCGTCGGCGATGAGCAGGGCCGGCGACTCGACCAGCACCCGGGCCAGCGACAGCATGCGCTGCTCGCCCCCGGAAAGCGTTCCGGCCAGTTGGTGCCGGCGCTCGCCGAGGCGGGGGAACAGCTCGAAGGCCCGGTGCAACCCGTCGGTGATGCCTCGCCGGCCCAGGCTGTGACGGAACGAGAGGGTCAGGTTCTCCTCGACGGTGAAGGTGGCGAAGACCGACCGCCCCTCGGGGGCGTGGGCCACGCCCGCCCGGGCGAAGTCGTGGGCGGCGGAGCCGGTGAGGTCGGTCCCGTCGACGAACACGGCGCCGGCGGTCGGGGCGATGAGTCCGGACGCGACGCGGGCCACGGTGGTCTTGCCGACGCCGTTCGACCCGAGCAAGGCGACGGCCTCGCCGCGCTGCAGGCGGAGGGAGATGCCGAACAGCGCCCGGAAGGGACCGTACGACGCCTCCACATCGCGGAGCTCGAGCATGGTGTCGCTCACGTTCGGTTCCCCATGTCGCCGAGATACGCACTGCGCACCGCGGGGTTCTCGAGCACCTCGCGGGTGGGTCCGTTGGCGATCGGGCGGCCGAAGTCGAGTACGCAGCACCGTTCGGTGAAGTCGGTGACCAGTTCGACATCGTGTTCGACCAGCAGGATGGCGAACCCCCGCTCGGCCTGCACCGCCCGCAACGTGGCGGCGAGCGCGCTGGTCTCGGCCCGGTCGAGCCCCGAGGACGGCTCGTCGAGCAGGAGCAGCCGGGGCTCGGTCATCAGCGCTCGTCCGACCTCCACCAGCCGTCCCTTGCCGAGGCTCAGTGTCTCGATGGGGGCGTCGGCCACGTCGGCCAGTCCGAGCAGCTCGAGCACGGCATCGGCCCGCTCGATCTCCGCAGCGGTCGACCGACCCCGGCCGATGAGGTCCTTCCAGAACGACCCCGAGCCGTTGCGGACCCGTTCCGCGATCAGCAGGTGCTCGCGCACCGACGAGTCGGCGAACAGCTCGATGCGCTGGAAGGTGCGGCCGATGCCAGCGCGAGCGCGACGGTGCACGGGCAGAGTGGTGATGTCCTTGCCGTCGAAGACGACCTGGCCGCCGGAGACCGCCGTGACCCCGAGCAGGCAGTTGAAGAAGGTCGTCTTTCCCGCGCCGTTGGGTCCGATCAAGCCGACCCGCTCGCCTTCACCGACGTCGAGGTCGACCTCGGTCAACGCGAGGATGCCGGCGAACTGCTTCGAGATGGCGCGGGCCTCGAGCAGGGCGGTCACGAGCTGGCCTCCACCGATGGTTCCGCCGTGGACGGTTGGCGTCGTTCCGCCCGAGCGGCCAGCCAGGCATCGACCCTCGCCGTCGAGCGACGCTTGCTGTACTCGAGCATTCCCTCCGGATGGCGGGCGAACTGGACGGCCGTGAGACCGAACAGCACGAAGCGCCACTTGGCCGAGATCGGGAAGATTCCCGGCACCCGGTCGGGGCTGCGGAGGATCCAGGCGAACACGGAGCCCCGCAGGATGACCGCATCGAAGAGCGAGAACGCCGCCCCGGCCTGGGCCGCCCCCTCGACCGTGCGCACGCTGAGGCTCACCACCAGGACGAGCCAGAACAGCGCGGCCGCGGGAGCGAAGTTGTTGCCGTAGTTCACGTTCTCCTGGTGCATCGACAACATGGCGCCCCCGAGGCCGGCGATGAAGGCGGAGACGGCGAAGGCGATCACCCGGGCCTTGGCCGGCGCGATGCCGATCGACTGGGCGGCCAACTCGCTGCCCTGGATGGCACGCAGGGTCCGGCCGGTGGTGCCCTCCCGCAGCAGGATCACGGCGACCGAGACCACCGCGAACACGATCACGGCGAGGCCCAGGAACGACTTGTCGTCGGCGAAGTCCCACGGCCCGAGCACGGGTCGGGGCACGCGGGTGCCCTGGAGCAGCGATGTGTTGCCGCCACCGACCCAGGAGAACTTCACCATGACCGCGTCGAAGAAGTAGGCGAAGGCGAGGGTGGCGATGGCCAACCACACGCCGCCGAGACGCAGGACGGGGAGGGCGACGAGCGCGCCGACGGCGGCGGCGATGAGCGCGCCCACGACAGCCGCCAGCAACACCGACGTGCCCCAGCGGTCGGCGAACTGGAACACCGTGAAGCCCCCGATGGCGGCGAAGGTGCCCTGGCACAGCGAGATCTGACCTGCGAACCCGGTGATGACGGTGATCGAGAGGTAGATCGTGGACAGGATCACCGCCTGGGTGACCAGGAAGATCCAGAACTGGTCGGCGCGGAAGAAGATCACCAGACCGACGGTGCCCAGGAACAGGACACCGAAGGCCCGGGTGCCGATGGTCAGCAGCGGGCTGCGAGCGGCGGCGCTGAGACCCGGTGGTGGGGGGTCGACGCCCGACATGGGATCGGTGGCGTCGCTGCCGCGGCGGATGGCCGGCCACAGCACGAAGATGGCGAACAGGACGAGGAAGGGGATCGCCGGCGTGATGTTGTCGGTGATCGGCTCCAGCCACGGCAGCGAGTCGCTCCAGCGGGGCAGGAAGGTGTTGAACAGCGCGATGAAGATGCCGAGTCCCAGCCCCCCGGCGAGGGCTCGTGGCAGGCTCACCAGGCGGCCGACCGCAGCCGCGGCGATGGCCACCACGACGAGGCTGAAGAAGTCGGGGGCCACCAGCGTGTTGAACCGGGGGGCGATGAGGACCCCGGCCATGCCGGCGAAGAAGCTGGACAGCGCCCAGGCGAACGCCGACACCCGATCGGCGTCGATCCGGTTGAGCTCGGCCATCCGCGGGCTCTCGACCACGGCCCGCATCGCCAGACCGAGGGACGAGAAGCGGAACAGGAGCCCGAGGCCGGCCATCGCCAGCACGGCCACGAACATCTGGGCCAGTTCGTCGCGGCTGAACGGGTACACGCCGAACGGGTCGTAGAACACGTCGGCCCCATTGGGCACGATGCCGCCCGGCGTCACACCAGCGACGGCGCTGAAGCTGGCGAGCAGATCGAACAGGGCCGGGAGCGCGACGGTGAGCCCGATGGCGACCACGAGCTTGGCGACCGCGGACGCGGTCCGGAGGTGGCGGAAGATGAAGCGCTCGAGGACGAGGCCCACCAGCGGGGCGAGCACGAACACCGCCAGCACCAGCGCGGGGACGATGGACCAGCCCCAGTCGGTCCGGGCCTTGAAGTAGATGGCCGCCGACACGTACGCCTGGGCGCCGAAGGCGAGGTTGAACACCCCCGACGTCTTGTAGGTCAGGACGAAGCCGAGGGCGACGAGGGCGTACACCGTGCCCGGCGGGGTCCCCTGGAGGACGGCCTTGAAGACGTCCCCCGTCACGGTGGCGAAGATCAAACCGAGATCAGGGTCGCAGGCTCAGTTGGCACCGAAGGCCATCGGCTTCGGTTCGGACCAGTCGAGCGAGGAGCTGTCCCAGCACAGGAACGGGGTCTTGGGATCGGCCACTGTCTCGAACATCCCGTTGACCACCTTGACCGGCGCGAAGCACGACAGCCCCTGGGTCGGTTCACCGGGCGTCGCCGGTGTGTGCGCGGTGGTCCAGTCGACCGGCTGGATCAGGCCGCCGGCGTCGTAGTCGGTGACCTGGTTGAAGGCGTCGATCGCCTTCTGCCGGTCGAAGTCGGGGCCGGCCGCCATGAGCATGCTGAACGCCTCGTCGGCGTTGATGAAGCCGACCATGGCGAGCTCGCTCAGCTCCTTGCCGTTGGCCCCCATGTACTTCTTGAACGCGTCCTGGAGCTCGTTGCCCGAGTCGGCCTCGAACGGGAGGAACTGGGCCGAGACGAAGTCGCCGTCGAAGATGCCCCCGGCGGCCTTGACGAATTCCTGGTTGTAGGTGTTGGGATGGGCCATCACCACGTCGTCCATGCCCTGGCGGTGCAGCTCCTGGCCCAGGGTCTTCATGCCGTTGAGATCGATGCAGGTGGCGATGAAGTCGACCCCGGCGTCCTTCATGGCCGAGACCTCCGGGGCGATGCCGTTGGGGAGCCCGAAGGCGAGCTGGTCGTTGAAGTACGCGACCTCGGCCCCGCCGATGTCGGCCGAGTACTTCTCGATCGAGGCCTTGTTGGTCTGGGCGCAGACCTTCGAGTTCTCGGTCACGCCGTAGCCGAGCGAGGCCACCTTCGTGGCGCCGGCCAGCTTGACCAGGTACGGAACGCCGCGTGACAGGCAGCCGCCACAGGTCACGGCACCAGCCGGGAAGATGGCCTTCCGGTCGGTGGCCTCGGTGGCGTTGATGTTCCACGTGAAGGTCGGGACGCCGGCCTTGTCGAGGTCGCCCCAGCCGCTGGCGAGCAGGGTGGCGTTGAAGTCACCGAAGGCGTCGTTGTTGGAGATGACGTCGATGGCCCGGACCTGGTTCTGCGACAGCTCGTCGTCGAGCACGTCCTTGATCACCAGCTGGCGGCCGTAGATGCCGCCTTCGTCGTTGCGGAAGTCGAAGTAGGCCTGGATGCCGTCGCGGTAGCAGTCGAGGATGCACGTGCCGAGCGGGTTGTTGGACTTGGTGCCGATCACGTCGAAGGCGATCTCCTCGTCACTCACTCCCGGCACCCCGCTGATCGGTACGAAGGTGTCGCGCTCGGATCCGCCCGTGGCGGCCGTCGTCGTCGATCCGCCCGCTTCGGTCGTGGTCGTCGACGATTCGTTGGTCGCGGTGTTGTCGCCGCTGTTGCCGCACGCCGCAGCCAGCGTGGCGAGTGCGACGAGCACCAGCAGCCACGGAGTCGTTCTACGCATGGTCGACGGATCCCCCCGGTCGGTGTGACGTTGGGCGGCACAGTAGCTGACGTGGGTGTCAGACGGTCGGCGGTCCCGGGAAATCGTTCCGAGCACGTGGCCGGCCATTCGCAGGGTCAGACGCCGGCGATCACCTGCTCGCCGAACGCGGCCAACGTGGCTGGTGCCGCGAAGTCGGTGAACCAGGCGTAGAAGCGGTCGACACCCCGGCGGTGGAGATCTCGGTAGTGGGCGATCAGCTCGGCGGCGTCGCCGACGACGAGTCCGTCTCCCATGTATCCGAACCGACGCTGGGCAGTCGCCGTCACCTCTTCCCTGGCCGACGCCTCGGGAATGAACGCGACCATCTCCTGGACCGACGTCCACGCGTCGCCGACCCGGCCCCGCAGCTCGTCGAGGCGGTCGAGCGCGTAGATCGGGCAGTTCCACCACGTGGCGTGGGCGGCCACCAGCTCGAGCGTGCGAGGCCCGGCGCCGCCGATGACGATGGGGATCTCCGAGCGGGGCGCGGGACGTTGCTGGCCGGCGCGCACGTGGTGGAACTCCCCGTCGAAGTCCACCACCTCGCCGGTCCACAGCCGACGGACCACCTCGAGCGTCTCGGAGAGGCGGCGGACCCGTGGCGGGGCTTCGGCCGACCCGACCCCGAAGCGGGTCAGCTCGTCGGGGACCGAGCCCCAGCCGATGCCCAGCTCGAAGCGACCGGCCGATGCGTGGTCGAGGCTCACCGACTGCTTGGCCAGGATCGCCGGATGGCGGAACGAGTCGCACAGCACGAGGTGTCCGATGGTCAGCCGCTCGGTCCGGGCCGCCAACCACGTGGCGGACACGAAGGCGTCGAACATGTCGTGGCCTTCGGCCATCGGTGGTGCGAGGTGGTCCATCAGGGCGATGCCGCGGAAACCGCTCGCCTCCGCCGCCTGGGCGCGCTCGGTCAACCCGTCGAAGTCCAGACGCATCTGGGGGAGGAAGAGGTGGAACTCCGGGACGTCAGGCATCGGGTCGGGGCTCAGAGGATGGCGCCGTGCTCCTTGAGCTCGGCCAGGCGGTCCCAGTCGTAGCCGGCCTCGACCAGCGCCAGCTCGGTGTGCTCGCCGTGCTCGGGGCAGCGGGTGATCTCGACCGGCGTCTGGTCGAACTGGGCCGGGCTGGCCACGAGCTGGACGTCCTGGCCGTTGCTCGCGGTCATGGTTGGCAGGTAGCCGTTGGCGACCACCTGGGGATCCTCGTAGAGCTCGTCGAGGGTCTGGAACGGCGTCCACACCCCGTCGAAGTCGTCGAGCACCTTCTTCCAGTGGTCGAGCGGGTGGGCGCCGAACGCCTCGTCGAGGGCGGTGACGCACTCGACGCTGTTGTCCCGGCGGGCCCCGGCGTCGGCGAAGCGCTCGTCGTCGGCCAGCTCGGGCACACCGAGCCGGGTGACCAGGTCGGCCCAGAACTTGTCGCTCTGCAGCAACATCAGGCTGATGTAGCGGTCGTCGGCGGTGCGATACGTGCCGACGCCGGGGTTCGGCACCTTGCGGCGGTCGCCGCCCTGGGGGATCTTCGAGAAGCCGAACAGCTTCGAGGCCACGACCAGCGGGGAGATCTGCCACATCGCGGTCGACAGCAGCGAGACGTCGACCACGCTGGTCTCCCCCGTGGTGGCCCGCTTGAACAGGGCGGCCGCCACCCCGCCGGCCACCGCCAGTCCGCCCATGACGTCGCCGAAGGCGGGTGCGGGTTGACCCGGCGGGAAGCCGTCGGCCTTCTCGGGCATGACCGATGCCACGCCGCCCCGGGCCCAGAACGAGGCCCCGTCGAACCCGCCCTTCTCGGCGTCGGGTCCCTGCGGTCCCTGGCCCGTGCCCCGGGCGATGATGATGTCGGGGTTCCGCTCGCGGATGTCGTCGGTGTCGATCCGGAGCTTGCGCCGCACCGCCGGCATGTAGTTGGTCAGGAACACGTCGGCGGTCTCGACCAGGGCGAGGAGGGCGTCCCGGCCGTCGGGATGGGTGATGTCGATGGCGACGGACCGCTTGCCGTGGTTGGGCTGCTCCATCATGAAGTTGACCCCGTCGCCCCCGGGCAGCAGGCCCGAGGTGATCAGGCCGCGCTGGGGATCGCCGGTGGCGGGTGGTTCGACCTTGATGACGTCGGCTCCCCAGTCGACCATGACGGCGCCGGCGGACGGGACGAACATCCAGCTGGCCACCTCGATCACCTTGACGCCGTCGAGCGGTCCGGGCATTGCGTGGTCTCCTTGGTTGGGGGGTTAGGGCTGGGGCCAGCCCACGGTCTTGGTCTCGGTGAAGATCTCGAGGCCCTCGAGGCCGCACTGGCGGCCGATGCCGGACTGCTTGTAGCCGCCGAACGGCGCGTCGGCGCCGTACCAGACGCCGCCGTTGAGGCCGAGGGTGCCGGTGCGGATCCGCCGGGCGACGGCCTTGGCCCGGTCGAGGTCACCGGAGGTGATGGTGCCCGACAAGCCGTAGGCGCTGTCGTTGGCGATGCGCACGGCGTCGTCGTCGTCCTCGTAGCCGATCATCACCAGCACCGGCCCGAAGATCTCCTCCTGGGCGATGGTCATCGAGTTGTCGACGTCGGCGAACAGCGTCGGTTCCACGAAGAAGCCCCGCTCGAACTGGGACGGCACGCCGCCTCCGGTGACGAGCCGGGCCCCCTCGTCGCGGCCGGTCTGGATGTATCCCAGCACCCGCTCCTGCTGCCGTCGGGAGACGACGGGCCCCATGATGTTCTCGTAGCTGGTGGGGTCCCCGTAGGCCACGGCTTCGAACCCGGCCGCGACCATCTCGACCGCTTCGGCGTAGCGGGCGTTCGGCACCAGGAGGCGGGTGGGCATGGCGCAGCCCTGGCCGGCGTGGAAGCAGACCCCGGCGGCGCCGGGCAGGGTGGCGGCCATGTCGGCATCGTCGAGGACGAGGTTGATCGACTTGCCACCGAGCTCGAGGAACACCGGCTTGAGGGTGGCGGCGGCCGCCGCCATGATCCGGCGGCCGGTGGCGGTGGAGCCGGTGAAGGCGACCATGTCGACCAACGGTGACGTGGTCAGCACCTCGCCCACCAGGTGGTCCCGCGACACCACGATGTTGACGACGCCCGGCGGGAAGTCGGTCTTCTCGGCGATGAGCCGGCCGAGCCGGGTGGCGTTCCAGGGCGTGTCGGGCGCGGGCTTGAGCACGCAGGTGTTGCCCATGGCCAGCACCGGGCCGAGCTTGTTGAGCGTGATCTCGATCGGGAAGTTCCACGGGACGATGACCCCGACGACGCCGATCGGCTCCTTCCACACCTCCCGTTCGGTCTCCATGCCCATGCCGAAGGCATCCTTGGGGCCGAGCGAACGGCTCCAGGGGAACTGGTCGATCATCTCGGCCGGCCAGCGCAGGGCCTCACGCAGCGGCGCGTCGAGCTGCGGGCCGAGGGTGCTCAGGATCGGGCACCCGACCTCGGCCACCAGCTCGTCGCGCAGCTCGTCGACCTCCGACTCGATGGCCTCCTGGAGCTGGAGCAGGCAGCGCCGGCGCAGATCGGGGTTCGTGGCCCAGTCGGTGGTGTCGAAGGCTCGACGGGCGGCGGCGATCGCTGCCTCCATGTCGGCGGCCGTGCCGTCGGTGACCGGGCCGAGGACCTCCTCGGTGGCGGGATTCACGTTGTCGAACGTGGCCCCACCATCGGTCTCGACCAGCTTGCCGTCGATGAGCATGCGCAGTTCACCCACGTTGGGTCCCTCCATGGTGTCGGTGGTCGGTCACGGCCCGGCCGATGAGCGTGCTCACCAGACGAGCTCGAGGTTCTCGACGGCGCGCAGCCCCTGGGAGTACAGCAGGTCGGTTCCCGGCGCGATGGCGTAGTGGGGGACCCGGGCGTGCCACTCCTCGAGCGTGACCCGCAGCTCCATGCGGGCGAGGTGGGAGCCGAGGCAACGGTGGGCGCCGCCGCCGAAGGCGAGGTGCTTGTTGGCGGGACGGTGGAAGTCGACGGTGTCGACGTCGTCCCAGCCGGCGTCATCGGTGTTGGCCGAACCGATGGCCACGTGCACGGGCGTACCGCCGGCGATCGGGCAACCGGCCAGCTCGGTGTCCTCGGTCGTGATGCGGACCACCCCGGCGACGGGCGTCTCCCATCGCAGCATCTCCTCGACGGCGTGCGGGATGCTCGCCAGGTCGTCAACCAGCAGGCGCCGGTGCTCGTCGTGCTGGGCGAGGAAGGCGATGAAGCAGTCGAGCGACGCGGTGACCGTGTCGAGGCCGGCGAGGAAGAACAGGTAGCAGATGTCGAGGATCTCGTCGTGGGTCAGCTGGTGCCCGTCGACCTCGGCGTCGAGGAACTGGGTGAGGAAGTCGTCCTGGGGCGCGGTCCTGCGTTCGGTCAGGACCTCGTCGAGGACCGCATAGATCTGTGCCCCGGTCTCGTCGACCATGCGGTTCCGCTCCGCCGGGTCGGTCGTCGGCGGCCGGATGATGCCGTCCTTGAGGGCGATGAACTCGTCGCGCCGGGAGACGGGGAGCCCGAGCAGTTGGAGGAACACCGTGGTGGGCAGCGGCTCGGCGACGGCGTGGTGGAAGTTGCACCGGCCGTCGTCGGCCACCGCATCGATCAGCGTCCGTACCAGGGATCGGGTCCGATCCTCGAGCACCGCCACCTGCTTCGGGGCGAAGAGCGGATCGAGGAGCTTGCGGAACTTCTTGTGCTCCGGGGGGTCGATCTGGAGAGGGATGAGCGGACGGATCTGGCCGATGTGGACGGCATCGATGCCCGACGAGAAGGTCTCCGGGTGCTTGAGCACCTCGCGGACCTCGGCATCGCCGGCCACCACGACGGCGCCGTCCATCGCCAGCACCCGAGCGGTGTCCCGGAGCACGGCGTAGGTCTCCTGGGGGTGGGCCAGGGCGTGCCGGTCGGCGGTCGTGGTCACCGGATCGGCGGCGATGTCATCGGTGTCGGTCATCGCTTCGTCCCCCCTCTCGTGGCCCCGGTGGCCGCTCAGCCGGCCGACGCTCGGACCGTGTCCTTCTGCGCCGGTACGACCGGCGGTGCCTCCCGCCAGTCGGGGACGCCGTCCTCGGCCTTGGCGGCGGGGAACCGGTCGTCGTGGACCTCGGCCCAGTGGGCGTGGTTGAGCTGGTGGAGGGTGAAGCAGGCGTTCAGCGCGTTGTAGAAGCCCTGGTTGTCCTGGGTCTGGTTCACCGACTCCTTGATCATCAGCGCGGTCATGGTCGGCAGCTGGGCGATGCGGCGAGCGAAGTCGAGCGTCTTGTCGCTGAGTTCCGCCTGGGGGAAGACCTTGGCCACCATGCCGAGCTCGTGGGCCTCGTGGACATCCATGCAGTCGCCGGTGAGGAGCAGTTCCTTGGTCTTGCGGGCCCCGAACTCCCACGGGTGGGCGAAGTACTCCAGGCCGCACATCCCCAGCCGGGCGCCGACCACGTCGGCGAACGTGGCGTCGTCGGCTCCGACGATGAGGTCGCACGCCCACATCAGCATCAGGCCGGCGCCGTACACCTTGCCGTGCACCTGGGCCACCGTGATCTTGCGCAGATTGCGCCAGCGCCGGGTGTTCTCGAAGAAGTAGTGCCACTCCTGCAACATCAGGTTCTCGGCCCCTTTGCGGGTGCCACCGTTGATGGTGCGCGTCTCGTGGGTGCGGTACTCCTCCATGGCCACGGACGATCCCATGTCGTGGCCCGACGAGAACATCTTCCCCTCGCCACCGAGGATCACCACCCGCACCTGGTCATCGGCTTCGGCCCGCAGGAAGGCCTGGTCGAGCTCGACCAGCATCCCCCGGTTCTGGGCGTTCCGGGCGTCGGGGCGGTCGAGCATGATCCGGGCGATGGCGCCGTCGTCGAGCG
Organism: uncultured Acidimicrobiaceae bacterium; assembly: GCA_963731885.1. Classification (GTDB taxonomy): domain Bacteria; phylum Actinomycetota; class Acidimicrobiia; order Acidimicrobiales; family Salinilacustritrichaceae; genus Salinilacustrithrix. The sequence goes on along the minus strand of CAVSXR010000052.1, from coordinate 65,846 downwards.
TTTCGTAGGTGATGAACTGGTACTCGCGCGCGGTGCCGTTGCTGGACTCGGACATGGGTCTCCCCTGAGAAGATGACGGACGGGCGGGCCGTTGCGGACGCGCCGACGTACATGACGCAACTGTCAGACTAGCCGGTGCCGGGGGCGCGAGCCCTTGCCCGCCGGCGCCCGCCGTCAGCGAGGGGCGAAGGTGACCGAGATCTCGGCCCAGCCACCGATGGCGGCCCAGTTCGGGTACTCGACCACCTCGCCCAGCTCGTAGTCGGGGATCCGTGCCAACACGGCCCGGATGATCTCCCCGAACTCCAGTCGGGCCAGATGCGAGCCGGGGCAGCGGTGGATGCCCATGCCGAAGGCCACGTGGCGGTTGGGCATCCGGTCGGCCACGAAGCGGCCGGCGTCGGGGAAGGCGGCCTCGTCGTGGCCCGCCGACGCCTCGCTGAGCAGCACCCGGTCGCCGGCTCGCATCGGGCACCCGAAGAACTCGACGTCCCGCGTGACCGTGCGGGCGTGGGTGCGCGACGGCGGGTACACGCGGAGGAACTCCTCGGTGGCGTGCAGCAGCAGGTCGGGCTCGGCGATGAGGCGGTGCCGCAGGTCGCGGTCGCGGCCCAGGTGGACGAGGGCGGCCGAGGTCAGCGAGGTGGTGGTGTCGACGCCGCCCCCGATGGTCAGCAGCACCATGGCCTCGGCCTCCTCGGCCGTGATCCGCCGTCCGTCGAGGTCGGCGTTGGCGATGACGCTCATGGTGTCGTCACGCGGTTCGTCCCGGCGAAGTGCCACCTCCTCGCGGATGCGCGTCGCCAGCCAGCCGAACCGGCGACCGGCCTCGTTGAAGCCGGGGGAGAAGTACTCGTGGCGGGCCATGTCGTGGAAGGTCGAGGCCGCCGCCATCCACTCGTCCTCGGGCCAGCCCAGCCACTCCATCGTCACCGCGGCGGGGACGGGCACGGCGAGGTCGTGGGCCAGCTCGGCCCGCCCGGCATCGAGGACCCGACCGAGGAAGTGGTCGACCCAGTGCCGCACCCGGGGCCGGAGCGCCTCGACCGCCCGCGGCGACAACAGCCCCGCCAGGATCTTGCGTTGCGGGTTCCACTCCGGCGGGTCCAGTTCTTCCGGATAGAGCTTGGGCATGCGGGCGTCGCCCAGGCTGAGGGACGAGATGGCGGGATCGGTGCGGGCCGAGGAGAACGTCTCCCAGTCGCGGAAGGCGGTGGTGACCGCGTCGTAGCCCGCCACCAACCAGTGCCCGCCCGCCGCCTCGGTCCAGGCCACCGGGCACCGCTCGCGCACGGCCCGCCAGGCGGCATCCGAGCCGGCCGAACTGGTGTGGGTGAAGACGTCGAAGTCGACGACGGGATGGTCCCGCTCACCCATGCGGTCCGCCCACCGGGTCGATGGGGCTGCGCAGGGCGAGTCCGCCGTCGCACCGCACGATCTCACCCGTGAGCCACGACATGCCGTGCACGGCCACGATGGCCTCGGCGACGTCGTCCGGGATGCCCAACCGACCGAGCGCGGTCCGGCCGGCGACCGCAGCCAGCCAGCCCCGGTCGCGGGGTACCGGGCCCAGCATCGCCGTGTCGGTGACGCCGGGGGCCACGCCGTTGACCCGCACCGCCGGCGCCCACTCGGCGGCCGCCACCCGGATCACCATGTCGAGTGCCGCCTTCGACGCGCAGTAGAGACCCATCGACCGGTCGACGAGCGACGCGCTCACGCTGCTGACCACCACGATCGAGCCACCGTCGGCGGCCAGCATCGGCCGGGCCAGGCCCCGCATGGCCAACCACACCCCCTTGGCGTTGGTGCCGACCACGCGGTCCCACTCGTCGGCCGCGGTGTCGAGGAGCATGCCGCCATGGCCGATCCCCGCCGTCACCGTGACGGTCGTGGGCACGCCGATCCGTTCGACGGTCTCGGCCGTGGCGGCATCGACCTGGGCGGCGTCGGTGATGTCGCACACCACGTCGGCACCGTCGGCCACGTCCCACGTCACGACGTCGGTCCCCGCCGCCCGGAGGCGCTCGACCACCGCGGCGCCGATGCCCGACGCCCCACCGACCACGACGGCGCTCATGCCGCCACCCCGGCGAGCACGAAGTCCACGACCTCGTCGGCCACCGGCTGGAGGGGTCGGTCGACGCCCATGGTCAGCGCGTTGAGACCGACGGTGGTGACCGCGCCGAGGATGGCGGTGGCGACCAGTCGAGGGTGCTCACGGCGCGGAGGCTCCCGTCGGCCGCGCCCTCGTCGAGCAGGGCGCGGATGGGGCCGAGGAAGGCGGCCTCGGTGCGTTCGACGATGAGCGGGATGCGGGCGGCGCGGCCGAGGTCGAACTGCAGGGCCCGGCTGGCGGCGGGGAAGCGCTCGAACACCTCCAGATGGGCGACGACCACGGCTCGGAGGCGGGTGGCGGCGTCGCCGTCGGCGGCCACCGCGGCGTCGACCGCACGGGCGACCTCGTCGAGGATCTCGGAGAACAGGAAGGCGAGGATGTCCTCCTTCCCGGCGAAGTGGTAGTAGAGCGTGGCCTTGGGGACGCCGGTGGCGGCGGCCACGTCCTCCATCTTGGTGGCGTCGAGACCGAAGTCGGCGAACAGCGCCGCCGCCCCCAGCACCTTCTCCCGCATGCCCTCTGGCAGCGTGCGCATCGCGCCCTCCTGACGGGTGACAGAGTTGGACTCCGAGTCTAAACTCCGCGTTCAGATCGTGCCACGACCGTGTCACGGACGTGCCGTCGAGACCCGGGGGATCCGAGTGAGCCTCATCCACCACACCGCCATCTGCGTGCGGGACGTCGATGCCAGCCTGCGGTTCTGGCGCGGCGGCCTGGGCTTCGAGGTGGTGATGGACGAGCGGTTCGAGGGCGACTGGCCCGCGCTGCTGCATGCCCCGTCGACCTCGCTGCGCGCCGTGTTCCTGGGCGACCCCGCCCACCCCGACAGCGGCATCGTCGAGCTGGTCGACCTCGGCGAGGTCCCCGATCCGCCCGCCAGCCCCGACGGCCCGGCTCGCGCCGGCGTGCTGGTCCTGTCGGTGATGACCGACCTCGACGCCGCCCTCGCCCGCCTGGCCGGGCTCGGGCTCGGCGGCGGGCCCCGCCGCATCGACGCCTTCGGCGTCGCGATGGCGGTGGTCACCGATCCCGACGGCGTTCTGGTCGAACTGGTCGACACCCCCGCACTCGAGAACCTCGACCGCATCCAGCGGAGCCCGGGGTCGCCGTCGTGAGCGCGCCGGACGACGTGGACCAGGTCGAGGTCGCCGTGCTCGGGGCGGGGTTCGGTGGCCTCGCGGTGGCGCACGCCCTGGCCGGCATCGGTATCGACGACGTCGTCATCCTCGAGCGCAGCGACGGGGTCGGCGGAACGTGGCGGGCCAACACGTACCCGGGCGCGGCCTGCGACGTGCCGTCGCACCTCTACAGCCTCTCGTTCGCGCCCAACCCCGACTGGTCCCGCACGTACGCCACGCAGGCCGAGATCCTCCGCTACGTGGAGGACTGCTACGACCGCTTCGACGTACACCGCAAGGTTCGCTGCGGCACCGAGGTGGTGTCCGCCACCTGGGACGACGACCGGCAGCGCTGGTTGGTGCGAGCCGCCGACGGCGGGTGTGTCGCCGCCCGCGTCCTGGTCCCCGCGGTCGGGTTGTTCCACACCCCGGCGTGGCCCGACCTCGACGGCCTCGACGACTTCCGCGGCACCGTCTTCCACTCCGCCCGCTGGGACCACGACCACGACCTCACCGGCGAGCGCGTCGCGGTCATCGGCACCGGGGCCAGCGCCATCCAGGTCGTCCCCGCGATCGCCGATCGCACCGCTCACCTCGACGTCTACCAGCGCACGCCGGCATGGATCCTGCCCCGCAGGGACGAGCCGTTCACCGACGACCAGAAGCAGGCCTTCGCCGCCGACCCCGAGTCGGCGCGGCGCTACCGCGACGAGCTGTTCCAGCTCTTCGAGCAGAACGTCGCCTTCCTCGCCGGCCACCCCGCCGCCGAGATGATCAGCGGCATCGCCCACGGCTACCTGGAGCACAAGGTCACCGACCCCGAGCTGCGAGCCCGCCTCACCCCCGACTACCCGGTGGGTTGCAAGCGGGTCCTCATCTCCAGCGACTTCTACCCCGCCATCCAGCGCGACGACGTCGCCCTCGTCACCGACCCCATCGAGCGGATCACCCCGGACGGCATCCGCACCGCCGATGGCACCCACCGGCCCTGCGACACCATCGTCGTCTGCACCGGGTTCCGGGCCAGCGAGTACCTGCGCGGCATCGAGGTCACCGGTCGCGGCGGCGTCGACCTGCACGAGCGGTGGGCCGGCGTGCCCCGCGCCTACCACGGCCTCTCCGTCCCCGGGTTCCCCAACCTGTTCATGCTCTACGGCCCCAACACCAACCAGGGCGGCAACTCGATCCTCATCATGCTCGAGGCCCAGGCGCACTTCGTCGCCCTGGCCATGGAGGCAATGCGGGCGTCGGGCGCGTCGAGCGTCGACGTCCGCCCCGAAGCCATGGCCCGCTACGAGGCCGACCTGGCCACCGCCATGGAGGGCACCGTCTGGCGGGGCGGGTGCCACAGCTACTTCCGGGCCGCGTCGGGCGAGATCGTGACCCAGCTGCCCCACACCTCGGGCTGGTACTGCCAGCAGACCGAGCGCTTCGACACCGACGACTTCGTGGCGGAGGTCAGGACACCCGTGTGACGGGACCGAGGTGGCCGAGCACCGACTCGTAGGTGGCCGAGTTCATCGCCGAGATGAAGCGGTGGACCCTCGCCTCGAACAGGAATCGCAGAACCGGGTTGTAGGCGTGGTACGTCTCCACGAACGACACCCGGGTTCCCTCGCCGCCGTCGATGGGCGTGAGCGTGTGCCAGCCCTCGGCCTGCGACCACAGCGGGCGACCCACGGCGCGGTAGCGGGCCAGCTCGTCACGTCGGGCCTCGGTCACCACCTCGAACGAGCGGGCCACCCCGCCCGACAGCAGCCACTTCGGCACGGGGAACGTGCACTCCCGCACCAGGCCGGCGCCGTCGTCGTCGCCGTCACGCAGGATGGTGATCGTGCCCCCGGGGTGCTCGATCGTGCGCGGCACGATGGCGTCGGGCGGCGTCCTGGGGTGGAAGAGGCGCCAGACCCGATGTGGTGGCGCCCCGACGTCGAACGTCGCCTCGTGGCGCTGCATCAGCGCGTCTGGCCCCAGGCGTCCCAGTAGGTGATCGCTTCCACCGGCGGGCGCACCGCGGGCTTGAAGTCGGTGCCGATGGTGTGGGCCACGGGGATGAGGGCGATCTGGGTCACGTCGTCGGGGATGCCGAGCAACTCGGCCACCTCCTGCTCGCGGAAGAGGTGCAAGGTGGTCCACACCGAACCGAGCCCCCGGGAGCGCAGCGCGAGCTGGAAGCTCCACGCCGCCGGCATGATCGAACCGTAGGCCGAGGCGGCGATGCCGTTCCCGCTGCCTTCGACCCGGCCCTGCATGCAGGGGATCACCAGCACCGGAACCCGAGCCAGGATGTCGGTCAGGGCCACGGCGCTCTCGTAGACCCGGCGGGTCTGAGGATCCTCGGCGGTCTCGGCCGCCTGGGTCAGGTAGTCCCCGCCGACCTCGCCGTAGATGCGGGCGATCTCGGCCCGCGTGCCGGCGTCGGTGACCACCACCCACCGCCACGTCTGGCTGTTGCTGGCGGTGGGGGCCTGTACGGCGAGTCGCAGGCAGTCGAGCACCACTGCGGGATCGACCGGACGGTCGAGGTCGAGCCGGCGGCGGACGGCGCGCGTGGTGCTGAGCAGCCGGTCGGTCTCGGTGAGGTCGAAGGGCGTGCCGTCGGGCACGACGACCTACGCCGGTCCGGCCGGGGTTGCGAGGACCATGGGGAAGTCGTCGATCGAGCGGATGCCCGCGGTGTACTCGAGGACGTGGCCGTCGGCGATGCCGTAGTCGGGGATCCGTCGATGCCACTCGCGCAGCGCCACCCGCAGCTCCATGCGGGCCAGGTGCGAGCCGAGGCAGCGGTGCACCCCGCCACCGAACGCCAGGTGACGGTTCGACTCCCGGTCGAACCGGACGATGTCGGCGTCGTCGAGGTCCTGCTCGTCGGTGTTGGCCGACCCGAGCAGGGCGATGACATGGTCGCCCTGCTTGACCGGGCAGCCGGCGATCTCGGTGTCCTCGACCGCGGCCCGCACGATGCCCATCACCGGCGTCTCCCACCGGAGCAGCTCCTCGATGGCGTGAGGGATGACCTCGGGGTCGTCGACCAGCTGGCGGCGGTGGTCGGGGTTCTGGGCCAGGAAGGCGTACATGCAGTCGAGCGTGGCGGTGACCGTGTCGAGCCCGGCGATGAGGAACAGGAAGCAGATGTCGAGGATCTCCTCCCGGGTGAGCCGGACGCCGTCGACCTCGGTGTCGAGGAACAGGCTCAACAGGTCGTCCTGTCGTCGTTCGGTGCGGTCATCGAGGACGCGGTCGAAGTACGCGTAGACGGAGTCGGCCGTGGCCTTCTGGTGGGCGACGGCCTTCGTGCTGCCGAAGTCGGTACCGACGACGTGGTTGGGCCGGATGATCCCGTCCTTCATCCCGAGGAACACCGGGAGATCCTCCAAGGGAAGACCGAGGAGGGTGAGGAACACCTGCGACGGGAACAGGATCGAGAACTCCCGGGCGAAGTTCACCTCGGTGCGCTCGCCGAAGCCGTCGATGAGTTCGTTGACCAGCCGGGCCACCGGGGCTTCCAGCTCGGCCATCTTGCGGGGGGCGAACAGCGGGTCGAGCACCTTGCGGTACTTCTTGTGCTCGGGTGGGTCGATCTGGAGTGGGATGAGCGGGCGGACGTTCTGCAGATCGACGGCCGACATGTTGGACGAGAAGGTCTCGGGCCGGCGCAGCGCGTCGTCGATCTCGGCCCGTCCGCCCACGACGACCGCACCCTCCATCGGCATGACCCGCATCGCCGCCCGCATCTCCTTGAAGGTGGGTTGCGGGCACCGGGCCATCTCCGGGTCCATCTGCGAGAACGGGTCCTCGGCGACGGGGGCTGCTTCAGGCCCCGTCTCGGCGGTGTCGGTCACGATGCCTCGTCTCCTTGTCCCCGGCGTCCGAGACGAGACGGTAGGAGTTTTCTGACAATGCCGTCAACTACCGGCCGGACCGTCACAGGGTCCGGAAGAGCCCGCCATCCACCAGGAGCTGGGCGCCGTTCACGTAGCTCGCGGCGTCGCTGGCGAGGAACAGGCAGACACCGGCCATGTCGTCGGGCACGCCCATGCGCCCCATGGGGTTCATCCGGGCCGCCGCCTCCCGCGCCTCGGGCGACCAGGCCTGGGCGATGTCGGTGTCGAAGGCGCCGGGCAGGACGAGGTTGGCCCGTACCGCGGGAGCCCACGCGCCGGCGAGTGCGAGCGTCATGGCGTTGAGGGCGGCCTTCGCCATGGCATAGGGGAGATCGCCGGCACCCGGTCGCAGCGAGCCCGCGGTGCTCACGTTGATGATCGACCCGCCGTCACCGGCCGCCATGCGGGTGCCGATCAGGGTGGAGAGGCGGAACGGGCCGCGGGCGTTCACCGCGTGGACCTTGTCGTAGAGCTCCTCGGTGACCGAGGGCAGATCGGGATACAGCGGCGACATGCCGGCGTTGTTGACCAGGACGTCGCATCGACCGAAGTGGTCGTACACCGTGTCCACCAACGCGTCGCAGTCGTCCCAATGGCCCACGTGGCACGCCACGGGAAGGGCGCGGCGCCCGCTGGCCGCGCTGATCTCCGATGCCGCGGTCTCGCAGGCGTCGAGCTTGCGGCTGGCGATGACGACGTCGGCGCCAGCCGCCGCGAACGCGCCGGCCACGGCGAGACCGATACCGCGGCTCCCTCCGGTGACCAGCGCGACCTTGCCCTCCAGCTCGTTCATGGGTGCGGTCTAGCCCGCGCCCGTCGCCGTCTTCGATTCCCACGTCGCCTTGGCGCCGCTGTGACCCACCACCGTCACCGACCAGATCGCACCGGCACCGGTGATGAGCGATGCCGCCAGCAACGCCGCGGTGACGGTCTTGGCGGGGATGTTGGGCTTGCGCTCGGCGAGGAACGGCGCGGCGGTGACGGCGGCCGCCGCGATGGTGACCGCGATCGCCCACGGCAGGACCATCTCGCCCTGTTCGGCGTGGTCGTGGACCAGTTGGGTGCGGTCGACCCGCTCCTGCAGCGACTCGCCCGAGCCCTGGGCCATCCCCACGGCCACGGTGGCGCCCAGGGCGATCACCAGGGCAGCTGGTGCGTAGTACTTGCGCAGTCGGGGAAACGCCGCGCTCAGCACGGTCGCCAGCGCGGCGAGTGGGAGCAGTACCACGGCGGCGTGAACCACCAGCGGGTGGGCCGGCAGCCCGAACAGGTTCTGGATCTCCATCGTTCTCCTCGATCGTGGCCGAACGTGCGGTCGTCGCGCCCGGGCATCTGAGCACCGTAGAGATGGGAGTGCAATGAGTCCCCCGGGCACGCCCGCCGCTGACACGATATGGTCGTTCCACGCACCGCAGATGGCGGTGGGGGACGGGGGCACACAATGAATCGACACATCTTCGGTGTCGCGGCCGTGGTCGCGCTCTGCCTGGCAATGGCTGGCTGCGGCGACGACGACACCAGCGCGGTGGGCGTCGGCAGCGGTGGCGAAGGAACGATCGGGGTCACGCTCGCGGACTTCGACATCCAACTCGACACGACGACGGTGCCCGCGGGCGACGGTCATGTTCACCATCGACAACCAGGGACCGTCCACGCACGAGTTCGTGGTCGTCCAGAGCGACGAGGCCGCTGACGCGCTGCCCACCGCCGATGGCGACGTCGACGAGGACGGGGTCGAGGCGGTCGACGAGGTCGAGGACATCGAGTCCGATGCCACCCCGTCGCTGACGGTCGATCTCGACCCGGGTCACTACGTGGTCTTCTGCAACCTGCCCGGCCACTACAAGCAGGGCATGTCGGCCGAGTTCACCGTGACCTGAGCTCGGCACACTGGGTGAGATCCGGGGTGCCTGCAACGAGTGGCACGAACGCTCAAGTGGGCGCCGTCACAAGCGCCGAGCGCTCCCTCCACACGGGTTGGAGTACCGATCTCCGTCCAGGAACGTTCCTCGGCATGCCGCCGGTCGCCCAACGACACGTCGCGACGGTGTGCGAGATCCGTTCTGGGGGACGGGACTCGTTCCTCAGCGCAAGATCCGTCCCCCGGAAGGACCGGCTGGCGATTCTGGGGGACGGGCCTCGATGCAGAACGCGAGATTCGTTCCCCAGAATGCCCCCGCACCGACTGCCGGATCTGCACGCACTCCGCACGCCACCTATTGCCAGTACCACCGGTCCAGGCACCCCCATCTCATCCATTGGCCGAACTCACCGTGACCTGAGCTCGACAGCCAGGTGGCACCGATGGGTGGCTGAACCGTTCGCCGGTCACTCCGTTGCCCCATGGGCAACCGGGCGACCGGAGAACGCAGGCGAGGTGTCGTCGCGCCCCGGCGGGATCCCGATGGCGGCGTCGCGGCGTTACGGTGCCCGCCCATGGAGATCAGACTCGATGGACAGGTCGCACTCGTCACCGGCGCATCGAAGGGCATCGGCCAGGCCGTGGCCCGGACGCTGGCCGAGGCTGGCGCCAAGGTCATGCTCAGCTCGCGCAAGCAGGACGCGCTCGAGGCCGCGGCGGGCGAGATCGACGGTGAGACGGCGGTGTTCGCCGCCAACGCCGGCGATCCCGAGGCCGCGGCAGCCTGCGTGCAGGCCACGGTGGACACCTTCGGCGCGGTCGACATCCTGGTGAACAACGCGGCGACCAACCCGTACTACGGGCCCGCCATCGACATCGACCTCTCCCGCTACGACAAGACGTTCGCGGTCAACCTGCGCGGCCCGCTGGTGTGGACCCAGGAGGCGTGGAAGGCATCGATGCAGGAACATGGTGGGTCGGTCATCAACCTGGCGTCGATCGGCGGGATGACGGTGAGCGAGGTGATCGGCATCTACGACACGACGAAGGCGGCCCTGATCCACCTCACCCGGATCCTGGCCAGCGACCTGTCGCCGGGCGTGCGGGTCAACGCCATCGCTCCCGGTCTGGTGAAGACCGACTTCGCCAAGGCGCTGTGGGAGCCGGCCGAGGAGCAGATCGCCCGCCACACGCCGCTGCATCGCTTGGGTGAACCCCAGGACATCGCCAACGCCGCCCTGTTCCTCGCCTCGGACCTGGCGTCGTGGATCACCGGCCACACGCTCGTCGTCGACGGGGGCGCGCTCATCACACCGCACGCCTGAGCCGTTCGCTTCGCTCACTTCTGGAGTTGCTCGCAGGGCGAGCAACGTCCCTGCCGTTCGCTTCGCTCACTTCTGGAGTTGCTCGCAGGGCGAGCAACGTCCCTGCCGTTCGCTTCGCTCACTTCTGGAGTTGCTCGCGGAGTTCGCCGCGCCGGATCTTGCCGAGGGCCGTCCGGGGGAGCTCGGCACTGATCTCGAGCTCCTTCGGGGCTGCCCAGGCCGGCAGCTCGGCCCGCACCCAGTCGCGCAGCTCGTCCAGCGACGGTGGCGACGCTCCGGCGGCGACCTCGACGACCGCCACCACCCGCTGGCCCCAGTCCGGGTCGGAGCGGCCGACCACGGCCGCGTCGGCGATGGCCGGGTGCTGGCGGAGGCGGTGCTCCACCGGATCGGGGAACACGTTCTCGCCCCCGGAGATGATCATGTCGTCCTGGCGGCCGGACACGGTGACGATGCCGCCGTCGACGCGGCCCAGGTCGCCGGTGTGGAGCCACCCGCCCTCGTCGACCACCGGCGTGCCGTCGCGGTAGCTGACCGCGATCATGGGGCCGCGCAGGAGGAGCTCGCCGTCCTCGACGCGGACCTCCACGCCGGGGAGCGGGATGCCGTCGTAGACGACCCCGCTACCGGTCTCGGTCAGGCCGTAGGTGGCGACACTGTTGAGCGGCCGATCCGGCGGTGGCGCCGAGCCCCCGAGCACGATCCGCTCCCATCGGGACGGGTCGATGCGCGCCATCGCCGTCGCCACCAGCGACACGTGGGTGCAGCCCTGGCGGGCGGCATCGTCGACCGCGGCGGCGTCGAACCCGTCGTGCACGGTCACCGGCGTGCCGCTGTGGTGGGCCCGGGTGACCACGGACAAGCCGCCCACGTGGGCCAGCGGGAGACAGGCCAACCACCGGTGTCGCGAGGGATCGATCCCGAGGTGGGTAGACGTGGCCCGCGCCGACGCCGCCACCTGGCTGTGGCTCAGCTCGACGCCTTTCGGAGCCCCGGTCGTACCGCTCGTCGGCATGACCAGTGCGATGTCGGGGGCGATCGAGCTGCCGGCATCGAGCGATGCGACCAGGCGCCGGGCCGCCGCGGCCGGGAGGCGCGGGTCGACGGGGAGCACGGCGTCGCCGGCGTCCCACGATCGGAGGAGCGCGTCGACGAAGGCCTGTCCACGCGCCTCGATCGCCACCAGCGTTGCCATGTGCGGAGGCTATGGCGTGGTGTGAGAACCTGCGGTCGTGTCCGAATCGCTTCCCTCCGGCGCGGCGGCGTGGGTTGCCGGGGCCCGGGTCCGCACCCTGCCTGCCGCCATCGTTCCCGTGCTGGTGGGCACGGCGGCGGCCCGAGGCGTGGACGGTCCGCTCATCGCCTGGCGGGCCGTGGCCGCCGCCGTGGTCGCCCTCGCCCTGCAGATCGCCACCAACTTCGCCAACGACTACTCCGACGGGGTCCGTGGCACCGACGATCCCGGCGCTCGGGTGGGCCCCGTGCGCCTGGTCGGTTGGGGGATCAAGGAGCCCGGAGCGGTGAAGCGGGCCGCGTTCGTGTGCTTCGCCGTGGCCGGTCTCGCCGGTCTCGCCCTCGCCGCAGCCGTGGGTTGGGAGCTGATCGCCGTCGGCGTCGTCAGCATGGCCGCCGGCTGGTTCTACACCGGGGGACCGAGGCCCTACGGCTACCTCGGCCTCGGCGAGGTGTTCGTGTTCGTGTTCTTCGGCGTGGTCGCCACCGTCGGTTCGGCCTACGTCCAGCTCGACCGCATCACCGGGCTCAGCGTGCTGGCCTCCGTTCCCGTCGGTCTGCTGGCCACCGCGCTGTTGGTGACGAACAACCTGCGCGACATCCCCGGCGACGAGGTGGCGGGCAAGCGCACCCTGGCGGTGCGGCTCGGTGCCGAGCGGACGCGGCTGATGTACGCGGGCATGTTGGTGGTCGCATTCGGCTGTGCGGTGGTCATCTCCGTCGTGCGGCCGTGGGCGATCGTGTCCCTGCTGGCGTTCGCGCTCGCCGTCGAACCCGTCCGGGCCGTGCGGGCCGGGGCCGAGGGGCCAGCATTGATCGCGGTGCTGGTGTCCACCGGGAAAGTCCAGCTGGCCTTCGGCGTGTTGCTGTCGGTGGGTCTGGCGATCTCGGCGTAGGAACCGATCAGAGTCCGTGCGCCCCGAGCCACGGCCGCAGCAGGTCGAGGAACGCGTCGGGCCGCTCGAGGTGGGCGGCGTGGCCGGCGTCGGGAACCAGTGCCAGCATGGCGTTGTCGCCGATCGACGCCACCAGCCGTTCGCCCAGGGCGGCGTACTTCTCGTCGAGCGCCCCGGCCATGACCAGCACCGGCATGTCGAGGCGGCCGAGCCGATCCCAGGCGGGGTCCTGACTGCCGGTTCCGGCCTGGACCACCGAGTTCTCGAGGCCGTCGACCGTGTTCTCCATCCGCTCCATGAGGAACTGGTGCTCCGGCGGGATGCCGGCGAACATCGGGTTCGCCACCCACCACTTCACGAACTCGAGCATGCCCATCTCCCGGATGCGCCGGCCCGTGTCTCGATCGGCCTGGGCCCGGGCGGCTCGCTCGGCGGGGTCGTCGATCCCCGCGGTGGCCCCCACCAGGACCAGACCGGTGACCAGCTCGGGATTGGCGAGGGCGAGGTGGATGAGGTAGCGCCCGCCCATCGAGTAGCCGAGGTAGACGGCCTCCCCGCCCTGGTCGGCGATCATCCGACCCCCGCCCCGGAGGCCGGCCATGACCTCGCTCGACATGCCGTGGCCGGGCGCGTCGACCCGGACGACCGTGTGGTCACGCTGGAGGTCGGTCGCCACCGGACCCCAGCAGTTGCGGGTCTGGGTGAAGCCGTGGACCAACACGATCGGTGGCCCGTCGCCGTCTCGGTCCGCGTGCAACCACATCGTCGGGCATGGTGACATACGAGCCGTGAACGACGAACGCGGCGCCGACCAACTGGCCCCGGGCCCCGATGCCCAGGCCACCTTCTGCGCCACCCTCGTCGACGAGTGGGTGCGGTGCGGTCTGACCGACGCGGTGGTGTGCCCCGGCTCCCGCTCCACGCCGATGACCCTTGCCCTGGCTGCCGACGACCGGGTCCGCACCCACGTCCACCACGACGAGCGGTCGGGTTCGTTCATGGCCCTCGGACTCGCCGCCGCCGGCGGCCGCCCGGTCGTGGTGGTCACCACCAGCGGCACCGCCGTCGTCCAGCTCCACGCCGCCGCGGTCGAGGCCGACCTCGCCGGCGTACCGCTCATCCTGTGCACCGCCGACCGTCCCCCGGAGCTCCGCGACGTGGCGGCGCCGCAGACCGTCGACCAGACCCACCTCTTCGGCCGGTCGCTGCGGTACTTCACTGACCCCGGCGTCGCCGATCCGTCCCAGGCCGGGGCCTGGCGCTCGCTGGGGGCGCGCGTCTGGGCCGAGGCCACCGCCGAGTGGCCCGGGCCGGTCCAGCTGAACCTCCCTTTCCGCGAGCCCCTCGTCGGCGAAGTCGCCTCCCTACCGCCGGCTCGGGGTACCGGGGCCTGGCACACGCGCCTCCGGGCGGTCCGGTCGGCCCCGGTGCTCGACACCGCGCTCACCGCGGCCCGTGGCATCGTCATCGCCGGTCGGGGCACGGCCGATCCCGACGGACTGGCCGCCTTCGCCGACCGGGTGGGCTGGCCGGTGCTGGCCGATCCCGCCTCGGGCTGTGCCGCCGACGGGCGCATCGATGCCTTCGACGCCATCCTGCGCACCGGCTTCGCCGATCGCGTCCGGCCCGAGGTCGTCGTGCGCTCCGGGGGGATGCCGGCGTCGAAGGTGCTGGGTCAGTGGCTCGATCGCGTCCGGCCCGAGGAGATCGTGATCGCGCCGGCCGGGTGGTGGCCCGACCCGGCCCATCGCACCGCGGTGATGATCGACGCCGTGCCGGCCGTCGCTGACGACCACGAACCGGTGGCCGAGTGGTTGCAGGCGTGGCAGGCGGCGGCCACTGCGGCGGCCGCGGCCATCGACGAGACCCTGGCCGCCGAGCCGCTGTCCGAACCGGGTGTCGCCCGCCACCTGACCCGGACCCTGCCTCCCGGCGGGATCCTGGTGGCGTCGTCGTCGATGCCGGTCCGCGACGTCGAGTGGTTCGGGGTCGGTCGCCGGGACCTGCGGGTGCTGGCCAACCGGGGCGCGAACGGGATCGACGGGGTGGTCTCCACCGCCGTGGGTGCGGCGTTGACCGGGGCGAAAACGACCCTGCTCATCGGCGATGTCGCCTTCCTCCACGACTCCAACGGTTGCTGGGCCTGGCCGACCGGTCCGTCGACCTCACCGTGGTGGTGCTCGACAACGACGGAGGTGGCATCTTCTCGTTCCTGCCCCAGCGAACATCGTTGCCCGCCGACCGGTTCGAGCGGCTGTTCGGGACGCCGCACGGGCTCGACCTCGTGGCGCTGGCCCGGGCCTTCGGGGTGGAGGCCAGCGCGGTCGACACGCTCGCGGAGCTCGACTGGGAGCCGGGGGTGCGGGTCCTCGTCGTCCGGACCGAGCGAGATGCGAACGTCGCCCTCCACGGCCGGATCGACGCTGCGGTCGCCGCCGCCCTCCACCGCTGAAAAATCTCGTCGGGCCGTCACGCGGGGGCTGACGCCGCGACGACAGATTCGGTGGGGACGGTGGGGGTCAGGGTCGGATGATGGCGGAGAGCACCGCCTGGAACTTGGCGTCGGTCTCGGCCAGCTCGGCCACCGGATCGGAATCGACGACCACGCCCACGCCCGCGAACAGCCGCGCCGTGGCGCCCTCGACGATGGCCGAGCGGATGCCGACCGCCCACGTCCCGTTCCCGGCGGCGTCGACCCAGCCGACCGCGCCCGCGTAGCGATCACGGTCGAGGCCCTCGTGGGCCGCGAGATGCGCCAGCGCCGGAGCCAGCGGCCAACCCGAGACGGCGGGCGTGGGGTGCAACGCCTGCACCAGCTCCAGCACCGAGGCGGGTGGCGTGGACAGCCGGCCCTCGACCAGCGAGGCGAGGTGTTGCACGTTCGCCACCGCGACGACCGACGGCTCCGGTTCGGAGTCCACGTAGGAGCAGAACGGCAGCAACGTCTCCCACACCATGTCGATGGTGATCTGGTGCTCGGCGCGGTCCTTGGCCGAGGCCAGCAGCGACGCCGCCAGGCGGGCGTCGGCCGTGGGATCACCACCTCGGGGGGCGGTCCCCGCCATGGGGTGAGCGCGGACGGTCTCACCGGCGCGGGACACGAGCAGCTCCGGTGACGCGCCGACCATCGACCCGATCGCGAAGCTGAAGCAGCCCGGGAACGCGCGCCGCAACCGGGCGAGGAGATCGTGCCGGGGGATCGGTGCGTCGGCTGTGACCCGCACCTCGCGGGCGAGCACCACCTTGTCGAAGTCGCCCTCGACGATCCGCTTGGTGGCGTGGCGGACGATGCCCATCCAGTCGTCGGGGTCCTGCACGGCATCGACCGCGAAGTGGCGGGCGCGGGGTTCGTCGACCGGCACGGCGAGCAGATCGAGCTCCTCGGCTTCGTCGCCGATCCGGGTGACCCAGCGCGTGCCGTCGCCGGCTCGGCCCACGACCAGCTGCGGGACCACGAACGCGGCGGCAGCATCGGGCGAGAAGGGCAGGGCGGCGAAGGCGACGGGGCCCGTGCCCGGCCGGTCGACCTCGTCGTCCACCGAGATCTCGGACAGTAGGGCGCCCACGGTGGCGATCGACGCGGCGTCGAGTGCGGGAATCTCGATCCGCAGCGCCTCGCCCCGCCCGGCCAGGCCATCGGCCCCCTTCTCGAACACGACGCCGTCGTGGCCGGCGACGTCGAGCAGGTCGATGTCGGCGTCGAGGCGGGTGGTGCGGGCCCGCAGCCGCGTGGGGGAGCTCACCCGATTCGGGTCCCGGTGTAGAGCTGGCTGATGCCACCGGTGAGCAGGGCCCGGTCGACATCGACGAAGCCGGCGTCGACGATCATCCGACGCAGCTCCGCCGGGGCGGGCAGATAGGCGACCGATTTCGGGAGGTACCGGTAGGCGGCCTTGTTCGACAGCAACCCCCCGATCAACGGGACCACCTTGCCGAAGTAGATCGAGTGGCCCCAGCGCATGACCGGGTTCGGCGGTTCGGCCACGTCGAGCAGGGCGATGCGGCCCCCGGGCCGGAGGATGCGACCGAGCTCGGCGAGCATGGGCTCGAGCGCGGTGAAGTTCCTCAGCGCGAAGCCACAGGTGACACCGTCGATCGAGTCGTCGGGGAACGGCAGGCGCAGACCATCGCCCTGCACGAGCGGCGTGTCGGCCCGGGCGGCGGCGAGCATGCCGAAGGACAGGTCGACGCCGACGGGGCGGAAGCCGGCGTCGACGAGATCGATGCACATGTCGCCGGTGCCGCAGGCCAGGTCGAGCACGATGGCGCGCGAGGCCAACCCGAGGGATCGGATGGCCCGACGTCGCCAGCCCACGTCCATGCGGAACGTCATGATCCGGTTCACCAGGTCGTAGCGCGGTGCGATGGTGTCGAACATCGCCCGGACGGCCGCGGCCTTCTCGTCGCCCTCGGGCAGATGGTCGGCGTCGGGGAGCGAGACGGGCACGACCAGATCCTACGGATGCCGGTGGCGGCCACCACCGCTGCGGCGGAGCGACGCTGGCGCTCCACTCGCGCAGCCGTAGAGTCGGAACGTGTCAGCGACGACCCCGCACTTCCGGATCGCCGGGATCCCGGTCCGGATCGAACCCGTCTTCTGGGTCGTCACCGTGTTCCTGGCGTTCAACCTCAACGACGCCAGCCTCATCGTCATCTGGGTGGCCGTCGTCCTCGTGTCGGTGCTGGTCCACGAGCTCGGCCACGCCATCGTCCTGAAGGCCTTCGGGCAGCGGTCGAGCATCGTCCTGCACGGCTTCGGCGGGGTGACGTTGTCGCAACGCCGGCTCACCAAGGCGCGCAGCATCGTCGTCTCCCTGGCCGGACCGTTGGCCGCGCTGCTCCTGCTCGGCATCCCTGCCTACCTCCTGCGCGAGAGCAGCTACGGGTTCGATCTCGGCATCGGCTACCGGGGCGGGCTCGGGCTCTGGCCGGTCCTGTACTTCGCGGTGTACGTGAACATCTGGTGGTCGGTGGCCAACCTGTTGCCGATCCGGCCCCTCGACGGGGGCCACGTCATGACCGAGCTGATCGGCATCGACCGGGCTCGCATCCTCTCGGTGGTCTTCGGAGCGGGGGCCGCGGTCTGGGCGTACACGCACTCCGATGCGTTCCGGTACGCAGCCTTCTTCGCCGCCTTCCTGGCCTTCATCAACTTCTCCGAGTATCGCCGGTCGAAGATGGGGACGCCGGCACCGTCGGCGTTCGACGTCGAGGGACCGGCCCCCGGAGCCAAACCGCCGCCGCGTGGTGGCCCCGGAGTCCACCGCGCCCCGTCGCGGTCGGGCCGGCCCACCGGTCCACCCGTGGCTCGCCCCGAACCCACGGTGGCCGAGCTCGGTGGGGGGGTCGAACCGGCCGCGGCCGAGTCCTTCGCCTGGAACCTGCTCCGTCGCGGCGACGTCCCCGGCGCCCGCCGGATCCTCCAGCGGGCCACCGGTCCGGTGGGGCCGTTCGTGCGTGAGACGGTCTCCCTCGCCGCCACGGGCGACATCGACGACCTCGTGAACGCGTACGTGGCCAACCCCTCGGGCCCGTCCAACCTGGTCACCGCGGCCGTCGCGGCCGACACCGGGCAGGCCGTGCCCCTCGTCGACCGCCTCGTCGCCACCGGACCCGCCGGGATCGAGGCCGCGGGCAGCGTGCAGACGCACCTGCACTACGGCGAGCGGTTCCAGCCCGCCGCCGAGGTCGGTGAGGTCGTCTACCGCGCCGCCGGCCCGAGCCGGGCCCAGACCGCGTTCGACATCGCCTGTTCGTGGTCACGCGCCGGCGACCCCGAGCGGGCCATTCGCTGGGTCCGGACCGCCATCGACGACGGTTTCGCCGCGCCGCGGCTGCTCGACGGTGAACCCGACCTGGCGCTGGCCCGTTCGCATCCCGGCTGGGCCGAGGTTCAGAGCCTCCCTCGAATGAGCCGCGGAACGCCCCCGACCTGGGATGTTGCTCGCCCTGCGAGCAACTCCGTCAGTGAGCGAAGCGAACGGCGTTGACGGCCTGCTCCTTGGCCCAGCGGTAGTCGGCCTTGCCGGCCGGCGAGCGCACCACGTTGTCGACGAACACGAACGCCTTGGGCAGCTTGTAGCGGGCGATGTGGGCGGCCGCCTCGGCGAGCAGCGACTCCTCGTCGGGCTCGATCCCGGCGCGGCACTGGACGATGGCCACGACCTCGTTGCCCCACTGCTCCGACGGACGGCCGGCCACGACGACGTCGAACACGTCGGGATGGTGGGCCAGGGCCTGCTCGACCTCTTCGGCGAAGATCTTCTCGCCTCCGGAGTTGATGGTGACCGAGTCGCGACCCAGCAACTCGATGTCGCCCTCGGCGGTGAGACGGGCGCGATCGCCGGGTACGGCGTACCGGGTGCCGTCGATCACGGGGAACGTCCGCGCCGTCTTCTCGGCGTCGCCCAGGTAACCGAGGGGGACGCGGCCCTTCTGGGCCAGCCAGCCGGTGCCGTCGTGGCCCGGTTCGAGGATCGCGGAGAGGTCGTCGGAGACGACGACGGCGCCGGGTCCGGGAGTGAAGGTCCCCGTCGACGCCTTGGTGCCGGCGGCCGAGACGTGGCTCATCTGGGAGCCGGTCTCGGAGGCTCCCACCGCGTCCATCACCATCGCGGTCGGGAGCTGGGCCAGGAATCGGTCCTTCAGGGTGGAGTTGAGCGGCGCGCCGCCCGACACGATGGCCAGCAGCGACGACGCGTCGTGGTCCCCGGCTTCGAGGGCGTCGACCAGGGGTCGACCGAAGGCGTCGCCGACGATGAGCATGACGTTGACCTTCTCTTGCTCGATCAGCTCCCACACCGCGTGCGAATCGAGACGGGTGACCTCGTCCTGGATCACCACGGTGTTGCCCGAGTTGAAGGCGTTGAACGCCATCCAGTGCCCGGCGCCGTGCATGAACGGCGGTGCCGGCAGCATCTTGCCGCCGCCGCTGTCGCGAGCGTTGGCGACGATGGCCTCCAGCGACTCGTACTCCTGGCCGGTGGCCAGGTCGCGCCCACCCATCGAACCCATGAATATGTCGGCCTGGCGCCACAGCACGCCCTTGGGCATGCCGGTGGTGCCTCCGGTGCAGAGGATGTACAGGTCGTCGGGCGAGCGGACCACGGGAGGGGGGGTGGGCGCCGCTGCGGCCAAGGCGTCTTCGTAGGCGACGGCCCCGTCGAGCAGGGGCTCGTCGCCCACCTGGATGAGGGTGGTCAGCTCGGGCAGCTCGGGCAGCACGGCGGCGAGGGTCTCGGCGAACCGGCCGTCGAAGACGATCGCACGCGCCCGGCAGTTGTCGAGCAGGTACAGCAGCTCCTCCCGCACGTAGCGGTAGTTGACGTTGAACGGGGCGACCCGGGCCTTGAACCCGGCCAGCATCGTCTCGAGGTACTCGTTGCCGTTGTAGAGGTACACCGCCACGTGGTCGAGATGGGTCTCGTGGCCCCCCAGCCCGGCCCGCTCGCCGTGGGCGCCCAGCCCGGCGTCGGCCAGGACGTTGGCCAGCCGGTTGGCCCGCTCGTCGAGCTGCCGGTAGGAGAGCCGCAGGTCCCGCCACACGATCGCTTCGCGCTCCGGCACCGCGGCGGCGACGGCCTCGAAGATGTCGGCGAGATTGAAATCCATCGGGTCCCCCTGGCGTCGGTGTCCGATGTCGACGCTAGGGGTGACGCCGGAGGCGGCCCCAATCGGTGGATCGACCGGGCCGATCGGGCCGGCTCAGCTGAACCAGATGCGCTGATGCTCCCGGCTCTGGTTGTGCAGGAGCAGCGCCACCAGCAGCACGTCGAACATCAGCGCGATGATGCCGGCGGGGAGCGCACCCACCACCTCGCCCAGCACGACCAGGGAGGCCACCGCGACGCCCAACTGGTAGCCCCACCGCTTCTCGTTGGCGATGCCGTACCCCGCGCCGACCTTGGCCGCCATGATCGCGATCCCGAGTGGGGCCGAGAGGTAGCCGTTCAACGCATCGAAGACGGCGCTGATGTACAACAGCAGGACTGCATTGCCGAGTGACTGGGGAAGCGAATGATTCATCCACCGGCGGGTCTCCATGGGTGACAGTCTCGCAGGCGTGGCTCTCGGAGCAGGAGCCGGGACCCGGCTGCGGCCCCTCACGGTGGAACGACCCAAGGTGATGTGCCCGGTTGCCAACCGACCGCTCATCGACCTGGCCATCGATCGGCTGCGAACCGTGACCGGCGCGGTGGCGGTGAACGCCCACGTCTCGCAACCCTCGTTGATCGAGCACGTGCGCGATCGGGTGCACCTCTCCGTCGAGGAGGGCGAGCGGTTGGGCACCGCGGGTCCACTGGGGGCGTTGCGGGGCTGGATCGACGGTCGGCCGGTCGTGGTGGTGAACGGCGACACCTGGTGCCCCGGGGGCCTGACCGAGTTGGTCGATGGTTGGGACGGGCAGACCATCCGCGTGCTGGTGCCCGGGACCGCGCCGTTCGGTCCGACGGCCCGGATCGCCGGCGCGCTGATGCCGTGGTCGGTGGTCCGGGAGCTGGCGCCGGTGCCCTCGGGGCTGTGGGAGGTGGTGTGGCAGTCCGCGCTCGCCGACGACCGCATCGAGACCGTGTTCCACCACGGCGAGTTCGTCGACTGCGCCGGCCCGGCCGACTACCTCGAGGCCAACCTCCGGGCCGCCGGGGGATCGGTCGTCGGCGAGGGCGCCCGGGTCGAGGGCGACATCGAGGACTGCGTGGTGTGGTCCGAGGCCCGCGTGTATCCCGGTGAGCAGCTCCGCCGCGCCATCCGGACCACCGCCGGCCGCACACTGCTCATCCGGCCGTGATGTCCGGGCGACGTGATGTCCGGGCGAGGGGACGGTCAGGCGAGCGGACGGGTCCGCCGGCGCGGGGAGGCAACCGGTGTGGCCTCGTGGTTGGCCCGGAGCTGGCCGCACGCCGCATCGATCTCGGTTCCCCGGTTCTGGCGGACGGTGGCGTTGACACCGAGGGCGTCGAGCCGGTCCCGGAACGCCCGGACCCGATCGAGGGGGGTGCCCCGCACCTCGTAGCCCGGGGTCGGGTTCAGGGGGATGAGGTTCACGTGCGCTCGCACGGCACGGGCCACGTCGGCCAGTTCGCCGGCATCGCGCTCGGTGTCGTTGACGCCGTCGATCATCGCCCACTCGAACGAGAGCCGGCGGTGGGTGGCGTCGACGTAGTCGGCACACGCGGCCAGGAGGCGGGCGATGGGGTACCGGCGGTTGATCGGGACCAGTTCGTCGCGGAGGTCGTCCTTGGCGGCGTGCAGCGACACCGCCAGGTTCACCGGCAACGCCTCGCCGGCCAGCCGTTCGATGCCCGGGACCAGGCCGACGGTGGAGATGGTCAGGTGCCGCGCCGACAACCCGAGCGCGCCGTGGATCCGCTCGACCGCGGCCCAGGTCACGTCGTAGTTGGCCATCGGTTCGCCCATGCCCATGAACACCACGTTCGACAGTCGTCGTGGGCGAGCCGCCCGGGCGGCGACGACGACCTGTTCGACCACCTCGCCGACGGTCAGGTGCCGCTCGAAGCCGGCCTGGCCGGTGGCACAGAAGCTGCACGCCATGGCGCACCCGGCCTGCGTGCTGATGCACACGGTGGACCGATCGTGGTAGTGCATCAGCACGGTCTCGACCGTGGCGCCGTCGGGCAACGTCCAGAGCCACTTGACGGTGTTCCCGTCGTCGCTGACCGACTCCGCCGTCCGCTGCAGCGCCACCGGTAGCTCGGTCGCCAGGGTCGTGCGCAGCGACGCCGGCAGGTTGGTGATCGCTTCCGGATCGGCGAGCTGGCGGTACAGGCCGTCCCACACCTGGTCGACCCGGTAGCGGGGCTCGCCGGCGAGCAGCTCTGCGAGATCGTCCCGGTCGACGTCGTAGCGGGTGGGCACGGGTGCAGGGTATTGGTCCTCGGGAGCGGTGCCCCCCGCCGATAGCGTGGCCTCGTGTCCGTGAGCCCCGATCCCACCCCGGAGGCGCTCCGGCCCGAACCGCCCGCGGTCGAGCACCACCATCGTGACGTCCGCGGCGGTGCCGCCCGCGCCGCGGTGTTCGGGGTCAGCGATGGCCTGGTGTCCAACGTCGGACTGATCCTCGGGGTCGCGGGCGCCGATCCGGCGCCGAGCATCGTGCGCATCGCGGGTCTTGCCGGTCTGATCTCCGGGGCGATCTCGATGGCGGCGGGCGAGTACAACTCGATGCGGGTGCAGACCGAGTTGTTCGAGCGTGAGGTGGCGCTCGAACGGATCGAGATCCGCCGCAACCCGCACGTCGAGGAGACCGAGCTGGCCCAGCTGTACCAGTCCCGCGGGGTCGATCCCGACTCGGCCCGTCAGCTGGCCGAGTCGGTGATGGCCGACGAGGACCTGGCCGTCCAGACCCACGCCCGCGAGGAGCTGGGCTTCGATCCCGACGAGCTCGGTTCGCCGTCGGCCGCGGCGGTGTCGTCGTTCGCCGCCTTCTCCGTCGGGGCGATCATCCCGCTGCTGCCCTGGATGTTCGCGTCCGGCACGGCGGCAACCATCGGGTCCGCCGTCGGGGCGCTGCTCGCCGCGGTGGTGATCGGCGTGGTCGTGGCCCGGTTCACCGACCGGCCGTGGAGCCGAACGGTCGCCCGCCAGCTGGTCTTCACCGCGGTGCCCGCCACCCTCACCTACGTCATCGGCTCCCTGGTCGGCGTCTCGGTCTGACGCTCCCCCTCTCCGAGGTCTATGCGGGACGCGGAGACGAATGCGAAGCCGATGCATGCCGGCACGGAGACGAATGCGAAGCCGAGGCATGCGGGGTGCGCGGAGACGAATGCGAAGCATTCGTCAGGTAGCGAGGGCCCGCAGGGGCCCGAGCTACACGTCTCCCACGAAGGCGCGGTCCGTGTGGTGGACCGTGAAGCCGAGCCGCTCGTAGAGGCCGACGGCGGGGGCGTTGTCGGCGTCCACGTAGAGCATGCCCAGGTCGGTCTTCCCGGCGAGGTGGGTGAGGCCGGCCACGCACAGCGCCTTGCCCAGGCCGGTGCCGTGGAAGTCGGGGTGGACGGCGATGACGTAGATCTCGCCCAGTCCGGGTTGGTCGGACGTGCGCTCGTGGACCTTCGTCCAGCAGAAGCCGGCCAGCCGACCGTCCTGCTCGTGGATCAGGAACCCCTCGGGGTCGAACCACGGCTCCCGCTCGCGGCTGCGCACGTCGTCGAGCGTCCAGGCGCCCTGCTCGGGGTGCCAGTCGAACGCGGCGTTGTTCACCTCCAACCAGGCCTGCTCGTCCCGGCCCGGTTCGAACGGGCGGGTGTCGATGTCGGTCGTCTCGGCGATGGGGAGGGGCACCCGCATCTGCCACAGGTCGCGACCGGGGGAGAGCCCGACCGCGGCCGCGATCCGGGTGTGGGCCGCGGTGGGCTCGTACACCCAGTAGTGGACGTGGCCGCCGCCCTCGTTGCGGATCACCTCGACGGCCGAATCGAGGAGGTTGGGAGCGATGGTGAGGGCGTCGTAGCGGTGGTGCGGATCGACGAGCAGGTCGATGGCCCACGACTTCGGACCCCTGGTGACCTGGGCGTAGGCGACGAGGTGGTCGTGGCCCTTCTCGCGCAGCACCAGCCCGGCGAACTCCGCGCGTCCCCCGTGGGCGGCATCGACCCAGCGGTGCTCGTCGATGGGCTGGTGGCCGTCGGCGGCCCGGACCCGGTCGATGAGGTGCTCGACCTCGGCGACGTCGTCGGCGTCGAGGTGCCGCTTGATCTCCAGGTCGGTCATCGAGCGGAGATTACCGACGCATCGCTCCCGGGCCCGATCCGGTCGAGTCGTCGTGGCCACCGGCCGTTAGGGTCCGCGGATGGCCCGCCGGAAGCTCCCGAACCCCGATCCGCCCGAGGGTCGTCGTCGCCCTCGAACCCCCGCCGGGCGGGGACGGCTCACCCACGAGATCCTCGCCGAGGAGTATCCCGGCACCGCGACCGAGCTGTGCGAACTCGACCATCACAACCCCTTCGAGCTGCTGGTGGCGACGATCCTGTCCGCCCAGTGCACCGATGAGCGGGTGAACATGACCACCCCCGAGGTGTTCCGCCGCTGGCCCGATGCCGAGGCCCTGGCCGGTGCCGACCTGGCCGAACTCGAGACCGTCATCCATCCCACCGGGTTCTTCCGCCAGAAGGCGAAGAGCCTCCAGGGCATGGCCCGCGTGCTGCTCGACGACTACGGGGGTGAGGTCCCGACCAAGCGATCGGATCTGGTGCGCCTGCCGGGCGTCGGTCGCAAGACCGCCAACGTGATCCGCTCGGTGGCGCTCGATGCACCCGGACTCCCGGTCGACACTCACGTGGGTCGGTTGGCCATCCGTCTCGGGCTCACCGAGGAGACCGATCCCGTGAAGGTCGAACACGAGCTCGGACCCATGGTGCCGGCCGCCGAGCGGGGCGCGTTCAGCCTCCGTCTCATCCTCCACGGCCGGAGGATCTGCACCGCCCGCCGCGCAGCGTGCGGTGACTGCTCCCTTGCGTGGTTTTGTCCCTCGTTCGGACTCACCGGCATGCCCACCTCGCCACACAAGCCGCGAAAATCCTCGCGTTCCTCGGATCGCTCCTAGGACGTCTGGCTATCGTTGCCTGCAGTCCAGGTTCCCGCCACCTGAGACTGAGCGCGCCATCGGGTTCCGCCACTCGAGGCGCCTGCGATGGCGCCCACCCACCCGGGCGCCATCGCCGCGTTCGGGCCGCGGCGCG
Organism: uncultured Acidimicrobiaceae bacterium; assembly: GCA_963731885.1. Classification (GTDB taxonomy): domain Bacteria; phylum Actinomycetota; class Acidimicrobiia; order Acidimicrobiales; family Salinilacustritrichaceae; genus Salinilacustrithrix. Next base: position 40,712 of record CAVSXR010000052.1, on the reverse strand, counting down.
TCATCGGCGAGTGGAGCGAGGGCGGGGCCGCTCGTCCGCCTCGTGGCCGGGGTCGAGGTGCGAGACGTCGGACAGGCGCAGTGGTGGGCCGGTCTCTCCGCACCGGCTCTCGACGGGGTCGAGCACCACGCACACGTGGTCGACGCTGGTCTCGATCAGGGCGAGCTTTCGTCCGACGACCACGGTGTCGCAGTCGGCGAGGACCGGGACGTCGCCGGGACCGTGGTGCCAGGCGCAGTGCTCGAACTTGTCGATGTCGTCGCCGCTGCGGGTGCCGAACAGCCGGGCGAGCTCCAGATGGTCCGCGGTCAGGAAGTGCACGGCGAACACGTCGGCCAGGACGGCGACGCGGTAGGTGTGGTTCGCCTTCGACAGCCACACCGCCAGCCCCCTCGGGTCGATGCCGGCCTGCGAGTGGAACCCGACCAGGCAGCCGGCGCGTTCGCGGCCGTCGGTGGTGGTCACGATGGTCATGGGGGCATCGAGTCCGGCCATGATCCGGTCGAAGTCGTCGTTGCCGGTCATCGCAGCAGGTACCGCAGGAACAGGTCGCCGTCGGCCTCGAGGACGTGGGCCAGTCGGCCACGCGACACGCCCGAGCCGAGGGGCAGGACCGCCACCGGGAGCGGATCGCCGCCGACCACCGGCGCCAGGGTCAGACACAGTTCGTCGACGGCTCCGGCGGCCAGCAGTTCGCCGAGCAGCGTCGGACCGCCCTCGCAGAGCACGACGTCGACGCCGGACTGTCGCATCGCACGGAGGGCGGACCCGATGTCCACCCGGTCCGTTCCCGCCACCAGGACATCGATGGTCTCGGCCAGCCTCTCGCGGGGTGCTCGAGGCGAAGCCTCACAGGTCACCACCATGGCCCGGCCACCGTCCGCGCCCGGAGCCAGGGCGCCCGCGGCGTCGCCGAGGTCGAGCGAACCGCTCACGATCGCCACGCGGGGGACCGGCGGACGACCCTCGGCGACCCGCCGGAGCTGTCGCTCCCTCGAGAGGCGGATCGGTCCGTAGCCCTCGCGGCGAGCCGTCCCGGCGCCGACGAGAACGACGTCGGCGACCGATCGGAGGTCGACGAACAGCTGCCGGTCGGTGGGGCTGGAGAGCGGCCCGACCCTGCCCCCGACGGCCGTTGATCCGTCGAGTCCGCAGACCATGTTGGCCAGCACCCAGGGGCGATCGTCGGTGGGCGGCCGGTCGACGTCGAGGTACGGCGCGAGGGGGTCGTCGAGCACGGCGTCCTCGTGCAGCCGGCGCACCGCTCAGCCCACCCGGTTGCGGACCCGCTCGAGCTGACGAAGTGCGTTGCGGAGCGACCGGTCGACCTCGAACAGGCCGACGGAGACCTGGTCGTCGGGGTCGGCATCTCGCCGCTTGGCGATCTTCACCACCCGCTCGGCCACCTCTTCGAGGGAGCTCTGGATGGAGGACAGCTCGGGTCCGTCACTGGTCACCCCCCGGTTCTACCCGCTTCGGGCCCCGATCACGGCCCCAGTAGCCTCGCCGGCGTGACCGGACCTCTGACGACGCTCGATCTGCGCGGCACCGACACCTCCGATCGTCATGCGCTCCGTTCGGTCCTCCCGCGGCCCAAGGCGGCCGAGGAGCCGCCCATCGAACAGGTGCGTGCCGTCATCGAGCAGGTCCGCTCCGGTGGCGATGCCGCCCTCCGGGAGCTGACGGCGCGGTTCGACGGCGTCGAGATCGACAGCGTGCGCGTCGATCCGGGCGTGGTGGCGAGCGCGCCCGAACGGATCAAACCCGCCCTGCGCGCCGCGCTGGAGACCGCCCACGCCAACATCACGGCGTACCACTCCGCCCAGCTCCACGAGCCGGCTCGGTACGAGCGCGACGGCCTCGTCGTCCGCGAGCTGCGCCGGCCGGTCGATCGGGCCGGGCTGTACGTACCCTCCGCGCTCGCTCCGCTGCTGTCCACCGCCTTGATGACCGCGGTCCCGGCCAAGGTCGCCGGCGTCCCCGAGACGGTGCTGGTCACCGCACCCGGTCCTGACGGCTCGGTCGACGACGGCATCCTCGCCGCCGCGGCCATCGCCGGCGTCGACGAGGTGTTCCGGGTGGCCGGACCCGCGGCCATCGCCGCCCTGGCCTATGGCACGGAGTCGATCCGCCCGGTCGACGTCATCGTCGGACCGGGCAGCGCCCGGGTGGCCCAGGCCAAGCGAGAGGTGGCCTCCAGCGGGTTGGTCGGCGTGCCGTCGAGCTTCGCGGGACCGTCCGAGGTCGTGGTCATCGCTGACGGCGCCGCGGACGTCGCCGACGTCGCGGTCGACATCGTGCTCCAGGCCGAGCACGGCCCCGACGGTCTGGCGTGGTTGATCTGCTGGGACGACGACGTGCGGGCCGCGGTCGACGAGGCCGTCGGACAGATCGTCGCCGCCAGCCCCCGACGCCAGCACATCGAGGCCACGCTGAACGATGCCGGCTTCGCCGTGCTGGTCGACGGGCCCGAGGCCGCCATCGACGTCGCCAACGTCATCGCCCCCGAGCACCTCGAGATCCAGACCGCCGATCCCGAGCCGCTGCTCGCCCGGGTCAAGCATGCCGGTGCGGTGTTCTGCGGACCGTGGGCGCCGGCCAGCGTCGGCGACTACGTGGCCGGCCCGAACCACGTGCTGCCCACCTACGGGTCGGCCCGCTTCGCCGGCGCCCTGCGGGTCGACGACTTCTGCAAGCACGTGCACGTCGTCACCCTCGACGAAGCCGCGCTCCGGACCCTGGCGCCCCACGTCCAGGCCATGGCCGACGCCGAGGGCCTGGCCGCCCACGCCCAGTCGGTCCGCCAACGGGTCGACCGCCTCGATCGGGGCGATCGATGACCCCCCCAACCTCCCGTTCTGGCCGGTCATCGCGCCACCCGGAGCGACCGACGGCCGACCAGAACGCAGGCCCGAGCGGAGGATGGTCGTGGTGAAGCGGCCGACGGTGCGGGACGATCTCGCGCTCCACCCCGGGTACCACTCGCCGCAGGTCGACGTCGACGTCCGGCTCAACACCAACGAGGCGCCCGAACCGCCGCCGGCGGCCTTCCGCGCCGCGCTCGCCGACGAGCTCGGCCGCGTCGACTGGCACCGGTACCCCGACCGCTCCGCGCTCGCCCTGCGCGAGGCGATCGCCGCCCACCACGGGGTCGAGGCGTCGCAGGTCTTCGTGGCCAACGGCTCCAACGAGGTGCTCCAGACGCTGTGCCTCACCTATGGCGGTCCCGGTCGGGCGGCGGCCACCTTCGAGCCCACCTACGCCCTCCACTCGCACATCCCGCGGATCACGAACACCGCCGTGGTGTCGGGGGAGCGCACCGAGGACTTCGCCCTCGACATGGGCGAGGTGCGCCGCGTCCTGGGTGAGTACGAGCCGACGATCACCTTCCTGTGCTCGCCCAACAACCCCACGGGCATGGTCGAGACCGAGGAGACGGTGCGGACCGTGGCCGAGTTGGCGCCGGGGCTGCTCGTGGTCGACGAGGCCTACGGGCAGTTCGCCCCGTGGTCGGCGCTCGACCTGGTCGACGACGAGGCCCCCATCGCGGTGACCCGTACGTACTCGAAGACGTGGTCGATGGCGGCGGGCCGTCTCGGCTACCTGATCGGGCCGTCGTGGATGGTCGCCGAGCTGTCCGAGGTCGTCCTCCCGTACCACCTCGACGTGTTCAAGCAGATCGCCGGTCGGGTGGCGCTCGGTTTCGAATCCGAGATGCGCGACCGGGTCGCGTCGTTGGTCGAGGAACGGGGCCGGGTGTCGGCGGCGCTGCGCGAGCTGGCGATCACCGTCTGGCCGTCGGCGGCCAACTTCATCCTGTTCCGGCCCGAGACCATCGACGGGGAGGTGGTCTGGAAGCGCCTCCTCGACGACTCGATCCTCGTCCGCAACTGCGCCAGCTGGCCCCGCCTCGACGGGTGCCTGCGGGTCACGCTCGGCACGCCGGCCGAGAACGACCGCTTCCTCACCTCGCTGGCCTCGATCCTGGAGACCCCATGACCTCGTCCTCGGCCCGTTCGGCCCGCGCCACGCGCACCACGAAGGAGACCGAGGTCGAGGTGGCGATCGACCTCGACGGCACCGGCGCCACCGATGTCGCCACCGGCCTCCCGTTCTTCGACCACATGCTCGACCAGCTCGGCCGCCACGGTGGGTTCGACCTCACCGTGCACGCCACCGGCGACCTCCACGTCGACGGTCACCACACGATCGAGGACGTCGGCATCGTGGTCGGCGAGGTGTTCCGCGAGGCGCTCGGCGACAAGGCCGGCGTGCGGCGCTTCGCCAGTGGCCTCTTCCCGCTCGACGAGGCCCTGGTCGAGGTCGCCCTCGACCTGTCGGGTCGGGCCTTCACCGCCATCGACCTGCCGTTCGGCGAGGTCCTCCCGCTGGGCGACCCGCCGTTCAACCCCGAGATGGCCCAGCACTTCCTCGAATCGTTCGCCGCGTCGGCGCTGATCACGTTGCACGTGACGAAGAAGGCGGGAACCAACACCCACCACGTCATCGAGGCCACGTTCAAGGGCGTGGCCCGCTCGTTGCGCGATGCGGTCCGGGTCGAAGGCTCCGGCGTGCCCTCCACCAAGGGCGCGTTGTGACCGACGAGCGTCCGCTCATCGCGGTGCTCGACTACGGCATCGGCAACCTGCGCTCGGCCCAGAAGTCGCTCGAGCACCACGGCGCCGACGCCCGGCTCACCGCCGATCCGGCCATCGTCCGGGATGCCGCCGCCGTCGTCCTTCCCGGTGTGGGGGCGTTCGGGGCCTGCATGGACGCGGTCGAGCGCACCGGGGTCGCCGACCTCGCCCACGAGGCGGTCGAGGCCGGCACCCCGTTCCTCGGCATCTGCGTCGGCATGCAGCTGCTCTACGAGGCATCGGAGGAGACTCCGGGACGCAAGGGGCTCGGCATCCTCCCCGGTGAGTGCACCCGGATCCGGGGACAGGTGAAGCTGCCCCAGATGCAGTGGAACGTGGTCGACGTGGTCCGGCCCAGCCCGCTCTACGACGGCATCGAATCGCCGATCTGGATGTACTTCGTCCACAGCTACGCCGCCCCGATGTCCGACCTGGTCACCGCCACCTGCGACTACGGCGGCCCGGTGGTGGCCTCGGTGCACCGCGAGGTCGTCCACGCCGCCCAGTTCCACCCGGAGAAGTCCTCGTCGGCCGGCAAGGTCTACATCGACAACTTCGTGCGGCTCGCCCGGGCCGTGGCCTGACGCTCCTCCGATGGATCTGTACCCGGCCATCGACCTCCGGGGTGGGAAGGTCGTCCAGCTCGTCCAGGGGGACTTCGCACGCGAAGCCGTGCACGCCGACGACCCGGTCGAGGTCGCGCTCGGCTTCGAGGCCGCCGGCGTCCCGTGGATCCACATGGTCGATCTCGACGCGGCCCGGACGGGAGACGCCCACAACCGGGAGTTGATCGCTCGGGTGTGCGCCGCGGTCGGCGTCCCCGTGCAGGCCGGCGGGGGAGTGCGGTCGGTCGATGCCGCCCGAGCCCTCGCCGATGCCGGTGTCGCCCGCGTGGTGATGGGCACCGCCGCCGTGCAGGATCCGGCGCTGGTCGAGGCGGTGGCCGCCACGCAACCCGTCGCGCTCGGTCTCGACGTCCGCGACCGGGAGGTGTCGATCAAGGGATGGACCGAGGGGAGCGGCCTCGACATCGCCGTCGCCCTCGACCGGCTGTCCGGTTGCGGTGCGTCGGCCGTCGTCGTCACGCAGATCCGGGGCGAGGGCCTGCTGGCCGGTCCCGACATCGACGGCCTGGCCGAGCTGCTCGCGCTCACCGACCTCGACGTGGTGGCCAGTGGTGGCGTCGGCTCCCTCGAGCATCTGGAGGCGCTCGATGCGCTCGAGCGCGACGGCCGTCACCTTGCCGGTGTCATCGTCGGCACGGCCATCTACGAGGGCCACGTCGACGTCGCCGCTGCCGTCGCCCTCCTCGCCCCCTGACCACCGCGGACACTGGACGCGCCTCCGTACCGCCGATCGAGCCCTCGACGAGCCTCGATCCCGTTCTGGCACCACGATGTCCGGTCGAGACGCGTGCGGTGTGGTGCCAGAACGGAATGGGATGTCCGGTCGAGACGCGTGCGGTGTGGTGCCAGAACGGAATGCGGGAGGGGGCGGGGCGGGTGGCGCCGTAGCCTGGGCCGGTGCGCAACGCCCGGATCATCCCGTGCCTCGACGTCGACGCCGGTCGGGTGGTCAAGGGCGTCAACTTCGTCGACCTGGTCGACGCCGGCGACCCCGTCGAGTTGGCCCGACGCTACGACGAGCAGGGGGCCGACGAGGTCGTGTTCCTCGACATCACCGCCTCCTCCGACGACCGTGACACCATCCTCGATGTCGCCCGGCGCACGGCCGAGGAGGTGTTCATCCCGTTCACCATCGGAGGCGGCATCCGCACGGTCGAGGACGCCCGTCGGCTGCTCCGCGCCGGCGCCGACAAGGTCTCGGTCAACAGCGCGGCCGTCGACCGTCCCGAGCTGATCACCGAGATCGCCACCGAGTTCGGCTCGCAATGCGCGGTCGTCGCAATCGACGCCAAGGCGCGTCCCGGTGGCACCACCTGGGAGGTGTACGTGCACGGTGGGCGCACCCCCACCGGTCTCGACGCGGTCGAGTGGGCGGCGCGATGCGAGGCGCTCGGTGCGGGCGAGATCCTGCTGACCTCGATGGACCGCGACGGCACCCGGGACGGCTTCGACCTCGCCCTCACCCGGGCCATCGCCGACACGGTCAACATCCCCGTCATCGCGTCGGGTGGCGTCGGCAACCTCGATCACCTCGTGGCCGGCATCACCGACGGGGGCGCCGATGCCGTGCTGGCCGCGTCGATCTTCCACTTCGGCGAGCACACCGTCGCCGAGGCGAAGCAGCACCTGGCCGCGGCCGGCGTCACCGTCCGTCCCGCCTGACCGACCGATGGCCGCCCGTCATGGGGCGGGCGTGACCCTGAGCCAGGAAGGCCAGGACCGAGTCGGCCACCCGACTCATGGCGCCGGCGAGGAAGTGATCGGCCCCCGCAACGGGCTCGCACGTGGTGTCCGGCCAGTCGCTGGTGAGCACCACGGCCTGTTCGAACGGGCGGAACTGGTCGTGCTCGGCCGACAGCACCAGGGTGGACGCGCCGCCGCGGGGCGCTCGCAACGAGGCCTCGGGCAGCACGGCCAGCGGCGGCGCCACCGCGACGACGGCCCTCAGGCGATCGTCGTCGAGGGCGAGCAGCACGTCGGCACCGAAGGAGTAGCCCACCGCGACCACCGGCACTCCGGGGAACTGCTCGGTGGCGGCTCCCACCGCGGCCCGCACGTCCTCGATCTCGGCGACTCCATCGCCGTGGTCACCGGTGGATCGTCCCGTGCCCCGGAAGTTGAACCGCACGGTGGCGATGCCGTGCTCGGGGAGCACCCGGGCGAGGGTGGCCGGCACGAGGTTGTCCATGTCGCCACCGAAGCGGGGATGGGGATGGGTGAGCACCGCCACCAGCCGGGCGTCCTGCTCGCCGGACCACCGGGCCTCGAGGTGCTCGCCGTCGCTGGTGTCAAGGGTCGTCGGCGGGGATCCTCGGTCGTCGGCCATCGCCGGCAGACGGTAGCGTCGCGTCCTCATGGCTGATCCCGCGTCTGCGTCCGAATCCAGGACGACCGAGCCGTCGGCGTCCGAGAAGCTGCCGATCAAGATGCTCAACGACCGGATCCTGGTCTCGATCGATCGTGGTGAGGGCGAACGCAAGTCGACCGGCGGCATCCTGATCCCGGCCACCGCCCAGATGGGCAAACGGCTGGCCTGGGCCGAGGTGGTCGCCACCGGATCGAACGTCCGGAACATGGAGGTGGGCGACCGCGTCCTGTTCAATCCGGAGGACCGCTACGAGGTCGAGGTCCGGGGCGAGGACTTCATCATCCTCCGCGAGCGCGACATCCACGCCGTGGCGGCCAAGCGGCTCGAGGAGAGCAGCACCGGGCTCTATCTCTGACTGGTTCAGCCGGCCAGGTCGAGGCCCCACCACGCCAGGCCGATGCCGGCGACGATGCTGACCACGAGGTAGACGACGGCCGCGGCGCGGTTCCGCCGCCAGCCGCCGACGCACTCCCCGGCGAACGTCGAGAAGGTGGTGAGCGAGCCGATCCCCGCTGTGCCGACCACGGTCGCGGCCGGGGGCGACCAGCCCGCCAGCATGCCGAGGAGGAAGGCGCCGGTGAGGTTCACGGCGAGCGTCTCCCACGGGAACGCCGACCGGGTGGCGGCGACCTCGCGGAGCAGGAGGCGCAGCGATGCACCGATCCCGGCCGCGGCCACGAAGAACACGGGGGTCACGATCGGGCCATCCGTTGGCCGGCGAGCACCGCCAGCACGCCACCGACCAACGATGCCGCCAGGTAGGCGATGGCGGTCGGGGCATCGGAGTCGCGCAGCAGGGAGGCGATCTCCACCGCGAAGGTCGAGAAGGTGGTGAGTCCGCCGGCGAAGCCGATGCCGACGAGCACGGTGGTGGACCGGGAGGCGTGGATGAGCAGGCCCACGACCAGGCAACCGACCAGGTTCACGACGAGCGTCGGCCACGGGAACGCCGACGACGACGCGGCCGCGTGCGCCACCTCCCACCGGGTGGTGGCACCGGCCGCGCCACCGATCGCGACCCGGACGAAGTCGCTGCCGAGGAGGAAGCCCGGGGGGCGAACCCGTATGGGGTGGTCGCTGGTCATCCCTCTACGATGCCCGACCATGGGTTCCCCGACCGCAACGCCACTCGCCTACGACGCCGCCCACCTCGACAACGTCACGTTCAACGCCGATGGCCTGGTACCGGCCATCGTCCAGGAGCACGGGACGGGCCGGATCCTGATGATGGCCTGGATGAACGACGAATCGCTGCGCAAGAGCCTCGACACCGGCCGTACGTGGTTCTGGAGCCGGTCGCGCCAGGAGTACTGGTGCAAGGGTGAGACCTCCGGCGATCGCCAGTACATCCGCGAGGCGTACTACGACTGCGATGGCGACGCGCTGCTCCTCGTCGTCGAGCAGGAGGGCAACGGGGCCTGCCACACCGGCGAGTACTCCTGCTTCTACCGCTCGTTCAGCGACGCCGACGTCTCGCCGAACCGCTGATCCGTGCATCGACCGAGTCGAGCCGAGTTCCACCAGCTCGCCGCCGACCACACCGTCGTCCCGGTGTGGCGCGAGCTGCTCGCCGATCTGGTCACCCCCGTCGCCGCCTTCGCCCGCATCGTCGGTGACGCGCCCGGCTTCCTCCTCGAGTCCGTCGAGCACGGCGAACGGTGGAGCCGGTGGTCGTTCGTGGGGCGCAACCCGCTGGCCACCCTGACGTCGCGGGGCGGCACCATCACCGTCGAGGGCGAGCTCCACCCCGACATCCCCACCGATCAGGGCATGCTGGCCGCGATCGAGGCGATCCTCGAGCGCTACCGGTCACCCACCCTCGACGAGCTCCCACCCCTCCACGGCGGGCTCATGGGTTACCTCGGCTACGACGTCGTCCGTGAGGTCGAGCACCTGCCCGACACCCCGCCCGACGACCGCGGCCAACCGGACGCGGTCATGTCGGTCATCGGCCAGCTGGCCGCCTTCGACCACTGGCGTCAGCGGGTGACCCTGATCGACAACGTGATCGTCGATCCGGACGCCGACGAGGCCGCGCTCGATGCCGCCTACGACGCGGCCATCGCCCGCCTCGACCGATTGGCGGCCGACGGCGCCAGCCCGCTCGACGAACCGCTGCTCGGCCCGCCTCGCTCCGACGACGAGATCCCGGAGGTCACGTCGTCGATGCGGGCCGGCCAGTACCAGGAGGCGGTGGAGGTGGCGCGCGAGCACATCTTCGCCGGCGACATCTTCCAGGTCGTGCTGTCCCAGCGCTTCGACTTCGAGCTGGGCGCCGCCCCCTTCGACGTGTACCGGGCGCTGCGCCAGGTCAACCCCAGCCCGTACATGTACTTCGTGCGGGTGCCGGGAGTGACCCTGGTCGGGGCGAGCCCGGAACCGATGGTCCAGCTCATCGACGGCCGGGTCATCTCCCGTCCCATCGCCGGCACCCGCAAGCGGGGCACCTCCGAGGCCCACGACCGCCGGCTCGCGGCCGAGCTGGTCGAGCATCCCAAGGAGATCGCCGAGCACATCATGCTCGTCGACCTGGCCCGCAACGACGTGGGCCGGGTGGTGCGGTTCGGAACCTGTGAGGTCGAGGAGCTGATGACGCTGGAGCGCTACAGCCACGTGATGCACCTCACCTCGCAGGTGGCCGGCGACCTCGCCGAGGGCCGGAGCCCGGTCGACGTGCTCCGGGCCACCCTCCCGGCCGGCACGGTGTCCGGCGCGCCGAAGGTGCGGGCCATGGAGATCATCGACGAGCTGGAGCCGGTCAAGCGCGGCCCCTACGCCGGGGTCGTCGGCTATCTCGACTTCTCCGGCAACATCGACACCGCCATCGCCATCCGCACCATGGTCATCGGCGACGACGGGACCGCCTCGGTCCAGGCCGGCGCCGGCATCGTCGCCGACAGCGTCCCGGACGACGAGCACCTCGAGTGCCAGAACAAGGCACGGGCCCTGCTCGTGGCGGTTCCCGCCGCCCGGCGCATGACCGCAGAGCGCTTGGCCGACAAAGAGAGGAGCCGACGATGACCACCTTCGCCGTCGAGACCACCCGGGACACCGTCCGCGTGTCGGGCCCCGACGCCACCACGTTCCTGCAGGGTCAGCTCAGCCAGGACCTCGACGCCCTCGCCATCGGCACCTCGACCTGGACCTTCGTGCTGCAGCCGCAGGGCAAGGTCGACAGCTGGGCGCGCCTCACCAAGACCGGAGCCGACGTCTACCTGCTCGACACCGACGCCGGGTGGGGCGAGCCGCTGGCCGCTCGGCTCGCCCGGTTCAAGATCCGCACCGACGCCGACATCGAGACCGCGACCGAGCCCTGCGTCCTGGTCCGGGGGATCGACCCGCCGCGGGGCGATGTTCCCCACGGCGTACTGCGCCTGGCGGTGGCCGGCCCCGGAGTCGACGGCTACGACCTGCTCGGTGCCGCGGCGACCGTCCCCGATGGCATCCCCGAGGCCTCCGACGACCGGTATGACGCCTACCGGGTCGAGCACGGTGTGCCCCGCCTCGGCTGCGAGCTCGACGAGAGCACCATCCCGGCCGAGATCGGGCAGTGGATCGTCGATGCCTCGGTCAGCTTCACCAAGGGATGCTTCGTGGGCCAGGAGCTGGTCGCCCGCATCGACAGCCGGGGCGGGAACGTGCCCCGGCACCTGCGGGCCATCGTGCTCGACGCCATGGTGCCGGTCGGCACCGCCGTGGAGGCCGACGGTCCCTGCGGCCCGGTGACCACCGTGGCCGACTCGACGTCCCACGGCCCCATCGCCCTCGCGTTCTGCGGCCGGCGGGTCGAGCCGGGCGCACCTGTCCGGGTCGGCGGGGTCGGCGGCGTGGTGCACGAGCTCCCGTTGGGCGCATCGGTCGACGGGTGAGGCGCCCAACCGTCCCCGCTGGGGTGGGGCGTTGGCTCCGGGTGGCGGCGATCGTGGTCGCACTGGTGCTCGTCGTCTTCTTCCTCGTCCCCAGTGGCGGCCCCGAGGCCCGCACCCTGCCGCCACCGTCGAGCACCTCGAGCACCCAGCCGACCACGACGACCACCGCGCCGGACTACAGCCTGATCGCGCTCGACTCCGTCCCGGGCCGGACCACCACGACGGTGCCGGTCTCCACCGGGCACACCACCTTGCAGGGGTCGGTCGAAGGGCCCGACGGCCCGGTGCCCGGTGCGGTGGTGCGAGCCGATCGTCTGGTGGGCGATGCCGTCCAGCGCACCGAGGTCCAGACCGCCGCCGACGGCACCTTCAGCCTCCCCGGTCTCCCCGGTGGCCGCTTCCGGGTGCGGGCCTTCCTGCCGGGATCGCTGGCCATGGACGATGCCGAGGTCTTCTTCATCGCCGACGGCGAGACCCGAGACCTGCGGCTCATCGTGCAGGCGTACTCCGGCCTGGCCGTCCGTGCCAGCACCAACCCGGTCAGCCCGATCGTGGGCGACGCGGTCAACCTCGCCGTGCTCGTCGCCGAGCGCACGGTCGACGACTCCGGGATCGCCCGGGAGGTCCCGCGCGCCGGTCTCGCCGTGCGGGTGTCGGCGTCGGGGTGGACCGCGCTCGACGACCTCCCGGTGCAGTTCACCGACGCGGACGGCGTCGCCGTCTTCCAGTTCCGCTGTGACCGGGTGTCGACGGTGGTGGCGACCGCGGTGGTCGGAGCCGACGAGGAGACGTTCCCGCTCGAGCCGCCGGCGTGCGCGCCCGTGCCCCCGACGACCACGTCGACCACCTCCACGACGGAGGGCACGTCGACCACGCAGGCCGGTGGGAGCTCGACCACGTCGCGCCCGACGTCCGGTTCGACGACATCGAGACCGTGACCGGACCACCCGTAGGATGCGCCGCGGTGGACTACTACGAGGAGCTCGGCGTCGCGCCCGATGCGACCACGGCGGAGATCCGGCTCTCGTACCTGGCACTGGCTCGGCGGCACCACCCCGATCGGCTGTCTGGCGCGTCTCCTGCCGAGCGGGCGTCGTCCAGCTCCCGGATGGCCCGGATCAATGCGGCCTGGGCCGTGCTGTCGGATCGGGATCGCCGGGCCGCATACGACGCGACCTGGTGTGACGACTCCCCGTCCACGGGAGGTGCCACCATCCGTGACGCCGGCTCGTCGTGGACGCCGTTCGACGACTCCGACGACCCAGTCGATCCGCGGCTCCTCGACGACACGCCGTCGGGCGCACCGACCCTGCGGCGCGGCGTCACCTTCCTGCCGGCCGGCCTGGCGAGCGTCGGTGTCGTCGCCCTCGTCGTCGGATTCGTCATCAACCTCGGCGAACTGGCCGCCTTGGGGCTCCTCGTGCTGGTGGGGGCGGGGGTGGCGTTCCTCCTCGTCCCGCTCATGGCCCTGTTCAACTCGAGCCGCGCCGACCGGGAGGGGTAGCGAGCCGTGACCACGTACCTCGATGCGATCATCGAGCGTCACCGGACCGAGGCGGCCAACGACACGCGGTCCACGGAGGCGCTCCGGACCGCGGCCGAGGCGTTGCCCCCGACCCGGGGCTTCGCTGGTGCCATCCGCACGGCCGACGGCCTCGCGGTCATCGCCGAGGTGAAGCGTCGTTCGCCGTCGAAGGGCGACCTGCACCCCGATCTGGACCCGGCGGTCCTCGCCGGCCAGTACACGATCGGCGGGGCCAGCTGCCTGTCGGTGCTCACCGACGGACCGTCCTTCGGTGGCTCGCCGCAGGATCTGGCGGCGGCTCGGGCGGCCTGCCCGTTGCCCGTGCTCCGCAAGGACTTCACCGTCGCGGCCAACGACGTGCTCGACGCCCGGTTGATGGGCGCCGACTGCGTGCTGCTCATCGCCGCCGCCCTCGACGACGCCGAGCTGGCCGACTTCTGGGCCCTCGCCACCGCTGTCGGTCTCGATGCCCTGGTCGAGGTGCACGACGAGGCCGAGCTCGATCGGGCGCTGGCGATCGGCGCCACCCTCGTGGGCGTGAACCAGCGCGATCTGGTCACCTTCGAGGTCGACCACGCCCGGGCCGCCCGCATGGCGTCGGCCTTCCCGGATTCGGTCCTGTCGGTGGCCGAATCCGGTGTCCGCGGGCCCGAGGACGCCGCCGCGCTGTCGGCCGCGGGCTACGACGCCGTGCTGGTGGGGGAGTCGCTGGTGACATCGGGCGATCCCGCCCTGGCGGTCGCCGCCCTCCGTGCCGCCACCGGCTGACCCCCCACCCCCGCCCCCGCCCCAACCCGCACCCCCACCCTCAGCTTCTGGCCCCACATCGTTCGGTCCTCGACCACGGATCGTGGTACCAGAACGGTAGGGGTCGGATTCTGGCCCCACGTCGTTCGCTCGTGGCGCGGCGTTCGTGGGACCAGAACGGATGGGGCGCGGAAACTGGGATGCGGCGATCGAGGGGGAGGCCGGTACCGTCGCGGACGTGTTCGTGAAGATCTGTGGGATGACCGATCCCGCCGATGCCATCGCCGCGGTCGAGGCCGGGGCCGACGCCGTCGGGTTGATCTTCGCGCCGTCGCGGCGCCGGGTGTCGCCGGCGCAGGCACGCGAGGTGGTTGACGCGGTGGCGGGCGGCGGTGCCCTGACCGTCGGCGTGTTCCGCGATCACCTGGCCGAGGAGGTCATCGAGATCGCCCACGAGGTGGGCCTCGACGTGGCCCAGCTCCACGGCGACGAGACGCCGGCCACCTGCCGCCGGGTCCATGCCGAGGTGCCGATCGTGTTCCGGGCCATGGCCGTCGACGACCCGCAGCTGGACGCCATCGATGCCTACGAGGCCGACGCCGTGCTGCTCGATGCCCCCGTGCCCGGCGGCGGTGTTCCGTTCGACTGGGGCTTGGTGGGCGATCTCACCGCCCGCCACCGCGTGGTGCTCGCCGGTGGCCTGCGCCCGGGGAACGTCGCCGAGGCCGTGGCCACGGTGCGCCCGTGGGGCGTCGACGTGTGCTCCGGTGTCGAGGCATCGGCCGGGCGCAAGGACCACGATGCCGTTCGCCGCTTCATCACGCTCGCCCGAGCGGCCGCCGCCGGACTCACCGACGACCATCCCGCCCTCGTCCCCGACAGGAAGCCGGCATGACCACCACCCCCGCACCCCCTTCGCTGATGGGGGAGCCCGAGCACGGGCGCTTCGGTCGCTTCGGCGGCCAGTACGTCCCCGAGACCCTGATGGGGGCCTGTCAGGAGGTCGAGCGGGAGTTCCGGGCCGCGTGGGTCGATCCCGAGTTCCGGGCCCAGCTGGACGGCCTGCTGCGCGACTACGCCGGGCGGCCGTCGCCGCTCACCGAGTGCCACCGGCTGTCCGAACGGCTCGGACTCCGGCTCCTCCTCAAGCGCGAGGACCTGAACCACACCGGTAGTCACAAGATCAACAACGTGCTGGGCCAGGCGCTGCTCGCCCAGCGGATGGGCAAGCAGCGGATCGTGGCCGAGACCGGCGCCGGCCAGCACGGCGTCGCCACCGCCACCGCCGCCGCCCTGTTCGGCCAGGACTGCGTGGTCTACATGGGCGCGGTCGACATGGAACGCCAGGCCCTGAACGTGTTCCGCATGCGCCTGCTCGGGGCCGAGGTCCGTTCGGCCGAGACCGGGAGCCGCACGCTGAAGGACGCGGTCAACGAGGCGATGCGCGACTGGGTCGCCACCGTGGAGACCACCCACTACCTGCTCGGCTCGGTGATGGGCCCGCACCCGTACCCGCTGATGGTGCGCGAGTTCCACCGGGTCATCGGCGACGAGGCCCGCCAGCAGGTGCAGGCGCTCACCGGCGGCATCCCGGACGTGGTCACGGCGTGCGTGGGGGGTGGGTCCAACGCCATCGGCATCTTCTCCGGGTTCGTCGACACCGATGCCGAGCTGGTCGGGGTGGAGCCCGCCGGCGGCGCGGCCATCGGCCACGGCGTCCCCGGCATCGTGCACGGTTCCACGTCGTACCTGCTCCAGGACGACCACGGGCAGGTGCAGGAGGCCAAGTCGATCTCGGCCGGGCTCGACTACCCCGGAGTGGGGCCCGAGCACTCTCACCTCGCCGACATCGGCCGGGCGCGGTACGAGTCGGTCACCGACGCCGAGGTGCTCGAGGCGTTCCAGCTGCTGTCGCGCACCGAGGGGATCATCCCCGCTCTGGAGCCGGCCCACGCCCTCGCCTGGGTCGTCCGGGCCCGGTCCGAGCTGGCCGGCAAGACCGTGCTGTTGAACCTGTCGGGCCGGGGCGACAAGGACGTGGCCCAGGTCGCCGAGATCCTCGGGGACACTGTCTGATGGGCACGCGGTGATGGGAACGCTCGAGAAGCACCTGCGTCAGCGGCGCGACAGCGGTCGCAAGCTGCTGCTCCCGTACGTCACCGGCGGGCTGGGCGATCACTGGCTCGACGTGATCCGCGCCTACGACGACGCCGGCGCCGACGCCATCGAGGTCGGCATCCCGTTCTCGGACCCGGTGATGGACGGCCCCACCATCCAGGCCGCCTCGGACCGAGCCCTGGCTCACGGGGCGACGCCGGCCGGGATCCTCGCCGATCTCCGCGAGCTCGACGTGAGCACACCGCTGATCGTGATGACCTACGCCAACATCCCGTTCCGGATGGGCTTCGACCGCTTCGTCGACGAATGCGCGGCCGCCGGGGTCAGCGGGGCGATCATCCCCGACGTGCCGCTCGAGGAGCTCGATCCGTGGGAAGCCGCGGTGGGGGATGCCGATCTCGACACGGTCATGCTCGCCAGCCCGATCAGCTCCGACGACCGGCTGCAACGGCTCGGGGCCCGGAGCCGGGGCTTCGTCTACGGCGTGAACGTCCTCGGGGTCACCGGCGAGCGGGCCGACGTCAGCGTGTGGTCGGCGGCCCTCGCCGGACGCCTGAAGCAGGTCACCGACCTGCCGGTGGTCATGGGGTTCGGCATCTCCAACGCCGAGACCGCGTGCGCCGCATCGGTGGCCTCAGACGGCGTCGTGGTCGCGTCCGCCATCATGCGGATCCTCCTCGACGGCGGTGGCGCCCTCGAGGCCGGTCAGTTCGTACGCACGCTCCGCCAGGCTCTCGATCGACTCTGATGCGCCGGGATCCCGCTCGTCGGGGTCATCGGGATCGGGACCATGGAGCAGGAGCTGGTTGATCTCGCCGCCGATCAGCGCGGCGACGGCGAGCAACCAGAACCACAGCAGCAGGATCAGCACCCCGCCGAGGGCACCGAAGACGGCGTTGCCGGCCTGGGCGAACTCGATGTAGACGCGCAGGCCGGCCGAGAACGCGATCCACAGCACGCCCGCCACCACCGCGCCCGGCAGATCACTGCGCCAGGGCGTGGTGTGGGCCGGGGCGACGTGGAGGATGGTGGCGGCCCACAGCACGAGCAGGACGAAGGCCAGCGGCAGGCGGAGGACGTCCCACAGGAACACGAACTGGTCACCCATCCCGATCTTGGCGGCGACGTCGCGTCCGGTGCCGAGCAGCGGACCGACCACCAGCAGGGCGAGCATGACGGCGGCGGACAGGATCGAGCCCACCCCGAGGGCCAGCGCGGTGGCCCGCATCCGGAACCACGATCGGTGGTCCTCGAGGTCGTAGACCTCGTCGAGGGCGCGGATCAGGGCGGCGAAGCCGCGGGACAGGGCCCAGAACGCGGCCAGCAAGGAGAAGGTCAGCAACCCGGGGCGAGCTTGATCGAACAGATCGCGGACGGCCGCGACGGTGGAGTCGGCCTCCGACGTGAGGATCGTCTGGAGGAAGTCGATGACCCGGGTCTCCACCCGGTTGGCCACGTCGCCGCCCACCGCGGAATCGAGCACGCCGAGCAGGGCGGCGAGGGACAGGAAGGCGGGGAACAGGCTGAGGATGGCGTAGAAGGCCACACTCCCGGCGAAGTCGGGCACGCGATCATCGCTCCACTCCCGCAGCAGGGCGCGCAGGAACTGGCCCACCCGCCACCGTGTGCCCGGCAGGTTCATCGCCCGGCGGACAGGAACTCGATCGTGCGCTGCCAGGCGAGATCGGCGGCGGCCTCGTCGAAGCCCGGCGCCCCCGGCTCCGCGAACCAGTGGCCGACGTCTTCGTAGATGTTGATCTCGACCGGCCGCTCGGCGAGTCCGAGGCTCGCCTCCATCAGCGCCAACTCGTCGCTGTCGATCATCGGGTCGTCGATCGTCATGTGGAGCTGGTAGCGGGCCCGCGTCGCGGTGAAGTCGATGCCCTGGGTCCCGTAGAAGCCGACGACCGCGCTGACGTTGTCGGGCTCGCGCTCGGACAGCCACAACCCGAGCGACGCTCCCATCGAGAAGCCCACGACCATGATCGGCGCATCGGGCGTGGCCGGCATGCGCCGCAGCGCATCGGCACAGGACGTGACGGCGACGGCGAGCTGGTTCGGATCGGCTCCCTGCAGCAACGCCCGCCCGTGCTCGACGTCCTCGGCGACGACGCCCTCGAACAGGTCGGGGGCCAGGGCGGCGAACCCGGCGTCGGCGAGCTGGTTGACGCGATCCTTGACCTGCTCGGTGAGCCCCCACCACGAGTGGAGCAGGAGCACCCCCGGGCCCGTTCCGGACGTCGGCGCGTCGGCGTAGGCGGGGGTCGAGTGGGCGCTCACGGCGTCGACGCTACTGGCGAAGCGCCCGGGAGCGACCGCCCGGCGCGGCTGTGCCATGCTCCGGATCATGGCTGCGGACACTCGATCGGCGACGCCCGCCGACCCCGACTGCGAGCTGTGCGAGGCCGCCCGCATCTCGCCCTGGTTCCACGAGGACGAGCTGTGCTGGGTCGCCGAGTGCGAGGCGTGCTGCACGCCCATGGTGGTCTGGCGCCCGCACGGCGTGGACCCCAGCGAGGCCGAGCGAGCCGAGATGCTCGGGCACCTCGAACGGGTGGCGGCCGAGGCGTTCGGCGAGTACTGGATCGACCCCGATCGTCGCTCGATCCCCGACCACTGGCACGTCCACGCCCGGCCCAAGGGCCGGTTCTACGGGCATCGTTAGGATCGTCGTCGATGGATGAGACCCTGCTCGAACGCGCCGCCCGCTTCATCGACGACGGCGTCTACGAGGGCCCGCAGGCCAACAACCCCACCGATGCCAGCCTCCACGAGGTGGCCGACGACATCGCGCTGGTCTGCGCGTTCTCCCACGTCTGGAACCTGCGGACCGCCGACGGCATCGTCGTGTTCGACACCTCGCTCGCTCCGTTCGGCCCGCCCGCGGTCGACGCCGTCCGGCGTTGGAGCCCCGACCGATTCCGGTCGATCGTCTACACCCATGGCCACGTCGACCACGTCGGCGGGGTGGGCGCCTTCCTGGCCGACGCCGCCGGCCGGGGCGACCCCCGGCCCGACATCGTCGCCCACGAGAACGCTCCCCTGCGCTTCGAGCGCTACGACCTGACCAACGGCTACAACTCGGTCATCAACCAGCGCCAGTTCGGCGGGCGCCTGCCGTTCCCGAGCGACTTCGTCTTCCCCGACACCACCTTCGAGTCCGAGCATCGCATCGACGCCGGCGGCACCGAGATCGTCCTCCACCACGATCGAGGCGAGACCGACGACCACGCCTGGGCCTGGGTCCCCTCGCATCGGGCGGTGTTCACCGGCGACCTGTTCATCTGGGTCCTCCCCAACGCCGGCAACCCCCAGAAGGTGCAGCGCTACGCCGCGGACTGGGCGGTGGCCCTGCGCAAGATGATCGCCCTCGAACCCGAACTGCTGCTGCCCGCCCACGGCTTGCCCATCGCCGGTCGGGAACGGATCGCCGGGGTGCTCGACAACACCGCGTCGCTGCTCGAACACCTCCTCGACGGCACCCTCCGCATGATGAACGACGGCGCCACCCTCGACGAGATCGTCCACACCGTGCGCGTGCCCGACGAGTACGCCGAGCTGCCGTACCTGCGAGCCACCTACGACGAACCCGAGTTCGTGGTCCGCAACATCTGGCGCCTCTACGGCGGCTGGTACGACGGCAACCCGGCTCGGCTCAAGCCGCCCCGCGACGCCGACCTGGCCGCCGAGGTGGCGTCGCTGGCCGGTGGCCCCGAGGTGCTGGCCGAGCGGGCGCGGACGCTGGCCGCGTCGGGCGATCTCCGGCTGGCGTGCCAGCTCGTCGAGTGGGCGGCCGCAGCCACCGACGCCCCCGAGGTCCACGCGGCGCGGGCCGAGATCTACCACCTGCGACGAAACGACGAGCTCTCGCTGATGTCGAAGGGCATCTTCGGCTCCGCGGCGGCCGTGTCGGAGGACGCGGCCGGTCGATGAGCGAACCCGATGGCCAGATCACCGTGCACGAGGCGGTCGGCGGCGACCCGTTCTTCGTCGAGCTGGTCGATCGCTTCTACCGAGGCGTGGCCGACGACCCCGTGCTGCGCCCCCTCTACCCCGACGACCTGACCGAGTCGCGGGAGCACCTCACCGGCTTCCTCATCCAGTACTGGGGTGGTTCCACCGCGTACTCGCAGGCCCGAGGCCACCCTCGGTTGCGGATGCGTCACGCCCCGTTCGCCATCGGCCCGGCCGAGCGCGACGCCTGGTTCCGCCACATGCTCGCGGCGCTGAACGCACTGGTCGCCGAGCGAGACGTCCCGGTGGCGATCGAGCAGGCGATGCGGGAGTACTTCTCGATGTCGGCCGAGGCGATGCGCAACCGCCCGTGACCCCTTCCCGTTCTGGGGGACGATCCTCGTCGTCCGCGACGGGATCCGTCCCCCGGAACGCCTTCGGAGGGATGGCGGCCAGCTGACGCTCAGGCTCGGACGACGGCCGGCGCCCGATCGAGCGGGTGCTCGGCGTCGTCGGTGGTCTCGGCCCCCCGTTCGAGGCGGCCGAGGGCCCGAAACGTCCATGCCGCGGCGAGCAGGGTGGCGATGGCGCCCATGCCCACACCGGCCCGGGCTCCGAGGTGCTCGGACACCCAGCCGGCGATCGGCCCGCCGATCGGGGTGCTCCCGATGAAGACCACCGCCGTCAGGGCCAGGGCCCGGCCGCGCATCGACGGATCGGCGTGCAGGTTGATCACCGCGTTGGAGCCCGAGATGAGGAAGATGCTCGACATCCCCAGCGGCACCACGGCGAGCAGGCCGAACCACTGGTTGGGTGCGATGGCGAGCAGCATCATCGCCGCCCCCATCCCCAGCGCGGCCCGGGCCAACAGGCTGGTGTCGGCGTCGGTCCGGCGGGCGATGAGGAGCGCGCCGATCACCGAGCCGACGCTCATCGACGAGTACAGCATGGTGAAGGTCCCGGCGTCGCCGTGGAAGCTGCGTTCAGCGAGGAGCGGCAGGGTGACCTGGAACTCGAACGCCAGCGTTCCCACCACGGTCAGCAGCACGAGGGGGAGGCGGAGCTCCGGCGTCGACCAGACGTAGCGGAAGCCTTCCCTGAGCTGGCCCCGACCGCGAACGACCCGGGCCGTACTGCGGAGCTTGCTGCGGTCGATCTTCGCCAGGGCGACGAGCACGGCGGTGTAGGTCACGGCGTTGACGAGGAAGCACCACTTGACGCCGGCCGTGCTGATGAGCACGCCGGCCAGGGCGGGGCCGATGACCCGCGACCCGGTCATGAGCGCGCTGTTGAGGCCGACCGCGTTGGGTACGTCGCGCTCGGCCACCATCTCGACCACCAGCGAGCGCCGCGCCGGGTTGTCGAGGGCGGTGACCACGCCGTACATCCCGGCCAGCAGGTAGATGGCCGGCAGGCTGACCATGTCGGTGAAGGTGAGGACGGTGAACCCCACCGCCACCAGAGCGAAGGCCGACTGGGTGACGAGCAGGAACTTGTGGCGATCGACCCGATCGGCGACGACGCCGGCCCACGCCCCGAGCACGAGCACGGGGAGGAACTGGGCGGCGGTGGCCAGTCCGAGGGCGAAGCCGTCGTCGGTGAGGCGCAGGACCAGCCAGATGATGGCGATCGACTGCATCCACGTGCCCGCCTGGGAGATGAGTTGGCCGAAGAAGAACAGGCGGAAGTTCCGGGTGCGCAGGGAGCGGAAGGTGTCGTTGGCCGCGTCGAGGAAGCGGAGCTTCATCGCTCGTCTCCTCCGTGGTCGGCGCTGGGCGCGGGTTGGGCCAGCCGTTCGAGCACCTCGGCGGTGGCGCGGAGGCTGGCGGCGTCGGGGCTGTCGTCGGCCTCGAGCTGGGTGGCCAGGAAGGCGTTCCGGCGGGAGCGGCTCTCGGCGAGCTGCCGGGCACCGGCGGCGGTGAGCTCCACCAGACTGACCCGGCGGTCGTCGGGATCGGTCGTGCGGCTGATGAGGCCCTGGTCGAGGAGCTTGGTGACGATCTTGGTGACCGTCGCCGGCGCGATCTGCTCGACCACGGCGAGGTCACCGAGCGACAGAGGCCCCTGCTTCTCGATGGTGACCAGGGCGGACTGGAGGGTGAGCGGCAGGCTCGATCCCGACTGCTGGCGGAGCTGGCGGTTGAGGCGGGCCACGGCGATGCGCAGTCGGGCGACGAGCTCGAGGTCGACGTCCCGGGGGAGCGTGGTCGTCGAATCGTCGGAGGACATGCCCGGTCAAACTACTTCACCTGGTGAAACATTCCCGGTCCGGTTTCGAACGGGGTACCGTCCGCCGGCATGGAGACGACGACCCACACCCTCGACACCGCCGACGGCCCCATGGACCTGTACGAGGCCCGTCCCGATCCGGCCGACGCCAACGGCGCCGCCGTCGTGGTCATCCAGGAGGCGTTCGGCGTCAACGACCACATCCAGGACGTCACCCGGCGGGTGGCGGCTGCCGGCTACCACGCGGTGGCGCCGGCGCTGTTCCACCGCTCCGGGGGCGGCACCGCCCCCTACGACGACTTCGAGAAGGTGCTGCCCCTGTTCGAGTCGCTGGACGACGCCGGCATCCTGGTCGACGTCGATGCCGCCCTCGCCCACCTGCACGACGCCGGCTTCGCCGACGAACGCATCGGGCTGGTCGGTTTCTGCATGGGTGGCCGGGTCAGCTTCCTCGTGGCCGTGTCCCGCCGGCTCGGCGCGTCGGTCGGCTTCTACGGCGGGGGCATCGTGACCGGTCGCTTCCCGCAGTTCCCGCCGCTCATCGATCGGGCCGGCGACCTGCGTACCCCGTGGCTGGGCCTGTTCGGCGACGAGGATGCCTCCATCCCGGTCGAGGACGTCGAGCAACTGCGGACCACGCTGGCCGACGTCGACGTCGAGACCCAGATCGTCCGGTACACCGGTGCCGGCCACGGGTTCCACTGCGACGTCCGCGCCAGCTACGACGCCGACGCGGCCGCGGACGCCTGGCAGCGCACGCTCGCCTACTTCGACGCCCACCTCGTCGGCTGACCGGTCCGCCGTTCGCCTGACAGAATCCGGGCCATGGCTCTCTCCACCGGCGATCGCGCCCCCGCATTCACCCTGCCCGACCAGAACGGCGACAAGGTGAAGCTCACCGATCTCAAGGGCCGCAAGGTCCTCGTCTACTTCTACCCCAAGGCCGACACGCCGGGCTGCACCACGCAGTCGTGCGAGCTCAGCGCGATCAAGGACGACGTCGACGTCCAGATCCTCGGCATCAGCCCCGACGCCCCGGAGAAGCAGAAGCGCTTCGACGAGAAGTACTCGCTCGGCTTCCCGCTGCTGTCCGACCCCGAGCACAAGGTGGCCGACAAGTACGGGGCGTGGGGCGAGAAGTCGATGTACGGGAAGAAGTACATGGGCATCATCCGGTCGGCGTTCCTGATCGACGAGACGGGCAAGATCGCCGAGGCGTGGCCCAAGATCAGCCCCAAGGACACGCCCAAGTTCCTGCTGCGTGCCCTCGGGGACGGGTCGTGACCGGCCTCGATCCCCGCCAGATCCTCCCGCACCGCGACCCGTTCGCCTTCATCACCGCGATCGACGAGGTGGTCGCGGGGGAGTCGGCCCGGTGTCGCTGGGAGCTCACCGGCGACGAGCACTTCTTCGCCGGGCACTTCCCGGGCCGGCCCACGCTGCCCGGCGTGCTGATGCTCGAGGCCCTGGCCCAGACCGGGGCGGTGGCGGCGCTCCAGGACGAGCGCTTCGCCGGCAAGCTGCTGCTCTTCGGGGGCGTCGACAAGGCGCGCTTCCGGCGCCAGGTCCTCCCCGGCGACACCCTCACCCTCGAGGTCACGATGGGGCGCATGTCGGCCCGCGCCGGCAAGGGCCACGGCATCGCCTCGGTCGACGGCGAGACCGCCTGCGAGGCCGACCTGCTCTTCGTGGTGGCCGACGCCCCCTGACAATCCCGTTCTTGTCGCCGGATCGGGACCGGAGCGCGCCGTCTTACCGACAAGACCGGGTGGGGTTGCGGTTCGGAGGTCCGGAGGGAGGCGCCAGCCGACCGGTCAACAGCGCAGCGTGTCGCGGCTCCGTGCAACGTGGGAGCGCCCGCAGCGAAGCGAGGACGCTCCAATCAACAGGGTGCCACGATCAAGCAGCCGTTGTGGCCGCCGAAGCCGAAGCTGTTGGACAGCACCGGGCCCGGTTCCCACTCCCGCGGCTCGCCGACCACCAGGTTGATCTGGGGGAGCTCGGGATCCACCGAGGTGGTGCCCATCGTCGGCGGGATGAGGCCCTTCTGGATCGACAGCACCGCGGCCACCGCCTCCAGTGCACCGGCGGCGCCGAGAGCGTGACCGGTGACGCCCTTGGTCGACACGACCGGGGGACCGTTCTCGCCGAAGACCTTGGCGATGCTCTGGGCCTCGGCGGCGTCGTTGAGCGGGGTCGAGGTGCCGTGGGCGTTGATCTGGGCGATGTCGCGGGCGGTGAGACCGGCGTCGGCCATGGCCAGCTCCATGCACTCGATGGCGCCGACGCCGCCTGGGGAGGGGGCGGTGATGTGGTGGGCGTCGGCGTTGGAGGCGCCACCGAGGAACTCGGCGAGGATGGTGGCGCCGCGCTCGACGGCGTGATCCCAGTCCTCGAGCAGCAACATGCCGGCTCCCTCGGCGATGACGAAGCCGTTCCGGTCGGCCGAGAACGGCCGTGACACTCCGTCGTTGGAGAGCGCGGTCATGTTCTGGAAGCCGGCGATCCCGGTGGGGGTGAGCGTCGACTCGGACCCTCCGGCGAGGACGGCGTCGCAGCGGCCCCAGGCGATCAGCTCGGCGCCCCGGGTGACCCCGTGGGTGCCGGCCGCGCACGCCGTCACGATCGTCTCGCACGGTCCCTGCCAGCCGTAGCGCATCGACACCGAGGCGCCGGCCGCGTTGGGCATCATCATCGGCACCAGGAACGGCGAGACCCGACGGGAGCCCTTCTTGTCGTTGACGAGGATCTGCTCCTCGAGCGTCTCGATGCCGCCGATGCCGGTGGCCACCATGACGCCCTTGCGGCCGGGTTCGTAGGGGAGTTCGCCGTCGGGAACCCCGGCGTCGGCGAGGACGAGCTGGGCGGCGGCCAGAGCGAGCTGGGCGAAGCGGTCGGTCCGGCGGGCCTCCTTCGGGTTGTCGAAGTAGGGCGACGGATCGAAGTCGGTGATCTGGCGCATGCCGTCCTCGGGCACGCGGCACAAGCTGTCCCAGAACGCGTCGGCGCCAGTCCCGCCCTTGGTCACCGCGCTGACGCCGGTGATGGCGACGCGTCGACGCGTCCGGTGGTTTCGATCGCCAGAGATGGCTGAAGTCATCGCCGGACCTCCCGTGTCGTTGGTCGCCCGCCTACAGCTTCGACTTGATGAGGTCGAACGCGCCACCGACCGTGTCGATGCCTTCGAGCTCTTCTTCCTCGACCGTGACGTCGAATTCCTCTTCGAGGGCCATGACCAGCTCGACGAGGTCGAGGCTGTCGGCGTCGAGGTCGTCGGCGAAGCTGGCTTCCTTGGTCACCTGGGCCTCTTCGACCCCGAGGACCTCCACCGCGCACTTCTGGAACCTTGCGAAATCGTCACTCACTGCTCTGCTGTCTCCTGCTTGTTGGATTGGAACGGGTGGGGGCTCAGAAGCCCATGGCGAGACCGCCGTCGACGGGGAGCACGGCGCCGGTGATGTATCCGGCGGCGTCGGAGGTCAGGAAGCGAACGGCGGCGGCGACCTCGGTGGGGGTGCCGAGCCGGCCGAGCGGTACGGCGGAGGCCATCTCGTCGCGCCGGTCGTCGCTGAGCGCGTCGAGCATGTCGGTGGCGATGGGGCCGGGGGTGACGACGTTGACCGTGATGTTGCGCGGCGCCAGTTCCCGGGCCATGGAGCGGGCCAGGCCGATCAGTCCGGCCTTCGACGCCGCGTAGTTGGCCTGTCCGGCTGCGCCGAGGTAGGCGCCGACCGAGGACATGAACACGATGCGGCCGAAGCGGGCCCGCATCATCTTCTTGGTGACGGCGCGAGCGAAGCGGAACGATCCGGTCAGGTTGGTGTCGAGGACGGCGGAGAAGTCCTCGTCGGACATCCGCACCATCAGGCCGTCGCGGGTGATGCCGGCGTTGGCCACCAGCACCTCGACCGGTCCGAGCTCGGCCTCGACCTTCGCCACCGCCTCGTCGACCGCGGCGCCGTCGGTGATGTCGCAGGCCACGGCCATGGCGCCGTCGACCTCACCGCCGGAGCGGGAGACACTGGCCACCCGGTGGCCGCCGGCGAGGAACGCCTCGGTGCACGCCAGACCGATGCCCCGGTTTCCGCCGGTGACGAGCACCGTGCGGGCGGGGGAGTCGGGGTCGGAGGCGTTCACGAGCCTGCATCCTCGCGGATCGGGGCCGGATCGACCGCCACCGGCCCGGCCTCGGACCAGCGCAGGACGGCCGACGCCCACGTCATGCCGGCGCCGAAGCCGACCAGCAGCACCAGATCGCCGTCGCGGACCCGGTCCTGGTCGAGGGCTTCGGCCAGGGCGAGGGGGATCGACGCCGCCGAGGTGTTGCCGGTGGCGTGGAGCACGATGGCGGTCTGGTCGCGGCGGAACCCGAGTTTGTCGCAGGCCGAGTCGATGATGCGGATGTTGGCCTGGTGGGGGACGACGAGCGCGATGTCCTTGGCCGTCACCCCGGCCCGCTCCATGGCCAGTTTCGCCGATGCCACCATCACCCGGACGGCCCGCCGGAAGACCTCCCGGCCGTCCATCTGCATGTATCCGCCGATCTCGGCGTAGAGGATGTGCTCGGCGTCGCCGTCCGAGCCGACGTCCCACCCGAGCAGTTGCGTGGGCTCGCCCTCGGGCACCGCGTCGATGACCACCGCGCCGGCGCCGTTGCCGAACAGGATGGCGGTGCCCCGGTCGTCGGGGTCGGTGAGGCGATCGAGGGTCTCGGCGCCGATCAGCAGGATGCGCTTCGAACCCATGGCGATGTAGCCGTTGGCCGCGGCCAGCCCGTAGACGAAGCCGGAGCAGGCCGCGTTGAGGTCGAACGCCCCGCAGTCGAGGCCGAGGAGGGCCTGGACGGTGGAGGCCGACGCCGGCAGGGCTCGGTCGGGGCTCGTGGTGCACAGGATGAGCAGATCGATGCTGGCCGGGTCGACCCCGGCCCGCTCGATGGCCTCTCGGCCGGCCGCCGCGGCCAGACCGGCAGTGGTGCCGCCGATGCGGCGTTCCTTGATGCCGGTGCGTTCGGTGATCCACTCGTCGGTGGTGTCGAGCTTGGCCTCGAGGTCGGCGTTGGAGAGCACGCCTTCGGGCAGGGCGGTTCCCCAGCCGATGATGCGTCCGGTGGTGGTCATGACGCCCCCAGCGCGGCGGCGACGCCGTCGACCTGGTCGGGCGTCATCACCGAGTGCCGATCGGTGTCCTTGGCGATGCGCTTGATGGTCCCGGTGAGCACGGCACCGGGACCGACCTCGACGAACGTGTCGGCGCCGAGGTCGACGAGCGTCCCGACCGAGGCGGCCCACCGGACCGGGTTCACCAGCTGGCGGCGCAGCAGGTCGGGCCAGTCGGCCGCGGCGGTGTGGACAGCGGCGTCGACGTTGGCGACCACCGGGAGGTCGGCGTCGTGGAAGGTGGTGGTGTCGATGGCGGCGGCGAGCCGATCGCCGGCCGGCGCCATGAACGGGGTGTGGAACGCGCCGGACACCTCCAGCGGCATGACCCGCTTGGCGCCGGCGTCCTTGGCCGCGGCGCCGGCCGCCTCGACCGCTCCCGGATCGCCGGCGATCACGACCTGGCCCGGCGCGTTGGCGTTGGCCACCCACACGTCCCCGTCGGCCTCGGCGCAGGCGGTGGCCACGGCGTCGTCGTCCAGTCCGAGCACGGCGGCCATCGTCCCGACCCGCTGCGTGGTGCAGACCTGCATCGCCTCACCCCGCTCGGCCACCAGTCGCACCGCGTCGGCGAAGCCGATCACGCCGGCGGCGCACAGGGCGGAGAACTCACCGAGGCTGTGGCCGGCGGCGGCCTTGGCGTCGATGCCGCGCCGGCGCAGCGCGTCGAGGACCACCATCGAGTGGACGAAGGTGCCGAGCTGGGCGTTGCGGGTCTCGACCAGCTCGTCGGCGTCGGCGTCGAGCAGGAGGTGGCCGACATCTCGGCCGGCGGCGTCGGATGCCTCGGTGACCAGTTCCCACGAGGACTCGCCGGCGAAGGGAGCTCCCATCGCCGGTTGTTGGCTTCCCTGACCGGGGAAGACGAAGCAGAGCATGGAGGAAACCTCGGGAGGACCGCGGGCGGGCGATGACTGGGGTGGGACCCCGTCGGCGGGGACAGGGTTTCACCGGTGCTGCGAAATCTCAGGTGTTGAAGACGGGGATCACCTTCGCGTAGGGACCGAACCCGTGGATCCGGTCGAGCTCGGTGAGTCGCCGGTTGCGCCACACGACGAAGGCGGCGACCGCGGCGAGGAGGAGAAGGCGCCTCATGTTCCGATGGTATGCCGGATGGCCGGACGCTGGTGCTCCCGGCACTCTGTGGTCGGGAAGTTGCGTCAGCGCAACACCGCAACCCGAGAGTGGCGCGGGGGAGGTTGTGAGGCAAAGCCCGGTTGCGGCGCGCGGCCGATGCGGAGCATGGACGGAGCGAGTTGTGAGGCGCAGCCGAACAAGTCCAAGCGAATCGCGAAGGATTCCGCGTGCCCGGGGCGGGATTCGAACCCGCATGTCCGTGAGGACAGCGGATTTTGAGTCCGCCGTGTAAGCCAATTCCACCACCCGGGCGCTGGAGCGAGGCTAGCCCGACGCCTCTTACGGATGAAGCCTCATCGAGACACGAGCTGGTCAGCCGCGGTTGGCGATCGCCGGCACCTGGCACTGGACGTTCTGGACCCAGCCGTCGGCGCCGGCGACGGTGATGCCGAGCGTGGTCAGCAGCTGGTCGACGAAGTCCTGGCCCAGTTGGTCGACGACGGTGAGGATGGCGTTCGACACCATGTTCTCGATCTGGGCCTGCCCGACACCGAAGGCGTTGAGCGCGGTCAACGTGCCGCTGGACGCCGCGTTGTAGTCGATGTGGGCGAAGGCATCGTCGGTCACCGACGTGCCGCTGATGCCACCGTCGTAGCGCCACGGCCCCGCGGGGTACGGGTTGGTGAAGTCGTGGGCCTCGCTGGCGCCGAGCAGGTTGACGTTGGTCTCGTAGCCGCCGTCGTAGCCGACGCCGGCCTGGTAGGTGCGCCGCTCCGAGACGTTGGTCAGCGATTGGACGTCGAGGCTGATCGTCGCCCCGGGGAGCGGTGGGATCGAGGGCAGCGTGATCCCCACTGAACCCGTCAGCAGCGAGCTGGCCGTGATGGCGGCGTCACCGGACTGCTGGAGCTCCGAGTCGGTCACCGCACCGAAGCCGATGCTGACGGCGCCGGTGTTGACCAGCATGTCCACCACCGAACCGTTGATGCCCTCGGGTGAGCAGGCGACTTGCTGGTAGAAGGCATCGGCCCGGGCCACCTCGATCAGGAGCGGGATGTTGCCATTCACCGGGGTGAATCCGCTCACACCGGGGATGCCCAGGTCGGCGAGGTCGAGCTGGACGCCGGTCAGGGGGATGTCGACCGCGATCTTGACCTGGGCGGTGTGCGGGCCGTACTCGCCGGCGAACTTCCAGCGCGTGTCGACCTGCGGTGGCTCGATGATCGAGATCCGGGGTGTCACGGTGGTGGCGGTACCGGGGATGGCGAGCGGCAGGTCGACGGAGGCGAAGTTGTTGCCGTCGATGAGCATGGCGGTGAGGGAGAGCAGCTCGAGGGCGTTGAAGTCGGCGTCGCCGGCGCACGGCTGGTCGGGGTCGCCGCACGTGGTACCGCTCCCGGCTCCACCGGAACCGTTGGCGCCCATGTCGTCGAAGGCGAACTGCGAGCCGGCGTCCATGGCCGAGGCGATCGTGCCCAGGATGGTGCCGGCCTGCACGTTGGCGGCGTCGCCGTCGGCTTGCATGGCGTCGGCGGCGGCGGTGAGGAAGTCACGGGCGTTGACGCTGCTCCCGGCGAGCTCGTCGGGGCTGGCGAGGCCCATGTTGGCCGCGATGTCGCGGAGCGAGACGTCGCCGAAG
This sequence comes from uncultured Acidimicrobiaceae bacterium, assembly GCA_963731885.1. Taxonomy (GTDB): domain Bacteria; phylum Actinomycetota; class Acidimicrobiia; order Acidimicrobiales; family Salinilacustritrichaceae; genus Salinilacustrithrix. Next base: position 10,764 of record CAVSXR010000052.1, on the reverse strand, counting down.
GCGAGTCCCTGCCAGGAGAGGGCGTCGAGCTTGAGGCCGTCGTGGGGGCCGGTGACGTCGCAGGGCATGGTGCCGGTGTCGGCCGAGGTGCCGACGCCGCCCGAGACGTTGATCCCGAGGTACTCGGTGTACAGCTGGTTCATGAAGGTCATCTGCGTCTCGGTCGAGTACCGGGCCGAGCAGTCCGCGGTCGGGTCGTAGAGCTGGATACCGGAGAAGACGGACCCGAGCTTGCCCATGGTCCGGGCGCGGGCCACGGCGACGCCGACCCGCTCCACGGAGCGGTTCTTTGTGCTGAAGTCGAAGACCATCGGGATGCTGGATCGCAGATCGATCTGCACGGCGTCGGGGTAGCGCGGTGGATCGGTGGGGCCTGGCGCGGCAGAGCAGGTGTCCGGCCCGGTGGGCACGAGGTTGACCGGACCGTCGCACAGCTCCTGGGTCTCGACGTTCCAGAACCCCACGGCGACCTGATCGGCCGTGAGCGTCGCCGGGAAGTCGTTGCGGGCCGCGCTGGCGTTGGCTGCACGTGATGGCCACGGGGAGCGCATCGACGGTGCTGTGCCCGGCGATCGCCTGCACCGCGTCGAGGGCGATGGCGTCGGCGTCGGCCTGGACGCTGCGGCGTTCGGAGCGCAGCCGACCGAGGTCGACCGCGAAGGACACCGAGATCATCAGCATGGTGAGCATGAGGGCGGTCAGCGGCAGGATGACGCCTCGTTCGCCCTCGATCCGGCCGCGGCTGAGGTGGTGACGGAGGTTCATGGCGTCGTGGTGGTGGCTCATGGCGTCCCCTAGGTGGCGTCGGCCAGGCTCGGCACCGGCACGAGCTTGACGGTGGTCTGGGACGCGAGCGTGTCCGGTTCGAACTTCGAGATGATCGGGAACGGCGGCAGGATCCGCCCATCGCCCGTGTTGTCGAACTCGATACGCGTGCTCAGGCACGCGTTCTCTTCGACCGGGGTCGGATCAGGCGCCACCATGGTCGCCCGGTCCTCCGCCTTGACGGCGTCGCTGAAGACGGGGTCGAGGTCGCAGTCGTGGATCTGCACCATGCAGTAGGCGGTGCTGAAGCACTGGCGGTCGAACTCGGTCATGGCCGCTTCCATGGAGGCGACGGCCACCTCCTTGCGCTCGTCGATCGAGTCGGTGGCGGGCTTGTCGACGACGGCGATCGACGCTCGGGCCGCCTCGGAGGCCGACTGGGTCATGTTCTGCTTGAACGCCAGCAGCACGCCGAAGTCGATGATCCCGAAGATCAGCGTGAAGAAGAGCACCATGACAAACGCGAACTCCACCATCGCCACGCCGTCATCACGGTCCGGGCGGGTGAGATCTCGCACCCGTTGTGGTCGCACTCGTGTCCTTCCCTTCATGCCCAGGACGCCCAGCAAGGGCCAATGGCTCGAAACCGCTCCGGCGGCTTCGGGCGATGTGTCCAGTATCGACACTTCCGCCCCGGCGCACGATGGCGTGATCGGACCATTTCGAGATGGCCGAGATGGACTAGTCAGTCACCGTCGCGGTCGGCGATGGCCCGTAGCGTGGCCGGCGCGGGCTGCCCGATGAGGCGGTCGATCGGCTCGGGAAGGGCGATCGACCAGTTGGGCCACTGGTCGGTGGTACCGGGCATGTTGGGGCGTTCCTCCACACCCAGGACGTCGTCGAGGGTGGCGAGGGCGATCTCCACCGGCGATGCCGCCAGCGCCCGGTGCACGGCGGTGATGGCGTCGGCGGTGTCGGCGCCGTCCCCGGCGATGCGGGCGATCGACGCCCGGAGCCGGTCGTTCCCCTCCGTGGTCAGGCCGGCGTCGGTGCGCTGGCGCTCGTCGGCCCCGGTCCAGACGCCGGCGATGGTCGGCAGGTCGTGGGTGGTCGCCGCGCCGAGCACCCCGGCGCGCCAGGTGGCGGGAGGACCGTCCTCGAAGTAGACGAGCCTCGTCCCCAGCACCCCGTTGGCGGCCAGCGCTTCGCGGACGCCCTCCTCCACCGTGCCGAGATCCTCGCCCACCACGAACGTGCCCGCCCGCGCCGACTCGATGGCCAGAACGGCGAGGAGCTCTTCGGCGTGCGACCGGACGTAGCCACCGGTGGACGGGGTGGCGTCGCGGGGAATCCAGAACATGCGGAACAGGCCGAGGATGTGGTCGATCCGGATGCCGCCGCCAGGGTGCATGTTGGCGCGCACCGTGCGGGCGAACGACTCGTAGCCGCTGGCTCGGAGGGCGTGCGGGATGTACGGGGGAAGGCCCCAGTCCTGACCGTCGGGGGCGAAGTCGTCCGGGGGCGCACCGATGTGGGCGTCGAGGGCCAGGAGGTCCTGGTCGGCCCAGGCATCGGCGCCGCCGGGGTCGACGCCGAGGGCGAGATCGGCGATGAGGGCACACGAGCGGGCGACGTCGCGGAGCTGGCGGTCGGCCAGCCACTGGAGCCAGGCGTGGAAGCGCACCCGATCGCCGTGGTCGGCGGCGAAGCGGGCCACGGCCGGGCTCTCGGGATGCTGCAGCTCGGTCGGCCAGGCCTGCCACGGCCCGGGGTGCGCTTCGCTGATGGCGCAGAACGTGGCCCACCGCTGGAGGTCGATGCCGCTCCGGGCTCGGAACCGCTCGACCTCGGTGTCGATGGCGGTGCCGCGGGCGTCGAACAGTCGTTGCAGAGCGGGCAGCTTCGCCGCCCACACGGCCCGCCGGTCGATGTGGCGCTCGCTGAGCAGGCCGCGAGCCTCGGCCGCGAGTCGGGCGACGATCTCGTCGAGCCCCGCCCCCTCGACCTCGTCGACGCAGATGTGGAGCGGGTTCAGGAACCGGCGGCTGCTGGGGTAGTACGGGCTCGGCTGCGGGTCGGCGCCCGGCGACGGCGCGTGCAGCGGGCTGGTGGCCACCAGGTCGATGCCCTGGGTCGCTACCCAACTGCACAGCCGGCGCAGGTCGCGGAGGTCGCCGATGCCCCAGCTCCCCTCGCTCCGTGCCGCGTAGAGCTGCACGGCCAGGGCCGCAGCGCGCGACGGATCGGGTCGTCGGCAGCGTCGGGGGCGGACGATCATGAGCGTCGTCGGGCCACCGTCGACCGGGGTCAGCCGGTGCCGCCCGATGGGGAGATCGGGCGAGACCTGGGTCACCACGCCCAGGTCGGTCCCCGACTCGAGCAGCAGGTGGCACGGGGACAGGAGCGGACCACCCCAACCACTGGGCACGATCCAGACCGGGGTCTCGGGGGGCGGCGAGTCGACATCGGTACGCATCGCCCGGCGGAGCGCGGCCCTCGTGGTCGGTGGCGTCTCGTGCCACTGACCGTCGGTGCCCCAGTGGCCGTTGCTGATGCCCCACCCGTCGGCGCCGGGGCGACCATCCTCCACGTTGTGCGTGCTCCTCTGGTTCGATCCGGAGTTGGTCCCATCAACGTAACCGGGTCGCGGTGCCACCCTGGACCCGGATCCTCCATCGGTCGGACGTACACTCGACGCTGTGTCGAGACGTCAGGTGGAGCGCCGGCTGACCGAGGTCGGACGACGGTTGCGAGAGCTCAGGGAGGAGCTGCGCGTCGCCGACGAGCAACTCGTCCATCTGGCCGACGCCGCCGACGATGCCCGGCTCCGCGCCCTCGTCTCCGAAACCCCGGTCTCGGATCGCGAGCACCGCGAGGCGGCTCGCCACGCCGACTCCATGCGATCCCACCGGAGTGCCGTCGCCGACGAGATCGCCCGGCTGGAGGCGGCCCAGGACGAGCTGCTCGACCGGTTCTCGGCCGAGCTCCGGTGACGGCCGGCCCCGTACCGGCGGCACGGCAGATCGTTTCCGCCCCACCCCGGTTCCGTGGCACCATCGGAACCCGTATCCGAGGATCCGCGTGCCCGCGGGAAGGGAGACAGTGATGGCCACGCGTGTGGTGATTGCCGAAGACGAGGCCATCATCCGTCTCGATCTCAAGGAGACGTTGGAGGAAGAGGGCTACGACGTCGTCGGTGAGACCGGTCGCGGCGACGAGGCGGTCGAACTGGTGCGCGAGCTCCAGCCCGACCTCGCCATCCTCGATGTCCGCATGCCCGGCCTCGACGGGCTCTCCGCGGCCCGCGAGATCACGGCCAACCGCGACTCGGCCGTGCTCATCCTCACCGCGTACTCCCAGCGTGATCTCATCGAGCAGGCCCGCGACGCCGGCGCCCTCGCCTACCTGGTCAAGCCGTTCCAGCGCTCCGAGCTGATCCCCGCGGTGGAGATCGCCCTCGGTCGCCATCGCGAGATGCGGGCGCTGCAGGACCAGACCCAGAGCCTCGAGGACCAACTCGAGACCCGCAAGCTGGTCGACCGGGCCAAGGGCATCCTGATGGACTCCCACGAGCTGTCCGAGGCCGAGGCGTTCGACTGGATCCAGAAGCGGGCGATGAACTCCCGCCTCAAGGCGCGCGATGTCGCCGAGCAGGTCATCGAAGGCACCGCCCGCCCGGACGACGCCGCCACGGGGTCCGGCGGCGCAGCCGAGGCCTGATCGCCTCGATGGCCGCGTCCGGCCCGAACGGCGAGCCGACGAATGCGCAGCATTCGTCAACCGACGAGGCCCGTCAGGGCCGACGGAGGCGGACGAATGCGCAGCATTCGTCAACCGACGAGGCCCGTCAGGGCCGACGGAGGCGCATCCTGCTCATCGACGGCAACTCGCTCACCTACCGGGCGTTCTTCGCCCTCCCCACCGACCTGGCGACGGCGTCGGGGCAGGTCACCAACGCGGTGTACGGCTTCACGTCGATGCTGATCAACATCCTGCGCGACCACCCGAGCGAGGGCGTCGCCGTGGCCTTCGACCGGGCCGAGCCCACGTTCCGCCACGAACGGGTGGCCGACTACAAGGCCGGTCGGGCCGAGACCCCCGACATCCTCCGCCAGCAGATGGGTCTGGTGCGCCAGGTGCTCGAGACCCTGGGGATCACGATCATCGACCGGGCCGGGTACGAGGCCGATGACATCATCGCCACCCTGGCCACCGAGGCACGCGACCGGGGCGAGGACGTCATCGTCGTCACCGGCGACCGCGACGCCTACCAGCTGGTCGAGGACCCCCACATCTCGGTCCTCTACAACAAGCGCGGCGTGTCCGACTACGCCCTCTACGACGAGGCGGGCATCGAGGAGCGCACCGGCGTCCGGCCCGACAAGTACGTGCTGTACGCCGCGATGCGGGGCGACAAGTCCGACAACCTCCCCGGCGTTCCCGGCGTGGGCGAGAAGACGGCGGCCAAGCTGCTCAACACCTACGGCGATCTCGACGGCATCTTCGCCCACCTCGACGAGCAGAGCCCCAAGCTCCGCGAGAACCTCGCCGCCCACGAGGAGATCGTGCGGGAGAACGCCGTCGTCATGGACCTGGTCCGCGACATGGACCTCGACGTCGATGTCGACGACCTCACCATGGGCGAGATCGACGTCGACGAGCTCAAGCGGCTGTTCGAGTTCCTCGAGTTCCACTCCCTCTTCGACCGCCTCACCGAGGCGCTCGGCACCGACCTCGGCGGCATGCGGTCCTCCGAGGAGCTCGAGGCGCAGGTGATCGAGGGCGACGTCGACACGATCACCGCCGCCCTCGGGCAGCTGAGCAGCGACGACATCGCCGGCGAGGTGATCGGCGTGTCCGGTGCCTTCGGTCCCGACGGTGCTCTCACCGGATTGGCCGTGGTGATCGACGACCCGGCCGACTCGGTGGTGTGGATCCCGGCCGAGCGCTTCGACGACGCCCAGGTGGCCAGCGTCGTCGGTGCGGTCCTGCGCGATCGGCGCATCGCCGTCCACGAGGCCAAGGTGCTGCTCGAGGCGCTGTGGAAGGTCGGGCTCGACATGCCCGGGCTGGCCATCGACACCACGCTGGCCGCCTACCTGCTCGATCCGGCCGAGTCGAACTACCGCTTGGCCGACCTGCTCACCCGCTACGCCCACCTCGTCCTCCCCGACGACGGTGGCGTGCCCGAGGGGCAGCTCGATCTCGGCGGCGACGACATCACGCCGTCGTCGCTGGTCGCGGCCCGCAACGCCCTCGGCACCACCCGGCTGGCCGCGCCCCTGCTCGAGGCCATCGACGCCCAGGGTCTGCGGTCGCTCAACGACGATCTCGAGACGCCGCTGGTCCGGGTCCTGGCCAAGATGGAGACGGTCGGCGTCGCGGTCGACGTCGAGGTGCTCACCCGGCTGCGCGATCGGCTCACCACCGAGGCCGAGGAGCTGCGGGCCGCCATCACCGACGCCGCCGGCCACCCGTTCAACGTCAACTCCACCAAGCAGATGCGCGAGGTGCTCTTCGACGAGCTCGGGCTCACTCCCCAGAAGAAGACCAAGACGGGGTACTCCACCGACGCCCAGACCCTGGAGAAGATGCAGGGCGAGCACCCGATCATCGACCTCATCCTCGGTTACCGCGAGGTCGAGAAGCTGCGCTCCACCTACGGCGAGTCGTTGCTCCAGGACGTCCAGGCCGACGGTCGCATCCACGCCACCTTCAACCAGACCGTGGCCCGGACCGGCCGGCTCAGCTCGGACAACCCGAACCTGCACAACATCCCGGTCCGGTCGGAGATGGGACGCGAGTTCCGTGAGGCGTTCGTGGCGGGGGAGGGCTACCGGTTGCTGGTGGCCGACTACAACCAGATCGAGCTGCGCTGCATCGCCCACCTGGCCGAGGACCCCGGGCTGATCGACGCCTTCGAGTCGGGCACCGACATCCACACCGAGACGGCCGCCCGGGTGTTCGGCGTCGGCCTCGACGAGGTCAAGCCCGACCAGCGGGCCAAGGCCAAGATGGTGTCGTACGGGCTCGCCTACGGGATGGAGGCCTACGGGCTGGGTCAGCGCCTCAACATCCCCACCAAGGAGGCGGCCGTCATCCTCGACGCCTACTTCGTCGCCTTCCCCAACGTGCATGCCTACATGGAGCGGGTCGTCGAGGAGGCCCGGACCAAGGGCTATACCGAGACGCTGTTCGGCCGGCGCCGCCAGATCCCCGAATTGGCGTCGGGCAACCCCCGCATCCGCCAGGCCGGCGAGCGCCAGGCCATGAACGCCGGCATCCAGGGCCTGGCCGCCGACATCTTCAAGGTCGCGCTGGTCCGGCTCGACCAGGCGTTGGAGGTCGAGGGCATGGGCACGCGGATCACCCTGCAGGTCCACGACGAGATCATCTGCGAGGTGCCCGAGTCGGAGGTCGATCGGGCCCAGGAGCTCGTCGTGACGACCATGCGCGACGCCGCCGAGCTCCGGGTCCCGCTCGAGGTCAACCTCGCCTTCGGTGACTCGTGGGCCGCCGCCAAGTGACCGCCCCCCACCCGCCCCCCACCCAAGAAACTGGACGCGCCTGCGTACCGTCCCCCACCGAAACTGGACGCGCCTGAGTCGCATGGCGGACGCCCCGCAGGAGTCCGGTCGCTGGTTCCGGCCGTTGGCCGACCACATGGGCTCGGCGTACCTGCGCTACTCGTTCACCAAGGGCACCGAGCAGGAGGCCGGGTTCCTCGTGGATGTCCTCGGCCTGGGGCCAGGCGCGAGGTTGCTGGACGCCGGCTGCGGTCCGGGCCGCCACGTCCGGGCCCTGGCGGCGCGGGGCGTCGACGTGGTCGGCGTCGACCTCGCCGAATCGTTCTGCCGGCTGGTCGTCGAGGGCGACCCCTCCCGTCCGGCGGTCGTGTCCGACATCCGGGCCCTGCCGTTCACCGGCGCCTTCGATGCGGTCATCTCCATCTGCCAGGGCGGCTTCGGCCTGCTCGGCGGCCCGGGGGCCCCGGTCGATGCCGACGTCGCCGCCGTGGTCGAGCTGGCCCGGTGCCTGCGGCCCGGCGGCCGGCTGGCGCTGAGCGCGTTCTCGTCCTACTTCCAGGTCCGCTACCTCGAGTCACACGACACCTTCGACGTGGCCGCCGGCGTGAACCACGAACGCACCGCGGTCAAGAACGAAGCGGGCGAGGACCTCGACGTCGACCTGTGGACCACCGGCTTCACCCCGCGGGAGCTGCGCCTGCTGGCGGCCGGCGCCGGACTCGCGGTCGAGCACGTCTGGTCGGTCACCCCGGGCGACTATGCCCGCCGCGACCCCGACCTCGACCACCCCGAGTTCCTGCTCGTCGCCCGCAAACCCTCCTGACCCCGAACCCAGCCCGATTCCGTTCTGGGGGACGGATCTCGCGCTCAGCCGCGGGCTGCGGGGACCGGAATCGCTCCGGATCCGTTCTGGGGGACGAATCTCGCGCTCAGCCGCGAGAGGCGGGGACCGGAACGCCGACCACGATGCGCTCGGGGTCGAACGGCCACGGGCACGACGCCGAGTGGAGCACGGCAGGACAGCCAGCCTGTGCCCGCCGGCGGGCCGCCCTCACCGTGTCGACCACCGACCGCCGGTGGGACCACAGGTCGATGTCCCACACCACCGCGATGGTGAACCCGGCCTCGACCATGGCACGGTACCGAGCCTCATCGGCCGCTCGGTCGGACGGCGTCGTGTGGAATGTGAGGCTGTTGGTCTCGATCACGACCGGCAGGTCTGGATCCCGATGGTCGACTCTTCCGACGACGTCCTGTCCACCGACGACCACCTGACGCAGCAGCGGCGGATCCCCGGCCTCGTCGAGGATCGACTCGAGCTGCTGTTCGTTGCGGCTCTCGGTCGGACTCGACCCAGGCGGTCGGTCGTCGGCCAAGGCACGCATGATCCTGGTGCCGCTGCGCCCCGACCGCTGCAAGTCACCGACGGCACGGTGGAGAGCCGACCACGTCACCAGGCCGTCCCGATGCGCATCGTCGAGCAGGCGTCCGATGCGAGCGAGTCCCTGCTCGTGACGACGTTCGCTGCCGTACCGGCTGGCCTCCGACCAGATGGCACGTAGCGGCGACATGGTGGCGACGCCGCGCACCACCACGATGTCGCCCGGACGGACGTCGCGCAGCTGGTGGACCACGGCCAGCGCGCTCCCCACCTTCCTTCCGCCTCGAGTGCGGCTGACGTGGATGGTGGACAGGTCGAATCCGCGCTGTCCGAACCAGGCCAGTGACGAGCATCCATGGAGCGCGGCGCTCCCGCCGGCATCGAGGACCGCAGCGTGGACGCGGCGGACGTCAGAAGGCTCGGTCCCGACGAGGGCCAACACCCGCCGGCTGAGCGTCTCCCACCGACCGTTTCGGCGTGCTCGCCACCAATGATCGGCGGAGCAGCCGACCGTCGGCATCTGGTCGATTCCGATGGCGCCCGCTTGTCGGGTGGCGAGATGTCGTAACCGTGCTTCCCAGTGCATCTCGACATCATCCACACCAGGGGTGACGGTCTGATCCGTCGATCCATTCCGGGGGACGAATCTCGCGGTGCGGCGCGAGATCCGTCCCCCAGAATGCGAGTCCGCCGGCCCGCCGGCGCGGGGGATGGAGCGGGGGCGAAGGCGCTGCTACGCTGGCCGATTGGTCTGACTCTGCCCCCGGGTGTGGTCGGATCATGTCCGGAACATCCAGCGACCGAGTGAGAACCCAGAACCTTGTCCACCACCACGCCCAGCGCCACCCTCGTCCCCGAGGGGCTCACCCAGAGCCCCAGCGAGATGGGGACCTTCAACGACGAGGGTGAGTACACCCCGCGTGAGATCACCTCGAACGACGTCGGCAGCTTCGCCGACTACATCGACGATTCCATGGTCACCATCGAGGATGGCCAGCTCGTCGAGGGCAAGGTCGTTCGCATCGACAAGGACGAGGTCCTCCTCGACATCGGCTTCAAGTCCGAGGGCGTCGTGCCCTCCCGTGAGCTGAGCATCCGCAACGACGTCGACCCGTCCGAGGTCGTGTCCCTCGGCGACACCATCGAGGCCCTCGTCCTCACCAAGGAGGACAAGGAAGGCCGCCTGATCCTGTCCAAGAAGCGGGCCCAGTACGAGCGGGCCTGGGGCAAGATCGAGGAGATCAAGGAGGCCGACGGCGTCGTCACCGGCCCGGTCATCGAGGTCGTCAAGGGCGGGCTCATCATCGACATCGGCCTGCGGGGCTTCCTGCCCGCCAGCCTGGTCGAGCTCCGCCGGGTCCGCGATCTGGCCCCCTACGTCGGTCGCGAGCTCGAGGCCAAGATCATCGAGCTGGACAAGAACCGCAACAACGTCGTCCTCTCCCGCCGGGCCTGGCTCGAGGAGACCCAGCGCGAACAGCGCGAGGACTTCCTCCAGAACCTCAAGCCCGGCGAAGTCCGCCGGGGCGTGGTGTCCAGCGTGGTGAACTTCGGTGCCTTCGTGGACCTGGGCGGCATGGACGGCCTCGTCCACGTCTCCGAGCTGTCCTGGAAGCACGTCGATCACCCCGGCTCGGTCGTCCAGGTCGGCGACGAGATCGAGGTCCAGGTGCTCGAGGTCGACAACGACCGCGAGCGCATCTCGCTGTCGCTCAAGGCCACGCAGCAGGACCCCTGGCAGGAGTTCGCCGGCGCCCACCGCGTGGGCGAGCTGGTCTACGGCCGGGTGACCAAGTTGGTGCCGTTCGGGGCATTCGTCCAGGTCGGCGAGGGCATCGAGGGTCTGGTCCACATCTCGGAGATGTCGGCCCACCACGTCGATCTGCCCGAGCAGGTCGTCACCCCGGGCGAGGAGCTGTGGGTCAAGATCATCGATCTCGATCTCCAGCGCCGGCGCATCAGCCTGTCCATCAAGCAGGCCGCCGAGGGTGGCGTGGTGGCTGCCGAGTACCAGGACGCCTTCGGCGAGCAGATGTACGACGACGAGGGCAACTACATCGGCCCCGAACACGACGAGACCGAGGACGAGGC
>CAVSXR010000051.1:0-35598 GCA_963731885.1 uncultured Acidimicrobiaceae bacterium | reverse complement strand
TGCTCCCGCGCGGCGGACCCGCGGATCGAGGACGGAGTACAGGACGTCGACGAGGAAGTTGATCAACACGAAGGCGACCGCGATCACCAGCACCACGCCCTGCACGGCGAGGTAGTCGCGCTTGACGATGGACTCCACCGCCAAGCCAGCCGATGCCGGGGAGCGAGAAGAAGTACTCGAGGATCACGGAGCCGCCGATGAGCGTGCCGAAGTTGATGCCGAACACCGTGAGGAGCGAGAACGACGACGGTCGCAGGGCGTGGCGGATCAGGACGTGCCATGTGGGCAGGCCCTTGGCGCGGGCCATGAGGATGAAGTCCTCCTGCAACGTGGCGATCATGTCGCTGCGCAGGAGCCGGGTGTAGACCGCGGTGAGACCGGCGACCAGCACCATGACCGACAGCGCGACCGATCGGAGGTTGCTCGCCGATGTCGGCGGTCAGCCTCGTGTACCCCACCGCGGGGAAGAACTGCCACTGGACGGCGAAGAGGTAGACGAGGAAGACGGCCAGGGCATAGTTCGGGAAGCTGATGAGCCCGAACGATGTCGTGGTGATGATCTTGTCCGAGGTGTGGTTGGCCCGGTAGGCACTCCACACCGCGAGCGGCACCGAGATGATCAGCGAGATGGCCTGGGCCAGCACCATCAGTTCGATGGTGACCGGGAGCCGATTGGCGATCAGGTCCTTGACCTGGAAGCCGCTCGAGTACGCCCGGCCGAAGTCGAAGTGGAAGACGACCCCGCCGAGCCAGTCGAAGTACTGGGTGAAGAACGGCTTGTCCAGGCCGAGGTCACGGGTGACCGCGGCCCGGGCAGCCGGATCGGAGGCCTGGGGACCGAGAATCGTGTTGACGGGATCGCCCGGCAACAGCTTGGTGAGGATGAACGTCAGGAACGAGATGATCAAGATGACGATGGTCAGCTTGATGACCCGCTGCAGGACGGCGCGGAGCGCTTTCATCGATTCTCGGCCCCCAGGACGGGACTACTGGTCGGTGCGGTACAGGTACGCCGGCTTGATCGCACCGAGCGAGTTCGGCTCACCGGGTGGCGGGCGAGCCGACGGCGTCGGTGTAGACGTTGCCGAACAGGTCGTACAGCAGCGGGATCACGGGGATCTCCTTGCCAGTGATCTCCTGGACCTGGTCGTAGATCTCCTTGCGCTTGGCCGGATCGGCGACCTGGCGGCCCTGCTCGAGCAGATCGTCGACCTTCGGGTTGGAGTAGAAGACCAGGTTGCCGGCGTCGCCCGTCTTGAGACCGCTACGGATCTGGTCGGGCTCGACGAACTGGTTGTCCCGGAAGCAGGCGGCTTCGTAGTCGCCGCCCTTGCCGAAGATCCGGTTCACGAACGCGCCCTGCTCCTGGCTCTCGAGGGTGATCTTCATCCCGGCCTGCTCGCCGAACTGCTTGACGATCTGGAAGGCCTGGTCGGCCTCCGGGGTCGGGATGCACACCAGCGAGAAGTCGAGTCCGCCGAGGTCGGTGACCAGTTTCTTGGCCCCTTCCAGGTCGAAGTCGGGGATGTCACCCTTCGGGTCGTAGTACGGCGAGTCGGTGGCGAAGGCGGACAGTGCGGGCGTCCGGACGCCGGAGTAGACCCGCTCGTTGAGGACGTCGCGGTTGATGACCTTGGCCAAGGCCTCACGTGCTCGGACGTCGTCGAACGGGGGTTTCGACTCGTTCATCAAGATGATGGTCGAGCTGGAGCCGGAGATCTTCTGGGCGTTGTACCCGTCCTTCTCGGCCTGGGCGACGGTGCCGCTGTCGGCGGTCTGGAAGATGTCGATGTCGCCGGCCTCGAGGGCGGCCAGGCGCTGGCCGGTGTCGGGGATCGGGATGAACGTGATCTTGTCCAGGTACGGCAGCTGGACGCCGTTGTCGTCCTTGCGCCAGTACTTGTCGAACTTGGTGAGGACCACCCGGTCGCCCGGGGTGTACTGGGTCAACTCGAACGGACCGGTGCCGACCGGCTTGGTCTTGAAGGCGTCGCCTTCCTTGGCGACGGCCGTGGGCGACTCGATGTAGCCGCTGGAGCCGGCGATGAGGTTCTCGAACGCCACGTTGGGGCCGTCGAGGTTGAACACGACATCGAGGCCGTCGGGCCCGGATGGCATGTCCATCGACTTGATGATGCTGACCGCGTCGAGGCAGGGGCAGCCGTTGGCCGGGTCCTGCAGGCGCTGGAAGTGCTTGACCACGGCGTCGGCGTTGAGCGGGGTGTCATCGTGGAACACCACGCCGTCGCGGAGCTTCATGGTCCAGACGTCGGCGGCGTCGTTGGGTTCGATCGACTCGGCGAGGTAGGGCACGAAGTTGTTGTCCGCGTCGAACGACACCAGCGGATCGAAGATGCCGAGAGTGATGACCTTGTCGGAGGGCTGGGCGGCGACGCCGGGCTCGAGGCTGGCGACGTCGGACTCGGTGCCGAAGATCAGTTCCCCACCGGGGGTGATGGTGCTGGAGTCGGCGGCCGTGGTGGTGCTGGAGTCACCCGCGGCCGTGGTGGTGCTGCTGTCGGGCGATGCGCTGCTGTCGTCGTCACCGCATGCGGCGGCCACGAGGGCGAGACCGAGCAGCAACGCGACCAACCGGAGCCACCGGCGCGTCGAAGTCTGACTTCTCACGAAAGGATTCCCCCTTGTTCGAACACCACCGGGCAACTCCCGGGGTGGGCAGGACTGCCCTGGTGACGACGGTCACGTCGCGGCGGTGACGCTAAGTCCGTTGTTGGCAGAGTGTCAATAGCAGGGCGATACCAAATCGAAGACGCGGCCGCCTCCCCACAGTGGGTCGTTCGGACTGTTGTGCTTCCACCGGAGCTCGCGGCGCCGATCCCCGGGCAGGGAGGCCACAAGAGAGGGGATGCCCATGGACGTCGAGGAGTTCGTGGGTTGGTTGTGGGAGTGCGACCGGCGGGCGCAGGAGACGATGGTCGACGCGCTGGAGGCCACGGTGGAGACGACCGACGGGGCGATGGGGTGGCTGCGGGCGACGCGGGAGGTGGAGACCGAGCTGCGGCGGGCCGGTCGGTGCCGTCAGGCCGGTGAGGTGGCGTACCGAGCCACGGTCGCCATCAAGTCCAACTGCGCGTCGACCGGCGTGTACGAGTCGGACCGCGTCGGAGTGACCCGCCTGGCGCGGGCGGCGGGCGATGCCGCGCTCGGGCTCGTCTGCGGCATGCACACCGAGAGCACCGACACCCTCCTGCGGCCGTTCCTCGGCGCCATGGTGCTCTCGACGCCGTAGCGGCCACACTGGGCCCTCCGGCATCGAGACGAGGGAGTCCCACCGATGAGCGACCGTGTCCAGATCGAGATCACCGATGGCGTGGCCGATGTCCGGTTGACGAGGCCCGACAAGATGAACGCGCTCGACGGGGCGATGTTCCAGGCCATCGCCGACGCGGGCGAAACGGTGAAGGCGGACGACTCCATCCGCGCCGTGGTGCTCTCGGGCGAGGGTCGGGCGTTCTGCAGCGGGCTGGACTTCGCCAGCTTCCAGGCCATGGCCGGGGGAGGGCGTGACCGCGGCGACGACGACGCCGGCGGGACCGAGTCGCTGGGCGCCATCGGACAGACCGGTGAGCGGATCACCCACCTCGGCCAGCAGGTGGCGCACGTGTGGCAGGAGGTGCCGGTGCCGGTGATCGCCGCCGTCCATGGCGTCGCGCTCGGCGGCGGCTGCCAGATCGCACTGGGCGCCGACATCCGCATCTGCACCCCCGACACACGGTTCAGTGTGCTGGAGGTCAAGTGGGGTCTCATCCCCGACATGACCGGCACCTGGATGCTGCCCCGGCTGGTGGGCCTCGACGTGGCGAAGGAGCTCACCTTCACCGGTCGCATGGTGGAGGGCACCGAGGCCGTTGCCCTCGGCCTCGCCACCCGAGTGGCTGACGATCCCCACGCAGCGGCGACCGAGCTGGCCCGTGAGATCGCCGGCAAGAGCCCCGAGTCCGTCCGAGCCGCGAAGCGCCTCCTCAATGCGTCGGGCTCGGTCCCCATCGCCGAGCAGTTCGCGGCCGAGCGGGCCGAGATCGCCAAGCTGATCGGCTCGCCGAACCAGGTCGAGGCGGTCATGGCCGGGTTCGAGAAGCGCGAGCCCGTCTTCCGCTGAGTCGCTGAGCCCGCAGACTTCGTCTGCTGGCTCCGCTATTGGAGTTGCTGTCGAACCCGAAGGGTTCGCCCCGCCGTCCTCCGGCCGGCCGGCTCGTCAACTCCGTCTCGTGTCCCGAGCTCACCAGGTGGCGGTGGCTCCGGTCAGCGCTCGGGGATCGTGGGCGCCGGCCAGCACCCCGTCCTCACCGCGCTCGATCAGATGGGCGTGGCCGTAGCCCGAGTTCCACGCCGAGTCGATCCTGACCTCGTGGCCGCGGCCCCGCAGTCCGTCGATCCAGGCGGAGGGGACGTTGTCCTCGACGCCGATGTATCCCGGGCCGCCACCGTCCCACGTGGCGAAGCCGCCGCCTCCGAGGCGCCAACGGGGGGCGCCGACGCAGGCCGCCGGCGACCGCCCGGCGACGAGCAGGTCGGCCAGGAGCTGGAGGACCACCTGGGGCTGGGTGTCGCCCCCCATCGTCCCGAGAACGGACCGCAGTGAGCCGTCCTGGCGTTGGACCAGTGCGGGTGCGAGCGTGTGCGGCGGCCGTCGGCCCGGTCGGTACTCGGCGGGATGCCCGGCCTCGACCGAGAAGCCCTGCGCCCGGTTGTGGAGGAAGATGCCGACCTCGGCGACCGCGAGGCGGACGCCCCAGTCGCGGGCGTTGGACTGGATGAGCGATACCGCCATGCCCTCCCCGTCGGCGGCGCACAGGAAGATCGTGCCGCCGTCTCGGTCGCTGACGGCGACGTCGGCGCGGCGGTTGGGATCGAAGCGGGCGGCTTGCCGGTCGAGTCGCTCGTGGCTGACGAGCGCAGATCCGTCGGCCCCGTCGTGGAGCACGTCCGGACGGTCGTGGCCGGCCAGCCGCGCCGACTCGACCAGGAGGTGGGCCCACGCCGGGTCTTCGAACGACAGGTCGAGACCGTTTCCCAGCCCGATCGTCTCGGCGATCCGCGCCGCGGCCAGCGAGAGGTAGCCCTGGCTGGCCGGGGGCACGGTCCAGACCAGGTGCCCCCAGACGTCGATGCCGAGGGGCTCCACCCAGTCGGCCTGGACCCGGTCGAGATCGCCCTCGGAGTAGAGGCCGTCGCCGAGCCGCAGCAGCCCGGAGCCGAACGCGCCCCGGTAGAAGGCGTCTCGCCCACCCTCGACGATGGCGTCCAGCGTCCTGGCCACCCCCGGCCGGGTGATGAGGGTGCCGGGGCGGATCGTGGTCCGGGTGTAATCGTCGGCGCCGTCGACGTCGGCGATCACCGGGACCATGAACGCGAGCGTCGGCGACGCCGGGAATCCGTCGGCCGCGTACGAACGGGCCGGACCGAGCACCTCGGCGAGGGGAAGCCGGCCGAATCGGCCGTGGAGCGTGAGCCAACCGTCGACGCAACCGGGCACGGTGGCGGCGCGGATGTCGCCGGCAGTGGGCATCTTCGACCACCCCTCGGCCCGCAGGAGCGCGGCATCGGCTCCCGACCCAGCCCGTCCGCTGGCGTCGAGGCAGGCCGGCGGTCGACCGTCGTCGTGGTGCACGAGGGCGAAGAGGTCGCCACCCATGCCGCACATGTGCTGAGTCGTCACGGCCAGCACCGCGCTGGTGGCCACCGCGGCGTCGACCGCGTTCCCGCCCCTGCGCAACACATCGATGCCGGCGTTCGAGGCCAGGTGATCGACCGAGCACACCATTCCCCTCGTGGCCCGCAGCGTGTGGAACGGGGCCAGCGGTGCCATGGGGTCGCACGGTATCGAGGGGCGGGACGCGGCGTCCGCGCCACACTGGGCCGGTGGCAGGAAGCGAGATCGCCGTCCGGGACCTGCGGGCGATCGTCGGCGACGAGCACGTGCTCACCGACCCCGATGTCGTGGCTTCGTACACCACGGACTGGACCGGCCGGTTCGTCGGATCCACCCCGCGGTGGTGCGGCCGGGGTCGACCTCGGAGGTGGCCGAGGTCGTGCGGTGGTGCCGGCGCACCCGGACGGCGATGGTCCCGCAGGGTGGCAACACCGGGCTGGTGGGCGGGTCCGTGCCGCTCTCGGGTGAGCTGGTCCTGTCCATGTCACGCCTGGTCTCGATCACCGGCGTCGATGCCGATGCCGGTCAGCTCACCGCCGGCGCGGGCACCACGCTGGCCGCGGTGCAGACGGCCGCTCGAGAAGCGGGGTGGCGGTACGGAGTGGATCTGGCGGCACGGGACACCGCGACCGTCGGTGGCACGGTCGCCACCAACGCCGGAGGGCTGCGGGTGATCCGGTTCGGTCCCACCCGTCACCAGCTGCTCGGCGTCGAGGCCGTGCTGGGAACCGGTGACGTCGTGCGCCGGCTCGACGGTCTGGTGAAGGACAACACCGGCCTCGATCTGGCCGGCCTGCTGTGCGGGAGCGAGGGGACGCTCGGCGTCGTGTGCCGGGCCCGGCTGGCGCTGGTCCCGCCTCCGGGGGAGACCGTCACCGCTCTCGTGGGGCTGGCGACGCTCGGCGATGCGGTCAGGGCGGCGGGCGCCATCCGTCGGGCGGTACCGGGCTTGGAGGCGGTCGAAGTCGTGCTGGAGGCCGGGTCGCGGCTGGTGGCCGAGGTCACCGGCGTGGCGCCCGTCCTCGACCCGGTGCCCCCGGTGCAGCTCGTCGTGGAGGCGGTCGGCCCTCCGGATCCGGCGACCGCCCTCGCGGCCACGCTCGACCGTCTGGACGGTGTCTCCGAGGTCGCGGTGGCCACCGACGCAGCCCGAGCGAACCGGCTCTGGCACGTGCGAGAAGCCCACACCGAGTCCATCGCCCGGATCGGGGTCCCCCACAAGTACGACGTGACCCTGCCCGCCGGCCGGCTGGCCGACTTCTGCGCCTCGGTGCCCGATCTGGTCGCCGGGGCCGCACCCGACGCCACCACCTGGCTGTTCGGGCACCTGGCCGACGGCAACATCCACGTGAACGTCACCGGGGCGACTGACGACCGGGACGCGGCGATCGACCGCGCCGTGCTGGACGCGGTGATCGAGCGGGGCGGATCGATCAGCGCCGAGCACGGGATCGGGACGGCCAAGCGATCGTGGCTCGTAGCCGATCGGGGTGCGGGCGACGTCGCCGCGATGCGGGCGATCAAGACAGCCCTCGACCCCGACGGCATCTGCAACCCCAACGTGCTGTTCCCGCCTCCCTGACCGACGGTCCGGGAGGCGGGTCGATCAGAAGCGCTCGGCGCCGTGGACCCGGTGGGGGTCGGGGAAGTCGCGGTAGAGCGCGGCCGCGAAGTTCGTGACGAGGGTGTTGACCCCGTGGTGCTCGCCCTCGATCGGCTCGTCGCGGGTCGACACCTGCCGGAAGGCCGCGTCGAGCTGGTCCAGGTCTCGGGTCTCGATCAGGACCTTGAACTCCGGTCCGGCTCCGAGGCCCAGCTTGCGCCGCAGCAGCCGCCAGGACTCGATGGACCCGTCGCCGGCGAGCCGGCCCAGGTAGGTCTCCAGTGCGGCCACGAACTCGGTGTCCCGCACGCCCGGCCGCAGGTCCACCGACACCTCGTACACGTCCACGCCCGCAGCCTGCCATCCATGGGCGGGGAGATCATCGGACATTCGGAGCACGTGTCGACGACGTCGGGGTGGTGCCACTGGTACCGGGGCGCGCCGGTGGCCCGACCGGTGGGGTGGTCGGGTCAGGGGGCGTTCTGGCAGGTGGGTTTTCGGGTGGCGGGTTCGCCGGCGGGTGGGGTCGTGGCGGGTCGTCCGGTCCAGTGGGTGCCGTGGGGGTCGATGGCCATCCACGTTCCGGTGGCATCGTCGATGAGCAGGTGCCAGCCGTGTTCGTGGACGAGGCGGTGGTGGAAGCGGCACAGCAGGGCACCGTTGGCGGTCGCGGTGGGACCGCCGTGTTCGCGGTGCTGGAGATGATGGGCGTCGCAGTGGCGGGGTTCTCGGCTGCAGGAGGGGAACACGCAGTGCCGATCGCGGGCCGCGATGGCTCGTCGTTGGGTCCGGGAGAACCGTTCCGTGGCGGTGTTGGCGTCGAGCACCGTGGTCTTGCCGTCGAACAACGTGGCCACGAGGGCCGAGTCGCAGAGCATGCGCTCGGCGGCGGCGCGGGTGAGGTTCCAGCCCTCACCGCGCAGAACCAAGCCCTCGAGGTCGTCGAGGTCACGAAGCTCGGCCAGGGTGCGTAGGTCGATGTGGACGTTGACCTGCACGCCGGAGCGGGCCCGGACCCGCCGGCGGGTCCGACGGCGGCGGTGCGACTCGGCCCGCCGCAACCGCCGCCGGAGCAGGATGAGCGGATCGGCTTCGTCGGGGTCATGGAGGGCTTCGTCGAGGGTGTCGCCGGGGTAGGTGCCGTCGAAGGTGTCCTCGGCGTGGAGATCGTCCCAGTCCACGCCATCATCCCGGTCGCTGTCGTCGTCGTTGTCCACGCCGGCGTTGTCGGTGTCGTGGTGGGTGAGGGCGAAATGCGCCAGGTCGTCGAGGGCGTCGGCCCGGCGTTCCGACAAGGTCCGGACATGGGGGGCGTCGGTCGCATCGGGGTCTTGGGTCCAGGCATCGACCGCGGCGCGGACGGTGGCGAAGGCGACCGGGGCGAGATCGCCGTGGATCTGGCCGCCCCCGAAGAGCCGTTCGGCGAAGGTCAGCGAATGGGGCTGCACACGCCGGGGGGCGAGTTGTTCGTCGACCCGTTCGGTCCAGAACCGCACCGCGTGGTGAAGGCATCGTCGTCGGCCGTGTCGCGGTTCAAGCGCAACAACACGGGCAACGAGTCGGCCAGGACCTCGTCTCGGCCAGGCCGGGATGGGCAGCACACACGCCGGCGATGCGTTCGAGGCGGGCGGCGTCGCGGTACGACAACGACGTGTAGGCCAACAACCAGGCCTTGGCTGACGAGGCGCCGGCCGCCAGCCACGCCGCGGTGGGCCACAGCTCGATCAACTCGGCCAGCACCGACCGCTGCGCCGACTCCAACCGGGCAACCGCCACCGCGGCCCGGTCCAGGCGCTCCCGCGCCCACGACGCCACATCGACGTCACAGGCGTAGCCAGCCGAACCGGTCATACACCCCATTCTCCCCACGGGGTCTGACAAGAACTCGGCGAACTCGGAGTCCGCGCCCGAGCTCAGGCGAGGGCCCAATCCACCGCCGCCATGGCGTGCAGGTGCGTCGTGGGGAAGTACGGGCACGACACGTCGTCCGCCCCGACGAGCAGCTCGATCTCGGTGCACCCGGCGATGACGCCCTCGGCGCCCCGGTCGAGCAGCCGCTCGATCACCTGGAGGTAGGCCAGCTTCGACTCGGGGCTGACGATCCCGCGGACGAGCTCGTCGTAGATCACGTCGTGCACGACGGTGCGATCCGGCTCGTCCGGCACCAGCGAACGGACGCCGTGCGCGGCGAGGCGGTCGACGTAGAACGGCTGCTCCATCGTGTAGCGGGTCCCGAGCAGGGCCACGGTTCCCAGCCCGGCGGCCAGGACGGCCCGGGCGGTGGCGTCGGCGAGGTGCAGGAAGGGGACGTCGACGGCGGACCTCGGCGTTGATCAGCCGCTCGTACTCGACCGAGGACTCCCAACTCATCCCGCCGAGCAGACCGAGGCGCCGCACCTCGCCGCTCACCGCTGCTCCCGGAGGCCGACCTTGTCGATCTTGCCGGTCCCGCCCTTGGGGAGCTCGGAGACGATGGTGACGGCCTTGGGCGCCTTGAAATGCGCCAGGCGATCCCGCACGTGGGTGATCAGTTCGTCCTCGGTGGTCGTCGCTCCGGGATGGAGGGAAACGAACGCCACCGGCACCTCGCCCCACCGTTCGTCGGGCCGGCCGACGACGGCGGCCTCCCGCACCGAGGGGTGAGCGGCGAGGGCATGTTCGACCTCGGGGCTGGCGATGTTCTCACCGCCGCTGATGATGAGGTCCTTCTTGCGGTCGACGAGGCGGAGGTAACCGTCGGGCCGGACCACGGCGAGGTCACCGGTGCGCAGCCAGCCGTCTCGAAGCACCTCGGCCGTCGCCTCGGGTGCATCGAGGTAGCGATCCATCACGTGGTTCGAACGGGCGCACACCTCGCCGACCGTCTCGTCGTCCCACGGCACCTCGACGTCGTCCGGGCCGAGCACGCGGGCGTCGACGCCGAGGATGGGGAGTCCGGTGGTGGAACGCCGCTCGGCGGAAGGCGGTTCTCCGGGCTTGTCGAGCGAGCGGGTCAGCGTGGGTGAGGCCTCGGTCATCCCGTAGCCGCAGATGGCGGTGCACCCGAACGCGCCCTCGACCTCGGCGAGCATCTCGGCCGACACCGGCGCACCGCCGATCGAGGTGCCGATCACCGAGGACACGTCGGTGGACGCGAGATCGGGGTGGTCGAGCAACATCCGGATCATGGCCGGCACCGCGAACAGGCGGGTGACCCGGTGGCGGGCGATGAGGCGCAGCACCTCACCCGGTTCGAAGCGGGGCAGCATGACGTGGGTGCCGCCCAGGCCGGTGAGGTAGTGCGGCGTGCCCCACCCGTTGACGTGGAAGAGGGGGACGATGTGGAGGATGACGTCGTCGCCGCTGATGGTGTTGGTCAGCGCGCTGTGCACGGCATGGAGGTAGAGGTTGCGATGGGTGAGCACCGCGCCCTTCGGCATGCCGGTCGAACCGCTGGTGAAGAAGATCTCGGCCGCGGCTCGTTCGTCCACCGGCGGCGGGTCGAGCAGGTCGCCGGACTGCCGGGCCAGGGACGCTTCGAACTCGTCGCCGAGGACCACCTCCCGTACGGGCGCCCCCGGGGACGGCTGCTGCCGATGGCGGAACAGGACGGTGGCGCCGGACTGGTCGAGGATCGACGTCAGCTCGGGACCGGACAGCCGGATGTTGAGGGGGAGCAGCACCGCGCCGGCCAGCAGGACCGCGTAGTAGGCCTCCAGGAGCTCGTGGGTGTTCCCGCACAACCAGGCCACGACGTCGCCCGGCCCCACCTCGAGCTCGTCGCGCAGCAGGCGGGCCTGGCGGTCGCACCGCTCGGCGAACTCCCGGTAGGTCCACTGCTGCTCGCCATCGATGACCCCGACGCGGTCGGGGAAGATCCGGCGGGCCCGGGTGAGGAAGTCGATCGGGGTGAGCGGGACCTCCACTACGACCAGATCCCTCGACGCTCGAAGACGGCGCGGAGCACGGCCGGACGATCGGTCATGATGCCGTCGACCCCGACGTCGAGCAGGCGTTCCATCTCGTCCTCGTCGTCGATCGTCCACACGTGGACCACGATCCCGTGGCGATGGGCGACATCCACCAGCTCGGGAGTGGCGAGCGGCCGCCCGTTGGGATCGGTGGGCGGGATCTGTGCCGCCTGCGATCGGAAGGTGACCGACTCCCCCTGGAACGCACGGATCAGCCCGACCAGCTCGTCTGGCCCCATGCCGGTGCACAGCCGGGGTCCGAGGGCTGCCCTGATGCGGTCGGTGCGCTGGTCGGAGAAGGACCCGATGCAGACCCGGTCGATGCTGTTCGTGCGGCGGAGCACGTCGATGAGGGGCTCGACCGACGAGTCGGCCTTGGGATCGATGTTGACCCGGACCTCGGGCCACGTCCCGAGGACATCCTCGAGCAGCGGGATGGGCTCGCGCCCGTCGACGCGTGCGTCGGCGACCTCCGACCAGGGCAGCTCGGCGATGGCGCCCCGCCGGTCGGTGACGCGATCGAGGTGGTCGTCGTGGAAGGCGACGAGCACGCCGTCGGCCGTGGCGTGGACGTCGGTCTCGAGGTACCGGTACCCGAGTCGCACCGCGTGCTCGAAGGCGGGAAGGGTGTTCTCCGGAGCCTCCGAGGCGCCCCCGCGATGGGCGAAGGGGATCGGCCCGGGATGATCGAGGAACGGGAACGAGGCCATCGGGCGCTGACGGTAGCGTCGGGCGATGCCCGCCACTCCCACCCCGGCGTCGTCCCCGACGGGTAGGTGGCCGTTCCGCAGGATCTGCGTGTTCTGCGGCTCCTCGCCCGGTACCGATCCGGCCTATCGCGAGGCGGCTTCTGCCACCGGGCGGCTCCTCGGCGAGCACGGCATCGGGGTGGTCTACGGCGGCGGCTCGGCCGGCCTGATGGGCGCGTTGGCCGAGGCTGCCCTCGACGCGGGTGGCGATGTCACCGGCATCCTGCCCGCGGGCCTGTTCCCCGACGGTGTCACTGCCAGCCCGTTGCGCGCCCACCACCCGGGCACGTTCCGGCTGGAGGAAGCAGCCGACATGCACGCTCGCAAGGCTCGCTTCCACGCGCTGGGCGAGGCCTTCGTGGTGCTCCCCGGCGGCATGGGGACCTTGGAGGAGATGAGCGAGGTGGCGACGTGGGCCCAGATCGGCATCCACGACCGCGCCATCGGCTTCGTGGACGTGAACGGGTACTTCGACGCCCTGCTGGCGTGGTTCGACCGCGCGGTCGCCGACGGCTTCGTTCGTCGATCGGCGCGTGAGCAGCTCCACGTCGAGTCCGAGCCGGCGGCCCTGCTCGACCGGCTCGCCGCCCATCGTCCGGTGGTCGAGGACAAGTGGATCGATCCGTGACGATCGAGCCGGGGCTGGAGCGGAGGATCCAGGTCGCGGCGTTGACCACCGCACTGGTGGGCACGCTCCCGGTGTTCCTCACCGGTGCCCTCGCGGTCCAGATCGGCCACGACATCCGCTTGGGACCAGCTCGGCTCGGCATCGCCTCCGGCACCTTCTTCGCTGCGGCAGCCTGTGGGTCGGCGCTCATGGGCCGCCTCGCCGAGCGGGTCGGACCGGGACGAGCGATGCGAGGCGCGGCGTCGTCGAACGCCGTGCTGCTCGGAGCGATCGCCCTCACTCCGAGCTACCCGGTCCTGCTGGTGCTGCTCATGGCGGCGGGGTTCGCCAACGCCTTGGCCCAGGTCGGAGCCAACCTGCTGGTCGCCCGAGGCATCGATCCGCTCCGGCAGGGCTGGTCGCTGGCCATCAAGCAGGCTGGCGTGCCGGCGGGAACCCTGCTCGGCGGGCTGGCCGTGCCCGTCCTCGGGGTCACGGTCGGGTGGCGCTGGGCCTACGTGGCCGGTGCCGTCGGGGCCGTCCTCGCCGCGCTGGCCGTCCCCGCCGGAGTCGTGCCGGCGGCGGGACGTCGGACCGGCAACGCTCGCGAGGGCGATGTGCCCCTCGGCCCCCTCGTGATCCTGGCCGTGGCGGTCGGCTTTGCGGCCGCGGCGAACGGCACCCTGGCCACGTTCCTGGTGAGCGCAGGGGTGGAGGCGGGGCTGGGGGAGTCGGCAGCCGGTCTGGTGCTCACCTTCGGAGCCACCATCGGCATCACCATGCGCCTCCTGGCCGGCCACCGGGCCGACCGTCGGGGAGGCCGCCACCTGCCGGTGGTCACCCTCCTCCTCGCGGGCGGCGCGGCGGGATACCTGCTGCTGGCCCCGGGCAACGTCGCCACCCATCTCGTCGGCGCCGCCATCGCGTTCGGTTCCGGCTGGGCGTGGCCGGGACTGTTCAACCTGGCGATCGTGCGGCTCAACCCCGGAGCACCGGCGGCGGCCACGGGCATCACCCAGACGGGTGTCTATGCCGGAGCCCTGTCCGGCCCGGTCCTCTTCGGTCTGGCGGTCGACGCGTGGGGCTACGGCCCGGCGTGGATCCTGGCCGCGGTGTCAACGACACTGGCTGCGCTCGGCGTCCTCTACGGACGACGCCAGGTCCTCGCCTGGCGGAGCGAACGCTGACCGGACGTCTCGTCGCCCCGGCGGAGCAGACGATTCGTCAGTCCGGAGGGAGCGCCAGCGACCGGGCAACTCGAGATCGGGCGACTCCTCCGTGGCAACGTGGGAGCTCCCCGGACCGGAGGCACAGCCGAAGGGAGGAAGCTCCGGTCAGATGATGCCCGACTCGTGGCCCTGCCAGTACTCGTCCTTGAGCAGGCGCTTGTAGAGCTTGCCTGTGGGGTGGCGGGGCAGCTCGGGCCGGAAGTCGATCGTCCGGGGGCATTTCACGTCGGCGAGCTTCTCGCGGCAGTAGGCGATGAGCTCACGTTCGAGCTTCGGGGTGCCCTCGACGCCGTCGGCCGTCTGCACCACCGCCTTGACCTCCTCGCCGAAGTCCTCGTTGGGCACGCCGAAGACGGCGACGTCGAACACCTTCGGGTGGAGGGCGAGGACGTTCTCGGCCTCTTGCGGGTAGATGTTCACCCCGCCGGAGATGATCATGTACGCCTTGCGGTCGGTGAGGTAGAGGAACCCGTCCTCGTCGAGGCGGCCCACGTCGCCGAGCGTGCTCCAGCCTCGCCCCTGGGGGTCACGGGAGTTGGCCGTCTTCTCGGGGTCGTTGTGGTACTGGAAGGTGGCCGCGGCCTCGCCTTCGAAGTAGATGGTCCCGGGCTCACCGACCGGGAGCTCCTCGCCATCGTCGCCGACGATGTGGACGGTGCCGATGAGTGCTTTGCCGACCGTGCCGGGGTGGGCCAGCCAGTCCTCGGAGTTCGTGTAGATGAACCCGTTGCCCTCGGTACCCGCGTAGTACTCGTGCAGCACCGGGCCCCACCACTCGATCATGCGGCGTTTGACCTCGACCGGGCAGGGCGCGGCCGCGTGGACCGCAGCCTGCATCGACGAGACGTCGTAGCGCTCCCGGGCGTCGTCGTCGAGCTTCAGCATCCGGATGAACATCGTGGGCACCCACTGACTGACGGTGACCCGGTACTCCTCGATGAGTCGGAGCGCGGTCTCGGGATCGAACCGCTCCATCACCACCACCGTTGCTCCACCCATGTGTGCGCCCATGCAGAAGCGGAGCGGAGCGGCGTGGTAGAGCGGCGCGGGGGAGAGGTAGACCGAATCGGCGGTCAGACCGAAGAGCAGGGCCATGAGTCCGTACACGGAGGAGCCCGCCTCGTCGAGGGGCCGATCGGGGAGCTGGGTCTTGACCCCCTTGGGGCGTCCGGTGGTTCCCGAGCTGTAGAGCATGTCGGCGCCGGCGACGCGGTTCGGGAGCGGCTCGGCCGGCTGCGCGGCCACCGTCTCCTCGTAGGAGGCGTACCCGTCGGCCACCCCGTCCATCATGAGCCAGGTCTCCACCCCCGGGGCCTGACCGAGCACCGCGACCGCCGCGTCCGTCTTGTAGGCCGAGGTGATGAACGCCTTCGCCCCACAGTCGTTGAGGATGTACTGCATCTCGTCGTCGTTGAGCCGGGAGGACATCGCCGTGTAGTAGAGGCCGGCGTAATGGCACCCCCATGCCACCGCGAGGAAGTTCGGGTGGTTCTCCAGGCAGAACGCCACGTGGTCACCGGGCTGCAGACCCACCGACCGGAACAGCCGGCTGAGCTGGTTGGCGTGGTCGTCGAGCTCCCGGTAGGTGATGACCTGACCGTCGGAGGCCATGATCACGGCCGGGTGGTCGGGTCGGGTGTCGGCGAAGGCACCGGGATACATCGGAGCGGATCTCCTCATCGGGTGTCGGGTGTGCTCCGGGCGGAGCGTCGTCGCACAGACTGTCCCGGGTTGCGTTCCCGGCGCACGTTCACCGGGCGAGGGCTACGGTGAGCCGACGTGGAGCTGACGGAACGGTTCGCCGACACGTTCGGGCGAGAACCCTTCCGACTCGACGAGGCCTGCGCCCTGATCGGGGCCCACGGAGGTGCCGGCGTCGATGTCGAGGCCGTGCTCGGCCGGCTCGACGACCTCGCGGAGCTGGTGCCGCGGCCCACCCTCGAGGACCTGCTCGCCACCCTGTTCGGTGCCTGCGGTTTCGCCGGCGATCGTGAGTCGTACTACGACCCCCGGAACTCCTACCTGCACGAGGTGCTCGACCGGAAGGTCGGCATCCCCATCACGTTGTCGGTGCTGGTGATCGAGGTGGGGCGGCGCCTCGGCATCGCCATCGACGGCATCGGGACGCCGGCCCACTTCGTCGCTCGGACCGCGGCGGCGCCGCACCGGTACATCGACGCGTTCGGCGGCGGCCGGATCCTCGATCGGCCCGAGCTCGGCGAGCTCTTCACCGCCCTTGCCCCCGGCGTCGACATCGAGCCGTACCTCTCGCCCCTGCCCGGGCCGGAGATCATCCGGCGCGTGCTGGGGAACCTGATTGCGGTCCATCGCCGGCGCGGTGATCGCGATGGACTGTTGTGGGCCACCCAGCTGCGCACCCTGGTACCGGGGTGCGACGCCGACGACCGGCGCGTCTTCGGGGGCGCGCTCGCCGCCAGCGGTGACTTCGTGCGGGCCGCCAAGGTGCTGGAGTCGATCGTCGACGAGGGCGAGGCCTCCGACCCCGAGCGGGAGCTGGCCCAGGCCCAACGCCTCCGCGCCCGCCTGAACTGAGCCCGAAACTCCTTCGCCGGCGGGTGGGAGTGCGGGTTACGGTGCGCGCCCTTCGTCAGAGGAGAGGAGCGCCGACCATGTCTGCCGTGACCGCGAGCCCATCCTCTGACCGCGCCTCCCGGAGGGGCTGACGTCGCGACCTCGGATCGTGGACGGTCGGAGCCCGATCGTCACGACCAAGGAGCCAACGTGTCATCCAACCCCGACTGGCTCGTCGTCGACTCCGACGACGAGATCGATCTCGGCGTCCTCCGCTCCGGCAAGGAAGCCCAGATCAACATCATCGAACGCACCGGCGCGGACGGGCGCACCTGTCTCATCGCCCGCAAGCGCTACCTCCCGCGCGCCGTGGGCACCAAGGGTCAGCTGGAGGCCATGGGGGTGCAGCGGGCCTCGGCGTTCCACAACGACGTCCGCTACCGGGAGGGCCGGCAGTTCCGCAAGACGCCGCGACCGCCGCGCCGTGGAGGCCATGTCCACGTACGGCAAGCGGCTGCTCCAGGATCGCTGGACCGGCCACGAGCACGACGTCATGACCGCGCTGCACGCCGCCGGTTGTCCGGTGCCCTACCCGATCGGGTTCGCGTCGTTCGACGGGGGCGACTGCTTCGACATGGAGTACCTCGGTGATCGCGACGGCGCGGCACCGCAGCTGGCGCGGGCCCGGCTGACGTCGGCGCAGATCCGCATCGCGTGGGACCACGTGCTGGACGGCTTGCGCACGATGACCGCCGCGGGCTGGGCGCATGGCGACCTGTCGCCGTACAACCTCCTGTGGTGGGACGACCGCCTGTGGTTCATCGACTTCCCCCAGGCCGTCGACATCGCCGCCAACCCCGGCGGGCTCGAGTTCCTGCACCGGGACGTCGTCAACGTGTGCGGGTGGTTCGCCCGACACGGCGTCGAAGAGGACGCCGAGGAGGTGTTCGCCGGCCTGCTCGTGCACTGGGGGTGATCTCGGGGCCGTCCGGTCGGAGTTGACCGGACGGTCAAGTTCACCGTTACGATCGGCGGATGGCCGTCACCGAAGCAGAACCCACCACCGATGAAGATCGCGTCGACGCGGCGATCGAGCGCCTGCTCGCGGAGCATCCGCCGGCCGACACCCCCGCAGTCGAGTTCCTCGGCGCCCAGTTCGACGCCGGCCTCGCCTGGGTCCACTACGACGAGGGCTTCGGCGGCCTCGGCCTCGCGGCCCGGCACCAGAAGACGATCAACGAGCGGCTCCACGCCGCCGGTGCGCCCAGCGCCATGGCCCGCAACCCCATCGGGCACGGCATGTCGGCGCCCACCGTCTACACCCATGGCTCCGAGGCCCAGAAGCGGCGCTACCTGCGGCCGCTGTTCACCGGCGAGGAGATCTGGTGCCAGCTCTTCTCCGAGCCGGGAGCCGGATCCGACGTCGCCGGCCTGTCGACCCGGGCGGTCAAGGACGGCGACGAGTGGCTGGTGAACGGCCAGAAGGTCTGGACCACCCTCGCCCACGTGGCCAGCTTCGGGACCCTGGTGGCGCGCAGCGACCCCGACCAGCCCAAGCACAAGGGGCTGACGCATTTCGTCGTCGACATGCACGCCCCCGGCGTCGAGGTGCGGCCCCTGCGCCAGATGACCGGCGACGCCGAGTTCAACGAGGTGTACTTCACCGACGTCCGCATCCCCGACTCCGAGCGGCTCGGCGACGTCGGCGAGGGGTGGCGGGTCGCCATCACCACCTTGATGAACGAGCGGGTCTCCATCGGTGGGTCGATCCCGCCGCGGGGCTCGGGCGCCATCGGCAACGTGGTCGGGGTCTGGAAGGAGCACGCCGACCCCGAAGATGCCGCCCGCAAGGACGAGCTCATGAAGCTGTGGATCCGCGCCGAGATCTCACGTCTCACCAACATCCGGGCCAGCCAGAACCGCAAGGTGGGCAACCCGGGTCCGGAAGGGTCGGTCGGGAAGCTGGCCAGCGCGGAGCTGAACAAGGACCTCTACGCCTTCGCCGTGAACTGCATGGGTCCGGAGGGTCAGCTCTACGGTTCCTACGAGATGGAGCGGACCGGGCACACCGGCCTCGCCGGCGTGCCGACCCAGCAGCTCTTCCTGCGGATGCGGGCCAACTCCATCGAGGGCGGCACCACCGAGATCATGAAGAACATCCTCGGTGAGCGGGTCCTCGGGCTGCCGGGCGACGTCCGGACCGACAAGGACGTGGCCTGGTCCGAGGTTCCCCGCAACTGAGTTCAGGGTCTGCGGCTCCGCCGAAGCGCTCCTCAGGCGTCCCGGCCGGGGCGCCACGAGCGGTTCCGCTTCTTCTCCGCCTGCTGACGCTTGGCCTCGAGCCGGCGGCGCTGCGACCCTCGGGTCGGCTTGGTGGGCCGCCGGGTGCGCCGGGGGCGAGCCGCACCGTCGACGATCTCGCCGAGGCGCTTGCGGGCGAGCTGGCGGTTGCGGAACTGCGATCGCGAGTCGGCCGAGCTGGCTCGCACGGTTTCGCCGTGTGCCGTCCGCAGTCGTTCGGTCACCGTGTCGGGGAGTCCGGCCGCGTCGAGGTCGAGCTCGACGGTGACGTTGGTGTCGGAGGTGTTGGCGTGCTGGCCCCCGGGGCCGCCCGAGCGGGTCGCCCACCACGACACGGCTGCGGCGGGGATCCGTACCCCTCGGCTGGTCACCAGATCGTCCTCCGCGGCCATGCGGGAGTCTGCCAGCCACGGTATCCGGTGCCGACCGCCTGTCGTCGGTCTGAACGTGGGGCGGCCACCGGCCGGCGCGTCGGTATGGTTCGACCGTGGATCGCAGGACGAAGATCGTGGCCACCATCGGACCCGCGTCCGATTCGGAGGAGATCCTGGAGGAGCTGATCCTCGCCGGCGTCGACGTCTGCCGGCTCGGTCTCGCCCACGGCACCATCGAGGAGCACCAGGCCCGCATCACGCGCATCCGGAAGGTGGCGGCCGCGCTCGACCGGCCCATCGCCATCCTGGGTGATCTCCCCGGGCCCAAGATCCGCATGGGCCCCGTCCTCGACGAGGCCGGCTTGTTCCTCACCGAGGGCAACCGGCTCGAGGTCCGCCCGGGCAGCGCCGCCACCACGAGCGACCACATCCACGTCGACTACGACCACGTGGTCGAGGACGTCGACATCGGCGACACCCTGGTGCTCGGCGACGGGAGCGTGCGGCTGGTCACGGTCGAGAAGTCGGCCGACTGCCTGGTGGTCGAGGTCGAACACGGCGGCCGCATCCAGGGCCGTCCGGGGGTGACGCTGCCGTCCGGCCGCCTGCGGGTGTCGGTCCCCACCGCGCAGGACATCGAGCTCATCGACGCCCTGGCCGCCGACCTGGACTTCCTGGCCGCGTCGTTCGTCCGCTCGGCCGACGAGGTCGAGGCGGTCAAGGCCCGGGCCGGCAACACCCCAGTGGTGGCCAAGATCGAGACCAAGGCGGCGGTCGACGCCCTCGACGCCATCGTCAACATGGCCGACGCGGTGATGGTGGCTCGTGGCGACCTGGGCAACGAGTGCGACATCGCCGAGGTCCCGCATCTCCAGAAGAGGATCATCAAGCGGGGTGTCGCGTTCGGGGTCCCGGTGATCACGGCCACGCAGATGCTCGAGTCGATGATCCACTCGCCGTCGCCCACCCGGGCGGAGGCCACCGATGTCGCCAACGCGGTCTTCGACGGCACCACCGCGGTGATGCTCTCGGCCGAGACCGCCATCGGTCATGACCCGGTGCTGGTCATCAAGACCATGTCGCACCTGTGCCTGCGGGCCGAGGCCGCCGCCGACTACGAGACCTGGGGCGCCCAGCTGGGGCGCATCCAGGGTCAGGTCCAGCTCGACCTGAGCACCAAGATCACCGCCGGCATGAGCCATGCCGCCTGGCGCCTGGCCACCGAGCTCGAGCTCGATGCCATCTTGTCGTGCACCAACTCGGGCTACACCGCCCGGGCCATCTCCCGCTATCGACCCCCGAGTGTCCTGGTCGGCGCCAGCCCGCTGGAGAGCACGGTGCGCCAGCTCAGCCTGGTGTGGGGCACGCATCCACTGAAGATGGACGAGTACGCCACCACCGACGAGATGGTGTGGCACGTGGTGGAGAAGTCCCTCCGGGCCGGTTTCATCAAGCACGGCGACCTCGTGGCGGTGCTCGCCGGCGCGCCCGACAGCGGAACCGGCACGACCGACGTGTTGCGCGTGGTTCGGGTCGAGCGGCTCGGGAAGTGAGCACGGCCGGCGCCGGCCGGGACCACTGCTGGCAGACCGCCGACGGTGACGGGCCGCACGTCGTCCTCGTCCACGGCACGATGGACCGCGCATCGAGCTTCGGTCGGGTGGTGCGAAAGCTCGACGGCTTCCGGGTCATCCGCTACGACCGTCGTGGGTACGGGCACTCGCTCGGACTCGGACCGCCGACGAGCTTCACCCAACAGGTCGACGACCTGCTCGACGTCGTCGGCGATGGTCCCGCGCTCGTGGCCGGGCACTCCTACGGCGGGACGATCGCGCTGGCCGCGGCGCAGCGGGCCCCCACCGTGGTCGTGGGCGTGGTGGCGTACGAGCCGCCGATGCCGTGGCGCGACTGGTGGCCGTCCGGGAGTGCCGGCGCCAGCGCAGCGGCCAGCGCCGACAGCCCACAGGACGCGGCCGAGCGGTTCATGCGACGCATGATCGGCGACCAGCGCTGGGAGCGGTTGCCCCCGTCGACGCGCGCCGCCCGGCGGGCCGAGGGCCCGACGCTGGTGGCGGAGATGTCGCACGCCCGGACGCCCGGCGAGCCGTGCATGGAGCCGAGGTCGATCACCGTTCCGGTGCTGGCGGCCCACGGCACCGAGGGGGCGGCGTACCACGGCCGTTCCGCCGAGGTCGTCGCCGCCGAGGCGCCGTCCGGTGCCCTGGTCGTCCTCGACGGTGCTGGCCACGGGGCCCATCTCACCCATCCGGCCGCGTTCGCCGGCCTGATCGAGCGCCTCGCCGTGACCGTGGGATGGCGAGCCGGTTGACGACGGCTCAGGCCGCGAACTTCGGTTCGCAGTAGGCCACGCTGACGTCGAATCCCGCGAGGTGGCACTTGCAGGTCTGGGCGCACTCGGTGATGTTGTCGCGCTCGATGCCGATGAACAGCGTGATGAGGAGCAGCAGGCTGAGCAGGACCACACGGGTCATCGTCCGCACGACGAGCCGGATGACCAGCAGGCCGAGGAGCGCACAGATGACCCCGAACATGATCGGAGCGTGGTCTCGGACGAAATCCTCGTAGGGCGCGACGGCCATGATGTGTCCCACGGCCGGCACAGTACCCGCAGCACGAGATCCCGGGGTGACAGTCCGGGCGGTGCCGACGGCTCCGCTGACCGCTCGCCGTAGGCTCCGATCCATGTCGCAGAACGTCAATCTGTCGCCGAGCGGACCACCCGAGACCGTGCTCGACGCCGAACCCGCCGATGCGCTCGACCGGCTGGCGGCGGCCGAGCAGCCTCGACGGGGAAGCTCGTCGCCTCGCGGTCTCGAGCGTCGTCGCCGACCACCCGCGATGCCTGCTCGCCTGGGCTCGTCTCGGCGAGCTCGCTCGGGACGACGTCGAGGCCTATGCCGCGTTCCGCGTCGGGTACCACCGGGGCCTCGATCGGCTGCGTGCCAACGGTTGGCGGGGCACGGGCTACGTCCGCTGGTCCCATCCCGAGAACCAGGGCTTCCTGCGATCGCTCGACGGCCTGAGGGCCACGGCGACAGCCATCGGCGAGACCGATGAAGCCGAGCGGTGCGCCCAGTTCCTCCAGCAGCTCGACCCGTCGTCCGACCGTCCGCGGTAGGCGGCCGTGCGACCCGACCGCCGATCGTGGCCCGGCGTGCTCGCCGCGGGGATGCTCCTCGTCTCGGCGTGCGCGTCGCCGATCGGTAGCTCACCAGCGGCGACGCCCACGACCGCGTCGACGTCGAGCGCTCCGGCTTCGGGCGCGGCCGCGGGCGCGCCACCTCCGGGTTCCGGGGCCGGCGGACCGGGACCCGGCGCACCGTCCGGCGCCACAGGCCCGGGCAGCACCGAGGCGACGGCCCCCACCGGATCGAGCACCGCGCCCGCGCCCACCACCTCACCCGCGCCGGCGCCGGGCGCGGTCGGGGCGTTCGCCCCCTACTACCTGCGCCCGGCCGCATCCGGTCGGATCGTGGTCGATGTGCGTTCACAGGCCGGGGCCGAACCCCAGCAGGCGACGCTCGCCCACCTGGAGAGCGTGCTCGGTCAGGTCAGTGGCAAGCGCATCGACGTCCTCGGTGCCGGGGTCGGCGGCGCCGGCCGCCAGTGGACCGCTGACGACCTCCGCGCCCTCGCCGACGCCGAAGGAGCGTCCGCCGGGCCCGGCGACGCGGTCCTGCACCTGCTCTTCCTCGCCGGCGGGTACGCCGGCGACGACCACGTGCTCGGCATCTCCGTGCGGTCCGACGTGGCGGCGGTGTTCTCCGATCGCGTCGACCAGGCCGCCGGACTGCTGGCCGACCGCGGGCGCATCGAGGACGCCGTGACCATGCACGAAGTCGGACATCTGCTGGGATTGGTCGACCTGTTCCTCGCCACCGGCCGGGCCGATCCGGACCATCCCGGCCACTCCCGCAACCGGGGTTCGGTCATGTACTACGCGGTCGAGTCCACCTTGGTGGCCAGCGTCCTCGGCGGGGGGCCACCGGTCGACTTCGACGCCGACGACCTCGCCGACCTGGCCACGATCCGGTCGGGCTGAGCACCGGCCTACGATCGCACCATGGCTTCGCCCGAATTCCCTGCCGACTCGCTCCCGGTCGAGGAGGTGCTCGACGCGATGCGGGCCCGCCGTGACCGCGATGCCGACTGGAAGGGAGGTCGCACGTTCAGCCTCGTGTACCACCCCGACGATCCCGAGCTCGACCGGCTCCATGAAGCCGTTGCCCTCGAGTACCTGCACGAGAACGCGTTGAACCCGTTCGCCTTCCCCAGCCTCACCGAGATGGAGGGCGAGGTCGTCGAGTGGGGCTCGGCCCTCGTCAACGGCCCCGGCCACGGCCGGCTCACCAGCGGCGGGACCGAATCGATCTTCCTCGCCGTGCAGACCATGCGCGACCACGCTCGCGGCGAGCGCGGCATCGCCGAACCGGTGCTGCTCACCGCCGAGACGGCGCACCCCGCGTTCGCCAAGGCGTGCAAGTACCTCGACGTCGAGCAGGTGCGGGTTCCGGTCGGGGCCGATGGGCGAGCCGACGTCGCGGCCATGACCGCAGCGATCGACGAACGCACCGGGATGGTGGTGGGATCCAGCCCGTGCTACCCGTTCGGCGTGATCGACCCCATCGAGGACCTGGCTGCGGCCGCATCCGCGGCCGGGGTGCTCTGCCACGTCGACGCCTGCCTCGGTGGGTTCCTGCTCCCGTTCTGGGAGCGGATCGGCGAGAACGTGCCGCCCTGGGACTTCCGGGTCGACGGGGTCACGTCGATGTCGGCCGACATCCACAAGTACGGGTGGACGTTCAAGGGCGCGTCTCTCGTCCTCTACCGCGACAAGGACCTGCTCGCGAAGCAGTTCTTCCTCTACGACGACTGGCCCGGCGGGTTGTACGGGTCGGCCACCACCGCGGGTACCCGGGCGGCGGCCCCGATCGCGGCGGCGTGGGCCACGATGCGTCACCTGGGTGTGCCGGGCTACACCCGGCTGGCCGAGGTGCTCCGGGACACGGTGGTGGCGTTCCGGGACGGGATCGACGCCATCGACGGTCTCCACCTCACCCACCGGCCTGATCTCTCGCTGTTCCAGTTCACGGCCGACGGCGGGCTCGACATCAACGCCATCGGCGACGTGATGGACGATCACGGCTGGCACCTCGACCGCCAGCAGGGTGGGCTGCACCTCATGCTGTGGCCGTTCCACGCCCACGTCGTCGACCACGTTCCTCGACGATCTCCGGGACGCCGTTGCCCATCACGGTGAGAGCCGCGGCGTCGAGGCCACCTACGGAGGGATCGGGTGACCCGACGGTCATGAGCGGCTTCGACGGCGCGGTGCTCTGCGGCGGCCGGAGCCGCCGGATGGGCACCGACAAGGCGCTGCTGGAGATCGATGGCCGCTCGATGGCGGTGCGGGTGGCCGATGCGCTCGGTGAAGCGGGCGCCGCCGCGGTCGCGGCCGTCGGCGGATCGGCCGGCCCGCTCGGGCGCCTGGGACTCGACGTCCGCGCCGATCGCTGGCCGGGTCAGGGCCCGCTGGGCGGGGTGATCACCGCGCTGTTCGACGTCGGCGACGCGCCGACCGTCGTCGTGGTGTCGTGCGATCTGCTGGCTCCGGACGCCGGCCTGCTCGCCGAGATCGCCGGGCTGCGGGACGAACGGGACGTCGACGTCGTCGTGCCGGTCACGGCCGGTCGCGCCCAGTGGACGCACGCCGCATGGAACCGGGAGGCTGCCTCCGCCCTCGCGGAGTGCTTCGGCGCCGGTGAGCGCTCGCTGGTCGGTGCGGCCACCTCGCTGCGAATCGCCCGGCTGGAGACGGCCGACCCCGCAGCGACCGCGGACGCCGACGTCCCCGACGACCTGCCGGGAGGTGGCGCTCGTGCCCGGATTGCGTACGCTCCACCCGTGGACATCCCCGAGATCGACATCGAGACGCTGTCGTCGCGGATGGCAGCCGGTGCCTCCGTCTTCGACGTCCGCCAGCCCCACGAGTACGAGGAGGTCAGGGTGCCCGGCGTCCGGCTCGTACCGCTGGCCGAGGTGCCCGAGCGGGTCGACGAGTTCCCGACCGACGACACCGTCTACGTGATCTGTCGCTCGGGTGCCCGCAGCGCCCGGGCGGTCGAGTTCCTCCGGGCCCAGGGCATCGACGCGGTCAACGTGGCGGGCGGGACGCTGCGCTGGATCGAGGCCGAGAAGCCGGTCGACACGGGTGCCTGACGGCGCGGCCCGGTGGGTCGACACCTCCGGGGGGCTCCGCGACCTCGTGGCCGAGCTGGCTGACCGACCTCGGCTCGCCATCGACACCGAGTTCCACCGCGAGCGCACCTACTGGCCGGTCTGCGCGCTGGTCCAGATCGGGTGGGACGAGGACCGGGCGCTCGTCGATCCCCTGGGCGTCGACATGGCCCTGCTCGGCCCGGCGCTCACGGGACGGACCATCGTCATGCACGCCGCCGGCCAGGACCTGGAGGTGTTCCGTCACTCGGTGGGCGTCGTTCCCGACGACCTGTTCGACACCCAGATCGCGGCGTCGTTCCTCGGGATGAGCTCCATCGGCCTGGCCCCCCTGGTCAGGAAGTTGCTCGACGAGGACCTCCCCAAGGCGGATCGGCTCACCGATTGGCTGGTCCGGCCGCTGTCCGAGGCGGCCAAGACCTATGCCGAGTCCGACGTCGTCCACCTGTTCACCCTCCACGACCAGCTCACCGCCGAGCTCGAAGCTCGGGGCCGTGTCGACTGGGTCCGCAGCGAGTGCCGAGCTCTCGTCGACAAGGCCCTGGTCGACAACGATCCCGACACGGCGTGGTGGCGGGTGAAGGAGGCCCGGCGGCTACGTGGTCGGGCGGCGGCCGTCGCCCAGGAGGTCGCCAAGTGGCGGGAACGGCAGGCGAGCGAGTCCGATCGCCCGCTGCGCTCGGTCCTGCCCGACCTCGCCCTGGCCGGGAATCGCCCAGCGCCCGCCCAAGACCGAGGAGGCGCTCACCAGCGTTCGCGGGCTGCGCGACCGGGGGATCCCGAGGGCGCTCCGGAGCGGGCTGCTCGAGGCCATCGAGTGCGGCCGCCAACTCGATCTCGATCTCGTGCGCATCCCACGATCCACGCCGGTGCCGTCCGAGCTGCGGGCGGCGGTGCCGCTGTTGATGTCGTGGGTGACGCAACGCGCCCGCGAGCTCGAGTTGGATCCGGCCGTGCTCGCGACGCGGAACGACCTGGAGTCCTACCTCCGGGGCGACGACGACAGCCGCCTTGCCACCGGTTGGCGGGCCGAGGCGCTCGCGTCCGACATCGACGGGTTGCTCGACGGGCGATCCGCGCTGTCCTTCGAGCGAGGCGTGGGCCTGGTGCTGCGGTCCGATTCCACCGGTTGAACCGTCTCGGCCTCGATGGGTCGTGTGGGCAACGTCTGTGACATGCTCTTGCGGCGCTACACTGACTCGCTCAACAGCCCCCACCGAATCGGGAGCACGCCCGTGAAAAGGGTCGACACCGTCGTTTCGAGGAAGCCCGTGCGCTCAAGCGCTCGGACACCAGCATCGACATCTCGGACATTTTCGAGGAACAGCCGCCACAGCCTTGCGACGAATGCGGAGCCAAGCCCGGCGCGCCGCACGCCTCGTGGTGCATGGCCGAGGATCTCGACGACTGACTCCGCTCCCGGACCCGGCCGGACGACCCGCCGGGATCGGTCGATCGCAGCAGAAGCAGGGGTGACGGTTTTCGACGCGCCACCGACGCGTAGGGTGTCCCCTTCATGCGGTGGTGCGCCCTGGGGTTGGTGCTCGCGCTGTTCGCTGGGGCGTGCAGTGCTGCGAGTGGAGACGTGACGCTCCAGCGCGCCCAGGCCGACGCGCCGGTCACGACCGTGCCGCCCTCGTCCACCGCCTCCACCACCACGGTCGCGGCCTCCACCACCGCGCCGCCCAGCACCGCGGCCCCCACCGCGGCCCCCACCACCACCCGCACCGGCCAGCCCGCCGCCGGCTCCTGCTGAGGTCCCGCCCCGGCCTTCGCCGCCGCCCAGCCGATCCTGGACGACGAAGCCGTACGAGGGCTTCGGCGCCTGGATCGACGCCTACGACTGGTCGTCGCTGTTCACCCGGTCCCCGAACCTGGTCGGGCCCGCCGATGTGGACTTCATGGCCAGCCAGGGGGTCCAGACCCTCTACGTGCAGGCCAGCCGGTGGAACAGCCCCACCGACGTGCTCGAACCCGAGCGCTTGCAGCCCATCATCGATCGCGCCCACCAGCGTGGCATGGCCGTGGTGGGCTGGTACCTCCCCACGCTGGAGGATCCGGCCAGCGACCTGCGCCGGATCCAGGCCATCGCGTCGCTGGGCATCGACGGCGTCGCCATCGACATCGAGGCCCGGAACGTTCACGACGTGGGCGAGCGCAACCGGCGCCTGATCGAACTGTCCCGTCAGCTGCGGGAGAGCCTGCCGGGCCGGGCCATCGGCGCCATCGTCCTGGAGCCGGTGCTGCTCCAGGACGTCAACCCGAACTACTGGCCCGCGTTCCCGTGGGCGCAGATCGCGCCGTACTACGACGTGTGGATGCCGATGAGCTACTGGACCAACCGGGTCGGGCCCTGGCGGGCGGCGCACGACTACACGGCGAACAACATGGCTCGGGTCCGCCAGCTCATCGGCCAACCCGATGCCAAGCTCCACCCCATCGGTGGGGTGGGCGACAAGACGACGGTCGAGGACCTCCAGCAGATGGTGGCCGCCGCGGTCGAACAACACGCCATCGGTGGGAGCATCTACGACTACCGCACCAGCCGCCCCGAGTTCTGGGCCACCCTGCAGCTGTTCCGTGCGCCGGGCTAGAGCCCCTCGGCGATGATGGCGGCGTCCACCGCGGCCACGAGGTCGGCGCGGCCTTCGATGACCACCGCGTCGGGACGCGGCGTCCCGGCCACGCAGAACCGGCTCTCGCCGATCGACACACCGGCGGCCGACCTCGTCGCCCGATGGGCGGCCCGCTGGTAGCGGAGGGGGCCGGCGACCAGGGCGTGGTCGGCGACGAGGAACGGCGGCAACGTGATGCCCCGGCGCGCGAGGTGATCGGCCACCGCCAGGAGCAGGTCGTGCTCGGCGGTGGTGGCCTCGTCGCAGAAGCGTCGGATCGTGGGCACGTCGAGCGGGTCCGACGCCAACCGCAGCATGTCGATCACCGGCCGGTAGGAGCGTCGGCGCGGATCGTGCTGCAGCCGGGCCAGGGCCCGCCGTGAGATCTTGTCGCGGCGCACGCCGCTCAGCGCCCGGTGCTCGAGGAACCGGTGGGCGTGCTCGCCGTGCCGCCGGGCCGCGGTCAGCAGCGGGGGCTCGTCCGGCCCTCGGGTGCCGAGTCGCTCGATCTCGCGCCCGCCGCGCACGACGAGCGCGAGCGCGGCGGCCAGCAGGCGGTTCTCGGCGGTGTCGTAGGCCCGCCCCGACGTGGCGCACACGAACACGTTCTGATCGCCCGCCGACGCGCTCCGGGCGGCGATGGTCTCCGACCACAGCACGGGGCCTCGCATCTCGCCGAAGCTGCGCTCCGGGACCGCGATCGTGGAGATCGACAGGTGGCGGAGCAGCTCGGGCATCACCTCGAGCAGGGCGGCCGCCTCGTCGCTCCCCGCCACGGTGGCGCTCACCAGCTGGCGGGCCGTACCCGACGGGATTCCCACCAGGGCTTCGACGGCCGCGGGCACGTCCACCGGCCGACGGATCCGGCTCCACAGGGTGCCGAGCGAGCCGCCGTCTCCGGTTGCGTTCACAGCGCCAGTTCGACCCCGAGCACGTCGGCGATCGTCCGGCGGGCATCGGCCTGCTCGGGTTCGTCGAGGAACGGGGCGATGGTCCGGTACAGGGACGTGGCCTCGTAGTCGTCGGCCCCTTCGAGCTGGGGGAGGAAGTAGCTGTAGAAGGTCTCGAAGAGCAGGCGGGATCGGGAGACCTCGTCTCGCGCCCGTCGGTTGGCGAACCGGGCGGCGTCGAGGTACAGCGCCGGTCCGAAGTCGCGGAACCGGCGCAGCAGGAGGAGGTCGACGACCACGGGATGGCTCCCGGAGAGCAACGACTGGAACACCGACTCGGCAGGCGAGGTGACCTCGACGAACGCGAACCGGCGCATGAGCGCGTAGGACATCTCGAAGAGCAGGTTCTTGTCGAACACGTTCATGGTGGCGATGATCCGCCACGACGCGGGCACCCGGATCACGTCGGTGTCCGGCGGTGCGTCGACGCCAGCCGGAACCAGGGCCACCGGGTCGGTGCGTCCGATGCGCTTGAACGGGAGCACCGTGCTCTGGCCCGACAACACGGTGAACAGCTGGCCGAAGGCCCGGTCGAAGTTGGACCGGTTCAGCTCGTCGATGACGAGCCAGCGTCCACTCTCCAGCGCCTCGACGAACATGCCCGGGCGGAAGATGAGCCCGTCGGGCGTGGGCTGGAAGCCGCCGATGGTCTCGAAGGTGGTCCACTCGGTGGTGGCGGTGGTGGGCAGGTACCCGGTGCACAGCATCGCCTGCTCGGCCACCTCGGCCGTGAGATACGACAGCGTCGTCTTGCCGGTGCCGGGGGGTCCGGTGAGGATCACGTGCTTGCCGGCGTCGATCGCGGCCACCAGTTGGTCGATGACCTGGGCGGGGAACTTCATTCCGATCCGTTCCGCGGCCTCGGTGATCGCGGCGGAGGAGAAGCTCATCGTCGTGTCCCGGTCCGCACCGCGGGATGGGGGAGGGGTTGCCACCGGGTCCGTCGATCGAGGTGGGAGGCGAGCAGCTCGTAGGGCCGGTCGCCGATCAGGGCGATGATCTCGTCCCGCAGCGTCTCGTAGACCGGCGCGGCGGCGATGAACGCATCGGGCGCATCGGTGCACCACCAGTCGAACTCCCGCCCGCCGTCGCCCCAGTCGCGGCGCTTCCACTCCCGGAGGGTG
This sequence comes from uncultured Acidimicrobiaceae bacterium, assembly GCA_963731885.1. Classification (GTDB taxonomy): domain Bacteria; phylum Actinomycetota; class Acidimicrobiia; order Acidimicrobiales; family Salinilacustritrichaceae; genus Salinilacustrithrix. Next base: position 5,632 of record CAVSXR010000051.1, on the reverse strand, counting down.
GAGGTGACGTAGCCGTGGTCGTCGGTCGTCTCCTCGAGGCGCAAGGGGAGCTGCCAGCACACGTCGGGCTTCCAGTCGATCGGTCGCTCGCCGGCCTCGAGGGCAGCCCGATGGAGGGCGCAACCGGCGCCGCCGGGGAAGTCGGGTCGGTTGAGCATGATGCACGCTCCCTGGTGCAGGCGGGTGACCCACTGCCCCGACCGGGTGCGCCGGGTGGGGCCGGCCTTGGCCGCCTTGGCCCGGAACTGCCACTGCTCGTCGGTGAGCCGTTCGATGTAGGTGAGCGTCTCGGCGTGGTCGTCGTCGTCCACGAAGTGGGCGCCGTAGCTGCAACAGCCCTGTTCCAGCTCGGCCGCCGGGCTGGTGAGGACGCCGGGGCACCCGCGGCCGTAGATGCAGGTCCAGGGGCTCATCAGGAACGTGACGTCGAACACCCAGGTCCGGTACTCGTCGGGATCCTCGAACGAGACGTACTCGTGGAGGTCTTCGAGGTTGTCGTCGGCGTGGACCATGCGCTCGCTCTCGCTGGTGGGTCCGCGCAGGGTAACGCGGCGCCCGGGTCGGCCTCGGGTCGAAGGCCCGGTCTGCGGCGGGCACACTGGGGCCGTGCCCGGTCTGCTCGTCGACGCGCTCCGCGATGCCCTGGCCCCGAGCCGGGTCCGTGACGATCCGCTCGATCTCGGGGTGGTGTCGCGTGATGCCTCGATGCTCCGCGGCGATGCCGCCGTGCTGTGCTGGCCGACCAGCACCGAGGAGGTGGCGGCGTGCGTGCGGATCGCGGCATCGTTCGACGTCCCCTTCGTCGCCCGTGGTTCCGGCACGGGCCTGGCCGGGGGAGCCACACCCGTGGGGGGTGCGGTCGTGATCTGCCTGACGCAGATGAACCGCATCCTCGAGGTCGATCCGGCCGCCCGGGTGGCGTGGGTCGAACCCGGGGTGGTCAACCTCGATCTCTCCCGGGCCGTCGCCGACCACGGCCTGCACTTCGCCCCCGACCCGTCGAGCCAGCAGTCGTGCTCGATCGGCGGCAACGTGGCCAACAACTCCGGCGGACCGCACTGCCTGGCCGACGGCGTGACCTCGTCGCACGTGCTGGCCCTCGAGGTCGTCCTGCCCGACGGCACGGTCACCGTCCTCGGGGGCCTGGACCCCGAGCCCGACGGCTTCGACCTGCGAGGAGCCTTCGTCGGCAGCGAAGGCATGTTCGGCATCGCCACCCGGATTGCCGTGCGCCTCACACCGGACCCGCCCGCCGTGGCCACCATGTTGCTCGACTTCGCCGCGGTCACCGACGCGGCCGAGACGGTGTCGGCGATCATCGCCGCCGGCATCGTGCCCGCCGCCATCGAGATGATGGACGCCCGGATCACCGCCGCGGTGGAGGACTACGTCCACGCCGGGTTCCCCACCGACGCCGCCGCCGTGCTCCTGGTCGAGGTCGACGGCCTGGCCGGCGGGGTGGCCATCGAGCGCGACCGCATCGCCGAGATCGGCCGGGCCAACCGCGCCCGGACGGTGCGCATCGCCGCCGACGACGCCGAGCGGGCGCTGCTCTGGAAGGGCCGCAAGAACGCCTTCGGTGCAGTGGCGCGCATCGCCCCGAACTACTACCTGCACGACACAGTGGTGCCCCGGACCCGGCTGGTCGAGGTCCTCGACGAGATCTACGCCATCGCGGAGCGGCACGATCTGCTGGTCATGAACGTGTTCCACGCCGGCGACGGCAACCTCCATCCGCTGCTGGTCTTCGACGCCCGGGAGCCGGGCGTGCTCGATCGCGTCCACGCCGCCGGCGACGAGATCGTCGGCGCGTCGCTGGCCGCGGGCGGTGTCCTGTCCGGCGAACACGGCATCGGTCTCGAGAAGCGAGAGCACATGCCCGCGATGTTCTCCGCGGTGTCCCTCGACCTCCAGGCCCGGCTGCGTGACGCGTTCGACCCCGAGGGCCGATCCAACCCCACCAAGGTGCTCCCCGCCGGCAGCCGCTGCGGTGATCTCCAGGACGTACCGGACGGTCTGTGGGTGTGAGGGCGACCACCACCGAGATCATGGCGCTGGCCGAGACCGTCGGACCCCCCGATGCCGGGCCCGTGGTCGCGGTGGGCGGGGGGACCAGCGGTGACGTCGGAGGCTTCGTGGACCCGGCGGCTCGGGTCGTCCGGGCGCCGGCCGGGATCCTCGACTGGCGCCCGGCGGAGATGACCGTGCGCGTCCTGGCGGGGACCACGGTGGACGATCTGGATGCCACGCTCGGCGAGGATGGTCAGTGCGTGGCCGTGCCCGGAGGTGGGGGATCCACCCTTGGTGGCGCCCTGGCGTCGGGCCGATCGGGTCTTCGACGCCGAGGATGGGGACCGGTGCGCGACTGCCTGCTGGAAGCGACGGTGATCACGGCTGACGGCACGATCGCCGTGGCCGGCGGCCCCACGGTCAAGAACGTGAGCGGCTTCGACCTCTGCCGACTGCTGGTCGGATCGTTGGGCACGCTGGCCGTCATCGGTGAGGTGGTGTTGCGGACCCGGCCGATCCCTCCCGTGGAGCGCTGGTTGCGCGGTCCGGCCGATCCGGCCGAGGTGGACCGGCGGCTGTATCGACCCACGAGCGTGCTCTGGGACGGCACGTCGACCTGGGTGCTGCTGAGCGGCCACGAGGTCGACGTCGATGCCCAGTCGGAGGTGGCCACTCGACTCGGACTCGAGCCGTGCGCCGGTCCGCCGCCGCTGCCCGAGCATCGCTGGTCGCTCGACCCGGCCCGACTCGGGTCCCTGGCGGGATCGGGCTGGGTCGCCGAGTGGGGCGTCGGCGTGGTGCACCACCCCCAACCGGCGCCGAGGCGTCCGGTCGACCCCGCGGTCCGCCTGCTCCACCGCCGCATCAAGTCGGCGTTCGACCCCCAGCAGCGGCTCGCGCCCGGTCGCACGGTGCTCCCGTGAGCGGCGAGCTCGGCACCTGGCTGGCCGACGACGAGGAGCTGGCCCGCTGCGTGGGCTGCGGGCTGTGCCTCCCGCACTGCCCCACCTGGCGGATCACCGGGGAGGAGGCGTTGTCGCCCCGAGGTCGCATCGCCGCCATGCGGCGCGTCCAGTGGGAGGGCGCGCCGGTCGACGACCGCTTCGGTGAGGTGATCGACTCCTGCATCCAGTGCCGGGGATGCGAACCCGCCTGCCCCTCCGCGGTGCGCTTCGGTGCCCTGATGGAGTCGACCCGGGCGGAGGTGGCCGACGGCCCCCGGCCGGTGGCGCGGTGGCTGCGGGTGGCACTCGGGGCCCTCGCTCGCCCTCGGCTCCTGCGAGCCGGCACGACGGCCCTCGGTGCGTTGCAGCGGCTCCACCTCGTCCCCGGCCGCCTTCCTTTGCCCGCGTCCATCCCACTCCGGTCCCAGCCGCTGGCCCCGACCGGGACCGACGTGTGGTTCCACACCGGATGCGTGATGGACGCGTGGCAGCGAGACGTGCACCGCGCCGGTCTCCGGGTCCTGGCCGCCGCCGGGGTCGGGGCCCGTCTCGCCGGGCCCGGTGCGGCCTGCTGCGGAGCCCTCCACTCCCACGCCGGGCTGGCTGCGACCGCCCGCCAGCTGGCGGCCCGGACGATGGCGGCCATGCCGGGCGACGAGCCGATCGTCGTCGACAGCGCGGGATGCGGTGCGGCGATGCAGGAGTACGGCCACCTGCTGGGGACGCCGGAGTCGGAGGCGTTCAGCGCTCGGGTGGTCGACATCCACACCTTCCTGGCCGACCGGATCGATGCCCTGCCGGCCGGCGACCACCTCGGGGTCGTCGCGGTGCAGGACCCGTGCCATCTCCGTCATGTTCAACGGGCCGCGCCGGCCGTCCGTACGGTGCTCTCGCCGTACGCGACGTTGGTCGAGCTCGACGACGATGGGTTGTGCTGCGGGGCGGGTGGGTCGTACTCGCTGCTCCAGCCCGAGCTGTCCGGGCAGGCGAGGACACGAAAGCTCGACGCCATCGCCCGGACCGGCGCGCCCGTGGTGGCGTCGGCCAACCCGGGATGCATCCTCCAGCTCACCGGGCACCTCCCCGACGTCGAGGTGGCACATCCGTTCACGCTGCTCGACCGGGCCATCACCACGGGACCCGGCCATGGCTGACTACGACGACCTCTGCGACGAGCTGGAGACCATCGCCGAGGCGCTCACCGATCGTTCGATCGCCGTGCTCCGCGCCGCCATCGAAGACGGCGCCGGGGCTCACCCGCCGGAGGAGAAGCAATTGGCCCGGGCCCAGCGCGCCATCGGCAAGGCCGTCCACATCCTCCGGGCGCTCGACGAGTCGAGCTGACGGGCATCGGACGACTTCGCGCACGATCGGCGCGTTGCGGGTGCCAGGGCGATGGAACGCGCCGATCGTCGCGTTCCCGGCGGGCGGACCAGCTGGACTCAGATCCGTTCGAGCGCGCCGCCGTCGAAGATCGGCTCGACGCCCAGCGCGTCGATGTCGGCGGCCAGCTCGGCGCCGCTCGGTGCGACGATCGGCTCGCCGAGGCGGGACGCGGCGGCGAGCGCGTGGCCCAGCAGGGTGGCATCGCTGCTCGTGTTCAGGAACAGGTCGGGTTCGGCCAGCACGAAGCGCACTGCCCGCTCGATGACGGCCTCGTCCCGCAGGGGTTCGTACCAGGAGAAGCGCCGGCTCTCGTCATCATCCCGCCAGCGCCGCCGGGCGATGGCCTTGATCGTCTGCACCGCCACGCCCCGCTCCCGGCACGTGGCCCGCAACGCGTCGACGTCGCGCCGGTACCCGTCGTCGCGGAGGAGCACGGGGCTGTAGGGGAGCAGGACCGAGTCGAAGGGGAAGGCGTCGAGACTGCGCTGGTGCATGTGGGCGATGCGCAACCCGTGCCCGGTGACGCCGACGAAGCGGACCAGGCCTTCGTCGCGGGCCTGGGCCATGGCGGCCGCGACGCCGTGGGGCTCGAAGGCCGTCTGCCACTCGTCTTCCTCCACGAGGTTGTGGAGCTGGACGAGATCGACGTGATCGACGCCCAGCCGGGTGAGCGATCGTTCGAGCTCAGCGCGAGCGGCGGCGCCCGTTCGCTCGCCCGTCTTGGTGGCGAGGAAGACCTCGGCGCGGTGCTCGGAGAGCCACGGGGCGAGACGCAGCTCCGAGTCGCCGTAGCTGGCCGCGGTGTCGATGTGGTTGACGCCGGCGTCACGAACCTGGGCCAGGGTGGTATCGGCCCGATCCTGGGTCATCCGGCCCAGCGCCGCGGCGCCGAAGATGACCCGGGTGCTGTCGTGCCCGGTGCGGCCGAAGGGTGCGGTGGGGATCATGGCTGCAAGGTAGACCCGCAGTGGGCTCCTGAGGACCGTGCCCGATGACGGCGTCCGCCTCGCCTACGCGATGGCCGGCGACGGGCCGCCGCTGCTCAAGGTGGCCAACTGGCTCACCCATCTCCGCCATGACTGGGAGAGCATCGTCTGGGGGCACTGGCTGCGTGACCTGTCGGCCCACCATCGCCTGGTGCACTACGACAACCGCGGCTCGGGCATGTCCGACTGGGACGTGGCCGACGTGGCGATCGACGCCTGGGTGCGCGACGTCGGTGTGGTCGCCGACGCGGCCGGGCTCGACCGGTTTCCCCTCCTCGGGGTCTCCCAGGGTGCTGCGGTGGCGGT
>CAVSXR010000050.1:0-192578 GCA_963731885.1 uncultured Acidimicrobiaceae bacterium | reverse complement strand
CCGCCACCTCGTCGGCGGTGAGCACGTCGCGCCAGCGACCGTTCGTCCCCTTGTGGAAGAACGTGTCGGCCCCGCCGAGGAAGTGCTTGTCGAGTTGGTCGACCCCGCGGTGGGATGCCCGCATCTCCTCCAGGGAGCACCGCTCGACGACGCGGGGCCAGGCGTCGTCGGGGACGTCGATGCCGAGGATCCGCGCCAGGCGCCGCATCTCGCCCTCGAGGTCGGCGAGCAGGTCGTTGTAGTGGACGATCGTCACGTTGGACTCGGCCCGCAACGGCCACCAGGTGTCGAGGTGGGCGAGCTGGGGCGGATCCTGCAACCAGCGATCGAACGTCTCGTGGATGTCGTCGGAGGGTGGTGGCATCTGGGAGAGATCGACGCCGTCCGCGATGGCGTCCTCGACGATCGACCCCAGGTTCTCCAGCCGCATCGCGCCGATGTGGTTGACCCACGACATGAAGCTGTCGAGGCCCCCACGGTAGACCGCGATGTAGTGCGCGTCGGCGAACAGGGGGACGCCGTCGGCGGGCGTGTGCGACTTGATGCAGCGGCGATGGGTCTGCGTCTCGAGCCGGGCAACGACGATCTCGATCGGTTCGAACCGGGAATCGATCCAGGGCGCGTCGATGGGAATCGATCCAGGCGGCTCGGCGGCGCCGGCGATGAGCGATCGCACGATCCCCTGTGTCCACGTCGTGCCCACCTTCGGTGGCGTGCACACGAACACGTCGCCGGGACGATGCGCGAACCGCTCCCAGCGCGGGCTGCTGTCGATGATCGACCTGTAGACCGTGGTTGCCGCCCGCTCCACCATCCGCAGCACCGTAGCCGGGTTCACCGGGGCGGCGGTGGGGTGGGCGACGCCGACCTCAGCTGGAAGGGAACACCGTGGTCGGATCCGCCGGCGGTTCCTCGACCGCCGGTTGCTCCGGCCGGGTGGTACGCCAGAACCGGATCGTCCACAGCGCGATGAGCAGGGCGATGGCCACCAATCCGGCGACGATGAGCCACAGCATCGTGCCCTCGCTGACCCCGCTGCTGTTGTTGTCGTTCACCGTGACCACCGTGGTTGACGTCGTGGTGGTCGACTCGGCTCCGTCGGTCCCGTCGCCGGGGACGAGCAGTTCGTTCACGGTGGTCGTCGTGATTTCGGGTTCGGACGTGGAGGTGGTGGACTCCGGGTCCTGCGACGTGGAGGTCGAGCGCGGTCGAGTCGTCGTCTGGCGCGGGACCGTGGTGGTCGCCTGGGCTTCGGTCGTGGTGGTCGAGTCGAGGAACTCGGTGGTCGTCGGTTCCACCGACGTGGACGTCGACGGGTCGGTGGTCGTGCTGGAGTCCGTGGTCGTCGTCGGCAGCGGGGGGTCGATCTGGAACAGCGGCCCGGCCACTGCCGCGGCGGCCCCGGAGCCGACCGCGGCCACCAGGCCTGCGCTGACCAAGACGAGAGCGGCAAGACGCAGGCGGACGCGTGCGTTGTGCCCGTCGGGGCGTGATCCGGGCGATGGCATGGGGTCGGGAGCGTACCGGGACCCCCGGCACCGAACCCAAGCACCCCCGGGTCAGTACTGGTGCTGTGGGCAGCTGTAGGTGGTGCGGCCCCCGACGGTCCGCCGCTCGAGGGGCGCACCGTCGCGCGGGCACGTCGCCCCCCGCTCCCTGGCCGGCTGCAGATCGCCGGTGTGACTGCCACCCCGCCGGCTGAGCTCGGCCACGGTGGCCACGATCGTCACGGCCAGGTGGCGGATCTGGTCGTCGTCGAGCCCGCCCGCCGCCCGAGCCGGATCGAGCCCGGCCCGCCACAGGGTCTCGTCGACGAGCAGGTTCCCGAGGCCGGCGACGCGACGTTGATCGAGCAGGCGGGCCTTCAACGACGTGCGCGAGCCGTCGAGCGCCGACTCGAGATCGGCGACCGACAGCGAGGCGGCATCGGGCCCCAATCGGCCGGTGTCGGGGTCCAGCTCGAGCCCACCGAGGCGACGGGGATCGCGGATCCGCAGTTCGCTGCCGTCGACGAACACCAGCACGTACCGATCCCAGCGTTCGTCGTCCCGGGACCCCCCGTAGGCGAGGCGATCGATGGCGGCGCCCCCGTCGACGATGAGCCGCCCGGTCATCCCGAAGCGCAGACCCACCGTCGGACCGTCGGTCTCGAGCAGCAGCAGCTTGCCGATCCGACCCGCTCCGACGACGGTCACGCCTCGCAACCGCTCGCGCACCGCCGCCGGATCGTCGTGGCGCAGGCCGAACGGGTCGAGGACGGGGGCGTCGGCGATGGTCCGGCCGATCACGGCCGTGGCCTGGCGCCGATACGTCTCGATCTCGATCAGCTCCGGCACGGGTCAGCCGATGGCGGTGAGCAGGTCCAGGGTCACGTCGTCCACGTGCTCGAGGCCGATCGAGATGCGCAACAACCCGTCGCTGATCCCCATCTCCGCCCGCTCGGCCGAGCTGAGCGTGGCGGCGGACATCGACGCCGGGTGGGTGACGAGCGTCTCCGGGCCGCCGAGCGACAGCGCCGGGGTCGCCAGCTCGACGCGGTCGACCACGGCCGCGCCGGCGTCGTAGCCACCGGCGAGATCGACCACGACGATCGATCCCCCGTTGCGCATCTGGCGGACGGCGATGTCGTGGCCCGGGTGGGTGGGAAGGCCCGGGTACAGGACACGGGCCACGGCCGGATGGGCGTCGAGGCGCTCGGCCACTGCTTGGGCGGTCTCGGTCTGCTGGCGGAGCCGGGCGTGCATCGACCGCAGTCCCCGCAGGCCCAGGAAGGCGTCGAACGGCGAGGCCACCGCACCGTGGACCACGTGGTGGCTCCAGATCACGTCGATCAGCTCGCGCTCGGCGGTGACCACCCCGAGCAGGGCGTCGTTGTGCCCCGCGATCCCCTTGGTGGCCGAGTGGACGACGAAGTCGAGCCCGAAGGCGTGCGGGTTCTGCACGGCCGGGGTCGCCATGGTGGAGTCGACCACGGTGAAGGGCCCCTTCAACGCCCCGATCGCCTCGAGGTCGACGATGCCCATGGTCGGGTTGGCCGGGGTCTCGACCCACACGAGCTGGGTCGGCTTGGCCGCCACCGCGTCCCGTACGGCGTCGGGGTCGAAGGCGTCGACGAAGTCGACTTCGATGCCGAAGCGCGGGCAGGTCCGGGCCAGCAGCTGGGTGGTGGCCGAGAACATCGAGTTCTGGGCCACGATGCGGTCACCGGACGAGCACATGGCCAGCACCACCGAGGACACCGCGCCCATGCCCGACCCGAACGCGATGCCGGCCTCCGCCCCTTCGACCTCGGCGATGGCGTCGGCGAAGGCCTGGGCGGTGGGCGTCCCGTTCCGGGCGTAGAACTCCGTGGTCCTCGGCATGGTCGCCATCCGGGCGCTCGCCTCGAGGTCACGGAGCTCGTAGGTCGTGGACGGCCAGATCGGGGTCGCCATGGAGCCGTGGTTCGCAGCGCGGCCCGCGCTGATGGCACGGGACTCCGGGTGCAGGGGGCGGTCGGATGGCTGCTCGGTCACGTCTGCTCCTTGGCGAGGGCGGCCTCGGGGTCGTCGAGGAACGGGCTGATGATGTCGGCCACGGCCTCGTGCTCGATCAGGAAGGCGTCGTGGCCGTGAGGGCTGTCGAGCTGGCGGTAGCCGGCCGGCACGCCGACCGCCGCCGCCTTCTCGGCGATCTGGCGGGACTGGTACGCGGGATAGAGGATGTCGCTGCTCACGCCGACGGCCAGCAGCGGGCTGCGCAGGCGGCGCAGCGCCGGCTCGCTACCTCCCCGGCCGCGACCGATGTCGTGGAGGTCCATGGCCTTGGTCAGCACGAGGTAGGAGTTGGCATCGAAGCGCCGGACCAGCTTGTCGCCGTGGTACTCGAGGTACCGCTCGACCTGGAAGCGCTGCCACAGCTGGAACCCGTCGAGGGACTCGACCAGTTCTCGGCCGAAGCGGTCGGTGAACACGTCGTCGGAGCGGAACGTGATCTGGCTCACCATGCGAGCGACCGAGAGCCCCTCGTGGGGCCCCTCGCCGGGAGCAGCGTCGTAGTACTCGCCATCCCGCCAGGCGGGGTCGAGCCGGATGATGCGACGGCCTGCCGACCACCACCCGATCTGCTGGGCCGACGCCGCCTCGCAGGTGGCCAGCACCACGATGGAACCCACTCGTTCGGGGAACATGATCCCCCACTCGAGCGCCTGCATCCCGCCCATCGATCCGCCGATGACCGCGTGCCACCGGCGGATGCCGAGGGCGTCGGCCACCACGGCCTGGCTGCGGACCATGTCGCGCACCGAGACCACGGGAAACCGGGAGCCGTAGGGACGGCCGTCGTCGGGGTGGGGCGACGCCGGACCGGTCGACCCCTGGCAGCCGCCGAGCACGTTGACGCAGACCACGAACCAGCGATCGAGGTCGATCCCCCCGCCGGCTCGGATGGCGCCCTCCCACCAGCCCGGCGTGGCATGCCCGGGTTCGAGGCCACCGGCGGCGTGGCTGTCGCCGGTGAGGGCATGGCAGACCAGCACCGCGTTGTCGGCATCGGGTGCGAGGGTGCCGAAGGTCTCGTAGGCCACCACCGCGCCCTCGAGCAGGCTGCCGCCCTCGAGGGCGAACGGCCGGCCAGGGCTGATGGGCACGAACCGGCGGCCGCCGGGGTCGTCACCCTCCTTCCACGCCCCGCTGGCGGGCAGGGCGCTGGGATGGGCCCGTCGGCCGAGGTCGGCGAGCGGGTGGCCGGTCGGGGAGGTACCGACGGCGGGGCCGCCACGCGTGCCACGGGGTTCGCCGGTCGCCATGTCAGTCCACCTCCTCCACGAAGGTCGGACACCCATGGTCGGGGAAACCCCGGACGCTTGTTTGCCCCGGAGGGCCACATCCCCACCCCGGAGGGGGGAGGCACCTTGGGTGTCCGATCCCAGGTTGCCGGACCCGGTCGCCCGGGCCGCTCTTGATGCTGTATCGCAGGGCATCCTACGCAACCGCCTCGCGCCTGCGACCAATCGGTTCGCGACCAGGGCCGGGCGAATCGCCGTGAGGTGGCGATGAGCGGGTTGTGAGCGATCTCCCAGGTTGGCCCGCTTGACTGTCGCCATGACTGCCCCGCGGGTCCTGGTCGTCGACGACGAGGTCTACATCCGTGACCTGGTGTCCAGCGCGCTGCGCATCGCGGGACTCGAGCCCGCAACCGCCTCCGGTGGCGAGGAGGCCCTGCGCGCCGTCGAGCGCGAGCAGCCCGATCTGGTGGTGCTCGATGTCGGGCTGCCGGGCCTCGACGGATTCGAGGTCTGCCGCGCCCTGCGCGATCGGGGCGATCAGGTCCCGGTCATCTTCCTCACGGCCCGCGACGCCAAGGAGGACATGCTGCAGGGCTTCACCAAGGGGGGCGACGACTACATGACCAAGCCGTTCAGCCTCGACGAGCTGATCGCCCGGGTCCGCGCCGTCCTCCGGCGCACCACCCGCGTCGAACCCGAGTCCAGCCGGCTGACCTACGCCGATCTCGAGCTGGACGAGTCCACCATGCGGGTCCGGCGGGGCGACGAGCAGATCAGCCTGTCCCCCACCGAGTTCAAGCTGCTCCGCTTCCTGCTCCGGCACCGGGAGCAGGTCGTCTCCAAGGCCCAGATCCTCGACCATGTCTGGGAGTACGACTTCGACGGCAACGCCAGCGTGGTGGAGAACTACATCTCCTACCTGCGCAAGAAGCTGGACCACCGCGAGCCCAAGCTGATCCACACGGTGCGCGGGTTCGGGTACGTCCTGCGCACCGAGGCGTGACCGGGAGACCGGCACCGTGATCCGGCGCCGACTCGTACTCGCGGTCACGGTGACGGTCGCCGTCGCGATCGGCCTCGGTTCGTGGGCCATCGTGACCACGCTCGAGCATCGGCTGGTGAGCAACGTGGACGAGCAGTTCGCCTCGGGCCGGTTGGCCGCGGACATCCGCGACCAGATCGCCGAGCAGCGCCTGGGACCCCGTCCCACGGACGTGATCGACGAGCGCCGCCAGTTGGCCATCGTCGTGTACGGGCGGGCGGGGCGGATCGTCAACTCGTTCCCGGCCGGCACGCTCGCCGCCCCTGACCCGCTGCCCGACGGAGCGTCGCTGGATCCGTCCTCCGACGTGACCACCATCGGCTCCGTCGACTCGTCCGGTCCCCGATACCGCGCCCTGGCCTTCGAGACCAACGGCGGCGGTCGGGTGGTGGTCGCGCTCTCTCTCGCCGACGTGGACGCCACCCTCGACGAGGCTCGACGGATCCAGCTCATCGTGGGACTGGCGGCCATCGCCGCTGTCGCGCTCGTGGGTTGGCTCCTGATCCGGCGGGCGTTCGCCCCGATCGACGGGATGATCGCCACCGCCGGGCGGATCGCCGACGGGGATCTCACCGAACGCACCGCGGTCGATGCCGACGACTCGGAGGTGGGTCAGCTGGGATCGGCACTGAACGTCATGCTCGACCGCATCGAGTCGGCGGTGGCGGAGAAGACCGAGTCCGAGGAGCGCATGCGGCGCTTCGTCGCCGACGCCTCGCACGACCTGCGCACCCCACTCACCTCGGTACGGGGTTACGCCGAGCTGTACCGCCAGGACGCCGACAACCCGGCCACGGTCGCGGTGAGCATGGACCGCATCGAGGAGGAGGCCACCCGGATGAGCCGGCTGGTCGACGACCTCATGCTGCTGGCCCGCCTCGACCAGCGCCGCGAGCCGGTGCGACACCTCGTCGGCCTCGACCAGGTGCTGGGCCACGCGGTGGACGCCGTCCGCCTCACCGATCCCGACCGGACCTACGACCTCGACACCCGCGGCGATGGGCGGGTGCTGGCCGATCCGGACCAGATGCGCCAGGTGTTCGACAACCTCCTCGGCAACGCTCGCGCCCACACGCCGCCCGGCACCACGGTCGATGCCCGACTGACGTCGGACCGCGATGCGGTGACGATCGTCATCGCCGACGACGGCCCGGGGTTCACCGAGGCCGACCGGGCCCGGGCTTTCGACCGGTTCTGGCGTTCGACGAGAGCGGACGAGAACCCGGTCAGCGGATCGGGTCTCGGCCTGGCCATCGTGTCGTCCATCGTGACCGCCCACGACGGCACGGTCGACCCTCGACCGCAGCGATGCCGGCGGCGCCCGCTTCACGATCCGCCTGCCCCACTCCCCTCCCGCGGCCAACCCCGGGGCCGATCAGTGAGCCCGCCCGCCTTTCAGCCCGAGCTGACGTCGGGGCGGCAAATGGGTGAGATCCGGGGTGCCTGCAATGAGTGGCACGGACACTCAAGCGGGCGCCGTCACACGTGCCGAGCGCTGCCTCCACACGGGGTTGGAGTACCGATTCCCGGCCCCGGATGTTCTCTGGCGACGGGTCTGTCACCAAACGCCACGTCGCGACGGTGTGCGAGATCCGTTCTGGGGGACGGGACTCGTTCCTCAGCGCAAGATCCGTCCCCCGGAAGGACCGGCTGGCGATTCTGGGGGACGGGCCTCGATGCAGAACGCGAGATTCGTCCCCCAGAATGCCCCCGCACCGAGGTTGCCGGATCTGGACGCACGGTGCACGCCACCTATCGCCGTCGGCCGGGCAAGCGCCACGTCTTGGTACCACCGGTTCAGGCACCCCTGTCTCACCCATTTGCCGAACTCAGCCCGAGCTGACGTCGGGGCGGTAGCGCGCCTCGGTCTCGGCCACGTCGGGCAGGCCCACCAGATCGGTGAAGTCGTCGAAGGACACGAGCCGATCGAGGTGGTCGCGCAACGAGCCTTCGCGGGCCAGCACGGCCAGCGACTCGCGCACCGCATGCACCATGGTGAACAGCGACGTCAGCGGGGACACGACCAGCCGGAAGCCGAGCTCGGTGAGCTCGGCCGGAGTGAGCAGCGGCGTGCGGCCGGCCTCCACCATGTTGGCCACCAGCACCGGGGCCTCGACCTCGGCGGCGATGCGCTCCATCTCGGCGATGTCCTCGGGTGCCTCGACGAAGACGGCGTCGACGCCGGTGTCGACCGCGGCCTTGGCCCGCTCGATCGCCTCGTCCAGACCGATGGCGGCCCGCGCATCGGTCCGCGCGCAGACGAGCAGATCGCGGCGATGGTCCACCGCGGCCCGCAGCTTGGCCAGCCAATCATCGGCCGGGACGACCTGCTTGCCGGCCAGGTGACCGCAGCGTTTGGGCCACACCTGGTCCTCGATGAACACGCCGGCCGCGCCGGCCGCCTCCCACAGGTCGATGGTGCGGATCACGTTGAGCGGGTTGCCGTAGCCGGTGTCGCCGTCGACGACCACGTCGAGGCCCGGGTTCGCCGCCGTGGTGCGGCGGGCCTGATCGGCCATCTCGGTCTGGGTGAGGAACCCGTAGTCGGGCAGACCGAGCTGGGTGCCGGACACGCAGTACCCGGACAGGAAGACGGTGGAGAATCCGGCTTCGGCGGCCAGGCGGGCCGACAGTGCGTCCCAGGCCCCCGGCATCAGCACGGATTCACCGCGAGCGAGGCGGGTGCGGAGATCGTTCATCGGGCCGGTCAGCGTAGTGGCAGGCGGTCGAGCCACCAGTTCCGCAGATCGACGTCGTCGATGCCGTACGCCGCGTCGGCCTCGGCGCCGAACTCCTCCCAGCGATCGTCCCCGGCGGCGATGGCGCGCGCCACGGTCGCGGCGCGGTCCCAGCAGGCCCGGTCACGCGGGAGAGGCAGCTGGTCGAGCAGCGAGACCGTGGGCTTGCAGGCGTCGTTCGACAGCGCGGTGCCGACGGTGCGACGCAGCATCCACGCCGAGGCGACCGGGGCGTGCAGCGCGGCCACGAGGTGCCACACGTCGGCAGGGTCGTGGGGACGGACGACGATGACGGGAACGCACGCCACCAGTTCGTCCCGTTCGTCGACCACGGCCTCGATCACCCTGGTCTGGGTGGCCACCAGCACCTTCGGACCGGCCTGGGCCGCCAGCCAGCGGGCGGCCCGCTCGTCGACACCGGCCACGTCGACGCGAGGGTCGGTCCATGTCTGCTTGGCGAAGCGGGTCGTCGTGTCCCGCCGTCGCAGGGGGTCGATCGATCCCGAGGTGACCAACCGGGGACCGGATCCGCCCTCGTGCACCGCGTCGACCAGGCCGTAGTACTCGTCACGGAACCCCGCCACGGTCCGAGCCCGGGCCCCGAGGCGGTCGGTGGCGTCGAGGGCGACATCGGGGACGGCGAGGGCCGAGGCCAGCGGACCGGTCCAGTCGTTGTCCCCGCCGGTCCCCACCCGCAGCACCGGCGCGCAGGCGTGGACGGACGCGTCGAACGCGCCCGCGCGGTCGATCCAGCACCCCACCAGTCGGGCCCGTCCGTCGATGGCGCGGCGGATCGGGCCGGCGTCGCGGGCGCCGAGGAGCGACGTCGGCTGCACCAGGGCCACCGACCCTCCGGGACGAACCGCGCCCACCGCCCGCAGCAGGAAGAGCCACGCCTCGTCGGTGTAGGGGCGCAACGCGTCGCCGAAACGATCCCGCAGCGCGTCGCGGCGGGTCGCGTCCGACGCCGTCGAGGTACGGAGTTGGCCGAGGAACGGCGGGTTGCCCACCACGACGTCGGTGGCCGGGAGGTCGGTGGCGGTGAGCGTGTCGCCGACGACGACACGATCGCCGGCGACCACGGGTTCGCCCCGGACCGCCGACCACCACCACAGGGCCGCCTCGGTGACGGCTGCGGCCAGCGGATCGAGGTCACAACCCCACAGCCGGGCGATGACCGCTCGGGGCGAGTCCCGGGCAGCCAGTCGATCGGCGGCGGCGAGGAGGAACACGCCACCCCCGCAGGCCGGATCGGACACGCACCCCGGCCACCCGTCGGCGGCGGCGAACGCTCGCCCGACCAGGTCCTCGGCGAGCCATCGCGGCGTGTACCAGGCACCCCGGCGCACCCGCTCGGTGCCCGACACGACCTGCTCGTGGAGGCTGCCGAGGTCGTGGGGATCCTCGACGACGGGGGCCGGGCCCGCATCGAGCGCTCGATGGGCGAGCAAGCGCAAGGCCGGGTCGGGGTCGAGCCCGAGCCGCTCCACGGCCGCGACGAACGCCGCCGCGACGATCGCGCCCGGCTGCGGCACCGATCAGCCGTCGCCGGCGATGGCGAAGGTGCCGGCCACCTCGGGCCGGCGCAACCGCCAGATCATCCCGTCGTAGACGAAGTGGAGGACTCCCACCGCCAGGTAGGCGGCGAGGAAGACCTGCAGGGGAAGGACCCGGCGCAACACGGCGACGACGACCAGGACCGCGGCGACGTAGCCGGCCAGGAACACCACCGGCCCGCCCCGTCGACGAACGATGCGGTCGAGCGTCGAGTGGGGCACGGCGCGCCGTCGGACCGTGCCGGCCACGACCACCACGTACTCGATCGAGTGGGCGGACATGAAGCCGAGGAAGCCGGCCACCGGGTCGAACGGAGCCACCGCGAACGCCACCGCCGCGCCCAGGAGGTAGAGGTGCTTGGCCCGGTTCTGGGGACGATCTCGCTCGAGCTGCCACCACCGGAACGTGGTGACCACCGCCCCCACCGCGACGGGCAGCGCGGCCAGGGCGGCCACCGGCTGGACGATGTCGAGGAGATCGACGATCTGGTGGTTGAGGAAGCCCACCGGGAGGGAGGCGAGCCGATCGAGCAGGCCGCGACCGGCCAGCGACACGAGCAGGACCACGCCGAACCACCACAGCAGCAGCGCCTGTTCGTGCTCGCCGTCGTCCTGACCGACCTTGCGCCCGTAGACCCGTACCAGTCCGTAGCGCTGCCGGAGCGTGTGGTGCGCGTTCCAGCCCGCGGCCACGACGCCGACGAGCGCGAGGCTGAGCCCGAGCCCGATGTAGACGGCGAGGACGGCCAGGACCGGGGCGGCGATCAGGAGGAGGCCGTGGCGGGCCCGCTCGCGGACGTCGCCGTACACCAGCGGCAACGTGATCGGCTGGTGGCAGAACGACACCAGCAACACCGCGGTGGTCAGTTCGGCGAGACGATCAGGTGAGCCGCTGAACGATCGGCCGAGCACGAAGACCGGGAGCCAGGCGAACGCGACGAGCGCGTCGATCGCGGGTCCCCGGATCCACACGAACGGCACCTGCGACGTGGCCACGAGCGAACCCGGTGTCGTGGTGGTCATCGTCCCTCCCCGCTGGTTGCCGTCCGGCCGATGGCAGCAGGCTAGGACAGTTGATCGTCCCGCGGATCCCAGGATGCGAGGTCGGTCAGACGCTCGTCGTTGCTGAAGATCGACACGATCGGATGGTCCTCGAGACCCAGACGGCGCTGGAGGAGCTTGACCGACATCTCCTCGTTCCACAGCAACAAGGTGGCGGCCACGCCGGCGGTGCCCGCCCGCGCCGTGCGACCCGAGCGGTGCAGGTAGGTCTTGTGGTCGGGCGGCGGATCCCAGTGCACGACGGTGTCGATCTCGTCGATGTCGAGCCCCCGGGCCGCGACATCCGATGCCACCAGCGCCTCCAGCTTCCCTTCGGTGAACCGCTTGAGCGCCTTCTCGCGAGCTCGCTGGGGCAGGTCGCCGTGGATCGCCTCGGCCTTCACGTCGAGCGTGCCCAACTCCCGGGCCAGGCGGTCGGCAGCCCGCTTGGTGTTGGAGAAGATCAGGGTCCGGCGCCCGTTCGACACGATCGACGCGGCCACCTTGGCCTTGTCCATCTCGTGGACGAGCAGGAAGCGGTGATGCATCTGGTCCACCGTGACGGTGTCCGACATCACCTCCTTGGTGACCGGATCGGTCTGGTAGCGATCGACCAGGGCACCGACCGAGCCGTCGAGCGTGGCAGAGAACAGCAGCGTCTGGTGGCCCTCGGGCACATGGCGCAGCACCCACTCGACCTGCGGGAGGAAGCCCATGTCGGCCATGCGGTCGGCCTCGTCGACCGCGACCACCTTCACCTCGTCGAGGTGGACGTCGCCCCGCTGGAGCAGGTCGATCAGCCGCCCGGGGGTGGCCACGATGATGCCCGTCCCGTCCTCGATGGACTTGATCTGCTTCTCGATCTTCTCGCCGCCGTACACCGCGGTGATGGTGTGGCCCTTCAGCTTGGCCAGCGGTTCGAGCACCTCGGCGACCTGGAGCGCGAGCTCGCGGGTGGGACACAGGACGAGGCCGGCCGGACCGTGGTCGACGTCGACCGGGAGCGCCATCACCATGGGCACGCCGAAGGCGAGCGTCTTGCCCGAGCCGGTCTTGGCCTTGCCGCACACGTCCCGACCGGCGATGGCGTCGGGGATGGTGAGCTCCTGGATGGGAAATGGTACTTCGATGCCCTGCGATGCCAGGGTCTCGACCAGGTCGTCGTCGAGGCCGAGTTCTGCGAATGTCGTCATGTTCCCGACAACGCTACTGGCGGCGTCCACGACAGCCCCCAATCGCGCGCTGGCGCCGGCGACACCCGGGGCACCCCCGAACCCCGTTCTGGTACCTCAACGGGCGGTCGGCGACTGCACGACGTGGTACCAGAACGGGTTGGGGGGTCAGCGCGGGCGGCGCATGCCGCGGACCCGCCGATCGCCGACGTCGACGCCCTCGGCCCGCAGCCGGCGGCGGTGCTCGACCTCGTTCCCGGGCACCAGGCGGCCGTCGGCGGTCACCACCCGCCACCACGGCAGGCTGCCGTCGCTCATGGCCATCACCCGCCCGACGGCACGGGCCGAGCCGGGCCGGCCGACCTCGGCGGCGATCTCGCCGTAGGCCATCACCTCGCCCACGGGGATCGAGCGGACCACGGCGTGCACCGCCGCCTCGAAGTCTCCGTCGACCATCCCCGGAGTGCCTAGCATCGGCCGCCATGCGCACGTTGAGCGACGCCGACGCCGCCCGCCACGCCGCCGAGGTGGACGACACCGGCTACACGGTGATCGAGGACGCCTTCGACGCCGAGCAGGGCGCGGCCATCCTGCGCCGGCTCGACGAGCTCATCGAGGTGCTCGGCGTCACGCCGGCGACCAACTCGTTCGAGGGGGCCAGCACGTTCCGCATCTACAACCTGCTGGTCCATGGTCCCGAGTTCGAGGCCATCCCCGTCGCCCCGGCCGTCCTCCCCGTGGTCGACCGGGTGCTCGACGACCAGTGCCTGCTGTCGTCGCTGTCGTCGATCGACATCCGGCCCGGCGAGTCGGCCCAGCCGATCCACGCCGACGACCAGGTGATCCCGCTGCCGAAGCCGCATCCCCCGACGGTGTGCAACACGATGTGGGCTCTCACCGACTTCACCGAGGCCAACGGCGCCACCCGCCTGGTCCCCGGGTCGCACCGCGCCGACGCATCCCCTGACTACGGCCGCCACTACGACTCGATCGCGGCCGAGATGGCCGCCGGCAGCGTGCTCGTCTGGCACGGCAGCCTGTGGCACGGCGGCGGGGCCAACCACAGCGACCACCGTCGGGTCGGCATCGCATCGAACTACTGCGCCGGCTACATCCGCCAGCAGGAGAACCAGCAGCTCGGCATCCCCCGCGAGACGGCAGCCCGGTTCGATCGCCGGCTCCAGCGGCTGTGCGGGTACGGCACCTACAACGGCCTGATCGGCCACATCGACAAGACCGACCCCATCACGTTGCTCGAAGGCGCCACCGGCGGCGGCCACTCGATGATCTGGGACGCATCCTGAGTGGACGCCCTCGCGGCGATCGACGGCTGGCAGGTCCCACACGCCGCAGCCGCCGTGTTGACGGCCGGCGGTCGGGTCCACACCCACGGTCCCGTCGACGACCCCTTCCGCCTGGCATCGGTCTCCAAGATCCTCACCGCCATCGCCGTGCACATCGCGGTCGAGGAGGGCACGGTGGGACTCGACGACCCGGCCGGCCCGGAGGGCTCCACGGTGCGCCACCTGCTGGCCCATGCCAGCGGCCTGGGACCCGACGGCGACCGCCGACCGTTGGGGCCACCGGGCCGGAAGCGCATCTACTCCAACGTCGGCTTCGAGGTCCTGGCCGAGCACGTGGCCGACGCGACCGGCATGGCGTTCCGCGAGTACACCGAGGTGGCCATCGTCGACGCGCTGGGCCTGGAGTCGACCGACGTCTCCGGGTCGCCGGCCCACGGCTACCGGTCGACCATCACCGACCTGGTGACCGTGCTCGCCGCGGTCACCGACGGACGGCTGCTCGCCCCCGAGACCCTGGCGGCCATGACCACCCCGGCCTTCCCCGATCTCGCCGGCGTGCTGCCCGGCTTCGGCGCCCAGGATCCCAACCCCTGGGGCCTCGGGGTCGAGATCCGCGGTCACAAGTCGCCCCACTGGACCGCGCCCACGAACAGCCCACGCAGCTGGGGGCACTTCGGGCGGACCGGCACCTTCATGTGGTTCGATCCCGATGTCGCCACCGGCCTGGTGGTCCTCACCGACCGTGACTTCGGCCCCTGGGCCGCCGATGCCTGGCCTCGCCTCGCCACCGCCGTCCTCGATGCCGTCCGCTGACCTGCCCCCAACCGACCCGCCCCCCAACCTGTCCGACCCGACCCGCCCGCCAAGGAGCACCGATGTCCACCGATCCCGCCATCACGCCGTTCCGCATCGAGACGCCGCCCGAGATCGTCGACGACCTCCGCCGGCGCCTGCGCGCCACCCGGTGGCCCGAGGCGGAGCCGGTGAACGACTGGTCCCAGGGCATCCCGCTCGCCTACGTCCAGGAGGTCTGCGCCTACTGGGCCGACGAGTACGACTGGGCGGCCCGCCAGGAGCGCCTCAACGCCTTCCCGCAGTTCATGACCGAGATCGACGGGGTCGACATCCACTTCCTCCACGTCCGGTCGCCGCACGAGCACGCCCTACCGCTGGTGATCACCCATGGCTGGCCCGGATCGATCGCCGAGTTCGAGGAGGTGATCGGCCCGCTCACCGATCCCACCGCGCACGGCGGCTCGGCCGAGGACGCCTTCCACGTCGTCTGCCCGTCGCTGCCCGGCTACGGGTTCTCCGGCAAGCCGACGGAGACCGGCTGGGGCGTCGAGCGCATCGCCGACGCCTGGGGCGTGCTCATGGCCCGGCTCGGCTACGACCGGTTCCTGGCCCAGGGTGGCGACTGGGGGTCGATGGTGACGACGTGCATCGGCATGCGGAACCCCGACCACTGCCTGGCGATCCACCTCAACATGCCGCTGGCCCTCCCCGACCCCGAGACGATGGACAGCCTGACCGAGGCCGAGCTGGGAGCGATCGGCGCCTTCGACCACTACCAGAAGGAGGAGGCGGGCTACTCGAAGCAGCAGAGCACGCGGCCCCAGACACTGGGCTACGGCCTGGTCGACTCACCGGCCGGCCAGGCGGCGTGGATCCTGGAGAAGTTCCACGCCTGGACCGACAACGACGGCACCCCCGACAGCGCGGTCGACCGCGACCAGCTCCTCGACAACGTGATGCTGTACTGGTTGCCGGCCACCGGCGCGTCGAGCGCCCGCCTCTACTGGGAGAGCTTCAACTCGCCCCCGTTCGGCGAGATGCAGGTCCCGGTGGGCTGCAGCATCTTCCCGCACGAGATCTTCCGCACCTCGAAGCGCTGGGCCGAGAAGCAGTTCGGGGAACTGCTCCACTTCAACGAGCTCGACCGGGGCGGCCACTTCGCCGCCATGGAGGAGCCCGACCTCTACGTCGCCGAGGTGCGCGACTGCTTCCGCTCGCTGCGCTGACCCCCCTCGAACCGGTCAGAACTGGGACGGCTCCAGCTCCATGAGGTCCTCGAAGCCGGCCGTCACCGCGGCGACCAGACCGCGTGCCTGCGGGAGCAGTTGCGTGGCGTAGAAGCGAGCGGTGGTGAACTTGGCCTCGAGGAACTCGGTGGTGAAGGCGTCGTCGCCGGCGTCGAGCAGCGCCTTGGCCTCGAGCGCCGATTCGGCCAGCAGCCAGCCACCGGTGACGATGCCGAACTGGCGGAGATACGGGGTGGCGCCGGCGAGGGCGTGGCGGACGTCCTCGAGCCCGTTGGTCATCAACCAGTCGGTGGACTCCTGCAACCCCGCGACCGCATCGGCCAGCGCGTCGGCGATGGCCGTGTAGTCGGTGCCGGCTGCCCGGACGCGCTCGACGGTGGCGGCGACATCGGCCAGGAAGTCCTTGACGACACCGCCACCGCGCATCGGCAGCTTCCGGCCGACGAGGTCCATGGCCTGGATGCCGTTGGTGCCCTCGTAGATGGGGGCGATGCGTGCGTCGCGGAAGTGCTGGGCGACACCGGTCTCCTCCACGTAGCCCATGCCGCCGTAGACCTGGATGGTGGTGGAGGCGATCTCGACACCGAGCTCGGTGCCCCAGCCCTTGCAGATCGGGATCAGCAGGTCGACCCGTTCCTGGGCGGCGGTGCGGGTCGGCTCGTCGGTGGCCTTGTGCACGATGTCGATGCCCTGGGCGGTGCGGTACATCACGCAGCGCATGGCTTCGAGCTGGGCCTTCATCGTCAGCAGCATGCGCCGCACATCGGGGTGCTCGACGATGAGCGACTGCTCGCCGGCCGGCGCGCCGATCGCTCGACCCTGCTGGCGCTCGTTGGCGTACTGGACGGCGTCCTGGTAGGCGCGGCTGCCCACTGCCAGGCCCTGCAGTCCGACGGACAGTCGGGCGTTGTTCATCATGGTGAACATCTCGGCCATGCCGCGGTTCTCCTCGCCCACGAGGTACCCGACGGCGCCGTCGTAGTCGAGGACGCAGGTGGGGCTGGCCTTGATGCCGAGCTTGTGCTCGATCGACTGGCACATCACGCCGTTGCGCTCCCCCAGCGTGCCGTCGTCGTCGACCAGGAACTTGGGGACGATGAACAGCGAGATGCCCTTGGTGCCGGGGGGCGCGTCGGGCGTGCGGGCGAGCACGAGGTGGATGATGTTGTCCGCCATGTCGTGCTCACCCCAGGAGATCCAGACCTTGGTGCCGGTGATGCGGTAGGTGCCGTCGTCCTGGCGCTCGGCCCGGGTGCGCTGAGCGCCCACGTCGGAGCCGGCCTGGGGCTCGGACAGATTCATGGTGCCGGCCCATTCGCCGGTGACCATCTTGGGGAGGAACGTCTCCCGCTGGATCTCGTCGCCGTGTTCGAGCAGGGCGTCGATCGCCCCCTGGGTGAGCAGCGGGGCCATGGAGAAGGCCTCGTTGGAGGCGGTGAGCATCTCCTGCATGGCCAGACCGACCAGCCACGGGAAGCCACCACCGCCGTAGGCCTCCGGGAACGGCACCCCACCCCAGCCGGCCTCGACGTAGGCCCGGTAGGCGTCGATGAATCCGTCGGGAGTGGTGACGGTGTGATCCGGGTGCCAGACGCTCCCCTGCTCGTCGCCCACCCGGTTGAGCGGCGCCACCTCGTTCTCCATGAACCGAGCGCACTCCTCGAGCACGCTGAACACCAGCTCGGGTTCGGCGTGGGCGAACCCCTCGTAGCGGGCCAGGTCGCCCAACCCGGCGATGCGGGTGAGCACGAAGCGGATGTCCTCGAGGGGTGCGCGGTAGTCGGCCATGGATCCGAGGTTACCGGCGGGTAGTCGGGACCGACGAGGCCCTGACGCTCATCCCGCGGCCGGCAGCTCGACCACGAACCGGCACCCGGGACCGCTGTTCTCGACCCGGATGGACCCCTGGTGGGCGTCGACCAGGCCCTGGGCGATGGCCAGCCCGAGCCCGCCACCGCCCACGCCGCTGCGCGCCGCGTCGCCGCGGAACGCCAGGTCGAACACCCGACCGAGGTCCTCGTCGGGGATGCCGCCGCACGCGTCGGCCACCGACAGCACGGCGCGACCGTCCTCGTACCCGCACCGGACGTGGATCTCGGAGCCGGCCGGAGTGTGGCGAATCGCGTTGTCGAGCAGGTTGCGCACGACCCGGGTCAACTCGGCGGGCGCGACCCGCAGCGGCACCTGGTCTCCGGTGGCATCGCCGCGCAGGTGCACCCCCTTGGCGGTGGCCACCGGAGTGGCCCCGGCCACGGCCTCGGCCACCACGTCGCCCAGCGTCACCGTCTCGTAGCGCAGGTCGAGCGCGCCCGCCTCGATGCGGCTCAGCTCGAACAGGTCGTCGACCAACATGGCCAGCCGGTCGGTCTCCTGCCGCATGGTGGCGTGGTAGCGCGCGACGTCGTCGGCGTCGTCGACGACGCCGTCCTCGAGCGCCTCGACCATGGCCCGGATACCCGCGAGCGGTGTGCGCAGGTCGTGCGACACCCAGGCGATGAGCTCGCGGCGCGACGCCTCCATCGCCCGCTCCTTCGTCCGGGACTCGTCGAGCCGCTCGGACGCGAGGCGCAGCTCCTCGGCGAGGCGGGCCAGCTCCTGGGCCACCGGGACGTCGCCGACCATGATGAGGTCGCCGTCGCCCAACCGGCGAGCGAGCTCCTCGAGATCGTGGCTCGCCGTGCCGATGCGGGACCCGAACCGGATCGCCATCATCACGGCCACGGTCGAGGACGCCAGCAGCACCACGAGCAGGGCGCCGAGGTCGTGGGACGACACGAACATGCTGTCGGCCGCCAACACGACACCGACCGTCGTCCCGAGCACGGCGACCAGTGCCACCGCGACGGCCTGCGCCCGCAGCGAGGCGGTCCGCATCGTGCGCAGCACCACGCCCCCCAGGACGGCGGCTGCGATCGCCCCGCCCGCGGCCAGCCCGAGCAGGGCACTGGTGTCGGAGCCCGGCATCTCGAGCATCCACGCCGTGAGGATCGTGAGGACGACGCCGGTGACGGCGACGGTGACCTGGACGCGGGCGTTCACGGCTCGAACCGGTAGCCGACGCCCCACACCGTGACGAGGTGTCGGGGCTCGCCGGGATCGACCTCGACCTTCTCGCGGAGGCGACGGACGTGCACCGTCACGGTCGACGTGTCCCCGAACGTGTAGCCCCACACCGCCTCGAGCAGCTCCTCGCGCCGGAAGGCGCGGTTCGGATGGCGCATCAGGTAGGCGAGCAGCTCGAACTCGCGGGCGGTGAGCGTGAGCGGGACGCCGTCCCGACGGGCCTCCCGCGCCGCCACGTCGACCCGCAGATCGCCGGCTTCGAGCACGGGCGAAGCGCCGGCCTCGACGGTGTCCCGCGCCCCCTGCACCCGGCGGAGCACCGCCTTGACCCGGGCGACCAGCTCACGCGGCGAGAAGGGCTTGGCGATGTAGTCGTCGGCCCCCATCTCCAGGCCCAGGATGCGGTCGGTCTCGTCACCTCGTGCCGTGAGCATCACCACGGGCACCGGGGCCAGCGCCCGCAGCCGCCGGAACAGCTCCACCCCGTCGATGCCGGGGAGCATCAGGTCGAGGACCACCAGGTCCGGTGGGCGCTCCAGCAGGGCATCGAGGGCCTCGCCGCCGTGCACGTAGCTGTCGACCTCGAAGCCGTCCTTCTCCAGGTACCGGACCACCACGTCGTTGATGGCGAGATCGTCCTCGACGACGACGATGCGCGGGCTCGGGGACACCGGGATGATGGTACGAGCCGGGGTGCGGGATCGGGCTGCCCAGCCGGCCGACCGGTCGCATTGTTCTGCATTTCGTAAGCGTCCGAATCGTTCTGCGCGTCCCGTGCCATGGGTACGTTCCGCTCCGATGTTCGCCCTCGTGGTCGCCAAGGAGCCGGTCCCGGGTCGGGTCAAGACCCGCCTCTGCCCGCCCTGCACGGCAGCCGAGGCCGCGGCCATCGCCGAGGCGGCGCTGCTCGACACCTTCGATGCGGTCGTTGCCGCCGATCCCGACGAGATCGTCGTCGCCCTCGACGGTGCCCCCGGTCCGTGGATCCCATCCGGGGCACGAATCGTCCCCCAGGTCGAGGGAACGTTCGACCGACGCCTCGCGGCGGCCTGGGCGGCAACCGACGGCCCGGGCATCCAGATCGGCATGGACACACCGCAGCTCACCGCGGACGATCTCCGCGCGTCCATGGCGATGCTCGACGGCGTCCACCACGACGCCGTCCTCGGTCCGGCGGACGACGGCGGCTGGTGGCTCATCGGGCTGCCGGGCGCCGACGAGCGCGTCTTCGTCGACATCCCCATGAGCGCCGAGCACACCGGAGCCCACCAGTTGGCCCGGCTCGAGTCGCTCGGTCACCGCGTCGGGCTCCTCCCGACCATGACCGATGTCGACCACTTCGCCGAGGCCCTCGAGGTCGCGGCTTCCATCCCCGACAGCCGCTTCGCGGCGGCGATCGGGCAGGTCCAGGGCACGGGCGCTGGAGCGATCTGAAACCATGACAGCAACCATCCCAGCCATCCGGCTGGAATCCTCGTGCGGTCTCGACCTCGCGCCCGATTCCGAGCGCTGGTTCTGCGAACCGGACTGCCACGATCTGTTCGCCCTCGACGGGCTCGACCATCCCGTCCTCGATGTCGGCTGCGGTCCGGGACGCATCGTGTCCCACCTCGCGGCGGCCGGTGTCACCGCGCTCGGTGTCGATGTCAGCGGCGAGGCCATCCGCCACTCCCGTCGACGGGGGGCACCCGTGCTCCACCGCTCGGTGTTCGACCCGTTGCCGGGCACCGGCCGCTGGGGCTCGGCCCTCCTGCTCGACGGCAACATCGGGATCGGCGGCGATCCGACCACCCTGCTCGGCCGGCTCCACGACCTGGTCCGCCCCGGCGGACGGATCGTGGTCGAGGTCGAACCGCCCGGTACACCGACCCGCACCATCGAGGCCCGCATCCGCTACGGCGACGAGCTCACCGACTGGTTCCCGTGGGCGGTCGTCGGTGCCGACGGCATCGCGCCGCTGGCCCGGGCGGCGCGGCTCCAACCCCTCTCGACCCGCCGCTCGGGTGATCGCTGGTTCACCACCCTCCAACGACCCTGACCAGCCGAGACCCTCGCCCTGCCGCCCGGTCCGGGTCCTGGCGGTGTGGTGTGGTCAGAACTGCCGGTCAGATCAGCGTTCGTGACCAGACCTGCACGAACGGACCCGGTCCGGTCGGCAGGGCACATGCATGCCACGATGCAGAGGTGGCAGCGGACCGCACCGACCCCGACCGCCAGGGCGCGATCCAGCGCGCCCCGCTCGACGCCCTGTCACCCCGCGATCTCCACGACATCCTCCAGCTCCGCTCGGAGGTCTTCGTCGTCGAGCAGGACTGCGTCTTCCTCGACATCGACGGCCGCGACATCGAGTCCGGCGCCGAACAACTGTGGATCCGTGACGAGCGAGGCGTCGCCGCCACCGCGCGCATCCTCGACGAAGGCGACGGCGTCTGGTCGATCGGCCGCGTCGCCACCCGGCGCGACGTCCGGTCGAGCGGCGTGGCCAGCCGGTTGATGGACGAGGCGATCACGGTGCTCCACGCCCGGGCCGCCGCGACCATCGTCCTCGGGGCCCAGTCCCACCTCGCCGACTGGTACCGCCGGTTCGGCTTCGAGGTGTGCGGCGACGAGTACGTCGAGGACGGCATCCCCCACGTCCCCATGCGCCGGGAGGCCGAGCGCTCGTGAGCCTCGTGCCCCTCGACACCGGCGTCTACGCCTGGCTGGCCGAGACCCCGGGGGACGGGTTCCCCAACGCCGGTCTGGTGATCGACGAGGACGCCGCCACTGCCATCGACACGCTGTGCGTGCCATCGCAGACCGCGGCCTTCACCGGCGCGATCGAGGCGCTGGGGGTTCGGGTCCGGCGCACCGTGCTCACCGGCTCCACCATCGAGTTCGTCGGCGGCACGGCCCAGTTCACGATGTCGGGCATGTACGGGCGACGCCAGACCAGCGTGCACCTCGACCAGCCTCCGACACCGGAGATCTACCGGCGCCTCCTCCCGGCCGTCGCCGACGAGTTCGACGACGAGCTCACGACCAAGCCGGTGTCCCACATCGTGCAGACGCCGGTACGGCTCACCCCGGCGGTGTCGCTCCACCCGATGGCCGGGTCCCAGGCGGAGAACCTCGTCGCGGTGGTCGACGGGGCCGGCATCTGCTTCGCCGGCGCCATGGCAGCGTTCGGCGTGACTCCGCTGTGCTTCCAGGGTGACCCGACGCGGTGGGCCGACGAGCTCGATCGGTTGGCCGAGCTGGCGCCGGTGATCGTTCCCGGCCACGGTGGCATCGGCGGCGAGGAGGAGCTGCGCGACCTGCAGGGGTACCTGCGAGCCTGCGTGGCTGCCGACGGTGATCCCGCGGCGATCCCGTCGGGCCCGTGGGACCGGTGGCGCCACCGCGAGCACGACGTCGTCAACGTGGAGCGGGCCGCCATGCTCGCCCGGGGCGACACCGCCATCCCGCCGTCGATGCTGGAGATCGCCGGTCTGAGCTGATCACCGATACCGTCGTCGGCGTGTACGACGTCGCGGACGCGTTGGACCGGCTCCCGGACGGCACCGTGGTCGCTCGGGTCGTCGAGCTCCACGGCTTCGGGAGCCGCCACGCCGGCGAGGCCGTGGCTCTCGGACCGAACGGCGCGGTGGTGGCGGGACGCGTCCTCGCCGGTCTCGCCGACGGGGCGCTGGGCGCACGCATCGTCGACGGCACCAGCACCGGGACGGTCGACGTCGACATCACCGACCCCGACGCGGCCGACGCCGGCCTGGCGTGCGGTGGCCATGCTCGGCTGCTGCTCCAACCACTCTCGTCGATCGATCGGCGAGGTTGGGACGCGCTGGCCGCTCGGCGCCCGGTGGTCATCGCCTCCGACCTCGACACCGGCTCGACCCGCGTGGTGACCGACGACGGCATGACGGCCGGCTCGGTGACCGACGACGATGCCGTCGACCGCACCGCGGCCCGCCTGCTGCGCGGTGGCCGCCCGGCACTCGAGGTCGACGAGGCCACGATGATCGAGTCGTTCCTGCCTCCGACCACGGTGCGGATCGTGGGCCACGCCGTCGTCGGCGAGGCGCTGGCCGCCCAGGCGGCCCTGCTCGGCTGGTCGCACGAGACGGTCGGCGGCGCCGACGACGCCATCGCCGCCGCCGGAGCCCAGTGCTCCCACGACGCCCTCGTCGTCCTCAGCCACGACGAGGCGGTCGACACCCCAGCCCTCGCCGCGGCACTGCGCCACGGCCGCGGATACGTCGGCGCGCTCGGCTCGCGCGGTACGCAATCGGCCCGGCGGGAGCGCCTGACGGCACAGGGCTTCGGGCCCGACCAGTTGGCCACCATCCACGGCCCGGTGGGGCTCGACCTCGGCGCCCGAACCCCGGCCGAGACCGCCGTGGCCATCGTCGCCGAGATCATCGCTCATCGATCGGGTCGCAGCGCGGCCTCGCTCCAGTCGACCGCGGGCCCCATCAACGGCTGAGGGGCATCGAGCGATCAGCGGGTGTCCATCACCCGGAATGCCTCCGCGAGACGACCCGCCTCGAACCCGGCGGCGGCGGCGTTGGCGGTGGCCCACTCGCGCAACCGGACCTCCATGGCGTCCGGGTCGGTCATCTGGCTCACATGGCACCGCAACGCCTTGAGCTTGCGATCGAAGGTGTCGGTGATGTCGACGTGGGTGTCGGCGTCGGGCCCACTGCCCATGATCCACAGCTCCTCGACGCTCCACGCCTCGTGGCCCTCGGCGATCAGCTCGGGAAAGGTGAACGGGTTGCGGGCATCGGGGTACACGGCACAGCAGGCCGCCTCGCCCGCCGCGATGTGGTCGGGATGGTTGCGGTAGATGCTGTCGAGCGTGCGCACCGGCGACTGCACCAGGACGCGGCGGGGACGGACGTGGCGGATGACCCGGGAGATGTCCCGCCGCAGCTCGAGGGTGACCTCGAGCCGGCCATCGGGATAGCCGAGGAAGTGGAGCTCGTCGACACCGAGCGACTGGGCGGCGGCGGTCTGCTCCCCGCGCCGGATCCCGGGGATGTCGCCGCGCGGCACGTCGGGATCGAAGCCCCCAGCGTCGCCGTCGGTCACGATGCAGTACACGACCTCGGCACCTGCCACCGTCCATCGGGCGATGGTCCCGGCGGCCCCGAAATCGACATCGTCCGGGTGGGCGGCGACGACCAGGACCCGTTCCACTTCTCCGTCGGCAAGCATTCGGACCACCCTACCGAGACCCTCTGACGATCAGATCTGAACGGTCGGTGACAGCACCGGTGGCGGGCAGTCGAACGCACCCCCCGGCCGTAGCCTGTGGCCATGGGACTCTTCGGCCGTGACAAGACCACGATGATCGCCCCCGATGACGCGCTCCCGGGGCGGGACCAGGCCATACCCGTCGCCGAGCGGCACCTCGTGCTGGGCACGCCGCTCCAGGGGCCGTGGCCCGATGGCCACGAGGTCATCTACTTCGCCATGGGCTGCTTCTGGGGCGCCGAGCGGATCTACTGGCAGATCCCCGGCGTGTACTCCACCGCGGTGGGTTACATGGGCGGGTTCACCCAGAACCCCACCTACGAGGAGACCTGCACGTCGCGCACCGGCCACACCGAGACGGTGCAGGTCGTCTACGACCCCGCCGCAGTCGACATCGAGGTGCTGCTCAAGGCCTTCTGGGAGAACCACGACCCCACCACCCCGAACCGCCAGGGCAACGACGTCGGCACCCAGTACCGGTCGGCGATCTACACCACCACTCCGACCCAGCTCTCGGCGGCCCAGGCCTCAGCCGATCGCTACCAGCGGGCGCTCGCCGAAGCCGGCTACGGCCAGATCAGCACCGAGATCGAACCGGTCGACGACGCTGGCGACGGGGTCTTCTACTACGCCGAGGACTACCACCAGGCGTACCTGCACACACACCCCCGCGGGTACTGCAACCACGGCTACTGCCAGACCGCATACCCGATGGACGAACACGGCCAGGCGCCGTCGGAAGTCGCCCTCCCCGAGGCGTGAGCCGAGGGGGTCAGCCGCAGTTGGCGATCCCGCCGTCGACGAGGATGGTCTCCCCCACCAGGAAGGTCGACCCACGGCCGGCGAGGAACAGGGCCGCCGCGGCCATGTCGTCGGGCCGACCGATGCGACGGGCCGGCACGCCGGACGCAACCAGCTGGCGACCCTCCTCGCTCCCCAGGGCGAAGTGCATCATCTTCGACTCGAACGGCCCGGGGGCGATGGCGTTCACCAGCACGCCGTCGCGCACCAGGAACTTGGCCAGGTGCCGGGTCAGCGCCAGGATGGCGGCCTTGCTCGCGCTGTAGGCATAGCTCTCCATCGCAGGCGTCCGGATGCCGTCGATCGAGCCGATGTTGATGACACGGGTCGGGTCGTCGTCGGTGGCACTCGCCCGCAGCACGGGGGCGAGCGCCTGGACGAGCAGGAACGCACCCTTCACGTTGATGTCGAAGACCTTGTCGAACCCATCCTCCGGGTACTCGTCGAGGGGTGCGCCCCACGTGGCGCCGGCGTTGTTGACCAGCACGTGGACGACGTCGGTGTGTGCGGCCACGCCGTCGACCAGTGCGGCGATGCCCTCGCGTGTGGACAGATCGGCGGGGATCGACACACAACTGCCGGTGGCATCGAGCTCGTTCAACTCGGCCGCTGTGGCATCGCACGCATCGGCCTTGCGGGCCGAGATGTAGACGGTGGCGCCCGCCTCGACGAACCCGGTGGCGATCATCCGGCCGATGCCGCGTGACCCACCGGTGACGATGACGTGCTTTCCTTCGACTCCGAACAGGCGATCCAGGATTCCGGTCATGGCGGGAGAACCTAGGTGGCCTCAGGGCCCAGGGTCGGATCGGCGGATCCGACCGGCGGATCAGATCGGTGGATCGACCATGTCCTCGTCGGCCACCACGGGCTGGATGTCGGGATCCGGGATCCCGAGCCCCGGGTCCTTCGGCAAGCGGGCCCGGATCTCGTCGATCTCGCGCTGGATCTCCTCGAAGCGGGGGTCGTCCTTCTGCTCTGGTGCCATCTCGCGATCCACTCCTCTGCTCTGGCGGTCGTGGGGCATCTGTTCCCGATCGAATACCTGTCGATGCCCGCGGGCGGCGGGCGAGCGCTCGAACGTGGGTACCGTGAAGCCCATGGCAGATGACATCGGCGACGAGGTGCCCGAAGCCGACGCCCTGGAGCAACGCCAGGACCTCGACCAGGACGACGAGATCGACACCGAGGTGACGGACGGTTCGATGGAGGTCCCGGAGGCCGACCGTCTCGAGCAATCCCGCGACGCGGGAACCGACGACCTGGACTGATCACAGGTGCCGCCGGGCGCCGCTCACAGCGCGCCGTCAGCGGTTCGACAGCTGCTCGCTCCCCGACACATCGTCGAACATCGTCACGTCGAGGGGCTGGCCGACGCGGACGATGCTGATGTCGCCGGTGCGCTCGATGATGGCGGCCTCCACCTCGGCCATCGATCCGACCCCGGCGAGGCGGAGCTTCTCGTGGATCTCCAGTTCGCTCGTGCCGGCGCGGCGGACGTTCTCGGGCAGCAGCTCCCCGCCCGCCAGCAGCAGGATCGGACGGTTCTCCGTCATGCGGTGCACGAAGGGCACACGGTGGTGCAGCCACGCCGAGCCGGCGTGGAGCACGAACATGGTGGCGATACCCGTCGCGGCGCCGGCCAGAGTGGTCCGGATCAGGATGACCCGACCGACGAGCGACCCGAGGGCGAACACGAAGGGCAGGTCGTAGGCAGTGAGGCGGGAGAACTGTCGTTGGCCGAACAGGCGCGACAGGGCGACCACGAGGACGTACACGCAGACCGCGGTGACCACGGTGACCCACACGTCGGACCAGGGCATGCCGAACTGGCTCATGGTCGGTCCATGTCCACCGAGACTGTTCGGTCATGCGCGAGGTCGGCGCGCGATGATCGAACCGCCCCCGTTTGTCGTCCCAGGAGGAATCACCGATGATCTTCGAGGAAACCGTGGTCCTCTCCGAGCCGTTCGACGATGCGCTCGCCCACGTGAAGCAGGCGTTCGCCGCCGAGGGGTTCGGCACGCTCACCGAGATCGACATCCAGGCCACCCTGCGGGCCAAGATCGACAAACAGATCGGCCGCTACGTCATCGTCGGTGCCTGCAACCCGCATCTCGCGGGACGAGCCCTCGACGCCGACCCGCAGATCGGTGTCCTGTTGCCGTGCAACGTCGTGGTTCGCGAGACCGACGACGGCGTCGTGGTGGAGGCCCTCGATCCCGGGATCATGGGCACGCTCACCGGCCACGAGGACATCGTGGCCCTGGCCGGCGAGGCTCGGGAGCTGGTCAACCGGGCGCTGGCCCGGCTGTCGAAGGACGGCTAGGCGGGCGCCGCTCCGGCCCCGCCGAGAGTGACCAACGGCCCTGGCCAGCCGAAGGGCCCGGCCGGAAGCTCGAACCATGACAGACACGCGTAACGCATGGGGCGAGGTCGCAGACCAGATGTCCGCGCTCGCCCTCAAGCTCAAGCTCCACGCCCAGGAGGAGCTCTCCGACGAGGACATCGAGAAGGCCTGCGGCTTCGATCGGGTCAAGGCCACCGTCGAGGAGGCCATGGACGCCATCGGAGATGCCGTAGAGGACGTCGCCGTCCGGGAGAACGCCAAGGAGATGGCACGCGCCTTCCGGGATGCGGTGCGGGTCACGGTCGCCGACGTCCGTCACCGCGCGGGCTGATCGCCACAACCGCTCGACCGTCATCGGTCGAACGTCACCCCGGGGAAGGCACCCGCCGTCAGTCGTGATCGTCCGCCGCGTGCCGTACGAAGCGCACCACCGCGGCGTCGTCACCCGTCGGGACCGGCCGCTCGCCCGCGTGAGGGGTGGCCCCGCGCCGACACTCGACGAAGACCGGCACCTCGGGGTGGAGCCGGAGGTGGGCCTCCCGGAGGTCGTTCCACGAGTCGTCGTCTTCGGGAGGGCGGCAGACCACGATGGCATCTGCCCCGGCCGCCAGCGGACACGGCGTCCCGGCCAATTCGGGACATCCCCTCCCACCGAAGTGCGACGGACCGGAACAGGTCAGCGTCTGTACCCCTGCATCCTGCGCGGCGGACTCGGCGTGCCAGTGACCACCGGGGACCTCGACGAGGATCCGGATGGCATCGGAGCCGGACGGCCAGTCCGGTGTCCCGTGGGCGGCACCCAGCGCCAGGCGGATGACGCACTGGTCGGGATGGCTCACGACGACGTACCCCCGAGCGTGGGCCATTGCCAGCATCGTGCGGTTCTGCAGGAGGATCTCGGCCTGCAGGTTGGTCACGCCGCGCGCCGCGGCCTGTTCGAGGAGGTAGTCGAGCAGATACGGACCGAGCCACCCGCGCCACGGCTTCGCCACGGTGATGGCCAGCTCGCCATCGCCGTTGGGCAGCGGCACCCAGCCGGCGGTACCGACGATCTCGGGGTCATCGCGCCGGTCGACGGGCTGATGCTCGGCGACGGCCGCGAAGCCACCTGCCTCCACCGCCCGGACCTCGCCGTCGATCGACTCCCGGGCCGGCCGGTATCCGGAGAAGAACCGGCGGTAGCGATCGTCGGCGTTCAGATCCGCATAGAGCGCGTAGACGCCGTCCGCATCCGTTGGTTCCGCCGGGCGCACCACGATGGTCCCGTCAGGGACCGGAACGCTTCGGGGCGAGCCATCCGGTTCGGTCGACGTGCCCACGAGACCATCGTTCCCGTCGCTCCCGACACCAGCCAGGGCCGAACGTCCCGACCGCCTCAGGCCCGCCGAACGGCACCGCCGGCAGGACCTTCGCCCCTTCCGCTCGGCGTGCGGGGCGCCGGACAATCGGAGGTGACGCAGGAGGTGTGACCATGGATCATGGTCAGGTACTGCAGGAACTTCGCCAACCGACCAAAGAGCTCCGTCACGCCATACCGGAGACCTGGACGGGGTTCCTCGCCCTGCACGGGGCGGCGATGGCTGACGGCGTCTTGCCGGCTCGCCTGAAGGAAGCGGTCGCGCTGGCGATCTCGGTGGTCAAGCGCTGCGACGGGTGCATCGCGTACCACGCCAAGGCGGCGGCCCGGGCTGGCGCCAGCCCGGAGGAAGTCGCCGAGCTGCTCGGCGTCGCGCTGTTGATGGACGGCGGCACCGCCTCGGTGTACGCACCCCGGGGCTACGAGGCCTTCCTCGAGTTCCTGGCCGAGGAATCACCCCCTCTCGCTTCCGACGGCTGACCGCCGTGGCCAGCCAGGTCGCGCCCGCCCCGCTCGCCCACGAGGAATGGTGGGCGCACGCTCGCGACGAGCTCGACGGTCTCCCCGGTGGGCAGGGGCTCAACATGGCCTACGAGGCCGTCGACCGCCACGCCCACGGCTCGAACGCCGGACGGACCGCCTTCCGGTGGGTGGCTCGCGACGGGAGCACCACCGAGGCCACCTACGCCGACCTGGCGGAGCGGACCAACCGCTTCGCCAACGTCCTGCGGGACCTGGGCGTCGGCAAGGACGACCGCGTGTTCACCCTGCTGGGCCGGGTGCCGGAGCTGTACATCACCGTGCTCGGAGCGTTGAAGAACATCAGCGTGGTGAGCCCGCTGTTCTCGGTCTTCGGCCCCGATCCGATCCATCAGCGGATCTGGCGCGGCGACGGTCGCGTCCTGGTGACCACCCCTGCGCTGTACCACCGCAAGGTCGCGCCGATCCGCGACGCCCTGCCCGACCTCGAGCACGTGCTCCTGGTGGGCTCGGACGGCGACTCCGAGGACTGCGCGCTGGACTTCGGCGCGCTGATGGAGGCGGCGTCGCCCGAGTTCGTCATCCCCCCGACCGATCCCGAGGACATGGCGTTGCTCCACTTCACGAGCGGCACCACCGGGACACCGAAGGGTGCCATCCACGTCCACCGCGCGGTGGTCGCCCACCACGCCACCGCGGCGCTGGCCCTGGATCTGCACGGTGACGACGTGTTCTGGTGCACCGCCGATCCCGGCTGGGTCACCGGCGTCTCCTACGGCATCATCGCCCCGCTCACCCACGGCGCGACCATCGTCGTCGACGAGGCCGACTTCGACGCGGCGCGGTGGTACCAGTTCCTCCAGGACCAGCGGGTCAACGTCTGGTACACCGCGCCCACCGCCATCCGGATGCTGATGCGGGCCGGCGCGGAGCTCGCCTCCGAGTACGACCTGTCCCACCTCCGCTTCGTGGCCAGCGTCGGCGAGGCGCTGGCGGCCGACGCGGTGGAGTGGGGTCGCGGTGCGCTCGGCACCCCGATCCACGACAACTGGTGGCAGACCGAGACCGGCGGGATCATGATCGCCAACTCGGCCGACCTCCCGGTGCGGGCGGGGTCCATGGGCCGACCGCTCCCCGGCGTGGAGGCGACGATCCTGGCTCGTGGCGCCAACGGGCGGGCCGCGGTGACCGACGGTGCGGTGCACGAGGTGGAGGAAGCCGGCGTGACCGGCGAGATCGCGCTGCGCCCCGGGTGGCCATCGATGTTCCGCGGGTACCTCCACGACGACGAGCGGTACTCCGCCTGCTTCGCCGGTGGCTGGTACCTGACCGGCGACGCCGCCCACCGCGACGCCGATGGGTGGTTCTGGTTCGACGGGCGGGCCGACGACGTCATCAAGTCCGCCGGTCACCTGATCGGTCCGGTCGAGGTGGAGCGGGCGCTCCTCGACCATCCCGCCGTGGTCGAGGCCGGCGTGATCGGTGTGCCTGACGACGTGGCCGGCGAGGTGGTCCGGGCCTACGTCAGCCTGCGCCCCGGCGTCGAGGCGACCGAAGACCTTCGCTCCGAGCTGCTCGGACATGCCCGCAAGCACCTCGGGCCGGCGGTCGCACCCCGGTCCATCGTCTTCGACGCCCACTTGCCGAAGACCAAGAGCGGCAAGATCATGCGTCGACTGTTGCGGGCCCGAGCCCTCGGCCTGCCCGAGGGCGACCTCTCGATGCTCGAGGACGACACATGACCGGCCCCACGGAGTCCGGGCCCGACCTCGACCGGGCGGCGAGCCGGAAGCTGCTCCACGACCTGCTCCTGGTGCGCCGGTTCGAGGAGCGCTGCGTCGAGTTGTACAGCGCGGGCCGGATCCACGGGTTCCTCCACCTCTCGATCGGCGAGGAGGCCGTCGCCGTCGGCCTGAACCGGGCCCTCGAGGCCGACGATGCCGTGGTCGGGACCTATCGGGAGCACGGCCACGCCCTGGCACGCGGGATCCCGGCCCCGGCGATCATGGCGGAGATGTTCGGGAAGGTGTCCGGCACCTGTCGCGGCCGGGGCGGATCGATGCACATCTTCGACCGCGATCATCGGTTCTACGGCGGCAACGCCATCGTCGGCGGCGGACTGCCGGTGGCGGTGGGTCTCGCGCTGGCCGATCGGATGCGGGGGCGACCGACGATCACGGCGTGCGTGTTCGGGGAAGGGGCCGTGGCCGAAGGCGAGTTCCACGAGTCGATGAACCTGGCCGCCCTGTGGCAGCTCCCTGTCCTGTTCATCTGCGAGAACAACCTCTACGCGATGGGGACGGCACTGGACCGCTCCGAGTCGGAGACCGACATGGTGCGCAAGGCCTCGAGCTACGCCATGCCGGCGTGGAGCGTCGACGGGATGGACGTGCTGGCGGTGGCCGATGCCGCCCGGCAGGCGGTCGTCCAGATCCGAGCTGGTGGCGGGCCGGTGTTCCTCGAGATGCGCACCTACCGCTTCCGCGCCCACTCGATGTACGACCCCGAGCGCTACCGGAGCAAGGAAGAGGTCGAGGAGTGGAAGCACCGCGACCCGATCGAGACGCTGACCGCGCGGCTGCGTGACCACGGCGCACTCGACGACGGCGAGCTCGACGAGGTCGAGGCGGAGGTCGCCGCCGAGATCGACGCCGCGGTGGACTTCGCCGAGGCCGCCGACGAGGAGCCGGTCGCCGATCTCCTGCGATTCGTGCACAGCGAGGCGGTGCCATGAAGACCACCTACCGCGAGGCCATGCGAGAGGCCATCCGCGACGCCCTGAGCCGCGACGACCGGGTCTTCGTGATGGGCGAGGACGTCGGCCGGTACGGCGGGTGCTTCGCAGTCACGCTCGGGCTGCTGGAGGAGTTCGGGCCGGACCGGATCCGCGACACGCCCCTGTCGGAATCGGCCTTCGTCGGCGCCGGCGTCGGCGCGGCGATGAACGGCATGCGCCCCATCGTCGAGATCATGACGGTGAACTTCAGCCTCCTCGCCATGGACCAGATCGTGAACAACGCGGCGACGGTCCTCCACATGTCCGGCGGCCAGTTCAACGTTCCCCTCGTCATCCGCATGACCACCGGCGCCGGCCGGCAGCTGGCCGCCCAGCACTCGCACAGCCTCGAGGCCTGGTATGCGTCCGTCCCGGGGATCCGCGTCGTGGCCCCCGCCACGTTGGAGGACGCACGCGGCATGTTGTGGACCGCGCTGTGCGACCCCGATCCGGTGATCATCTTCGAACACGGTGGCCTGTACGGGCTGGGCGGAGAACTGGCCGACGACGCCGGCCCCGTCGACATCGACCGAGCTGCGATCCGGCGCCACGGTGACGACGTCTCGCTCGTCACCTACGGGGGGTCGCTGGGCAAGGCGCTCGACGCGGCCGATGCCCTCGCCCTCGACGGCATCACCTGCGACGTCATCGATCTGCGCACGCTCCGCCCGCTCGACGACGAGACCATCCTCTCGTCGGTGACGCGGACCCACCGGGCGGTCATCGTCGACGAGGGCTGGCGCTCCGGCAGCCTGGCCGCCGAGGTGAGCGCCCGCATCACCGAGGGCGCCTTCTACGACCTGGACGCGCCCGTCGGCCGGGTGTGCGCCGCCGAAGTACCGACGCCGTACGCCCGACAGATGGAGGACGCAGCACTTCCCCAGGTCGCCGATGTGGTCGCCGCCGCTCGGCAGGTGGTGGGAGGCGCGACCGTTGGGTGACTTCTGCATGCCCGTGCTGGGCGCCGACATGGACGCCGGCACGATCGTCGAGTGGCGGGTGGAGCAGGGGGATGTCGTGCACCGCGGCGACATCGTGGCCGTCGTCGACACCGACAAGTCGACCATCGAGGTCGAGGTGTTCGAGGACGGGGTGGTCGACGAACTGCTGATCGAACCCGGGGTCGAGGTGGCCGTCGGGACGCCATTGGCTCGCCTGCGGGCGATCGGTGCCCCCGCCACGCTCACCGTCCCTCCAGCCCCGGCCCCGGTCCCGGCCACTGGGATGGAGGCGTCGGTGATCGCACCGCCGGCCGTCACCGCACCTCCGATGGCGGCCCCGCTCGTCTCGGCGGCGGAGGCGCCGGCATTCGTCCGGGCGTCGCCGATGGCGCGTCGCGCCGCAGCGCGCGATGGCATCGACCTCCACCAGGTGACCGGCACCGGCCCGGGCGGCGCGGTCATCGCCCCCGACCTCGACGGTGGCACTCCGGCCGCGACATCGCCTCCACCATCGGCCCCGCCGACCCCCGAGCAACCGGCGCGCCGCCTCGACACCCGACGGGCGGTGGGGGCCCTGATGGCCCGATCGGCCCGGGAGATCCCCCACTACTACCTCGCCACCACCATCGATCTCCGCGCCGCGTCCGGTTGGCTCGCCGACCAGAACGCTGACCGCCCCGTGACCGAACGTGTGCTGCCGGCAGCCGTGCTGTTCCGTGCCGTCGCCCGAGCGGCGGGTGAGATCTCGGTCGTGAACGGCACGTGGACGGACGACGCCTTCCACCCGTCGACGGCGGTGCACCTCGGCGTCGCAGTCTCCCTGCGAGGAGGCGGGCTGGTGGCTCCGGCCATCGCCGATGCCGACCAACTCGATGTCGACCAACTGATGACCGCACTGCGCGGCCTCGTCCAGCGGGCCCGGGCCGGGGCGCTGCGCAGCTCCGATCTGACCGATCCGACGATCACCATCACCAACCTCGGCGACCAAGGCGTCGACGAGGTGTACGGCGTGATCTATCCGCCGCAGGTGGCCCTCGTCGGCTTCGGAAAGATCAACGAGCGACCGTGGGCGGCCGACGGGATGCTCGGGGTCCGGCCCGTGATCCGCGCCACGCTCTCCGCCGACCACCGGGCATCAGATGGTCATGAAGGCGCTCGCTTCCTCGCCCGCATCGACCAGCTGCTCCAGTCCCCGGAGGACCTGTGAACACCACCGACGCACGTGCCCTCATCGACCGTCTCATCCATCGGATCGCCCCCGAGGTCGACCTGGCGGAGGCCGACCCCCAGGCCCCATTGCAGGACACCCTCGATCTCGACTCGATGGACTTCCTCAACCTCGTCACCGCAGTGCACGAGGAGACCGGCATCGACATCCCCGAGCGGGACTACCCACAGCTGGGTTCGCTCGACGGGTTCGCCGACTACGTGGCGGGGGCAACCGCGGGCTGATCCCGGGCAGTCAGTTCCCGAACCGGACAATCCACCGCGACGGCAACGCGCACGAGTCGGGACCAGTGGCCCTGCCGTGGCAGACCAGCGCGCGCTTCAATGCCAGCGGTGACCGAACCGCCCCGTTGCCCCAGCCGAACCGGCCATGGGTGAGCTGACGGCGCCGCTCCGTCCCGGCCTCACCTCCGCGGAGGCAGCCGCCCGGCTGGCGCGTGACGGGCCCAACCGGCTGCCGCCACCTCCTCGGACCTCTGCGCTCCTTCGCCTGATCGGTCAACTCGTCCACTTCTTCGCCCTCATGCTGTGGGCCGCGGGCGCGCTCGCCCTCCTCGCCGGCCTCCCCCAACTCGGCGTCGCCATCTTCATCGTCGTCGCACTGAACGCGGTGTTCGCCTTCGTGCAGGAGAACCGAGCCGACCGCGCCGCCGAGCGGCTCCGAGCCCTGCTCCCGCTCCAAGTGACCGTCCGCCGCGACGGTCGGCGGATCATGATCGACGCCGCCGACGTCGTCGTCGACGACCTGCTCGTACTCGAATCCGGCGACCGCATCCCGGCCGACGGGACCACCGTGGCGGCCCACAGCATGCTCGTCGACACGTCGATGCTCACCGGGGAGAGCGAACCGGCCTCGGCCGACGAAGCCACAGCCCTCTTCGCCGGCACCTTCGTCGTCGAGGGAGACGGCGAGGCCACCGTCACCGCCACCGGCGAGTCCACCCGGCTGGCGTCGATCGCCCGGCTGACGACGGCGACGACCGAGACGCCCAGCCCCCTGACCCTCGAGTTGCACCACCTCGTCCGGTCCGTCGCCGCCATCGCCGTGGGCGTGGGTGGGCTGTTCTTCGTGCTGTCGCTCCTGCTCGGGAACCCGGCCTCCGACGGGTTCGTCTTCGCCATCGGCGTCACCGTCGCCCTGGTACCGGAGGGTCTGCTGCCCACCGTGACCCTGTCGCTGGCGTGGGGCGCCGAGCAGATGGCACACCGGCAGGTGCTGGTCCGCAACCTCGACGCGGTCGAGACGCTCGGATCCACCACCTTCATCTGCACCGACAAGACCGGCACGCTCACGCGGAACCAGATGACCGTCGTCACCGCGTGGTTGCCGGGCGGATCGGCCATCACCAGCGAGGCCGGGTACGAACCCACGGGCTCGGTGGTCCTGTCGACGCCCGAGCTGCGACCCGACGTGGAACGGCTCGCCCGCGCCGCGGTGCGCTGCTCGTCGGGCTACGTCCACGAGGTGGACGGCGAGTGGCGGGCGCACGGGGACCCGAGCGAGGCCGCGCTGGACACCTTCGCCCGGCGTCTGGGCATCGACACCGATGCCGAACGACGCGTCGTCCCCCGAGCCCGGTTCCCGTTCGATCCCCGCCGGCGTCGCATGTCGGTGGTCATCGACGACGAGATCCTGGTGAAGGGTGCTCCGGACGCCGTGCTGCCGTCGTGTGTCGGGGACGACGGGTCCACGGACGCGCTCGAGGCGCTGACCCGGCGAGGTCTGCGAGTCCTCGCCGTCGCCGTCCGCGCGACACCCAACGGGATTCCTGCCAGCCCGGACGAGGCCGAGACCGACCTCCAACTCCTCGGCCTGCTCGCCATGGAGGACCCACCCCGCACCGACGTGGCCGGCGCGATCGACAGCTGCCGCCGGGCCGGCATCCGCGTCGCCATGATCACCGGGGACCATCCCACCACCGCGGCGGCGATCGCCACCGAGGTCGGGTTGCGGTCACCGGACGGCATGGTGGTGAGCGGGCGGGACCTCCCCGACGACGATGCCATGCTCGCCGCCCTGCTCGACCGGGACGGCATCGTGGTGGCTCGGGTGTCGCCGGAGGACAAGCTCCGCATCGCCCGTGCCCTGCGCAGCAGGGGACACGTGGTCGCCATGACCGGCGATGGCGTGAACGATGGACCGGCGCTCCACGAGGCCGACATCGGGATCGCGATGGGCGAGTCCGGCACCGACGTCGCCCGAGAAGCCGCCGACCTCGTGCTGCTCGACGACCACTTCGCCTCCATCGTGGCCGGCATCGAGCAGGGCCGGACCACGTTCCTCAACGTGCGACGATTTCTCACCTACCACCTCACCGACAACGTGGCGGAGCTGACCCCGTTCCTCGTCTGGGCCCTCTCCGGTGGCCGGTTCCCGCTCGCCCTCGGTGTGTTGCAGATCCTCGCCCTCGACATCGGGACCGACACCCTCTCCGCTGTCGCGCTCGGTGCCGAGCCGCCCACCCCGGGCGTCCTCGACCGGCCACCCGTGACCGGACGTCTCCTCAACCGCACGGTCGCCCGCCGGGCGTTCGGTCTCCTCGGTCCCACCATCGCCGCGGCCACGATGGCGGCGTTCGTGGTGTCGTTCGCCGCCGCGGGCTGGCGCCCCGGAGACGCCTTACCCACCGGTCACGTGGCCGCGGCCGCATCCGGCGCTGCCTTCATGACGGTGGTCATCGGCCAGACCGCCAACGCATTCGCCTGCCGGAGCTCGACCCGCTGGCCGGGGGCACTGGGCTGGCGCACCAACCGGCTGCTCATCCCCGCTGCGCTGATCGAACTGGTCTTCTCGGTCACCGTGCTGGCGTTCCATCCGGTCGCCCACGAGCTCGACCACACGGGACCGCCGCTGGCCGGCTGGATCGTGGCGTTGGCCGGCGCCGGGGCGGTGCTCGGTGTGGATGCCGTCGACAAGCGACGGCGGAGGGTCAGGCCACGCAGTATGCGGGGATGAACGACGTCCCCGGTCCCATGTCGGGGACCCGTGCCCAGCCGTCGATGTCGAGAACCCGCTGCACCACACCAGTGGCGTGCGTCAGACGGAGCTCACCCCCGAGGCGGTGCAGCGCGGTGCCGAGACCATCGAAGAGATCGAGGCCGGCGGAAGTGCACAGGTCGAGTGCACCGCAGTCGAAGCGGATGTCGACCAACCCGGCCCCGAGCAGCTCCTCGACCGTGAGTCGAAGCCGGGGGGCGGTGATGTTGCACAGAGCGCCGCTGAGGTCGACTGATCCGTGCAGCCGCCCGGGCCCCACCACCGTCGGCTGGACGATTCCAGCAAGCAGCGAGTCTCCCATCCGATCGAGGACGCGGAACTGGGTGGGCGCGGCAGACATCGTTGCTCCATTGGGGTCCCGGACCAGGGGGCGGGAGTGACGCCGGGACCTTCGATCCACGCTAGGAGCACGATCGCCCGGCGACAACAACCCAACATCTGACTTGTAGGGGCAGCTCGACCAGACGCCGGCGGACGTCCACGACGCGAATCCGCTGGTCAGGCCAGGTCGCGCCGCGCTCAGCCCGTCCGAACCGGGCACGCGAAGCCCTCGCGTTGCCCGCGCCGGACCAGCAGGAGACCGCGGCCGGTACCCACCAGCCACGCGGCAGCGATGATGGCGCCAGCGACCCAACCGTGGTCACGCAGCAGAGTGCCGACCGCGGTGCCGCCGAGGGCCGTCGCCAGGAGGACCAGCGTCAGCGGCAGGTGGCAAGGGCACGCGAGGAACGACAGCGCCAGCCACCACCGTCCCCGGCGCTCCAGATGGGAGATGCCGCCAATCGCCGCGTTCTGGTCCTCGTCGACGAGGTCGGCTGGCTCGATCATCTCTTTTGACAACCAGCGATTGTCCGTCTCTATTCTCCGATCGTCGGTGCCGACAGCTCGTCGATGGTGGGGCTCCACGGCGCGCCGGTCAGCTGCGGGTGAGGACAACCTTGAGTGCCCCGGTGCCGGCGGCGTCACCGAAGGTCTCGTAG
The DNA here is from genome assembly GCA_963731885.1 of uncultured Acidimicrobiaceae bacterium. GTDB lineage: Bacteria > Actinomycetota > Acidimicrobiia > Acidimicrobiales > Salinilacustritrichaceae > Salinilacustrithrix. Next base: position 154,710 of record CAVSXR010000050.1, on the reverse strand, counting down.
GCCTGATCCATCTGATCGAGGGTGAAGTGGTGGGTCACGAAGCGGTCTGCGTCGAGTTGGTTGCTCGTGACGAGGCGGAGCAGCGTCGGGGTGGTGTTGGTGTCGACGAGTCCGGTGGTGATGGTCAGGTCGCGGCTCCAGATGTCTTCGAGGTGCAGCGTCGCCGACGTGCCGTGGACGCCGATGTTGGCAACGTGTCCGCCCGGCCGGGCCAAGCGGACGGCTTGCTCGAAGGTGGCGGGAATGCCGACCGCTTCGATGGCCACGTCCGCGCCGAGACCTCCGGTGAGCTCGGCCACGACGGCTTCGGCGTCTTCGCGGGACGGGTTCACGACGATGTCGGCCCCGAACTGCTTCGCGGCCTCGAGTCGCTTGTCGTCGAGATCGATGGCGACGATGTGGCTCGGGCTGAACAGACGAGCCCCCATGATCGCCGACAGCCCGATGGGGCCGGCACCCACGACCGCGACGACATCGCCCGGCTGGACCGCTCCGTTCAACACACCGACCTCGTAGCCGGTGGGCAGGATGTCGGCGAGCATGAGGATCTGCTCGTCGCTGGCGCCGGCCGGCACGGGATAGGTGGAGTTGTCGGCGAACGGGACCCGGACGTATTCGGCCTGGGTGCCGTCGATCGTGTTGCCGAGGATCCAGCCGCCGCCACCGAGGCACTGGCCGTAGCGGCCTTCCCGGCAATATCGACATGCACCACATGCGCTGACGCACGACACGAGCACGCGATCACCGACCGCGAGCGTCTTGACACCAGCGCCGATCTCGTGGACGGTGCCGACGGCTTCGTGACCGAGGATCCGCCCGTCCGTGACGGCGGGAACGTCGCCTTTGAGGATGTGCAGGTCGGTGCCGCAGATCGTGGTGGCATCGACCCGGACCACCGCATCGGTGTCATCGATGATCGTGGGCTCGGGGGCATCTTCCCAGGTCTTGTTTCCGGGTCCGTGGTAGACGAGTGCTTTCATGGGGGTTCTCCTGGCTGTTGTGGTGTCGGTTTGATCGTCGAGGTGCAGGGACACGACATCGAGCACCAGGGCTGATTAGGACACGCCCAGCGATCGAGCCGTTGGGGGTCTGCGAAGGGTGGCGAACGTCTCGCGATGAAGGACTACAGGACCTCACGCTCGCGCTCGCGGACGACGGTTTCGGTGGTTCCGGACACGACCGTGCGGCGACCGGGCCGGGCGAACCCGCCCCAACTCGCCCAGAAGACGATGGAGAGGACGGCGCCGACAATCCCGACAACCATCAACACCATGCCTGCGGTGCCGACATTGAACCCGTTGCCTTCGGCCGTGACCGCATAGCGCATGATTGCGCCGGCCGCGATCAGGAACATGCTCACGACGATGCCCATTGGACTTCCTTCTTCCTTGTGTGCGGCTCGCAGGATGCGGGCACGCGTGGTCGCTCACGCCGGAGCGAGAGTTGCTGGTGCCCCGTTCGGGATCACCTGAGGGCCTTGACCAGGACGACGACGAGAATGATGAGCAGGATGGTTCCCAGGCCGATGTACATACCGGACTCCTTTCTGCGACAGCCATGCTTGCGACCGGTGTTCCGGGTCGGCGGCGCGCGACCTCACGACGACGGCCATACCGTCGGCGAACACCGACACGGCGAATTCGTTGGCAGGCCCGGTGGGCTGCGAAACCCGGTGAGCCTCATCGGCTGCCTTCCCTGGTTGTCACGCTCGAACGCTGAATGCGCTACCAGGGGTCCGGAGCAACGCTCCCGGAGGGTGCCGTCGTGACGACAAGGTCCAACACGGTATGGGCACTCCCGCCGTGTCAACGGCCATCGTACTCCCATCCCGAGCAAGCTGGCGCGAGAACCTCGGAAGGTACGGCCGCACACCCGGCCGACCACGTCGACCGGACTGTTTATCGATCGCGCCAGCCGTCCCTTCAAGGGGCGATGCGAGCGGCGCCAACCAACACGGCGTGCCGGCGGCGCTCGCGCGTCCTCCTGGACAGGACGAGGGCGGTGAGGACGACGGAGAGCAGGATGAGGGCGAGGAGCATCAGGGTGCCAGGGGACGGCTTGGTGCTGTCGGGATCGAGTTGCCTGGTGGGTACCGCGGGTGAGACGCCTGCAGCGGGGAACGTGAGCTCGGCGATGGCCGATCGCTCGACGAGTCCGCTGTGCAGGGTGATCTGTGCGTCCCAGGGGCCGGCGGGTAGGTCGGTGTCGATCGAGATCGTCACTCCTTCGGTGGCGCCGATCGCCAGCGTCGTTCCGAGATCGGCGGGATAGGGCCCGGCATGCAGGTCGCCGGAGGTGGTGCGGAGGTCGAGCGTGCCGGAGATGTCGAGGGCCCGGCCGCCGGTGTTGTGGACGCGGGCGACGACGGTTCGCACGCCGTCATCCGAACGGCCCGCGGCCAGCGAGTCGATCGAGAAATCGGCGGCGGGTGCTCCCCCCGGCCCGATCGAGAGGTAGAGGCGAATGCCGACCCGGTTGACCTGCGTGACCCCACCGGCCGCGCTGGCCGGTGCGCGGGCTTCGGCCCAGACGACGCCGTAGTGCTCGCCCGGGGCGGCGTCGCGGGGGACCGTGATCGTCACGGTCGCGGTGGCGACCTGACCTGACGTCATGGTGATCGCACCGGGCGTCACCGATGTCCACGTCGACAGATCATTGGGCGTGTCGCCCGGTGCTCCCAGGAACGAGCCATCGGTGATGGACGCCGCCGCCGCGTACAGGCGGACCTGTGCGGCCGACGTCGTCGTGGACACCTCGATCCGGCGTTGGATCTCCGTACCCGGTGCGAGGTGATCGACGATGTAGATCTGCGCTCGCGGGTCTCCCGCCTCGCTCGCCGGCTGGTCGAGGAGACGAATGCCGATGGTGCCCGTTGGCGAAATCGGCGAGGCACTCGCGGGCACCGACAACGCGGCCACCCCGACCATCGTGGCGAGACCGACGAGGAATCGGGAACCGAGCCGACGGGCCCGGCGGGGTGTCCGCCCGTCGGCTCGTAGCCGTGCCGTCATCGGGTCACGTCACCGAATGGGTGATGGTCCCGGAGTAGACGGCGGCGGCCATCCCGCCCGGGACGGTCACGTTGATCGTGGGGTTCCACGTGGCGGAGTTGTCACCCGTGATGCCGGTCGCGGTCACGACGGCCACGACGCCGGTGAGGGCGGTCGGATCATTCGCCGTGAACGTGGCCGTGCCGACCTTGGTGATCGTCCCTGCGGCGTAGCCGACGAGGCTGGCCGCGATGGTCGGACCCGCGGGAGGTGTGAACGCGGTGGAGATGGCGGTGGCCACCCAACCCGAGCCGGCCGCGGCACTACGCGCGTCATTGACCTGCACGACACCGAGCGGGCCGCTGATGGTGCCCCCGAGCACCGTGTTCGCCAACGTTCCGAGGCTGCCGGCAGCGGCCGGCACCGTGATCGACAACGCCCCACCCGTAACGGTGACCGTGGCGGTCGTGTCCCCCGTCGTAGCGGCCGACGCGGGCTCGGTCGCTCCCAGTACCAACAGGCTCGATGCGGTCGCGACGACCGCGCAGACGCGGAGGAGCTGTTGGCGACGCGAGGCGCGGCGGTGGGTGGGGTCGAACGGATGCAGCTTCATGACGTTCCTCTTCCGTAGCGGAGGAGAGGCCGCGTCGTGCCTCGTCGACCGAGCCCCATCGGGCTCTGCGTTCAATCCAAGGCGTGCCCTCTCGGGGCTGTACTCATAGTGTCGACCGTTCGCAACCGAACCTTGAACGCCGCTGCCGTTCCGTCCGGTTCGCGGTGATCGGCACATGTGGGGAAACGGTCGGGATCCGCAGCCGGAGTCATCTACACGAGCGCGATGCGTTTCCCTCGGTGATTGACCACCATTCCCGATCCGTTGGGGGCAACGTCTGGGGCACGAAAACGCTCCGCAACCTATCGGCCAGATAGGCGCGCATCGCCCCGGAGAAGCAGGTCGACTCGGCGGGATATCCGGCAGGGAGTATGGGATCTGTGCCTGATCGGGTCCAACGGCTGGAAGCTCGATGTCGTTACGGTCAGGCGTCTCTGGTTCCCGGTCTGACTCTTCCAGCCCTTGACGCTGGTGCTGTCTTGCTAACGACCCGTCGACCGGGTTCCAGAGACTGACCCTGGCGCTCACCGCAACGACGGTGTGACGCGATGGCCTGCTGGAACAGGTCTTCGCAGCACAGTCCGCTGTCGCAGCGAGTGCGCGCCACCCCTCAACCAATGAAAGGGATGGCATGGCCATCGTAGAAGTCGACCGCCGGATCACCGGCGGGGTCGACACACACTTGGACGTCAACGTCGCTGCGGCGCTCGATGAGATCGGCGGGCTCCTCGGCGTCGAGTCGTTCGCCACGACCGCTGACGGCAACGACGCGTTGATCGGTTGGCTCGACTCGTTCGGCCGGCTGGACCTGGTTGGTGTCGAAGGGACCGGTTCTTATGGGGCGTCGCTCAACCGGGCGCTCGCCCGCCGGGGCGTCGCGGTGGTCGAGGTCGATCAGCCGAATCGGCAGCGTCGGCGTCAGGCCGGCAAGTCCGATCCGATCGACGCGGTCGAAGCCGCCCGGGCCGCGCAGGGTGGCCGGGCCCGCGGGTTGGCCAAGACCCGGACCGGAACGTGGAAGCGATCCGGGCCCTCAACGTTGCTCGCCGTTCGGCCCGTTCGATGCGGGTCAACACCATGAACCAGATCCGCCATCTTGGCTTCACCGCACCCGATGACCTGCGAGAACACCTCGCCGACGTGCACTGCAACCACCTCGGCGCCACTGCTGCCGCGCTGCGACCCCGTGCCGGATCGGATCCCGTGGTGTTCGCGACGAAGACCTCGATGCGGATCCTGGGCCGGCGCATCCAGCACCTCGACGCCGAGATCAAGGAACTCGACGCGCTGCTCTCCGAGCTCGTCGCCGCCACCGCCCCCGAACTGCTTGCGCTCTACGGCGTCGGCACCGACACCGCCTGAGCCGGTCCGGCGACCGCCAGGCCAACCATGCGCTGTGGAGGATCACGCTCACGCGAATGGGCAGCCACGACGAGACCAAGCGCTACGTCGCCCGGCGCCTCGAGGAGGGCAAGACCAAACGCGAGATCATGCGAATCCTCAAGCGCTACATCGCCCGCGAGGTCTACAAGACCCTCCCGCGGACCTGAGATCGTTCGAGCAGCGGGTCTGACTCCCGACTACCGGCTGCCGCCCACGGGTTGGCTTGCTACTGATCTGTCGGCCCGCTGCTCGAGCAACACCACGCCCCTCAGCGAGAGCGTGATCGATGGCCTGATAAGAGCCTGTCCTCGCCCCGGCGAGTGACTCATCCCTGTCCTGCCCGAACCCTCGCCGACACGACCAAACATCGACTTGACACCCATAGGAGCATCAGTAGTTGATGCCCCCGACTGGGATGTCGTGCGTACGTCACCGGTGCATCGTCGGCGAGGATCCTCTCGTTCCGTCTCACCGGGTTCTGTTCGGCGAGGATCCTCGGGTTCGATCCCGGCCGGCGGCCCGCACCGCCGGGTGTGGCCGCACCGAAGTGTCGATCCTCGGCGGGTGGCCGGGTGCCGTTCTCGAAGTCGGTGGCCGCCCCGAAGATCTGTTCTTCGTTTGCGGGCGACCCACGCGGGCCGGCATTCGGTTTTTCGTAGTACAGTAATCCGGTGTGGAGATCCACGATTCGTCGCACCGTCATGGCGTGGCCGAGGAAGACATGCTCCACGCCGTCGAGCACTCGCTGGTTGTCGACGACCTCGGCGAAGACCCTGACCGGTGGCTGGTCCTCGGACCCGACACGGCCGGCAACCTCCTCGAACTCGTCGTGCTCATCAGCCGAGAGGGTGACGAGGTCATCATCCATGCGATGCCGATGCGGCCGAAGTATCGGAGGCTCCTCGAACGATGACTACTGAGAACCACGGACACACCAAGTCGGGCACGCCCCTCACCGACGAGTTGATCGAGAAGCTCGCCGACGAAGCCGAGAAGGGCTTCGACGTCGAGGCGATCCTGGGACGACGCGGCAAGCGCGGCCGTCCATCGCTCGGTTCGGGTCCGTCAACCGTCGAGTCGGTCCGTCTCGACCCAGAACTGAAGGCGCGGCTCACTGAACGGGCTGAGCGCGAGGGCGTACCGGCCTCTGAGGTGATTCGCGAGGCACTGCGTCATCACCTCGATGCCGCGTCCTGAATCCCGGTCCGCAGCAGAAGCCGCGTTCCAGCCGCCGGACCGAGACCGGAATCGACGGCGCGTGATGCTCGACCCGGCTGGGCACCCGTTTTGCCTCTCCGTTGAAGGCGAGTAGGCGTTCCGAGGTGCCGGTAGCCCGCGGTGGGCTCGAGTGACTGGCCGGCGTCGGCGACCGCCCCGAAGATCCTTCTCCGTTGCCAACAACCCGCGCGACCGGCACTCTCCAGCGGTGCACCACCCGGTTGATGAGACTTCTTCAGACCGCTCGTTGCGCTGGTACCTGGTCATGCTCGTTGCGATGCACGGGTCGTTGCTCGTCGCACTGTTCGGCTTTTGGCTCGCTGCACTCTCCCGAAGGCGAGCCGCTGCGCCGGAACAACCTCCGGCGCCGGGTCTGGTAACCCGGCGGTCGGGGAGGTCGGCCTCGAAGGACTCCGCTTCCACGACTTGAGGCGCACCGGCGCAACCCTCGCTGCCGCGACCGGCGCTCCCCTTCGAGCGCTGATGGCGAGACTCGGTCACTCCACTCCTGCCGGCGAGGGCTCACTTCGAGTGCGGCCGCTTCCGATGCTCTGACGCGGCCCGCGCACCCTCGCCCGGACGAGCGAGGCGATGAGCAACCATGACCACCTCGAACTCGAAGTCGAAGAGCTGCTCCGGCGGGCGCTTCCGCTGCCGTTCACGAAGCGACGCTCATCGATCGCGTCGACGAGGGACCCGCCATTCTCGCGGCCCGATCTCGGACTGTTGAGCCCATCCTGTCCGTCGGTTCACAATCCACGCCCGCCAGCGCACCTCAGCGACCACTGCGTTGGGGCACGGTTGGGGCATAGGCACGGTTGGGGCACGACCCTTGCGGACGCAACGACTTCGAGGCCTGCTCGACAGCGTCTCCGCAGGTCACAGCGGTGGGCGCGGAGGGACTCGAACCCCCGACATCTTCCTTGTAAGGGAAGCGCTCTAGCCAACTGAGCTACGCGCCCGGAGTCGGGAACGGTAGCGGGCCGGGCGGGGCATCCACGATGGCTGCAGACGCCGTGACTACCGTCGATTCCGTCAGCGAGCGAGACAGCAGTCGCACCCGACGACGTTGGAGGTACGGGTGGCCGGTCCGAAGCGCAGTGGCCATCGGGGGGCACGCGGGCCCGACGACCTCGTCGGCCGGTACCTCACCGAGATCGGTCAGTACCCACTGCTCACCGCAGCCGAGGAGATCGACCTGGCGCAGAAGATCGAGGCCGGCCTCGCGGCCGAGGAGCAGCTCCAGCTCGGCGACGTCACGCCCGCGGTCCGTGCCACCCTCCGACGCGATGTTCGCGAGGCCGCCAAGGCCAAGCAGCGGTTCATTCAATCCAACCTGCGCCTGGTGGTGTCGATCGCCAAGCGCTACCAGTCCACCGGGTTGCCACTGCTCGATCTCATCCAGGAGGGCAACCTCGGGTTGATCCGGGCGGTCGAGAAGTTCGACCATCGCAAGGGCTTCAAGTTCTCGACCTATGCCACGTGGTGGATCCGCCAGGCCATCGGCCGCGGCGTCGCCGACAAGGGCCGCACCATCCGACTCCCGTCGCACGTGGTCGACACGCTCACCATGCTCTCGAAGGCCTCCGGCACCCTGCTCAAGGAGCTGGGCCGCGAGCCCACCGCCGGCGAGCTCTCCGAGCTCACCGGCATGACGGTCGACAAGGTCGAGACCGCCCTCAGCGCCACGGCCGACGTGATCTCGCTCTCCGCCGGGGTGGGAGACGACGCCACCGAGTTCGGCGACCTGCTACCCGACGAGAAGGCCGATGCCCCCTTCGACGTGGCCGCAGCCAGCCTCGAGAAGATCGCCATCCGCAACCTGCTCCACACCCTCTCCGATCGCGAGCGAGAGGTGCTCGAGCTCCGCTTCGGCCTGGTCGGCGAGCGACCGCTGACCCTCGACGAGGTGGGACGCCACTTCAAGCTGACCCGGGAGCGGATCCGCCAGATCGAGGCCAAGGCACTCACCAAGCTGCGCCACCCGTGCTCGCCGGGGACCCGGCGCCAGAAGCTCGCGGTCTAGCGCAAGCCGGCTCAGTCGAGCCGGGGCCAGACCGGATCGGGCAGGCGACGGTCCACGGGTGAGGTTGCGGCCCGGGCCAGCGTGACCAGGGCGCTGGCCGTCTCGAACTGCAGCTCGGGCAGGGAACTGGGACGGAACCAGCGAGCCTCGACGATCTCCGGCGAGCGAGGGCTGACACCGTCGATGTCGGCCCCGGGGGCGGGCCGGCACCGGAAGATGACGTCGACGCGTTGCGGCTCGGGATCGACCACCACTGCGGGCTCGCCGAGGATCTCGATCATCAGCCCCACCTCCTCGTGCACCTCGCGGCGGGCCCCGGCCCGCGCGTCCTCACCGCGCTCGAGCAGGCCGCCAGGAACTCCCCAGCGCTGCCGGTAGGAGTGCCGCACCAGCAACAAGGAGCCGTCGCCCCGCTCGATGATGCACATCGCCCCCACCGTGAACGACGGGGAGACCGCCCGCACCAAGCGCCGGCGGATGCTGGCGGGCAGGTGGCCGTACACCCTGAGCGCGCTGCGATGGACGAGGCCGGACACCGGGCGATCCTACCGACGGGGTGTGACAGCGCAGACGACATTCTCGGCCATGTTGGTCACGGCGTCGACCGTCGGGGTTCAAAGGGGTCGGGGTTCAGGGGGTCGGTGGATCGTCGGGCCACGCCAACGTGCGGCGCGCCGCCACCAGTTCGTCGAGCAGCACCTGCGTCGCACCCGCCACCGGTGTCCGCCGGTCGGCGTGGCCCAGCATCACGAGCTCGCGATCGAAAGCGTCCACCACCGGCACGCCGGCCTCGACGCACACCAGCAGACCGCCGGCGTAGTCCCACGATCCGTGGGCACTCGGCGAGCAGTCGACGTAGCCGTCGAACACCCCTTCGGCCACGGCGCACAGATCGAGTGCGGCTGCGCCGAGGGCGCGGAACTGCTTCCATCCGAGATATCGAGGTGGGTACCCAGACAGGCCGATCACCGCGCGGGACAGCTCGGTGGCCCCGGACGGTTGGAGGGTCTCGCCATCGACCGTGGCCCCACCGCCGCGGGTCGCCCGGTAGCGGCGTCCGCTCGCCTGGTTGGCCACGACCGCGGCCCGGGGACCGTCGGCGTCGACCGCGCAGAGGCTGGTGGCATACCACGGGATTCCCCGGCTGGCGTTGGTCGAGCCGTCGACGGGGTCCACGATGACCACCACCTCACGATCGCCGTGGGCGATTCCCGACTCCTCGCTCAACCAGCCGAGTCCGGCGGCATCGAGCACCGCCAGGCAGGCGTCGTCGGCCGCCAGATCCGATCGGTACTGGCCCGAACGCGTCCCGGCCAGGCCCCAGTCGTCGAGGCCGTCGAGCGCCCGGCGGACGGCGTCGGCGGCCTCGTCGAGCACGGCGAGCAGATCGTCGTCCGTCATCACCGGGCGACGGTAGCGGCCGGTGTCCGGGGCCGAGGGAGCGCGTGGCAGGCTGGTCTCGATGGCATCGATCGACGTCGCCGGGTTCGTGGCCGACCTCAAGGATCACGCCGTGGACCACGGGTTCCATGTCCACGACGAGCGCCACTTCGTCGAGACCTACTCGCTGCGCCAGGCCTGGGAGGTCGATCTCCACCCCGAGGAGGCGTGCGGCGGCCCGCTCGACCTCCACCTCGCGCTCGATGTCGACCCACGGACGCTGCTGGCCTTCGAGGACGTCGTCATGGCCATCGACGAGGACGACGATCCGCCCGACGAGTTCCATTTCCCGCTCATCTTCACCTGGGCCCTCCCTCCCCTGCCCAAGGGCCCCGACCTCCTCGTCCTCGCCACCGAGCTCGCGGGCGAGGGCGGACCGGAGCTGCCGCTCGAGGTGTCGGCCATCGACTCGTTCGGGGCGGTCACCGACGCCGCCGAACGCTCGTTGGCCATCGTGGCCAAGGTCGAGGTCTCCCTCGCCCGCGTGTTCCTCGGCCAGGAGCAGCTCTGCGACACGCTCGACCGCTGTCTCGCCGTTTCTCACTTCCTGCTCGACCGGGCCCCGGCCTGGCTCGACGAGTTCTAAGGCGCCGACCCGAGGAGTGCCGATGCCCGACGTCTCCCAGTGCCCGTTCTGCGAGTTGCGCTACGCCGCCAAGTGGGAGCTGAAGCTGCACCTCGAAGCCGAACACCCCGGCCGGATCGTCGAGAAGGATCGATCCGACGGTGAGGTCATCGTCGAGCAGAGCGATCCCAACCAGCCTCGACCGCTCTGAGCGCTCGGCGCCGTGCAGACGCCCGCAACCCGCGCCCTCGATGACGCCGACGTCCCGTACCGCACGACCGAGTACGAGCTCGGAGCGGACGAGATCCGGGGGTATGGCGAGTTGCTCGTCACCAGACTCGGCCTCGATCCCGACACGGTGGGAAAGACGCTCATCGCCCGGCTCGACGACGATCGGCACGTGGTCGCCGTCGTCCCCGTCAGCGCATCGTTGGACCTGAAGGCGCTGGCCCGGGCGGCGGGGGCCAAGAAGGCGGCCATGGCCGACCCGTCGGTGGCCGAACGGCTCACCGGGTTCGTGGTCGGCGGCATCGCGCCGCTCGGCCACCGACGACGGCTGCCCGTCTTCGTCGACGAGCAACTCGCCGGTGCCGACGAGGTCCACGTCAGCGGCGGCCGCCGGGGCCTCGAGATCAGCCTGGACCCGGGCGACCTGGTGGCGGTCACCAGCGCCACGGTCGTCGCCATCGCCACCTGAAGCCGGTCGCGTCGCGTGCCGCGCACGGCGCCCGGGGATCGGACATCATGGTCTGGTACGCGGCGCCATCGCGTCGAGGCGGCTCCGACGAAGGAGAGACGGTCATCACCACCAGCTCGCCATCCTCGTTCGACGTACCTCCGCTCGACGATGCCAGCGTGGCGGACCGGGCGGTCGACATGGTCGAACGCTGGTTGCGCGAGGCCGAGGCAGCCACGACCCCCGACGACCGGGAAACGGCGGAACGGCTGCACGATCTCATCGAGGATCCGGACGGGGTGGCGTTCACGATGCGGTTCGTCGACCGGGTCATCCGTCCCGACGATCCGAGGGTTGCCGCTCACCAGCTGCACCAACTGGTCACTGCCGCGGGTCCGCTGCCCGGGTTCCTCGGCCCCACCGACCGCCTGCTGCTGTGGACCGGCGCCCACCTCGCACCACACCTCCCGGGCGTCGTCATGCCGCTCGCCCGGCGGCGGATGCGCCAGATCGTCGGTCACCTGGTCGTCGATGCTCGCGACGGCGCGCTCCGCGCCCACCTCGGGGCCCGCCGCGAGGCTGGGTTCTCGCTCAACGTCAACCTGCTGGGCGAGGCCGTGCTCGGCGAGCGCGAGGCGGCCAAGCGGCTCGCCTCGACCGAGCAGCTGCTCGGCCGGGAGGGCATCGACTACGTCTCGGTGAAGATCTCGTCGATCGCCCCGCAACTCAATCACTGGGCGTGGGACGACAGTGTCGACCGGATCAGCGAGCGGCTGCGCGACGTGCTCCGGGTCGCAACCCAGCGCGGCACGTTCGTGAACCTCGACATGGAGGAGTACCACGACCTGGAGCTCACCATGGCGGCGTTCTGCGGTGTGCTCGACGAGCCCGAGTTCTCCGCGGTCGACGCCGGCATCGTGCTGCAGGCCTATCTGCCGGATTCGTTCGACGCCCTGCGGCACCTGGTGGGGTGGGCCACCGAACGCCGGGCGCGGGGCGGGGCTCCGATCAAGATCCGGTTGGTCAAGGGGGCCAACCTGGCCATGGAGCAGGTCGACGCGGCCATGCACGGGTGGGAGCAGGCGCCGTACCCCAGCAAGGTCGACACCGACGCCAACTACAAGCGCTGCGTCGACTGGGCGCTGACGCCGGAGCGCACCCGCGCCGTCCGCTACGGCATCGGGAGCCACAACCTGTTCGACATCGCCTTCGCCCGGCTGGTGGCCGACGCCCGAGGGGTCGTCGACCGGATCGAGATCGAGATGCTCGAAGGCATGGCCCCGGCCCAGGCCCGGACCATCCGCGACGACACCGGCAGCCTGCTCCTGTACACGCCCATCGTCGATCCCGCGGACTTCGACGTCGCCATCAGCTACCTGTTCCGCCGCCTGGAGGAGAACGCCGCCGCCGGGAACTTCCTCCGCTCCCTCGACCGGCTCACGCCCGGCACCGCGGCCTTCGCCGATCAGGAGCGGGCCTTCCGACTCGCCGTCGATCTGCGCTGGGAGGTGTCCAGCGGAGCACGGCGGACGGCCGGCGACACCGCGTCCCACTCGGACGACGAGTTGTTCCGGAACGAACCCGAGTCCGACCCCACGATCGCCGACACCCGGGAGCGCGCCGCCGCCGCGGTCGCCACGCCGTCGGCTCCCCCCACCGTCGAGATCGACACCTCGCTGCTCCGGATGGACGAGCGCCTCGACCGCGGGCGGGTGGCGCAGAAGGCATGGGGGATCGTGCCGCCCCAGGAGCGACGGCGCATCCTCCACGTCGTCGGCGACCAGCTCCGCGACCGGCGCGACGACCTCGTCTCGGCCATGACCCACGAGGGACGCAAGACCTTCGCCCAGGCCGACCCCGAGATCTGCGAGGCGATCGACTTCGCCCACTACTACGCCGACCGGTGCCTCGATCTGGACGCCGACGGGGCGAGCTTCGAACCCTTCGGCGTCGTCGCGGTGATACCCCCGTGGAACTTCCCGGTGGCCATCCCCGCCGGCGGCGTGCTCGCCGCCCTCGCCGCCGGCAACGCGGTGATCTTCAAGCCGGCGCCCGAGACCCCGCGCTGCGCGGAGATCGTGGCCGAGTGCTGCTGGGCCGCCGGCGTCCCCCACGACGTCCTCCAGTTCGTCCGCGCCCCGGAGAACGAGGTCGGACGCCGCCTCGTCACCGGCTCGGACGCGGTGATCCTCACCGGAGGCATCCAGACCGCCGATCTGTTCCGGTCGTGGGACCCGGCCATCCGGCTCTTCGCCGAGACGTCGGGCAAGAACGCCATCGTCATCACACCCAACGCCGACATCGACCTCGCGGTACGCGATCTGGTGGCATCGGCGTTCGGTCACGCCGGCCAGAAGTGTTCCGCGGCCAGCCTGGCGATCTGCGTCGGCGACGTCTACGAGTCCCCCCGGTTCCGACGGCAGCTGCGGGACGCGGTCGAGAGCCTCGCGGTCGGCGAGTCCACCGATCTCCCCACCGTGGTCAACGGCCTCATCACCCCGCCCGGCGACGCCCTGCGCCGGGCGCTCACCACGCTCGAACCCGGCGAGGAGTGGTTGGTGGCGCCGCACCCGATCGGCGATGACGACCGGCTCTGGTTCCCCGGGGTCCGGCTCGGCGTCCGGCCCGGCTCCTGGTTCCACCGCACGGAGTGCTTCGGCCCGGTCCTCGGCCTCGTTCGGGCCGGCACCCTCGACGATGCCATCGCCATCCAGAACTCCAGCGACTTCGGTCTCACCGGCGGCATCCAGTCCCTCGATCCCGACGAGATCGACGAGTGGATCGATCGGGTCGAGGTCGGCAACGCCTACGTCAACCGCTCGATCACCGGAGCCATCGTGCAGCGCCAGCCCTTCGGGGGGTGGAAACGATCGTCGGTGGGCCCGGGCGCCAAGGCGGGTGGACCCAACTACGTCCGTCAGCTGGGCCACTGGATTCCCGTCTCGGAGCCATCGTCGATCGATGCCGCACCGTGGCTCACCGCGGCACGGACCGACGACGAACGGTGGTGGGCCGAGGAGTACGGCCGCGGACACGACCCCACCGGCCTGTTCTGCGAATCGAACGTGTTCCGGTACCGGCCGCTACCGGCCGTCGGGCTTCGCGTCGGCCGCGGCGTACCGACCGCCCATGTCGAGCGGGTCCGATCCGCGGCCCAGCGCTGCGGCGTTCCCCTCGTCGAGTCCTGGGAGACCGACGAGGACGACGCATCGTTCGCCGCCCGGGTCGGGCGCCTGGGTGCGCTCCGCGTCCGGGTGCTGGGACCGGTTTCCACCGAGCTCCGTCGAGCCGCGATCGCCGCTGGTGTCCACCTCGCCGACGACCCGGTCACCCGGAGCGGTCGAGTCGAGCTGGCCCACTACCTGCGCGAGCAGTCGGTGAGCGAGACCCGGCACCGGTTCGGCAACCTCGTCGCCGGACGGTGACCTACGCGACCAGTACCCCACCGATCACCAGCAGGACCACGCCGCTCAGCCGGGTGATCGTGGTGCGCGAACCGTCGCCCAACCGATGACCGAACGAGCCCGACGCCGCGGCCAGGCCGGTGTGCCACAGCGCCGACGCGGCGACGACGCCGACCCCGAACGAGCCGAGGGCCACCGGGGTGCGAATGCTCGACGGCAGGGCGAGGGCCAGTCCGATCCAGGCCACCAGGCCGAGCGGGTTGAGCAGGGTCATCGCCGCCAGCGTGCGCGTCGGCCGGCGGACCGAGCCCAGCGCGGCGCGGGCCCGCTCGGCGTGGACCATGGTGACCACGGCGATGGCCAGCAGGGCGAGGCCCATGACGATCTCGAGCCACCGGACGATGCCGGCGTCGAGGCCGCCGAGGAACCCGGCGCTGCCCAGTGCCACCGGCATGGTGAGCGAATCGGCCAGCACGACGCCCCCAGCGCCGGCGAGCGCGGCGCGCCGACCCTGCTCCGCGCCGAGGCCGAAGAGGGTGAGGGCGACGGGCCCGACCGGGGCAACCAGCGCCAGTCCAGCGAGGAATCCGAGCAACACGATCATGACGACAATGATGGCGGTGATCGACCCGAAATGGTTGCTGACATCGCGGCCGGTATCCCCGTTCCGATGTAGGATCTTCGGTCATGGACGACATCGACCGCACGATTCTCACCATGCTGGTCGAGGACGGCCGGGCGTCGGTCACCGACATCGCCGATGCGGTCCACCTGTCGCTCTCCGCCGCGTCGCAACGCCTCCGTCGTCTGCGCGAATCGGGTGCCATCGCCGGGTTCACGGTCCGGCTGGGAGGGGCGGCGACGGGCCGGCCGGTGGACGCGCTGATCGATCTGCAGATGCCACCGGGGGCGGCGTGGTCGGGCATCGACGATGCCCTGCGCGGCCACGTCGACGTCGTCGATGCCGTCCACCTGACCGGTGGCTTCGACTACCAGATCCGGGTGCGCGCCCGGTCGATCCAGGACCTCGACGACCTGCTGCGATGGCTCAAGGAGAGCCTCGGCGTCCGCGAGACCGCGACTCGGGTCGTGTTGCACACGGTGGATGGATTTCCACGCGAGCCGATGCCGTGAGCTCGGCCGTGCCCGCCGGCGCCTCGCCGCTTCGGTAGGCTACGCCCGTTGCCAGCTCCCACTCCCCCCTCCCGCAGCCCGTCCCGTTGGAACGGCCTCTCCCCCGAGGAGCGCCAGCGAGAACGTCGTGAGTTGTTGGTCGGCGCGGCGTTCGATCTGCTGGCCTCGGGCGGGATCGCCGCCACCACGGTGCGGGGCGTGTGCGCGGAGGCGCGGCTCAACCCGCGCTACTTCTACGAGAGCTTCGACGAGCTCGACTCGTTGGTGGTCGCGGTCTACGACCAGGTGGTGGCCGAGCTCAGAGCCCGGGTCGCGGCTGCGGTGACGGCCGCGGGCGACGATGCCCACGACGCCATCCGGGCCCAGGTCGACGCCACGGTGCGCTTCGTCGACGAGGACCCACGCCGTGGCCGGATCCTCTACGTGGAAGCCCTCGGCAACGAGGCCCTCAATCTCCGGCGACTCCAGACCGGCTTCGATCTGGTCGAGCTGATCCGCCGCGACACGATGCGCCGCCGGGGCGGGGGCGGTTCGGAACAGATCGATCGGCTCAGCGCCGCAATGCTGGTCGGCGGGTTCAGCGAGATCCTCGCGGCCTGGCTCGACGGCCGGATCGACATGACCGCTCCCGAGCTGATCGACACGTCCACCCGCCTGTTCATCGCGGTCGGCGAGGTGACCGCAGCCCAGGCGTCACGCTGAGCAAGCGGAGAAATCGGAGATCGGTGGGCCCGGCGGGACTTGAACCCACGACCGAGCGATTATGAGTCGCCTGCTCTGACCAGCTGAGCTACGGGCCCGGATTCCCGATCGTACGGGGCGGGGTCCACCGGGGCACGCTGACCCCCGCCGCGGCCCGAAATGCTTGCGGCCATTGGCATCACATAGCAGGATCGGCCGGGGAACGACCCCGTTTGGAACCAGTCACCCAGCCAAGGAGCCGCGACCGATGGTCACCATCTCCTCTGATCGCGACCGGACCCACCATTCGCCCGATGCTGACCCTCCCCTCACGGGGGACGAAACCGGCGTCGCCGCCACGATGCGCCCGATGCTGGAGGCGATGCTCGGAACGGTCCCCGTGCGGTTCACGTTCTGGGACGGGACCGAGCTCGGCCCGGCCGACAGCCCAGGGACCATCCATGTGCGGTCCGCCGACGCCCTTCGTCGCATCGCGTGGGCTCCGGGTGAGCTCGGTCCGGGGCGGGCGTTCGTGGCCGGCGACATCGACTTCGAGGGCGACATCTTCGGCCTCATCGAGGTGCTCCGCCCGGCGGGCGCCCAGCTGCACGACTCGTTCCGCGGCGCGTTCACCGCCCTGCGGGGCGCCATCCGACTGGGCGCGTTCGGCCGACCGCTGCCCCCGCCGCCGGAGGAGACCCGCCCGCGCGGTCGCCTCCACTCGAAAGGCCGCGACGCCGAGGCGGTCGGGCACCACTACGACGTCGGCAACGACTTCTACCGCCTGATCCTCGGTGAGTCGATGACCTACTCCTGCGCCCGCTTCGTCGATGCGGGGGTATCTCTGGACCAGGCCCAACAGGCCAAGCACGAGCTCGTGTGCCGGAAGCTGGGCCTCCACCGACGGCGGGGCATGCGCCTGCTCGACGTCGGCTGCGGCTGGGGTTCGATGGCGATGCACGCGGCCCGGCACCACGGGGCCGACGTGGTCGGCATCACCATCAGCCGCGAGCAGGCCGCGCTGGCCCGCGAACGCGTGGCCGCCGCCGGGCTCACCGACTCGGTCGAGATCCGCCTCCAGGACTACCGCGACCTCGGCGACGAGCGGTTCGACGTCATCTCCTCGATCGGCATGTTCGAACACGTCGGCGAGGAACGGATGGCCGACTACTTCACGACCCTGCGGAGACTGCTCGGACCGAAGGGACGCATCCTGAACCATGCCATCTCGTCCATCGGCAGCTCCCGGATCGGTCCCCGCACCTTCGTGGGTCGGTACGTCTTCCCCGATGGCCACCTCATCGACGTTGGGCAGGTGGCGCTGGCCATGGAAGCGGCCGGTTTCGAGGTGCGCGACGTCGAGTCGCTCCGCGAGCACTACGCGAAGACGCTCCGGCAGTGGGTCGCCAATCTCCAGGAGCACTGGGACGACGCCGTCACCCTCGTCGGCGAGGGGCGGGCCCGGGTGTGGCTGCTCTACATGACCGGCTCCGCGATCGGCTTCGAGGACGCCGGCCTCGGCATCCACCAGGTCCTCGGGGTGGTCACTGGTGAGGGCGGGACGAGTGGCATGGACCCGACGCGGCGCGACTGGGACTGACGACCTGGCGACACCGTCCTTGCTCGATGTGTCATAGGATGAAAAACATCGGGTATGTCCGGTCTCGGGCGAGTTTCCGTCCGATCGAACGGGGGTCTACGTCATGTCGAGTTCTTCCGCCGCCGCCACGGCGACCAGGGAAGGTACCGAGGTCATCATCGACCTGACCGCGGACGAGTGGGAAGCGGTCTACACGCCGGCCCACATCGTCACCTGGCTGCGGAACTCCGACGGCACTCTGGGCGAACGGGCGATGAAGCGCGCCGCGGCCGATCTCATCGAAGCCCGCGGCCGACCCCGCCCCCATCGCGTGCTCGGTGCGTGGCTGCGCGGTCGGGGCTCGAGGCCGGTGGCCGGCCGACCAGCCTG
This sequence comes from uncultured Acidimicrobiaceae bacterium, assembly GCA_963731885.1. Classification (GTDB taxonomy): domain Bacteria; phylum Actinomycetota; class Acidimicrobiia; order Acidimicrobiales; family Salinilacustritrichaceae; genus Salinilacustrithrix. The sequence goes on along the minus strand of CAVSXR010000050.1, from coordinate 136,611 downwards.
ATCTGATCTGACCCGTCCGGTGCCGATCCGGCCGGTCAACCGCCGTCGGGTCCGTCGACGTTGATCGTGGGCGGTCCGGTACCGGAGCGAACGACCACCACGTGGCTCTCGTGATCGCCGGGGTTGCTCTCGCGATGCACCGCTCCTTTGGGCACGTGCACGAAATCGCCGGGGCCGGCGTCGATCGTCTCCCGGCCCCCACTGCCGAACTCCATCCGGATGCCGCCGTCCACCACGAACACCGCAGTGTCGTGGTCGCCATGGTGGTGCCACCCGGAGGTCATGTGGGCCTCGGTGCGCACGAAGCCGGCCCACATCCCGTCCACCGTGATGGCTTCCTCCCGCACCATGCCAGGCGTGGGGTCGCCCTGACGTCGTTCGGATGCGGTCACGAGCCTGAGCCGGTCATCGGATCCCATCGGTCCTCCCATGGTCGCTTCGGTACCGAACGGGAGGGACGTCGGGCACGCCCCCGCCCGGACACCTGTTTCTTGTATCACCACCGGCGGAGTCGTGCCACGGTGGTCGACCGACGGGAACGGGCCTCGCCGGGCTGAACGCGGATCGGGCTCAGGCGTTGACCCGGCCGTACCCGGCGATGGCACCCCAGTAGTCGATCGAGTTCTCTCGCACGGTGGAGCCGCTGTGGGGTGCGTGGATGATGGTCCCGTTGCCGACGTACAGGGCGACGTGATGGATCGGCGACCCGTAGAACACGAGATCGCCCGGCCGGAGCTGGCTGCGACTGATGCGGGTGGTGACGCCGTACTGCGCCCGGGACGAATGCGGGAGCGTGACGCCACCCTTGCGCCAGACCCAAGCCGTGAATCCGGAGCAGTCGAACCCTTCTTGCGGGGTCGAACCTCCGTACTGGTAGGGGGTGCCGATCAGGCGGTAGGCCTCGTCGATGACCGGTCGGACGTCGCTCGGCGTGTTGGCCGGCGGCGGGGGCGGCGGCTCGGTTCGGGGTGCCTGGGGCGCGGTTTCCGCCACCCGGCGAGGCAGCGAGGCAGACGGTTGGGCTGCCGACTTCGCGGTCGTGGCAGCCCGGGCCGCGAGGGCGGAGGCCTGCTGACGGGCCTGTTGGGCCTTCGCCTGGGCGAGCTGGCTCTGGGCGGCATCGAGCCTTTCCTGCGCGGCCTGCACCTTGCGCTCCAGCTCGGCCTTGGTGTCGGCGAGCTGCTTGCGCTTGGCGTCGGCCTCGGCCCGCTTCGCCTCCAACTCGGCGATGTGGGAATCGGCGTCCTGCTGGGCGACTGCCAGGTGGTCCATGACCTGTTGCCCGTCGCCGACCACCACCTTCGTGTAGGTGCTCCGACGCTCGAGCACGTCACCCGACAGCACGGCATCGAGGGCGCCGCCGGTCGAGCCGTGGACGTAGGCCCTGACGGCGAAGTCTCGGACCTCGGCCTTGCGCTGCTCGAGCAGCGCTTGGGCCTGATCGGCCGCGGCCTGGGTGTCGGCGAGCTGTTGGTCGAGCTCGGCCAGATCGATCTTCGCCGCGTTGTAGTCCTCGTCGAGCACCGACACGCGATCGAGGACCGTCTGGAGATCGCGGTTCGCGGCCGCGACGGCTGCCTTCCCGCTGTCGATGGTGTCGGCACCGGCCGGCAGCGCCAGGCCACTGGTCAACAGTGCGACGACCAGGACCAGGGCGCGGAACGACCAACGACGGCGGGACAGGGAGATCACGAGCCCAGAAGTGTTGCGAACGAGTGACGATGATTGCAAACCGATGACGGTGGAAGTCAACTACTGGCAATGTAACTCCGGAATAGCGGTATGGTCCTCGGCATGGGGACTTGGACCTTTCTGACCAACCACGCCCGGGCGTTGCTCTACATCTCGGCCCACCCCGACACCCGTTTGCGGGACCTGGCCACGGCGCTCGGTGTGACCGAGCGCACCTCCTATGGGATCGTCGCCGACCTCACGGCTGAGGGCTACCTGGTCAAAGAGCGCGATGGACGACGGAACAAGTATCACGTGCAGCATCATCTTCCGTTGCCCGATGCTGGTACCGGCCTGCTGCGTGCCATCACCAGCCGCGAACGAACCGTCGGCGAACTGCTCGACCTGCTCGTCGACGCAGGCCCACACGGGCCGCCCGCCGACTGATCTCGACTCCCATCCGTCGGACCTCCTTCGAAGGGGGCAGAAGGCCCATGTGGCGCACCGGACCACCGGCTCATTTCGCGCAACGACATTCCGCCTTTGTCCGTCCCCCATTCTTTGGAATCTGATTGCTGGAAGCATCTTTCCGCTATAGGCTGCGCGAAGAGGCGAAGGAGTCGGTTCCGTCCAGCTCATCTGCAGGCAGGGAACCCCATGAGATCATCTGATCCCTCGAGCGAGGCCATGGTGGAGATCGGTCGTGAGCGTCTCCAGACGATGCAGGAGCGGGAGCACCGGCAAGCGGAGACGCAACAGCTGGCTCACGTCGGTGGATGGACCTGGGACCTCCGTTCCGGTGACGTCACCTGGTCCGAGGAGCTGTACCGGATCTTCGGCCTGAGCCCGGGGGAGGTCGCCCTGGACCGCGAGTCGCTGTTCACCCGCATCGATCCCGCCCACCGATCAGAATTCGAAGCTGCTGTCCGAGGCGCACTGCTGACCCGCACGTCGTGCGTCTACACGTTCTCGACCACCCGACCTGACGGAACCCGACGGTGGATTCGGGCCCAGTGCATGGTGGACGTCGACGCGAGGGGCGAGCCGACGCGCATGTACGGCGCCGCCCAGGACATCACTGACCTCGAGCCGATCGATGTCGGGGCCATTCCGATCGGCCGCGACCGCGCCGCGGGACCGGACCTGGGCGATCAATCCGAGCCCCTCGGCGGCGACGCGGAACCGGATGGTGGCGAGGCGGCGCGAGAGTTGGAGCAGGCGTTCGAGGCGGGTGACCTCGTGCTCCACTACCAGCCCAAGGTGGCGATCTTCAGTGAGCGGATCGTCGGAGTCGAGGCGCTGCTGCGGTGGCAGCACGCCGATCGTGGACTGATCCGGCCACTGCAGTTCATCGAACTGGCCGAGCGGAGCGGTCTCATCGCCCGCATCGGGGCCTGGGTCATCGACGAGGCGTGCCGGCAGGCCGCAGAGTGGCGAACATCGTTCCCGGACCAACCGCCATTGCGGGTGTCGGTGAACGTGTCCGCTGACCAGTGCAGGACGGATCTCGTCGACGTGGTCGCCCGCGCGCTCGTCACCCACGCGATCGAACCGGGGACGTTGTGCCTCGAGATCACCGAGAGCGTGCTGATGCACAACTTCGAGCGAGCGATGGTTCAACTGCACGGCCTGGAGCATCTCGGGGTGGAGTTGTCGATCGACGACTTCGGAACGGGCTTCTCCTCGCTGTCCCGGCTCAGACAGGTCCCGGTAACCGAGCTCAAGATCGACAAGTCCTTCGTCGACGGGATCGGTCGCGATCCCGGGGACTCGGCGATCGTGGCATCGATCATCGCGATGGCCCATGCCATGAAGCTCCGCGTGGTGGCCGAAGGGGTGGAAACCGCCGAGCAACTGCAGCGGCTGCGGATGCTGGGCTGCGAGGAGGCACAGGGCTACTTCTTCGCCCGACCCGGACCGGCTTCTGGCATCGACGAGCTCCTCCGAGTCGGCGGTCCCGTGGCATGGGCCCACCCGGCGCAGGGCGCGCTCGACACCGGTCTCGACCGCGTCGACCTCAGCCCGAAACGAGTACTGGTGGTCGACGACGACGCCGATGTGCGGGGTCTCGCCGCGCTGACGCTCGCCGCGGTCGGTCTCGAGGTCCACGAGGCCGCCGACGGACCCGGCGCGCTCACCGCGGCCGCGGCCGTCCGCCCCGACTGCATCGTCCTCGACCTGATGATCCCCGGAGCAACCGGGCTCGACGTGTGCCGAGCCCTCCGCTCGGCCCCGACCACGGCGGACAGCACGATCCTGATCCTCACCTCGGTGAACGACCCGGCCGACAAGGCAGAAGCCTTCTCCTCCGGCGCGGACGACTACATCGTCAAGCCGTTCTCGCCCCGGGACCTCGCCGAACGGGTGGAGGCCGCGATGCGCCGCCGACAGGCCGACGCGCCGGCCTCGATGGCGCCGTGGCTCCCACCGACCGCCCGGCACCTCGTCGCCCTCGACGAGGTCGCCCGCATCGCCGCGGTGCACCGATACGAGATCCTCGACACTCCGCCTGATCCGATATTCGATCGGATCACCGCCTTCGCGGCGCGGTTGTTGGACGTCCCCATCGCGGTGGTGAGCATCGTCGACACCGACCGGATCTGGCTCCTGTCCCACCACGGCCTGGACGACCTGATCGAGATCGGCCGAGAACCAGGCCTGACCGCTTCGACAATCCTGGGCACGGACCCGTGGGTCATCACCGACGCCGCCGCCGACCCCCGAACGTGCGATCACCCGTTGGTGGCCGGCGACTTCGGGCTCCGCTTCTATGCAGGTGTGCCGGTCACCTCACCGGATGGCAACCGCATCGGTGCCATCAGCGTGTGGGACACCGTTCCCCGAGCCCTGCCCCCGTCCCGGCTGCTCATCCTCCAGGATCTCGCCGAGCTGGTGATGGACGCGCTCGAGCTGCGGCTCCACGCCGACCACGCGTCGGTCGACGCCGCCGAGGTGTCTCGAACGACGGCAGAGGCCTTGGCCGTCAAGACCGCGGCCGACACCGAAGTCTCCCGGGTCACCGCCGAAACCCTCGCCAGCGCCACCGCCGCCGACACCGAGATCGCCCGCGTCACCGCCGAAACCCTCGCCAGCGCCACCGCCGCCGACACCGAGATCGCCCGCGTCACCGCCGAAACCCTCGCCAGCGCCACCGCCGCCGACACCGAGATCTCCCGGGTCACCGCCGAAACCCTCGCCAGCGCCACCGCGGCCGACACCGAGATCGCCCGCGTCACCGCCGTACGCCTGGCCGAACAGACCGCGTCGACGACGAGATCGCTGCGAACCTCGGCCAAGATCCTGGCGGCCGAGACCGCGGCGGCCACCGAGGCATCACGTCTCAAGTCCGAGTTCCTCGCCAACATGAGCCATGAGATCCGGACGCCGATGAACGGTGTGCTCGGCATGACCGAACTGCTGCTGGCGACCGAGCTGACCTCCGAGCAGCGGCACTACTCCAACACCATCTACCGCTCCGCGGAGAGCCTGTTGACGGTGATCAACGACATCTTGGACTTCTCCAAGATCGAAGCGGGTCGCATGCAACTCGAGGTGGCCGAGTTCGATCTGCGAGCGGCGGTCGAGGCGGTGGCAGAACTCCTCGCCATCCAAGCGCACATTCGCGGCGTCGAGGTCGTGGCCGCGGTGCCCCCGGAACTGCCCGACCTCGTCCTCGGCGACGGTGGGCGGGTCCGCCAGATCCTCCTCAATCTCGTCGGCAACGCGGTGAAGTTCACCTCGCAGGGCGAGGTCGTCGTCCGGGTGAAGCTGTTGAACGTGTCGGACCTGGCCGTGCAGATGCGCATCGAGGTCTCCGACACCGGCATCGGCATCCCACTCGAGGCCCAACCGGACCTGTTCAACAGCTTCTCCCAGGCCGATACCTCGACCACCCGCATCTACGGCGGCACCGGGCTGGGCCTGGCCATCTGCAAGCAGCTCGTCGAGCTCATGGGCGGCCAGATCGGTGTGGACAGCGCCGACGGGCAGGGCAGCACCTTCTGGTTCACCCTGGATCTCGACGTCCAGGCCACCGCCTCGCTCCCCCGGCGGCGACTCGCGAGCCTCAGCGGCGTGTCCGCTCTCGTCGTGGACGACAACGCCACCAATCGCGAGGTCCTGACGCAGAACCTCCGGGCATGGGGCATGCGCACGACGGCGGCCTCCAGCGGTGCGGACGCCCTCGATTCGCTACGCGAGCACGCCGACACCGGCGATCCCATCGAGCTGGCCATCGTCGATCACCAGATGCCCCAGATGGACGGTCTCACACTCGCCCGCCTCGTCACTGCCGAACCCGCGGGGGCTGGGCTCCGGATCGTGATGCTCACGTCGTCGGTGTGGAGCGAGGACCGAGCGGTCGCCACCGAGGCCGGCATCGACGCATTCCTGGCCAAACCGGTTCGATCGTCGGCGCTCTACGACTGCCTGGTGACTGTGTGCGGTCCGGGAGACGTCGACCTTCCGTCACAGCTGATCACCGACGCCACGTTGGCCGAAGCGAGGCTCAACCGGGCCGGGCACATCCTCGTCGTCGAAGACAACGTCGTGAACCAACAGGTCGCGGCCAGCATGCTCGAGTCCCTGGGCCATCGCGTCGACATCGCCACCAACGGCCAGGAAGCACTCGACGCCCTTGCCGATACGCAGTACGACGCCGTGTTGATGGACTGCAACATGCCGATCATGAACGGCTATGAGGCGACACGGTCGATTCGCACGCTCGAAGGATCCGAGCGGCACACCCCCATCATCGCCATGACCGCCGATGCCATGGCCGGTGACCGAGAACGCAGTCTCGACGCCGGTATGGACGACTACCTCACCAAGCCGGTCCTGCTCGCCGATCTCACCGTCGCCATCGAACGCTGGACGGCCGACAGCGACCGAGGCGTCGTCGGCTCACCAGAGTCCGAAGCGAATGTCGCCACGTCCGACCTCGAGGCACAGCCCGGATCCTCGCTGCTCGATCCGGCGGTGATCGCCGACCTCCAGGAGCTCGATGGCGGCCGCGGGGGTGTCGCAGACTTGGTCCAGACATTCATCGACGACACCGCCACCCGCCTCGAAACGCTCCGGCACGGAATCGAGGACGCCGACCCCGAGCTCGTGGCCAGCACGTGCCACAGCCTCAAGGGGAGCAGCGCCAACATGGGCGCGTCGACCATGGCGGAGCTGTGTGCCGACCTCGAGGCCGCCGCCGGGCAACCGGCGATCCCCGACGGCGCCGAGATACTCGACCGGCTGATCGTCCAGTTCGACCGGGTGCAACCCGCCCTCGTCGCCGCGTTCGCCTCCGCGAAGGTCGACAACGACCTCGCAGCCGCCCCGGCGGATCAAGGAGAGAACGAGGAAGAGGTCGGCGCCGCACCGCGCTGACCTGCGGTTTCGTGGCTCCGGGGGTGGGGCTCGAACCCACGACCCACTGATTAACAGTCAGTTGCTCTGCCAGCTGAGCTACCCCGGAAGGAATCGCCGACGATAGCAACCCGGGTGGCGACTTCCGGAAACCACTCGATGGGGACCGGTCAGCCGTCGAGGTAGTCGCGGAGCTTCTGCGAGCGGTGGGGATGGCGGAGCTTGGCGAGGGTCTTGGACTCGATCTGGCGGATGCGCTCACGGGTCACGCCGAACGCTTGACCGACCTGCTCGAGCGTCCGGGGTTGACCGTCCTCGAGGCCGAACCGGAGCCGCATCACCTCGCGCTCACGCTCGTTGAGCTCCTCCAACGCCTCGATCACCGCCTGGTTCAGGAGCTTGCGGGTGGCGACGTCGGCGGGGGCATCCGCGTTGGTGTCCTTGATGAAGTCGGCCAGGTTGGAGTCGTCCTCCTCCCCCACCGGTGAGTCGAGAGAGAGCGGATCCATCGAGATCCGCTGGATCTCGCGCACCCGCTCGGTGCTGAGATCGGCCCGTTCGGCCAACTCCTCGACCGTGGGTTCCCGTTCGAGCTCCATGAGCATCGTCCGCTGGATCCGGTGCACCTTGTTGATCGATTCCACCATGTGCACGGGGATGCGGATCGTGCGGGCCTGGTCGGCGATGGCCCGGGTGATCGCCTGGCGGATCCACCACGTCGCGTAGGTGGAGAACTTGAAGCCCTTCGTGTAGTCGAACTTCTGCACCGCCCGCATCAGGCCGAGGTTGCCCTCCTGGATCAGGTCGAGCAGCTGCATGCCGCGGCCGACGTAGCGCTTGGCGATGGACACCACCAGGCGGAGGTTGGCCTGGATGAGCTCGTCGGTGGCCCGGTCGCCGTCCTTCGCCTCGCGCTGGAGCCGACGGCGCTCATCGAAGGGCAGCGACCCGAAGTCGTCGGCGGCCGCGATGTCGGCGAGACGCTCCTTGGCCATCTCGCCGGCTTCGATGCGCTTGGCGATCGACACTTCCTCGGACGCGGTCAGCAGTGGGACGCGGCCGATCTCGCGCAGGTACATGCGTACCGAGTCGCTGCTGCCTCCCGCTGCCGGCTTCACCGCTTTCAGGGCCCGGATGGCGGCCCGGCGCTTGCGGGCCCGGGCCAGCTCATCGGCGGCACTCAGCTCCTCGTCGTGACCCAGGCCGTCGTCGACGCCCTCGTCGAGCCGGACCCCGGCCCGGCCGCACGCCGCCTTCAACGCAGCGAGGACGTCGGGCGTCAACTCGATGCTGAGCTTCATCATGGCCGCGTCGAGGTGGAGCTCTCCCCGCTCCCGCGCGTCCTCGACGAGCCGCTCGATGAGCTCGGCGGGAACAGCTGGTTCCTCGGCTACCTGGGTCATGAACTCGCCCCCTGTCGGGTCACAAAGGCTAGCAAGTTCCGGGCTGCGGCTGCGCCGCGATCTCCGCCCTGACCGATCTGATCGACCAAGCGGGCCAGGGTGGTCAGCACCTCGAGGTCCGCGGCTCCCGACGCCCGTTCGATCGACAGCTCCCGCAGGCCGAAGCCCCGGACCAGCAGCAGCACCGGATCGAGCGGGTCGTCCACCGGCTCTTCCACCGCCAGTCGGGACAGCAGGGCGGCAACGTCGGGAGGCGACGACTCGATGGCCTCGTGGATGGTGGCGGAGTCGACCAGCGCCCGGTAGGTCTCCTGGTGGAGCGGGTCGTCGAAGAGCCGATCGTCGAGCCAGTCGATCACCGTCTCGGGCCGGTTCACCGCCAGACGCAGGACCTCGATCGCCGGTGAGGCCCGGTGGTCGCCCACCCGGGCCGCGCCCCCACCCGGATCGTCCGGTCCGGGATCGCCGTCACCGGAAGGCTCGGACGGGCCGGGATCGACGTCACGGTCTCGCCGGCGCTTCAGGTCGTCAGGGGGCGGACGACGTCGCACCTTCCCCGAGCGGAGCCGCTCGCGCAACCGGGCCACGTCCACCCGGCACCGGTCGGCCACCTGCATCAGGTACTGGTCGCGCACCAGATCGTTGGGATGCTCGACGATCACCCCGAGCGCGTCCTCGGCGGCGCGCGCCCGGTGTTCGGCCGACGAGAGGTCGGCTCCGTCGAGGATGCGGTTGAGCCGGAACTCGAGGAACGGCCGGGCATCGGCGACCGCGGCCACGAGCGCCTCCGGATCGGTCATGGCGAGATCGCCGGGGTCGACGCCATCGGGCAGCGACGCCACGACGACGTCGAGGTCGAAGGTGTCCTCCCACTGGTAGAAGCGGTCGGCGGCCGCCTGACCGGCGGCGTCGGCATCGAAGGCGAGGACGATCCGCCGGGCGAAGCGACGCAGCAGGCGAACGTGGTCGTCGGTGAGCGCGGTGCCACAGGTGGCGACCGCCCGTGGCACACCGACCCGGAAGAAGGCGGTCACGTCCGTGTACCCCTCGCACACCACCACCTCGTCGGCCTGCACGATGCCCGCCTTGGCGCGGTCGAGGGCGAAGAGCACGTGCGACTTGTCGTACAACTTGGTCTGCGACGTGTTCATGTACTTCGGGCCTTGGGCACCGGGCATGATGCGGCCGCCGAACCCGACCGGCGTGCCGTCTGGGTCGTGGATCGGGAACAACACGCGGCCCCGGAAGAAGTCCTGGGCCCGGCCCCGCTTGTTGACGAACCCGAGACCGGTGTCGGCGAGATCCTTCTTCGACAGCCGGAGGGCTCGGGCGAGCTGGTCCCAGTCGTCCGGGGCCCACCCGAGGTGCCACTCCCGGACCTCGTCGCCGTCGAAGCCACGATCGCGGAGGTACTTCCGGGCCGCGGCGGCGTCGGGAGCGGTCAGCAGTCGCTGGTGGTAGAAGTCCTCGGCCCGCTGCATGATGTCGACCAGGGCCTTGCGTTCCGCCCGCGACTTGTTCTCGCCGGGTTGGTCGTAGGTGAGGGTCATCCCCGCTCGGGAGGCCAGCCGCTCGACGGCCTCGACGAAGCCGAGGTGCTCCTGCTCGCGCACGAACGTGATCGCGTCCCCCGAGGCCTGGCAGCCGAAGCAGTGGTAGAGCCCGTCGACCGCGTTCACGTAGAAGGAGCCGGTCTTCTCGGTGTGGAACGGGCACAGGCCCCGGTAGCGCTGGCCCACCTGCTTGAGCTGGACGTACTCACCGATGAGCTCGACGATGTCGATGGAGGCCCGGAGGCGGGCGATGTCCTCGTCGCGGATGCCCACGGAACCGGTCTAGTCCCTGACGTCGGTGGTCGCGGCCGCATCGGTGTCTTCGCCGGCCGGGCCACCGGTGTCGTCCTCGGCCACGGGACGCTTGATGGAGGCGGTGATCGCAACCGCGAGCACCACCGTGATGACGAGCAGCGACACGTAGGTCGGCAGGTGGAAGACCTCGCTCAGCAGCATCTTGACGCCGACGAAGGCGAGGACCACCGCCAGGCCCTGCTGCAGGAATCGGAACCGGTTCCGCAGATCAGCGAGCAGGAAGTACAGCGCTCGCAGTCCGAGGATGGCGAAGGCGTTGGACGAGAACACGATGAACGGCGTGCGGCTCACCGCCAGGATGGCCGGGATCGAGTCGACCGCGAAGACCACGTCGGAGGTCTCGATCACGATGAGCACCGCCAGCAACGGCGTGGCCAGCCGCTTGCCGTTCTCCTTGGTGAACAGGTGCTGGCCGTCGTAGGACGTCGTCGACGGGATCAGTCGGTTCACCATCCGCAGCACCGGGTTGTCGTCGGGGTGGACGTCCTCGTGGCCCGATCGCACCAGCCGCAACGCGGTGTAGACGAGGAATGCCCCGAAGACGTAGACGACCCATCCGAACCGTTCGAGCACCGCGACGCCGGCGAAGATGAATCCGGCCCGCAGGACCAGGGCACCGAAGATCCCCCAGAACAACACGCGGAACTGGAACTTCTCGGGCACGGCGAAGTAGCCCATGATCAGCGCCCACACGAACACGTTGTCGATGCTGAGTGACTTCTCGATCAGGTATCCGGCGTAGTACTCGCCGGCCGCGCTCCCGCCCTGCCAGGCGAGGATCACCAGCCCGAACAGCAGGCTGATCGCGATCCACGCCGCCGATTCGACCGCGGCCTCCTTGGTGGAGATCTCGTGCGCGGTGCGGTGCACGAGCAGGAGGTCCACCAGCAGCAGCACGACGATCAGGCCGAGGAACGCTCCCCACACCCACAGCGGTACGTCGAAGTGGACGAAGTCGCCCGCGGTGCTCGACGTGGCCAGGGACGGGTGCACCAGCGCAAATCTACCGGCGGACCCGACGCCGCCACCGGCAGGCGGATCAGCCGGGCCGGCGGGCGCGCAGCGAGTAGACGAGCGGGATCCGCGGTGAGCCAGCGGGCAGCTCGAAGCGCCCGTGCGCCGGTTGGACGAGATCCGGCCACCGGGGGAAGAGAGTGAAGGGGTGTTCGCCGAGCGACTCGACGACGAGTCCGGCACCGATGACCGCGTTCACCACCTCGGCCAGCGGATGCTGCCACTCGATGCTCCGGGAGTGCTCGATACGGGCGTCGCCGCCGACGTAGGTCTCGGCGTCGTCCCACTCGTACGGGCCCGGGTCGAAGTAGTCGTAGGTGATCCGGCGGTCGTCGTCACCGAAGACGTGGGTGATGGGATGGAACTCGGCCAGGTAGAGGACACCACCGGGCCGGAGCAGGTCGTGCACCACGTCGGCCCAGCGGACCATGTCGGGCAGCCAGATCAGGGCGCCGAAGCCGGTGTAGACGATGTCGAAGGTCCGACCTCCGAACGCGGCGACGGCGTCGTGGACGTCGGCCTCCACGAACGTCGCCTCCAGCCCGGCCTGGTCCGCGACGTCGCGGGCCGCCTCGACGGCGGATCCGGAGAAGTCCAGTCCCCACACGTGGGCGCCTCGTCTCGCCCACGCCAGCGTGTCGAGCCCGAAGTGGCACTGGAGGTGGACGAGGTCCTTGCCGGCCACGTCGCCCAGCTCGGCCAGCTCGAAGTCCCGCAACGGATCGTTGGTGCCGGCGACGAAGCCCGCGGTGTCGTAGAACTCACTGTCGACGTGGTGGCCGACGCGCTCGTCCCAGTTGGCCCGGTTCGTCTCCAGGTGCCGAGGGTCCACGGGCGACCGATCAGAAGCCGAGCTTCTCGCCCAGCCGGTCCCGCAGACCGTTGATCGACACCCGCTCCTGCTCCATGGAGTCGCGCTCGCGGATGGTGACCGCCCGATCCTCGAGGGTGTCGAAGTCGATGGTCACGCAGTACGGCGTGCCGATCTCGTCCTGGCGGCGGTAGCGGCGCCCGATGGCCTGGGTGACGTCGAAGTCGCACATGTAGTGGGGCTGGAGCAGGCCGAGGACCTCGTCGGAGACGTCGACCAGTTCGTCCTTCTTCGACAGCGGCAGGATCGCCACCTTGTAGGGCGCGATGCGGGGATGGAACCGCAGCACGGTGCGGCTGTCCTCGTTGACCTCCTCCTCGTCGTAGGCGGCCATCAGGAACGCCATCGCGGTGCGGGTGGCGCCGGCCGCGGGCTCGATCACGTGGGGCACGTAGCGCTCGTTGGCCTGCTGGTCGAAGTACTCGAGCTTGGTGTTCGAGTGCTCGGCGTGCTGGGTGAGGTCGTAGTCGCCGCGGTTGGCGATGCCCTCGAGCTCGTCCCAGCCCCACGGGAACAGGAACTCCACGTCGGAGGTGCCTGAGCTGTAGTGCGAGAGCTCGTCGGCGTCGTGGGCCCGGAGGCGGAGCTTCTCGGCCGGCATCCCGTGCTCGATGTACCAGTCGAACCGGGTCCGGCACCAGTACTCGTACCACTGGGCCGCCTCGCCGGGTGGGACGAAGTACTCCATCTCCATCTGCTCGAACTCACGGGTCCGGAACACGAAGTTGCCGGGGGTGATCTCGTTGCGGAACGACTTGCCGATCTGGGCGATGCCGAACGGCGGCTTCTTGCGCGACGTCTCGAGCACGTTCTTGAAGTTCAGGAACATGCCCTGGGCCGTCTCGGGACGCAGGTAGACCTCGTGGCCCGCCCCCTCGACCGGGCCGGCGAAGGTCCGGAACATGAGGTTGAACTGTCGAGCCTCGGTGAACGTGCCGTGCTGGCCGCAGTTGGGGCAGGTGTCGGGATCGTCGAGCTTGTCGAGGCGGAACCGCTCCTTGCACTCGCGGCAGTCGACGAGCGGGTCGGTGAAGTTCTGGAGGTGGCCCGATGCCTCCCACACGGGCGGTGGCGACAGGATCGAGGCGTCGAGGCCGACGATGTCGTGGCGGAGCTGCACCATCGACCGCCACCAGGCGTCCTTCACGTTCCGCAGCAGCAACACGCCGACCGGCCCGTAGTCGTACGTCGACCGGAAACCGCCGTAGATCTCCGCCGACGGGAAGACGAACCCGCGGCGCTTGCACAGGTTGACGACCTTGTCGAAGAGCTCGGGAGCTGGGGAGGCGGCGTCGGTCATAGGGGCGGGAGCCTACCGATGCCCCCCGCCGGCCCCGGAAGCCGGTTCTGGCCGGTTCCGGGCCGCCGCTCCCGCCCGGTGGCAGGTGGTAAACCGACGAGGTGACCGATTACGCCCATCAGTACCAGACGTACGGGTCTCCCCTCGCCGGCCGCGACGAGACCGCGGTGATGGGCCGACGGACGCTCGCGTGGGTGATCGACCTCGCCATCTTCCTCGGCATCGTCATCGCGGTGTTCTCGAGCTTCGCCGAGTACGTCGACGTCCCCAGCAGCGTGGGCTCCGATGCCTGCACCATCCTCCAGCACCAGGACGCGAATGCGGCCAGCAGCTGCTTCGTCCTGCAGGACCGCGCCTACATCATGACCTCGGCCGAATCGGGCACCCAGACGCTGATCAGCTTCGGGTACCTGGCCTTCTTCATCGTGCTGCAGGGCCTGGCCGGCGGTTCCCCCGGCAAGCTGCTCACCGGACTGCGGGTGGTCGACGAGCAGGGACGTCGGGCCGGCATCGGGCGCAGCCTGGTGCGCACGCTGCTCTGGGTCGTCGACGGCGCACCGTGGGTCCTACCGCTGGTCGGCTTCATCGTGGGCCTCACCTCCACCGGACATCGTCGGGTCGGCGACATGGCGGCCAAGACCTACGTCGTGTCGCGACGAGACGTGGGAACACCGGTGACCACCGCCGCCAGCGCCTCACCGCCGGGCCAGCAGGCGTGGGGCGCGCCGCCCACTTCGTGGCCGCCGTCCTCCCCGCCCACCGCACCACCTTCGGCCTGGTCGGCGCCGGCCTCCGGGGCCGGCGAACCGGCACCGGTCAACGCACCCACGCCTGCGCCCACGCCCGCGCCCGAGACCCCGACTCCCTTCGTGGCGCCGGGTTCCGAGCCATCGGCAGCGCCGGCACCGGACCCGTCGGCGGCTGAACGGACGCCGGCGCCCGAGCCGGTGCCGCTTCCACCGCCGCAGTGGGACCAGGCCCGCAACACCTACATCCAATGGGAGCCGAACCGCCAGGCGTGGCTCCAGTGGGACGCGTCGGCCAATCGCTGGAAGCCGATCGACACCTGACCCGGCCGACACCTGACTCGGCCGCGGCGCTAGGGCAGGGCGGTCCGGTCGAGCATGCCCGGGGTGCGAAGTCGGCGCTCGAGGTGGAACTCGACCGCCTCGGTGGCGATGGCCGCCACCTCGGAGACGGCCGGCGACACCGGCTCGGCGAGCACGTTCGCCAGCCGGCCACCGAGCACCGCCTGCAGCAGCCGCAACGCCTCGGCCGACACGGCCCGACCCTGCCGGCAGTCCTGACACAGCATCCCGCCGACGAGCAGGTCGATGGCGACCAGCGGCCCGGTCGCACCGCACGTCACGCACTGGTCGACCTCGGGCTGCAACCCCTCGTGGGCCAGGATCTTGAGGAAGAAGGCCGGCACGACGATCGGGTTGGCGTCGGAAGCCAGCGTCCGCAACACGCCGACCAGCATCGAGTACCGCCGGGCGTCGACGTCGCCCTCCATCGACACCTGGTCGATGACCTCGAGCACGGACATCGCCGCCGAGTAGCGGTCGAGATCGTCGCGGATGGCCCGGAACGAATCGATGGACTCGGCCTGGGTGACGATGTCGAGGTTGCGGCCCGGGTACAGCTGCAGCGCCACGTGCGACAGCGGCTCGAGCCGGGCTCCGAACTTGCTCGAGGTCTTGCGGACGCCCTTGGCCACCGCCCGGACCTTGCCGTGGCCCGGGGTGGCGATGACCACGATGCGGTCGGCCTCGCCCAGCTTGTAGGTCCGCAGCACCACGCCCTCGTCGCGGTACAGGCCGGCCACGGTCAGCCCCCGTCCTGGAGACCGCCGAAGCGTCGCGCCCGGTCCTGGTACTCGCGGACCGCGTCGAAGAGGTGCTCGCGCCGGAAGTCGGGCCAGAGGACGTCGGGGAACACCAGCTCGCTGTAGGCCAGCTGCCACAGGAGGTAGTTCGAGATGCGCTGTTCGCCGGACGTGCGGATCATCAGGTCGGGATCGGGCATCTCGGGGTCGTAGAGGTACTTGGCGACCGTCTTCTCGTCGACCTTGCCGGCCGGGACACCGGACTCGATGATGCGACGGACGGCGTCGACGATCTCGGCCCGGCCGCCGTAGTTGAACGCGATCGTCAGCGTCATGCGACGGTTGTGCTGGGTGAGCTCGCGGGCCTCGTCCATGCGGCGCAGCACCCGCTTCGGGACCCGCCAGTCGCGACGGCCCACGAAGCGCATCCGGACACCGTCGGCGTTGAGCTCGTCGCGCCGGCGCAGCAGCAGCGACTCGTTGAAGTTCATCAGGTACCGGACCTCGTCGCGGGGCCGGCGCCAGTTCTCGGTGGAGAAGGCGTAGACCGTGAACCACTCGACGCCGATGTCGAGGCAGCCGTACGTCGAATCGATGAGCGCCTCCTCGCCCGCTGCGTGGCCCTCGGTGCGCTTGAGGCCGCGGCGTTGCGCCCAACGGCCGTTGCCGTCCATGACGGCCGCGATGTGGCGCGGCACGCGCCCCAGATCGATGCCGTCAGGTCCCATCGGGACCGACGCTACCGCTGCCACCCCAGCCGGACGTGCTCCCCTCCAGCCGGCCGGGAAGCGTGGAACGAGGCGGCATCGGGTAGAAGGGACGCCGTGAAGGAGCGGTTGGCATCGGTGCCGGTGATCGGCTGGTTGCTTCGGGTCCAGGATCGCTTCAGCGAGGTGAACGGCACCGCGCTGGCCAACGGCATCGCCCTCCAGGCGTTCCTGTCGATCTTCCCGCTGCTCATCGTCGCCATCTCCGTCATCGGGTTCATCGCTCAGGGCGACGGCACCTTCGCCGGCGATGTCATCGACGCGTTCGGGCTCACCGGCAGCGCAGCCATGGACATGCGGGAGGCCATCGCCAACGCTCAGGACAGCAAGGCGGCCGCCGGGATCATCGGCCTGCTCGGCCTGCTGTGGACCGGCCTGGCCGTGATCACCGCCGTGCAGCGCTCGGTCGACCTCACCTGGCAGACGGTGCCGCGCGGGCTGCGGGACAAGCTGCGCGCCGTGGCGTGGCTGCTCGGGGCCGGGGTGATCTTCGTCGGGTCCTTCGCGCTGGGCGTGCTGATCAACTTCCTCCCGGGGTTCTTCGCGCCGCTGTCGATCATCGCCGGCATCGCGGTCAACGTGGTGCTGTTCCTGTGGACCTTCACCGCTCTCAGCCGGCTACCCGTCAGCTGGCGAGCGTGCGTTCCGGGCGCGCTGGCCGGCGCGGTCGGCTTCGAGGTCCTCAAGCTCATCGGTGCCGTGTACATCCCGCGGCTGGTGGCGAACTCGTCCCAGCTCTACGGCTCCCTCGGCATCGTGGTCGCCATCATCGCCTGGCTCGCCTTCTTCGGGCGGCTGCTCGTGTACAGCTCGGTCATCAACGTCATCCGCTACGAGGACGAACACGGCACGCTCACCGTTCCCATCCACGTCCCGCGCGTCCCGGGGGCCATCGCGCTCGAGGCGAACCGGGCGGGCGGAGTCACCGACCGGCTGGAAGAGTGACCGCCCCCACGCCCGCCCCGAGTACCGTCGCCGCGGTGTCGGATCTGTCCACCGAGCTCGCCGCCATCGTCGCCGAGCTGCCGGGCGGCGGCGAGGTGCGGGACGGCCAGCGGCAGATGGCCGAAGCCGTCGAAGCGAGCATCCACTCGGGACGTCACCTGGTGGTCCAGGCCGGAACCGGTACCGGCAAGACCCTCGCCTACCTGCTGCCGGCAGTGCGGACCCACGCCCGCACCGTCGTCGCCACCGCCACCAAGGCACTCCAGGACCAGCTGGCGGCCAAGGACCTCCCGTTCCTCGCCGAGCACGCCGGCGTCGACTTCTCGTGGGCCATCCTCAAGGGAAGGTCGAACTATGTGTGCCGCCAGCGGGTCCACGAGTTGCTCGAGGACCGGGAGGGCAAGCTCGACATCGGCACCGACGATCCCGGTCTGGTCGCGGTGCTCGAGTGGGCGGCCGAGACCGACGCCGGCGATCGGGCCGAGCTCTCGGTCGAACCCCGGTCCACCGTGTGGGACACGGTCAGCGTCGGCTCCGACGAGTGCCCGGGAGCGGCCAAGTGCCCGAGGGGCGAGACATGCTTCGCCGAGCAAGCTCGCCGCCGGGCCGCCGACGCCGACGTCATCGTGGTCAACACCTATCTCTACGGCACGCATCTGGCCGCCGGCGGGGTGATCCTCCCGCCCCACGACCTGGTGGTGGTGGACGAGGCCCATCGTTTCGAAGAGGTGATCTCGGCCACCGCGGGCTGCGAGCTCACCGCAGGGCGGGTGAGCGCGGCCGCCTACGCCATCGGCCGGGTCATCGCCGACGACGCCCTGATCACCGACATCCTCGCCATCGCCACCCGGATCGGCGAGGTGCTCGACGGCCTCGTCGGCCAGCGGCTCGACCCCGCGCCGAAGGAGCTGATCACCCAGCTGACCCAGCTCCGCCCCAAGCTCGACACGGCGGCCGCCGCGCTCCGGAACGTGCCCGATGCCGACCTCGACGTGATGGCCCGCCGCAACCGGGCATCACGCCAGCTCACCGGGTTGCTCGACGACCTGACCTCGGCCACGGTGGTACCCACCGGCAGCGTGGCGTGGGTGGAGGGACGAACCGGCGCCGCCCGGCTCCGGGTGGCCCCCGTCGACGTCGCGGCCCTGCTCGACGGGGAGCTGTGGGAGCAGACCACCGCGGTGCTGTGCTCGGCCACCATCCCACCGAAGTTGCCCACCCGGCTCGGGATGCCCGCGGCCAACACCGACGTCCTCGATGTCGGCAGCCCCTTCGACTACGAGGCGAACGCGCTCCTCTACTGCGCCGCCCACCTGCCCGACCCGCGCCAGGATCGGGCCGACGCCGTCCACGACGAGATCGCCGCGCTGATCGAGGCCGCCGGGGGGCGGACGCTCGCCCTGTTCACGTCCTGGCGGGCCATGCAGGCCGCGGTCGAGGCCCTGCGTCCTCGCCTCGACACCCCGATCATCGCCCAGGGCGAGTACCCCAAACCGGCGCTGCTCGAACGCTTCAGCACCGACGGCGAGACCAGCCTGTTCGCCACCATGTCGTTCTGGGAGGGCGTCGACGTGCCCGGCGCCACGCTGTCGTGCGTGATCATCGACAAGCTCCCCTTCGCCCGGCCCGACGACCCGTTGCTGGAGGCTCGCCGGGAGCTGGTCGGCCGGCAGGCGTTCGACCTCATCGACCTGCCGAGGGCGGTCACCCTGCTGGCCCAGGGTGCGGGCCGGCTGATCCGGTCGGCCACCGACCGAGGCGTGGTCGCCGTGCTCGATCCCCGGCTCGCCACCGCCCGCTATCGCTGGGATCTGGTCCGCGGCCTTCCCCCCATGCGGCGGACCAAGGAGCGCGCCGAGGTCACCGCCTTCCTCGCCACGCTGCGCTGACCCGCCGTTCGGAGCGACCGATACCGTGCCGGCGTGCACAGCGCGTCCGCCGTCGCGATCCTCTCCGGCCCGGTCGTGCTGACCGGTTACCTCGTGGGCGCGCTGCTCGTCACGGTGATGCACGACGACGAGCAACCAGCTGGGCCGTCGGAGTGGCTGGTCGAGGCGTTCGTGACACTGGCTGCGACCACCGGTGCCTGGATGCTCATCAAGCAGGTCTCGCCGGGCAGCATGTTCTCCCGCATCGGCTACTTCTCCAACCAGGTCCTCGCCGCGTGGCAGTCGGTTGCGCTGTGGACCGGGCTCGCGGTCATCGCCGGGATCTGCGCCCCCGTCTTCCGCCACTTCCGCGGCGCGCCCGGGATGGCCGCGGCCGCCGCGCTGCTCGCCGTGCACTTCCCGTGGTTCCTGTTCGCCACGCTCGGCACCGGGGTCGCGGTCTTCGCCCTGGCCCGTTCGGTACGCATCGCCCAGGCGGCCGCCATCGGCGCCCTGCTGCCGACGGCCTGGTTGGGCTGGGTGCTCGAGTGGCTGCCGGCGTGGGGCATGCCCGCCGGCCCGGAAGCAACGGTGTGGGCCATGGTGGTCACCATGGTGCTGGGGGCCCGCTGGTGGAACGACCGACCGGCAGATGCCCCGTGGTGACATCGGCGGCGTAGGGTCACGGCCGCAACCGACACGGGTTCGAGGGGGATTCGGCATGTTCGATCTGGTCATCCGCAACGGCCGGGTGGTCGACGGCACCGGACGCGAGCCGTTCGTGGCCGACGTCGCCGTGACCGACGGGCGCATCGCCGCCATCGGCACCGATCTCGGTCCCGGCCGGCAGGAGCTCGACGCCACCGGACGGCTCGTCACCCCCGGTTTCGTCGACATCCACACCCACTACGACGGCCAGGCCACCTGGGACGACCTGCTGGCGCCGTCGACACCCCACGGCGTCACCACCATCGTGATGGGCAACTGCGGGGTGGGCTTCGCGCCGGTGCAGCCCGACCGGCACCAGTTCCTGATCGAACTGATGGAAGGGGTCGAGGACATCCCCGGCACCGCGCTGGCCGAGGGCATCACCTGGGGCTGGGAGCACTTCGAGGAATACCTCGACGTCCTCGACGCCGGCCGCTACACCGCGGACATCGCGGCGATGATCGCCCACGGCCCCGTACGGGCGTACGTGATGGGAAATCGGGGGGCCCGGAACGAGCCGGCCACGGCAGCCGACATCGAGGCCATGGCCGAGATCGTCGAGCGGGCCGTCCGGGCCGGGGCCAAGGGCTTCTCGACCAGCCGTACGCTCGCTCACCGCGCCCTCGACGGCGAGCCGGTGCCGGGCACGTTCGCCGCCGAGGACGAGCTGTTCGCACTCGGCCAGGCCGTGGCGCGCGCCGGGAGGGGCCTGTTCGAGGTGGCCCCAGCCGGTGTGGCGGGCGCCAACCTGGAGGAGACGTCCCCGGACACGGAGGTCGACTGGATCTGTCGGCTGGCCGCCGAGACCGGCGTGCCAGTCACGTTCCTGATGCTCCAGACCGACGATGTCCCCGACGACTGGCGCAAGCACCTCGAGCTCATCACCCGGGCCCGAGAAGAGGGCCACCGGGTGACGGCCCAGGTCGCCGGCCGCCCGTTCGGGCTTCTCATGGGTCTCAGTGCCCGGCACCGCTTCGCCGACTGCCCTTCGTTCCTGCCCCTCGTCGGACTCAGCAACGCCGAGAAGGCGGAACGGATGCGCGATCCCGAGCTCCGGGCGGCCCTCCTCGACGAGACCCGCAAGCAGCTCGACGAGATCCGCGAGATCATGCCGGTGGTCGCCCAAGCAATGGAGACCTACGACCGGACGTTCCCGCTGGGCGACCCGGTGGACTACGAACCCGGCTACGAGCAGTCCATCGCCGGCCGGGCCGAGGCGAGCGGCCGTGACCCGCTCGACGTCTACTACGACGCCCTCCTCGAGCGCGACGGCGACGCCATCATCATGATGATGCTGCTCAACTACAGCTACGGGAACGGCGACGCGCTGCACGAGATGCTCACCAGCCCGGCCGCGGTGCTGGGCCTGGCCGACGGTGGGGCCCACTGCAACCTGATCTGCGATGCCTCCACCCCCACGTGGATGCTCACCCACTGGGCCCGCGACCGCGACCACGACCGGATCCCGATCGAGACGGTCGTCAAGAAGATGACCGCCGACACGGCTGCGCTGTTCGAGTTCACCGATCGAGGCCGCCTCGAGGTCGGACTGCGGGCCGACATCAACGTCATCGATCACCAGCGGCTCACCCTCCACGAGCCGCGCATGGTGGCCGACCTGCCGGCCGGCGGCACGCGCTTCGTGCAGGACGCGGCTGGCTACGACTACACGATCGTGGCCGGTGAGATCACCCGCGACCACGACCAGTTCACCGCCGCCCGTCCCGGGCGACTCGTCCGCTCGACCTAGCAGCTCCGACCCGGATCTCAGGCGCCGGCGCGCACCCATTCGAGCCCGAGAGCGTCGGCCGCGGCCAGGGCCGCGGCGCGGTGCTCGCGGGCGCGGGCCTCGTCACCGGGACCGGCTCGCTCGTCGAAGGCGCGGGCGAGCTCGATCTGGGTCAGGGCGACGAACGGCCGGGCACCGATCGAGCGGTGCGCCTCCAAGGCCGCGGTCAGGTCGACCACCGCGGCATCCAGATCGCCCAGGGCCCGCTCGACCACCCCCAGGTGGTGGTGACCACTGCCGAGGTAGGTGACCAGGCCGGCGGAAGCGTGCTGCCGCGCCCACGGCGCGATGGCGTCGCGCACCGCGCGGAGCCTGGTGGTGTCGTCGCAGCGGGCGGCTGCGTTGGCCGTGGCCACGATGGCCTGCCACCAGCTCCAGTTCCGATCGGCCTCGATCTGGGCCACCGACTCGGCCCGATCGAGGTGCTCGCGGGCCCGGTCGAGCCGGCCCGACTCGGCGGCGAACCAGGCCATCAGGGCGTCGCGGTACGGCACCTGCAACCCCTCCATCACGGCGTACAGGAGGTCGTGCTGGCCCCGGAAGAGGAGCGCGGGCATGAGAAGTGCGCCGACCATGGACGTCGTCTGGCTGTGCCGGCCCTCGGCCAGGACCTTGGAGAGCTGGGTCACGACCTGCTCGCCGTCGTCGAACCGGCCCTCGAGCATCGCCCCGAACGCATCCCACATCAGCGGCAACCGTTCGAACTCGGGTTGGCGCAGCCGTTGGGCGAGGAGCGCAGCGATCCGGGCGGCGTGCTGCGCCTCCCGGAGATCGCCCAGGGCGAAGCTCGCGTTCATGCGGACCTGTGCGGCCCGAACGGCGAGCGCGTCGTCTCCGCTGGCGGTGGCGATACGGTCGACGTCGAAGGAGGTCGCCAGCATCTCGGCCATGGCATCGGGACCGTGGAGCGATCGGACGCGGGAGAGCATGACCCGGGCGAGCAGCTCGTCGTCCCCGCTGGACCGAGCGATGGCGACGGCCTCCTCGGTGCGAGCCGAGCGGGTCGCAACGTCGTCGATCCGGTGCCGCAACTCGGCCAGTCGCGCCAGGAGGAGCGCCCGATCCCGGCCCGGTTCCGGTCGCCGGGCGAGAGCCTGTTCCACGAGGACGATGGCCTGGTCGTTCACCGGCGGGGTGGACGGCAGGTCCCCGCCGATGCCCAACGCGGCCCGCACGAGCAGATCGGAGCGTCCGGCGGTGCGCGCCTCCTCGGCGGCTGGCACGAACTCGGCCTCGGCCTCGTCGAGCCGACCCGCCATGTTCATCGCCTCGGCCAGGGCGATCCGCACCCGCGTCAACTCACCATCGTCCGGACCGATGCGCTGCTCCAGCAGCGAACGAGCCGAGGTGTACAGGTCGACGGCCGCATCGTGGGCGGTGGCAGCCAGCGCCTGCTCGGCGGCTCGCAGCGACGCCTCGATGGCTTCGTCGAGGTGGCCGGCCACGGCCGCCTCCCCCCAGTGGTGGGCGAGCTCGGGCCAGTGCCGGCTGGGCGCGCCCAGGGCCTCGAGCGAGCGCGCCGCGGCCACGTGGCCGTCGATGCGGCGTGCCACCGGAAGGTCGTCGTAGATGGTGATCTGCACCAGCAGGTGCCAGAACGAGAAGAGGCCCGGGGCGGCGGCGACCACCAGGCCGCTCTGCACCGCCGGCTCCAGCAGCGCCAGGGCGACGTCGAGGCCGTCGCCGCGAGCAGCGGCGACCAGCCGGACGTCGAAGTCCTGACCGAAGACGGCGGCGGTCTCGAGGAGCTCGACCGTGGAGGACGGCAGCAGGGCGAGGCGGTCACGCACGAGGTCCCGGATGCCGTCGGGGACACCGGCGTCGGTGATCGGGCCGACGCGCCATCGTCCGCCGGCGTAGCTCGCCACCCCGGTCTCGACCAGGTGACGGATCAGCTCCCGGACGAAGAACGGGTTGCCATGCGTCCGGTCGTACAGGTCGCTCACCACGGAACGCAGGTCGCCGAGCTCGTGCCCGGCGGCCGCCGCCACGTAGTCCCCGACCTCCTCGAGCGTGAGTCCGTCCAACCGCAGCTCACGAGCACCGCCCTGGCGGCGCAGCGCGGCCAGCGCCTCGATCGCCGGCCCGCCCCGCTCCAGGTCGGTGCTGCGGCAGATGACGACCGTCATCACCGACGGCGGGGCAACCGAGAGGGCGAGGTGTTCGAGCAGGGCGACGGTCGAGGCGTCGGCCCACTGGATGTCGTCGATGACGAGCAACGCGCCGGCGGTGAGGTCGGCGAGGACGGCCAGCGTGTCGCACACCGCGCCGAACACCAGGTGATGGTTGGCGTTGAGGCTGGGGTCGCGGTTGCGCGCGCCACCGAGGCGCGGCAGCCGGTGGGCGAGCCGGCTGTCGAGGAGCGACAGTCCGGCCGCGGACGGCGCCAGGACGAGCTGCACGGTGGGCTCGTCTGCGGCGTCGGCGAAGGTGGCCAGGGCCTCGCTGAAGGGTTGGTGCGCGGCGCCACCGTGCGGATTGCAGCGGCCGTAGAGCACGACCCCTCCGCCGTCGTGGATGCGACCGGCTGCTTCGGCGACCAGTCGGGTCTTCCCCGCTCCGGGCTCGCCGGACACGATCACGACGGGCGCGGCCCCGCGACGCGAGGCGTCCCACGCGTCGAGCAGTCCCTGCAGTGGCTCGACCCGACCGACGAAACCGATGTCGCCGTCGAAGCGGAGTCGGGTGGGCACCGGTGGCCGATCGAGCTGGCCCGATACGGCCATGCGCAGCGGCGGGAAGGTCACGGGTGGACGGCCGGGGGCCGGCAGCCACCAGATCTGCTCCGGTTCCCGCAGCCCGCGCAGCACGAACGAACCGAGGAGGACGGGCTCGAGGCCAGGCTCGATCAGGGCGGCCGCCCGGTTGGACAGCAGGATCTGACCGCCGTGACCGGCAGCCATGATCCGCGCCGCTCGGTTCACGGTGGTACCGAAGTAGTTGTGGTCCCGTTCCTCGACGGTCCCGGTGTGGATCCCCATGCGCACCCGCAACACCGTCCCGTTCGGCCACGAGACCCGGTCCAGCGTGGCCTGCCCTTCGACGGCTGCGGCGACGGCTCGCGGCGACGTTTTCGAACGAGACCCCGAATCCGTCGCCGCCGGTGTGGAACACGACGCCGCCGTGACGGGCGATCGCGTCCCGCAGGACGCCTTCGTGTCGTTCCAGAGCGAGCCGCATCGCGGCCGGATCCCGCTCCCACCAGGCCGACGACCCTTCGATGTCGGTGAACAGGAAGGTCACGGTGCTCGGCATCGTCCCGCCTCCAGCCGTCCCGTCCGTGCGCCCGATCGACGCACGATACCGGATCGCCCCGGTGTCCTCGGTGGGGTCAGAATCCCAAGGCGTCGAGATCGCTGGGTCGGCGCTGCCAGTCCTTGCGCACCACCACCTGGAGATCGAGGAAGGCGCCCTCCTTGAGCTGCTCGCGCACCTTGGTGCCGACCTGCTTGAGCACCGCGCCCTTCTTGCCGATGACGATCCCCTTCTGGGAGTCGCGCTCGACCATGATCTCGACCCGGATGTAGGGCCAGTCGAGCTCGGTGACGCGGGTGGCGATCGAGTGCGGGAGCTCGTCATGGGTCACGGCGAGGAGCTGCTCGCGGACCAGCTCGGCGACCCAGAACGCGTCGGGCTGATCGGTGATCATGTCGTCGGGGTAGTACTGAGGGCCCTCGTCGAGCCGGTCGACCAGGTGGTCGACCAGCGCGTCGACCCCCTCCCCGGTCCGAGCCGACACCGGGAAGTACGACTCGACACCGAACGCGCCGGCCGACGTGAGTTGGGCGAGCACCTGCTGCGGCGAGGCGAGGTCACACTTGTTGACCACGACGATGCCGTCGGCGGGGACCCGCTCGGCCACGAACCGGTCGCCCCGGCCGATGGGCATGGTGGCATCGACGACGAGGCACACGAGGTCGACTCCCCCGATGGCGCCGGTGGCGGCGGCGTTGAGCCGGTCGCCGAGCGGGGTCTGCGGCTTGTGGATCCCGGGGGTGTCGACGAACACGACCTGGGCATCGGGCCGGTTGAGCACGCCGCGGATCTGGTTGCGGGTGGTCTGCACCTTGTCGGAGACGATGGAGACCTTCTCGCCCAGGATGCGGTTGAGCAGCGTCGACTTCCCCACGTTCGGCCGGCCGACGAAGGTGACGAATCCAGATTTCACGACACGGCCGGACGACGTTGTGAGGCGCAGCCGAACAACTCGAAGCTCGACGAAGTCGAGCCCCGGCCGACGAAGGTGACGAATCCAGATTTCACGACACCGCCGGACGACGTTGTGAGGCGCAGCCGAACAACTCGAAGCTCGACGAAGTCGAGCCCCGGCCGACGAAGGTGACGAATCCAGATTTCACGTCGACTCGGACCCCAACGGTGTCGGGCACTGTTCGATGCGGACGAGCCCGATGCGCCGGCCCTGGACCCGGGCGGCGGTGAGGCGGTGGTTACCGATGTCGATGGCCTCTCCTTCGGTGGGCACGTGGCCGAGTGTGCCGAACAACAGGCCGCCCACGGTGTCCCAGTCGCCTTCGGGCAGATCGGCGTCGAGGAGATCGTTGACCTCGTCGAGGGGCATGCGGGCGTTGACGCGGTAGGCGCCGCCGGGCAGGGGCTCGGCCATCGGGTCCTCGACGTCGAACTCGTCGACGATCTCGCCGACCAGTTCCTCGATGAGGTCCTCGAGGGTGACGAGGCCGGCGACCCCGCCGTACTCGTCGATGGCGATGGCCATGTGGAACTGCTCGGACTGCATCTCGGGCAGCAACGACGACACCCGCTGCTGCTCGGGTACGAAGCGGGCCTGGCGGACGTGGTCGCCGACGGGGTGGCCGCCGTTGCCGTCGCGCTCGGCCCGCATCAGGTCCTTGGCGTAGGCGATGCCGACCACGTCGTCGATGCCCTCGCCCACCACGGGAATCCGGCTGAAGCCGTTCAGGATGACCACCTCCATGACGTCGCTGATCTTCCACGCCGCGTCGACGGTGACCATGTCGGGCCGGGGCACCATCACCTCGCGGACGATGGTGTCGCCGAAGGCGATGATGGACTCGATCAGGGCCCGTTCGGACGTCTCGATCACGTCGGCCTCGACCGCCACCTCGGCCAGGGCGAGCAGCTCCTCCTCGGACACGTTCGGCCGCTCGACGTCGTCGGTGCCGGGGGTGTTGCGCCGGATGAACGACGAGAGCATCGACCCCACCAGGCCGAGCAGTGGGATTCGGCCCACGAGGGCGATGATCGGGGTGACCTGCACCGCGACGCGGTCGGTGCGGACGAGACCGAACGTCTTGGCGAAGGCCTCGATGGTGCCGAGCAGCACCACGATGGCGGCCGCGATGGCCAGCCACACCCCGGTGCCGAGGTCCTGGCCTCGGCCCAGTTCGACGATGGCACCGATGGCACCGACCTGGGCCACGAGGCGGGTGAACAGCACCGCGCCCAGCGTCGCCTCCCGCCGGTGCAACAGGCGCACCAGCTCGGTCGCCCGGCGGCGGGTGCGCTCGTCGTCGTCCTCGGTCATGGCGGTGGCGCGCGGCAGCGACACGTGGACCAGCACGATCTCGCACAGGGCCAAGGTCATGGCCAACGCCAGCAGACCGACCACGGCCGCGGCGGTGAGGGCGGGGGTCACTGCCCGGAGTGGAAGCGCTCGAGCAACTCGCGCTCCCGAGCCTGCATGGCCGCGGTCTCGTCCGGTTCGGCGTGATCCATGCCGAGCACGTGCAGGATGCCGTGCACGACCAGCAGGGCGATCTCGTCCTCGACCCGGCCCTGGTGGTGCGGACCACCAGCGTGCTCGGGCGCCTGCCGGGCGGCCACCGACGGGCAGATCACGACATCACCCAGCAGCAGCGGCATGTCGTCGGCGTCGAGCGCGGGGCGATCGGGCCCGCTGGTGCCGTTGTCGGGCCACCGACCCAGCTCGAGGCCCTCGTCCTCGAGGGGGAAGGCGAGCACGTCGGTGGGCCCGGTCGAACCCATGTGACGCTGGTTGAGGTCGGCCATCTCGGTTTCGTCGACGAACAGCAGACTGAGCTCGGCGCGGCGGGGCACGCCCTGGGCATCGAGCACCGACTCGGCGAGGTCGACCCAGCGACCGACGTCGACGGCCTCGGCGTCCTGTTCGTCGACGCCGAAGACCGAGGCCCGGCGCGACGCCTGCTCACTCACGTCTTCGGACCAGCCGGTGGGCCCGACTTCTCGTAGGCGTTGACGATGTCCTGCACGATCTTGTGGCGGACCACGTCGCGCGCCCCGAGGTGGACCCAGGCCAGGCTGTCGATCCCGACCAGGATGCGCTCGAGGTCGGCCAGGCCCGAGCGGTTCCCGGCCACGTCGACCTGGGACGTGTCGCCGGTGACGACCACCTTGGACCCGAAGCCGATGCGGGTGAGGAACATCTTCATCTGCTCCGGCGTGGCGTTCTGCGCCTCGTCGAGGATGATGAAGCTGGCGTTGAGCGTGTTGTGCGTGACGAGGAAGTCGTCGGTCACGTAGAGGGAGTCGGCCGCACCGACCTGGATGCACACGCACTCGGCTTCGCCGGCGGGCTCGATCCTGTCGATCATGCGCATGGGCCGGCCGGCACCGAACTGCTCGTACTTGGCTCGCTTGCGGGCGAGGCGGAAGGGTTCGATCCCCGCCGGCAGTCGGATGTCGAGGATGTGGGAGTCCGACCGGTGGTGGACGGCCCGCCCCCGGGCCCGGCCGGGCGTCCGCCCCTCGGCGGGGCGGGTCCTGAGGTAGGCGACGCCGCCCAGCGAGCGGACCAGGAACATGACGTCGTCGCGCAGGCGCGGGGAGCAGGTCGTGTACTGAATCCGGCAGCTCCGACCGGCCTGCGTCACCGGCCCACCGTCGCTGTCCAGCAATCCCTGCAACAGCGCGACCCGGACCTCGGACGTGTTGTACAGGTACTCCGCCGGGACGAACTTCGTCTTGGACGTGGTGCCGGCCAGGTCCAGTTCGCGCAGCACCCCCGTCACCGGGTTCGTCGGGCCGCCCCGGCCGACGTGGGCCCGGTTGCGCAGGACGTAGTCGACGCCGGACTTGTGGACGACG
This sequence comes from uncultured Acidimicrobiaceae bacterium, assembly GCA_963731885.1. GTDB lineage: Bacteria > Actinomycetota > Acidimicrobiia > Acidimicrobiales > Salinilacustritrichaceae > Salinilacustrithrix. The sequence goes on along the minus strand of CAVSXR010000050.1, from coordinate 108,156 downwards.
TCGATGCCGTCGAGCGCGCCCTCCAGCGCGACGACCAGCTCCGGGTCGGCGGTGGTGAACGTCGGTGTGGTCTTGGCCGTCATGCAGCCGTCACCCAGCAGCAGGCCCATGGCGTATGCGTCCATCGGCACGTCCTGCGGCTCGAACTGCGTCGGCGCGCTGAGCATCGGGAGCTCGTAGAAGCGCTGGTGGTGGCGACGCAGCTTCCCGAGCATGTCGGTGGTCTGCAGGACCCGGGGACCGGTGCCGTGCTTCTTGTCGTCGAGGGTCTCGACCGACCAGAGGTGCTCACCGCAGCAGAGCGTGGACGCACCGTCCTGGGTGGTGACCCGGAACACGTCCTTGCGTCCCTGGGGGAACACACCGAGCACGGGCGTGGGCAGCCCGTCCGATCCGACGACCAGGTCGCCGACCTGCAGGGTGCCGATGGTCTGCCAGCCGGAGGGCGTGAGCACCTGCTGGTCGACCGGCTGGGCGCGGCCCCGCATGAAGGCCAGGGGGGCGACCTCGACGAGGTTGCGGTCGAGGAGTCGCTGAGCACCCTCGGGATCGACCATGTCGTAGAGGGCGTCGTACAGGGGCCGCAGGTAGGGATCGATCTTGGCCATGAGGTCGCCGGGCAGGAAGCCGAGCCGCTCCCCCGCCTCGACCGCTGGCCGGGTGAGGATGATGCGCTCGACCTCGTTGCGGTGCAGGGCCTGGACCGCCATCGCCACCGCCAACCATGACTTGCCGGTGCCGGCCGGGCCGATGCCGAAGGTGATGACGTTGTCGCGGATGGCCTCGATGTAGCGGCGCTGGCCTTGTGTCTTGGGCCGGACCGAGTTGCCCTTGGCCGAGCGCAGGATCTCGGTGGCGAGCAGCTCGGACGGGCGCTCGTCGTGGCCGACCATGTCGATGGCGCGCTTGACGCTCTCGACGTCGAGGGCCTGGCCCTTGGCCAGGATCAGCACGAGCTCCTCGAACACCTTGCTGGCTGCTTCGGCTCCCGGTCCGGTGAGGGCGATCTCGGTGCCGCGGGCATGCATCGTGGTTTGCGGGAACGCGTCTTCGACCAGGCGGAACAGTTGGTCGCGCTGCCCGAGCAGTCCGGCCATGAGGTGGTTGCCGGGGACGTTGACGACGACGTTGGTGTCGGTGGTCGGGTGTGCTGGCACGATCGTTGGGAGCCTACCGTCGTCGCCGATGGACCGGTCGAGCGATGGCCCCCACGTGGCAGGGTCGCGACGCGCCCCCGGGGCCGGGCCCCTCGACCCGCCGAACCTGCCGAGCGCCGAGGGGGTCCTCGGCGGTGCCGGCCTGGGGCGAGAGCTGGAGCGATGGGCCGCCGACGCGGCCGTGGACGCGGCCGCTCGGGCCCGAGCACGGGCGCGGTGGTTGCGCATCCAGGCCGACGAGAGCGCCACGCTGGCCGGCACCCTGATGGCGCTGGCCGAGCGGGCGCAGCCGGTGGTGGTGGACGTCGTCGATCAACGATTCCGCGGCGTGGTGGCCGCCATCGGTGAGGACTTCGTGGCCCTGCACACCGACGTCGACCAGCAGGTGCTGATCCGCACCGCGGCGATCGGGGTCGTGCGAACCGAACCCGGTGGCACCACCGTCGTGGGTGACCGCTCGCCCCTGCTCGAGGTGAGCCTGGCCTCCGTACTGGTGCCGATGTCGGCCGACCGACCCACGGTGCTGGTGCGGACCCTGGCCGGGACGTCGATCCGAGGTGAGCTGCGCGCCGCGGGCACCGACGTGGTGCGTCTCCGAGCCGATGGCGATCCGCCGACCCCGGCCTGGGTACCGGTCGACGCCATCGCCGTCGTGGCGCTCCACCCCTGACCGGCCGAGCGACTCGGACGGAATCAGACGTCGGCGTCCTGGTCGACGTCGCTCGACGAGGTGTCGGGCGAGAGGTGGTCGAGCGTGCCGGGTTCGATGCGGGACGCTTCGATGAACGCCTCGACGTCGACGCGCTTGACCCGGATCACGCGGCCGAACCGGTAGGCGGCGAGGTCGCCCTGGTTGATGAACCGGTACAGGGTCCGGGGCGTGATGCCCAGGGCCTTGGCGGCGTCAGCGGTGGACAGCCAATCGACAGATCCGGTCATGGGGGAACTCCTTGCGCCCGTTCTCTCGCACCCGCGCTCGCAACCGGGGTGTCAACGCCAGTGTACTGGACTGACCACGCCTCTGCCATACTCTCGATCCGTTCGATGCCCTTCCATATCGGGTCGTGGGGATCGAGGCCCGCCAATCGGGCCGACGACGGCCAGGTGCGCCGGGGTCAGTGGATGCGCTTCACCACCAGGGCGACGTCGTCCCGGGAGGTGTCGCCGACCAGCTCGGTGATGAGCCGGTCGGCGATCTGCTGCACCGGCTCCCGCCAGCACGCCACCGCGCAATCGGCCAGACGCTGGAGCCCCAGCTCGATGTTCTCGCCCCGTCGCTCGACGAGTCCGTCGGTGTAGAGGACCAGCAGGTCACCGGGAGTCACGTCGACGGTGGCTTCGCACCGTTTCGGGTCGGCGAACGCCAGCGGCGTGGTCCGGGCCTGGTCGAGCCAGGTCACCTCGCCGTCGTGCACGAGCAGCGGGGGGAGATGGCCGGCGTTGGAGTAGGTGATCGTCTGGGCCGGGAGATCGACGATCGCGCACACGACCGTGGCGTAGGTCGCCGCCGGCATCGTCGTGGCGAATCGGTGCAGGGAGTCGAGGACCTCGGCCGGGCCGTCGCCGTCGCCGAGCAGGGCGCGGCTCACGTTGCGCAGCGCCCCCATCGCCGTGGCGGCCTCGAGGCCGTGGCCCACGCAGTCCCCGACGATCAATCCCCGATGACCCTCGCCGAGATCGATCACGTCGTACCAGTCGCCGCCCACCGTCAGGTTGCTGGCCTTGGGCAGGTAGCGGGCCGCCACGGTCGGGAGATCCGAGGCCAGCTCCAACATGGCGTGCTGCAGGGTCTCGCTCACGTGGCGGAGCGCGCCCAGCTCCTCCGCCCGCAGCAAGGCGGCGGCCATCGACGACGACAGCGTGCGGCGGATCAACTGGACGAACTGCTGGTACTCGTCGTCGAAGGCGCGGTGCGGATTGGTCGCCACGACGACGACCGTCCGCAGCTTCGGGTTGTCGATGCCGAAGGCCACCCGCTCGGCGGGGAGGCCCGGTGTCCAGCCCTCGTCGAGGACGACCGGGACCCCGGCGGCCACGATCTCCTGGAGCCGGGCCCGGTCCGCGCCCTGCGTACGTTGTCCCGGAAGGCTGGCGATGCGGACGGTGTTCCCGCCGATGATCACGTTGATCTCGACGACCTGGTTGACGTCGGAATCCTTCAGCGACTCGATGGTCGCCTCGGCGATCGACTCGATCGAGGTGGCACCCACCAGCGCGCGGGCGAGTGAACTGACGCATCGCAGCCGCCGACCGTCGACGATCTGGGCCGTGGTCTCGGTGGCGACGGCGAGCAGGCCCCCGACAGAGTCGGAGTCGGTGTAGACGGGGCTGTAGGAGTAGGTGAAGAACACCTCCTCCGGGTAGCCGTTCCGGTTCACCATGAGGCGCTGATCGACGTTCCTCACCGTCTCGCCCTCCAAGACGCTGGCGAAGAGCGGTCCGATCTCGTCCCAGATCTCGGCCCAGGTGTCGCGGGCGCTGCGGCCCATCGCGCCGGGATGCTTGGCGGTGCCGAGGATCGGGCGGAAGGCGTCGTTGAAGAGCTGGATGTAGTCGGGGCCCCAGGCGATCATCATGGGGAACTCCGAGCACAGCATCACGGTGACCAACTGCCGCAGTTCGTCGGGCCACGCCTCCACCGGACCGAGGGGAGTGTCCTCCCACGGGTACGACAGCAGGGCGCGCGCCTCCGGTCCTCGACCCGCCCGAGCGAGCAATTGCTGCACCACGGGCGAAGCGTCGCCTCGGCGCACGACCACCGCTGCAGGCTACTCCGGGTGACATCCGACACCGTCAGCGGTGGCGTACACCGTCTCGAAGACCTGGATTGCCGCCGACTTCTCGGGAGAGTGAAGCAGGAACCGTCGTCCCGACCATCGAAACCCGCACCATGGGGGCGACGCTGCGGGCGCGGCCGGGAGGATTCGAGGGCGCGGACGACGCGCCGGCACGGCGCGTCGAGCGTCGGGTCGGCTTGCCGTCGGGGCGAGCCGTGGTGGGCGGGCTGCTCATGGCGCTGGCCGCGGTGGGCACCTTCCTCGCCTACGCGCACGCCACCGCCGACAACTCGGTCGAGGTGCTCATCGCCACCCACGACCTCCGGGCCGGCGTGCTCATCACCGCCGCCGACGTCGAACGGGTCCCGGTCCAGCTGCCCGACGAGGTACGCGGCCTGTTCGGCTCCGTCGAGGCTGCGGTCGGACGACGGATCGTCGCCCCCGTCGACGCGGGCGAGTTCCTGCAGGCCTCGGCGACGGTCGTGCCGACCTCGGGCGACGAGAGCCTCGAGCTCGCCGTAGCAGTCCCGGCGTCGCGCGCGGTCGGCCGTCTCGCCGCCGGCGAGCGGGTCGACGTGTTCTCGACCTGGGACGGTTCGGTCACGGAACTCATCGCCGTCGACGCTCGCGTCCTCGAGGTCAGCGATGGCGACGGATCCCTCAGTGGCGGCGAGCTGGTCACCGTCCGGCTCGCGCTCTCGGACTTCGACCAGGTCGAGGCTCTGGTCCATGCCCAGGCGGCCGGCGACATCACGATGATCCGCGCCGCGATCGGGACCGAGACCCAGGACGTCGGTCGCCAGTACCGACCCCTGGCTGCGGGGAGCGCCACTCGCCCGGGCGAGGACGGCACGGGCTGATGGCGAGCGAGCGCCACGTCGTGCTCGGGCTGGCCCGGGTCCGCAGCCGGTGGTTCTCCGACGTTGCCCGCTGGGCGACATCAGGGCTCGTCGCGATGGACTTCGTCAAGACGGTCTCCATCGACGAGGTCCGGGCCCGACTGCACACCGGCCGGCCGTTCTCGGCGCTGCTGGTCGACGGTGGGCTCCCGGGCATCGATCGGGACCTCCTGGAGGAGGCGGCGGAACACGGATGCGTGGTCGTGGTGGTGGCGGACGGGTCGCATCGCGACTGGCACGCGGTCGGTGCCGTGGCCACGCTTCCCACCGACTTCGACCGCGCCGAGCTCGAGGCCGTGTTGAGCGACCACGCCACGCCGATCAGGCGCGCCGACGAGGTCCCCGGACCCGACGAGTCCATGGTGGTGCGAGCCGGTTTCCGGGCGAGGACCATCGCAGTGATCGGCTCGGGCGGTACCGGATGCTCGATCGTCGCCGCCGCGCTCGCCCAGGGGTTCGGTGCCGACGTGGCCCACTCCGACACCGTCGTGCTCGCCGATCTCGCGCTCGACGCCGACCAGGCCATGCTCCACGATGCGCGCGACGTGATCCCGGGCGTGCTCGAACTGATCGAGAGCCATCGGTCCGGGTTGCCATCGGCCGAGGTGATCCGCTCCCTCACCTTCGACATCGCGGCCCGTCGCTACCGCCTGCTCCTCGGACTGCGCCGGCACCGCGACTGGACCGCGCTCCGGCCGCGAGCTCTGCGCTCCGCCCTGGACGGCCTGCGCCAAGCGTTCACGCTGGTGATCGCCGACATCGACGACGACCTGGAAGGTGAAGCAGCCACCGGGTCGGCCGACGTCGAGGACCGGAACCTGCTCGCCCGAACCACGTTGTCGATGGCCGACGTCGTCGTCGTGGTCGGTGTGCCGGGCATGAAGGGCGCACACTCCTTGTTGCGGGTGGTCCGCGACTGCATCGCAGCCGGCGTCGCTCCCGATCGCCTCGTCCCCGTGGTGAACCGAGCTCCACGGCGAGGGTCCGCCCGCCGCGAGCTCGTCCGCACCGTCGGTCAACTCCTCCTCGCATCCAATCCCGGCGACGAGGTCCTCAGCCCGGTGTTCCTGCCGGAGCGACGCCAGCTCGACCAGGTGCTGCAGGACGGCGCGGCCCTGCCGTCGGCACTGGTCGCACCGGTGACGGCCGCGGTGCGGGCTCGGCTCGCCGCGGTCGACGAGCGGGCACCGGCTCATGCGCTGGCGGACGAGCCCGTACCGGTCGAGGTCGGCTCGCTCGGCGACTGGAGCGAGGAGGCCACCGGATGACCCCCCACGATCGCGACGTCACGCCGCTCCAGCTGATCGAGCGCACGGTGCTCGAACGGGCCAAGGAGATCCGCCTCGACCTCGACGACGGGGCGGCGCGGGCCCAACTGCGCGAGCTGATCGACGACGAGGTCGCACGATGGTCCACCGACTTCCGGCGCGGCCTCCGACCTCACGAACTGGCCGACCCGGATCTGGTCGTCGAGCGGGGCTACCGAAACCTCGCCGGCTACGGACCGCTCGAGCCCCTCCTGGCCGACGACGACGTCTGGGAGATCATGATCAACAGTCCGGACACCATCTTCGTGAAGCGTCACGTCGGACCCTCCGGCTACCACGACGAGGTCTTCCACGACGACGAGCACGTGGTCCGGACCCTGACCAAGATCCTCGACGACGCGGCCGGCGCCCACCGCAAGCTCGATCCCACCGAGGGCCTCCAGGACGCCCAACTCGACGACGGGGCCCGGCTCCACATCGTCCACGGCGACGTCGCCCGCGGCGGCCACATGATGGTCAACATCCGCAAGTTCACCGGCGTCGCCTTCCGGGAACTCGAACAACTCGTCGACCGGGACATGCTCACCGTGCAGGCGGCCGAGTTCTTGCGGGCGTGCGCCCGGGCCAAGCTCACCGTCGTCTTCGCCGGTGCCCCGGGCTCGGGCAAGACGACGATCATGTCGTGCACCGCGGCGGAACTCGACCCCTCGCTGCGGGTGGTCGTGGCCGAGGAGGTGTTCGAGGCCGACGTACCCCTGCCGAACGTCGCGTCGATGCAGACGCGGTCGGCCCGAGCCGACCGTCCCACGGTCGACCTGCGCCGCCTGGTCGCCGGCTTCCTCCGCATGGCTCCGGATGTGGCCATCGTCGGGGAGGTCCGTGACCGAGAAGCGTTGCCGTTGCTCCTCACGCTGTCATCGGGTGTGAAGGGCTTCACCACGATTCACGCCGGCTCTGCGCGCCAAGCGCTCTCGCGACTCCGGTTCGTGTGCCAACTCGCATCGGCCGACGTGCCCATGGCCGCGCTCAATGCGCTGGTGTCCGAGTCGATCGACATCGTCGTGCACTGCACGCGTGAAGCCGACGGGCCGCGTGTCACCGAGATCATCGCGGTCGAGGACCAGGCCGCCGGCTACGACTCCACCCAGTTCACGGTCACCGGCCTCTTCCGTCGCCAGCGCGGCCGGGGCGCCCTCCGATGGACCGGTGACCTACCGGTGCGGGCCGCCGCGGCACTCGAACAGGCGGGCTACGACCTCCGCGAGCTCCTGGGTGTTCCCGACCAGGCCGTCGAGCGCGACCCGTCGCCGAGCGCGGCGGCACCAGCAGGGTCGCCGCGGTGACCGGGCCGGTGCTCGCTGCGCTGGCGGCGGCCGGCGTCTACTACGCCTACACCGCGGTGGTGTTCGGATGGCGCGGCGTGAGCCTCGGGCCGAGCGTCGGCCGGCGATCGACGTCCGCCGCGGTCCGTCGTACGTGGTTGGTCCAGGCCGGGCTCGGAGATATCCGCGTCCGCGACTTCGCGGCCATCACGGCCGTTCTCTTCGCGGTCGGGACCGCGGTTGTCTTCGCCATCTTCGCCGCGATCGTCCCGGCTGTCGTCGTCGGCGTGTTCGCGGCGACGACGCCGCTGGCCTCCTACCGCGTCCGCCGCCGGAACCGCCGGGCGCGCGCCCAGGACGCGTGGCCGCGCCTCATCGAGGAGATCCGGATCCTCACCTCGTCGCTCGGGCGCTCGATTCCCCAGGCCTTGTTCGAGGTGGGCCGGCGGGCTCCGGAGGAGATGCACGCCGCGTTCGACGATGCCCACCGGGAGTGGCTCATCTCCACCGACTTCGCCCGGACCCTGACGGTCCTGAAGGCGGGACTCGCCGACCCCACCGCCGACGCCACCTGTGAGACGCTCCTCGTGGCCTACACCGTCGGAGGAAGTGATCTCGACCGCCGACTCGAAGCGCTCGTCGAGGACCGCATCCAGGACACCCAGGGCCGCAAGGACGCCCGGGCGAAACAGGCCGGGGCCCGGTTCGCCCGGCGCTTCGTCCTCTTCGTGCCGTTCGGGATGGCGCTCGCCGGGATGTCGGTGGGCAACGGCCGCGACGCGTTCCGCACGGCCTCGGGCCAGGCGCTGACATCGGTCGCCGTCGTGTTCGTCGTGGCGTGCTGGGCATGGGCGGGTCGGATCATGAGACTCCCGGAGGAAGAGCGGGTGTTCGTCGAATGACCCGCGTCACGGTGCTCGCCGGCCTGGCGTTCTGGGTCGGGGCGACGCTGGTGCTCAGCCGAGGCCGCTGGTTCGCGCGCCGCCCGCTGGCCGATCGGCTCCGGCCATACGAGCCGGGTGGGCTGGCCCGGGGTGGAACCGGCATCGGCCTGCTCTCGGTGGAATCGTTCGCCGAGGTCGTGGGCCCACTGGCCCGATCCGCCGGTGAGCGATTGGCGCGGCTGGTGGGGATCAACGAGGAGCTGGCCCGCAAGCTCGAGCGCTTGCACTCGCCGGTCGACCAAACGGAGTTCCGACTCCGGCAGGCGGGCTGGACCGGCGTCGGTCTGCTGGCGGGAGCGCTCGTCGCGGGCGCGGCGCGTCCTCCGGCCGCCATGGTTCTGCTCCTCCTCGTCGGTGGCCCGCTGCTGGCCTTCTTGGTGGTGGAACAGCAGCTGGCCAGCGCGTCGGATCGCCGCAAACGGCGGCTGTTCCTCGAGCTCCCGGTGGTGTCAGAGCAGCTCGGCATGCTGCTGTCGGCCGGTTTCTCACTCGGATCGGCACTGCACCGACTCGCCGACCGCGGACAGGGGGCGAGCGGACAGGATCTGCGCCGGGTGGTGGCCCGGATCAGGCAGGGCGTCGCCGAGGTCGACGCGCTGCGGGAGTGGGCCACCATCGCTGACGTCGACGCCCTCTCCCGCCTCGTGGCCGTGCTGTCCCTCAACCGTGAGGCGGGCGACCTCGGCCGGCTCATCGCCGAAGAGGCGCGATCGATCCGGCGGGAGGTCCAGCGCGAGCTCGTCGAGCAGATCGAACGGCGGAGCCAGCAGGTGTGGATCCCGGTCACCGTCGCCGCCCTGGTTCCCGGAGCGATCTTCATCGCCATCCCGTTCATCGAAGCCCTGCGCGCCTTCGGCGCCACCTGAACCCCCATCCCCCGAGCGCAACCGCGAGGAGACAAAGTCATGCCCCACCACGACCATCCCCACACCAGCACTCACCGGCGGGTCGCGCTCCGGTCCGACCGGGGCGAGGGTGTCATCTCTACCGCCATCGCCGTGCTGGTGATGGCCTTCCTGGGCGCGGCGATGTGGGTGACCTTCAACTCGGTGTGGAAGGACACCTCGTCCAACACCGAGAACCAGGTGAAGATCATCGGCACCGACGCCGACGCACCACCGGCGACGCCGTGACCCGCCCGGTCGCTCGACACGGCGACCGGGCAACGGGTGTCTTCGGCACCACATGGGGATTCACGGTGGTGCTGATCTTCCTGCTCTTCGCCGCCCAGGTGCTGTTCGGCCTGTACGCCCGCACCACGGTCACCGCGGTGGCCTCGGACCTCGCGCAGCGGGTCGCCAACGAAGGACCGGGCGCGTTCGAGCCGGACCGCCTCGAGTTCTACGAGGCAGAAGCCCATCGGCGCCTCGGCCGCTACGCCGACGACGCGGTGTTCGACTTCGCGCTCGATGACGTCGACCTCGACGGGATCGCGGACACCGTCACCGTGCGAGTCGTCGCCGATCTGCCGACGCTGCTCCCGGCCCGGCTGGTGCCGGCCAGCCCGACGTCGTTCACCCGCACGATGCGGGCCCGGCTCGAGGTGTTCCAGGAGAGCCGATGAAGAGGAAGGCCGGGACGGGACGACACGCCGCGCGACGACGCGGTGATCGGGGCCAGGTCGCCGGCATCGAGGCCCTGCCGTTCGGTCTGCTCGTCTTCGTGGTGGGCACGCTGCTGATCGTCAACATGTGGGGCGTCGTCGACGCCAAGTTCGCCACTGACGCCGCCGCCCGGGAAGCCACCCGTTACGTGGTGGAATCGGTGCGCCTCGACCGCGACCCGACCGCGGTGCGAGCGGGCGCGAGGGACGTCGCGGAACAGACCTTGTCCGATCATGGACGACGACGAAAGCCGACGGTCGACGTCCGGCCGCCCACCGGCGACTTCGCTCGCTGTGATCGGGTCGTCGTCACCGTCTCGACCTCGGTGCCCGCCATCCGACTGCCGTTCATCGGCGGATTCGGCGACGCGTTCGACATCGTCGCCTCCCACTCCGAGTTGGTCGATCCCACCCGATCGGGTGCCGGCGGCGAGGCGGACTGCATCCGATGAGGCGCACTCGCGGATCGGTGCTCATGCTCATGCCCGCGGCCGTACTCATCGTCCTGTTGCTCGGGGCCATCGCGGTCGACTCGGCCATCGTGTACCTCGAGCAGCGCCAGGCGTACAACGTCGCGGCCGACGCGGCCAACGACGCGGTCGGCGCCGGCATCGACCGGGACGTGCTCCGCACGACGGGGACCGTCGTCTACGACCCGGCCCGGGTCCACGACATCGCCGCGACCACGGTTGCCGCGGCGAACGACCACGACCTCACCCTCGTCGACGCCGCGCCGGACGATGGCGGTGGGGTCGCGGTGACGGTCGAGGTGCGGGTCCGGCACCTGCTCCTGCCGGCGTTCGGCACGCGATCGTCCGAGACGCTGCGGATCACTGCCCGCGCCCGCGGCGACCTCCGGACGCCGTGACGTGGTCGAGTGCCAGCCCCGAGCCGGCCATCGACGGAATCCACGGCAGAGCGCTCCATGATGGAGGCGTGCCCTCCCCCCGGCCCGCTGTCCGATACCGACCCATATACGACGTTGATGCATTTCATGTCCATTCGATAACGTGGTCGCAATGGTGATCGCGGTACGCACCGAGCGAGGGCCTGATGGCCTCGAGGTCGTCAAGCAGGCCGACACCGACACCGACCGCGCCCGCCTCCGCCACGAGGCCGACATGCTGCGCCGTGCCGCCCAGCCCGGCGTGGTCGAGGTGATCGCCGCCGCCCCCGGGGTGCTCCGCCTGCGTCACCGGGGCACCGCCCTGGCCCGCCTCGGTCCGCTCGCCCCCGACCAGTCGGCCGCCATCGTCCGGGCCTCGGCCGAGGTGGTCGACGCGCTCCACCGCCAGGGCATCGCCCACAACCGCATCAGCGGCGACCACGTGGTCATCGGCGAGCGGGGCCGCCCCCGGCTGTGCGGCTTCGGCGACGCGGGCGACGCCACCGACGATCGTCTGGCCGCCGACGTCGCCGATCTCGGGCGGTTGCTCGACGATCTCCTCGACCGGGCGCGGGATGCCCTCTGGAGTCCCGCGCATCGCGGCGTCCGCAACGCGGCCCGCCGCAAGCGCGCCCTCAGCGCCTTCCGGGCCGCCGCCGCCTCGGCCCGGCGCGACGACCCCGGCCAGCGCCCCACCGCCCGCCAGTTCGCCACCGCACTGCACGACGCATTCCCCGAGCTCGCCCTGCCCGACGTCGGCGACGACTCGGGCGAGCCCCGCGCCTTCGCCGAGATCCCCACCGACTTCGACCCCACCTCCGAACTGGGCTGGACCGACGACGACCTGTGGTACCTGGCCGAGCTCGACCGGGATGGGGCCGACGGTGGCGACGAACCCGAGCGCGTGCGGGGGGTCGACCCCTACGCCAGCCTCGCCGCCCTCTCCACTCCGGACGCCGATGTGGTCGACGATGTCGGCGAGCCCCGCCCCCGCCGCGACGTCTACGCCGACCTCGCCACCGAGCAGTTCGAGGACTTCGATGGCGCCGAGGAAACCGACGACACCGATTCCCCGGTCGACGACGAACCCGACGAGCCGCCCGCCAGCCCGGCGGCCGATCCACTCCGGCCGATCGAGATCCGTGACGCGCCACCACGAGCCCCATCTGCACCGCCACCCGACCGGCGCATCGTGCTGGCCATCGCCGCGATCGTGCTGGTCATCGGTGCGATCCTGGGGGTAGTCGTCGCCCGCGCCGTCGACCCGTTCTCCAGCGATCCGACGTCGGCCGTCGACGACCAGTCCCTCGGCACCACCCCGATCTCGGACTCCACCCCCGACACCTCCGCCGACGTGCCCACGCCGCCGACGTTCCCCGCCAAATGCGACGTGCCCCCGCTCCCCGGACCGGACCTCGACGGCGACGGCTGCCCCGAACCGGTCACGCTCGCCGACCGGGTCGCCACGGTCGGCACCGTGTCGGTCGAGCTCGGCCAGGACGGCGACCTCGTCACCCTCGCCGATCCCGACTGCGACGGTGTCGTGACCCCGGTCGTCTACCGACCGTCCAGCGGTGAGGTCTTCGTCTTCTCGCAGTGGAGCCTCGATCAGCCCTCCGAGGTCCCGTCGACGGCCGTGGTGCCCGACGGACGGTCGATCTCCACCCGAGCCGGACAGTGTGGCGCGGTCACCGTCACCACCGCCGACGGCGCCGAGACCGTCGTGGCCGGACCGGGCGCATGACCCGTCGGGTGCCGAGGGCACTGGCGTGGGTGGGCCTGCTCGTCGGGGCACTGGCGGTGCTGCGCCTCGGCGCGGCAGGCGATCTCGCCGCACCCCCGCTGTCGTCGCTCGACGGCTCCGACGATGGATCGATGCTCGTGACCCGGCCACCGCCGCCCTGGCCCTCGTCCGTCTCGGCGCCGAAGCCGCGGTCTGGTACCTGCTGGCGCTCACCGTCTTGCACGGGATCGCCGCCCTCCTGCGCAGCCGCTCCGTGCACACCGTTGCCGCCGTTCTCACCGCTCCCGGCGTCGATCGGCTGCTGCGAGCCGCCCTCGGCACCGGCGCCATGGTGGTGCTGCCGATGGCGAGCCCCGCCGGTCTCGTGCTGCCGGCGTCGGCCGGCGCCCCTGTCCCCGATCTCGCACCCGTCGCCGTCCCCACCGCGGACCCCGTAGGCACCGCCACCATGCGTCCGCTCGACGATCAGGTCCGAGGCACCGCCCGGATGGTGCCGCTCCACGATGCCGTCGATCCGCCCCCGCCACTCCCCCGGACCTGGCAGGTCTCGCCGGGCGAGTCGTTCTGGACGATCGCCGAGGAGCAGCTGGCGGCGGCCCACCAGCGACCAGCCCGCACCGACGAGCTCGTGCCGTACTGGCAGGCGGTCATCGACGCCAACCGCCACCGCCTGGTCGATCCCGACGACCCCGATCTGATCCTGCCCGGCCAAGTGCTGGAACTGCCGCCGGTCCCGCCCGGCTGAGCACCGCAGTGTGCCCTCGGCAGGCACCATCTCAGCGCAGGCGGATGGCGACCTCGTTGGCCAGCAGCCGACCGGTGGGGGTCAGCACGACCCGGTCACCGTCCTCGTCGAGCAGACCCTCGAGGGCGGGATCGGCGAGGTCGAGCGCGGTCGCCGGCACGCCGCGGCGGGTGCGCAGCGACAGCTGCAAGGCCTCGATCCGTCGGGTCTCGTCGTCGAGCGACTCCCCGGCCGCTTCGGTCGTCGCACCCGATTCCACCGCGTCGATGTAGCGCTCCGGGGTCCGCAGGTTCCACCACCGCCTCCCCTGCACGTGACTGTGGGCCGCGCACCCGAAGCCGAGATAGTCGCCGCCCTCCCAGTAGAGGAGGTTGTGGCGGCACTCGTGGCCGGGCCGGGCCCAGTTCGACACCTCGTACCAGCCGTACCCGGCGGCGCCGAGACGGTCGACGGTGCGCAGGTACTTGGTGGCCTGGTCGTCGTCGTCGGGGTGGCGCGACGCGTCGGCCGCCAGCGGTGTGCCCGGCTCGACGGTGAGGGCGTAGGCCGAGATGTGCGGTGGCGCGAGCTCGACCACCGCATCGACGGTGGCGTCCCAGTCCGCCACCGACTCGCCGGCCGCTCCCATGATGAGGTCGAGGTTGAAGGTCTCGAACCCGGCGTCACGGGTCCAGGTGACGGCGCGCAACACGTTGTCGGGGTCGTGGGTCCGCCCCAGGCCCCGCAGCACGTGCGTCTGCATCGACTGGACGCCGAACGACATGCGGGTGACGCCACCGTCTCGGTAGGTGCGGAGCGACTCGGCCGACACGGCGTCGGGGTTGGCCTCGACGGTGACCTCCACGCCGGTCGCAGTCGGGATCCTGGACAGGACCTCCACGAGCTCGTCGGCCGGTACGAGGCTCGGGGTCCCTCCCCCGACGAAGATCGACGACACCGGACCGAGGCCGGCAGCCACCGCGCGGTCGATGTCGGCGGAGACCGCGGCCAGGTACCGCGTGGTCAGGTGGTGCCGGTCGGTCCAGGTGGCGAAGGCGCAGTAGTCACAGCGCGACGCGCAGAACGGGATGTGGACGTAGACGCCGGCGACGGTGAGGAGAGGCGCGGACACGACCGTCCGACGCTACCGGCCGGACGGAGTGAGCAGACCTACGCGGGGACCCGGCAGAGCCCGAGCTGATCGAGACGGTCGAGCGTCCGGTCGGTGGCCACGCCGAGGATGCAGGCGATGGCACGGAGGTCGTCCTTGCGGATGGTGAGCATCCGGCCGTTGAAGTCCTGGCGCTGGATCTGGATGGTCCGGATGTACCGGTTCAACATGTCGCCCTCGGGGCCCTGGAGGTCGGTGACCATCTGGAGATCGAGCACGAGGTGCGATTCGGCCTGGCGAGCGATGGCCCGGTCGGTGAGGTCGATGACCTCGCCGGCGTCGTCCTCGTCGAGCGGCAGCAACTGATCGACCGGTACGTCGTAGAAGTCGGCCAGCCGTTGCAGGCGAGGCACCGAGATGGACCGCTCGCCGCGCTCGTAGGCACCGAGCACCGAGGCCTTGAATTCCGCGTCCGAGCTGGATTCCACATCGTGGAGACTCAAGCGCTTCTGGCGGCGGATGGCGCGTAGGCGCTCACCCACCTTCCGGCTGTACGCCAGCCCGGCCTCATCGAGTTCTGCGTCGATCGCCATGCGTTCCTTCCGATGGTGCCGGCCCCTGGACACAACCCAATCACCACGGAGCGTGGCAAACAACGACCCAACCGCAGGTTCAGCGGTCTTTCTTGTCACCAGCCGGTCCGGTGGGCAATTCGGCCACCAAACCACTACGCAGCGAACAGAGAACCACACCAGCGGTAACTGCCGCCGTCTCGGCCCGCAGCACGTGGGGACCCAGATCCATGCTGGTGGGCAGCATGTCCCGTTCGCCGGATTCCCAGCCTCCCTCGGGCCCCACGGCGACCACGCTGCGCGCGAGCGACGGGGGTGCACCGCCGCGGTCGACCCGGACCGCACCGAGACCCGCGACCGACGCGAGATCACCGATCGGGTCCACCACCGGCGCCCAGCACCGCCGCGACTGCTCGAGCGCGCCGCGCGCGATCGCCTCCCATCGCCGATGGGCTGCGTCCGCCTTCGCCCCATCCCACCGCACGACGCTGCGCGCCGCCCGGAACGGGACGATGCGATCCACGCCCAACTCGGTCAGCTTCTGGATGACGAGCTCGGGCTTGTCGCCCTTGGTCAGCGCAAAGGCCACCACGATCTCGGGCTCGGGCCGAGGGAGCGACACGACGTCACCGTCGACCACCAGCGCGGACTCCGATGCCAGCCGGCACGCCACCCATCGCCCCCGGCCATCGGTCGCCGTGAGCGAGTCGCCGATCCGCAGGCGCCGGACCCGGAGCAGGTGGTGCCATGTCTCCAGGTCGGGCTCGAGCGCGGCAAGGTCCGGGACCAGGATGTGCGGGGCGCTGCCGCCGGGGGGTCCGGACGGTGCCGCGCCGACGGGTGCGTTCACGTCACTTGAACGCAGTGCGCAGCTTCGAGAAGAACCCCCGGCTCTCGGTGCCGACCTCCTCGCCGCGGAGCGCGGCGAGTTGGCGGACGAGCGCCTCCTGCTCCTCGGTGAGGTCGTGGGGCAGGTCGATGACCACGTGGACGAACAGATCGCCCCGTCCGCCCCGGTTCACCACGGGCACGCCCTTGCCCCGGAAGCGGAACGTGTGCCCGGTGGGTGTCGCGGGTGGCACGCGGATCTCCTCGGTGCCGTCGAGCGTCTCGAAGCTCACGTCGGCACCGAGCATCGCCTGGGTCACCGCCAGGTGGAGGTCGGCGTGCAGGTCGACGCCGTCTCGGCGGAACGTCTCGTGCGGACGCACCCGGAACTGGACGTACAGATCGCCGGGCGCGCCGCCGCGCGGACCCACCGCGCCACGGCCCTGGAGTCGGAGCGTGGAGCTGGCGTCGACGCCAGGGGGGATGTCGACGGTGTAGGTCTTGTCCTCCAACGTCCGCCCCTCGCCCGAGCACACCGCGCACGGATCGGCGATGACCTCACCCGCGCCGTTGCACCGCGGACAGACGCCGGTGGTCACCATCTGACCGAGCAGCGACTGGCGCACGCGACGCACCTGACCGACGCCGGCGCACTCGACGCAGGTGATCGGCTTGGTGCCCTCGGCCGCGCCCGACGCGTCGCACACCTCGCACGCCACCGCCGTGCGGACCTCGACCTTGTGCTGGGTGCCGAAGACCGCTTCGGTGAAATCGAGCTCGGTGACGACCTCGAGGTCGGGGCCCCGGGGCGGACCGCTCGGACCGCGTGCGCTGCCGCCGAAGGGGCTCTGACCCCCGAAGAAGGCGTCGAAGATGTCGCCCATGCCGCCTCCGAAGCCAAACGGATCGCCGCCGGCTCCGGGACCGGACTCGCCGAATCGGTCGTAGTGCTGGCGCTTCTGCGGGTCGCTCAGCGTCTCGTAGGCGCGGGCCACGTCCTTGAACTGCTGCTCGGCCTCGGCGTCGTTCGGGTTGGCGTCGGGATGCAGCTCACGGGCCCGCTGGCGGTACGCCTTCTTGATCTCTTCGGGGGTGGCATCGCGCGACACGCCCAGCAGGTCGTAGAAGTCAGCCACGGATCAGCCCTCGGTCAGGTGGGTTTCGAGTCGGTTGCTCACCGCGGCCACGGCCGCCAACGCCTCGCGGTAGTTCATACGAGCCGGGCCCAGGACCCCGATCGACCCGGCCCGCTCACCATCGATGGTGTAGGGCGCCACGACCAGGGCGGCGTCGGCCAGCGTCTCCATGCCGGTCTCGGATCCGATGGCCACCTGCAGGCCCCGGTCGACGACGTCGCGCAGCAGCGTGACCACGACGAGATGCTGCTCGAGCACGTGCAGGACCCGTTGCACGGTTTCGACCGCGTCGAACGCGGACGCGATGCGGGAGGCCCCGCCCACGAACACCTCGCGGTTGGGATCGATGGCCGGGGCATCGTGGAGAGCATCGAGCACGCCTCGGGCCACCACGTCGGTGTCGGTGTCGCCCGTGGGCGGCGTCGACATCGGAAGGTTGCCCCGCAGGACGTTCACGAGGTGGGCGGACAGATGGGCGGCCGCCGCGTTGATCCGGGCCTCGCCCACCTCGACCTCGAGCTCGACGGTGTGCTTCTCGACGGTGGCATCGCCGAGCACGACGACGGCCAGCACCTGCTGCGGCGCGAGGCCCACGAGATGGATCGACCGGACCGGCGTGTCGGCCGACGGCGGCGGCACCACGACGCTGGTCCACGCGGTGATGCCCGACAGCAGTTGGCTGGTGGCCTCGAGCATCTCCTCGAGCTCGCCGTGGGCCGCCCGGAAGAACGCGCTCACCTGCCGGGCGTGGTCTCCTCGCAGGGCGCCGGGCGAACCGATGGTGTCGACGAAGTAGCGGTAGCCCTTCTCGGTGGGGATGCGGCCCGCGCTGGTGTGGGGTTGGACGAGATACCCATCGGTCTCGAGGGTGGCCATCTCGTTGCGCACGGTTGCCGAGCTGACGTCGACGCCCGGCGCGGCAGCGACGCGCCCGGACCCCACCGGCTGGGCGGTCTCGATGTACTCCTGCACCACAGCTCGCAAGATCGACGCCTTGCGTTCGTCGAGCATCCGGCAGCACACCTCCCCGGGCACGAGAGACAACGGTTGGCACTCGATGTTACCGAGTGCCAATCCGCGAGCCGAGCCCGTCGCGGCAGATCACCGCGTCGCCTGGTAGCGCCGCAGCGACTCCTCCCGCTCCTCGGCGTGGTCCACGATCGGCTCCGGATAGCCGGCCGGCGGGCCACCGGGTGCGTTCCACGGCTCGTGGACGAACCGGTCGGGGACGTCGGCCAGCTCGGGCACGTACCGGCGGACATAGGTCCCGTCGGGGTCGAAACGCTTGGCCTGGGTGACCGGGTTGAAGATCCGGAAGTACGGCGCGGCATCGGTGCCGGTACCCGCGGTCCACTGCCACCCATGCTGGTTCGACGCCAGATCAGCGTCGACCAGGTGACGCATGAACCACCGGGCGCCTCGCTGCCAGTCGAGGTGGAGATCCTTGACCAGGAAGCTGGCCACGATCATCCGGACCCGGTTGTGCATCCACGCCTCGGCCCGGAGCTGGCGCATCCCGGCGTCGACGATGGGGTAGCCGGTGCGCCCCGCGGCCCATGCGTCGAAGGCCCGATCGGCCTCGGGGCCTCGATCCCACGGCATCGAGCCCACCCGCGCGTCGAGCGATTCCCGTGCCGACTCGGGACGGTGATGGAGCACGTCGGCATAGAACTCACGCCAGCACAACTCGGTGGCGAACGCCTCCTCGCCCGCCGACCGGCCGAGCCGGGCCAGGATCTGGCGAGGATGGAGCACACCCCACTTGAGATCGGCTGACAGGCGCGAGGTGGCGTCCTCGGCGGGCAGGTCGCGCCGGTCGTCGTAGTCGGACACCTTGGCCCGCAGGAAGTGGTCGAGCCGGTTCGACGCCGCGTCCTCGCCGGCCCGGGGCAGGTCGACCTCGCAGAGCGCGGGATCGTCCGGCACGCCGTCGGAGCCGGCCCGTCGCCAGGCGATGTGAGCCGGCCGGCGGACGGGCGCCGGCCAACCGTGGTCCCGCCAGGCCCGCGAGAACGGGCTGAACACCCGATAGGGGCCACCCGCCTGGGTGAAGATCGAGCCGGGCGGCACCGCGTAGGGGCTCCCGCTCGGTGCGAACTCGATGCCGGCGTCGGTCGCCGCGGCGGCGACCGCGGAGTCGCGGGCCTGACCGTAGGGACCGAAGTCGGCCGCGAGATGGACGGAGGCGGCGTCGACCTCCACGGCCAGCTCGGGGATCACCGTCACCGGGTCGCCGGCGCGGACCACGAGGCGGCCGCCCATGGACTCGTCCAGCGCCCGAAGGCACCGGTACAGGAAGGCGATGCGGGCCGGACCGGCGGGGCCGAGGAGCTGCTCGTCGAGACAGAACACGCCGACGACGTCGTCGGCGGCGCCGACGGCCGCCACCAAGGCCGGGTTGTCGGAGAGGCGGAGGTCGCGTCGGAACCAGAGCAGCGCGGTGGTCACCGCCCCATTCCTACCGGCTGCGGCCGTGCGCTCAGGCGGGGCGACGTCGGTTCAGCTCGAGCACGTTGTCGTGGAGGATCTTGCGTCGGTCGGCGGGGGCCAGGTGCTCGACCTCGGCGACGTACTGGAGCGGCTCGGGCAGGGCCTCGATGTGGGGCCAATCGCTCCCGAAGAGCACCCGGTCGACGCCCATGTTGTCGACCACCTCGTCGATCTGGTCCTCCCAGAACGGGTTGATCCAGATGTGCCGCCGGAAGGTCTCGACCGGATCCTCCGGGAACCAGCCGTTCATCTTGTGGGCGACGACCCGCAAACGTCCGAAGAGCCCCCGCAGATAGGTGCTGCCGTTCTCGACGCTGGCGACGCGCAGGTTGGGGAAGCGGTGGAAGAGGTTGTCGCCGACGAGGGCAGCGAGGAAGTCCTCGATGGGACGCTCGAGCTGGAGCATGCGGATGGGCTGCGGGACCCCGCTGAAGTCGGTGGTGAAACCGTCGCGGGCGTAGCCGTGGCTGGTGTACCCGGCGTCGCCGGCGTGGACCACGAGGGTCACCCCGGCCTCGTTCACCCGGGCCCAGAACGGGTCGAACATCGGATCGGTGGGCGGCTTCTGCCCAGCCACCGTCGTGGGGGCGGCGGGGCGCATGACGATGGTGCGGGCGTCGTGATCGAGCGCCCACTCCAGCTCGCGGCAGGCCCAGTCGACGTCGACGAGCGGGATGTACGGGCCGGCGAAGATGCGGTCGCGGTAGGCGAAGCCCCAATCCTCCTCGAGCCACCGGTTGAACGCGGTGAACAACAGGGTGACGGCCTCGGGGTCGTGGTGGAGCGGCTCCTCGTAGATCATGCCCAGGGTGGGGAACAGCCACACCGCGCCGACGCCTTGCGCGTCCATGGTGGCCAACCGTGCGTCGCGGTCCCGGTACTCGGGCCGGATGGGCTCGTGCCGGCTGAGGAGCTCGAGCGGGTTGTCACCGTTGGGGTTGCCTCGGAAGTAGTCGGCGAGCACGCCGGGGAACGCCACCGGGTCGAAGGTGGCGTTCTTGACCCCGCGGAAGACCTTCCCGCCGAGCACCGGGTACGTGCGGCCCTCGATCTGGGCCCACTGGAACACACGGGTGGCGTGGCGGGGGTCGAGGTGGCGGCTGAAGGCATCGAGCGCCTCGTAGTAGTGGTTGTCGGCGTCGAAGGGCCGGTACCCCAAGGCGTCGACCGCCTGCGCCGCGTCACCCGGGCCGGCCTCGGTCATGACCATGTCTGACATGGTGTCAGATTGCGGCCACGACGCCCAGGTCAGCGGCGCGCCCCGGGCAACAGCGCGCGTACCGCCTCGAGCGTGTCGGCGTCCCCCGCGCCCTTGTCCTCCCGGTACCGCCGGACGCGGGCGAAGCGCAGGGCCACGCCCCCGGGGTAGCGGGTCGATGCCTGGGCGCCGTCCACCGCGACCTCGACGACCTGCTCGGGACGAACCCAGACGGTGTGCCCCGACTCCCGGGTCTTCAGGCCCTGGAAGCGCTCGGTCTGCCACGCCAGCATCTCGTCGGTCATGCCCTTGAACGTCTTGCCCACCATGACCAACTCACCGGTGTCGGGATGGCGGGCCCCGAGGTGGATGTTGGACAACCAGCCCCGCCGGCGACCACTCCCCCACTCCACGGCCAGGACCACCAGGTCGAGCGTGTGCACCGGCTTCACCTTCCGCCACGACTTGCCGCGGCGACCGGCCTCGTAGGGACTGCCGGCGGCCTTGACCATCACGCCCTCGTGTCCCCGGGCGAGGGCCTCGTCGAGCACCGCGCCGGCTGCCGCGGGATCGTCGGTGATGGTGCCCGGGACGAGGTAGGAGTCGACGAGGTCGCCGAGGCGGTCCCGGCGGATGCGCAGCGGTTGGTCGATCTGGTCCGTCCCGTCCAGGTGGAGGAGATCGAAGAAGTGGGGAACCAACCGGGTGAGGTGATCGCCGGCGTCGTCCCGCCCGAAGCGACTCATCGTGTCCTGGAACGCCTGCGGCACCTCGTCGATCGCCTCTGGGCCCATGAACCCGAGCACTTCGCCGTCGAGCACGAACGAGCGGGCCGGGAACTCGGCCACGACCTCGACGACCTCGGGCAGCCGGGCGGTGACGTCATTGAGGTTTCGGGTGAAGATGCGCACCTGTTCGCCGCGGCGGTGGACCTGGATGCGGGCGCCGTCGAGCTTCCACTCCACGCTGGCCTGGCCCAACTCGTCGATCGCCGCCGCCACCGATTCGCTGGTGGAGGCCAGCATCGGCAGCACCGGACGGAGGGGCTCGAGGCCCACGGCTGCCACCGCGGCCTCTCCTTCAGTTCGGGCGAGGTGGGCGACCACGCCGAGGTCGCCGGCCAGCATCACCGCCCGGCGCACCACGCCGAGCCCGATCCCCGAGGCCACGGCCACGGCATCGGTCACCACGCCGGCCAGGGCTCCGGTCCGCATCTCGCCCACGAACAGGCGGCCGAGGAAATCGGCCTCCGCGACCGTGGCTCGACCGAACAGCCCGGCGAGCAGTGCGCGTCGGGTGGCCTGGGACCCTGGTCCGGTGGTGTCCCGCAGGCGCGTGACGGTCTCGTCCACGTCGGCGACGGTGAGCGTCGACTCGACGGCGGGGGCGACGTCGAGGTCGCGGATCGTGGCCCAACCGATGCCGATCCGCCCCTGACGGACCTCGCCCAGCAGGAACCCGACGACCGTCGGCACGTCCTCCGGATCGACATCGGCGAACAGCGCGGCGAGCACAGCCCGCTTCTCGTTCCGCTTGCTCGTCGAGGCCACGGCCGCCGCGGCCGTGACCACCGACGCCAGCCGGGTCACGGGATGCACCAGTCCACGGGCTCTCGACCGGCCTCGACCAGCGCGGCGTTGGCCCGGCTGAACGGCTTGGTGCCGAAGAAGCCCTTGTGGGCCGACAGCGGCGATGGGTGGGGTGACTCGATCACGGCGTGGCGGGTGGTGTCGACGAAGCCACGTTTGCGCCGGGCCGCCGCGCCCCACAGGACGAACACGACTCGCTCCGGCTTGGCGTTGACCACCTCGATGACCCGGTCGGTGAACGTCTCCCACCCCTTGCGCTGATGCGACGCCGCCTGCCGGGCCCGGACCGTCAGCGTGGTGTTGAGCAGCAGAACGCCCTGCCGGGCCCAGTGCTCGAGGTTCCCGTGCCCGGGCCGGGGGCACCCGAGATCGTCCTCCAGCTCGGTGAAGATGTTCACCAGCGACGGCGGGATCTCCACTCCTGGGCGCACCGAGAAGCACAGCCCATGGGCCTGGCCCGGGCCGTGGTACGGGTCCTGGCCGAGGATCAGGACCTTGACCTCGGCGTACGGCGTCAGGTGCAGGGCCGAGAACACCTCGTCATGGGGCGGGTAGACGGTGTGCCGGCCGCGTTCGTCGCGTACGAACGACTGCAGCTCGCGCCAGTACGGCTCCTCGAACTGGTCGCGCAGCAGCGGGTTCCAGTCGGTATTCATCGGCTCCGGACCCTAGCGACGGCCTCTCCCGAGCGAGGTGGGACCGGCCGGTCTAGCGTCACCGCGGTGCTCGCACTCGAGGGACAGATCGCCATCGTCACCGGGGCCGGATCGGGGATGGGGGCAGCCATCGCCCGGCGGCTGGCGGCCGACGGCGCCCATGTCGTGGTCAACGACATCGACGAGCCGGCGGCCAAGGCCACCGCGGCGGACATCGACGGCGAGGTCGCGGCGTTCGACGTGGCCGACTCTGCCGCGTTCGACGCCACCGTCGACGGAGTGGTCGAGACCCACGGTCGGCTCGACATCCTGGTCAACAACGCCGGCGTGGTGAACGATCGACCCGACCTGTTCGAACGGATGATGGCGGCGATGACCGCCGAGATGGAGGGACAGACGCCCGAGCCGGTGCGCGTGCTGTCGTCGATGACCGACGCGCAGTTCGACCGCGTGATGCGGATCCACCTGTACGGGACGTTCCACGGCATGCGGGCGGCCCTGCGCCACATGGAACCGGCCCGCTCGGGCGCCATCGTGAACCTGGCCTCGATCTTCGGACTGCGGGGCTCACCCACCACGCCCGAGTACGCCGCGGCCAAGCACGCCATCGTCGGTCTCACCCGCTCCACCGGCAGCGAGGTGGCGGCGCTCGGCATCCGCATCAACGCGGTGGCGCCGGGGTTCATCGACACCCCACTGCTCGATCCGATGAGCGACTTCAAGCCCATGCTGGTCGGCCAGGTCCCCGCCCGGCGTCTGGGCCGGGCCGAGGAGGTGGCCGAGGCGGTGCGGTTCCTCGCCGGACCGGAGTCGAGCTACTCCTTCGGCGACGTGTTGCAGCTGACCGGCGGTTCCGGGGACTAGGCCGCTACGCCCGCAGACTTCGTCTGCCGGCTTCGCTTCTGGAGTTAGGCGGCGAGCGCCTGCACCGCCGGTGAGCGCTCGAGGTAGGCCAGCGCCAGGGCGCTGTCGGCCTCGTCGCGAGGGTGGTGGCTGCGCCGCAGGTAGCGGGGCACCGAGCGCAGCAGGGTCCACAGGCCCGGGACCCGGCCCTGGCGGGCGGCCCGGACATACGCCAGCACACCCGGCTTGTGCTTCCCCTCGAGCGCGGGGTCGTGCCGGATGAAGTACGCCACGCCGGCCGCCCACTCCACCATGAGCCCGAGGGTGGTGCCGAGCATGGTGACCACCCGCAGCGGGTACCCACCCCCGACGTGCTGGTAGACGTCGAACACCAGAGCCCGGTGCTCGACCTCCTCGGCCGCGTGCCAGCGGAACAGGTCGAGCATCGTCTCGTCGGCGCCGGCCTCGTCGAGACCCTGGCTGGTGAGCGCCCAGTGACCGAGGACGGCGGTGAAGTGCTCGAGCGCTGCGGTGATCGCCAGCCGCCGCCGGATCTGCCACTTCCGCGTCCACGACGGCCACGACGGGCGGTCGCGCAGGATGAGGTCGAAGAACCGTTCGAGACGGTCGATGTAGGGCGTGGGATCGATGCCGCAGTCCTCGAGGTGACGCAGGACCTGGTCGTGGGCCTGGGCGTGCCACGCCTCCTGCTTGATGAAGTCCTTGATCGCCGCCTGCAGCTCGGGGTCGGTGACCTGGTCGCTGGCGTCGCGGACCGCTTCCATGAAGAAGCGCTCTCCCGTGGGGAACAGCAGGTGGAGGGCGTTCCCGACGTGCGAGGCCATCGGATCGCCGGGCACCCAGTGGGGCGGATGGCCATCCCAGTCGAACCGGGGGCGACGGACCTGGATCGGGTGACCTTCGACATGGGTCGGAGATGGGGTGCTCATGGACGGACCTCCCACGGGTCGTACGAAGTTACGGGAGGTAACATTCCCGCGTTCACCGCCCGATCAGAACCGGCCGGTCCGGGAGAGGAACAGCGGACGGTGGCCTGTGGTTGGGTGGAGAGATGCGCATCGATGTGTGGTCCGACGTCGTCTGTCCGTGGTGCTACCTCGGCAAGAAGCGACTGGAGGCCGCGCTCGACCAGCTGGATTTCGCCGACGAGGTCGACGTCCGGTGGCGTGCCTTCCAACTCGATCCCACCGCGTCCACCGAGCCCAAGGACCTGCGCGCCGCCATCGACCGCAAGTACGGCCCGGGCTCGTTCGAGGGCATGCAGCGACGCCTGGGGGCTCTGGGGGCCGAGGTGGGCATCGACTACCGCTTCGACCTGGCCCAGCGGGTCACCAGCGTCCCCGCCCTCATGCTGGTCGCCTGGATCGAGGAGACCGAGGGGGTGGAGGCCGCCGGCCGCCTCCACGACCGCCTCT
This sequence comes from uncultured Acidimicrobiaceae bacterium, assembly GCA_963731885.1. Lineage (GTDB taxonomy): Bacteria > Actinomycetota > Acidimicrobiia > Acidimicrobiales > Salinilacustritrichaceae > Salinilacustrithrix. Next base: position 82,973 of record CAVSXR010000050.1, on the reverse strand, counting down.
TCCGCGCCTACTTCACCGAAGGGGCCAACATCGCCGATCCGGCGAACCTCGTCGACTGGGCGGTGGAGGTGGGCGCCGACCGCGCCCTGGCCGGCGAGGCAGTGGCCACGGGGGCGGGGCGCGACGGGGTCGTCCGCGATCTGGAAGCGGCCGCCGAACGCCAGATCACCGGCGTGCCGGCGTTCGTGATCGAGGACAAGGCACTGATCCCCGGCGCCCAGGACGTGGAGACGTTCACGATCATGCTGACCCGGCTGCACGAGAAGTACGCGGCCGCGGGCTGAGCTGCCATCGCCTACGGTCCGGCACGAATATCGTCCCCAGGAAAGGCGGATCCCCCATGAGCGATGCCCCGCAGTACGGCTTCGACACCCAGCTGCTCCATGCCGGAACGCCGCCGGATCCCGCGACCGGTGCCGTGCAGACGCCGATCTACCAGTCGACGTCGTTCGTGTTCCGGGACGCCGACCACGCCGCCCGCCTGTTCAACCTCGAGGAGGTGGGCTTCATCTACTCCCGGCTCACCAACCCCACGGTGTGGAACCTGCAGAACCGCGTCGCGGCCCTCGAGGGCGGTGCGGGCGGGGTGGCGTGCTCGTCGGGCCACGCGGCGCAGCTCATCGCCTTGTTCCCGCTCATGGGCCCGGGCCGCAACATCGTGGTGTCCACCCGGCTCTACGGCGGATCCATCACCCAGTTCTCCCAGACCATCAGGCGGTTCGGGTGGTCGGCGACGTTCGTCGACTTCGACGACACCGACGCCATCGAGGCCGCCATCGACGACGACACCCGGGCCATCTTCTGCGAGAGCATCGCCAATCCGGGCGGCTACGTGACCGACCTCCCCGTCATCGCCGGCATCGCCGACGCCCACGGCATCCCTCTCATCGTCGACAACACCTCGGCCACGCCGTACCTGTGCCGCCCCATCGAGCACGGCGCCACCCTGGTGGTGAACTCCACCACCAAGTACCTCACCGGGAACGGCACGGTGACCGGCGGGGTGGTGGTCGACTCCGGCCAGTTCGACTGGATGGCGTCGGACAAGTTCCCCTCCCTGTCCCAGCCCGAACCCGCCTACCACGGCCTGGTGTTCGCCGAGGCGCTCGGGCCTATGGCGTTCACGTTCCACGGCATCGCGGTGGGTCTGCGCGACCTGGGCATGACCATGAACCCCCAGGGGGCCCACTACACCCTGCTCGGCATCGAGACCCTGAGCCTGCGGATGCGCAAGCACGTCGACAACGCGGTCGAGGTGGCGACCTGGCTCGAGAACGACGATCGGGTCGAATCCGTCACCTACGCCGGCCTCCCGTCGTCGCCGTACCGGGAACGGGCCGAACGTCTGCTGCCCAACGGCGCCGGGGCATTGTTCACCTTCGCCGTCAAGGGGGGCTACGACGCGTGCGTGAAGCTGGTCGACTCGCTCGAGCTGTTCCTCCACGTGGCCAACCTGGGCGACACCCGGTCTCTGGTGATCCACCCGGCGTCGACCACCCACCGTCAGCTCGGTCCGGAGCAGCTCGAGGCGGCGGGAGCCGGACCCAACGTGGTGCGACTCTCGATCGGCATCGAGGATCCCGCTGACCTGATCGCCGATCTCGACCAGGCGCTCACCCGGGCCACCAGCTGAGTCCTCCCCCGCCGGGAAAATCGCTGCCGATCGCGTTCGGTTTCCGCACGGCATCGGCAGCGATTTTTCCGAAGGGGCGCGGTCAGACAGGGGCGTTGGTGAGGCGTCGCGCCCGGCGCTCGTTGTGGATGGCGTCGGAGGCGAGGACCGACAGCGCGATCCACACCAGCGCGAAGCCGGCGACTCGCTCGGGCGGCAGGTCCTCACCGAGGATCACCACGCCGCAGAGGAGCTGCATCGTCGGGGTCACGTACTGGAGCAGGCCGAGCATCGACAGCGGAATGCGGGTCGCTGCGGTGGCGAAGAGCAACAGCGGCACCGCGGTGACCACTCCCAGGCCGGCGAGCAGGAGATCGCGCCCCACCGTCCCGTTGGTGAACGCCAGCGTGCCCCGAGACGCGATCACGGCGAGGCCGACGGCCGCGATCGGGAACAGCACGGCGGTCTCCACCGCCAACGACGGCAGGGCGGCGACGTCGGCCGACTTCTTGCAGTAGCCGTAGCTGGCGAAGGAGCAGGCGAGGACGAGCGAGATCCACGGCACGGTGCCGTTGGCCACGGTGAGCACGACGACGGCCGCGGCACCGAAACCGAGGGAGACGCGCTGGGCCCGGCGCAGGTGCTCCCCGAGCACGAACACGCCGAGGGTCACGGTGATGAGCGGATTGATGTAGTAGCCGAGGGCGGCGTCGACCACGTGCCCGTTGTTGACCGCCCAGATGTAGGTGAGCCAGTTGGCTGCGATGAAGACCGCGGCCACCGTGAGGATGCGGCGCGAGCGACGGTCTCGGGCCACCGCGCGCAACTCGCGGTGCCGGCGCTGGACCACGAGCACCGCCACCACGACCACCAACGACCACACGATCCGGTGGAACAGGATCTCGACGGGCGACACGTCGTCGAGCAGGTGGAAGACGAGCGGGAACACGCCCCAGAGCCCGTAGGCGGAGAATCCGGTGAGCAGCCCGATCCGGTTCCGCCGCGCCGCGTCGAGCTCGGCGGAACCGGTCGACGGTGCCCCCGCCCCCGGGGTCGCGACCACCGCCGCCGTCCTAGTCGTCGAGGCGCAACGCGGAGACGAACGCCTCCTGCGGCACCTCGACCCGGCCGATGTTCTTGGCCTTCTTCTTGCCTTCCTTCTGCTTCTCGAGCAGCTTGCGCTTGCGGGTGATGTCGCCGCCGTAGCACTTGGCGAGCACGTCCTTGCGCTTGGCCTTGACCGTCTCGCGGGCGATGATCTTGCCGCCGATGGCGGCCTGGATCGGCACGTCGAACATCTGGCGCGGGATCAGCTCCTTGAGCTTCTCGGCCATGCGACGTCCGTACTCCTGGGCGCCGTCGCGGTGCACGATGGTGGAGAAGGCGTCGGCCGCGACACCGTTGAGCAGGACGTCGACCTTGACCAGGTTGGCCCGTTCGTAGCCGATGAGCTCGTAGTCCAAGCTGGCGTAGCCCTGCGTGCGGGACTTGAGCTGGTCGAAGAAGTCGCGCACCACCTCGGCCAGCGGGATCTTGTAGGTGATCTCGAGCCGCTCGGGCGACAGGTACTCGATACGGGTCTGCTCGCCCCGCCGGCGCTCGCACAACTCGATGATCGGCCCGACGTACTCGGCCGGAGTCAGGATCGAGATCTGGAACATCGGCTCCTCGATCCAGTCGATCTCGGTCGGCTCGGGCAGCGCCGAGGGGTTGTCGACCTCGACCCGCTCCCCCGCCGTGGTCACCACCTCGTAGGCCACGGAGGGCGCGGTGATGATGAGGTTGAGGTCGAACTCGCGAGCGAGCCGCTCGCGGATGATCTCCATGTGGAGCATGCCGAGGAAGCCGCACCGGAAGCCGAACCCGAGCGCCTGCGACGTCTCCGGCTCGTAGGTGAACGACCCGTCGTTGAGGCGCAGCTTCTCGAGGCTGTCGCGCAGGTCGGAGTACTCGTCGCCGTCGACGGGGTACAACCCGGCGAACACCATGGGCTTGGGGTCCTGGTACCCGGCCAGCGCCTCGGTCGCGCCCCGGGTCACGGTGGTGACCGTCTCGCCCGATCGGGCCTCGGCCACATCCTTGATGCCGGCGATCAGGTAGCCGGTCTCGCCCGGACCGAGGGCCTCGACCGGGGTCGGGACCGGGGCCCGGATGCCGACCTCGTCGGCGTCGTAGGTGGCCCGGGCCTGCATGAACCGCAGCTTGTCGCCGGTGCGCATCGTGCCGTCCATCACCCGCACCGACGACACCACTCCCCGGTAGACGTCGTAGTGCGAATCGAAGATCAGGGCGCGCAGCGGGGCGTCGCGGTCGCCCACCGGCGGCGGAATGCGCTCGATGATGGCGTCGAGGAGCTCGGTGACGCCGTCGCCGGTCTTGCCCGACACGCGGAGGATCTCGGTGGCATCGAGGCCCAGCACCTGCTCGATCTCTTCGGCCACCCGTTCGGGCTCGGCCGCCGGAAGGTCGATCTTGTTGAGCACCCCGATGATCTCGAGATCGTGGTCGAGCGCCTGGTAGCAGTTGGCCAGCGTCTGGGCCTCGATCCCCTGGGAGGCGTCGACCAGCAGGACCACCCCCTCGCAGGCGGCGAGCGACCGCGAGACCTCGTAGCCGAAGTCGACGTGACCGGGGGTGTCGATCAGGTTGATGACGTGGTCGCGCCACTTCAGCCGCACCGATTGCAGCTTGATCGTGATGCCGCGCTCGCGCTCGATGTCCATCGAGTCGAGGAACTGCTCCTTCATGTCCCGCGCCTCGACCGCGCCCGTGATCTCGAGCAAGCGGTCCGACAGCGTGGTCTTCCCGTGATCGATGTGGGCGATGATGGCGATGTTGCGGATGCGGTCGAGGGGGATCTGGGACGTCATGGGCAGACCACGACGCTACCGACCGATCCCTTCGACGAACGCACCAATGAGCGGGCCGACCACATCCGGGGCCTGTTCGTGGGCGGCGTGTCCCACACCCTCGAGGAGGTGGAGCTCGGCGCCGAGCCGCTCGGCCACGGTCTCGTGCATCGCCCGGCTGACGATGCGATCGTCCGTGCCCCCCACGACCAGGGCCGGGACGTCGAGCGACGACAGCGAGTCGAGCACCGCGGGAGGCTTCCAGGTACGCGTGAGGTGGAACAGCGCCGATGCGGTTCCCGGGCGGCGCAGGAGCCGGGCCGTCTCGGCCGCAGTGGCGTCGGTCAGGGCCGATCGATGCCGCCCCACCGCCTTCAGCGCCGGCTCGGCCCCGAGCAGGGCCACCCGCAGGACCGCTCCCCCGACCGGACCCGAGCCGGGGAGAGCGGCCAGCGTGCGCACGATCGGTGGCGGCGCACCGTCGAGGGCCGGCGCGATGAGCACCAGGCCCCGGGCCCTGAGGTGACCACCGGCCACCAATTGGACGGCGAGCAGGGCACCGGCCGAATGCCCCACGAGCACCGGCCCTGGTCGGCTGGGTTGCTCGGCGCCCCGGCCCAGGACCTGGACGGCGCGCCGGATCTCGGCCGACAGCGCATACGGGTCATCCGGGCCGGCGACGGGTTTCGGCCGACCGCTGCGCCCGAACGGGGGCCGGTCCCAGGCCACGACGCGGTGGCGCTCGCTCCACCGGCCGGCCACCCCCGCCCACGTGAAGGTGCCCGACGCGAAGCCGTGGAGGGCGGCGAGCCGCGGGGCGTCGTCCGGGCCGGCCGTCTCGACGTGGACGTCGACGCCGTCGACACGCCGCGCGCTGCGGTCGCCCCAGACGAGATCGATCGGTCGGGTCATGGTCCGTAGTGTGCACGGCGTTGCCCAACGATTGACGCGACCCGACCGCGAGGCGCTACCGTTTGCGGTTCTGTGCCCGCCGCCGCGGGCGCGCTCTCCGAACTCCTACCCGCAGCCGCAGAGGTCGACGTGGCCAACATCAAGAGCCAGATCAAGCGCAATCGTCAGAACGAGCGAGCCCGCCTCCGCAACCGGTCGGTCCGTTCCGAGATCCACACCCGCACCCGGGCCGCCGTCGCCGCGGCCGAGAACGGCGAGGAATCGGCCGAGGCGCTGGCCGCCGCCATCCGCCGCATCGACACCGCGGCCAGCAAGGGCGTGCTCCACAAGAACACCGCCGCCCGGCAGAAGTCCCGGCTGATCAAGCGCATCCGCCGCATCGAGGCCGAGGAGACCGCGGCCGACTGATCGGCCTGGCTCCGGCCCCGAAGGCAGCTCTCGACCCCGCCTCGGCGGGGTCGTGCCGCGTCTGGTCAGCGGGCCGCCCGGGCGACCCGGGCCAGCCGGGCCACCAGCACCTCCAGCACCAGCGCGTTGGGCCAGTCGACGGTCCCGCGGAGGTCGATGTCGGCCCGGTGCAGGAGCGAGATCGACTCGCGTGCCCGGCCCGATCCGAGCTTGCGGGCCTGGGTGAGCGCCTTCTTGGCCGGGAACGTGGACCCCTTGAGTCCGAGGATGGCCGCGGCTTCCTTCTCGCCGGCGATGGCCGGCCCGTCGAGGCGCAGGATCCGCTGGAAGTGGGTGTGGAGGGTGGCCATCACCTGGAGCGGGTGACGGCCCGCGCCCAGCATCCGGGTGAGCGCGGTGATCGAGCCGGCGATGTCGCCTCGGTCGATGGCATCGGTGAGATCCCAGGGCGGGACACCCCCCGCGTCACCGAGGAAGGGTTCGATGTCGGCGGCCGTGATGCGGGCGCCTTCGCCGTAGGTCGAGGTCAGCACCGCGATCAGCCCGGGGAGCTTGCCCCCGTCGTCGCCGAGCCAGTCGACGATCAGCCGGGTTCCCTCCCGGTCGGCCCGGACACCGGCACCGGCGAGCTGCTGGGCCGCCCAGTCACCGATCTTGCGGCCCGGGCCCGTGCTGTGGATCTCCCCACCGGCCCCCTCGACCGCCTCTTTGACCGCCTTCGGCACCCGGGCGCCGCCCCACTCGAGCACGAGGACGGTGGTGTCGAGGGGATCGGCGAGATAACTGGCGAGGAGGGCGTGGTCGTCCTTGCCGAACCGGCCCATGTTGCGCCCGACGACGATCCGCTTGGCGGTGAGGAACGGCGGCGTCTGGGCCGCGTCGATCAGCTCCCGCATCTCGTAGTCGTCGCCACCGAGCTCGGCGATGCACAGGCTGGGATCGTCGGCGCCGACGAGCTCCGCGACCAGGGACGTGCGGGCCGAGGACAGCAAGATCTCGTCCCCGCCGCTGAGCACGTGGACCGGGGTCACGACGAACCTCCCGCCCCCACCGGCGCCGGCAGCTCGTCGCGCGCTTGCAGCAAGCGGGCCATCACGTCGGCGACCCGGCGGGCCGATCGCACGTCGTGGGCCCGCAGCACCCGGGCGCCTTGGGCGATGCCGAGCGTGTGGGCCGCGTTGGTCCCGAGGAGCCGATCGTCGACCTCGGTTCCCAGCAGGTGCCCGATGAACCGCTTGTTGGAGGCCGACAGGAACAGGGGCCAGCCGAGGCCGCTGAACCGGTCGTGGTGGCGCAGCAGCTCGAGCGACTGCGCCTCGGTCTTTCCCAGATCCAGGCCGGCGTCGATCATGATCCGCGCCGGGGGAATGCCCGCGGCCTCGGCCGCGCGTGCCCGATCGGCGAGAAAGGCACCCACCTCGGCGACGACGTCGTCGTAGGTGGGTTCGGGATCGGCGACCCGGGGTCGCAGCCGGATGTGGGTGGCCACGACAGAGGCGCCCGCGCTGGCCGCCGCGGGGAGGTAGTCGGGATCGGCGAATCCCGAGATGTCGTTGCCCACCACCGCGCCCTCCCGATAGCAGGCCCGAGCCACCGATGCCCGCCAGGTGTCGATCGAGATCGGCAGGTCGAAGCGGGCGCGGAGCGCGGCCACGGCCGGGACCACCCGGTCGAGCTCCTCGGTCTCACCGACCTCGGGGCCAGGGCCGGCCTTCACCCCGCCCACATCGAGGAAGTCGGCGCCGGCATCGACGAGCGCTTCGGCCTTGCGAAGGAACTGGTCGAAGTCCCAGTACTGGCCACCATCGAAGAACGAGTCCGGAGTGCGGTTGAGGATGCCCATCACGACGGCCCGGTAGGTGATGTCAAAGTGGTGGGGGCCGAGCGCCAAGAGCACCCGCTGAACCTACCGCCGGCACCGTCCCAGCCGGACCTGTCGGACCGACGGCCACCTCGTCCGCCGAGGCCCACCCGACCCGGACCCGCATCGGAGGACCGGGCCGGTCGACCACGACCTCGAAGCGGCCGACCCGGGCGCGGAACCCGGCCGGCGGGACCACGAGATCGGGGACGTCGAGGCCGGGCGGACCGATGACCGCCCCTACGGGAAACCGCGATTCGATGGCGTCGAGCACCGCGGCGGCGGACGAGCGGCCGGATCGCAGCACCACCAACCCGACCGCCGTGGCGCGGACCGATCGCAGCTCGCTGACCACATCGACCGGTGATGCCCGCGGACCGACATCGACCACGGCCACCGGGCCGTCGACCCAGACGGTGGCGTCGTAGCCGGCGGCGTGGGCGCCGAGCGGCACGGGCGTGATGACGGGCGCCACCACGGCCGCGGTGACCAGTGTCGCGGCACAGACCCGGCCCCACGTGCTGCCCAGGCGGACGAGACCGGCCGCCAGCCCGGCCACCGCGAGATGGCGGAGATCCACGTGTCCGAGGGGAAGCGAAGCACCGAGTGCGGCGACCGACTCCAGAGCACCGAGGCCGACGCCACTCGGCACGTGGAGCAGTCTTGCGATGGTGCCTCCCACGGCACCTGCCACCGTGCCCGCAGCCAGGCCCCAGACCATGAGGGCACCGGCGATGGGCGCGGCCATCACGTTGGCCGGCAGCGCGGCCAACGGCATCGGACCGAGCACGGGGACCAGCACGGGGGCGACCGCGAACTGCGCGCCGGCCGTGACCCCGAGCCCGTCGCGGAACCACCGCGGACCCGGCAACCGATCGGCGATCCGAGGAGAGACGACGAGCACCCCGGACGAGGCCGCCACCGACAGTCGGAACCCGAGGGAGTGGACCAGCAGCGGATCGACCGCGAGCAGCAGGCACACCGCGATGCACAGGTGTCGAACCCCTCCACTGGGTCGGCCGGTCGTGCGGGCGAACAGCGCCACCGTGGCCACGAACGCGGCGCGGAGCACCGAGGGTTCGAACCGGGTGACCAGCGCGAACGCGGTGACCACACCGACGGCGATGACGAACCGCGGCCAGATCCGCAGCCGTTGCAGCAGCGGACCCACCACGACGAGCACGAAGGCCACGTTCTCGCCCGACACGGCCAGCAGGTGGGTGAGTCCGGCCGCCCGGAAGTCGGCGGTGAGCTGCGGTGGTTCGGCCCGGTCGTCGCCGAGGACGAGGCCGGCGAGCAGGGCCCGGTGCCCGGCAGGCAACGATGCTGCGCCGCGGTCGAGCATGCGTCGGAACCGGTTGGCGATCGTTGCCGGCACGGAGCCCTCGCCGACGGCCGCGACGGACTCGACGACCAGCCGGCCCGCGAGGTGGCGCGACACGGTCCACTCGGTGGGGTGCGCGAACGCGCTGGTGGCGCCGGCGACCCGAGCCCGGTCGCCGGCCAACCGAGCCGACAGTGTCGCGGCGGCGCTGGCGGCGCGAACCTCGACGAGGAGTCGGCCCCGCTCGGTGTCGGCCTCGAACCGCAGCCGGCCGTCGGCGGTGGACTCCGGGTCGGTGAGCATGGTCACCACCCCGTGGAACGGAGCATCGGGCGGCGCATGGAGGCCGGCGTGCGCCCGGTCGGCGAGCAGCCCGGTGAGCAACACCAACCCGAGGCACATGGTGACCGGGCGCCGGGCCGCCACCGCCGCCAGCACCAGCGGGACGACGATCCAGACCGGCAGCCCCCAGGCCAGGACCGCACCGAGCCAGGCCGAGGTCGCGGCCGCCGCCATCCATCGATCAGACACGGACCAGGTCCCGGATCTGGGCCAGCTTGGCTTCACCGATACCGCGGACGTCGAGCAGCCCGTCAACCGACGCGAAGGGTCCGTTCCGTTCCCGGTAGTCGATGATGGCGGCGGCCGTGGCCGGACCCACGCCCGGCAGGGTCTCGAGCGCGGCGGCATCGGCCGTGTTCAGGTCGACGGGACCGGGGGCGGCGCCCGGTGCACCCGACGCGGTGGCCGGTGCCGGCTCCCCCACGGCGGGGACGTAGACCTGGGTGCCGTCGACGAGCTCCGCCGCCAGGTTCACCCGATCGGCGTCGGCGTCGGCCCGCAACCCCCCGGCGGCCTCGATGGCGTCGATCACCCGGGAGCCGGCCGGGAGGCGTTGCACACCCGGAGCCACCACCGCACCAGCCACGTGGACCACCACCGGACCGGCCGGTGCCGAGGTGGTGGTGACCGACGCCGGTTCGACGAGCGGCAGCGCGGCATCGACGGGCACCGGCTCCTGCCGGGTCATCCACCACAGCGCGCCCCCGGCCAACCCGACCACCAGGCAGCCGATGACGAAGGCCCGCCAGCCGGTGCCGGTGGTGTCGAGCACCTCCTCGATGGAGGCTCGGACCCGGGCAACGGGCGACACCCGGAACCGGTCCCGTCCGGTGGCCGGTCCCCCGGGATCCGACGTGGTGGCCTCTGGCACGTGATCGACCACGTGACTCCTCCCAAGCAGGCGTGCTCGAGACTCGGGGGAAGTCGGGCACGATCGTATCCGGTGCAGGGTCGCACGGGTGACGCGCGCCGGCTGCGAACATCTACCTGTGCCACGTGGGGGTCAGGAGCGATCGCCGGCCGCGGTGTATGCCGCGCTGGCGCCGGCCGTGCTGGGCTACTTCCGGTCGCACCGCATGCGGGACCCCGAAGGGCTCACCGGTGACGTCTTCGTGTCGGTGACCGAGAAGCTGGGTCGCTTCCGTGGCGACGACGACCAGCTCCGGCGGTGGGTGTTCACGATCGCCCATCACCGGCGGGTCGACGAGATCCGCCGTTCCGCCCGCCGACCGGAGGTGCTGACCGACCAACCGGGATCGCCGCCGACGCGCGACCCCGATCCGTTCGACCCTGCACTGGTCGACGCACTGGCGCACCTCACCCCGGAGCAGCGGGACGTGGTCGTGCTGCGCTTCGTCGCCGATCTGTCGATCGATGCCGTCGCCCGCGTGATGGGCAAGCGGAGCGGGGCGGTCAAGATGCTCCAAGCGCGCGGCCTCGAGGCGCTGGTCGGCGAGCTCGGTGCCGAACATCCCGACGACCGGCCCGCGTGACCTTTTCGGGTCCGCCGTCGTTCACGGGGTGATGGAAGAACGAAATGTCACCGAACGACTCCACGCTCTCGGCCGGCAGCCGGTGCCGCCCGAGACCCGCGCTCACCACCTCGAGCAGCTGGCCGGGAGGCCGGTGGGGCGCTCGAAGCGCTTCGGTCGGCTGGCGGTGGCCGCGGCCGCGGTCGTCGGCTTCCTGGCCGGGTCCACCGGCTTGGCGATGGCCGGGGCCCTTCCCGACCCGGCCCAGGACGTGGCCCACCACGTGCTGGCCGTGGTGCGGGTCGATGTCCCCGAGGGCACTCGTGGGGCGTGCGTCAGCGCGGCTGCTCGCGGCAAGTTGAGCAAGGAAGCCAAGCAGGCGGCCAAGGACGCCTGCCCGAAGGGCGGCCCGCCCGACGGCGTGGGGACACCCAGATGCCGGATCCGGGCGACCGGACACCGCCCCGGGTTCGGTCGGCACGAACGACCCCTGCCACGGCAAGCCTCCGTGGGCTGGTCGCCAGGACCTCACCCCCGAACAGCGGGATGCGATGAAGGCTGAACGGGCCGCGACCTGCGGCACCGACGACACCCAGGCCGACGACACCGAAGCGGACGACACCCAGACCGACGGGACCACGGCCGACGAAGCCGACGACACCCAAGCCGACGAACCACAGGCCGAGGAGACCGTCCCCACCACCGAGGAGACCGTCCCCACCGAGGAGACCGTCCCCACCCCCGAGCAGAGCGGGCCGACCACCGAGCCCGGTAGCTGAACGTCAGTTCGGCGGCCGGCCGACGCCGATGCCCAGGGCGCGGCGGGCCCGCCACTCGGCCTGGATCTCGAACGGGATCCGCCGGTAGGCCCCTCGGTGGCGATGCCGTCGCAGTCGCCCGGCGGCGTAGGCCCAGAGATACCGGCGGAAGAACCCGAACCACCCGAACCGGGCGAACTGCAACACGTGCTCGTACTCGTGGCGCCGCAGTCGGTCGGTGAGCACCACGTCGCGGCGGACGAACACGGTGGAGCCGAGCGTGGTCGCGGCGGCACCGGGGGCGGCGATGCCCTTCACGATCCGCATCGACGAGATGTCCGGCGGGGCGTGCCGGCGACGGAGCACCACGGCCACGGACCCGCGCCGCTCAGTAGAGCGCGGTGCTCAGCTTCTTGCGGTACTCGGCCGTGCGCGGATCGGTGGGACCCATCAGCTCGAGCATGTCGACGTAGCTCTGCCGGGCATCGTCGTCGTTCTTGACCTGGGTCAGCAGCGTGTCGAGCTGGGATTCGACGTCGTCGGGCACATCGGGGTTGGCGGCCCGGGCCTGGGCGGCGATCAGGCGGGTGTCGGCCGTCTCGGGGATCTTGGCCAACAGCTCGAGCGCTTCTGCCTTGGCGTGGGGATCGCCGGTATCCACCAGGAGCGCCGCCAGGCTGGTGATGGCCTCTGCGTTGTCGGGCTCGAGCTCGAGCACCTGGCGGAGGGCGGCCTCGTCACCGGCGTCGAGGAGCTGGCGGATCTGGGACTCCTCGGCCGAGGGGACGAGGTTGGCGACCCAGGCGGCCACGGTCTGCTCGGGCTGGGCACCCACGAATCCGTCGACCACCTTGCCGTCGCGCAGCGCGTACACCGCCGGGATGGACTGGACCTGGAAGGCCTGAGACACCGCGGGGTTGGCATCGACATCGACCTTGGCCAGCACGACCTTGCCGTCGGTGGCGGCCACGACCTTCTCGATGATGGGACCCAGCGTCTTGCACGGTCCGCACCACTCGGCCCAGAGGTCGACGACGACCGGTACCTGGGTCGAACGGTCGATCACCTCGGTCTGGAAGGTGGCATCGGTGACATCGATGTACGCCATGGCGTCAACGCTACCGGCAGCGATCGGGGCTCCGGTCGGCTGGCTCGTCCCGGCGAGCCGGGTGCAGACTCACACGACCGGATGGGGAGAACCCGGACCGGGACACGACCACTCGACGAGAGGCAACCACGTGGGAGACGTCCAGGGAATCGATCACGACGCAGTGACGGCGTGGTACGTCGAGCACGTCCCGAGCACCACTCCCCCGCTCGAGTTCCAACTCATCGCGGGCGGTCACTCCAACCTGACCTTCCGGGTCGTCGACGCCGCCGGCCGAGCCACCGTGCTGCGCCGACCACCGCTCGGGCAGGTACTGGCCAGCGCCCACGACATGGGACGCGAGCACACCATCATCGCTGCGCTCGCCGACACCGACATCCCGGTGGCCCCGGCGCTCGGGTACGAACCGGGTGAGGAGGTGAACGGCGCGCCGTTCTACGTGATGGACTTCGTCGAGGGTCACATCCTCCGTGACGTCGCATCGGCAGAACAGCTCAGCGTGGCGGCGAGAACCCGCACCGGCGACTCCCTGATCGAGGTGCTCGCCGCCATCCACGCCGTCGACCCGACCGCGGTCGGCCTCGGCGACCTCGGCCGCCGCGACGGGTACATCGAGCGTCAGCTCAAGCGTTGGTACGGCCAGTGGAACTCGTCCAAGACCCGGGAGCTGGCCACCATCGACCAGGTCCACGACGCCCTCGCCGCCAGCGTGCCGGAACAGGGCCCGGCCGCCATCGTCCACGGCGACTACCGACTCGACAACTGCATGGTCGACGACGATGGATCGGTGGTCGCCGTGCTGGATTGGGAGCTGTGCACCCTCGGCGATCCCCTCGCCGACGTCGGCCTCCTGATGGTGTACTGGAACGAGCGCGGCGACTCGGCGCAGACCTTGACCGCCGCGACCCAGGCCGAGGGGATGCGCAGCCGCTCCGAGCTGCTCGAGCGCTACGCCGCCGCCTCGGGCCGCGACCTGTCGCACATCGACTTCTACGTGGCGTTCGGCTACTGGAAGCTGGCCTGCATCGTGGAAGGGGTGTACGCCCGCTACGTGGGCGGCTCCATGGGCCGCCAGGGCGGCGGCGACTTCGATGCCTTCGCCCGGCAGGTCGAGGCGCTGGCGTCGCAGGCTGCGGCCGCCCTCGACCGGATGGCATCCTCATCCTCGTGACCGCCGCGCCATGACCCTCTACGAGCTGCACGAACGACCCGATCTGGCCCAACCGGTCCTGCTGGTCGCGCTCGATGGGTGGATCGACGCCGGGTTCGCGGCCGGACAAGCCCTCGCCACGCTCCTCGAACAGAGCGACGCCCGCCACGTCGCCACCTTCGACGCCGATCAGCTCCTGGACTTCCGCGCCCGCCGTCCCACGATGCACCTCATCGACGGCGTCAACACCGGACTCAGCTGGGCCCGCACCGATCTGCACGCCATTCGCTCGGCCAACGGGACCGACGTCTTGGTGCTGGGCGGCGCCGAGCCCGACCACCTCTGGAACGCGTTCGCCGCCGAGGTCCGCGACCTCACCATCGATCTCGGGTGCCGCATGCAGCTCGGATTCGGGGCCTACCCCGCCGGGGTGCCCCACACGCGACCGGTCAGCCTGTCGGCGACGGCATCCGATGATCAGCTCGCCACCTCGGTCGGCTTCATCCGAGGCACCATCGACGTGCCGGCCGGAGTCGAGGCCGTCCTCGAACACGCCTTCACCGAGGCCGGGGTCCCCGCGGTCGGGATCTGGGCCCAGGTGCCGCACTACGCCGCCACCATGCAGTACCCCGCCGCCGCCGCCCGACTGATCGAGGGGCTCAACCAGCTGGCCGGCGCCGACTTCGGCCTCGGCGACCTGCCCGACGAGATCAGCCGCACCCGCAACCGGATCGACGAGCTCATCGCCGGGAATCCCGACCACGTCGCCATGATCCACCAACTCGAAGAGCAGGTCGACGCGCAGACCGAGAGCCAGATCGCCGACCTCCCCAGCGGTGACGATCTGGCCGAGGAGCTGCAGCGCTTCCTCCGCGAGCAGGGGGACTGACGCTTCGCCCGCAGACTTCGTCTGCCGGCTTCGCTTCTGGAGTTGCTGTCGAACCCGGAGGGTTCGCCCCGCCGTCCTCCGGCCGACCGGCTCGTCAACTCCCCGCGCGGCTGGCCGAGCGCAGTTGACCGTTCGGTCAAGTGTTAGCGTCGGCCCATGAAGATCGACGGGGGAATCGGACTCGACCTCAACAAGGCAGCTGCCGCGGCCAAGGAGGCCGAGGACTTCGGCTACGACGGCATCTGGGTACCCGAGACGTCGCGTGATCCGTTCCTGCCGCTCACCATCGCCGCCGAGCACACCGACCGCATCGAGATCGGAACTTCCATCGCGGTGGCGTTCGCCCGGTCGCCGATGACGACGGCCAACACCGCCTACGACCTCACCGAGTTCTCGAAGGGTCGTTTCATCCTCGGCCTCGGAAGCCAGATCAAGCCCCACATCACCAAGCGTTTCTCGATGGAGTGGTCGAAGCCGGCGGCACGGATGCGGGAGTTCGTGCTGGCCATGCGGGCCGTCTGGGACTGCTGGATGAACGACGAGAAGCTCGACTTCCGGGGGGACTTCTACACCCACACCCTGATGACCCCGTTCTTCAACCCGGGCCCGCACGACTTCGGCATCCCGCGGGTGTTCCTGGCCGGCGTCGGCCCCTTGATGACCGAGGTGGCCGGCGAGGTCTGTGACGGGTTCTTCTGCCACGGCTTCACCACCGAGAAGTACCTGCGCGAGGTGACCCTGCCGGCGCTCGAGCAGGGCCGGGCGAAGGCCGGCAAGACGCTCGACGGGTTCGAGATCTGCGGACCCAGCTTCGTGGTCACCGGCAACACGGCCGAGGAGCTCGAGCAGGCCAAGGTCGGTACCCGCCAGCAGATCGCCTTCTACGGCTCCACCCCCGCGTACCGACCCGTGCTCGAGTGCCACGGCTGGGGTGACCTGCAGGGCGACCTCAACCGGCTCTCCAAGGAGGGCAAGTGGACCGAGATGGGGACGCTCATCGACGACGAGGTCCTCGAGACGTTCGCGGTGGTCGGCGAGCCCGAGGAGATCGGCCCCGAGCTGAACCGGCGCTACGGCGACGTGATCTCCCGCATCAGCTTCTACGCACCGTACGACGCCGACCGCGACCGCTGGCAGAAGGTGCTCACCGACCTCAAGAACTGATCGCGACGCCGATCATGCGTTGAGCAGCAGCAGCAGGCCACCCACGGTGTAGGCGATCATCACGCCGAGCAGCGGGTACTGGCTGCGCACCGCCACCTTGGGTGGATAGGTCTCGACGGCCCGGTCGTGGGCGGCGATCACCCCGGTAACGTGGCCGGTCACGATCGCACCCACCTGGACGTAGGCGATCTGCCGGGGCGTGACCCACGTGTAGTGGATGACGTTGGACGCGGTACCGAACAGGTCCCAGCCCTGTCCGAACGGATCGGACAGCAACGCCACGAACGCCTGGCCCTCGAAGACCAGCAACGAGAAGTAGTGGGCGATGGCGTAGGCGAGCACGATGGGAACCAGCGACGGGACCCAGCGCCAGGCCTGCTGGATGGTTCCCTCGTCGTCGTCGGCCAGGATGGCCACCAGTCGCGTCGCCACCAGGAACAGCACCGACACGGTGCCCACGACCAGGACCAGGCCGATGCTGTTGACGACGGTGTGGTCCCACCCCCGGCGGGACCCGAGCTGGTCCGACCAGAACTGGGTCCGCGAGAACCCGTCGAACGAGGTCCCGCCCAGCAGCACCAGCACCACCCCCAGCGTGCCCCGCCGGGGCTCGATGGTGGCGAGGCCGGCGCCGGGCCATCGCAGGCGCAGCCGGCCGGAGTCGTCGTGATGGAACGGTGACAACGCGGCGATGAGCGAGAACATCACCGCGAACCCGTCACCGATCCGGGTCCACGCCGCGCCGAAGCGGAGCGCACCGGCGAGCACGAAGGCGGTGTAGAGCCCGAGGAACAGGCCCACCGCCCCGGTCGATCCGGGCTTGTAGTAGGCCAGCTCGAGCCACTCGAAGGCCAGGAGGGCAACGGCCGCCGGCCAGTGGGTGGCCCAGAACCCGGTGGCGGTGTCGGATCGTGGGTCCCGTCCCGCCAGCCGGTCGAAGGCGACCGCGATGGTGTGGAGCGGGTTGATCGTGCGCCACACGTCGCCGAACACCGCACTGACGATCGGCAGCCCGACCCAGAACATGACGTAGAACGCGGTGGGCGCGACGTTGACGGCGACGGAGTCGACCCCGAACCAGGCCGCGGCGAGGGTGAGCACGAACAGGGCCAGCATCAGCACCTGAGCGACGATGGTCCCGGCCCGCCAGGTGCCGTCGAGCCAACCCGGAGCCGGCCGGCCGTCGGCGGCCGCGGCCAGCCGGGGCCGCGGCCACAGGATTCGCAGCGCGACGAACGAGATGAGGAGCGCGAAGGCGGCGGCGTATGCGAACAGCCAGACCGGGACGGGTAGATCCGAACGGCCGCTGACGCCGTGGGCGTAGATCACGAGATCTCGAGCTCGACGAGTTTGATCCCCTCGTTCTCCAGCTCGGCCTCGAACACCCCCGGAATGGTGGCATCGAAGGTGAGATCGGCGGTCTCCCCCGCCGCGACGTCGACCATGATGTCGTAGCCGTGGAGGTGGATCTCATCGGCGACGTCGCTGGTCACCCGGAGCGTCACGGTGTCGCCCAGGGAGATCTTCTTCCGCCCACCACCGGTGACATCGCCGCTGGCCACGGTGATGTCGACCACCGTGCCCTGATCGGTGCTGGCCGTGGTGGTCGACCCTTCGGCAGCGGTGGTGCTGGTCGCCGCCGTGGTGGTCGAGGTCGTCGTCTGGGTGGTGGTCGCGGCGTCGTCGTCGCCACAGGCGGCAACAACGAGGGCAGATGCGAACAGCAGCGCGCTGGCGCGGCGGATGGCAGGGTGATGCACGGTCTTCTCCTCGGTCCGATGGATGGCCGCCCCCGGCTGGGAGCGGTCGGGTTCAGCAGGGTGAACCCACCATCGGAGGTGCTCGGAGCCCCACGGCCACCGGCGTCTCGGTGGACCGGTAGAGGGCCCGGGGAAACCGTGGCGCGGCGGCCCGGGCCAGCCCGACGCTTCGCACGCGCCCACCGGAGACGAAGCGGACGGCCCGCCGCACCAGATCGATGGAGCGGACGACCACCACGGCGACGACGACCTGGGCGACGATGCCCACCCACACGCCTCGCTCGGCCAGCGCGCTGCCGACTCCGGCTCCGCTCACGAATCGTTCGGCGAGCTCCTGGCCCCCGAAGATGGCGACTTGCGCCATCACCAGGTGCCGGGCGTCGATCCGGCCGCCCATGTCCAGGGTTCGTGCGGTGCGCACGGCCCAGACGAGCGCGGTGACGACTCCGAGGGGGACGATCACCGAGGCTGCGATCGGGAGGTACGCGTGTCCGCCGAGCGCCGCTTCCCGACCGGCGCTGTCGGGATGGGCGATGGCGTATCCGGCGATGTGACCGACCGCGACGCCGGCCACCGCCAGCATCCAGAACGCGATCCGTCGGGGGGCCATCAAGGGCCAGGCTAGACCGGCTGCAGCTGCCGACTCAGGTACTGGTCGCGGCACAGGCTCCGCTGGAGCTTGCCGCTGCTCGTCTTGGGAAGGGTCCCCGGCGCGACCAGCACGACCTCCTTGGCCGGCACCCCCACCACGTCGCGGACCCGGGCCTGTACGGCCCGACGGATGGGCTCGAGGTCGGTGGCCTTCGACTCCGCCACCACCACCATGCGCTCGCGGCCCTTGTCGGACTCCACGCCGAAGGCGATGACGTTGCCGGCCCGGACGCCGTCGATGCTGTTGCAGGCCCGCTCCACGTCTTCGGGGAACACGTTGCGGCCTCCGACGATGATCACGTCCTTGATCCGGCCGCACAGCACGAGCTCGCCGTCGACCACGTACCCGAGGTCGCCGGTGCGCAGCCACTCGTCGTGGAACAGCTCGTCGTCCAGCTCGGGCCGGTTGTGATAGCCGGAGCACACCGACGTACCGCGGATCTCCAGCTCCCCGACCTCTCGCTCGAGGCGGGGACGTCCGTCGCCGGGGTCGACCACTCGGATCTCGAGACCGGGCACCGGGTATCCGAGCCGGGCGAAGCCTCGTGACCCGGCGGCCCCGGGTGCGGCAGGAGCGGCGTAGCGCTCGGTCTCGAGAACTCGTCGGTCGACGGTGTCGACCACCAGACCCCGCCCCGGCGGCGGGAAGGTGCCCGCGATCGCCACTTCGGCCATCCCGAAGGCGGGGAAGACGGCGCCGGGATCCATGCCGAATGGCGTCGCGGCGGCGATGAACTCCTCGACGGTCGCCGGATCGACCGGTTCGGCGCCGTTGAGCACGACCCGCAACGACGACAGGTCCAACGCCTGTCCCTCCGTCGCAGCCCGGCGCAGCGCCCGACTGGCCAGCACGTAGGAGAAGTTCGGTCCCGCGGTGGCCGTGCCGCCGTAGCGGGACATCCACTCCATCCAGCGACCCGGGGCGGCGAGGAAGTCCTGCGGAGCACCGAGGACGAGTCGGGTCCCGGTGGTCATGGCCAGGCTGAGGAGCCCGACCAGCCCCATGTCGTGGTACAGCGGCAGCCAGGAGACGAGGACGTCAGAGGCGACGTCGAGCTCGGCGGCGACCTCGATGGCGTCCAGGTTGGCGCACACGGCCCGGTGCGGGAGCACGACGCCTTTCGGATCGGAGGTCGAACCACTGGTGAACTGCAGGACCGCCGCCGACCCGGGATCTCGCGCCGGGGGCTCGAAGGCGGCACTCCGGTCGAGGTCCTCGAAGCTGACCATCGGTGGATCGCCCGCCTCGAGGGTCACGAACGGGGCCAGCTCGGCATCGGCGACGAGGAGCGACACGTCGGCGCCGTGGATCCGTCTCCTGGTCTGGGCCACGAACTCGTCGAGCGAGCCCATCCGCATCGGGAGCGGGAGGACGACGAGCGTGGCCCCCGTCAGCCACACGGCCTGGATCGCGGTGACAAAGGACCGGCTGGTGGGCCCGAGCAGGGCAACGTGGTCGCCAGGGCGCACGCCGAACCGCTGCAATCCACCCGCCATGGCGGTGGCGTCGTCGTGCACCTCGGCCCACGGGACGGTGACATGCACGTCACCGGAGACGAACGTGACCTCGTGGCCGATCGGGGCCGCGACGGCAATGCGTTGTGGGAGCGTCTGCACGGTCATGTGACCGCGCGGCTGCTGGTCCCGTTACCCGTGACGTTGGCCGGCGACCCGGCGGTCTGGAAGGCTGCGGCGATGAAGCCGATCACCCCGAAACCGCTCGACTGGATCAGTTCTGCACCCGTGTCGGTGACCCGCACCCGGCGCATCGCGGCGCCGAAGGACCAGGTCTGGGCCGCCATCGCCGACCACGAAGGCTGGCCCGGCTGGTTCGAGCCGATCACCGAGGTCGAACGCATCGACGCCGCCGACGGCGTCGGCGGCCACCGACGGGTGCACATCCGCTCGGTGGCCGTCGAGGAGGAGTTCCTCGCCTGGGAGCCGGGCGAGCGCTTCGCGTTCACCGTGACCCACTCCAACAAGCCCGGCATCAAGTCGATGGTCGAGGAGGTGCGCCTCGTCGCCGACGGGGACGCGGCCACCACCGTGAGCTACACGCAGGCGATCCACCCGGCGGCTGCGGCCGTGACCGCTCCCCTGCTCCGCCGGTTCATCCCGAAGGCGATCGACAAGGGGCTCGCCGGCCTGGCCCGCCAGCTCGAGGGCTGACGGGCCGGGCGCCGGCTCGCCGGACTAGCTGCTCGGGCTCTTCACCGGGAGCGGATCGAAGTCCGGAGGCTTGGTGCCGTCGGGATCCTGGGCGTAGATGCCGCTCGCGCCGGCGGGATCGAAGGCCTTGAACTCCTCCTCCGGCCACTCGTTGGCGTAGTAGCGCTTGCCGCCGTCGACATACATCCAGAGCCCGTCTCCCTCCTTGAAGATCTCGTCCTGGCCATGGGCGGTGGGATCCCACCAGATCTTGGCGACGTCGTCGATGCCGGCGTAGTCGGGACCCGGGATGTCGGGCCAGTAGCCGTGGTCGCCCCACGACAGGTCGTACTGCTGCACCCCGCGAGCCGGCGGCTCGTAGGCGAAGAGGGCCTTGGTGAACGAGTCGTGGGTGAGGTCGGGGCCCACCCCCTGGAGCACGTTGAAGAACAGGTTCGGCGTCGGAGTCAGCACCTCGAGCGTCCCGGTGGCCGCGGTCTTCTCCCCGTAGAACCACTGGTAGAGCTCGAACGAGCTGAAGACGTTCGGATCGACCCGGGCCGCCAGCGCGGTGAGGCCGAAGGCGTGAGCCCATTGGTCCTGGTCGTAGGTGCGAGCGAAGGCATTGGTGTCGATCAGCGTCGACAGGTTCAGGAACCACTCGGGGTGGTAGTCCTGTGCCGTGGCCTCCTTGGTGAAGTCCCGGGGAGCGACCGGGTCGCCGGCGAAGATCACGGTGGTGACACCGGCCTGCTTCAGCTTGGCGATGGCGTTGGCCGCCGTCTCCTGCAGCGTGGCCGGATCGAGGGTGTACGGCACCATGGCTGCCAGCTCGACACCCCGATCGGCGAGGGCCTGCTTGTAGGCCTCCGCGCTCTTGGTCGAGTCCTCGGAGCTCTCGATGTAGAGGTACCCGAAGACGCGGTCCTTGTCCTGCATCGCCGGATCACCGGCGTAGGCGGCCTTGCGGCCCGCCACCTGCTTCACCAGGGCCTCGACGTTGTGCTCCCGGGCCTGCAGGTTGGTCAGCGCCGTCCCGGCGATTCCGAGGCCGTTCTTTGCGGCGAGCTTCTCGTGCGTCGGGGTGAGCCCGCAGCTGACGCACTGGATGCCTCGCGCCGTGAGCTCGTCGCCGAAGGCCGTGGTGAGCGCCGGGCCACCCCAGACCTGGAACGGCTTCATGTCCTCGGCGATCTGGACCGCGTCGGCACGCGCCGTGACCGCATCGCTGGCGATCCCCTGGGACTCGTAGAACTGGAGGTCGATCTGACGGCCGTACGTCTCGTAGTAGGTCTCGAGCATGTCGACCCACTTCCTGATGGCGTCCTCCTGGTCGGCGTTGGTGTCGTCGACCTGGATGGCGTCGGTGATGTAGTTGATGATCGGGTCGCTCTCGGGCCCGAGGTAGACCACGATCTTGATGCTGTCCGCGGTGACGCCCTGGTCGGTGGCGCCACCGTTGTCCCCCTCGAACGGCAGGTAGCACTCGGCCGCGAAGTAGCTGGGAATGGCCACCTGCCCCCGGCTGGTGTCGCACCGGTCGCCCCACTCGAGGTCTCCGGCCGTGCCCGCGGCCTTGGCCGCGCTGAAGCTGAGGGGGTAGGTGATCTCACCCGGGCCGGCGGTCGTTCCCGACGAGTCGGTGGTGGTGGATGTGGTGGTCTCGTCGGTCGCCGTGTTCGAGTCCTTGTTGTCGTTCCCCCCGATGAGGACGACAGCGGCGATGACGGCGATCACCACGACGATGGCGCCGATCGGCCCCCACCGTCGCAGCGCGTTGCTGCCTTCGTTCGATTGGTCACTGGCTGGTTGCATCTGGCGTGGTCCCCCTGGGTGTGTTCACTGCTGGCTCGGATGTCCTGCCTCCGGATCGGGCCAGGACGTGTTCGTTGGTGCCGAGATATGACGCCACCACCTCCGGATGGGTCAGCACGTGATCCGGGGCACCCTCGGCGATGACCCGGCCCTGGTCCATGGCGACCAACCGATCGGCGATTGCGGTGACCAGAGGCATGTCGTGCTCGATGACGAGCAAGGAGGCGCCGAGGCCCTCGCGGATGCGCAGCAGCAGTGGACCGAGCGCTTCCGTCTCCCGTTGCGCGATGCCACTGGATGGCTCGTCGAAGAGGATCACGGTGGGGCGATGGGCCACCACGCAGGCGAGGTCCACGATCCGGCGGGACCCGGTGGACAGCTCACGGAGGAACTTGCTGCGGAACGCCTCCAGACCCATCAGCTCGATCAGCTCGTTGACCCGCGACGCGATTTTGGCCTCGCTGTCGAAGGTGGTCGGCAGGTGCAACGCGGCACTGACCGGGTCGCGCGAGTCGATGAAGCGTTCGAGCGAGACCTTGATCGCCTCCTCCACCGTCATGGCAGGGAAGAGCCGGGCATCCTGGAAGGACCGTCCCAACCCCCGAAGGGCCCGCCGGTGGGGCGAGAGGTGGCCGATGTCGTGTCCGCCCAACACCACCCGGCCGCGGTCGGCCGGGGTGAAGCCGGAGATGAGGTCGAACAAGGTCGTCTTGCCCGCCCCGTTGGGGCCGATCACGCCGACGATCTCGCCGGCGCCGACCTGCAGCGACACGTGGTCGACGGCGCGGATGCCTCCGAAGGTGCAGGTCAGATCGAAGGTCTCCAGGGCCGTGGCCACGGCGGCGTCGGCGGCCTCGGGAGGCGTCGAGCCGTTCGAGCGGGCTGGGGCGTCGTTCGCACCCGCCGCGGTATCGCCGGTCACGGCGTGGCCGGCGCCTTCGAGGAACACCGACCGCAGCAGATCGGGACGCTCCAGCAGGTCGGCCGTGGCGCCGGAGAACCGGATCTCACCCTTCTCCATGAAGTACGCCGTCTCGGCGACGGTGAGGGCCACGTTGACCGACTGCTCGACGAGGATGATGGTCGTCCCCTGGTCGCGGATCTCCTGCAGCACGGGGAGGAGCTGATCGATGATGACCGGGGCGAGACCGAGCGAGAGCTCGTCGATCATCAGCAGCCGAGGTCGCGAGATGAAGGCCATGCCGAGGGCCAGCATCTGGGCTTGGCCGCCGGACAGATTGGCGGCCGGTTCGCGCCGCCGGTGGTCGAGGGCCGGGAACAGCTCGTAGGCCCGGGCCAGTCCGGCCTCGACCTCGGTCCTCGACCGGCGGTGCAACCAGCCGGCCACCTCCAGGTTCTCGTGCACGGTCAATGAGGGGAACGTGCCGACGCCTCCGGGGACCTGGGCCACGCCCCGACCGGCGATCTCGGCCGGCGGGGTGTGGGTCATGTCGACGCCGTCGAAGATGATGGCGCCCCGCTCGGCCTCGACGATCCCGGAGATGGCCTTCAGCAGGGTCGACTTGCCCGCTCCGTTGGTACCGAGCAGGGCGACGATCTCCCCCTGGTCGATCTCGAGGTCGACCCCGAAGAGCACCTGCACGTTCCCGTACGACACATCGACCCCGCGGATGAGCAACAGCTTCGAGCGACCTTGGCTCCGCTCGTACGCCACCTCCGACTGGGCGGCCGCCGTCTGCCAGACCTGGGCGATGTCGGCGCTGATCACGTTGCCGGCGCTGGCGATGATGTATCCACCCACCACGAACACGGGCAGCATCAACAACATGCCCTGACGGATGCCCCAGGCGTCGCCGAAGGCGCCGATGATCGGGAGGATGAGCAGGCCGGGCAACACCCACACCGACCCGATGGAGAAGCCGGTGGCCCGGGCCCGGGGGGGGATGGCGAGCGCCAGAGCGGCATAGATGCCAGGGCCGACAGCAGCCAGCCCGGCGCTGATCACCGCGTTGATCCCGATCGACAACCACAGCCACGGGCTGAGGGCGAACACGGCGAAGGCGGCGGCCACGATGAACGACACCCGGCCGAGGAACCGCAGCAGCAGCCCCGGATCCCGCTGAACGAGCTTGGTGCCGATGCGGGCACCGATGAACAGTCCCACCAGCTGCAGCGGTTCGGTCGACGCCGCGACGATGCCCCGCGCCCGCTCGTCCAGGCCGAAGACCTGCTCGTAGAACAATCCGGCCAGCGACGTGAACCCGATGAGCGAGGCGGCGAGGAACGGCAACGACCACCAGATGCGTCGCAGGCTCTCGATGCGACCGCACAGGCGCCACGCCTCGCCGAACGACGGTGGGGCCTCCTCGGTGGCGATCGCCTCCTCGGACGCCTTCATCGCCCGACGCTCGTGGTTGCCCCTGATCGGCTCGCGGAGCCGGAATGCGAGGGCCACCACCACGAGGGTGGGAATGGCGAACACGAAGAACGGCGCCCGCCATCCGAACGAGAACGCGATCACACCGGCGAGCAGGGGTCCGACGAAGGCACCGACCGCGTTGGCGGCGCGGTGGAACGAGTACACCTTCGACCGGTGTTCGGGGGCGTAGTAGTCAGCGATCAGCGAGTTGTGGGTGGGATCGACCACTGCCTTGCCGATGCCCGACCCGGAGCGCATCACCACGAGGAACCAGACCGTGAAGCTGAGGCCGGTGCCGAACGAGAACAGGGCCCAGGCCGTCGCACCGATCATCGCCAGGCGCACACGCGGCGCTCGGTCCGCGTAGTGGGCGATCGGGACCTGGAGGCACAACGCGATGCCGGCCACCAGTGCGATGACCGACAGCGCGCCCTGGAGATCGAGCCCGAACGCGTCGCGGATCTCGGGCAGCAGGACCCCGAACGCCGTGCGGTCGAGCTCGTCGACCGCGTTGAGGGCGAAGAGGATGAGCAGCGGGTAGATCGGACCTCCGCCGGTGATGTTCTCGAGCCAGCCCCGGAGCCGGTTGGAGCTCCTGCCGCTCACGGCTCGCTCCCGATGAGCACCGGTTCCACGTCGGCCGCCTCCGGCGGGGTCGCGGGATCGACCCGACGATCGGCGACCATCGACGGCACCTCGATCCCGTGCCGTCCCGCGACCGCTCGCAGCCACACGTCGCGGAGCTTGTAGACCACCGACCCCAAGCCGCCGGGGACCACCAGCAGCACGAACAGCACGCCGAAAGCGGAGCTGAAGAACCGCCAGTCAGCGGGCAGGAGGAAGAAGCCTCCCTCGATGTAGATGGCGCCCAGTACCCCACCGGTGAGCGTGCCCAGCCCGCCGATGACCGCCGCCATGAACATCGTGATGCTGAGCCCAGGGTCGTACGGGCCGGTGTCGAAGGCCTGTTGGTGGTGGACGAAGACGGCCCCTGCGACCGCGGCCACGAAGCCGGAGATGGCGAAGGCGGTGAGCTTGGCCCTCGCCGCGCTCACGCCGAACGCCTCGGCGCCGCGTTCGTTCTCCCGGATGGCGAGCAGGACCCGCCCGGTCCGGCTGGCACGCACCCCCCGGAGGCCGATGAGCACCAGCACCAGCACCGCGAGGGCGAAGTAGTAGATCCGGGTCGGTGAGTCGAGGCTGATCCGTCCGAACAGGTCCGGTCGCTCGACCCGTCCGTCGGGCACCCAGGTGAAGAACCGGCTGTTGAGGAAATACGCCGAGGTGGCGAGGCCGAAGCCGAGGGTGGTCACCGCGAGGAACAACCCGTTGAGCCGGAGCGCGGGCAGCCCCACGATCACCGCGACGCCGACACCCACCATCCCGGCCACGAGCAGGGCGAGGCTGAGATCGAGGTGCCACTCGCTGGTGGCGTGGGCGCCGACTGCCGCGCCCACCGCCATGAACGCGACCTGGGCCAGCGACACCTGCCCGGACCACCCGGTGACGACCACCACCGATACGACCACGAGCGCGTAGACGAACACCGCGGAGACCTTCAGCGACGTCGACGTGCTCACCAGGTTCGGGAGCACCAGCACGGCCGCGGTCAGCACGATGCCGCCCACCCACCACACCAGTCGAACCTCGAGGAGGTGGCGCAGCTCCCGCGGGATCGGGCGCACCTCGTCGGACGCCGACCACGTGGAGGCGCCATCGGTGGCCGCCCTCGAGATGTCCTTGCGCCGGAGGAGCAGGGCGCCGATCGCCACCATGGCGACCACCGGCTCGATCAGCAACGGGCTGCGCTGGCCCAGGAACCCGTTCCAATCGACGCCCATCTCGAGCACGCCGATGGCCAACGAGCTGGCCACGATGGTCGGCAGGTGGGTCATGCGCCCGAGCATCAGCGCAGCCAGCGCCCGCAACAGGATCCCGAACGAGAGGGCGGCGCCGATGGGCAGACCGACCACCCCGGCCCGCAGGAACAGGGCCAGGTAGGCCAGCAAGCCGGCGATGGCCCACACGATGGTGTGCAGGCGTTTCACCGGGACACCGAGGAGGCTGGCTCGGTCGGCACGATCGGCGGACGCCCGGATGGCGACCCCGACCGATGTCCGTTGCAGGAAGACACCCACGGCGGCCATCGCCAGTGGTGCGCCCACCAGCACGAGGATGTCGTTGGCGGTGAACACCAGCGGCTCCACGGTGAAGCTGAAATGGAACGGCGGCGGGATCCGCTGGGAGCGCACCTTCTCGTCGAACAGCCGCGGCAGCAACAGGCCACCGAACGCCAGGAGCTGGCTCAGACCCAACGTGGCGACCGTGAGGATCAACCGGGGGGCACGGAAGAAGCGGCGAATGATCGCGAGCTCGCAGACCGCGCCCAGCGCAGCGGCCACCGCGAAGCCGGCGCCGAAGGCGAGCAGCCACGGCACTCCGGTCGACACCACGAGCATGACGGCCAGCGACGCCGGCACGTACCCGAGGTCGGCCTGGGCGAAGTTCAGCACCCGGTTGGCTCGATAGATGAGCGCCATGCCGACGCTGACCATGCCGGTCAGCAGACCGATGATGATGCCCCGCAGGAACACCCCGGCCGGTACCGGGAAGACGACGAGCTGCACCAGGAAGACGAGCACCACCGGCCCGGCCATCGACATCGGTCGACGCACGTGGTCGAGCAGGTCGCCCAGACGCTCTTGCCGACCCGGTCGCCGGTGCCGCGGCTCGAGCACCACGCCACCGCTGACGCTCGTAGGCGAGCGCTGCACGTCCACCACCATGTCCCCCTTGCCGTCGACGGCACGGTAGTCAGTCGCCCGATGGCGCGTCGCGCACAGCGCACGCGTCCGGTCGCGTCTGTCCCGCTTCGTCCGGAATGGGGAGGGATTTCAGGCCACCGCCCAGGCTGGCCTGGCCGTCACACCACGATGTTCACGAGCCTCGGGGGACGGGCGATCACCTGACGCGGCTCGCCGTCGAGGTGCTCGCGCACCTTCTCGCTGGCCATGGCGGCGGCGATGGCCTCGTCCTCGGTCAGATCGGGCGACACGTCGATGCGGTCACGGATCTTGCCGTTGACCTGCAGGACCATCGTCACCGCATCGAGGGCGAGCATCGACGGATCGGGCACCGGCCAGGACTGCTCGTGCACGTGGGCGCCGGGATCGTCGGGCGACACCCCGTCGGCCACCCGTCGGCGCAGCCACAGCTCGGCCGTGACATGGGGCGCCATCGGCGCCAGCAGCTTCAGCAAGGTGTCCACCGCGAAGTCGCTCTTGCCCTGCTTGTACAACAGGTTGGTGAACTCCATGAACGCGGCGACCGAGGTGTTGTAGCTCCACCGTTCCATCTCGTCGCTGACCCGGGCGATGAGGCGGTGCGTCGCCTTCTCGATCTCGACGACCGCGTCGCCGGTGGCGTCGGGAACCACATCGGAGCCGGGGAGCGCCAGGCGCCACAGCCGGCCGATGAAGCGGTGGGTCCCCTCGATGCCGACCCCTTCCCAATCGACGTCGTCGGCCGGCGGGCCGACGAAGAGCTGGCCGAGGCGGAGCGCGTCGGCGCCCTCACGATCGAGGATCTCCTCGGGCGCGATCAGGTTGCCCTTCGACTTCGACATCTTGGCCCCGTCGAGGCGGATCATCCCCTGCGTGAACAGCCGCTGGAACGGTTCCCGCAGGGACTTCGGGGCCACTTCCAGATCGGCCAGCGCCTTGGTGAAGAACCGGGCGTACATCAGATGGAGGATGGCGTGCTCGACCCCGCCGATGTACTGGTCGACCGGGAGCCAGTGCGCGACGGCCTCGGCCGAGAACGGCACCTCGTCGTTGGTCGGATCGGCGAAGCGGAGGAAGTACCACGACGAGTCGACGAACGTGTCCATGGTGTCGGTCTCACGCGTGGCCGGTCCTCCACACTTCGGGCACCGGGTGTGCAGGAAGCCCTGATGGTGCTTGAGCGGCGACTCACCGGTGGGCAGGAACTCGACGTCGTCGGGTGCCACGACCGGCAGCTCGTCGTACGGGACCGGCACCGTGCCGTGGTCGGGGCAGTACACCACCGGGATCGGGCAACCCCAGAAGCGCTGGCGCGACACCAACCAGTCACGCAGTCGGAAGTTGACCTTGGCCTCGCCGATGCCCTGGCCGACCAGCCACTCGATGGCGGCCGCCTTGGCGTCGGCCACGTCCATGCCGTTCAGGTCCAGCGAGTCACTCGCGCTGTTGATCGCCGGACCATCCCCCGTGTACGCCTCCCCGTCGAAGTCGGCCGGGGGTTGCACTGTGCGGACGATGGGCAGGTCGTACGCGAGGGCGAAGTCCCAGTCACGCTGGTCCTGGCCGGGCACAGCCATGATTGCCCCCGTGCCGTACGTGCTCAGCACGTAGTCCGCCAGGTACAGCGGCACCGGCTGGTCCGTGAACGGGTTCAGCAGGTACGAGCCGGTGAAGACACCCCGCTTGTCGAGCGCACCCTCCGAGCTCAGCCGATCCATCTCCGAGGTGTTGCGGGCCTGCTCGATGAACGCCTCGACCGCATCCCGGTGCTCGGCGGTGGTGACGGTCCGAGCCAGTTCGTGCTCGGGCGCGAGCACCGCGTAGGTCATGCCGAAGGCGGTGTCGGGGCGCGTCGTGTACACCTCGACCGAGGCGCGACTGGCATGAGGCGCACCGGACTCGTCGACCACCGCCATCGAGAACTGCGCCCCCTCGGAGCGACCGATCCAGTTCTTCTGCATGGTGACGACCCGCTCCGGCCAGTCGACCAGCTCGAGGTCGTCGAGCAACTGCTGGGCGTAGTCGGTGATCTTGAAGAACCACTGCTCGAGGTCCTTGGCCTCCACCACGTCACCCGACCGCTCGCAGGTGCCGTCGGCCAGGACCTGCTCGTTGGCGAGCACGGTCTGGCACCCCGGGCACCAGTTCACGGCCGCCTTGCGCTTGTAGGCGAGACCGGCCTCCAGGAACTTCAGGAAGATCCACTGGGTGAAGCGGGTGTACTCGGGTGAGTGGCTGGTGATCAACCGCCGCCAGTCGTACCCGGCGCCGATGCGCTGCAGCGACGAGGTCAGCTCGGCCATCTTCTCCTCGGTGAACTCCCGAGGATGCCGGCCGGTCTTGATCGCCGCGTTCTCGGCCGGCAGACCGAAGCTGTCGAACCCGATCGGCGACAGGACCCCGTAGCCCTGCATGGTGCGATAGCGCACGATCAGGTCGCCGAAGGTGTAGTTCCGCACGTGACCCATGTGCGCCGCCCCGGACGGATACGGGTACATGCACAAGACGTAGTAAGGGGGACGGGGATCGTCGTTGTCGATCTCGTAGGTGCCGTCGTCACGCCAGCGCTGCTGCCAGTTGGCCTCGACGGTCTGCGGGTCGTACGCGGGGACGCGCCCGTCTGCGCTGGTGTCGTCGGTCGCGTCCATGTCCTGCACGGCTCGGCATCGTACCGAGGACAGGCAATCGGTCCGATTCGAGAATCAGGCCGATCCCTCGTGTGATTGCCGCAGCGGGCCCTCGCGTGATCTATCGTGGTCGACCCTGCGAGTTGTGAGGCCCAGCCGAACAACTCGGTTAGCGAAGGCTCGCCCTGCGAGCCCAGAGCGCCCGGGGCTATAGCTCAGTTGGTAGAGCGCCTCCATGGCATGGAGGAGGTCAGGGGTTCGATTCCCCTTAGCTCCACGCCTCGCCTCCGGCGAGGTTGACGGATGTCGCAGGGCGACATCCGTCGGCCCCTTCCCCCGCTGCGCCTCGCAACTCGCCCAGCACTCCCCAACGGCGAAGCCGCCGAGAAGACGGACGTCTCTGGCGTGATCGATCTGCCTGAACCCGATCAGTTCGTCACGGTGGCCGGAGGGCGGCGGATCGCCGTCGACGATCGCGGCGATCCCGGCGGCGTGCCGGTCCTGTTCCTCCACGGGACCCCGGACACCCGCCTCGCCCGGCACCCCGACGACACCATCGCCCGGTCGCTGGGCATCCGCGCTCATCGCCGTCGACCGCCCCGGCCTCGGCGGATCGGACGTCGACCCGTCCGCCACCCCGATGTCGGTCGCCGACGACCACGCCCGCGTACTCGATCACCTCGGGCTCGGCAGTGCGGCGATCCTGGCCTGGTCAGCAGGCACCATCCCGGCCCTCGCCCTCGCCGGACGACACCCCGACCGGGTGGAACGCCTCACGCTCGTCGCACCGCTGGTGCCGGCCGACGCCTACGAGGATCCGTCCGTCCTCGACGGTTCGGACGACAGCCGTCACCTGTTCGCCGACGTGATCGCGTCGGCCACGCCCGACGAGGCCGGGCGCGAGCTCGCCATGTGGCTCGTTCCCCCCGAGATCGACACCGACACGGCTCGCCTCCTGCTGGCCGACAGCCTCACCGCGGTCGCCGAGATCCCCGGCGCCGGCGACGGACTGGTGGCCGCCATGATCGGCAGCGTTGCCGCCGGTCTGACCGGACTCGAACGCGAGATCGTCGCCCAGGCCACGCCCCTCGGTCCGCTCCTCGACGCGGTGCAGGCGCCGGTCTCGATCCACGTCGGCACTCTCGACCACCTCACGCCGGTCGCCATGAGCCGCTGGCTGACCGGCCGGCTGGGCGCGACGCTCACCGTGCACGACGGCGCCGGCCACGCCTTGGCGATCATCGGCTGGCGGAGGTGGCTGACGGAGCTCACCGAGGATCTCGCGCCCGCCGCCGAGCGCGGCTGAGCCCCGTCCTACGAGCGCGGGTCGAGCACGGCGTCCGCCGTCCGAGGGGAGTCGGGATCCATCCAGTCGATGGCCGGCACGTCGGACCACAGCCGCTCGAGCTCGTAGTACTGGCGGGTCTCGGTGTGGAACACGTGCACGACGAAGGCGCCGTAGTCGGCCAACACCCACTCGGCCTCGTTCTGACCCTCGACCCGGAGCGGTCGGGGCCCTCCGGCTTCGGCGACCTTCTGTTCGATGTCCTGCACCACCGTGCGCACCAGGCGCGGATTGGATGCCGACACGATCACGAAGTAGTCGGTGATGGCCAGCACGTCGCCCACCCGCAGCACCAGGATGTCGACCCCACCCTTGGCGTGGGCGGCGCGCGCCGCCACGATCGGGTACTCCGGATCCAGGAGCTCGACCGTCCCGGTGGCTGGTGGCGGCCCCGAGAAGGGGTCGAGGTCGGGTTCAGTCATGCCGGTGGTCATCCATAGTCCGCGCCGAGCGTAACGGTGATGTCGGCTGTCTCACTCGGTCGGTTGTCCTCGGTCACCTCGCCGACGCCGAGGATGTCGGCCACGGCCTGCGCCTCGTCGCGGAACTCGGCGCCGATGTAGCGCACCGTCGTGGTGGCGTGATCGAGCGACGCTGCGTTGCCGATGAGCACGACCTGGACCCCGGCGGGGGGCAGATCCGCCGCGACGGAGGCCGCCACCGACGTGTCGGTGGTGCCGTTGAGCAGGCGGAGGCGGGCACGCGCGCCGGGAGCCGGGGACACCGGGAACGGAACGAGCCGATCGACGAGGTCGGCCGCCTTCGTCGGCTGGGGCACGAACGCCTCCTCGTCGCCGTACTCGCCCGGCGGGGTCGGGTTCACCGGCAGCGTGGAGATCACGCGCTCCCCGGCGGCGAGCGATCGGACGAAGCGGCCGATGCCGGTGTCGAGCTCACCGGGGACCGCGGCGTCGGTGCCGTTGGCGGCCACGGCGTCGAGCCATGCCGACCAGAACAGCTGCTGGCGGAAGAGACGGGCGAGATCGGTCTCCCCGTCGACCCTCGCGGCCAGATAGGGACCGACGTCGGTCGCTTGGAGCTGGATCTCGCCCACCGGGAAGCGGACCTCCCCGTCGACCGTCAGCGCGTTCGGATTGTCGATGGTGATCGGCGCCACCGGCGCCACGAGATCGGCCCACCGGGTGGCGTCGACCACCGCCGATTCACCCAATCCGGTGCCGAGGAGCGTGCCGATGACCTCGGTCGCGATCTGGCTGTCGCCGAAGTTGTAGGCGATGGCCACCGGGCTCTCGCCGAAGATCGGCACCTCGGTCACCGTTCTCGTGGGGATCAGGAGGACGCCGCCACCACCCCCACCCGGGTTGGGCAGGGTGAGCACGGTGATGGAATCGAGCGCCCCGTTCACGTCCTGCAGCAGTGCGAGCGTGGGCGTGGGATCGACCAGCGCCTCGTACCCGGGGGCCGCCGGGTCGTCGATCTTGGAGAGCACCTCGCCCTCGGTGCTCGATCGGATGATGCGGGAGCCGGCATAGGCCAGCCCCACACCACCCACGAGGAGCACGACGAGGACGGCGAACCACGCCACCGAGTGGGGCGACCGGGTCTTCTCGTCGGGGGCCGCGTCGCCCGCGACGTCGAGATCGGTCGCGTCGAGATCGGCATCGTGATCCCCCGCGGGATCGACGTCGTCGACCTGCAGGGCATCCGCCGTGGGACCACGCAGTGCCCGTTCCTCGTCCTGGCCCGGAGTGGGTCGGATGTCCACCGACAACAGCGCGGCCAGACGGGCGGCGCGAGCGGCGTCGGGTTCCACCTCTGCTTCGTCTCCCGCCTCCTCGCCACCCTCGCCCGGTGTGGCGGCTTCATCAGTCACGTCGGGACACGATAGAGGCGACGCTCCCGAACGCAGGAGATCACCTCGGGGGGCAACAGGTAGTCCAACGGACGGCCGTCGGCGATCCGCTCCCGGAGTTCCGTCGACGACACCTCCAGCCGCGGCACCTCCACGTGGACTCCGCGCCAGCCATCCGGGATCCGCGCCGGCTGGGAGCCGGGCCGATCGACCACGACCAGCGTCGCTCGCGCCCGGACCTCGTCGACCCGTTCCCACGAGAGGAGACCGGCGGCAGCATCAGCGCCCAGGACCACGAACAACTCGGCGTCCGGCATCGCGGCGTGCAGTTCCGCGAGCGTGTCGGCCGTGTAGCTGTCGCCGCCTCGATCGATCTCGCTCGACGACGCCTCGAGCCCGGTCACGCCCCGGACCGCGGCCTCGACCATCGCGAGGCGGTCGGCGGCCGCCGTGATCGGACGCCTCCCGACCTTCTGCCAGGGACGATTGGCGACAACGAGGAGCAAACGGTCCAAACGGAGCGCATGACGGACGTTCACCGCGGTGACGAGGTGGCCCACGTGCGGCGGATCGAACGTCCCCCCGAAGATTCCGATCCGTTCGGCCATCCACGCAGGGTAGGGGAACCGAATTCAACGTGACCGGAGCGCGCTTCCGTGGGAGAATGATCTATCCCCCCATTGGGTAAGTAGCGCCATCCGGGTGCCCATCCCCTCCCCATCCCGTGACTTCAGTCACAACGCCCGATGGGAATCACACGCCTGCAACCTTCGTTGGAAGACACGTCATGAGCGATTCAGTAGGTCAGTACCTCAACGAGATCGGCATGGTGCCCCTCCTCACTGCCGAGGAAGAGCGCACCCTGTCGCAAACCATCGAGAAGGGCCGCGAGGCCCAAGAGCGTCTCGACGCCGGCGAGCCGGGCTCGCGGGAGCTCCGCCGGGCCATCGGCGACGCCGCCGCCGCCAAGGACCGGTTCATCCGGGCCAACCTCCGTCTGGTGGTCTCCATCGCCCGCCGCTATCCCCTCCCCCCGTCCATGGAGCTCCTCGATCTGATCCAGGAAGGCAACCTGGGACTCGAGCACGCCGTCGACAAGTTCGACTGGCGCAAGGGGTTCAAGTTCTCCACCTACGCAACCTTCTGGATCCGCCAGGCCATCGGCCGGGCCCTCGACCAGAAGGCGTCCCTGGTCCGCCTCCCGGGAGACCGTTCGGCCAGCCTGCGGGCCGCCCTGCGGCACGCATCCGGTGAAGGCACCGACCTCGACGACGAGCACGCCCGACTCCACCGGCTCACCACCCCGACGTCGCTCGATCGCACCGTGGGCGACGATCCCGATGGTTCCGAGCTCGTCGATCTGCTGGCCGACTCCAAGCCCGGTCCCGAGCACATCACCATGGCCCGGGCCGAGGACGAGTTCGTCACCGGTCTGCTCGACGTGCTCGAACCTCGGGCTCGCTACGCCGTCGAGCAGCGTTTCGGCCTCAACGACGGCCGCACCCGCAGCTACCGCGAGGTGGGTGAAGAGCTCGGCGTCACGGCCGAGGCTGCCCGCCGCCTGGTCAAGCGGGCCGTCGGCACCGTCCGCGAAGAGGCCGGAACGCGCGGCGCCGCCTAGCAGTCGACCGATTTGTCGAATCGGGACGCCACAACGGCGTCCCGATTCTGCTTTTCGTCCATTCCCCCGGGCATGCGAGGCTGTAGACGATGAACACGGATGCGGGCACCTGGTCTCCGAGCTCCTGGCGGAACCGACCGGCCCAACAACAGCCCGACTGGCCTGACGACGGCGAGCTCGATGCCGCCCTGAAGCAACTGTCGACCTATCCCCCGCTCGTGTTCGTGGGCGAGGCCCGGGTGCTCACGTCCCAGCTCGCCGAGGTGGCCCGGGGCGAGGCCTTCCTGCTCCAGGCCGGCGACTGTGCCGAGTCCTTCGACGGCTTCTCCGCCGACGCCATCCGGGACAAGCTCAAGGTGATCCTCCAGATGGCGGTCATCCTCACCTACTCGTCCGGGGTCCCCACGGTGAAGGTCGGGCGGATCGCCGGCCAGTTCGCCAAGCCCCGCTCGAGCGCCACCGAGACCATCGACGGCGTCGAGCTGCCGTCGTTCCGGGGCCACATCGTCAACGACATCGGCTTCACCGATGCCGAACGCCGAGCCGACCCGGCCCGGCTCCTGCAGGCCTACCACCAGTCCTCGTCGACGCTGAACCTGTTGCGGGCGTTCACGAAGGGCGGCTTCGCCGACCTCACCCGCGTCCATGCGTGGAACCAGGAGTTCGTCGCATCGTCCAACGAGGGCAAGCGCTACGAGCAGCTGGCCGACGACATCGACCGCACCCTCCGGTTCATGCGGGCGTGCGGCATCGACTCCCGCGAGGCGCCCAACCTCCACGAGGTCGACTTCTACACCTCGCACGAGGCGCTGCTGCTCGGGTACGAGGAGGCGCTCACCCGCCGGGATTCCCTCACCGGTGACTGGTACGACTGCTCGGCCCACATGCTCTGGATCGGCGAACGCACCCGACAGCTCGACGGGGCCCACGTGGCGTTCCTGTCCGGCGTCCAGAACCCGATCGGCTGCAAGATCGGCCCCACTGCCACGCCCGACGAGGTGCTGGCGCTGTGCGATGCGCTGAACCCGGATCGGACCCCGGGTCGGCTCAGCCTGGTGAGCCGGATGGGCGCCGACCGCGTCGACGACCTGCTCCCACCGCTGCTCGAGGCCGTCCGCGACGCCGACCATCCGGTCGTGTGGGCGTGCGATCCCATGCACGGCAACACCTTCACCTCGGAGTCGGGCAAGAAGACCCGTCACTTCGAAGCCGTGGTGCGTGAGGTCGCCGGGTTCTTCCGGGCCCATCACGCGGCCGGGACGTGGCCCGGAGGCATCCATGTGGAGCTCACCGGAGACGACGTGACCGAGTGCCTCGGCGGTGCCGAGGAGATCTCCGATGCCGATCTGCCCGATCGGTACGAGACGATGTGCGACCCGCGCCTCAACGCCCGCCAGTCGGTCGACCTCGCCTTCCGGGTCGCCGAGCTGCTGCGCTCGTAGTCCGACACGCCGGCGCCGCGCCTCGGGCGCAGCCCCCGGGGGGCACATTTCCCGGGAGATATCCGGACGAACGGGAATGTTGATCGGTTGAGTCAGGTTTTGACACACTGACCCAACGAAAGCTGACCAACGTGGTCAGGTATTGCCGCGACGGCAACGATCGCACCCGTGAGGAGCCCATGCAGAGCCACGAGATCGTCCTCGACCCCGAGCAGGCTGCCGACATCGCCAAGTTCGAGACCGTGTTGGCCGACTACCTGGCCGGCGACGTCGCCGAGGACGCCTTCCGCGTGTTCCGCCTCACCAACGGGATCTACGGCCAGCGACAGGGCGGGCACGACCAGATGGTGCGGGTGCGCATCCCCTACGGGCGCTTGGGAGCCGAGCAACTCGAGATGATGGGTCACCTCGCCGACGAGTACAGCCGGGGCTGGGGCCACATCACCACCCGTCAGAACATCCAGTTCCACTTCGTCCCGCTCGAGCGGGTACCCGACCTGATGCGCGACCTCGCCTCGGTGGGCATGACCTCCCGGGAGGCGTGTGGCGACACCAACCGCAACGTCCAGGGCTGCCACCTCGCCGGCGCCTGCCCGTACGAGGTCCTCGACATCACGGCCTGGGCCGAAGCCGCCACTCGCCACTTCCTGCGCAACCCGTTGGTCCAGCGCCTCCCCCGCAAGTTCAAGATCAACTTCTCCGGTTGCGACACCGATTGCGGCCAGGCCATGTTCAACGACTGCGGCGTGATCGCCGTCCACCGCCAACGCGAGGACGGCTCCCTCGAGGCGGGCTTCCGCGTCTTCGTCGCCGGCGGGCTCGGGGCCAACCCCCACCCGGCCCTGGCCCTCGAGGACTTCACGCCTCGCGACGAGCTGCTGGCCACGCTCGAGTCGATCCTGCGGGTGTTCTCCAACTTCGGCAACCGCGACAACAAGCTGCGGGCCCGCATGAAGTGGCTGGTCGACACCATGGGCTGGGACGAGCTCCAGGAGCGGGTCCTCAAGGAGCGGGCGTTGCTCATCGCCTCGTCGAGCTGGCCCGGCGGCGTACCGGATCTGGTCGACAAGTGGGGCGACTCACCCGCCGGCACGCGTGCCGGGACGGCACCCACCCCGGTGGGCCAAGGTGTCCCGGTCACGCTGCGTCGGCGCTCCGCCTACGACCAGTGGGCCGACGCCAACGTGGTGCGAGGCAACGCCAAGGGCACCGTCTCGGCCTACGCCTGGGCCCGGCTCGGCGACATCACCGGCGATCAGTTCCGCGCCCTGGCCAGCATCCAGAGGGAGCTGGGCGCCGAGGTACGGGTCACCAACCGCCAGAACCTGGTGTTCCGAGATCTCACCGAGGATCAGCTCCCGACGCTGTTCGACCGCCTGTCGGTCCTCGACATGGCCCGCCCGGGTGCCGAACTCTCCCGCGACGTCGTCGCCTGCCCCGGCGCCGACACCTGCAACCTGGCCGTGACCCAGTCCCGGGGCCTGGCCGACGCCATCGGCGAGGCGCTCGACCGCGAGGGTCTCGCCGAGGTCGGCGGCATCCGCACCAACATCTCCGGCTGCACCAACTCGTGCGGCCAGCACCACATCGCCGACATCGGCTTCTTCGGAGCCGAGCGGCGTGCCAACGGGCGCTCGGCCCCGGGGTACCAGATGCTGCTCGGCGGCTACGTGGGCCAGGAGCGGATCCACTTCGGCGAGAAGGCGCTGCGCCTCCCGGCCAAGAACGCGCCCGAGGCCGCGGTCCGAGTCGTGCGTCGCTTCGCCGGCGAGCGCCAGGCGGGCGAGGACTTCCGAACCTGGCTGGAGCGCTCCGGCGGCGCCACCGCCATCGGCGGGGAGCTCGCCGACCTCGACGTGTTCCCCACCTTCGAGGACGACCCCGACTTCTACGTCGACTTCGGCGAGACCGGCCCCTACGTCAAGGAGATCGGCGAATCGGAGTGCGCGACGTGACATGGCTCACTCGGCCTCACGCCCCTGCGGGCGTTTCGAGCCTCGTTTCGCTGCCGGCTACTCGCTGGCGCTCCTGACGCCGGCCTTGCTGAACGCCGGATCCGCCTGATCGTCGCCTTCCGCACGCATCCACGAACGAGAGATCTCCTCCCCCATGCCTGTGACCGTGCCGCTCCCCAGCCTGCGCCACACCTACTCGGACGACGAACTGTTCGAGCTGAACGCCGAGTTCGAACATGCTCCGGCCTCCAAGATCATCGGCTGGGCGGTCGACGCCTTCGGCCCCCACCTCTGCCTCACCGCCTCGATGACCGACGCGGTCCTCATCGATCTGGCCGTCAAGGCCGACCCCGCCATCGAGGTCGTGTTCATCGACACCGGCTACCACTTCCCCGAGACGCTGGAAACCGTCGAGCTCGTGCGCCGGCGCTACGGGTTGAACATGAAGATCATGACCGCGCCGGACAACACCGAGCTGCTCTGGCAGACC
This sequence comes from uncultured Acidimicrobiaceae bacterium, assembly GCA_963731885.1. Classification (GTDB taxonomy): domain Bacteria; phylum Actinomycetota; class Acidimicrobiia; order Acidimicrobiales; family Salinilacustritrichaceae; genus Salinilacustrithrix. The sequence goes on along the minus strand of CAVSXR010000050.1, from coordinate 44,294 downwards.
GACCCGGACAACTGCTGCTCCGCGCTCAAGGTCCAACAGCTCGAGCGGGCCCTCGCCGGCAAGGCGGCGTGGATGAGCGGCCTCCGGCGCAACGAGGCCGACACGCGCTCGAGCGCGCTGGTGGTCGGACGCGACCTGCGGGGGCTGGTCAAGATCAACCCCATCGCCACGTGGACCGACCTCGACGTCGAGGCCTACATCGCCGACCACGACGTGCCGGTGAACCCCCTCCTGCGCCAGGGCTACCCCTCCATCGGCTGCATGCCGTGCACCCAACCGGTGGCGCCGGGCGACGATCCCCGCGCCGGCCGGTGGGCCGGTCGCGACAAGACGGAGTGCGGCATCCACCTCACCTGAGGCGGCCACCCATGTGACCGCTGCGCTCACCCATCGTCGGTCCGCCCGAGCGACACGGGAAGGGCCGGGACGTCACCCGACCCGGCATGCACGAGTCCCAGGGTGGAACGCAGGGCGCGGCCCAGCACGTCGAGCCGTTCCGGCCTGAGCTCGTAGAGCACGAAGTACCCGTCCCGGCGCCCCGACACCATGCCGGCGGCGTCGAGGATCTTCAGGTGCCGCGAGATGGCCGAGTCCGACAGGCTGAGCAGCTCGGCCAGCTCCTTCGTCGACCGCGGGTGCTCGGCCACCAGGCGGGCGATCTGCAGACGGGTCTCGTCGCCCAGGGCCCGGAACCCGTCGACCACCTCGTGGTCGCTGGCGTGGGGCACCGCCGGCTGACGCAGGTCACGCAACGGGAAGAAGATCGAGACGGGCCACGGTCGGGCCATCTCGATGAGCACCGCCGGCCACCCGTAGACCGTGGGCACGAACAGCAGCTGGCCCCGTTCCCCGATGTCGCACACGCCGTCCCAGTCCTTGTCGACCACGATCGCCGAGGCGGTCGGATCCCATCGCCCCTCCGGCAGCAGTTCCTCCACCAGGCCGGCGGGACCGCCGGTGATCAGCGCTCGGGCCCCGTCGGTGACCTCGGCCTCGATCCGGGGCAGGATCCGCTCCCACTCGGTACGGAACGCCGCGTCCCAGTAGCGATCGAGCAGGTGCACGTATCGAGACCGGAGCGCACCGGGATCATCGAAGATCGACCGGGCGAGCGCCGACGTCCGCGCATCGCCGGCCGCCGACGCGAGCAACTCGTCGCGATAGCCCGGGTCGTGGACGAGCGCGGACGTGTGACCCTCGCGGGGGCCACACGCCAGTCCGCCGAGGGTCAGGGAGAGCTCGTAGGCGACCAGGTCGTCGTCGAGATCGTCCAACGCGGCCAACTCGTCGTCGAACGCGGGGCTGTCGCCGCCCAGGCCGACCTCGAAGATGCCGGGGACGAAGCGGTCGAAGGTGCTGGTGAGGGCGCGGATCTCCTCGAGGAGGTCGTCGTCGAGGTCACGGCAGCGACGAACCCAGGGCAGGTGCATGGGAACCCGCTTGGGATGTACCACGGCCCGCAGCGACAGCACGGCCTCGTTCAGCGGCGACCAGGCGAACCCGATCAGGCCCAGGGCCCGACCGGGAGGGAAGGTGAAGGACACTGCCATCTGATCCGTATTTCCTTTAATCAGTTGATTCGTTGATCATACCGGATCATGATGAGCAGTGCAGAGAAGAACCACGAGGAACCCCACAGAGGAAGCGGGAGGAGTCGAGATGTACGCACTCCAGAACGACCTGTACGCCCGAACCGTGCTCGACGATCGCCGCCGCGATGCCACCCGTCGGCACATCCGCCGGACCCCGCGCCCGGCCGCCGAGCCCTGGCGAACCCGGATCGGCGACCGCCTGGTGCGCCTGGCCGGTGGCCTCGACCAGCTCGGCCGACGCCTGCAGCCCGACGCCACCGACTGCCCGTCGGTGTGCCTGGAGTCCGGCGGGGCCCGCTAGAGGCCATCGCTGGAACCGTGCGGGGCACTCAGACGGTGCGGGGCACCTTCCGGGCGCCGGTGAGCAGGACGCGCATCACCTTGTGGGCGACGTCGGCGGTGGGCTCGAACATCAGCGGGCAGCCACCGTCGATCACGGTGATGCCGTGCTCGCGGCCGTAGACGGTGGCGTCGTCGCACACGCTGCCCTCGCCGAAGGCTCGGTGCATCCACACGTGCTCGATCCCGAGATCGGCGCAGTCGTGCATGGTGGACTCGGCCGATGCGGCCCGGGTGGCGATCACGACGGCCTCCACCCCGCCCGGAATGTCGCGCAGGTCGTGGTAGCTGCGGTCGCCTTCGACCTCGTCGGCATTGGGATTGACCGCGAACACCTCGTACCCGCGGTCGCGAAGCCGCTTGTACACCGCGTTGCTGCCGTGCCCGTCGGCATGGCGTGAGACGCCCGTGACGGCGATGCGGTTCTTGGCCAGGAACTCGGCGGCGGCCTCCTTGACGGTGACCATGGCACCTCCTCCGCTCAGCTGTTCTCCCTCACCGTAGGAAGGGGGCATCAACCGTCACAGAGGCGAAGGACCCCTCTGATCGGTTTCGGGACGCGTGGTCCGCCCACCAGCGCGTGTCTCGCGTCCCAGAACGGACGAGCAGGGTCGGTGGGCCGGCAGTTGTGAGGCGCAGCCGGTCAGCCCCAGAGGTCGGCGGCAGCAGTTGTGAGGCGCAGCCGAACAACTGCAGGAAACCGGAGCTCGCGAAGCGAGCGACGGTTTCAGTTCCCGTTTACCGACCAGTGCCACGGCTCGCTGGGCAGGGCCTGCCCAGCTCGGGTCAGTTCCCGTTGACCGACCAGTGCCACGGCTCGCTGGGCAGGGCCTGCCCAGCTCGGGTCAGTTCCCGTTGACCGACCAGTGCCACGGCTCGCTGGGCAGGTTGTAGAACCCGTAACTGGCGGCGTGGGCGGCCAGCCAGCGGTACGCCGGCGACGAGCGGGACCCGATGACCCGGCCGCCGTAGGTGAAGTCGATGGCCAGGCCGCGCTCGTGCATCGAGGTGCCGGGGCGGGCCGTCGGCGGCGAGCAGCGGCTCGGGGACATCTGGTACACGGCGTAGTAGCTCGTGCCGCAGTGGGCTCGGCGCAGGGCGATCTGGGAGCTGGGGTCCCGATAGCCGCCACCGGAGAGGGAGATGCCATCGGCCTCGGCGGCCGAGAGCATGCGGGCGAGCTGGTCGGCGATGCTCTTGTGCACCCGGATGCCGCGGACGGAGACGATGCTGCCGGAGCCGGTGATCGAGATGGTGACGCTACCGCTGCTGCGCCGCGCCGACCGCTTGGCCAACTCGGCGAGCCGCGCCTGCTCGGCGCGGAGCTGGGCGGCGAGCTTCGTGTCCAGCTGGGCCAGGCTCTCGGCTTCGCCCAGCCGCTGGTCGAGACGAGCCTGGACGTCGGCTTCGACCTTGGCCTGCTGGTCGCGGGCCGAGGTCACCTCGGAGAGCTGGTTGGCGACGGCAGCGCGCTTGTCCTTGGCGGCCACCGCGGCATCCTCGGCGGCGGCGCGGGCGGTCTCGAGGTCCTCCCGGGCCCGCTGGAGCTGGTCGAGGATGTCGAGCTGATTGCTGGACTTGGCCTCGAGCAGGGAACGCTTCAGCTCGGCCTCACCGATGTTCTTGGCCGCGAGCGAATCGATCAGACCGGCCGAGGAGGGGGGCTGGATGTAGGCCTCGATCGCCAGTTCCTTCACCGCATCATCGAGCTGGGCGATCTCGGCCTGCTTGGCCTGCACCTTGGCGGTGGCGTCGTCGAGGGCGGCTTGGGCCTCGGCGGCCTTGCGCTGGGCGTCGTGCAGCGCCGCGGTCTGGTTCACGACGTTGGTGTTGAGGGTCCGCAACGCGGCCTCGACCTGCGCATCGGTGGCCCGCAGTGCGTCGATCTTGGCGGCCACCGCGGCCTTCTTGCGCTGGACCTCCTCCCGCTGGGACTTGGTGTCAGCGTGTGCCGTGGCGGGGGTGATGACCGTGCCGAGAATCAGGGCGACGGCCACCAGGGCCCGCAACGGGTGTCGTGTGACTGTCTTCATGGGTGACGGAGATCTTCGAGACGAGGGCTGGCGGGGACGAGGTCTCTGGTTCGAGGAATGGGGTGAGCGGCGCGATGGCACCAGCAGTGTTGCGGAACGGTAACAAAACGGCGAGGGTTTGTCATACTTTGCCCGACCGGCTCTCGATCGCCCGGCGGTCGACTGGCGGTGGCGGGTCGGCGATCGACCAGCGATCGTCGATGATGGAAGCATGGCCGACGCCCGAACCAGTGCCCGCATCGATGACCTCGCCCTGCTCTCCGACCTGGAGACGGCCGCGATGGTCGACCGGTCTGGGGCGGTCGTCTGGGCCTGCCTCCCCCGGTTCGACTCCGGATCCTGCTTCGCCGCCCTCGTCGACGACGAGGACGCCGGCTTCTGGCGCATCGCGCCGAAGACCACCGATGCCGAGATCTCCCGCCGATACCGATGCGGGCTCGTCCTCGAGTCGACGTGGTCGACGGCCACCGGCACGGTGCGGGTCATCGACTTCATGCCGGTGCGGGACGAGCGGCCCGACATGGTCCGGATCGTCGAGGGCGTCGAGGGGGAGGTCGACATGGAGCTCGAGCTCGTACTGCGCTTCGACTACGGGTCGATCATCCCGTGGGTCCGCCGGATCGACGGGGACCTCGTCGCCGTTGCCGGGCCCGACCGGGTGCGGATGCACTCCCCCGTCGCCACCCACGGCGAGGGGATGCGGACCAAGGGCGAGTTCACGGTGCGTTCCGGCGAGCGGGTGCCGTTCGTGCTCGACTGGCACCCGAGCCACGCCGAGATCAGTCCGGTGATCGACGCCGACGACGCCCTGCATCGGACCGAGTCGTTCTGGCGGGACTGGCTGGAGGCCAGCGACTACACGGGGAAGTACGCCGACGATGTCCACGCCTCGCTCGCGGTGTTGAAGGGGCTGGTGTACGACCCCACCGGCGGGATCGTGGCCGCACCCACCACCTCGCTGCCCGAGACACCTGGGGGGTCCCGCAACTGGGACTACCGGTACTGCTGGCTGCGCGACGCCACCTACGTGCTGCTCGCCTTCCTCGAGTCCGGCCACGTGGACGAGGCCATCGCGTGGCGCGACTGGCTCCTGCGAGCCGTCGCCGGCGAACCGGAGAAGATCCAGATCATGTACGGCGTCGCGGGCGAGCGGCGCCTGCCCGAGTTCGAATTGGACTGGCTCCGGGGTCACCGGGGCGCCTCTCCGGTGCGCGTCGGCAACGACGCCCACGGTCAGCGCCAGCTCGACGTCTTCGGCGAAGTCATGGACGCGCTCCATCAGGCCCGCTCGGCGGGCATGGACGCCGACGGCGACGCGTGGATGCTCCAGCAGCTCCTCGTCGGCGTGGTGGCCGATCGGTGGCAGGAACCGGACGAGGGCATGTGGGAGATCCGGGGAGAGCCGCAGCACTTCACCCACTCGAAGGTCATGGCCTGGGTGGCCGTCGACCGGGCCATCAAGGCCGTCGAGCGCTACGGCCTCGACGGGCCCCTCGACGAGTGGCGCGCCTTGCGCGACGAGATCAGGACCACCGTCCTCGACCGTGCCGTCGACGAGCGCGGGGTGTTCACCCAGGCGTTCGATTCGTCGCACCTCGATGCCAACCTGCTCCTCATCCCGCTGGTCGGGTTCCTCCCCTTCGACGACGATCGGGTGGTCGCGACCGTCCACGCCATCGAGGACGAGCTGATGGTCGACGGGTTCCTGCTCCGGTACCGGACCGAGTCGGGGGTGGATGGCTTGACCGGGGACGAAGGGGCCTTCCTGCTCTGCTCGTTCTGGCTGGCGCAGGTGTGGGCCATGCAGGGTCGCGTCGACGAGGCCACCGAGTTGTTCGAACGCCTGCTCGCCCTGCGCAACGACGTCGGGCTCCTGGCCGAGGAGGCCGACCCCCACGACGGCACCCTGCTCGGCAACATGCCCCAGGCGTTCAGCCATCTCGCCATCGTCAACACGGCGATGGCGCTGCACGACTCCGGTGACGGCGTCCGCCACCGCGCCGGGACCTGACCGCTACCTGCTCACTCGAGAACGTCCACGAAGCGTTCGAGCTGGCGCAGGTTGCGACATTCGAAGACGCCGTCGGTGTGGTCGGCGTACTCGCCGATGATGGAGTCACCGGTGTCCCAGTAGGAGCGCGGCTCCGGGTTGAGCCAGTAGACGTGGCGAGCCCGGTGCTGCATCTCCTTCACGACCCAGGACTGCGCGGCGTGGTAGTTGTTCCGGGCGTCACCCAACAACAGGACCGTGGTCTTGGGTCCGATGTCCTTGCCGTAGGTGCCCCAGAAGACCTCGAAGGCGTGGCCGTAGTCGGAGTGGCCGTCGACCCAGACCACATCGGCTTCGGTGTTGACCCGGTGCACGGCCTCGGCGATGTCCTCGACGCCCTCGAACAGGCGGGTCACCTCGTCGACGCCGTCGATGAACACGAACGCTCGCACCTTCGAGAACTGGCCCTGGATGGCGTACACGAGGTGCAGGGTGAACCGGGCGAAGCTGGCCACCGACCCGGAGATGTCGGCCACGACGAAGATCTCGGGCTTGGCCGGCCGTGGGTAACGGAACTTGGGCTCGGCCGGGACGCCGCCGTAGCTGAGGCTGTGGCGGATGGTGCTGCGGAAGTCGAGCGGGCCCTTGCGACCGTGGCGGCGCTTGCGGGCGAGGCGCACGGCCAGCTTGCGGGTCAAGGGGTAGATGGCCTTGCGCAGCTGCGCCATCTCCTCGCGGGACGCATGCATGAAGTCGATGTCCTCGGGGAGCGGCTTGCGCAGCGTGCGGGCCATCGCCTCCACGCCCCGGTCGGCCACGAGACGCCGCCGGATCTCGGACTCGATCTCCTGCTTCAGCTTCTCGATGCGGGTCTGGTACTCGTCCTGCTCCAACCGTTCCTCGAGCGCGCTGAGCGGCTCGGGCGACTGCTGGCGGGACTGCTCCATGAGCTGGTCGAGCACGCTGTCGAGGTCGAGGTGTCGAAGGGTCCGGTAGAGGTAGTAGGTGCCACCCACCGGACGACCGGGCTCCATGCCCGCGAAGCGCTTCACCGACTGGCGGGCGACGGCCCGCATCATGCCCTGGTCGCCCTGCTGGAGCGCCTTCATCAGCATCTGGGCGATCTCCTCGGGCGTCATGGCATCCATGGCGCCCCCGCCGCCGGACTGCTGACCGTCCTCGCCCTGGTCGCCCTGGAGCTGTTCCATGAGCTCGTCGAGGGCGTCGGCCAGATCGGAGTCGGGGTCGATCTCGTACTCCGGACCCCGGTACGAGAAGTAGACCTCGAACACCGTCTCGAACGCCCGCCAGTGCGAGTTGTTCTTCACCAGCGTGGCCGCGAGCGCGTACTTGAATGCCTCGCGGTCCTCGAGGGGGATGAACTTGATCGCCTCCATGGCGTCGAGGTTCTCGGTGAGCGACACCGGCAACCCGGCCGAGCGCAGTTCCTGGATGAACCCGGCCATGAGCTCGTTCAGCGCCGTGCCGGCGCCGAGTTCTGCCTCGCTCCGGCGGGAGGGCTCCGCCTCGGAGAGCTGCTCCCCCATCACGCGTTGGCGTCGGCGTGCATGTCGGACTTGGTGTCCTCCAGCTCGCGCAGCGCCTTGACGATGTCGGACTGGTACTTCAACAGGATGTTGATGGTGCTCCGCGCCGTCGCGGCATCGACCTGTTGGACCCCGAGCAGCAGCAGGGTGCGGGCCCAGTCGAGGGTCTCGGACACCGACGGGCTCTTCTTCAGCTCCAGGTTCCGGATCGAGCGCACGATGCGGGCCACCTGGTCGGCCAGCGACGCGGTGATGTCCGGCACCTTGGTGAGCACGATCTCCTTCTCCCGTTCGAGGTCGGGATAATCGACGTGCAGGTAGAGGCACCGACGCTTGAGGGCCTCGGACAACTCGCGGGTGTTGTTGGAGGTCAGGAACACCATCGGGATCTGCTTGGCCTCGATGGTGCCGAGCTCGGGGATGGAGACGGTGTAGTCGGAGAGGATCTCGAGCAGCAGTGCCTCGGTCTCCACCTCGACGCGGTCGACCTCGTCGATGAGCAGCACGACCGGGTCGTCGGCGGTGATGGCCTCGAGCAGCGGACGGGTGAGGAGGAAGTCGTCCGAGAAGATGTCGCCGGACAGCTCGTCCCACTCGTCACTGCCGATGTCGTCGCCCTTGCCAGCGGCCTGGATGCGCAGCAGCTGCTTCTTGTAGTTCCACTCGTAGAGCGCCTTGGACTCGTCGAGGCCCTCGTAGCACTGGAGCCGGATGAGGCGAGCGCCCGACATCTCGGCCACCGACTTGGCCAGCTGGGTCTTGCCGGTCCCGGCCGGACCCTCGACGAGGATCGGCTTTCCGAGCCGGTCTGCGAGGTACACGATGCCGGCGATGCCCTCGTCGGAGAGGTAGTCGACCTTCTTGAGGCCCTCTCGCACGGCGGGCACGGATTCGAAACGGAACGCGGTCATCCCTCGACCCTATCTTCGGACTTGACCGAGTGGTCAAGGCGAATCCTCCGCCCCTGGTGGGGCTTCGGATTCGTTGCCGAATGCTCCACATTCGTCGCAGACCCAAAACCGAGCGCAACCGAGGCGGGCCTCAGTTGCGGCGGGCCTTCTTGGCGGCTGCCCGGAGCTTCGACTTCAGCGACTGGGCGACCGAACGCAGCGTCTTGTGGTCGGTCTCGGTGTTCTCTTCGATCAGGATCGTGAGGGACTCGATCTCGGCCGGCTGGAGCCCGACAGCGATCCCATCGCCGCGCGCCACAGCCTGCTGCGCCTCGGCGGGCAGGCCACCGTTGGCGGAGTGGATGGCGGCCGCCGCCTCGTCGAGCAGATCCTCATCGGCATCGCCCGGCTGGTCGGCGACGAGTTCGAACAGCTCCTCGGCGACCTCGCGGTCGAAGAACGCGACCCTGTGGTCGTTCGATGACATGGGTTCCTTTCTGTTCGCCGACGGCGACGCCCGTCGCCCCGTCGACGGCTTCCGTTCTACCCGACGACCGGCCGGGGCAGAACCCGAGACTGACCCGGTAGACGAAGTCGGCCGGCGTAGCGACTCAGCCCCTCACCTGACCGGTGCCCCGCACGACGAACTTCTCGGTCGTCAACTGCCGCAGCCCCATCGGCCCCCGAGCGTGGAGCTTCTGGGTCGAGATGCCGATCTCGGCACCGAAGCCGAACTCCTCGCCGTCGACGAAGCGGGTCGAGGCGTTGACCACCACGGCGGCGGCATCGACCTCGGTGGTGAACCGGTCGGCGGCCAGCAGGTCGGTGGTGATGATGGCTTCGGAGTGCCCCGATCCGTGACGGCTGATGTGATCGATGGCGGCGTCGAGGGAGTCGACGACGCCCACCGCCAACTTCAGATCGAGGAACTCGGTGTCCCAGTCCGGCGCGGTCGCCTCCGCCATGGACGGGACCAGCTGTCGGGCCCGCTCGTCACCGATCAACTCGACCCCCTCGAGCACCGCCGCGATCCGAGGGACGAACGTGTCGGCGACCGCGGCGTGGACCAGCAGCTTCTCGGCCGCGTTGCACACGCTGGGGCGCTGGGTCTTGGCGTTGACGACGATGGCCTCGGCCATGTCGAGGTCGGCGGCGGCATCGACGTACACGTGGCAGTTGCCGTCACCGTCGATGACGAACGGGACGGTGGCGTGGTCGAGGATCGAACGGATCAGCGACGCGCCGCCGCGCGGGATGAGGCAATCGATGTGGTCCCGGAGCTGCATGAACTCCACCGCGGCCTCGCGGCTGACGTCCTCGACGAGGACCAGGCAGTCCTCCGGCAGACCGGCCTTGGCGATCCCTTCCCGGAGCACAGCGGCAATGGCGCGGTTCGATTCGATGGCCGCCGACGATCCTCGCAGGAAGGCCGCGTTGCCCGACTTGAGGCACAAGCCGAACGCATCGCTGGTGACGTTGGGCCGGGATTCGTAGATGATCGCGACCACACCGAGCGGCACGCGGACCTTGTGGATCCGCAGCCCGTTCGGGCGGGTCCAACCCTCGGTGATCTCGCCGACGGGATCCGGGAGGGCGGCCACCTGTCGTAGACCGCCGGCCATCGCCTCGATCCGAGCCTCGGTCAGCCGGAGCCGATCGAGGAGACCGGCCGCCATGCCGCCGGCTTCCTCGCGCTGCCGGTCGATCTCGTTCGCGGCGAGCACCTCGTCGGCGCGCCGCTCGAGCAGGTCGGCGGCCGCGCTCAGCGCGGCGTTCTTGGTCTCGGTCGACGCGGTGGCGAGCGGGCGTGCGGCCGCCTTGGCCCGGGCACCGAGAGCAGCGAGCGGGGTGTCAGCCATGCCCGGAGTCTACGGCGAGGCCCTACTTGGCCCGTGGGGCAGACTCACCCCGTGGACACCGATCGCGCGCTCGATGACGCCGTCACCGCGTTCTGCGACGCGCTCGGCCCTCGGGTGCGCGAGCTGGCGGGCACCGTGTCCGGCGTCGACGAGGAGCGGGTCGCCGGCGACGTCCAGGTCGAGGCCTACAACCTGGCCGCCGCCTTCATCGACTGCGACGGGCTCCACACCGACAGCGAGCTGTGGGCCTTCATCGCCGCTTTCGGGCCCCGGTTCGGCGGCTCTCTGGCCAAGGCGACGCCGGCCGACGTCCGCTCGGCTCGGCTGGTGGCCGGACGCAAGACCTTCCTGGACACGCCATCGGAGCTGCTCGAGGTGCTCGTCAGTGCCGACGCCCGAGACGGGACCGGTCTGGCCAGCCTCTACTACGACCGGGCCGTGGCCATCGGCTTCGCGGTGGCCAGCCTCGACCAACTCGCGTCCCCCATCGAACTGGCCGCGATCGAGGCGTTCCGCGGTCGCATCCTCGACCGCATCTCGTCCGCCACGGGCGTGGGGCGACGGCAAGCCGCCCACGATGCCGGCGCCCCGCCCACCGAGACGGCGGCGGCGACCGCCACGGACGACGACGGGCAACCTCCGGCTCGACCGGTCGACGAGGTGCTGGCCGAGCTCGACGAGCTGATCGGACTCGACGCGGTCAAGACCGAGGTGCGCCTCGTCACCGCCCTCACCCGGGTCCAGCTGCTGCGAGCGGAGCGAGGCCTGCCGGTGATCGAGCAGTCCCGGCACCTGGTGTTCTCCGGCAATCCGGGCACGGGCAAGACCACCGTCGCCCGGTTGGTGGCCGAGATCTACCGCTCGCTCGGAGTGGTGGCGAAAGGTCATCTGGTGGAGGTCGACCGCTCGGGGCTGGTGGCCGGCTTCGTCGGCCAGACCGCACCCAAGGTCGTGGCTGCGTTCGACGAGGCCGACGAGGGCGTGCTGCTCATCGACGAGGCCTACGCCCTGGTGCGCGGCAGCGAGTCCGACTTCGGCCGCGAGGCGATCGACACCATCGTGAAGCTGGTCGAGGACCGACGGGACCGCATCGTCGTGATCATGGCCGGCTACCCGGACGAGATGGCCGTGCTGGTCTCGGCCAACCCGGGGTTGCGGTCGCGGTTCCCCAGGACGATCTTCTTCCCCGACTACACCACCGACGAGCTGGTTGCCATCTTCCGCATGCAGTGCGAGCGGGGCGGATACGTCCCGTCGGAGGAGGCGATCGAGGCGGTGCGCGCCGACCTCGACGCCGTGACCCGGGACAAGGGATTCGGCAACGGCCGCGTGGCCCGGAACCTGTTCGAGGCCGCAGTCGCACGGCAGGCCACCAGGGTGGTCGAGATCGCGTCCCCGTCCGACCACCAGCTGACCGAGCTCACCGCGCCCGACGTCCCACCCTCCGCCGTGAGCGCGACGGACGCCCAGTAACCTCGTCCCGATGCCGCAGCTTTCCGTCCGGGCGAGCGCTCTGAATCAACCTGTCCGGAGCGCGAAGCACTCGTGACCGAGACCGTCGCCGGCCGCGCGGGCGGAGAGAACGAATCGGGAGCGGCCCACGTCGGTGCCGGCATCTTGTTGTCACGACTCGCCGGCCTCGTCCGCGAGGTCGTCACCGCCGGGTTCCTCGGTCTGGGCGTGTCAGCCGACGCGTTCCGCGCCGCGCTGCGGATCCCGAACCTGATGCAGAACCTGCTCGGGACCGGGGTGTTGTCGGCGTCGTTCATCCCGGTGTACTCCCGGCTGCTCGACACCGACGACGAGGAAGCCGGCAAGACGGCCGGCGCGGTCGCCGGTCTGTTGGCCGCCGCCACGTCGGTACTGGTGGTCGTCGGCATGGTGCTGGCCCGGCCGATCACCATCGTCCTCACCCCGGGGTTCCGCAACGATCCCGAGAAGCTCGACCTCACCGTCTCGCTGGTCCGGCTCATGTTCCCCGGCATCGGCGTGCTCGTCCTGGCGGCCTGGTGCCTGGCCATCCTCAACTCGCACCGCCGATTCTTCCTCTCCTACGTCGCCCCCGTGCTCTGGAACGTGGCCCAGATCGTCACCGTGGCGGTGGTGGCCATCGGCGGGAGCACCGAGGAGTCGCTCGCCTACGCGCTGTCCTGGGGCGTGGTGATCGGCGGGATCCTCCAGTTCGTCGTCCAGGTGCCGTCCGTCCTCAAGCTCGTTCCCGACCTGCGCCTCAGCCTCGATCGCCACCGCCCCGCGGTCCGCGACAGCCTCGGTCGGCTCGGTCCGGTGATCTTCGGACGCGGCATCGTCCAGATCTCCGGCTACGTGGATCTCTTCCTCGCCAGCCTGCTCGTCACCGGGGCGCTGGCCGCCGACACCTCGGCCCAGTTCCTGTACATCCTCCCTGTCTCGTTGTTCGGCATGAGCATCGCCGCCGCCGAGCTCCCCGAGCTCTCGCGCATCGGTGCCGAGTCCTTCGACGCGATGCGGGCCCGCATCGACCGGGGCCTCGGGCGCGTCGCCTACTTCGTGGCCCCCACCGCAGTGCTCTACCTCGCCCTCGGCGAAGTCCTGGTCGCCGCGTTGTTCGAGCGGGGTCGCTTCGGCGCGAGCGACACCCGGCTGGTGTGGATCTCGCTGAGTGCCTACGCGTTCGGCCTCACGGCGACCACGTCGTCCCGGCTGCTCCAGAACGCGCTGTACGCGCTGGACGATCCGAGGACTCCGGCACGGATCGCCCTGGTGCGGGTCCTGATCGGGACGGCCATCGCCCTGTCTCTCATGTTCTGGCTCGACCACTTCGTGCTGGTCGGGACGACGATCCGGCACCAGACCGCGGCGACATCCGGAGCCAGCGTGCTGCATCTCGGCGTCATCGGCATCGCGATCGGGTCGGCCACGGCCGCGTGGTTCGAGTTCTTCATGCTGCGCATGGCGCTGGCGTGGCGTATCGGCGCGGTGTCGCTCGGCGGCGGTCGGTTCCGGACGGTGTTCACCATCGCCCTGGCTTCGGCCGCGGCGGGGCGGATCGTGGATCTGGTCATCGGCGATCCCCCGGCACTGCTGGCGGTGATCCCGGTGTACGGCGTCGCCCTCGCCGTGTACCTCGCGCTCACGTCCATGATCGGGCTCCGTCTCCGAGACCAACTGGCGGGCGTACAGCCGGGCTGAGCCCTCGCGGAAACCAACCGGCCGCGACGACGTCTACGATCGCAGCATGTTCAAGGCCTTCAAGCGTTGGTGGAAGTACACGATCGCCCGGTTGAACGGTTCGTTCAACGAGCGCGCCGACCCGAAGGTGCAGCTCGAGCAGGCGATCGCCGAGGCCCACGAGCAGCACAAGCGGCTCACCCAGCAGGCCGCCAACGTGATCGCCAACCAGAAGCAGACCGAGATGCGACTGAACCGCGTGATGGAGGAGCTGGGGAAGGTCTCCGCCAATGCCCGTCAGGCCGTGCTCATGGCCGACCAGGCCACCAAGTCGGGCGACGCGGCCAAGGCGGCCGAGTACACCTCGGCGGCCGAGTCGTTCGCCAACCGCATGATCCAGCTCGAGAGCGAGGTCGAGGACCTCAAGTCCCTCCACTTCCAGGCGGCCGAAGCCGCCGGCCAGGCCAAGACCGCCGTCCAGCAGAACTCGGCGGCCCTGCAGAAGAAGCTGTCGGAGCGCCAAGCGCTGCTCGGCAAGATCGACCAGGCCAACATGCAGGAGGAGATGAACAAGGCGATGACCCAGCTGTCGGCTGCGGTCGGCGAGGACGTCCCCACCCTCGAGGAGGTCCGGTCCAAGGTCGAGGCCCGCTACGCCAAGGCCAAGGGCATGTCCGAGCTCCAGGGTTCGTCGGTCGAGGGTCGCATGCTCGAGGTCGAGCAGGCGGCCATGAACGTCGAAGCCCAGGGTCGCCTGGCTGAAATCCGGGCCCAGCTCGGCATCGGCGCCGCCGACTCCGAGGCCGGCGACGAGGCGAAGTCCATCGCCAGCGAGTCTGCGGGTGCCGAGGCTCCGGCCATGCCCGAGGGCGAGACCCAGACCGCCGAGGGCGAAGCCACGACCTGACCCCCACACCCGTTCTGGACGGCCATCGCGTGAGCTGAGTGGCGCATCGGCCTACCAGAACGTGAACGAATTACGGCAACACGACGAGGTCGTCGCGGTGGACGACCTCGTGGGGACTGCCGTCGGGCAGCTCGTCGGTGCGACGCCCGGCGATCGCCCGCAGGCCAGCGGCGTCGAAGCGGCACAGGCCCTTGGCGAACACCGTTCCGTCCGGTCCGGCGATCTCCACGGCGGCATCGATGTCGAAGCCCCCCTTGACGTCGGTGACACCCGGGGGCAGGAGCGACACCCCTCGGTCGATGAGGGCCCGCTTGGCGCCTTCGTCGACGATCACGGTGCCCGACGAGCCGACCGCGAAGGCGATCCACAGCTTGCGGGCGGGGAGGCGGTCGTGGCGGGGACGGACGACGGTGCCCACGCCGGGGACGCCGGCGACGGCGTCGGCCAGGACGTCGTCGCGGTGGGCGGCTCCGATCACGGCCCGGACGCCCGACCACGCTGCGATCTTGGCCGCCGCCAGCTTCGACGCCATCCCGCCGCTCCCCCGGTCGGATCCGGCGCCGCCGGCGAGTGACTCGAGGCTGTGGTCGACCTCGATGATCTCCTCGATGAGCGACGCTGACGCATCGAACCGCGGATCGGCGGTGAGCAGGCCCGGCATGTCGGTGAGCAGCACCAGCAGATCGGCCCGGATGAGATGGGCGACGAGCGCGGCGAGACGATCGTTGTCGCCGAAGCGGATCTCGTCGTCGGCGATGGCGTCGTTCTCGTTGACGACCGGAACGACGCCGAGATCGAGCAACCGGGTGAGCGTGCCGCGTGCGTGCAGGTACTGCTCGCGGACCATGAAATCCAGCGGGGCGAGCAGCACCTGGCCCCCGATGAGGCCGTGACTGGACAGCTCCCGGTCGTAGACGGCCATCAGGCGGCTCTGGCCGACGGCCGACACCGCTTGGAGGGTCACGGCGTCACGGGGGCGCACGTCGAACTGGAGGGCCGGTAGCCCGGCGGCGATGGCCCCCGAGGTGACCATCACCACCATGTGACCCGCGGCCCGCAACCCGGCCACCTCGGTACAGAACTTGGCGACGGCGGCGCGGTCGATGCCGCCCTCGCCGTCGGTGATCGACGACGTACCGATCTTGGCCACGACGATCACGACACCACGCCTCCGGACATCGTCACACCTTGTCGTCGCGACCGCCGCACCGTCGAATCGGTTCGCTAATCGGCTTCGTAGTCGAAGGCGAGCGACCCGATCTGGACCGAGTCACCGGGCTTGGCGCCGGCCCGCGCCAACGCCTTGTCGATCCCCAGCGCCTTGAGCCGGCGATGAGCCTCGTCGAGGGCGTCGGCGTTGGTGAGGTCGGAGAGCGCGACGGCGCGCACCGCCTGCCGGCCCTCGACGACCCACCCGCCGGTCTCGTCGCGGGACACCTGGAACCCCTCGCCTTCGAGGCGGTGGACCACGTACGCCTCGGGTGCGGGGAGCGCGCGTCGGGCGTCGGTCACGGACTGGGCCATCCGACCGACCACTTGGCGCACGCCGGCCCCGGTGACCGCGGCGACGCGGTCGCCGTCGAACTCCCAGGTGCCGTCGTCGAGGTCGGCACGCGACCCGACCACGATCCGGGGACGGGTCAGCAGTTCGGGGTCGTAGTCGGCCAGTTCGCCCAACAGGATGCGCTCCTGCTCCTGCGGTGCGTGCATTGCCAACGGGGACAGGTCGAGCAACACGACCAGGACCCGGGCCCGTTCCACGTGGCGGAGGAAGCGGTCGCCGATGCCCTTGCCCTCGCTGGCGCCCTCGATGAGCCCGGGGAGATCGGCGACGACGAACTCGACGCCGTCGTCCATCTTCACGACTCCGAGGTTCGGCGTCAGCGTGGTGAACGGGTAGTCGGCGATCTTCGGCTTGGCCGCGGAGATGACCGAGATGAGCGTGGACTTGCCCACGCTCGGGAAGCCGACCAGCGCGACGTCGGCCAGCAGCTTGAGCTCCATCCGCAGCCACCGCTCCTCCCCGACCTCGCCCTGCTCGGCGAAGCGGGGGGCTCGGCGCGTGTTCGACAAGAACTTGGCGTTGCCCCGGCCCGCTCGTCCCCCCGCAGCGGCGAGGAAGCGGTCGCCATGAGCGATGAGATCGGCCAGCACGACGCCGTCCTGGTCTCGGATCGTGGTCCCCTCGGGTACCGGCACCTCGACATCGCCACCGTTCTGGCCGTGTCGCTTCTGCCCCGAGCCGTGGGTGCCGTCCTCGGCCCGCCGGAAGGGGTGGTCGCGGAACGCCAGGAGCGACGCCACGTTGTGATCGGCCACCAGCCACACGTCGCCACCACGGCCTCCGTCGCCACCGTCGGGGCCACCGAAGGGCACGTGGGCCTCGCGCCGGAACGACACGCTGCCCGCACCACCGTCACCGCCTTTGACGTGGAGACCGCACTCGTCGACGAACTGGGACACGGGACGAGGCTACGGGGACACCGCCGCGACGCGGCAGGTGCGTCGTGCCCGGTGGCCCCTCGTGCGAGACTCGACCCGTGCCCGAGTCCCCCCGCCCACCTCGCGCCGAGCCCGAGCTGACGCCCCGCGCTCGCCAGTGGGCGTCGACGATGACCGGTCACGTCGCCGACGGCATCCGCACCGCCCATGCCGACACCGACGCCCCGGTGGGCCCGGTCGAGGTGGCCGATCGAGCCGAGCGGGAGGCACGGGAAGCCGAGGTCCTGGCGCCGCGCGCCACGCGCGCGGACGGGGCCGGCCATCGGGCAGAAGCCGAGGAACCCGACGAGTGGCGCACGTGCTTCGAGCGCGATCGTGATCGCATCGTGCACGGCACCGCGTTCCGGCGCCTGGCCGGCAAGACCCAGGTGTTCGTGCGGCCCGCCGACCACCAACGCACCCGACTCACCCATGCGCTCGAGGTGGCCCAGGTGGCGACATCGGTGGCCAGGGCCTGTCGCCTCAACGTCGCCCTCACCGAGGCCATCGCCCTCGGCCACGACTGCGGCCACGGTCCCTTCGGCCACGCCTCCGAGGACGCCCTGGCGCCGTTCGTGTCCGGCGGCTACGACCATGCCACGTGGGGCGCCGACGTCGTCCTCCAGCCACTGAACCTGTGCCGTGAGACCCTCGACGGCATCCGCAACCACTCCTGGTCCCGGCCCGCGCCGTCGACGCCGGAGGGCGAGGTGGTGTCCTGGGCCGACCGCATCGCCTACCTGTGCCACGACTTCGAGGACGCGGTGGACGCCGGGGTGGTGGCCGCCGACGAGCTGCCCGACGCGGTGGCAGGGCTGTGCGGGCCCACCCGTCGCCTCCAACTCCACGCCTTCATCCGGGCGCTGGTCACCTCGACGGTGGCCAACGAATCGGTGGGCATGGACGCGGCGCACACCGAGGCGCTCGGCGCCTTCCGGCAGTTCAACTACGAGCGGATCTACCTGCGCGCCGAGTCGGTCGCCCAGGGGGCGATCGTCGACGAGCTGCTCGGCGGGCTGGTGGAGTGGTACCGGGCCGAACCGTCCCGCCTCCAGGCGGTGGGACGGGACCTCGTCGGCGAGGTCGACATCACCCGGGAGGCTGTCGCCTTCGTCGGGGGGATGACCGACCGCTTCGCCCTCGATCGGGCGATGGAGCACCTCGGCTGGAAGCCCGACGAGCTGCCGGCCAGCCTCACGTTCTGAGGCAGGTGTCCGTCAGGACAGAGGCAACACGTCGACCAGCTTGCGGCCGTTCCGGGAGCCGAACTTCACTTCGCCGTCGATGGTGGCGAAGAGCGTGTCGTCGCCACCCTTGCCCACGTTGAGACCGGGATGGAACTTGGTGCCGCGCTGGCGGACGAGGATGGAGCCGGCCGACACGACGGTGCCGTCGAACTCCTTGACGCCGAGGCGCTTGGACTCTGAATCACGGCCGTTCCGTGTGGAACCGCCACCCTTGGTCTTGGACATTGGGGAGACCTCTCTCGCGACGCGGGCGGGCCAGGATCAGCGGCTGATGCCGGTGATCTCGATGACCGAGTACTTCTGGCGGTGACCCCAACGCTTGCGGTTGTTGGTCTTGTTCTTGTAGGTGAACCCGTTGATCTTCGGGCCCTTGGCATCGCCCACGACCCGGGCCGACACCGACGCGTTCCCCAGATCGTCGGGCGTGGCGAGCACCGTGTTGCCGTCGACGAGGAGCACGGGTCGGAGATCGACCGAGGTCCCTTCGTCGACGCCGAGGCGCTCGACCTCGATGATGTCGCCTTCGGCGACTCGATGCTGCTTCCCACCGGTGGCGATCACTGCGTACATAGAGTTGGACAGCTTACGTCCGCCCGCCCCCACCGACCAACCCACCGGACCTCATTCGCTCCCACTCATTCCGACAGCAGTTGCTGGTCGAACAGCACCCCACGGCCCTTGCAGGTCTCGCATTCCTCGGTGAAGGCCTGCAGCAGGCCCTCGCCGATGCGCTTGCGGGTCATCTCGACCAGTCCGAGCTCGGAGATGTCGAACACCTGCGTCCGGGTCTTGTCCCTGGCCAGGGCCTCGCGGAGCACGCGGCCGACATCGTCGCGGTTCTTCTTGATCTCCATGTCGATGAAGTCGATGACGATGATCCCGCCGATGTCGCGCAGCCGCAGCTGGCGGGCGATCTCCTCGGCCGCCTCCAGGTTGTTCGAGTAGACGGTGTCCTCGAGGTTGCTGGTGCCCACGTTCTTGCCCGTGTTCACGTCGATGACGGTGAGCGCCTCGGTGTGCTCGATGATGAGGGATCCGCCCGAGGGGAGCCACACCTTGCGATCGAGGGCTCGGTGGAGCTGCTCGTGGATGTGGTGTCGCTCGAAGAGGGGGAGCTTCTCGGCGACGGGGTCGTAGTGCACGACGCGGTCGGCCAGGGCCGGCGTGATGCCCGACACGTAGTCGTTGACCTCGTCGTAGAGCTGTTGGTCGTCGATCACGACCGCCCGGTAGTCCTTGGAGAACTCCTCCCGGATGACGCGGACGGCGACATCGGGCTCGCGGTAGAGCAGGGTCGGTGCCTTCGACTTGTTGGCCAACGCCTCGATCTGGTCCCAGAGGGCCAGGAGTCGCTGGACGTCGTTCTCGATCTCCTCGGCCGTGACGTTCTCGGCCGCGGTCCGCACGATCACGCCGTGCTGGTCGGGCTTGACGCCGTCGAGGATCTTGCGGAGCCGCTTGCGCTCGTTGTCGGGTAGGCGCTTGGAGATGCCGTACGTGCCCGAGTTCGGGACGAGGACCACGAAGCGGCCGGGCAGGCTCACCTCCTGGGTGAGCCGGGCGCCCTTCACGCCGATGGGGTTCTTGGTGACCTGGCAGATGATGGTCTGCTTCGCCTTGAGCACATCCTCGATCCGCGGCTTGCCACCCCCTTCGACCTCGTCGGGATCGAACGTCACGTCGCTGCGGTAGAGCACCGCGTTCTTCGGCGTGCCGATGTCCACGAAGGCCGCCTCCATTCCGGGCAACACGTTGGCCACCCGGGCGAGGTAGATGTTGCCGTGGATCTGGCTGACGTCGTCCGACGGTCGGGACACGTAGTGCTCGATCAGCTGGCGGCCCTCGAGCACGGCGATCTGCGTCGCCTGCGGGGTCTTGTGGACGGCCATGAGGTAGCGGCCCACCGGCTTGCCGTTGCGGTGCTTGCCGCGCCGGGCTTCGAGTTGCTCGTCGTCGAGCTCGACCGCGGCGATGTCGGTGGCGAGCTCGATCGGCTCGGACCCCTGGCCCCCGCCGGAACGTTTCCGGTTGCCCCGCCGGCGGCGGCGGGTCCGGCCCTTGCCCGGCGAACCGTCGTTCCCGTTCCCGTCCGACGACTTGGCGTCGTCGCTGCCGCGGGAGCGGGTCCGCTGGCGGCCACCCCCCGAGTCGGCTCCGGGATTCGGCGGCGCCGCACGGGTGTCGCCGATCTTGGGTCGGGTGGATCCGTTCTGGTCAGTCTCCGGGGCGCCGTCGGCGCGTTCGTCGGGGAGTTTCGCCGACCCTCTTCGGGTGTCGGACATGGTGGGAGTCCCTTCTCATGACGCACGCTCGATGGCGTGCGCGGCCCACGGCGGGGCGATGCTCCCGTCCCCGGCGGGTTCCGCCAGGGGAAGGGGCTCGCACCGGTCGCCGTCGACCATCGTCCATTGGTGGAGCCGGATGACCCGACCCTCCTCGAGGGTGTCGTCGACCGCGGCCAGCAACTCAGACGGCCGACAGCTACGCGGCTGCGTGGCCAGTTCGGCTCTGAGCAGGGTGCCGGTCGGCTGCAACTGCGCAGCGGGCGGGCACTCGGCGGGGTCGGCGACTCGGAGGGAGAGCACGGCGGGGCGGATGTCGTCGGTGACTTCCTTGCCCTTCCGCGATCGGGTGACCGGCAGTTCTCGGGCGGTCAGGACGTGCTCGATGAGCAGCTCTGCTCGGCCTGGCGCGAGGTCGGGGACCTCGACGAGCCAGGAGCACGACTCGACCGCTTCCTGCAAACTGGGTGTCCCGGGGGCGACGTGGGCCGCGCCCTGGACGTGCATTCCCGGGGGCAACGTCGGATCGACGAGGTCCCCGAGGGTGGCGATGTCGACGATGGTGCCGGGCACCAGGTCGACATCGAGGTACTCACCGCACGACTCATGGGCCGTGGCGAGGGCCAGACCGAAGCGCAACCTCGGTCGTGGTGAGAAGCCCTCGCTGTAGGAGACCGGGAGGCGGGTCCGGCGCAGGCTGCGCTCCCAGACCCGAGCGAGATCCCGGTGTGACGTGAACCGGATGCGGCCGAACTTGCTGAACCGGATCCGGATGCGTTCCTTCTGCGGCGGCGTCATGTGGACGCCGCCTTCGAGGTGAGCGTGACCGGCACCTCACGAGCCGATGAGTGAGGCGCAGCCGAACTCGTCGACCAACCCGGCGGTCCCCCAGGGACCGAGGGTTGGCCCGTGCCTTGACTCCCGCCCGCGGGGGGCGTGGCCGAGGCGACGATGTGCTCGATGGAGTAGCCGGTGCAGGCCCCGCAGTCGTAGCAGGGTGTCCAGCGGCAGTCGGGCAAGCCCAGCTCGGCGAGGGCGTCCTGCCAGTCCATCCAGAGGAAGTCCTTGTGCAGCCCGGCCGAGAGGTGGTCCCACGGCAGGACCTCGTCCTCGGTGCGGTGCCGGTGGATGTACCAGTCGGGGTCGAGACCGCACTCGGCCATGGCACCAAGCCAGAGGTCGATGTCGAAGTGCTCGGACCACTCCTGGAAGATGCCGCCCCGCCGCCACACCAGCTCGACCACGCGGCCGAGACGGCGGTCGCCGCGGGACAGCAGCCCCTCGATCACCGTGGCCCGGGGGTCGTGCCACTTGAGGTTGACGCCGTGTCACTCTTGGCATCTTCCGGATGGCGTCACGCAGCAGGTTGATCTTCCGGCGCAGCTCGACCTCGGTGTTCTGTCCGAACCACTGGAACGGCGTGAACGGCTTGGGTACGAACCCGCCGACGCTCACCGTGACGCTGGGGTTCTTGTGGAACTCGCGGCCGAGCTCGACCGAGTTGCGGGCCAGCTCGGCGATACCGAGGGTGTCCTCGTCGGTCTCGGTGGGCAGCCCGGTGAGGAAGTACAGCTTCATCCGCCGCCAGCCCTCGGAGTACGCCGAGTGGACGGCGCCGTAGAGATCCTCCTCGCTGATGAGCTTGTTGATGACCTGACGCATCCGCCACGTACCCGCCTCGGGGGCGAAGGTCAGACCGGTGCGGCGGGCGTTCTGGATCTGGTTGGCCAGCCCGACGGTGAAGGCATCGACCCGCAGCGAGGGCAGCCCCAGCGTGACCGGCTGGTTGCTCCCGGTATCGAGGTTCATGACGTCGGAGACGGTCTGCTCGATGCCCGAGAAATCCGCGGTGGAAAGGCTGGTGAGGGTGACCTCGTCGTAGCCGGTGCGCCGGAGACCCTCGTCGATCATGGTGCGGACCTGGTCGGCCGGCCGTTCCCGGACCGGGCGGGTGATCATCCCCGCCTGGCAGAACCGGCACCCGCGGGTGCAGCCGCGGAACACCTCGACGTTGAGACGGTCGTGGACCACCTCGGTGAGCGGGACCAGCTGCTGCTTCGGGTACGGCCACTCGGCGAGATCGGCGATGGTCCGCTTCTCGACCCGTTCGGGGACGTCGGGGTAGCGGGGTGTGACCGCCGCCAGGAACTCGCCGTCGTAGTCGACGTCGTAGAGGGACGGGACGTAGACGCCCTCGACACGAGCCAGCGCTCGCAGGACGTTGGCCCGCGACCCGGGAGTCTTGCCCTCCGCCTTCCACGCGGCCAGCACCTCGGTGATCTCGCTGACGACCTCCTCGCCGTCGCCCAGCACCACCACGTCGACGAAGTCGGCCAGCGGCTCGGGGTTGTAGGTGCAATGACCACCGACCATCACCAACGGATCGCTGTCGGTCCGGTCAGACGCTCGCACCGGTACGCCGGCCAGATCGACGCAGTTGAGCACGTTCGTGTACACGAGCTCGGCCGACAGGTTGAAGGCGATCACGTCGAAGCCGGCCGCCGGCGCGTGGGTCTCGATCGAGAAGAACGGGATCCGCTCGCGCCGCATCACCGCCTCGAGGTCGGTCCAGACCGCGTAGCCGCGCTCGGCGAAGGCGTCGTCGCGCTCGTTGAGGATCTCGCGGAGGATCTGGAGGCCCTGGTTGGGGAGCCCGATCTCGTAGGTGTCGGGATAGCAGAGCAGCCACCCGACCTTGCCCGGGGCACGCGGCGACGCGGGCGCGCCGTCCTCGAGGCCGATGTAGCGCGCGGGCTTGGCCACCTTGGCGAGTTGTCGCTCGAGTGCCGGCCACACGGTGGTGGGTGCACCCGGCGACGACACTGGATTGGTGTTCCCGGACGGGTACCTGGTCCCGCCTCGGGAGGTGTCGTTCGTGGGCACGGTGGGGTCAGGCTACCGGACGGCCTCCGGAGAACCCCGAACACACCACGGCCCGCCCCGGCGTGGAACAGTGCACCCGTGGCGTTGCTCCGAATCCACGAGGCCGGCCTCGCCGTGGTGCTCGACACCTCGGCCGACATCCCCGCGATCGTCCACTGGGGCCCGGACCCCGGCCCCCTGCCCGACGACGTATCTGCCCTCCTCGACCGCCCGCTCCCGCCCGCCACCCTCGACGTCGAGCCGCCACTGACCCTGGTCCCGAGCGCGTCGCTCGGGTTCCCGGGCCGGCCGGGGATCGAGTGCCACCGGGCCAGTGGGCCGGTGTTCCCCGTGTTCGGGGACGTCACCGTCACCGCGTCGCAGTCCGAGATGCGCTTCGAATCGGACGATCCGGCCGCCGGCGTGCGCGTCGAGGGATCGGTGCGGATCGGCGAGGTGATCGAAGTCGACATCGCCGTCGTCAACCTCGGTCCCGACGTCTTGTTCGTCGATCACCTCGCCCCCACCCTCGCCCTGCCCGACGCCGCCGACGAGGTCCTCCGCTTCACCGGCCAGTGGTGCCAGGAGTTCCAGCCCCGGCGGATGGCGTGGCCGGCCGGCACCCAGCTCATCGAGAGCCGGCGGGGACGCACCTCCCACGATGCCGTACCAGTCGCCTTCTTCGGCCCATCCGGCTTCGACGAGACGCACGGTGACGTGCGCGGTGTGCACCTGTCGTGGAGCGGCAACCACGAACTGCGGATCGAACGCCTCGCCGACGGCCGTCGCTCCGTCCAAGCCGCCGAGTTGCTGGTCCCCGGTGAGGTCGTCCTCGAATCCGGCCAACGACACGCCGCGCCCACCGTCCTGGCGGTGGCCGGGACCGGCCTCAACCAGTGCAGCCAACGCTTCCACCGCCACGTGCGACGTTCGCTCCCGGCCCGACCCCGACCGGTGCTGCTCAACACGTGGGAGGCGGTGTACTTCGACCACGACCACGAGACGTTGTTCGCCCTCGCTGACCGAGCGGCTGCGGTGGGGGTCGAACGGTTCGTGCTGGACGACGGCTGGTTCGGCGGACGGCGCAACGACACCGCAGGGCTCGGCGACTGGTGGGTCTCACCGGACGTGTACCCGGAGGGCCTGGCGCCGCTGATCGACCATGTCACCGCGCTGGGCATGGAGTTCGGGATCTGGGTCGAGCCCGAGATGGTGAACCCCGACTCGGATCTCTTCCGCGCCCACCCCGACTGGGTCCTGGGCACCCCGGCACTGACCGGCCGCAACCAGCTCGTCCTCGATCTGTCCCGACCCGATTGCTGGAGCCATCTCCACGACGTCCTCGACCGCCTGCTCACCGACCACGACATCGCCTTCGTGAAGTGGGACATGAACCGCGACCTCGCCGGCGCCGGCTCGCATCACCAGACGCGAGCCCTCTACCAGCTGCTGGACGCCCTGCGGTCCGCGCATCCCGCGGTGGAGATCGAGTCCTGTGCCTCCGGCGGTGGGCGCGCCGATGCCGAGATCCTGCGGCGGACGGCCCGCATCTGGACCTCCGACTGCAACGACGCCCTCGAACGCCAGGTCATCCAGCGGGGCTTCTCCCATCTCCTCCCGCCGGAGGTGATGGGTGCCCACATCGGACCGCGGCGGGCCCACACCACCGGGCGCACGCAGCGGCTCGCCTTCCGGGCCGCCACCGCGCTCTTCGGCCACCTGGGCATCGAGTGGAACCTGCTCGATGCCGACGAGACCGAGCTGGAGAAGCTCCGGGCGTGGATCGAACTGCACAAGCAGCTCCGGCCGCTGCTGCACGGCGGCGATGTGGTGCGGCTCGACCAACCCGACCGGGACGCGCTGGCCCACGGGGTGGTCGCCACCGACCGGTCCGAGGCGGTCTTCTGCCATGCCCAACTGCGGCGGCCGGACACCTCCGCACCACCCCGGCTCGTACTGGCCGGCCTCGATCCCGATCGGGCCTACGTCGTCGAGCGCATCACCATGCCCGGCGACGTGGGTGGTCTCACCATGCACCAGCCGAGCTGGCTCGACCGGCCGACCACCGTCCCCGGACGCGTGCTGATGACCCTCGGCCTCCAGCTGCCGATCCTGCTCCCCGAGAGCGCCCTGCTCCTCCACCTGACCGGTCGCTGACTTCGGCAAATGGGTGAGACTCGGGGTGCCTGAAACGAGTGGCACGAAAGCTCGAGGGGGGCGCCCTCACCCGGGCCGAGCGCTGCTTCCGCACGGGGTCGAAGTACCGATCACCACGCGGGAACGTTCTTCAGCGTGCCGCCAGCCGTGATCGAACCCGAGGACCCTCGCCGAACAGATCCCGGTGCCACCGAACGAGAGGATCCTGGCCGACGGTGCGGCCGTGCGGGCTGTATCGAACCCGAGGATCCTCGTCGTACGGAACCCGGGGACACTGAACGAGAGGATCCTCGCCGACGGTCGGCCGGTGCGGGCCAAATCCGAGGCCTCGATCGGCCCACACCGACAACTGCCGGATCTGGACGCACCGCGCACGCCACCTATCGTCAGTACCACCACTTCACCCACCCCCATCTCACCTATTTGCCGAGCTCACCACACGCTGAGGTCGGTGCCGACCCGTTTCGGGACGCGAGATCACTGACGTGGGGGGTGGCACGCGGCCCAGAACCGTGGGGTAGGCGACGAAGGAGCCGACACATCCCAGCCGGTCCGAGCCGAGCGCCAGCGAGGCGGTCACACGGTCAGCGTGCGAGCGCTCCGTGCAACGGGAGGCCGAGGACAGCGACGAAGGAGCCGACCCGTCCCAGCCGGTCCGAGCCGAGCGCCAGCGAGGCGGTCAGACACCCGGCGTCGGCAGGCTCCGTGCAACGGGAGGCCGAGGACAGCGACGAAGGAGCCGACGAGGCCTCAGGAAAAACGTCTCATGTGGACGTTCTGGACCAGCCCGAGGCCGGCGAAGACGGCGATGGTCGAGGAACCGCCGTGGCTCACCAGCGGTAGGGGAATGCCGGTGATCGGCATGATGCCCATGGTCATGCCGGTGTTCTGGAACAGCTGGAACACGATCATCGAGAGCACGCCGGCGCAGAGCAGCATCCCGAGTTGGTCTCGGGACAGCTGGGCGATCCGCCAGATCCGCCAGCACAGGATCCCGAAGAGGATGAGAAGGGTCGCCGAGCCGATGAAGCCGAGCTCTTCGCCGACCGCGGTGAAGATGAAGTCGGTGTGCTGCTCGGGGACGATGTTGAGCTGCGTCTGGGTTCCCTTGAACAAGCCCTTGCCGAGCACGCCCCCGGAGCCGATGGCGATCTTGGATTGATTGAGGTTGTAGGCCTCGGCCTGCAGGCCCGCGCTGGGGTTGAGGAAGACGGTGAGCCGATCCTTCTGGTAGTCCTCGAGGAACCCGGAGTTGAGCACGCCCACCAGGGCGGTGAGGCCGAGCAGGGTCAGGGCGGCGATGTGCTTGGCTCGCACCCCGGCGACGAGCAACACGCCCATGATGATGGCGACCAGGACCATGGCGGTGCCGGGGTCGGGCTGGAGCATGATGAGCGCCAGCGGCAGCCCGGCCACGCCCAGGAGGACGCCCAGACGGCGCAGGTCGATGTCGCCGGAGAAGTGGGCACCGAGCGACGCCAGGACCAGGATCATGGCGATCTTGGTGAACTCCGACGGCTGGAGCTGGAACGATCCGAGCTGGAACCACGCCTGTGCCCCGTTGACCTCGGTGCCCATCGGCGAGATGACGGCCACCAGCAGCGCGCAGACCGTGCCGTAGGCGATGAGCGCGAAGTCCCTGAACCGGCGGTAGTCGATCATGGTGACCAGCGCCATCACGGTGTAGCCACTGGCGAGGAAGACGAGGTGACGGACCAACACCGTCGTGTGCGGTGAACCAGGATCCGAGCCGCGGGTCGACGAGAACACCATCAGCGTGCCGATGGTGGAGATGGCGGTGATCGTCCCCAGCATGAGGAGGTCGACGTGGCGCCAGGGCGCCGACGGGTTGCGTCGCATCGACCCGGCCCGGCTCGTGCCCGGCCAGCGGCCGGCGAACGCGTCCATCAGTCTCGCCTCCCCATCAGTCGTGACCCCCGGCCGAGGCCAGTTGGTCCTGGGTCGGTTGGTCGGCGGCCGCATCCGGATAGATGAGGTCGCCGCCGGGTTGGATCGTCGGCGGGGGTGTCACGCCGGCGAACACGTCGAAGAGCTTGCGGGCGACGGGCGCGGCCGCAGTGCCACCGAAACCCGATTCCTCCATGATGACGGCAACCTCGTAGCGGGGGTTGGGTACCGGACCGAACGCGGTGAAGACCGCGGTGTCGGCCTTCCCCTTGACCTGGGCCGTACCCGTCTTGCCCGCCACCGGGAACGACTGGAGGGGGAACCCCTGGAAGACCCCGTACGCCGTACCGCGCGGCTGTGACGTGACGCCGAGCAGGCCCTGCAACAGGGGATCTCGCACCTCGGGAGGCATGTCGATCGTGCTGTTGATGCGGGGCTCGATCGTCCGCTTCACCGAGTCCTCCCGGCCCGACCGGGTGATCTTCAACGCGATGTTGGGCGCGTAGCGGGTGCCGCCGTTGGCGAAGGTGGCGTAGGCGTTGGCGAGCTGGATCGGGGTGACGGCCACGTCGCCCTGGCCGATGGCCATGTTGACGTTGTCGCCGGTGAACCAGTTGCGCTCGGCGAACTTGCCCGGGTTGGCGTCGAACTGCCGCCGCCGCTGCTCGGGAGACGGGATGCGACCGTCGGCCTCGGCCGGCAGCGGGACACCGGTCTGCTGGCTGAGCCCGAACAGCCGGGCTGACTCCTGCAAGGCCTCCTCGCCGAGCCGACCCCGGTTGTTCCAGAAGTCGGCACCGATCGAATAGAAGTACGCGTCGGACGACACGGTGATCGCGCGCGGCATGTCGACGGTGCCGTACCGGGTGCCCCCGGCGTTGCGGAACGTGCACTTCTCGCCGCTGCAGTTGGGGATCGTGTAGGACCCGGTGTCGACGAAGGGCGACGTCGGCGCGCGCAGGCCGTTGACCAGCGCGGCGTACGCGGTGATGAGCTTGAAGGTCGACCCGGGCGCGTACTGGCCCTGGATGGCCCGGTTGGTCAGGGGCTGGTGGTTGGCCGGATCCTTGAGAAAGGCGTACCGCGACGACGAGATGCCGTTGATGAAGTCGGCCGGGTCGTAGGTGGGGTAGCTGGCCATGGCCTGGACCGAGCCGTCGCTGGGGTCGAGGACCACGACGGAGCCACCCGTGCCGGCGTTCTGCACGTTGCCGGCTCGGGCGGTTCGGTTGCGGGCCGCCTCCAGCGCCTGGGACAGCAGATCCTCGGCCAGGGCCTGGGTGTTGATGTCGATGGTCAGCCAGACATCGTCGCCGGGGATCGGCGGGCGCGAGCGGTCTTCGAGCACCCGGACCGGACGCCCCTGGGCGTCGACCTCGTACACGATCTGCCCGGGCGTACCACGGAGATCGTCCTCGTAGATCCGCTCGACGCCCGACTTCCCGATCTGGTTGCCCTGGATGTAGGTCTTCGGCTTGTCCTTGCGGTCCTCCAGCTCGGTGTCGTTGATCTCGCCGACGTAGCCGAGCAGGTGGGCGGCCCGCGTGCCGTAGGTGTAGCGGCGCAGCGCGACGCGCTGGACGGTGACCGACGGGAACAGCTCGGCGTGCTCCTCGATGTAGATCTTCAGTTCCTCGGTGACGTCTTCGGCCACCGGAACCGGTGCGTAGCGCGAGTAGCGCTGGTTGTTGACCCGCTCGACGAGCTGCTGGACCGTGGCCGGGGAGCCGTACCGGGTCATCTCGGCGGCGAGCCGGTTGAGCATGGCGGCCTGCTCGTCCTCGGCCAGCTCGGCGAAGAGGACCCGATCGACCGTCACCACCGTGGACACCCGGTTGTCGACCAGGACAGTGCCATTGCGGTCGAGGATCCGACCACGGGGTGCCTCGACCTGCACCACCCGGACCCGGTTGGCCTCGGCGGCCTGGACGTAGTCCTGCGACGACAGCACCTGCAGGTACCAGAGCCGGGCGAACAACGCGGCGAACAACGCCACGATCACGACCGCCAGCACGCCCAGCCGCATCCGGGGGGACTCGGCCGCGGTCATCGCAGACCTCGCACCGGTGCACCCATCATGCGATCGGGGGCGGCCTTCTCGATCCACCGGGTGACCCAGAGCAAGGGGAAGACCAACAGCGCGTTCATCACCGAGGTCACCACGATGACCTCGGCCAGGTCGGGGATGCGGAACTGCTGGCCTACGAGCTGACCCAGGATCACGTAGAAGCCGATGCCGAGGCCGGACGCGACGACCGTCACCGCCACGGGGATCCACGGCGCGGACCGCAGCACGCCGTCGTGGATGGTTCCCACCGCGTAGCCGACGGCCAGGTAGGCCAGCGACGAGAGGCCGAACGGGGTCAGCAGCACCAGGTCCATCGCCAGGCCGGCGATGAAGCCGACCATGGCGCCCCGGACCGGACCGCTGGCCATCGCCGATGCGATGGTCAGCAGCAGCATCAGGTCGCCCGGCGTCCCGAACGGGTGGAGGTCGGCCATCCAGGTCGTCTGCAACGTGAGCAAGATCACGAGGACCAAGCCGAGTCGAGCAGCCCGCAGCATCTAGGGCACCGGGGTGGTGAGCAGGACGTTGACGAAGCTGAGCTCGTCGAGGTTGGCGAGAGGCTCGGCGAACACCTCGACGGTGAGGCCGCCGTTGGCCTCGCCGGTGCGGACCACCTTGCCGACGGGGATCGATGCGGGGAACGACGACCGGTCGTCGATGCCCGACGTGGTGAGGACCTCGTCGTCAGGGATGTCGGCGTCGGCTTCGCCGGTCTCGATACCGGTGTCGATGCGCAGCGCTCGCGCCGGACCCTGCCCCTTGGCGGTGCCGAGGCGCTGGCTGGTGACCAGTCGCACACCGACCCGGAACTCGGGATCGGTCACCAGCTGCACCGAGGACCGATCGGAGGTGACGTCGACCACCTTGCCGACGAGACCGGCACCGGTGACCACCGGCATGTCGACCTTGATGCCGGAAGACGAGCCCTTGTCGATCACGACCACGTGGGAGAACGAGCTCACCGGCTGCTGGATCACCCGAGCAGTCGCGGTGCTGATGGATCCGACCCAGGGGATGTCCACCTGGTCGAGGAGCTCGGAGAGCTGCACGGACGCATCCTCGTTCTGGGCCATGTCGCCCTCGAGCTCGTCGACCCGCGCCCGGAGCGCCTCGTTCTCGGCCGCCACGTCGTGGTAGTCGAAGATGCCGTGCCACATGTTCTGGAACGGGGTGGCGGCGAAGTCGGCGACCCCTTGGACGGGCCGGAGGGCGGACCCTGCGACGTGGCGCGCGTCCTGGATGAAGCCCACGTCGCGGAAGTCGAGAGTGAGCACGGTGAGCGAGAACAGCACCAACACGATGATGGTGAAGCGCGATCGCCCGTGCCGGGACGAGTTCATTGCCATGTGCGAACAGCAGAGCGCGAAAGTTGCACGGACGCCACGCGGCGTCAGTGCTCGGGCGGGTTGTTGAAGAGGACGTCCTTGAGGGCGTCGAACTCCTCGAGCGCGAGCCCCGACCCCAGCGCCACGGCGTGGAGCGGGTCGTTGGCGATGACGATGGGCATCCCGGTCTCGTGCTCGAGTCGGGCATCGAGACCGTGCAGGTAGGCGCCACCGCCCGCGAGGACGATGCCCTTCTCCATGATGTCGGCGGCCAGCTCGGGCGGGGTCTTGTCGAGGGTCACCTTGACCGCGTCGACGATGGCGGACACCGGTTCCTCGATGGCCTCCCGGATCTCCTCGGTGGAGGTCACGATCGTCTTGGGCAGACCGGTGATCAGATCGCGGCCGCGAACCTCGGCGTAGACCTCCTCCTCGAGCGGCCACGCCGATCCGAGGGCCATCTTGATCTCCTCGGCCGTACGTTCGCCGAGGGCGAGCGAGTACTCCTTCTTGATGTACTGGATGATGGCGTCGTCGAGTTCGTCGCCGGCGACGCGCACCGACTGGCTGGCCACGATGCCACCGAGGGAGATCACGGCCACTTCGGTGGTGCCGCCCCCGATGTCGACGATCATGTTGCCGGTGGGTTCCTGCACGGGCAGGCCGGCACCGATGGCCGCGGCCATGGGTTCCTCGATGATGTGCGCCGGCTTGCGGGCTCCGGCGAACTCAGCGGCCTCGAGGACGGCGCGCTGTTCGACGCCGGTGATACCCGACGGGACGCAGATCACCATGCGGGGCTTGGCCCAGCGCCGCTGGTGCACCTTCTGGATGAAGTACCGCAGCATCTTCTCGCAGATCTCGAAGTCGGAGATGACGCCGTCCTTCAGCGGCCGGATCGCCTGGATGTGGCTCGGCGTGCGGCCGATCATGCGCTTGGCCTCGAGGCCGACGGCGAGCGGGCGGCCGTCGCGGACGTTGACGGCCACGACCGACGGCTCGTTCAACACGATGCCCCGCCCGCGGACGTAGACGACCGTGTTGGCGGTGCCGAGGTCGACCGCCATGTCACGGCCCATCAGTGAGCTGAAGACGTTCTCGGACATGGGGAGATCACCGATCGGGTGCGAGCAGGGCCTGCGCCGGTTCGGTCGGCATGGTACCGGGTGGGCCCGAATGCTGCCCTCTCACCACCGACGACGACCATCCCACCGCGGGAGGTTTCACCATGGTAACGAACTGTCACCCAACTGCAATATCGCGACACTGAGGCTTCCTCCCTCCGGCTGCGCCTCCGGTCCGGGGAGCCTCCACGTTGGCACGGAGCCGCATTGGATGAGTGCCCGACCGGTCAGCTGGCGCCTCCCTCGAAGCCGGGAACGCAGCTTCAGAGAGACGGGAACCAGAGCCCGATCTCTCGCTCGGCTGATTCGTGGGAGTCGCTGCCGTGGACCAGGTTCTCGGTGGTGGTGGTGGCGAAGTCGCCGCGGATCGAACCCGGCTGGGCCTCGTCGACACTGGTCTTGCCGATCAGGGTGCGGCAGATCGAGAACGTGTTGTCGGCCGGGCCCTCGACGACCATCGCCATGACCGGACCCCGGGTCAGGAACTCGACCAACTCGCCGAAGAACGGGCGCTCCTTGTGCTCGTCATAGTGGGCTTCGGCCAACTCCCGGTCGGCCGTGCGCAGCTCGGCCGCGACGACGGTGAGGCCCTTTCGCTCCAGGCGGTTGATGATCTCGCCGACGAGGCCGCGCTCGACGGCATCGGGCTTGCACATGACGAAGGTCCGGTTCACGGCCGGGCAGCGTAGGGGCACAGCCCGCAGCGACCCAAGGTGCCGTCGGGGCGGTTCCGGGCCCGGTCGAGCGGCCCGGCGTCAGCGGGCGAGCAGACCGAGGCGACGGCAGGCGGTGCGCGCCGCGCCGACGGTGTAGAGCGAACCGGCGATCAGCACGGCGTCGTCGTCGAACGCAGCGCGCACCGCCGTCTCCACCGCGGCGCCGACCGCATCGACCACGACGACCTCGAGGTCGGGCTGCAGCCCACGCAGGGCGGTGCGCAACTCGTCGGGATCGGCAGCACGCGGCGAGTCGGGACGGGTGCACACGACCCGGCGAGGCTCGATCTCGACCAGCTCGGCGAGCACGTCGGACAGGTCGGAGCGGCGAAGCATCCCGAGGACCAACGTGGTGTCGCCGGCCACGGTGAACTCCTCGCGGACGGTCCGGACGAAGGCTCGTGCCCCCCCGGCGTTGTGGGCGCCGTCCAGAACCACGAGCGGCTGGCGGGCCACCACCTCGAACCGGCCGGGCAGTTCCAGCCCGAGCATCGCGCCCGCCGCCACGTCGTGCGCGATGCGGCGGCCGAAGAACGACTCGACCGCGGCGACGGCGACCGCGACGTTGTCGGCCTGGTGCGCGCCGTGGACCGGGAGGTACAGACCCTCGATCGGTCCGTTGGGCGTGAACAGATCGACCTGGCGGCCCCCCACCGCCACGGTGGACGATCGCACCCCGAAGTGCTGGTCGCGCACCCAGTGGAGGGCGCCGCCCTCGGCGCGGAAGATCTCGACCAGTTCGGGATCGGTCTCGCCGATGATCACCGCCGAGCCGTCCTCGATGATGCCGGCCTTCTCGGACGCGATCGCCCGGCGCCACTCCCCCTCGCCGTCGGTGTGGTCACGTGACACGTTCGTGATGACGGCGACGTCCGCTCGACCGACGTTGGTGGAGTCGTAGCGACCGAGCAGACCCACCTCCACGACCATCACGTCGACGGCCTCACGGGCGAACCAGCTGAACGCCGCCGCGGTGAGCAGGTCGAAGTAGCTGGGGCGGGCCGGGAAGAGCGATTCGAGCGCGGCGATCTCGTCGATGACGCCGGCGAAGTCCTCCTCGCTGATCGGCTCGGCATTGCGGCGCAGGCGCTCGGTGATCGATTCGAGGTGGGGGCTGGCGTAGGTCCCGACGGTCAGGCCGTGCTCGGCCAGCAGCGCGGCGATCATGCGGGCGGTCGAACCCTTGCCGTTGGTGCCGGTGACGTGGATCATCGGCGCGGCGAGCTGCGGATCCCCGAGCACGTCGACGATGCCGCGCATGCGCTCGAGTGACAGGCCGTGCACCACACCCGCGGTGGGACTCGTCGCCGCCGCCTCGAGATTGATGTGCTCGTCGAGATAGGCGAGCGCGTCGGCGAACTTCAGGACGCAGCCCGCTTTGGTCTCGACACCTTGGCGTCGCGGGGCACGATGGTGGGGTTGACCTTGTCGAGGACGACATCGCGGTCGATGACGACCTTGCCGACGTCGGTGCGGCTGGGGATGTCGTACATGATGTCGAGGAGGACCTCTTCGAGGATGGCCCGCAGGCCGCGGGCCCCGGTGCCCCGGAGCAGGGCCTGGTCGGCCACCGCCACCAGCGCCTCGTCGGTGAACTCGAGCTCGACGTCCTCGTAGGTGAAGATCTTCTGGTACTGCTTGAGCAGCGCGTTCTTGGGCTCGGTGAGGATCTCGATGAGCGCCTCGTGGTCGAGGTGGCCGACGGCGCCGATGATCGGCAGCCGGCCGATGAACTCGGGGATGAGTCCGAACTTCACCAGGTCCTCGGGCAGCACATCCTGGAGCAGCTCGGACGCATCGATGTCGCGACTGGACCGGATCTCGGCGGCGAAGCCGACCCCGGTGTGCCCCTTGCGGGACTCGATGATGCGCTCGATGCCGGCGAAGGCCCCACCACAGATGAACAAGATGTTGCCGGTGTCGATCTGGATGAACTCCTGGTGGGGATGCTTGCGACCGCCCTGCGGCGGCACCGACGCCGTCGTGCCCTCGAGGATCTTCAGCAACGCCTGCTGCACGCCCTCGCCGGAGACGTCGCGGGTGATCGACGGGTTCTCGGACTTGCGGGCGACCTTGTCGATCTCGTCGATGTAGATGATGCCGGTCTCGGCCTTCTTGACGTCGTAGTCGGCGGCCTGGATCAGCTTGAGCAGGATGTTCTCGACGTCCTCACCCACGTAGCCGGCCTCGGTGAGCGCGGTGGCATCGGCGATGGCGAACGGCACCTTGAGCAGGCGCGCCAGCGTCTGGGCGAGGAACGTCTTGCCCGACCCGGTGGGCCCGAGCAGCAAGATGTTGGACTTGGCCACCTCGACGTCGTCGTGGACGGTGTTGTGGCCGAACTCGATCCGCTTGTAGTGGTTGTACACCGCGACCGACAGGATCTTCTTCGCCGCGGTCTGACCGACGATGTACTCCTCGAGGAACTCGAAGATCTCCTTGGGTCGGGGCAGTTCGTCGAAGGCGAAGTCCGACGTCTCGGCCAGCTCCTCCTCGATGATCTCGTTGCAGAGATCGATGCACTCGTCGCAGATGTAGACCCCGGGGCCGGCGATCAACTTCTTGACCTGCTTCTGCGATTTGCCGCAGAAACTGCACTTGAGGAGCTCTCCCCCGTCTCCGAACTTGGCCACCGCGTGTCCCCCTGGTTCAGTTGGCCCTGATGGGTCCCGCCGTGTCGGCCACGGCCCGTCGGTTGATCACCTCATCGATGATGCCGTACTCGAGCGCTTCCTGCGCGGTCATGACGAAATCTCGGTCGGTGTCGGCCTCGATCTTCTCGACCGCCTGGCCGGTGTGCTCGGCGAGGATCTGGTTCAGCAGGTCCCGCATGCGCATGATCTCGCGGGCCTGGATCTCGATGTCGGTGGCCTGGCCACCGCCCTGTCCCCACGGCTGGTGGAGCAGGATGCGCGAATGCGTCAGCGCCAGACGCTTGCCGGGCGTGCCCGCCGCCAGCAACACCGCCGCAGCCGACGCCGCCTGCCCGAAGCAGATGGTGCTGATCTCGTTGCGGATGAACGACAAGGTGTCGTAGATCGCGAACAGGGCGGTGATGTCGCCGCCCGGTGAGTTGATGTAGATGCTGATGTCCTTGTCGGCGTTCTCCGACTCGAGGTGCAGCAGCTGGGCGCAGATCAGATTGGCGATCCCGTCGTCGATCGGCGTGCCGAGGAAGATGATGTTCTCCTTGAGCAGCCGGGAGTAGAGGTCGTAGGCCCGTTCTCCCCGGTTGGTCGACTCGACGACCGTCGGCACCAGATAGTTGCGGATCACGCCGCCGTGCTCTGCGACCTGCTCGGGAGTCATTCGCTAGTCCGTTTCCGTTTCGTCCGTCTCGGGCTCGTCGTCGTCGTCGTGGTCGTGGTGATCGTGGTCGTGGTGGTGCTCGTAGAGGCTCCGGTCGACGGGAGCGCCGTTCTCGTCGACGATCTCGACGTTGTCGAGCAGCCACTCCAGCGCCTTGCGCTTGTTGATGTCGGAGCGTACCGCAGGCAGTTGGTCATTCCGTTCCAGCTGCTTGCGAACCTTGGCCGGCTTCTCGCCGACCCGCTCGGCCACGGTCTCGATCTCGGCGTCGACGTCCTCGTCGGTGCACTCGATGCCCTCGGCCACGACCACGGCCCGCAGGGCGAGGTCGACCCGGGCACTGACCTCGGCGGACTCGCGGAGCTCGTCGATGAGCTCCTCCTGGGTGCGGCCGGTGAGCATCAGGTACTGCTCGAGCCCCATGCCCTGGGCCTGCAGGCGCATGCCGAGGTCCTGGAGGCGGCCGTTGAGCTCACCGCTGACGAGGGCCTCGGGGATCTCGTCGGTGACGAGCTCGGCGAGCGCATGGGCCACCTTGTCCTGGAGCTGATCGGACCCCTGGGCCTTGCGGACCGTGGTGACGCGCTCGACCAGATCGGCTCGGAGCGCGTCGATCGTCTCGAACTCGGAGTTCTCCGCGGCCCATTCGTCGGTGAGCTCGGGCAGGACCTTGGCCTTGACCTCCTTCACCGAGATGACGAAGTGGAGCTGACGCTCCTCGTCCTCGTCGGGGTGGGTGGCATCGAAGTCGAGCTCGTCGCCCGCCGAGGAGCCGGTGAGCTGCTCGTCGACCTCGGGCGTGATCACGCCGGAGCCGATCTCGTAGTGGTAGTCGTCGGTGGTGAGACCGTCCTGCTCCTCACCGTCGAGCGTGCCGACGATGTCGATGACGACCGTGTCGCCCTCGGCGGCCGGGCGGTCGACGGTCTCGACGGTGGCGTCGAGGGTGCGCATCCGGTCGATCTGGGCGTCGATCTCGTCGTCGCTCGGGACGGGAGACGGCATCGTGACCCGCAGACCGTCGTACCCGGCGATGGCGACGACAGGACGGACCTCGACGACGGCGTCGAAGGTGATGGGGCCCTCCTCCTGGCCGGCGGTGATGTCCAGCTCGGGGGCGGCGATCACGTCGACGTCGTGCTCGACGACGGCCTCGGCGTAGTACTTGGGCAGTGCCTCCCGCAGCGCCTCCTCGCGGCCGACACCGACGCCGAGGCGGGCCTCGAGCAACTTCCGCGGCGCCTTGCCGCGACGGAACCCCGGCAGGTTGACCTCCTGGGCGATGCGCTTGAACGCGGCATCGATGTCGGTCTCGAACTCGTCCTCGTCGACGGAGACGGTGACCTTGACCTTGTTGCCCTCGAGGGCTTCGACGGTGGAATTCACCGGGTGACTCCTTGGGCTGTCTCCGGGGAGAGCGGACGGTCCGAGGCGCGGGAGCAGGACCGGGGATCGAAGTGCGGATCGATGTACATACGGATCGGCCAGTGTACCGACGGCCCTGCTCGCCCCCGTATCTGATCAACGGTGATGTGCACGGTCGCAGGACCCGACGGATGCCATGCTGTCCCGGGTGGATCCGGGCTGTCCCGGGTGGATCCGGCCGGTACGGCCACGGCGATTCGAGACACACGATGAAGCGACAACTGGCCTCGGCGGCGCTGATCCTGACCGCCGTCCTCGGCCTCGGAACGCTGCCGGCGAGCGCGGGAGCGCCACCGCAGCCGTCCCCACCGGCGCCCCGACACGCCGGACATGCGCCCGGCTTCGCCTACACCTACGCCCTCCCGTCGAGCGAGCAACACGCCCGGATCGGCGGCGCGACGGCCTCGGCGCCGACGGCGAACGCCGGGACCACCACCTTCACGCCACCACCGAACGACGACTTCGTGTTCGACTTCGATCCCAGCGTCGACGCCGCCAAGCGAGCGGTCTTCGTCGCCGCCGCCGGCATCTGGTCGTCGGTGCTCGAGGTCGAAGAGCCGATCCACGTCGAGGTGGCGGCCACGCACTTCAGCGACCCGGGGATCCTCGGCGGCGCCACGCCCACCGACATCTTGGCCAACGACTTGAGCTTCCCGGAGCAGAACGTGTGGTACGTGCCGGCGGAGGCGAACCAGTTCGCCAGCCGCGACCTGGACCCGTCGACCCCCGAGATCACCGTGGAGATCTCGTCCGACTACGACTTCTACGAGGGCGCGGACGGCGCGGTGCCGGCGAACCAGATCTCGTTGCTCACCCTCGCCCTCCATGAACTGGCCCACGGCCTCGGTCACACCACGCTGGCCACCAAGAGCGGATCCACGGCGAACCTCACCACCCAGGGCTTTCCGCTGGCCTACGACCGCATCCTGCTGGACGCGTCGCGGACCCCGCTCGTGGACCTCACGCCCACCCAACTGGCCACCGCCCTCACCACCCGGGTCCTGTGGGGCGGTCAGGAAGCCATCACGGCCGATGGCGGCTTCTACCCCGAGATCTACGCCCCGGCCACCTACGTGTCCGGCACGTCGACCAGCCACATCGACGAGAACACCTACCCCGACAGCCTGATGACCCCGTTCATCGGAAACGGCGAGTCCCAGCTGGCTGTCCCGCCCCTGACCCAGGCCATGTTCGCCGACTTCGGGTGGGGCCTCGAGGCCCACACCCAGATCGAGTCGTTCATCACGGCCGTGCACCGCGACTTCCTCCGCTTCTTCCCCACACCGACGGAGACGGTTGCCGATGGCGCTGAGCTGCAGAGCGGGCAGCTCAGCCGACGGAGCTACGTGGCCCGATTCGGCGACTCCGACGTCTACGTGGGTCAGGTCATCGACAGCTACTACCTGGCGACGCTGGGGCGGGCGGCGGATCCCACCGGCAAGCAGAACTGGCTCGACGCCATCAGCGGAGGGATGACCCCGGCCGAGGTCGCCGCCCGCATCTACGCGTCATCGGAGTACTTCAAGAAGTCGGGAAGCACGAACCGGGGCTGGGTCGCCGACCTGTACCGCCAGATCCTGGAACGGGAGCCGGACCCCGGTGGCCTCGATGCCTGGACGGCGTTGGCCGACGGCGGCACCCCTCGGGCGACGATCGCCCTCCGCTTCTACCAGTCGTACGAATCACGACGCACCAGGGTGACCAACCTGTACCTCCACCTGCTCAAGCGTCCACCGGACTCCGGGGGCCTCGTCACCTGGACCAACGAGCTGAACAATGGGCGCGACGTCGCGCTGGCGATCGAGCTGGCCTCGAGCCCCGAGTACTTCCAGAAGGCGTACAGCCGCTACGGGGGTTGAGCGGCGAACCGGATCGAATGCCTGACCGGCGGGATCGCTGTGTAACGTCGGACGGCGTTCTCACGGGGAGTGGCGCAGTCCGGTAGCGCACCTGCTTTGGGAGCAGGGGGTCGCAGGTTCGAATCCTGTCTCCCCGACGGCAACCCTTCGGATTCCTTGGAGTTGCTCGGCTGCGCCTCGCAACTCCCAGCCAGAGCTCGGCAACCCCTCGGGTTGCTTCGAGTTGCTCGGCTCCGCCTCACAACTCCCACGGCAACCCTTCGGGATTCGTCGGGTTGTGTAGGTTCGCCGGCGATGCAGCGCCGCATCCTCCTGCTCAGTGTTGCGTCCGTCGGCCTCGGGGCCTGTGCGCTGCCCTCGATGGGCGCCCCGTCGCCGGCATCTCGACAGGGTCAGCACATCTACGACCTCTATCGCTGGTATGCGGCCACCGCGGTCGGCGTCGGCGTGTTCGTCACCGTCCTGCTCGTCTACGTCGTCGTCCGGTTCCGCCGGCGCGACGACGAGATCCCCAGCCAGAAGCAGTACAACATCCCGATCGAGGTCCTCTACACGGTGACCCCGCTGCTCATCGTGGCCGTGCTGTTCTTCTTCAGCGTCCGCACCGAGGACACGGTGAACGCCACGACGAAGACGCCGGATCTGGTGGTCGATGTCGTCGGGTTCCAGTGGCAGTGGCAGTTCACCTATCCCGACTCCGGGATCGTGGTCACCGGCACCCCCGGTGGTGGTCTGCCCGAGCTCGTGCTCCCCGTCGGCCGGACCACCCGCCTCGATCTGCAGACCGCCGACGTGAACCACAGCTTCTGGGTGCCCCGGTTCCTGAACAAGCGCGACCTCATCCCCGGCGTCGACAACACCATCGACGTGACCCCCACCGAGACGGGGTCCTACGACGGGGTCTGCGCCGAGTTCTGCGGGCTCGACCACGGACGGATGCGCTTCACCGTCACCGTGATGGACGGCACCGACTTCGACGCCTGGCTCCAGGAGCACACCTCGTGACGCTGCTCGACGAACGCCCGGTCGCGCAGGAACCGCCGCCGCAACCTCACGCCGAGGCCACCGGTCTGCTGGCGTTCCTGACCACCACCGACCACAAGCGCATCGGCCTCGCCTACATGTTCACCGCGTTCGCGTTCTACCTCGTTGGCGGGGCACTGGCGATGCTCATCCGGGCCGAGCTGGCCCGGCCGGGTGAGCAGCTGGTCAACAACGCCACCTACAACGAGCTGTTCACGATGCACGGCAGCATCATGCTGTTCCTCTTCCTCGGTCCGTTCGCCTTCGGCCTGGCCAACTACTTCGTCCCGCTCCACATCGGCGCGCGCGACATGGCCTTCCCCCGGCTGAACGCCTTGAGCTACTGGTTCTTCCTCTTCGGCGGGATCACGATGCTCTCCGGCTTCCTCACCGCCGACGGCGCGGCCGACTTCGGCTGGACCGGGTACGCCCCCCTCTCGTCCGTGATCCGCTCCCCCGGCGTCGGCGCCGACCTGTGGATCATCGCCCTGGTGCTCACCGGCCTGTCCGGTGTGCTCACCGCGGTGAACATCGTCGCCACCGTGCTGACCATGAGGGCCGAGGGCATGACGATGTTCCGCATGCCGATCTTCACCTGGAACATGCTCGTCACCAGCATCCTCGTGCTGATCGCGTTCCCGATGCTCACCGCGGCCGCCGCCATGCTCTTCGCCGACCGCCACTTCGGTGCCCACATCTTCGACATCGCAGCCGGAGGGCAGCCGATCCTGTGGCAGCACCTGTTCTGGTTCTTCGGCCATCCTGAGGTCTACATCCTCGTGCTCCCGTACTTCGGGGTGATCACCGAGATCCTTCCCGTCCACTCGAGGCGACCGGTCTTCGGCTACGCCGGGCTGGTGTTCGCCACCATCTCCATCGCCGCCCTGTCGGTCGGGGTGTGGGCCCACCACATGTTCGTGACCGGTGCGGTCAGCCTGCCGTTCTTCACCGGGTTCTCGATGCTCATCGCCGTCCCCACCGGCGTGAAGATCTTCAACTGGCTGGGGACCATGTGGGGCGGGTCCATCACCTTCACCGTCCCCATGCTGTTCGCGATCGGCTTCATCTTCACCTTCCTGCTCGGGGGGCTCACCGGTGTGCTCCTCGCCACCGCGCCGATCGACTTCGCGGTGACCGACACGTACTTCGTGGTCGCCCACATGCACTACGTGCTCTTCGGCGGCTCCGTGTTCGCGCTGTTCGCCGGCATCTACCACTGGTTCCCCAAGATCACCGGTCGGTTCCTCTCGGTGCGGCTCGGCAAGGTCCACTTCTGGATGACACTCATCGGCTTCCACCTCACCTTCGCCATCCAGCACGTTCTCGGCCTGCGCGGCATGCCGCGGCGGGTCCCCGACTACGTCGACGCCTACGGCTTCGACTGGATGAACCTGCTGTCGTCGGTGGGTGCGGCGGTCCTGGGCGCATCCACCCTGCCGTTCCTCTGGAACGTGTGGCGGTCGTGGAAGCACGGCGAGCTCGCCGGCGATGACCCGTGGGGTGGCCAC
Source organism: uncultured Acidimicrobiaceae bacterium (assembly GCA_963731885.1). Classification (GTDB taxonomy): domain Bacteria; phylum Actinomycetota; class Acidimicrobiia; order Acidimicrobiales; family Salinilacustritrichaceae; genus Salinilacustrithrix. Next base: position 2,693 of record CAVSXR010000050.1, on the reverse strand, counting down.
ACCCTCGAGTGGGCGACGTCCTCACCCCCACCCGCGGAGAACTTCACCGGACCGCTGCCCCCGATCCGCTCGGACCGGCCGGTGTGGGATCAGCACCACCCCGACCTCCAGGGGAGCACGCACTGATGGGCGAGCGCCGAGACGTCGACGACCGGTCGAACGAAGTCGAGGCCGAGCTCGATCGCCGGACGCGGGACACCCGGGTGGCGACCCGCATCTTCCTGTTCGTGGGCTCGGCCGTCGGCACCATGTCGCTGATCTACCTGTTCACCCAGGACGATGCCGGTCAGATGATGCTGGGGGTGGCGTCGCTGCTCGGCCTGGTCTGCGGCGTGTTCCTGTTCCGTCACCGCCGCGTCGACCCTCCCACCACAGGAGGCGAGCCATCCGAGGGGGCCGAGGCCCAGTACCTCCCCCACGCCAGCATCTGGCCGTTCTGGATCGGTGCGGCAGCCTTCCTGCTCTCCAACGGCCTGATCCTCGGCACCTGGTTCCTCGTGCCGGGCGGGGCGCTCCTCGTGGTGGGCGTCGCCGGCTTCATCCGGCAATCCCGCGCCCGCGCCTAGTCGACCGGGGTCGAATCCGCCGCCGATCCGTGGCGGAGGCGCCCGACGATCTGGGAGAACGACACCGGAGACCGGGTGGGGAGACCGTCGCGGCGGCTGAGCTCGGAGCACAGGGAATAGGTGACCCATCCGACCAGCGGCGGCACCACGAACGCCGCGATCCGGAACGACCACAGCACGGAGTTGACCGACACGCCGAAGGTGGTGGCGATGATGTCCGATGCGCCGCCGAGGAACATCACGACGTAGAAGCCGAACGCGGCGACGCCGAGCGCGGTCCGGACCGGTCGCTGGCGGGGCCGGTCGGCGAGATGGTGCACCCCGTGGTCGCCGGTGACCCTCGCCTCCAGGAACGGCCAGGCGTAGAGCAGCCCGAACGTGATCCCGGCGAGCAGGACGGCCGGGAAGAACGGATTGGGGATCTCGAAGCCGAAGGCCCGGATCTCGTAGCCCGGCATGATGCGCAGCGCCCCGTCGAGCCAGCCCATGTACCAGTCGGGTTGGCTGGCCGAGCTGACGTTGGCCGGCTTGAACGGACCGTAGATCCAGATCGGGTTGATCTCGACCAGACCGCCGAGGAACGACAGCAACGAGGTCGTGAGGAAGAAGATCCCGATCGCCTTGGCCCCGTAGGTGGGGAAGGCCCGCTCGCCGACCACGTTGTCGTTGGTACGACCCGGGCCGGGGAACTGGGTGTGCTTGTGGCGGACCACCAGGGCGAGGTGAGCGATCAGCAACCCGGTGATCAGCGCCGGGATGAGCAGGATGTGGATGACGAAGAGGCGGCGGATGATGTCGGGGCCGGGGAACTCGCCCCCGAAGAGCAGCGACGCCAACCAGGTACCGGCCACCGGGATGCTCAAGGTGATGGAGTAGGCGATGCGCAACCCGGTCCCCGACAGCTGGTCGTCGAGCAGCGAGTAGCCGGCGAAGCCCTCGAAGATCCCGAGCGTCAACATGGTGACGCCGATGATCCAGTTCAGCTCCCGAGGCCGGCGGAACGCCCCGGTGAAGAACACCCGGGCGAGGTGGACCACCATGGCCGCCACGAACAACAGCGCGGCCCAGTGGTGGATCTGGCGCATCACCAGGCCGGCCCGCACGTCGAAGCTGAGGTCGATGGCCGAGCGGTACGCCTCGGTCATCTGCACACCCCGCAGCGGGCCGTAGCTGCCCTGGTAGATGACCTCGTTCTGGCTGGCGTCGAAGAAGAACGTCAGGTAGGTGCCGGTGAGCAGCAGCGTGACGAAGCTGTACAGCGCCAACTCGCCGATGAGGAACGACCAGTGGTCGGGGAACACCTTGTTGAGGGCCGTGCGGGCGAAGCGGGCCGCCCCGATCCGCTGGTCGACCCAGCGGGCAATGCGGTGGGTGAGGAGGCGGTGGTGTGGCCTGGTGGCCCCGGACGACGTCGTCGGTGTGGTCATGTCAGCGACCGCGGCTCCAGAACCCAGGCCCGACAGGGGACTCGAAGTCGCCGGTGGCCACGATGTAGCCCTCGGCGTCGACGTCGAGTGGCAGCTGGGGAAGCGGCCGGGCCGCCGGGCCGAAGATCGGCTTCGCCCCGTTCAACACATCGAAGGTCGACTGGTGGCACGGGCACAGCAGCAGGCCCCGCTCGGCCTGGTAGAGGCCCACGGGACACCCGACGTGGGTGCACAGCTTGGAGTAGGCCACGATCGTGTCGTCGACGACCCAACCCACCTTCTCGCCCTGGAGGCGCAGCTGCTGGGTCGGACGGGTGTGGATCAACAACGTGGGGGCGTCGGGGGCGCCGGCGAACCCCTCCGGCCACACGGTCACGACGCCGTCGACCGGGAGGTCCTCGGGCTTGACCGGCAGACCGGCCTCGGTCACCACCCGCTTCACCCCTCCGGCGTACGGGGTGACCTTCAGGTCGAGTCCGGGGCGGGGACCGAGCGATCGGATGGGGAAGAGGAGTGCCCCACCGAGGGCGGCGAAGGCGGCACCGGCCAAACCGGTGAGCAGGCCACGGCGCTTGAGCCCGGTGGTGCCGGCCTCGAAGTCGGCGGTGAACGCGGCCACGTCTTCCTCGGGTGACTCGATCGGGTGGCGTTCCTCGACCACCTCGTCGTCGGGCATGAACGACTTGGCCCACACGATGAT
>CAVSXR010000049.1:0-25482 GCA_963731885.1 uncultured Acidimicrobiaceae bacterium | reverse complement strand
AACGGCGCCAGCGTGTCCCGGCTGCGCCGGCTCGCCCTCGGCTTCCGCATCGCCCGGGCCCGCCACCCGGTGGGGCGCAGCCTGTCGTTGATGGTGCTGTTCTCGCTGCTGTGCCTGCCGTTCATCGGCCAGATGCCGGTGCTGGCCGACCAGAACCTCGGCATCGCGGCCAAGTCCAGCGCCTACGGGTGGCTCTACGCCTCGTTCGGCTTCGGCGCCATGCTCGGCGCGCTCTCGGTGGGCACGATCTTCGCCGACGTCCCCATGGAGCGTCTCGTCCGGCGGGGCCTGGTCGCCTTCGCGATGTCGCTGGCCGTGTTCTCGTGGCTGCGCATGCCGGCGCCCGCCTTCGTCGTCATCGCGGTGGTCGGCTTCTTCTACTTCTCGCTGGTCACCGCCCTGTCCACCGTGCTCCAGATGCACCTCGCCGGCAACGAGCGGGGCCGGGTGATGGCGCTGTGGATGATGGCCTTCGGCGGCACCGTCCCGGTCGGCAACCTCATCGCCGGACCGATCATCGATGCCACGTCGGTCACCACCGTGGTGTTCCCGGGCGCGATGATCGCACTGGGTCTGGCCTGGTACGCCGACCTGCTGCCCCGACCGACCGACCGCTACTAGGGGAACCCATGCCGTACATCGAGGACCGCGTCGTCCACGACGCCGACGCCCACATCATGGAGACGCCCACCTGGCTGCGCGATCACGCCGATCCCGCCATCCGCGACCGGATCGAGCCCCTCCAACTCACCCCGGCCAGCAACGAGGTGCGCCAGACCGGCGAGGTCGACTTCGACCGGTTGGCGGCCCGGCACGCGTCGGCCGAGTACCGCGCCGACGAGGCGATCGAGATCATGAACCGCAAGAACTTCGCGGCCACCGGCTCGTTCGTGGCCGAGGACCGGGGCCGGGCGCTCGATCTCATCGGGGTCCGCTCGCAGCTGGTGTTCAACACCTTCCACAACTCGCGGTTGCACGACTGGGAGCACGGCAACGGCCACGAACCCGATCTCGACCTCGCCTACGGCGCGGCCCGCGCCCACAACCGGGGCATGGCCGAGTTCTGCTCCGTGGACGACCGCCTGCTGCCCACCATGTACGTGCCCCTCGCCGACTTCGATCGCTCGGCGGCCATGGCCGACGAGGCCATCGCCATGGGGGCGGCCGCCCTGCTGGTCCCGTCGGGATGCCCCCGCCACCACTCCCCCAGCCACCTCGGGCTCGATCCCGTCTGGGCCCGGGCCGAGGAGGCCGACCTCCCCGTCGTCTTCCACGTCGGCGGCACCGGTGCGCTCATCGATCCGATGTACTTCCAGAACGGCCTGCCGATCCCGCCCGACTTCCACGGCGGCGACGAGAACTTCCGCTGCGTCGACTACATGGGCATCCCGGTGCCACCGGCCCAGACCCTGGCCACCATGATCTTCGACGGCGTGTTCCAGCGGTTCCCCCGCCTGCGGGTCGGCGTCATCGAGCAGGGCGCGATCTGGGTGCCGTCGTGGCTGCGCCAGATGGAGTCGGCCTTCGACGCCTTCGCCCGCCACGAGGATCGGCTCCAGCAGCTCGACCTCCGACCGAGCGAGTACGTGTCCCGCCAGATGCGCTTCACCCCGTATCCCACCGAGGACGTCGGTTGGATCATCGAGCAGGCCGGCGCCGAGCTGGTGCTGTTCTCCACCGACTTCCCCCACGTCGAAGGGGGGCGCCGGCCGGTCGAGCGGTTCGAGACCTCGCTCGACCGGGCGTCGATCTCCGACGAGGACCGCGACCGGTTCTACCGGGCCAACTTCGTCGACCTGATGGGCGCCGGGCTCCCTCCGGTCATCGCCACCGCGGCCTGATCAGCCGAGGAGGCCGTCGGCGACGCGCTCGAGGCCGGCGGTGCGGCTCGCCTTGACCAGCACGGCGTCGCCCGGGCCCAGCCGGCCGATGGCCTCGACCGCGGCCTCGGGGGTGGGGACGTCGGTGCCGACGCCGTAGGTGGGACAGTCGACGGTGATGACCTCGATGTCGAGGTCCTCGGCCAGCTCCCCCATCTCGGCGTGGCGCTCGTCGCTCTGCGGGCCCAGCTCGGCCATCAGCCCGAGGACGGCGACGCGGCGATCGGCGGGCAGGGCGGCCAGCGAGTGGAGGGCGGCGTCCAGCGCGGTGGGGTTCGAGTTGTAGGCGTCGTTGACGATGGTGGCGCCCGACGCGGTGCGGCGCAGCTCCATCCGCCACGGCGACAACTCGGCCGAGGCCAGCCCCGCGGCCACCGCCTCGATCGGTACGCCCTGGGCCAGACCGGCCGCGGCGGCGGCCAGGGCGTTGGCCACCTGGTGCACGCCGTGCACCGCGAGCTGCACGTCGGTGGTGCCCCACGGTGAGCTCAGGCGGAACCGGGGCCGCAGCTCGTCGTCGACCGCCACCTTCTGGGCCACGACGTCGCCCGACACGCCGTAGGTGAGGACCCGGGCCTCGGTCAGCCGCGCCATCCGGCGGACCCGGGCGTCGGACCCGTTCAGCACCACGAAGCCGTCCATGGGGACGGCCTCGACCAGCTCCCCCTTCGCCACCGCGACCTCGTCGAGGCCGCCGGCGTACTCCGAGGTGTGGACCTCGGCCACCATGGTGACGATGGCCGCGGTGGGGCGGGCGACCTCGCACAGCGACCGGATGTGGCCCACCCCGCGAGCCCCCATCTCCTGGACGAGGACCTCGGTGTCGGGCGCGGCGTTGACCAGGGTGAGCGGCACCCCGATCTCGTTGTTGAAGCTCTTGGCGCTGGCCGCGGTGCGGAAGGTGGTGCCGAGCACCGCGGCGAGGAGGTCCTTGACCGACGTCTTGCCCACCGAACCGGTGATGCCGATCACCGCCTCCGGCAGCCGGTCACGGGCCACCGCGCCCAACCGGGTGAACGCGGCCATCGTGTCGGGACCACCACGGCATGGCCCGGCCCTCGATCGGCCGTCCGGTCGAGCGGGCGTCCTCGGGACACGAGGTAGGCCGCCGCACCGGCGTCGATCGCCGCGCCGATGAACTCGTGACCGTCGCGCTCGGCGACGAGCGGGACGAACAGCTCGCCGCCCGTCACGTGCGCGAGTCGAACGCCGCGCCCTCGATGGTGACCTCGGGGCCGACCACCTCGCCGCGGGTTGCAGTCGCCACTTCGTCGGTCGTGAATCGCACCGACCGAGTCTTACACTCGCCGCCCATGGCGCTTCCGGACCGCATCCGCCTCGTCGTGCTGTTCGGGGGCCGATCCGCCGAACACGAGGTGAGCTGCACGACCGCCGCCCACGTGCTGCGGGCCATCGACCACGACCGCTACGACGCCCTCCCCGTCGGGATCACCCGTGACGGCGACTGGCTGCGGGCCGACGACGCCGTGGCCGCGCTCGAACGGGGCGTCGCCGCCCTCCCCGACCACCTCGTCGCCACCGGGACCGCGGTCGAGCCCCTCCCCGTGCTCCAGCCCGAGCGACACGGAACCGGTGCCGGTGGTGGTGTTCCCGCTGCTGCACGGCCCCTACGGCGAGGACGGCACCATCCAGGGCCTGCTCGAGATGGCCGGCGTGCCCTACGTCGGCACCGGAGTGCTGGGCTCGTCGCTGTCGATGGACAAGGCGGCGGCCAAGGAGATGCTCGCCGCCCACGGCTTGCCCCAGTGCGCCTGGGAGTCGGCCCGCCGTCACGAGATCGACGACGAGGTCCTCGACCGGGTGGTCAGCCGCCTCGGGTTCCCGATCTTCGTGAAGCCGGCCAACATGGGATCGTCGATCGGGGTGAGCAAGGTCGCCACTCTCGACGAGCTGCGCGACGCGGTGACCGAGGCGGCTCGCTTCGACGACTGGATCGTCTTCGAGGAGGCCATCGTCGGCCAGGAACTCGAGTGCGCGGTGCTGGGCAACGACCGGCCCCGGGCGTCGGTCATGGGCGAGGTCCGCCCCGGCGCCGAGTTCTACGACTACGACGACAAGTACAGCGCCGGCGCCGAGCTGCTGATCCCCGCCCCCATCCCCCAGCCGGTGAGCGACGAGCTGCGGGAGCTGGCGGTGCGGGCGTTCCAGGCCCTGCGCTGCGAGGGCATGGCCCGGGTCGACTTCTTCTGGGAGGAGGAGGGCCGTGGTGCGTTGATCAACGAGGTCAACACCATCCCCGGCTTCACCCCCATCTCCCAGTACCCCCGCCTGTGGGAGGCCAGTGGCCTCCCCTACGCCAAGCTGATCGACGAGCTGGTGGCGCTCGCACTGGAGCGCCACCAGCGTCGGTCAGGCTTCAGCACGGAGCGCTGAGACCTATTTCTTCGTTTCGGCGAAGATGCCGGCGATCTCGTCGATGAGGTCGAGCAGCTTCTGGCCGTCGGCCTCGTCGTTGGACTTCTTGGCGTCGCCGGCGGCCTTGGTGGCCCGCCAGAACAGATCGTGGAGCTGGGGGAACTGCTCGACGTGGGGCGGCTTGAAGTAGTCGGTCCACAGCACCCAGAGGTGCTCCTTGCACAGCTGGGCCCGCTGCTCCTTGATGATGATGCAACGGGTCCGGAAGTAGTCGTCGTCCGAGGCGTTGTACTTCTTCATCGTCTCGAGCACGGACTCGGCCTCGATGCGGGCCTGGGCCGGGTTGTAGACACCGCACATCAGGTCGCAGTGCGCGTCAGCCGTGGCAGCATCGTCGAGGTCGGCAACGGAGAGCATCCGGGAGATCAAGCTCATGAGGACTCCTTGAATCTGGGGGTGAGATGATGGTCACTCGCGATCGGACCCTAGCGGTGCTGATCGGGGCTGCAACGATGGCCACGCTCGGTGCGGCGGCCGCAGCATCGCTGGAACGGCACGTCGTGCGGGGCGAGTCGATGAAGCCGACCCTTCATCCCCGCGACACGGCGATCTCAGTCAAGACCCAGTCGCCGCTCGGGCTGCTCCTGCACCTCGTCCACCGTCCCGCATCCCGGCGACATCGCGGTCATCGAGCTCCCGTGGGAGCACGATCTCATCGGCATCAAGCGCCTGGTCGCCGGCCCGGGCGAGCCGTGGTCCGAGGACGACGTCGAGGTCGCCGCCGGTCCCGGGTGGGTCGTCGTCGGCGACGAGCGCGTCCTCTCCACCGACTCACGTCACCACGGCCGGGTGCCGGAGGAGGCCATCCGGGGCGTGTTCCTCACCAAGGTGGGACCCGCCGATCACGGCACGAGGGCGTCGCGGAGCAGATCCACCAACTGATCGCGCCGGCGGACCAGCGACGCCAGGGTCGGCTCCTCGCCCAGCGCCCGGAGCACCTCGACCTCGGTGGCCAGGCCGGTCACCGACGAGTACGCCATCAGCACCAGCAGCTTGGGGTCGTGACGCCGGAGCCGGCCGGCCGCCATCTCGGCGTCGAGCCACGACGCCGAGGCGGCGAGCAACGGGGTCACCGCGCCGGTGAGGCGGGTCGACGTCGGCGGACCGATCCGGTTCACCTCCCGCATGAAGCCGAGCATGGCGGGGTGGCGGGCGGCGAGGCGGAACGCGGTGCGGACCACGGTCTCGATCCGGGCGAAGCCCTCGCTCTCGCCCTGGAGCGCCCGGTCGAAGCGCCGCTGGAGCTCGGCGGAGCAGAAGTCGATGACCGCGTCGAGCAGCGCCTCCTTCGACGGGTACCAGTAGAGGATGGCCTGCTTGGTGACCCCCAGCTCGCGGGCGAGGGCGTCGAGCGACGTGGCGTCGATGCCCGACGACCCGAACGACTCGCAGCGCCACCTCGAGGATCCGGGACGCGGTGTTGGGCGGGTTCGCTGCGGCCGTCACTTACCACATGGTAAACACTGGAGCGATGGCTGACTCCTCCACCGGCATCTCCATCGCCGCCGAGCTCGATGGGAAGCGCATCGCCATCACCGGCGGCACCGGGTTCCTCGGCACCGCGCTGATCGAGCGCCTGCTCCGGTCGGTCCCCGGGTGCGAGCTCGTCCTGCTCATCCGCCCCGGCCAGCGCCGCACGGTCGCCCAGCGGGCCCGGCGCGAGATCTTCAAGAACGACGCCTTCGACCCGCTCCGCGCCCAGCACGACCGGGGCGACGGGACGGGAGGCGAGTCGTTCGACGACATGGTGGCCCGGCGGGTCACGCCGATCGCCGGCGACGTCGGCACCGACGGCCTCGGCCTCGACGACGCCGGCCGCCTCGTCCTGGCGACGTGCGACATCGTCGTCCACTCGGCCGCCACGGTGAGCTTCGACTCGCCGCTCGACCAGGCGGTGGAGATCAACCTCCTCGGGCCCAGCCGCATGGCGGCCACGCTCCACGACCTCAACGTCCGGCCCCACCTCGTCTCGGTGTCGACCTGCTACGTCGCCGGCAACCGCAAGGGCTCGGCGCCCGAGGAACCGGTGGACGAGAGCCCGTACTGGTTCGGCCTCGACTGGCGCGACGAGGTGGCCGCGGCCCGGCGCACCCGGGCCGACGCCGAGGCCGAGTCGCGCAAGCCCGACATGTTGCGAGCAGTTCCGGGCCGACGCCCGCAAGGAGCTGGGGGCGGCCGGCACCCCGCTGCTGGCGGCCAAGACCGAGCAGTACCGGACCCGGTGGGTCAGCGACCAGCTCGTCGACGCCGGACGCTCCCGCGCCGCCTCGCTCGGCTGGCCCGACGCCTACGCCTACACCAAGGCGCTCGGCGAGCAGGCCCTGTTCGAACAGCGGGGCCACCTCCCGGTGTCGATCGTGCGGCCGGCCATCATCGAGAGCTCGTTCGCCGAGCCCTCCCCCGGCTGGATCCGCGGCTTCCGGATGGCCGAGCCGGTGATCATCTCCTACGCCCGGGGCCTGCTCAAGGAGTTCCCCGGCGTCCCCGAGGGCGTCATCGACGTCATCCCCGTCGACCTCGTGTGCGGCGCCATCTGCGCCACCGCGGCCGCCGGTCCGGCCCGCAACGACGACGGCTCCCTGGCGCCGCCGCGCATCATCCAGTCGGCGTCCGGCTCGGCCAACCCGCTCCGCTACCGCCAGCTGGTCGACAACGTCCGGGCCTGGTTCACCGAGCACCCCCTCTACGACAGCGACGGTCAGCCCATCGTGGTGCCGGAGTGGAGCTTCCCGGGCCGGGGCCGGGTGCAGGCCCAGCTGGAGCGGGCCCGGAACCTGCTCGAGCGGGCCGAGTCCACGCTCCAGTCCCTTCCCCTGCGGGGCAAGCAGGCCGAGTGGGCCGCCACCCTGGAGGACAAGAAGGAGGAGGCCGAGCGGGCCCTCACCTACGTCGAGCTCTACGGCGCCTACGCCGAGTGCGAGGCCATCTACGGCGTCAGCCGCCTGCTCGAGCTGTGGGACCGCTGCGACGAGGAGTCCCGCCGGACGTTCGGCTTCGATCCCCGGGTCATCGACTGGGACACCTACGTGCAGGAGATCCACCTGCCCTCGGTGGTCCAGCACGCCCGGGTCAAGACCACGCCGGGCGCCACCGACCGCGAGTCGCGCGCCAGCCGCCTGCGCCGCCAGGTCCTCGACCCCGACCGCCACGTGGCCGCCTTCGACCTCGAGAACACCCTCATCGCCTCGAACGTGGTCGCCAGCTACGCCTGGCTCGCCACCCGCCGGTTGCCGCGGGACGAGCGGATCCGGTTCGTGGTGCGGACCCTGGCCGAGGCCCCCTCGCTGCTGTCGCTCGACCGCAAGGACCGCAGCGACTTCCTCCGCCACTTCTACCGGCGCTACGAGGGGGCCGACGCCGCCCAGCTGCACGCCGACACGGTCGAGATGGCCAGCCACCTGCTGCTCACCAAGTCGTTCCCCGCCGCCGTCCGCCGGGTGCGCGAGCATCGCAAGCTCGGCCACCGGACGCTGCTGATCACCGGCGCCCTCCAGGTGGCGATCGAGCCGCTCCTGCCGCTGTTCGACGACGTCATCTGCGCCGAGATGGCGGTCGGCCCCGACGGGATGTTCACCGGCGAGCTCACCGACGTGCCCGCCCACCGGCGAGACCCGGGCCCAGGCCCTGCTCGACTACTGCGCCGCCCACGGCTTCGACCCGGCGGAGTCGGTCGCCTACGCCGATTCCACCTCCGACCTGCCCCTGCTCGAGGCGGCCGGGTTCCCGGTGGCGGTCAACCCCGAGGCGCGCCTCGCCGCCCTCGCCCGCAAGCGGGGGTGGCTGGTCGAGCACTTCGAGAAGGCCAAGGGCGGCAGCGACCCCCTCCTGCCGATCGCGCCTCCGTGGCGGGGCGGCTTCCGGACCACCACGGCCCAGCGGGGACGGTCGGCATGAAGGCGCTCGAGTTCTCCCGCAAGCCGGCCCGCTACGCCGCCGCCATGGTGGCCGGTGCCCTCCGGCCCGGCGCCGGCGCATCCGTCGGTCCCCTGCGCCTCCGCGACCTCGATCCGCCCGACCCCGCCGCGCTCCCGGGCGGTGACTGGGTGCGGTTCCGGCCCCGGCTGTCGGGCATCTGCGGCTCCGACCTGTCGACCATCGACGGCCACTCGTCGCGGTACTTCGAACCGATCGTCTCGTTCCCGTTCGTCCCCGGCCACGAGGTGGTGGGCGACGTGATCGGCACCGACGGCGAGGCCGACGGCCGGGCCGTGCTCGTCCCGGTGCTGCACTGCGCCATCCGCGGGATCACGCCGGTGTGCGACGCCTGCGCCGACGGCCGGATCAACCGCTGCGAGCGCATCGCCTTCGGCCACCTCGAGCCCGGCCTGCAGTCGGGGTTCTGCTGCGACACCGGCGGCGGCTGGTCCGAGGAGATGCTCGCCCACCCCGACCAGCTCATCGCCGTCCCCGACGACCTCTCCGACGAGGCCGCGGTGATGATCGAACCCACCGCCTGCGCGGTGCACGCCGCCGCCATGGTCGAGTCGGCGGTCCACCACGCCCCCGAGCTCCGGGACGGACCCGTGGTGGTCATCGGCGCCGGCACGCTCGGCCTGCTCACCGTCGCCGCCCTCGGCCGCGACGACGTGATCGTCGCCGCCCGCTACGCCCACCAGAAGGACACTGGCCACCGAGCTGGGCGCGGCCCGGGTGGTCGACTCCGGTGAGCTGGCCGGCGCGGTCCGGCTCGTGACCGGGTCGATGAAGCTCGGCGCCGACCACGCCAGCAGCCAGCTCACCGGTGGCGCACCGGTCGTGGTCGACTGCGTGGGCTCCGAGGCCAGCCTCGCCCAGGCCCTCGAGGTGGTCGCGCCGGGCGGGACCGTCCTCGTGGTCGGCATGCCCGCCACCGTCTCGCTCGACCTCACCGGCCTGTGGCACCGCGAGGTCGCCCTGCGCGGCGCCTACGCCTACGACCGTCACGACTTCCGCACCGCCGTCGACCTCGTCGCCGAGGCCCGCCTCGACCGGCTCGTCACCCAGACGTACCCCCTGTCCCGCTACACCGACGCCATCGCCCATGCCGCCGAAGCCGGCCGCCGGGGCGCGACCAAGATCGCCTTCGACATGAGGAAGCCGCGCTGATGCCCCGCCCCGGTCTCGTTCTCGACGTCGACTCGTCGACGCCGCCCATCCTGTTCCACCACGGCGAGGGCTTCGCCCTGGAGAAGCTGCCGGCCGGTCGCAGCCGGGTCATCTACCCCGCCGAGCCGCTCGCCGGCATGCGCGACGTCGACGGCGCCATCGCCCGCGCCCTCGAGCAGCCGCTCGGCGACAGCCAGCCGCTCTCGTCGCTGCTGTTCGCCGACATGAAGCTGACCATCTGCTTCGACGACATCTCGCTGCCCCTGCCGTCGATGCGGCGGCCCGACGTCCGCCAGCGGATCATCGAGGCCGTGCTCGACCAGGCCGCGGCCGCCGGCGTCGACGACGTCGAGATCATCGCCGCCCTCGCCCTCCACCGCCGCATGACCGAGGACGAGCTGCGCCACGCGGTGGGCGATCGGGTCTACGACGCCTTCGCCCCCAGCGGCCGGCTCTACAACCACGACGCCGAGGACCCCGACGGGATGCTCGAGATCGGCACCACCGACGCGGGCGAGCTGGTCGAGATCAACAAGCGGGCCGCCACCTCCGACCTCATCGTCTACGTGAACATCAACCTGGTGGCCATGGACGGCGGCTGGAAGAGCACCGCCACCGGCCTGGCCGGCTACCGGTCGCTGCGCCACCACCACAACGTCGAGACCATGCAGCACTCCCGCAGCTTCATGGACCGCCACGCCTCCGAGCTGCACCACTCCAACTGGCGCATGGGCGAGGTGTTGAAGACGGCCGGGGTGAAGATCTTCCAGATCGAGTCCACCCTCAACAACGACACGTTCGGCAACCACGCCCTCGACACCGGCGGGCCGATGTCGACCCTGGCCAAGCGCGAGTGGGAGTGGACCGCCCGCGACCGGGCCACGTTCCTCGCCATGCAGGCCGGCCTCAAGCGCATGCCGGCCCGGGCCAAGCGGGCCGCCTTCATGTCGTGGCGGGCGCCCTACGCGGTGACGTCGGTCCAGGCCGGCGAGGTCGAGGCCGTCCACGAGGCCACCCTCGCCCACGTCTTCGAGCAGCACCTGGTCCCGGTGGAGGGCCAGACCGACATCCTCACCATGGGGCTGCCCTACATCTGCCCCTACAACGTGAACTCGATCATGAACCCGATCCTGGTCATGTGCCTGGGGCTCGGCTACTTCTTCAACCTGTACCGGGGCAAGCCCCCCGTGCGCGAGGGCGGGGTGCTGATCATGCGCCACCCCACGCCGTGGGAGTTCCACCCCGTCCACCACCCCAGCTACATCGACTTCTTCGAGCAGGTGCTGTCGGAGACGACCGATCCGGTCGAGGTCCAGAAGTACGAGCAGGCCTTCGCCGAGGACGAGTGGTACCGCCACCTGTACCGGACGAGCTACGCCTACCACGGCGTCCACCCGTTCTACATGTGGTACTGGGGGGCGCACGCCCTCCAGCACCTCGGCAAGGTGATCATCGTCGGCGGCGACCCCAAGGCCGTGCGCCGCCTCGGCTTCGCCCCGGCCACCACCATGAACGACGCCTTCGAGCTGGCCTCCGACGTCGTGGGCCGGGCCCCGACCATCACCCACATCCACAACCCGCCGATCCTCATGGCCGACGTCTCGTGACCGCCGTCGACGCCGTCCGGGCCGCGGTGCGCGGGACTCGGTTCCCGTACCGGGCCCCCACCACGCCGCGAGGCGTCGAGCCCCTGCCCGACGAGAAGAAGACCGGCGCCGACTACGACACCGACTGGGCCCGCTCGTTCCCGGCCCGCTGGACCCGCATCGTCCTGCTGGAGTCGCTGCTGCGGCCGGTCATCGCCGGCGTGGCCCGCCCCACCGTCCGGGGTCTCGACCAGCTGGAGGACCTGCGCCGCACCGGCGACGACGGCAACGTCCGGCCGGTGATCTTCTGCGCCAACCACCACAGCCACGTCGACACCCCGCTGGTCCTCACCAGCCTCCCCGAGCCGTGGCGCTACCAGGTCTTCGTCGGGGCGGCCGCCGACTACTTCTTCCGCACCCGGGCCACCAGCGCGGCCGCCGCCCTCGCCCTCAACGCCATCCCCATCGAGCGGGCCACCGTCACCCGCCGGTCGGCCGACCTCGCCGCCGAGCTCATCGACGACGGCTGGTCGATGCTCATCTTCCCCGAGGGCGGTCGCTCCCCCGACGGCTGGGGCCAGGACTTCCGCGGCGGCGCCGCCTACCTCGCCCGCCGGACCGGGGCCCCGGTGGTGCCGATCCACCTCGCCGGCACCGGCCGCATCCTCCGCAAGGGCTCCAAGCGGCTGCGCCCCAGTCCCACCGTGGTCACCTTCGGCGCCCCCATCCGGGCCGGCGACGGCGAGGACACCCGCCGGCTGGCCACCCGCATCGAGCAGGCGGTGGCATCGCTGGCCGACGAGCACGTCACCGACTGGTACCAGGCCCGCCGGCGAGCCCACGCCCACGACACGCCGACGCTGTCCGGACCCGACGGGCCGAGCTGGCGCCGGGCCTGGGCCCTGGGTGACCGCGGCCCGCGCCGGCGGCGCCGGGCGGCCTGGCCCGAGCGCTGATCAGCCCTCGAACACGAACTCGGTCAGGTGGGCGGGGAAGCGGTGCTCCGAGCGCAGCACCGCGGTGTCGGTGACGTCGTGGCTGACCCGCTCGACCACCAGCAACGGCGACCCCAGCGGCACGTGGAGGATCTCGGCGTCCCGTTCGTCGGCCGCCGCGGCCCGGATGGTCTGGCTCGCCCGCTCGAACTCGATCGGCAGCAGGTCGTAGAAGGTCGACGACTCGACGTCGTCCCGGCTCAGGGCGGAGCCGAGATCGGCCGGGCACCACACGGTGACGAGGGCGAACGGCTCGCCGTCGGCCAGGTTGACCCGCACCACCTCGAGCACCTCGGCGCCCGCCGGGTCGTCCGGGTCGGTCACGAACCCGAACGACAACACCCGCCGGACCGGTTCGCGGCCCTGGGCCGCGAGCTGGGCCTCGATGGTGGACAGCGTCCCGAGCGACTGGCGGACGCGGTCGCCGGCCACGAACCAGCCCGACCCCTGGCGCGAGGAGACCAACCCCTCGTCGCGGAGCACGTCGAGCGCCTTGCGGACGGTGACCCGGCTCACGCCATAGGATCCGGCCAGTTCGGCCTCGGACGGCAGAACGGCGCCGGCGGCCAGCTCACCGGCGCTCATCTGCGCTCGGAGGTCGTCGGCGATGGTCCGGTAGCGGATCTCGCGACCGTGCGGTCCGTTGGGGGCTTGCTCCACTTGTCTCATAGTTGTATAGAATCAGGATACATACAAGCTCGCTCTGAAGGGTTCCAGCCATGACGGTGACCTCATCCACCCCGATCGAACTCGTCCAGGCCGTCTACGACCGGCTCCCCGAATCGGTCGCCATCGGGCGCCGGCGGCTGGGGCGACCCCTCACCCTGGCCGAGAAGATCCTGATCAACCACCTGCGAGACCGCGACGGCCAGGAGATGGAGCGGGCTCGGTCCTACGCCGACTTCGATCCCGACCGGGTCGCCATGCAGGACGCCACCGCCCAGATGGCGCTGCTCCAGTTCATGACCGCCGGGCTCGACGAGGCCGCGGTGCCCTCCACCGTGCACTGCGACCACCTCATCCAGGCCAAGGTCGGGGCGCTGAAGGACCTGGCCGTGGCGGTCGACACCAACCACGAGGTCTACGAGTTCCTCGAGACGGTCTCCCGCCGCTACGGGCTGGGGTTCTGGAAGCCGGGCTCGGGCATCATCCACCAGGTCGTGCTCGAGAACTACGCCTTCCCCGGCGGGATGATGATCGGCACCGACTCCCACACCCCCAACGCCGGCGGGCTGGGCATGGTGGCCATCGGCGTGGGCGGCGCCGACGCGGTCGACGTGATGACCGGCTTCCCGTTCAACGTGCGCTGGCCCAAGCTCATCGGCGTCCACCTCACCGGCCGGCTCTCGGGCTGGACCGCGGCCAAGGACGTGATCCTCGAGGTGGCCCGCATCCTCACCGTGAAGGGCGGCACCGGCGCCATCGTCGAGTACTTCGGCGAGGGGGCCGACACCATCACCGCCACCGGCAAGGGCACCATCTGCAACATGGGGGCCGAGATCGGCGCCACCACGTCGCTGTTCCCGTTCGACGAGAACATGGCCGCCTACCTGAAGTCCACCGGCCGCGAGGCCATCGCCGACGCGGCCAACGCCGTCGCCGGCGACCTGCGAGCCGACCCGAGGTGGCCGCCGACCCCGAGCGGTACTTCGACCAGGTCATCGAGATCGACCTGTCCACCCTCGAGCCGCTGATCAACGGCCCCCACTCCCCCGACCGGGCCCACAAGGTGTCCGAGGTGGGCGCCCACGCCGAGGCCGAGGGCTGGCCGCTCGAGATCAGCGCCGCTCTCATCGGCTCGTGCACCAACTCGTCCTACGAGGACATCACCCGGGCCGCCTCGATCGCCCGCCAGGCCGCGGCCAAGGGCCTGCGGGCCAAGACCGAGCTGCTGGTCACGCCCGGTTCCGAGCAGGTCCGGGCCACCATCGAGCGCGACGGCCTGCTCGACGACCTCGAGGCCATCGGCGGCGAGGTCCTGGCCAACGCCTGCGGCCCCTGCATCGGCCAGTGGTCCCGCCCGCAAACGCAGCTCGACCAGGTCAACACCATCGTCAACAGCTACAACCGCAACTTCCCCAAGCGCAACGACGGATCGAGCAACACCCTGGCCTTCGTGACCTCTCCCGACACGGTGATCGCCATGGCCCTGGCCGGCCGGCTCGACTTCGATCCCCGCACCGACACCCTCACCAACGACGAGGGTGAGGAGGTCCGCCTCGACGAGCCGGTGGGCATCGATCTGCCCGCCGCCGGCTTCGACCCCGGCGCCGACACGTTCGTGGCTCCCCCCGAGAACGGCGACGACGTGGAGATCAAGGTGTCGCCCACGTCGGACCGGATCCAGCTGCTCACGCCGTTCGAGCCGTGGGACGGCCAGGACTTCACCGGCCTGCCGGTCGCGGTCAAGGCCCAGGGCAAGTGCACCACCGACCACATCTCGATGGCCGGTCCGTGGCTCAAGTACCGCGGCCACCTCGAGAACATCTCCGGCAACCTGTTCCTCGGGCGCGGTCAACGCCTTCACCGGCGAGGCCGGCACCGGCAAGGACCCGCTCGACGGCCAGACCAAGTCGTTCCCCGAGATCACCAAGCACCTCCACGAGGCCGGGCAGGCCTGGGTGGCCGTCGGTGACGAGAACTACGGCGAGGGCAGCTCCCGCGAGCACGCCGCCATGGAGCCCCGCTTCCGGGGCTGTGCCGCGGTCCTCGCCCGCTCGTTCGCCCGCATCGCCGAGACCAACCTCAAGAAGCAGGGCGTGCTGGCGCTCACCTTCGCCGACCCGGCGACCTACGACGTCATCGGCGAGGACGACAGCATCGACATCACCGGCCTCGCCGACCTCGCCCCCGATCGACCGGTCGACGTCACCGCTCCACCACGCCGACGGTTCGACCGAGACGTTCTCGGTGACCCACACCCTCTCGCCCGAGCAGATCGACTGGTTCCGGGCCGGCTCGGCGCTCAACATCATCCTGTTCCACCACGGCGAGGGCTTCGCCCTGGAGAAGCTGCCGGCCGGTCGCAGCCGGGTCATCTACCCCGCCGAGCCGCTCGCCGGCATGCGCGACGTCGACGGCGCCATCGCCCGCGCCCTCGAGCAGCCGCTCGGCGACAGCCAGCCGCTCTCGTCGCTGCTCTTCGCCGACATGAAGCTGACCATCTGCTTCGACGACATCTCGCTGCCCCTGCCGTCGATGCGGCGGCCCGACGTCCGCCAGCGGATCATCGAGGCCGTGCTCGACCAGGCCGCGGCCGCCGGCGTCGACGACGTCGAGATCATCGCCGCCCTCGCCCTCCACCGCCGCATGACCGAGGACGAGCTGCGCCACGCGGTGGGCGATCGGGTCTACGACGCCTTCGCCCCCAGCGGTCGGCTCTACAACCACGACGCCGAGGACCCCGACGGGATGCTCGAGATCGGCACCACCGACGCGGGCGAGCTGGTCGAGATCAACAAGCGGGCCGCCACCTCCGACCTCATCGTCTACGTGAACATCAACCTGGTCGCCATGGACGGCGGCTGGAAGAGCACCGCCACCGGCCTGGCCGGCTACCGGTCGCTGCGCCACCACCACAACGTCGAGACCATGCAGCACTCCCGCAGCTTCATGGACCGCCACGCCTCCGAGCTGCACCACTCCAACTGGCGCATGGGCGAGGTGTTGAAGTCGGCCGGGGTGAAGATCTTCCAGATCGAGTCCACCCTCAACAACGACACGTTCGGCAACCACGCCCTCGACACCGGCGGGCCGATGTCGACCCTGGCCAAGCGCGAGTGGGAGTGGACCGCCCGCGACCGGGCCACGTTCCTCGCCATGCAGGCCGGCCTCAAGCGCATGCCGGCCCGGGCCAAGCGGGCCGCGTTCATGGCGTGGCGGGCGCCCTATGCGGTGACGTCGGTGCAGGCCGGCGAGGTCGAGGCCGTCCACGAAGCCACCCTCGCCCACGTCTTCGAGCAGCACCTGGTCCCGGTGGAGGGCCAGACCGACATCCTCACCATGGGGCTGCCCTACATCTGCCCCTACAACGTGAACTCGATCATGAACCCGATCCTCGTCATGTGCCTGGGGCTCGGCTACTTCTTCAACCTGTACCGGGGCAAGCCCCCCGTGCGCGAGGGCGGGGTGCTGATCATGCGCCACCCCACGCCGTGGGAGTTCCACCCCGTCCACCACCCGAGCTACATCGACTTCTTCGAGCAGGTGCTGTCGGAGACGACCGATCCGGTCGAGGTCCAGAAGTACGAGCAGGCCTTCGCCGAGGACGAGTGGTACCGCCACCTGTACCGGACGAGCTACGCCTACCACGGCGTCCACCCGTTCTACATGTGGTACTGGGGGGCCCACGCCCTCCAGCACCTCGGCAAGGTGATCATCGTCGGCGGCGACCCCAAGGCCGTGCGCCGCCTCGGCTTCGCCCCGGCCACCACCATGAACGACGCCTTCGAGCTGGCCTCCGACGTCGTGGGCCGGGCCCCGACGATCACCCACATCCACAACCCGCCGATCCTCATGGCCGACGTCTCGTGAACGCCGTCGACGCCGTCCGGGCCGCGGTGCGCGGGACTCGGTTCCCGTACCGGGCCCCGACCACGCCCCGAGGCGTCGAGCCCCTGCCCGACGAGAAGAAGACCGGCGCCGACTACGACACCGACTGGGCCCGCTCGTTCCCGGCCCGCTGGACCCGCATCGTCCTGCTGGAGTCGCTGCTGCGGCCGGTCATCGCCGGCGTGGCCCGCCCCACCGTCCGGGGTCTCGACCAGCTGGAGGACCTGCGCCGCACCGGCGACGACGGCAACGTCCGGCCGGTGATCTTCTGCGCCAACCACCACAGCCACGTCGACACCCCGCTGGTCCTCACCAGCCTCCCCGAGCCGTGGCGCTACCAGGTCTTCGTCGGGGCGGCCGCCGACTACTTCTTCCGCACCCGGGCCACCAGCGCGGCCGCCGCCCTCGCCCTCAACGCCATCCCCATCGAGCGGGCCACCGTCACCCGCCGGTCGGCCGACCTCGCCGCCGAGCTCATCGACGACGGCTGGTCGATGCTCATCTTCCCCGAGGGCGGTCGCTCCCCCGACGGCTGGGGCCAGGACTTCCGCGGCGGCGCCGCCTACCTCGCCCGCCGGACCGGGGCCCCGGTGGTGCCGATCCACCTCGCCGGCACCGGCCGCATCCTCCGCAAGGGCTCGAAGCGGCTGCGCCCCAGTCCCACCGTGGTCACCTTCGGCGCCCCCATCCGGGCCGGCGACGGCGAGGACACCCGCCGGCTGGCCACCCGCATCGAGCAGGCGGTGGCATCGCTGGCCGACGAGCACGTCACCGACTGGTACCAGGCCCGCCGGCGAGCCCACACCCACGACACGCCGACGCTGTCCGGACCCGACGGGCCGAGCTGGCGCCGGGCCTGGGCCCTGGGTGACCGCGGCCCGCGCCGGCGGCGCCGGGCGGCCTGGCCCGAACGCTGATCAGCCCTCGAACACGAACTCGGTCAGGTGGGCGGGGAAGCGGTGCTCCGAGCGCAGCACCGCGGTGCCGGTGACGTCGTGGCTGACCCGCTCGACCACCAGCAACGGCGACCCCAGCGGCACGTGCAGGATCTCGGCGTCCCGTTCGTCGGCCGCCGCGGCCCGGATGGTCTGGCTCGCCCGCTCGAACTCGATCGGCAGCAGGTCGTAGAAGGTCGACGACTCGACGTCGTCCCGGCTCAGGGCGGAGCCGAGATCGGCCGGGCACCACACCGTGACGAGGGCGAACGGCTCGCCGTCAGCCAGGTTGACCCGCACCACCTCGAGCACCTCGGCGCCCGCCGGGTCGTCCGGGTCGGTCACGAACCCGAACGACAACACCCGCCGGACCGGTTCGCGGCCCTGGGCCGCGAGCTGGGCCTCGATGGTGGACAGCGTCCCGAGCGACTGGCGGACGCGGTCGCCGGCCACGAACCAGCCCGACCCCTGGCGCGAGGAGACCAACCCCTCGTCGCGGAGCACGTCGAGCGCCTTGCGGACGGTGACCCGGCTCACGCCATAGGATCCGGCCAGTTCGGCCTCGGACGGCAGAACGGCGCCGGCGACCAGCTCACCGGCGGTCATCTGCGCTCGGAGGTCGTCGGCGATGGTCCGGTAGCGGATCTCGCGACCGTGCGGTCCGTTCGAGGGTTGCTCCACTTGTCTCATAGTTGTATAGAATCAGGATACATACAAGCTCGCTCTGAAGGGTTCCAGCCATGACGGTGACCTCATCCACCCCGATCGAACTCGTCCAGGCCGTCTACGACCGGCTGCCCGAATCGGTCGCCATCGGGCGCCGGCGGATGGGGCGACCCCTCACCCTGGCCGAGAAGATCCTGGTCAACCACCTGCGGGACCGTGACGGGCAGGAGATGGAGCGGGGTCGGTCCTACGCCGACTTCGACCCCGACCGGGTCGCCATGCAGGACGCCACCGCCCAGATGGCGCTGCTCCAGTTCATGACCGCCGGGCTCGACGAGGCCGCCGTGCCCTCCACCGTGCACTGCGACCACCTCATCCAGGCCAAGGTCGGGGCGCTGAAGGACCTGGCCGTGGCGGTCGACACCAACCACGAGGTCTACGAGTTCCTCGAGACCGTCTCCCGGCGCTACGGGCTGGGCTTCTGGAAGCCGGGCTCGGGCATCATCCACCAGGTCGTGCTGGAGAACTACGCCTTCCCCGGCGGGATGATGATCGGCACCGACTCCCACACCCCCAACGCCGGCGGGCTGGGCATGGTGGCCATCGGCGTGGGCGGGGCCGACGCGGTCGACGTGATGACCGGCTTCCCGTTCAACGTGCGCTGGCCCAAGCTCATCGGCGTCCACCTCACCGGCCGGCTCTCGGGCTGGACCGCGGCCAAGGACGTGATCCTCGAGGTGGCCCGCATCCTCACCGTGAAGGGCGGCACCGGCGCCATCGTCGAGTACTTCGGCGAGGGGGCCGACACCATCACCGCCACCGGCAAGGGCACCATCTGCAACATGGGGGCCGAGATCGGTGCCACCACGTCGCTGTTCCAGTTCGACGAGAACATCGCCGCCTACCTGAAGTCCACCGGCCGCGAGGCCATCGCCGACGCGGCCAACGCGGTGGCCGGCGATCTCCGGGCCGATCCCGAGGTGCTCGCCGATCCCGGCGCGTACTTCGACCAGGTCATCGAGATCGACCTCTCCACGCTCGAGCCGCTGATCAACGGGCCCCACTCCCCCGACCGGGCCCACAAGGTGTCCGAGGTGGGCGCCCACGCCGAGGCCGAGGGCTGGCCGCTGGAGATCAGCGCCGCGCTCATCGGGTCGTGCACCAACTCCAGCTACGAGGACATCACCCGGGCGGCGTCGATCGCCCGCCAGGCCGCGGCCAAGGGCCTGAAGGCCAAGACCCGGCTGCTGGTGACCCCCGGTTCGGAGCAGGTGCGGGCCACCATCGAGCGCGACGGCCTGCTCGACGACCTCGAGGCCATCGGCGGCGAGGTCCTGGCCAACGCCTGCGGCCCCTGCATCGGCCAGTGGGCCCGGCCCGACCAGAACCTCGACGGTCCCCAACACCATCGTCAACAGCTACAACCGCAACTTCCCCAAGCGCAACGACGGTTCGCTCAACACCTTGGCGTTCGTGACCTCGCCCGACACGGTCATCGCCATGGCCCTGGCCGGCCGACTCGACTTCGATCCCCGCACCGACACCCTCACCAACGACGAGGGCGAGGAGGTCCGCCTCGACGAGCCGGTGGGCATCGATCTGCCCGCCGCCGGCTTCGACCCCGGCGCCGACACGTTCGTGGCTCCCCCCGAGAACGGCGACGACGTGGAGATCAAGGTGTCGCCCACGTCGGACCGGATCCAGCTGCTCACCCCGTTCGAGCCGTGGGACGGCCAGGACTTCA
The DNA here is from genome assembly GCA_963731885.1 of uncultured Acidimicrobiaceae bacterium. GTDB lineage: Bacteria > Actinomycetota > Acidimicrobiia > Acidimicrobiales > Salinilacustritrichaceae > Salinilacustrithrix. The sequence goes on along the minus strand of CAVSXR010000049.1, from coordinate 5,604 downwards.
CCGGCCTGCCGGTTGCGGTCAAGGCCCAGGGCAAGTGCACCACCGACCACATCTCGATGGCCGGACCGTGGCTGAAGTACCGCGGCCACCTCGAGAACATCTCGGGCAACCTGTTCCTCGGGGCGGTCAACGCCTTCACCGGCGAGGCCGGCACCGGCAAGGACCCGCTCGACGGTGAGACCAAGTCGTTCCCCGAGATCACCAAGCACCTCCACGAGGCCGGGCAGGCCTGGGTGGCGGTCGGTGACGAGAACTACGGGGAGGGCAGCTCCCGCGAGCACGCCGCCATGGAGCCCCGCTTCCGGGGATGTGCCGCGGTCCTGGCCCGCTCGTTCGCCCGCATCGCCGAGACCAACCTCAAGAAGCAGGGCGTGCTGGCGCTCACCTTCGCCGACCCGGCGTCGTACGACCTCATCGGCGAGGACGCCCGCATCGACATCACCGGCCTGGCCGATCTCGCCCCCGATCGACCGGTCGACGTCACCGTCCACCACCCCGACGGCTCGTCCGACACGTTCTCGGTGACCCACACCCTGTCGCCCGAGCAGATCGAGTGGTTCCGGGCCGGCTCGGCGCTCAACATCATCCGCCAGCGCCGCGCCGGGTCGAACGCCTGACCCCCGGATCCGGCCGGTGGCGCACTCTCGGCGTGTGGCGTTGCATCAGCGCAACATCCCAGCCCGAGAGCGCACGAAGGCTCCGATCTCGGCGATCATGCCGGCGGGATCGGCCACGTAGTCGTCCCAGGTGTATCGGGGGACGAGCCAGCCCTCGGCCTGCAGCAACCGGTCGCGCCATCCGATCCCGCCGCGCCTTGGTCCGCCGGTCGATGTGATCGCCACCGTCGAGCTCGACGTCGAGCGCGAGCCCCGGCCAGTCGAGGTCCAACTCGATCGGATCCTCACCCGGTAGCCGGACCACGTGGTGCAGCCGGGGCGTGGGGACACCAGCGGTGGCGAGATCTCGGAGCACGAGCCGCTCGAACTCCGAGTCGGTGACCTCCCGGCGCAACCGCTGGAGCGCGCCGCGGAAGACGCTGATCCCGGGACGGCCCGGCCGGGCGTGTTGCTGGAGCGCCTCGACCAGTGCCCCGATCGCCAGCGAGGAGTGCCGCCGGCAGGCCTCGATCCGGTGCAGCACCTGATCGGGAGTTCGACCGTCGGACGCATCGAGCAGCGCCCGGGCCACGCCCACCACCGGGATGCCGTCGACAACGCCCGGCTTGGCCAGGGCGAGGTCGGAACTGCGCCACACGTCGGCATCTGGGGTGCGATACCCGCAGGAGCTCGGCACGGCGATGACCGGGCGAGCCGGCACGGTGAGCTCCGGGCACCACAGGCCCAGCGCGGGGTCCGCGGTGACCAGCGCGCCGGCGCCGGCGGCCAGGACGTGAACCATCAGCGCTTGTCGAGCCGTCTTGGGGGCCGCCGCCACCACGTAGACGCCCGGGGCCCGGCGATCGATCGCACCCCGGTGGCACTGGCGGGTCAGCCACGATCGACTCACGCCGAGCGCCTCGGCCTGTGCGGTGCTGAACGCACCGTGCTGGCGCCACGCGTGGGCGCTCACCACGTCGAACATCGCGCCTCCCCTCGGGGCCATGGCGGGGGAAGCACGACGATCGTACGACGGACCCGCTGACAGCGAGCCCGACACACCGCTCATCGCGCTCTCGGCACGTGGCGTTGCACCAGCGCAACGCCACAGCCCCGGACTCGAACGGCGGGTCCCGACCACAGTCACGTTCCGGCGCCCGACGCCTGACAGACTCGCCGGCATGGCGGTACAGCTCGTGACCGGCGTGGCCGGGTTCATCGGATCGCAGGTGGCCGAGGCGCTCGTCGCGGCCGGCGAGGACGTGCGTCGGCATCGACTGCTTCACGCCCTACTACGACCGGGCCGCCAAGGAGCGAACCTCGCCGGCCTCCGGACCGGTCCACACGCCGACCGGTTCCGGTTCCACGAGGTCGATCTGCGGACCGCGCCACCCGACGACCTGGCCGGCCTGCTCGACGGCGTCGACGTCGTCTACCACCAGGCGGCCCAGCCCGGGGTCCGGCTGAGCTGGTCCGACGGCTTCGGGACCTACGACGAGTGCAACGTGCTCGCCACCCAGCGCCTGCTCGAAGCCGTACGAGCGGTGTCGTCGGACGGGACCGGTCCCCGGGTGGTGTACGCCTCCAGCTCGTCGGTGTACGGCAACGCCGGCCGGTACCCGGTGCTGGAGACCGACCTGCCCCGACCCCACTCGCCCTACGGCGTCACCAAGCTGGCCGCCGAGCACCTCTGCAACCTCTACGCCGCCAACTACGGCGTCTCGACGGTGGCGTTGCGGTACTTCACCGTCTACGGCCCCCGCCAGCGACCCGACATGGCCCACCACCGCCTCATCGAGGCCGCCCTCGACCAGACGCCGTTCCCGCTCTTCGGCGACGGCTCGGCCGTCCGGGACTTCACCTTCGTCGGCGACGTCGTGCGGGCCAACCTGCTGGCCGGCAGCGCCGATGTCGCCCCCGGGACCGTGGTCAACATCTGCGCCGGCGGCTCGACGGTCATGAACGACCTGATCGACGCGGTGGGTGAGGCCGTGGGCCAGCCCGTCCCCGTCGATCGCCAGCCCGAGCAGGCCGGCGACGTCCGGCGCACCGGCGGCAGCAACGACCTCGCCGCCACCGAGCTGGGCTGGACCCCGCAGACCAGCCTGCTCGACGGCATCCGGGCCCAGGTCGACTGGCACCGATCGCGCCGCTGACCTGTCTCAAGAGAACTGGATTTTCGGGACAAGTCGGGCATAGGCTGCGTCTTCCAGGGTCGGCGATACGGGAGATGGCATGGTGGGTGCGCGGCGGAAGCGGACGCGAGCGACGTTGGGTCGCGGTGGCGGCGAGTGCATTCGTTCTCGTGATCGGCGTTCCGCCGGCGCGCGCCGCGGACGCCGGCACCTCGAGCGACAACCACCCTCCCGTGGCCGACGACCAGTCGATCGTGGCCCGGTCGGACAAGGTCACATCGATCACCCTGACCGGGAGTGATCCGGATGGGGACCCGATCACGTTCGAGATCGGCAAGTGGCCCCACCACGGCACGCTCGGCGGCACGGCGCCGAATCTCACCTACACGCCGGATGCCGACGCCACGCAGGACAGCTTCGCGTTCAAGGTGACCGATCCCTGCCGGCGCCACCGACTACGGCACGGTCAGCATCCTGGTCGGGGCGAACCGCGCTCCGTCTGCCGCCGACGATTCCTTCGTCACGGATCTGGGCACCGAGTTGTCGGTCGATGCGCCGGGCGTGCTCGGCAACGACACCGATGCGAACCGCGACCCGCTCCACGCCGTCCTCGTCACCGAGCCCGCCCACGGCACGCTCGACCTGAGGTCCGACGGTTCCCTTCGCTACCAGCCGGACCCCGACTTCTCCGGTACCGACTCGTTCACCTACCGGGCCGCCGACGACCTGGCCGAGTCCGACCCCGCCACGGTCGAGCTCATCGTTTCGAGACCGCAGGCCCGCCCCGACCACTACGGCACCGAAGAGGACACGCCGCTGGCGATCGAGGCGCCGGGCGTGCTCGCCAACGACTCCGATGCCGACCACGACCCGCTCACCGCCGTCCTCGACGTCGGGCCGAGCCACGGGACGGTCGAGCTCCATCCGGACGGCTCGTTCGTCTACACCCCGGCGCAGGACTACTTCGGCGGGGACGCGTTCACCTACCACGCATCCGACGGCGAACACGCCTCCGACCCCGCCAGCGTCGAGATCGACGTCGCCGAAGCGCCCCTGATCGCCACCGTGCTGGTGGCTGACCCCGCGATCGTGCCCCTGCTCTCGGGCCAGGACACCCACGCCGCGTTCGTCGCCCACCTCCGGGCGGAAGACGGCACCCCGCTCCCCGGTCGATCGATCTACTTCCAGACCAACGCCGGGAACTCGTGCTGGGCGCTCACCGATGACGACGGCGTGGCTCGCTGCCCGCTCACCGTCCTGCAGTTGACGGGAACCGCCGTCGGACGAGGGTACGACGCGTACTTCCTCGGCGATGCCGACTACACCGCGAGCGGTGCCCATGGGACGACGCTGATCGTCCCCGGCTGAGGGCGCCGCAGTTCAGACTGCGGGGACGCGTTCGCCGGGGGCGTCGTCGGTGTCTTCGTAGCGGGCCCGGTTCTTGCCCTCGCGCTTGGCCCGGTAGGAGGCGGCGTCGGCCCGGCGGAGCACCTCGGCCGGCTCGTCGCCGTCGGCGGCCACGCCGATGCCGACGCTGGCGCCCACCACGACGGGCTCGGGCGTCAGGCCCCCGATCGGGGTGCGGACCGCGCTGAGGATCCGCTCGACGAGGAGCGACACGTCCTGGGCGGTGCGGAGCGTGCGGGTGACGACGACGAACTCGTCGCCGCCGTAGCGGGCCACCACCTCGTCCTCGCGGGACGTGTTGCGCAGCCGGCGGGCGATGGTGCGGAGCACCTCGTCGCCGATCTGGTGGCCGTGATCGTCGTTGACCGGCTTGAAGTCGTCGAGGTCGAGGAAGAGGACGACGAGACGGTCGGTGGCCCGGCGGCGGGGCCCGAACGTGGTGGCGAGGTAGTTGTCGAGGAACCGGCGGTTGGGGAGGCCGGTGAGGTGGTCGTGGGCCGCCCAGTAGGCGAGATCGCCGTTGGAGTCGGCGCCGCCGAGCACCGACTTGCGCGAGGTGATGTCCTCGATGGTGGAGACGAAGTGGCTGATGGCGCCGGAGGAGTCGCGGACGGTGGCGACGCTGAGCTCGGCCCACACCTCGTGACCGGCCCGGTGGATGTAGCGCTTCTCCATCTGGTAGCCGTTGCGCTTGCCGGCCAGGACCTCGTCGAGCAGCTCGAGGTCGACGGCCAGGTCGTCGGGGTGGGTGATCTCGGCGAAGGTGCGGCCGACCAGCTCGTCGGCGGAATAGCCGAGGATCATGGCCAGGGCCTCGTTCACCTGGGCGAAGCGGCCGTCGAGGTCGACGATGGCGGTGGCCGCCGGGGAGCCGTCGAACACGGCCCGGAACAGCCCCTCGGCCGCGGCCCGGCCGGCTTCGGCCGCCCGCAGGCTGGTGACGTCCTCCAGCGAGGCGACGGCGAGGACGAAGCGGTCCTGGTCGTCGAAGGTGGGCACGACGTGGATCCGCAGCGAACGGCCGCCGACCTCGAGGTCCTCGATCACCTCGCTGGTCTGTTCGAGCCCGGCGAGGACGTGCTCGTCGATCAGGTCACGGGCCGACGCGGCCAGGGCGGTGAACCGCTCGTTCTCGAAGGTCACGTTGGTGTTGGCGCTGCGGACCTGCAGCCCGATGGGCGCGGCCTCGGCCAGCGACGAGAAGGCGGTGGAGTCGAGGTCGCCGGTGCGGGTGTGGTCGAAGTCGATGAGCCAGGCCTGGATGAGCAGGCCGTTGTCGTAGGACTCGCTCACGTCGTGGACGGCGATGAGCAGCGAGCGTTCGACCTCGCCGTCGTCCTCGGGCCTGATGCGGGCGACGGTGTTGCGAGAGCCGCCGTCGCGGGCGACACCGGCCAGCACGTCGAGCAGGCTGGGGATGTCGTCGGGATGGACCCAGTCGATGACGCGCGCCGTGGGCAGCGCGG
>CAVSXR010000048.1:0-22501 GCA_963731885.1 uncultured Acidimicrobiaceae bacterium | reverse complement strand
CCAATGCGTTGGGGAACGATTCGTCGACGATTCGCCGCCCACGCACCGATTCGGCGGCCGACCTCCCGCCGGCGGCCGACGTGATCATCGCCAACGAGTTGCTCGACAACCTCCCGTTCGGTCTGCTCGAGCGCACGCCGCAGGGGTGGATGGAGGTGCACGTGGGCGCCGACGGTGCCACCCGGCCCGACACCGGGGGTCCCCGCGTGCCGGTGGCCACCGCTGCAGCGGCGTGGATCGCCGCCGCTCGCCGCCGCCTCCACCCCGGCGGCCGCCTGATCTGTCTCGACTACGCCGACACGACGCCGGCCCTCGCCGCTCGCCCCTGGACCGATTGGGTGCGAGCCTTCGCCGACCAAGACCAGGTCGAGGACGCCTTCATCGACCCGGGCACCCGCGACGTGACCGTCGTGGTCCCGCACGATCAGCTGCCCCGGCCCACCCACTCCTCGACCCAGGCCGAGTGGCTCGAGGCCCACGGCATCGCCGAGCTCGTGGCCGCCGGCCGGCGACACTGGGATGCCAACGCCGCCCAGCCCGATCTCGCCGCCATCCGGATGCGCAGCCGGGTCACCGAGTCCGAGGCGCTGCTCGACCCGGCCGGCCTGGGGTCGTTCTGGGTCGGCGAGTGGTGCGCCTGAGCGCGACGGTCCACCGCCCAGCCGGGTGCCCGCCCCCTCGCGGAGGCCGGCACCCGAAGGGCCCGCCCAGCTCGAACCGGCGTCGCGCCCGCCGCGATCCCGATCCGAAGGATTCAGGCGATACGGCGAGCCAGCGTGCGCTGCGATGAGCCTTCGACGAACAGATCACCGGCGTCGTCGAGCATCGTGCCGTAGTCGCTGTCCTTGGCGATCGCCTCGGCAGCCCGATCGACTGCGGCCGCGCTGTCGTAGAGCGCCAGCCAACGCATCTCGCCGAAGGCGCTGTACTCGGAGGTGCAGAACAGCACCGACGAGTGGGTCAGCTTCGAGTGCAGGTCGGAGATCGCGACCCCGAACTCGGCCGCCTTGGCCAGCTTCCCCTCGGCCGGCACGGCCATGGTTCCCTCGGCGTAGGCGCCCACGTTGGGACGGACGTAGTCGCCGCCCGCGGTGTGGACCATGCGCAGCAGGGAATCCTCACCGGGGGTGCTCACCCAGTCCTGGGCCTTGGCCTGCAGGCTCAGGAACGACGCGTCCCCGGCGAGCTCGTCCATCGACGCCTCCAGCGCGGTGAGGTTCTCGACCAGTGCACTCCACGCGAACGTCCCCATCGGACCGCCGAAGAGCCCTTGCCAGAGCGACGCGTTCAGGCTGGTGCGCTGGTTCACGGCCTCGGTGATCTCGAGCGCCCACGGTGCCACGTCCTGAGCTGGTCCCTGGAAGTTGACCACTCTCTGGAAGATGATCATTGCTGTCCCCCTTCTGAGCCGGGTCGATCCCCGCTCGGCCCCCAACATCCCTCACCACCCAGGTGGTGTCATCCGGACGTAACGCTCGGAACGGTTCCAACCGAGCACTGCGGTGCGTGACGTTGGTCGCTTCGTTCCGTAGCGAAGACCTAGAGCGAGACCCCGAACGCCCTCGGTGCGCCGCGGGCGGCGCGTGCGGGGTACTCAGGAGTCGAGGCCGCTCATCTTCCGGAATTCGGCGGTGGTGTTGGTGTGCGGGAACGGTTCATCGGGCACGGGAACGCCCAGCGCGTCGCAGATCGGCTCCCAGCCGTCACCCGTCCTCCACACCAGCAGACGATCGGCCGGTGCCGAGGCCCGGACATCGGCGTTCCAGGCCTCGCACGCGGCCATCGCCGCGTCTCGATCGAGGAAGTCAGGGGTGAACCGCTCGGTCAGCATGGCCTTCGCCATGTCGGTCCACGGCCCCTCTCGCGGATCACCGGGTGGGACCGGTTGCTTGAACCCCTCGAAGATGGTGTTGTTCGCCGAGCGGAACCACTCGTCGGCCGGTCGCTCGGAATGCAGGATCAGCGCGTCAGGATTCTGGTCGGCAAGTTCCTTCCAGCACGCGGCCGCCGGCCAGTCGACGGCCGCCACGTAGCCCTCCAGCAATCCGTCCCAGTCGACGGGGTCTCCCACCATGCCGGCGTGCCACTGTGCCGGATGGTCGGGGTGCGCGAAGCACTCGATCATGTGGTAGCAGGGCCCGTCGAGGACGATCTCGAGGGCGGACTTCAGGGACATGGTTCCGGTGCGGCCGAGGCCACTACCGACGACGCGCAGGCTCATGGGCGCCGAGTCTGGCAGCCCCGACCCCGGCGCGCCCGGGCGTCACACCAGCGGCGCCTCGTTGGCGAACGCCCGGTCCATGTCGGATCGCGCCTGCGTGTCGTCGAGCGGCGTACGGCCGATGATCTCGTAGCCGTGGGCGTACTCCGGCCGTACGGCGTCGTCGTCGTCGACGAGCCAGCGCATGGCCAACCGTCGAGGAACCCGGACCACGTCGACGGAGACATACGTGCCGAACACGTGATCCCAGAACGGCGAGGTGACGCCGTGGTTCTGCATGGGGGCGTGGAAGTGATGGGTGAAGTGATGCTTGCGGACCGCGGCCTCGTACCGGTTGTGGATCGGTCGGCGGTGGGCTCGCCAGTGGATCCAGTCGTAGAAGCCGTAACCGACGAGGTGCCCGAGGCCGATGCCCCAGCCGAGGTCGTCGAGCCCGACGAGGTGACCGGCGGCGGGCAGGACGAGCAGGCTGAGGAGCAGGACGCCGGTCCACGACAGGTACCAGCTCTCCAGCACGGTGTCCTCGGACCCGTGGTGTCGGAGGTGCTCCCGCGACCCGTAGTTGGACCCCCGGGCCTCGTGGAACGCGAATCGGTGCAGGATGTACTCGAGGAAGCTCCACAGCGCGACACCGGCGACGAAGCCGGCGGCGGTGGCCAGGGACAGTGCGGGCAGGGGCACGGTGGGCAGGGTCATCGGTCTCCTCCGGGGACGGGGCGGGCGAGCGGGCCGGTCGCCTCCAGCCCATCGACGATCTGGTGGGCGGCGCGGAGCGCGCCGGGGTCGGCACCCCAGCCCCGCAACAACCCGTCGAGGACGACGTGGCCGGTGCGGACCGGGTCGAGCAGTTCGGGATCCCACTGGCTGACGTGCTCGAGTTGCACGCAACCGGTGAGGGAGGCGGCGAGTGCGATCGTCCGCGAGGCGGGGTCGGCCGGATCGAGGCTGCCCGCCTCCGTGGCGGCGCCGATGCGGCTCTCGGCCAGGCCCAGCAGCCGGAGGGCGGCGGGCACGACCCGGCCGGCCTCCTCGTCGGGCACCGACTGGGTGACGTCGGCCAGCAGGAGCACCAGCAGCTGCATCTCCTCGGGGTAGGTGTGCGATGCCGCCAGCCAGAACCGGCCGAACGCGACGATCGGGGCCAGTGACGCCGCCGCCGACCGATCGTCGAGCGTGGCGCGATCGACGTCGCCGGCGAGCACCAGCGCCGACGTGGCCAGACGCTCGATGGCCTCGCGCTGGACCTCGGCGACCAGCGCGCCCTTGGACGGGAAGTAGGTGTAGACGCTGCCCACCGAGGCGGAGACTTCCGCGGCCAGGCGCTGCATGGTGAGCGCCTCGAGCCCATCGGTGTAGACGATCGAGAGCGCGGCTCGCAGGTAGTTGCGATGGCGGGCCAGCCGGTTGCGCTCGCGTACGCCGGGGGTCTGGCCGGGACCGTCGATCGGAGGATCGGGAACAGCTTGAATCACGTTCAAAGTATGAACGTAGTTCAGAACTGCTGTCAATCGGCGGAGCTCAGATCGTCTGCTTCCACTGGTTGAAGTAGGTGATCTCGCGGGCCGGTCGGCGGGGCGCGGGGGAGAATCCGGTGCCGGTGTAGTAGCCCACCGGCAACAACGCGACCTGGGTCACCGAGTCGGGGATGCCCAGCAGTTCGCCGACCTCACGCTCGTGGGCGAGGTGGAACGTCGTCCACGCCGACCCGAGGCCGCGAGCTCGCGCCGCCAGCTGGAAGCTCCACACCCCGGGAGCCACCGAGCCGTGGTAGCCGGCCGCGTCGATGTTGGCCGCGCCGTCGGGGAGGCGGTCGAGGCGCATCGCGATCACCATCGCCGGTACCTCGGCGATGTGGTCGACCAGGTACTCGGCCGAGTCGACGACCTTGGCCTGCCGGTCCTCGACCCCGCCCGCCCGGTTGGCGGCCAGGTAGGGGCGACCGACCTGCTGGTAGTACGGCGCGATGGCGGCCTTGAGCGCCGGGTCGTCGACGACGAGCCAACGGTTGCGTTCGAGGTTCCCGCCCATCGGGGCGTGGCTGGCGATGTCGATGCACTCGAGGAGCAGCTCCCGCGGCACCGGACGGGTGAGGTCGAGTCGCTTGCGCACCTGCTTGGTGGTGGTCAGCAGGCGGTCGGTCATGTCGAGGTCGAACTCGGTCATGGGCCCTGTCTAGACGACCGCCGCGGGCGCGAGCCCCGCCACGCCTGACCTAGTGTCCGAATCGAGTCCGCCGATCTGGCGGCGAATTCGAACCGACGACGCTTCTGCAGGGGGACACCGCCCATGTCCACGAACGAATCCGGCGCTGCCATCGAGGCCCTCGGGGCCGAGACCCGAACCTTCCCGCCGCCCCCCGACTTCGCGGCCCAGGCCCTCACCGACGATCGGTCGCTGTACGAGGAGGCCGCCGCCGATCGGCTGGCGTTCTGGGACCGTCAAGCCCGGGAGCTGGTGACCTGGCGGTCGGAGTGGGACACGGTGCTCGACTGGCAGCTGCCGTACGCCAAGTGGTTCGTGGGCGGCACGCTCAACATCTCCGAGAACTGCCTCGACCGCCACGTCGCGGCCGGCAACGGCGACAAGGTCGCCTACCACTGGGAGGGTGAGCCCGGCGACACCCGCACCTACACCTACGCCGAACTGCTCACCGAGGTGTGCAAGTTCGCCAACGTGTTGAAGGGCATGGGCGTGGCCAAGGGCGATCGGGTCTGCCTGTACATGCCGATGATCCCGGAGTTGCCCATCGCCATGCTGGCCTGCGCCCGCATCGGCGCACCCCATTCCGTGGTGTTCGGCGGGTTCTCGTCCAACGCCCTCGCCGACCGCATCATCGACGCCGAGGCCAAGGTGCTCATCACCGCCGACGGCGGGTACCGGCGAGGGACCCCGGCCACGCTCAAGCCGGCCGCCGACGTGGCCGTCGCCGACACGTCCAGCATCGAGAAGGTCATCGTCGTGAACCGCTGCGACACCGATCCGGCCATGGTCGAGGGCCGCGACGTGTGGTGGCACGACGTGATGGCCGACGCCAGCGACGACTGCCCCGCCGAGGCGATGGACTCCGAGGACCTGTTGTACCTGCTGTACACGTCGGGGACCACCGGCAAGCCCAAGGGGATCATGCACACCACGGGCGGCTACCTGACGCAGGTGGCGTACACCCACAAGTACGTCTTCGACATCCACCCCGACACCGACGTCTACTGGTGCGCGGCCGACATCGGCTGGGTCACCGGCCACAGCTACATCGTCTACGCCCCGCTGACCAACGGCGTCACCAGCGTCATGTACGAAGGTGTCCCCAACCATCCCGGCAACGACCGGCTCTGGGCCATCATCGAGCGGTACGGGGTCACGAAGTTCTACACCGCGCCCACCGCCATCCGGACCTTCATGAAGTGGGGTCGCCAGGAACCCGACGGTCACGACCTGTCCAGCCTGAAGGAGCTCGGCACGGTCGGCGAACCCATCAACCCCGAGGCCTGGATCTGGTACCACGAGGTCATCGGCCACGAGCGCTGCCCCATCGTCGACACCTGGTGGCAGACCGAGACCGGCGGCATCATGATCAGCCCCCTCCCCGGCGTCACCACCACCCGCCCCGGCACCGCCACCCACCCGCTGCCGGGGATCTCGGCCGAGCTGGTCGACGACGAGGGGAACGTGGTCACCGAGGGCGGCGGCTACCTCACCATCACCGAGCCATGGCCATCGATGCTCCGCGGCATCTGGGGCGACGACGAGCGCTACCGCGACACGTACTGGTCCCGCTTCGAGGGCCGGTACTTCGCCGGCGACGGCGCCAAGCTCGACCCCGACGGCTACCTCTGGGTCCTGGGCCGGGTCGACGACGTCATGAACGTGTCCGGCCACCGGCTCTCCACCACCGAGATCGAGTCCGCGCTGGTGAGCCACCCGTCGGTGGCCGAGGCCGCCGTCGTCGGCGCCACCGACCCCACCACCGGTCAGATCCCCATCGCCTACGTCATCCTGCGGGGCAACGTGGACGAGTCCGAGGACCTCGGTGAGATCCTCCGCCAACACGTGGCGGCGGAGATCGGGCCCATCGCCAAGCCCCGCACCGTGATCCTGGTTCCCGAGCTGCCCAAGACCCGGTCGGGCAAGATCATGCGTCGCCTGCTCCGCGATGTCGCCGAGGGACGAGATCTGGGTGACACCACCACGCTGGCCGACGCCGGCGTGGTCGACGAGATCAGCCGCCGCGCCAGCAGCAGCGACGAGACCTGAGCCCCCCGCTTCCCGTTCTGGACGCGGCTGCGCACCGGTGCCGGGCGTGGCGGCGCGCGGTCCCAGGCCGCGGAGGGCGGTGCCCTAGCCTCGCCGCATGTCCGGCTCTCGCCGCTTGTTCGGTCTCCTCGCGCTGGCGCCGCTCGCGGTGGGTGCCTTGAGCGCGTGCTCGGACGATCAGCCATCGAGCGCACCCGAGGGTTCGACCGCCACCACCGCGGCGTCGACCACCTCGTCGCCACCCGTCCCGGACGCCACGGCCGAGGAACCCCCGAGCGACCAGTCCGGTGAGGGAGAGGGACTGGGCGACACCTTGGTCTACGTGGCCGACGTCGCGCTGCGCGACGGCTCCGGCCCGGCCGACGAGCCCGGGGGGAGGGTCGAGATCCGCCCGGAGGGCGAGCACACATTGTGCTTCGACGTCGCCGCCGACGGCCTCGGCAGCGCCATCGAATCCGTGCACCTGCGGACGGGTCCCAGCGACGGCCCGGCGGTCGCGGTGGACCCACCGGCCAGTACCCCGAGCGATCCCGGCACCTGGCACGACGTCTGCGTCGATGTCGACTCGACGGTCTTCGACTCGCTCGCGACCGACCCCAGCCGGTTCACCGTCGACGTGTCCGGCAGTGACACCGACGCCCTGGTCGGGCAGCTGCGTCCGGCCACCATCTTCGACCTGCGGCTCTCGTGAGGGGCTCGACCGACCGATGACCTGGCACGACCCCGACAACTGGTGCTGGCGCGACGGTCCCGTCGACCAGGGTGCCACGGTGGTCTTCGACATGGACGGCGTCCTGTCCGACGCCAGCAGCCGCCAGCACTACCTGGAGTGGCCGCGCCGCGACTGGGAGTCCTTCTTCGAGGAGTGCGGCGACGACGACCTCATCGACGAGGTCGCCCGGCTGCTCGAGTGCCTCGATCCGGCGATGCGCATCGTGTTGCTCACCGCCCGCCCCATCAGGGTCCAGCGTCAGACGCTGGGCTGGCTGGCCCGGTACGGACTGCGCTGGGACCTGCTGATCATGCGCGACTGGGGCGACTACATGGCCGCGCCCCACTTCAAGCGGCTCACCGTCGAGGAGCTGCGTCGGTACGGGTTCGACCTCCGGCTGGCGTTCGAGGACGACCAGCGCAACGTGGACATGTTCCACAGCGAGGGCGTGCCCTGCGTCTACATCCACTCCGGCTACCACTCGTGACCGGGCGACGTGCCGGGGGTCGTTCTCAGCGGCGCACCAGCACCGCCAGGACCGCCGCCCCCGCCCCGATCACTGCCACGCGGGGCCAGGTGGCGTCCGGGGCCACCCCGATCCAGCGGGCGGACGCGACCGACAGGCCGGCCGTGCCGATCACCAGCCACGGCCACGCCGGGAGCCAACCGCCGCCCCGGCGGCGCCCGAGGGCGTCGACCACGGGCCGCGCTGCCAGCGGGGCCAGACACAGCAGCCCGCCGTCGAACGAGTACCCGTGCGTCCGGGCGCCGAGCAGCACCGTCCACGCCAGCGCCAGTCCGAGGCCGTAGCCGACGCCGGGAGCGGCCACGGCTCCGCAGAGCGCCAGGCCGAGCACCGCGCCGATCACGATCGCCACCGGCGAGTTCTCGGGAATCGCCAACCACACCCCGCCCGCCGACGCCAGCAGCGTCAGCGCCGCCACGTGGGGCGGCCGAGTCAACCGCTCGTAGCCGGCGCCGGCCAGGACGCCCACCACGAGGGTGGCGGCCACCCGGACCACGTCGGGGGACGGTTCCGGCCACCGGAGCCAGTCGATGGCGAACAGGCCGAGTGCCGGGCCGAGCCATCCGGCGATCCAGCGCGGCCGACCACGCAGCAGGGCCACCAGTGCGACAGCCATCGCCGCGCCACTGGCACCGATCACCAGGAGCCGGAGGTTTCCCTCGGTGAGGTAGGCGGCGGTCATCGCGCCGGTGCCGATCGGTCGCTCACCGTTGCGAGCACGGGCCGAACCGTCCTACCGGCCAGGATCCGTCGAGTTCAGCGCCGCCCGGGCCGCGGCGACGAACGACTCCTCGTCGAGCGGCTTGCCGAGCACCGCCACGCATCCTCGATCCAGCATCCGGCGCACCCGCAGCGGGCTGGCGGCCGCGGTGGCCATCACGATGGGGATGTCGGCGAGCTCGGGATCGGACTTCATCACCTCGACCAGTTCGTCACCGCTCATGTTGGGCATCATCGCGTCGGTGATGACCAGATCGGGGTGATGGGCCCGCACGATGGCCAGGGCTTCGACACCGTCCTCGGCCAGCAGCACGCGGTAGCCCTGGTCGGTGAGCCAGAACTCCACCAACCCGTGCAACGGTCGCTCGTCCTCGACGTACAGCACGGTTGGCGGGGTCGGGTCGGGGGGAGGGGGCACCACCCCAAAGCATGCCGGAACCGCACCCGTCCGGACGGCGCGTGGCGTTCGAGCGGGAACCGCCGGCGGGGCGGATACGTTTTCCTCATGTGGGACCTTCCAGCCGGAGGTCCCGTGGGTCCCGGCGGTCCGCCGGGGTACGCGAATCGAAGGAACATGCGAAACACAGCCAAGACCGCTGTCCTGCTCGCCGGGCTCGGCGGGCTCCTCGTACTCATCGGAGGCGGCGTCGCAGGCGGCAGCGGGGCGCTCATCGGCCTCGTCATCGGCCTCGTCTTCGTCGGCGGCTCCTACTGGTTCTCCGACAAGGTCGCGATCAAGGCGGCCCGAGCCGTCCCGGCCTCCGAGAGCCAGTACCCGCAGTACTACGCCACCGTCCGCGAGCTGACCCAGCTGGCCGGGATGCCGATGCCGGCGCTCTACGTCGCGCCGGCGGCCCAACCCAACGCCTTCGCCACCGGCCGCAGCCCCGACCACGCCGCGGTCGCGGTGACCCAGGGGCTGATCGACAACCTGACCTGGGACGAGATCCGTGGCGTGCTCGCCCACGAGATCTCCCACGTCGGCAACCGTGACATCCTCATCGGGTCCGTGGCCGCCGCCATCGCCATGGGCATCACCTTCATCGCCCGGATGGCGATGTGGGGTGCCATGTTCGGTGGCGGTCGGAGCGACCGGGAGGGGAACAACCCGATCGGGCTGATCGCCACCGCCCTGCTCGCGCCCATCGCCGCCGCCCTGTTGCAGATGGCGCTGAGCCGGAGCCGCGAGTTCGAGGCCGACCGCAGCGGCGCCCACCTGATCGGGACCGGCGAACCGCTCGCCCGCGCCCTCGAGAAGCTCGAGGTGGCGTCGCAGCGGGTGCCGATGGACGTGAATCCGGCCCAGGCCACGGCCTACATCGTCAATCCCCTCACCGGGCGCAAGGCGCAGTTCGCCAACCTGTTCCGCACCCATCCCCCCACTGCCGATCGAGTGGCACGGCTGCGCTCCGGCGACTGGGTCTGATCCCCGAACCTGCGGTTTCCCGGCGGCGCCGGGGTGCGATCCTCGGCCCGTTGAGGGCAGGGAAGCGCACCATCCGTGTCGAAGCCCCCACGGATGGAATCGAAGGATCGACGACGCGTCGGCAGCGCCTCGGTGCTGGCCGGCACGGTGGCTGCCCTCCTCGTCGCGTCCATCACCGTCGCCGGCCCCCTCCAGGCCCAGGTGCTCCCACCCGGACCTGACACCACGCTCCTGCCGGCCGACACCACCACCACCGTGTCCCCCACCACCACCGGGGCGCCGACCACGACCACCACCGCAGCCGGCTCTTCGACCACCACGACCACCGCCCCCGCCGGTGACGGCTCGTCCACGACCACCTCGGCTCCTCCCGCCGATCCGGCGGCCCCCGACGCCGGCGACGGCGACGGCGGCTCGGCCGGCGTGGCGCGAGGGACCGTGCCCCCCGAGGCCCAGCGGGTCATCGATTCGGTCGTCCGCACCCCGCCCAACGGCTCGCAGGCCCTCTTCGACGCCGTCGGCGCCCTCGTCGACCTCGGCCTCTCCCGCGACGACGCCATGCGGATCGGCTTCGGGCGCTTCCCGGTCGCCGGCGTCACCCACTTCGGCGACGACTGGCTCTACCCGCGGTACGGACCGGCTCCGGGTCAGTTCCGCTTCCACCACGGCACCGACGTCTTCGCGGCGTACGGAACCCCGCTGCGCGCCGTGGTCGACGGCACGGTGACCACGGCGCACAACGGCCTCGGCGGGCTCACCGTGAAGGTGCACGACCCGGACGGCACCTACTATTACTACGCCCACCTGTCGGCCCTGGTCGACGGCTTCACCAACGGGATGCCGGTCAAGACCGGTGACATCATCGGATACGTCGGCGACTCCGGCAACGCCAAGGGCGGTGTGCCCCACGTGCACTTCGCCATCTACCCCCACGGCGGCGACCCCGTCGATCCCAAGCCGGTCCTCGACACCTTCCTGGCCGACGCCATGGCGCAGCTCCCCACCATCGTCGAGCAGGTGCGGGCCAGCCGGGCCGCCACCCCCGCGACCGCGGCCCCATCCGGCGGCCGGCACCTCTTCGACGACACGTCGCTCTCCCACCAGCTCGGTTCCGGATCCGGCGTCCCCACCGAGATCCTCTACCAGGCCACGGTCAACCCCAGCGCGGCGGGTACGTCGATGGCCGAGACCGAGGCGGCCCAGCTGGCGGCCAGCATCGACTGGGGGGAACGCCAGGTCCGCAACGACGTGGCACGCGATCTGCTGCTGCGCACGCAGGACGTGCTGCGGATCGTGCTGGGGACGCGGGTGGGCTAGTCCCGGAAGTTCTCGAACTGGAGCGGGATGTCGAAGTCCTGCTCCCGGAGGGACCCGATGACCTCCTGGAGTGCGTCGCGCTTCTTGCCGATCACGCGCAGCTGATCCCCCTGGGTCTGGGACTGGATGCCCTTCACCCCGAGCCCCTTGATGAACTTGTTCAGCTCGCGCGCCTTGTCGGACGAGATCCCGGCCGTCAGGCCGATGTGCTGGCGGGCCCGCCCGCCGGCCGCCTCCTCGATCTTGCCGACATCGAGCACCTTGAGGCTGACCTGGCGCTTGACCAGCTTCTCCTCGAGCACCTGTCGCAGCGCGTTGAGCCGATCCTCGCTCGCCGACTCGATGACGATGGCCGCGTCGCCGGACAACTCGACCCGGCTGTTGGTGTCCTTGAAGTCGTAGCGGGTCGTTGCCTCGCGGGACGCCTGATCGACGGCGTTGCGGACTTCCTGCAGGTCGAACTGGGAGACGACATCGAAGCTCGGCATGGTCGAGACCCTACCGAGCACCACGCCGTGCCGGCCCGGCCCGGAGTGGGTGGCCACGACGCGCGCTGCTAGATTCGCCGCCTCCTGGGTCGGTGCCCGAGTGGCCAAAGGGAACAGGCTGTAAACCTGTCGGTTTCTACCTACGTTGGTTCAAATCCAACCCGGCCCACGTTTTCTGGCCCCTTCGGGCCAGAAACTGACCAATGCTCCGCATTGGTCCGCGCCCCGTTTTCTGGCCCCTTCGGGCCAGAAACTGACCAATGCTCCGCATTGGTCCGCGCCCCGTTTTCTGGCCCCTTCGGGCCAGAAACTGACCAATGCTCCGCATTGGTCCGCGCCTGGATGCTGAAACTGGACGCGCCTCCGTACCGCGGGCGTCGGGAGCGCCAGCGAGCAGCCCGCACGGCTGCGGCGGAGCCGCAGACCCTGAGCACGGATCAGAGCAGCTTCTGCATGACCACGACGTCGAGCCACGTGCCGAACTTGCGGCCGACCTCGCGTTCGACGCCCACCAGTTCGAAACCGACCGAGCGGTGGAGCCGGATCGACGCGTCGTGGCCGCCGACGATGCGGGCCATCACCGAGTGGAACCCGCGTGCCACGGCCACGTCGACGATCTCGGCGAGCAGCGCGCGGCCCACGCCCGCACCGCGGTGATCGCGGTGCACGTAGATCGAGTCCTCCACCGTGGTCCGGTAGGCCGGCCGGTCCCGGTAGGCCGACAACGAGGCGAAGCCGGCGATCTCGCCGGCGATGTCGGCCACGATCACCTCGAGCGCCCCGGAACGGGCGTCGAGCCACTGGGCCTGTTCCTCGATCGTGCGGGTCACCAGATCGAAGGTCACGGTCGAGCCGGTGACCTCGCCGTTGTAGATCGCCGCGGTCGCCGCCGCGTCGGCCGGGGTCGCTGCTCTGATCTCCACGACACCATGCTGGCCCGCCGACCCGGCCGCTCGCCGCATGGTTCGGCCGCCGCAGCCTGCTTTGCGATGGTGATGTCGCTGCGTAGACTCACCCGCCGCACCGGAGCCAGCGCATGGATCCACCGCGTGCGTGGTAGCTGCCCCGTTAGCTCAGTCGGTAGAGCACAGCCATGGTAAGGCTGGTGTCGTCGGTTCGATTCCGACACGGGGCTCGACATCGTCGCTCCGGCGTCGATGTTCCAGAGGGCGACGTAGCTCAGTTGGTTAGAGCACTCGGCTCATAATCGAGTTGTCGTCGGTTCGATTCCGACCGTCGCCACGGTGTCAGCGCATACCGTGCACCGCTCCGTTCCGCACGAACCCGAACAAGAGGTTGATCGCAATGGCCAAGGAGAAGTTCGATCGGTCCAAGCCCCATGTGAATATTGGGACGATGGGTCATATCGACCATGGGAAGACGACGTTGACGGCGGCGATTTCGCGGGTGTTGTCGGAGCGGGTCGAGGGGAACAATGCGACGACGTTCGACATGATCGACAAGGCGCCGGAGGAGCGTGAGCGGGGGATCACGATCAATGTGGCCCATATCGAGTATGAGACGGCGAATCGGCATTATGCGCATGTTGATATGCCGGGGCATGCCGATTACATCAAGAACATGATCACGGGTGCGGCGCAGGTGGATGGGGCGATTTTGGTGGTGGCGGCCACGGATGGGCCGATGCCGCAGACGCGTGAGCATGTGTTGTTGGCTCGTCAGGTGGGGGTGCCGGCGATTGTGGTGGCGCTCAACAAGGTCGACATGGTCGATGATGAGGAGTTGTTGGAGCTGGTGGAGATGGAGGTGCGGGAGTTGCTGTCGGACCAGGAGTTCGATGGTGACAATGCGCCGGTGATGCCGGTGTCGGCGTTGAAGGCGTTGGAGGGGGATGAGGCGGCTGGTGATCAGGTGATGGCGTTGATGGATGCGGTGGATGAGTATGTGCCGGAGCCGGAGCGTGAGTTGGACAAGCCGTTCTTGATGCCGATCGAGGATGTGTTCTCGATCACGGGTCGGGGGACGGTGGTGACCGGCAAGGTGGAGCAGGGTGTGATCCATGTCGGTGATGACATCGAGATCGTGGGGATCCGGGACACGCAGAAGACGACGTGTACTGGGGTGGAGATGTTCCGGAAGTTGTTGGATGAGGGTCAGGCTGGTGACAACATCGGTGCGTTGATCCGGGGGATCGACAAGGATGGTGTGGAGCGGGGTCAGGTGTTGTGCAAGCCGGGTTCGATCACGCCGCACACGAGCTTCGAGGCGACGGTGTATGTGTTGACCAAGGATGAGGGGGGCCGGCACAAGCCGTTCTTTTCGAATTATCGGCCGCAGTTCTTTTTCCGGACGACGGACATCACGGGCACGATCGAGTTGCCGGAGGGCACGGAGATGTGCATGCCGGGTGACAACACGGACATGACGGTGGAGTTGATTCATCCGATCGCGATGGATGAGGGCCTGCGGTTCGCGATTCGTGAGGGTGGCCGGACGGTGGGTGCGGGCCGGGTCACCAAGATCCTCAAGTGATTCCCGGTTCTGGTCCCACGATGCGTGGTCGCTGACCGCCATCATTGGTACCAGAACCGAGTGGTGTTGATGTCGTGGCCACCCTGCGGGGTGGCCACGACGCGTCTCGGTACCATCGTCACGGACCCGTCACGTAACGGGCCGGCGCGTCAGGGGGTCGGAATGCCTGCGATGACCGAGATGAACGAGTTGGTGGCTCGGGCTCAAGCCGGCGACAAGTCGGCGTTCGACGAGCTGGTTCGCCGGACCCATGCCGACACGTACACCCTGGCCTATCGCCTCTGTGGCAACGAGGAGGATGCGCGAGACGTGGTGCAGGATGCCTACCTGCGGGCCTACAAGGGCCTGAAGCGGTTCCGGGGCGATGCGCAGTTCACCACCTGGATGTACCGCATCACCGCCAACTGCGCGAACACGCTCATGGGCAAGCGCAGCAAGCACCGCCACGACGAGCTGCCCGACACGCTCGAGGACATCGACCACGATCGTGACCCCGCCGCCCGGGCCGATGCCATGGCATTGCGAGCCGACCTGGCCGAGGCCCTCCAGGAGCTCTCGCCCAAGCTCCGAGCCGTCGTCTTGCTGCGCGACGTGTACGAACTGCCTCACGAGGACATCGCTGCCGAGCTCGGCATCAGCGAAACCGCGGCCAAGGTGCGCTTGCACCGGGCCCGGCTCCAGCTCAAGGAGCGGCTCTTCGGCCGCCGGGAAAACGAGGTCGACCGTGCGAGCTGATCTGCTCGAGTGCGACGACGTGGCTCACCTGCTCAGCGCGGCGGTCGACGGCAGCGCGCTCCCGCTGGCGACCCGACGCCACGTCGAGACCTGCCTGCGGTGCCAGGCCGACGTCGTCCAGTACCGCCGGTTGCTCCGCACCCTGCGCAGCCTGCGGACCGACGTGCTCGAACCGGCACCGGGTCTGTTGCCCGAGATCCTGGCCCACCTCGAACAAGCCGGTGAGCGCCGTGCCGTCCGCGCCGTGCTCCACGGGCGACGCGTGGCCTACATCGGCGGCATCGCGGCGGCCACCGCGGCCGGTGCGGCCGGCGCCATCGTCCTCGCCAGCCGGAACCGCAAGCTCAAGCTGGTCGGATAGCGCGAACTCACCGGGCGGCGTCGGGTTCGCGTCGGGGGCGTCGCACGCCGTCGGCGATACGGGATCTGGGGGAGCCGGTGCTAGCGTCTACGGTTCACCACCGCCGAGGGCAGTAGCTCAACTGGCAGAGCACCGGTCTCCAAAACCGGCGGTTGGGGGTTCGATTCCCTCCTGCCCTGCTCCCGAACGACGTACATACACCGGGGTCCTTCCTCATGGCCATGAACCGAGAACAGAAGCGCCTGCTCAAGAAGCAGGGTCAGCTCAACGAAGAGGGTGAACCCGTCCGCGGTCCGCGTGCGGCACCGGCGGCCGCCCGGAACGAGCGCACCGGCCCGACCCAGTTCATGCGCGAGGTCCGCGGCGAGCTCCGGAAGGTGGCATGGCCCTCGCGCGACGAGGTGGCCAACTACTCCGTCGTCGTGCTCGTCGCCATCGTCGTGCTCACCGCGATGATCGCCGGCCTCGACTACGTGCTCGGCCAAGCGGTGCTCAAGCTGTTCGAGCGATGAGCGACCCCACCCCCGACGCAGAGGAGCCCGACGTGTCCAGCCTCGACACCACCGAAGAGACCACCGTGGACGCCGCCGCCAGTGCCCCGGTCAGCGTGAATGACGCCGACCCCACCGACGGGGTCGACACCGAGGCGCCCG
Organism: uncultured Acidimicrobiaceae bacterium; assembly: GCA_963731885.1. GTDB lineage: Bacteria > Actinomycetota > Acidimicrobiia > Acidimicrobiales > Salinilacustritrichaceae > Salinilacustrithrix. Next base: position 6,598 of record CAVSXR010000048.1, on the reverse strand, counting down.
CCGAGCAACCCGCCCCGCCCGAGCCCCGCCTCTCCTACGAGAAGCCCGCGCCCGAGGTGGTCGACGCCGAGGACCTCGTCGAGCCCGAGGCCGAGCCGGTGGTCAGCCCGTACGACCGGCCCGGCAAGTGGTACGTCGTCCACACCCAGTCGGGATACGAGAAGAAGGTCAAGTCCAACCTCGAGGCCCGCACCGCCTCCATGAACATGGAGGAGCGCATCTACGAGGTCGCCATCCCGCTCGAGGACGTGGCCGAGTTCAAGAACGGCAAGCGGGTCGTCGTCCAGAAGAAGATGTTCCCCGGCTACCTGCTCGTGCGGTGCCGGCTCGACGACGACTCCTGGTACGTGATCCGCAACACCCCCGGCGTGACCGGCTTCGTCGGTGCCGGAGCCAAGCCGTCGCCGCTGCGCCGCAAGGACGTCGAGAACTTCCTCGGCACCAAGGACGACGATCACGAGGTCGCCGCGGCCAAGATCAAGCCCCGCATGCAGTACGAGGTGGGCGAGACCGTCCGGGTCAAGGACGGCCCCTTCGCCGACTTCTCCGGCGAGGTCATCGAGCTCAACGCCGAGCAGCTCAAGGTCAAGGTGCTGGTCAACATCTTCGGCCGGGAGACCCCGGTCGAACTCGAGTTCAGCCAGGTCGCGAAACTGTAACCCTGCAGCTCCTCGCTCGCTGCGCTCGACTGCGGGCGCTGCCACGTTGCACGGAGCCGACCGGACCCCGCCTCGGTGCTCCGGCTGGCGCCTCCGCACCATTCCATCATTCCGTCCGGTTGTCGCAGTTGGCACCCGGCCACGCCGCCAGGCACACTGGTCGGTCGCCCAGAACGCATCAGGAGTAGTAGTCCCATGGCCAAGAAGAAGGTCGCGGCAATCGTCAAGATCCAGATCCCGGCCGGGCAGGCCACGCCGGCCCCGCCCGTCGGTACCGCGCTCGGTCCCCACGGCGTCGCGATCATGGACTTCTGCAAGGCGTACAACGCCCAGACCGAGAGCCAGCGCGGGACCATCATCCCGGTCGATATCACCATCTTCGAGGACCGCTCGTTCTCGTTCATCACCAAGACCCCGCCCACGCCGGTGCTGCTGCGCCAGGCCGCCGGGGTCGACAAGGGAGCCAACACCACCGGCACCCAGGAGGTGGGGACGATCAACGACGCCCAGCTGACCGAGATCGCCCAGACCAAGATGCCCGACCTCAATGCCTACGACATCGAGGCGGCCAAGCTCCAGGTCGCGGGCACCGCCCGCTCCATGGGGATCAAGATCATTTGATCCGGCGCTCCCTTGTGGGAGCGGCGGATCCCGGAGTTGTTCGGCAGCGCCTCACAACTCCCAGTTCGCATCAAACCGCTCGCCTCGGAGGACCTCGCCGAGGATGACGTCTCCGACCCACCGAGGGAGTCCCGAAAGGACACGCAGATGGCAGCAGGAAAGCGCTACGCCGACGCAGTGAAGAAGTACGACCGCGAGAGCCAGCACACCCCGGCCGAGGCCCTCGGCCTGTGCAAGTCGCTGGCCGCGGCGAAGTTCGACGAGACGATCGACTTCATCGCCCGCCTCGGTGTCGACCCCCGCAAGGCCGACCAGATCGTCCGTGGCACCGTTGCCCTGCCCTCCGGCACCGGCAAGGACGTGCGGGTCGCCGTGTTCGCCCAGGGCGAAGCGGCCACCGCCGCCCGCGAGGCCGGTGCCGACCACGTCGGTGCCGACGACCTCGCCGAGCAGGTCGACGGCGGCATGCTCGACTTCGACGTCGCCATCGCCACGCCCGACATGATGCCCACTGTCGGCAAGCTCGGCCGCGTGCTCGGCCCCCGCGGTCTGATGCCGAACCCCAAGACCGGCACGGTGACCACCGACGTGGCCAAGGCCGTCGAGGAGTTCAAGGGCGGCAAGGTCGAGTACCGCACCGACCGCTACGGCAACGTGCATGTCCCCATCGGCAAGGCCAGCTTCGATGACTCGGCCATCGCCGCCAACTTCTGGGCCGTGGTCGACGAGCTGCAGCGGGCTCGTCCTGCGTCGGCCAAGGGCCGCTACTTCCGCCGGGTCGGGGTCAGCTCCACCATGGGGCCGGGCATCAACATCGACCCAGGCCGCCTCAAGCGCGAAGAAGACTGAAACCGTCGGTCGCAGAGCGACCTCCGGTTTCCTGGAGTTGTTCGGCGGGGCCTCACAACTCCCGCAAACGTCCCTGAAGACTGGCCGCGGCTCCGTACCGGGTTTCCGGCCCGGCACCAGTTCCCGCTAACGTTTCCCATTCACAACTGAACCGCTCGCCGTAGACATCCGGTGCGATCGCCGATCGCCCAAGGGACTGGGTCCAGTCCGCCTGACGAGGTGACACCTTCACGTGTCCGGCTCTGTGCCGGCTCTGCATGCGTGCGAGCCCAGAGATCGAACGAAGGAGGTGTCCATGGAGAACCCGAGACCGGAGAAGGTCGCGGTGGTCGACGAGGTGCGCGAGCGGCTCGACGGCACGAGCGCGACGATCCTCGCCGAGTACCGCGGGCTGAACGTCTCCAAGTTGGCCGAGTTGCGCACCGCGCTGCGCAACGCCGGCGGTGACTTCAAGGTGTACAAGAACACGCTCGTGCGCTTCGCCGCCCGTGACCTGGGCCTCGAGATCGAGGACCTGCTCACCGGCCCCACCGCACTGGCGTTCGTCACCGACAAGCCCGACGGGACGCCCGGCGACGCCGTGGACGTGGCCAAGGTCCTCAAGGACTTCGGCAAGGACAACCCCGCACTCGTCCTCAAGGGTGGCGTGCTGGGCGACAAGCTGCTCACGGCCGACGACACCAAGGCGCTGGCCGACGTGGAGCCGCGCGAGGTGCTGCTGTCCCGGTTCGCCGGTGGCCTCGCCGCCCCGATGCAACGCTTCGCCGGATTGCTGCAGGCCCTGCCCCGCAACATGGCCTACGGCCTCAAGGCGCTCATCGACCAGGGCGGGGCTCCCGGAGCCCCCACCGATGCCCCGGCCGAGGCGGCCCCCGCCGAGGAGCCGGCAACCGACGAGGCCCCCGTGGCCGAGCCGACCACCGAGGAGCCGACCACCGAAGAGCCGACCACCGAAGAGCCGGCAGCCGACGAGACCGCTGTCGACGAGCCGGCGGCCGACGAGACCACCCCTGAAACCGACACCCAAGATCCATCAACCAATTCGGAAGCTGCTGCGGAACCGTCCCAGCCGAGCGCCAGCGAGGCCGGCAGCGACGAAGACGCTTCGAGCGAGAAAGAGAGCTGAATCATGGCCACCAAGGAAGAGATCCTCGACGCCATCGCCAACATGACCGTGCTGGAGCTCAGCGAGCTCCTGTCGGACTTCGAGGAGAAGTTCGGCGTCACCGCCGCGGCCCCCGTGGCCGTCGCCGCCCCCGGCGCGGCCGGTGGCGGTGCCGCGGTCGCCGAGGAGGAGGAGCAGGACGAGTTCGACGTCGTGCTCACCAGCGCCGGCGACAAGAAGATCGGCGTCATCAAGGAGGTGCGCGCCCTCACCAGCCTCGGTCTCAAGGAGGCCAAGGAGCTGGTCGACGGTGCTCCCTCGACCGTGCTCGAGAAGGCGTCGAAGGACGACGCCAACAAGGCCAAGGAGGCCATCGAGGCCGCCGGCGGCAGCGTCGAGCTCAAGTAGTACCCGTCATCTGACGGCACACGGGCCGGGCGTCGTTCCTCAGCGGAGCGGCGCCCGGTCCCGTTTTGGTTCTGGCCGAAAACGATCAGGCGGTGATGCCGAGGCGGGCGGAGTCGAGGCCGGGGAACACCGCGGTCACGTCGGCGACGCCCAGCCGTCGCTCGACGATCTCGGCGACAACCGTCCGCCAGTCGGTCGTCACCGGGACGTCACCGGCGACGAGCGCCTCCGGGGACAGGCCGGGCCACTCGCCGTAACGACCGCCGCGCACACCCCCGCCCATCGCCAGCAGCACCCCGCCCCGACCGTGGTCGGTCCCACCGCTCCCGTTCTCCGCGACCCGCCGGCCGAACTCGCCGACGGCCACCACCGTCGTGCGGGTCCAGGCCGGGCCCAGGTCCTCGGCGAAGCCGGCGAGGGCGGTGGCGAGCGTCGTCACCAGGTCGGACATCCGTCCACCACTGGCGTCGCCCATGGCGTTGTGGGTGTCCCAGCCACCGATGTCGACCGTGGCCACGTCGACGCCCACGTCGGCCCGCAGGATGCGGGCCAGGTCGCCGAACGTGGTCGCCATCCCGGTGGAGTCCGCCCCGGCCGGCTGGGTGGTCGCCACCTGCTGCAGGACGGGTACGGCGGCGAGTGCTCCCGAGGTCGCCTCCGCCACCAGGGGATGGGCCCGCGTGGCACCGGCGCGGAGTGCACGGCCCACCGCGGTGGTGTCGGCGCCCCCGAAGCGGGGGAGGGCCACGGAGTCGAGCCCGTCGACGGCCACCACGCTGGTCGCGCCATCGAAGGCGGCGGGGACACCCGAGCCCATGGCGACGGCGTCGAACGGACCCGAACCGCCCCCCGGATCGACCAACGCCAGGAGGCGGGTCATCCATCCTTCGGTGGCCGAGTCGTCGCCGCCCCGTTCGATGTGGGCCTGCTGGGTGAAGTGGCTCCGGCTGTCGAGCGTCGAGCCGCAGGCCGGTACGACCGCGAGGTGGCCGTCCTGCCACAGCCCGGTCATCGGCGCCATGGCGGGATGGAACCCGAAGGTGTCGTCGAGGGGGATGGCCACGTCGTCGCCCACCGCGATGGTCGGGCGGTCGTCGAAGTAGGCGGTGTCGGCGGCCGGCACGACGATGCTGCAACCATCGGGGCCGCCGCGGAGGAAGACGAAGACGACCGTGTGCTCGGCCGGAGCGGCACCGGCCCGCGCCGCCCAGCGCGGGGCCGGTTCCGCGCCGAGGGCGGTCACCAGCGAACCTCCCAGCAGGCGACGACGGGTGAAGGTCGGGACGGCGCTCATCGCAGCTCCTCGGTCATCGTTCGTGCACCACACCGGAGGCGAGGACCAGGCCGGCGAGATCGCCGGTCAGACCGGGATCGGATGGATCGGTGGGGGACGCTCCGACCGCAGCCAGCAACCGGTCGACGTCGTCGTCGGTGGGGTCGCGGAGCCACAGGTGGCGGGCGACGTTGCGGGCGGCATCCGCCGCTGTCGTCGCGCCGCCGGCCAGGCTCGCCAGCGAGACCTGCAGGGCACCGGCCTTCTCGACCAGCGTTGCCGCCAGCTCCCACCGGGCCAGGACCGATTGGGTCGAGACCCAGGCTTCGGCCAGATCGGGATAGCCGGTGGGAGCGGGGGCACGGAAGAGGGGCTGACCGAGGTCCGCGAGCTGGTGGTGGAGGGTGGTCGCCAGGCCGAGAGACGCCCGATCGGTGAGATCGGTCGGGACCCGCCCACCGATCCGGCGCAGCAGCGTGGCCAGCGACTCGAAGGGCCGCGGCGCCTTGGGCTCCACCGCGGGATCGAAGACGGCGGGATCGAGGAGGGTCCGCACCACTTCGTCGATCCGCCCGCCGGAGCGGGCGAAGGAGGTCGCGGCGGCGTCGACGACCGAGTCGGCGGGGTGGTCGGCCACCAGCCGGCGGGCCAATCGGAGGCTGACGTGGCGCGCCGTGGCCGGCAGCGTGGCCAGGTGGGCGAGCAGGTCCTCACCCTCGTGCACCGCCCGCTCACCCGATCCGCCCGGCGAGCTCCAGCCCAGCAGCGCCTTCGGGCTCGGGTCGTGCCACTGGGGCCGGAACACGAAGGTGCCCGAAGCCCGGTCGATCGTCCAGCCGGTGAACACCTGCGCCGACGACACGACGTCGGCTTCGCCGTAGCCGCCGTCGACACCGACGGTGTGGAGCTCGAGCAGCTCTCGCCCGAAGTTCTCGTTGGGGTGCGGCCGACGGCTGGCGGCGTTGTCGAGGTAGGCGAGCATGGCCGGGCTCTTCGTCGAGGCCGCCAGGAGGTCGCCGAAGGGCCCGAAGGCGCCGGCGCGGAACGCGGCGTCGACGTCGTGCTTGGTGAGGGCGACGACCGGGTCGGACACATCGGTGTTGAAGTGGTTGTTCCAGTGGTCGACGAGCACCTCCCGGAGCTGGCGCTCGCTGTGGACCGCTCGGACCAGGGTGGCGTGGACCAGCGGCCCCACCACGTCACGCAGGCCGCGAGCCGACTCCTCGGCCAGCTGCCGCCGCTCGGGGACCGTCATCGTGAGCACCGGGTAGCCCGCCAACGCGGCCTCGACCTCGCCGTCGTCGATCGATTCCGGCTGGAGCTGGCGTTCGAGCCAGGCGTCCCATCCCAGGGCTCGCACCTCGTCGAGCAGCCGCTCGGTGACACCGAACGTGGACCGCGCCAGACGGACGCGGAGCGGATCGGCCCCGATCGGACCGGCGCCGGCGGCCCCGGGGACGGTCGTTCCCGGTTCGGCGAGGGCACCGGCGAGATCGGCGGATGCCCGGGAGACGCACCCGCCGCCGGCCAGGGCGGCCGCTCCCACCAGCACCTGCCGGCGGGTCGGGCCCCGGTGGATGCGCCCGGTGGTCGCTGATCGCCTGGCGTCCCGCCCGGTTTCCGTGGCGCCCCGTTCCACTGTCGGCTCCTCGTCTCCGTCTGCCGCGGCCGTCGATGTCGTCG
>CAVSXR010000047.1:0-24820 GCA_963731885.1 uncultured Acidimicrobiaceae bacterium | reverse complement strand
TGGTCAGGATCCGGGCCACGACCGGCTCCTGCTTGCCCTTCAGGTCGAGCTCGACCGCCTCGCCCTCGCTCGGGTCGAGGCCGGCCTGCGCGGCCACCTCGGCGGACAGGACGATCTGGCCGCCCTCGGCCACCGACTGCAGCCGGGCCGCGGTGTTGACCACGTCGCCGATGGCGGTGAAGTCGGTGATGTCGCCGTCGCCGACGTTGCCGACGAAGGCCTGTCCCACGTCGAGCCCGACCCCGACCGGGACCGGTGCGCCCTTGGCGCTGCCGTACCCGACCGCGCAGAGCAGCTCCTGGGCGTCCTGCACCATGGCGTCGACGAAGCGGCCGGACGGACCAGCGCAGGGATGTACACGCCCATCACCTCGTCGCCGATCAGCTTGTCGACCAGTCCGTGGCGCACGATCACCTGGGTGGCGGCGGCGTAGAACCGGTTGAGGGTGTCGGCCATCTGCTTCGGGCTCACCCCCTCGGCCAGGGCGGTGACCCCGGATGTAGGCGAACAGCACGCCGATGGTGAGCGTGGCACCACCGTTGGGCGACATCTCGAAGCACCGGCTGCACCACCACGGGTTCTTCCGCGACGGCGCCTTGCCCATCGCCCACATCATCGCCCCGCCGAGCCCGCCGAACGGTGAGCCGCACGCTTCGCACCGGGGTTCGGACGGGATCCGGCTCATCATCCGGACCGCACCGCGGTACCCGTGGGTACCGAACTGCCGGAAGAACAGCTCCCACTCCTCCTGGTTGACCTGCGCCCCGTCGGGCAGATCGGGGATGTCCTGCGGGCCCACGGCGGGATCAGACGCGCTCGATGATGATGGCGGGCGCCATGCCGCCGCCGGTGCACATGGTGATGAGGCCGACCTGGAGGTCGCGGCGCTCGAGCTCGTCGAGCACGGTGTTGATGAGGATGGCGCCGGTGGCCCCGATGGGGTGGCCGAGGGCCATGGCACCGCCGTTCACGTTGACCTTGTCGCGGTCGAGGTCGAGGTCGCGCTGGAACTTCTCCGACACCACCGCGAACGCCTCGTTGACCTCGAACAGGTCGATGTCGTCGACGGTCATCCCGGCCCGCTCGAGCACCTTGCGGGCGGCGGGCACGGGCGCGTTGAGCATGAGCGTCGGGTCGTCGCCGATGGTGGCGGTGGCCACGACGCGGGCCCGCGGCGTGAGCCCGTGGGCCTTGGCGTAGTCCGGGCTGGCCATCAGCAGCGCGGCCGAGCCGTCGACCACACCGGAGGAGTTCCCGGCGTGGTGGACGTGGACGATGTCGAGATCCGGGTACCGCATGTTGATCAGCTCGCGGAACGTCGGGTTGTCCTCGTAGCGGAAGTCGGCCACGGCCGGGAAGCTCGGCGGGAGGGCGGCCAGGGACTCGGCGGTGGTGCCGGGCCGGGGGAACTCCTCGTGGTCGAGGGCGACGGTGCCGTCGAGGTTCATGACCGGGATGAGGCTGCGGTCGAACCGGCCCTCCTTGATGGCCTGGGCGGCCCGGGCCTGGGACTCGGCCGCGTGCTCGTCGAGCGCCTCGCGGGGGATGCCCTCGAGGGTGGCGATGGCGTCGGCGCACACGCCCTGGTGGGACTGCGGGTGCAGCTCCTGCAGGTGGGAGTTGCCGGCGCCCATCGGGAAGCATGCCCTTGTGCTTGATCGACATCATCTCGGTGCCGCCGGCGATGATCAGGTCCTCCATGCCAGCCATGATCCCGTTGGCCGCGATGTTGCTGGCGGTGATGCCCGACCCGCAGAACCGGTCGAGGGTCATGCCGCTGGCCTTGACGTCGTAGCCGGCGTCGAGGGCCGACATGCGCCCGAGGTCGCCGCCCTGGGTGCCGACCTGGGCACTGGTGCCCCACACGATGTCGTCGACGTCGGCGGTGTCGAACCCGTTGCGCTCCACCAGCGCTTCGAGCACCGTGCGGCCGAGGTGCTGGGGATGGAGGTGGGCGAGCGAACCCTTGCCCTGCTTGCCGATCCCGCGAGGGGTGCGGACGGCGTCGATGATGAGCGCGTCGGTCATCCCACGGTTCTACACCGCCGGTGCCGTCGAACCGCCTTCTTCGAGGGCGAACGGCGGGTAGTCGTCGACGAGCAGGCGGCCGTAGGCGTTGAGCCGCAGCCCGAGCCGGGCGGTCTTGACGACGAAGCTGTGGATCCCCTCCGGCCACCGGCCGGTGAACAGCACGGCGAAGAACGAGGCGATCAGCGCGAAGAACGCCGCGATCGCCACCAGGGCGGTGAACAGCGCGATGGGGATGATCCACAGGAGCCGCAATCCGACCGTCAGCCGGTTGCGGTCCTCGAGCTGCGGCGTCACGTCGACCCGCACCGGATCGGTGCCGGGGTCGGTCCCGCTGAGCTCGAACTCGAACGGCGGGTAGCTCTCGCGGAGCCAGAAGACATAGGAGTAGGCCCGGGTCTCGTACCGCAGGATCATGCACTGGAAGTCGGCGATGCCCTGGGGCAACCGCCCGGTGAACACGATGATGAACCAGCTGATGACGGCCAGTACCTCGGCCACGTTGCTGAGCACGTTGGCGATCAGCAGGTGCGGAATGCCGAGGATCCAGTGGACCAGCGGCCGCCAGTTGGCGACCTCCAGCGGCGATTCGATCTCGAGGTTGACGGGATACGACATGGGTCTCCTCTCGTCGGGTGAACCCATGGTCCTCTCGGCCCCGCCGCGAGTCCAGGACCGAAGGTCACAACCGCGCCACCCGCGATGCACCATGGTCGGCGTGCTCGACGTCCGGATCTCCACCGTCCGCCTCTTCCTCCACGTGTTCGCCGCCACCATCTGGGTCGGCGGCCAGTTCACCGTCGCCTTCCTGCTCCCCACCTTGCGGTCCGCGGGCCCCGACGTGCCTCGCACGGCGGCCCGCCGCTTCGCCATCCTGGCCTGGGGGGCGTTCGCCGTCGTGGTGGCCACCGGCATCTGGAACCTGTACGCCATCAACGCCGGCTCCGCGTCCGACAAGTACCTGACCACGCTCATGGTCAAGCTGGGCCTGGTGGCGGTGTCGGGCATCGCCGCCGCCGCCCATGCCTTCTCCCGCCGCCGGATCGTCCTCGCCGTGGGCGGCGCCCTCGCCGGCCTCACCGCGCTGGGCGCGCTCTTCCTCGGCGTCCTCCTCCACGGCTGAGCTCGACGTGTCGTTGCACCGGCGCGGGGCCGTCAGCGGTCGTGGGCTGCCTCGTACCGACGGCGGACGTCGGCCGGGATTCGCCCGCGGTCGGAGACGGCCAGACCGACGCTCGTGGCCCACGCCCTGATCTCGGCGGCCGTGGGCGCGGCCGCCGGCAGCGGCCCGGCCAGCGGAAGGTGAGCCGTGACCCGTTCGGCGTCGTGATGCTCCTCGATGTGGGCGACGGCGGCACCGAGGAAGCGATAGGTCCACTCCTGGGCCAGCTTGCGGGTCTCGCAGAAGACGATCGGCACCGCGGGGAACCGGACCTGGGCCTCGGCCAGACCGTCGGCGACCACGGCCGGTCGCACCCGGTCGAGCTTGAACACGGCCGAATATCGGTCCTCCACCACCACGGCCGCCCGGTCGAGCTCGGCCAACTCCGCCAGCACGTACCGCAGCTTGCCGGTGGTGAGCGTCGACACGAAGTCGGTGAGGCTCTTGCGCTCGACCGCTGCGACCAATCCGCCGTCGAGCTCCACGCCGTAGTCGCCGGCCACCAGGCCCGTCCGCCGGATGGTGGCCTGCTGGCCGGCGAAGTCCCAGGCGTACCGTTCGTGGGAGTCGACGAGGATCTCCAGCACCCGGCCCGACGCGCGCGCCGTCGGCAACGACACGTTGGGCCGGGCCTGCTTCGCGGTACGGGCCGACTGCCAGAAGATCATCTCCCGGCCCCGGGCCCGGGTGAACACGAACTGCGAGCGGTTCTCCCGCCCGCGGTCGAGCACCAGGTCGATGGCTGCGCCCCGGCGCCGGCACGACCGCACCGGTACCCGCTCCACGATGGTGGCGTCGGGGGGCCACCCCTCGGCCCGGTGGGCGTAGACCTTGGCGGTGCGCGGCCAGGTGTCGCGCACCTTCAGCACGATCCCCGCCGGCCCGAGCGGCAGCCGGACCAGGTACGGCAGCGACGAACCCTCGTCCGGGTTGGCGGCGATCAGGAAGTCGTCCGGCACCGCCACCATCCTGCCCAACGACGAGGGCAGACAACGGCACCGGCGTGCTCAGGACACGCTGCGCTCGTCGAGCGAGGCGCCGACGCCGAGGTCGGCCCGGTCGCCGAACATCGTCCCCGCGAACCAACCCTCGCCGTCGGAGGCGTTGGCCGCGAACCGGCGCGTCTCGGGGAACGCCTCGGCGGCCGCGTCGTGGGCGGCTTCGGCCCGGCCGGCCAGCACCGGCACGAGCGACCGACCGGTGGCCTGCTCGGCCTCGGCGACCACCGCGTCGGACGCCTCGGCGAGGCGTTGCCCGATGCGGGTGGCGAAGGCGACCAGGAACGACCGTCGGAAGCGCTTCGTGCGGCTGCGCCCCGCCCCGTCCTGCTTGGTTCCCTCGCGCCGCAGCGCCCTGGTGGCCTGGACCAGCAGCGACGTGAACAGGTCCTCGATGATGTCGAGCTCGTCGGGGAAGGCGAAGACGGTGGAGAACCCCAGCCCCTTCGACCAGACGGCCCGCCCGTCGTTGGCCTCGCAGATCGCCTGGAGAAGCATCGCCTTGGCGTCGGCGTAGGGATCGTCGACCAGCAGGCGGCGCCCGGACGCGGTGTCGGAGCCGGCTCCCGACGATGCCTCCAACACCGCCCGGTCGATGCGGTGACGGGTCATCAGCTCCTGGGCCTTGGCGGTGAACGCCTCGGCCTCGGCATCGAACGACGTCGACTCGGCCTTCGCCAGCAGGGCCCGGACCTTCTCCAGCACCGCCGAGGGCAACCTGGTGCGACCCGCAGCAGCCGCCATGCCCGAGCGCCACTCGGTCGGCGGCGGGCCGAGGAGCGGCAGCGCCGGGAGGCGCTGCAGGACGTCGGTCAACCCGACGGCGGCGGGAGGACGTCGGGCCAGGAGCGGTCGAGCCGGACGCAGGTAGGACTGCTCGGGGGACGGGGACCGACCGGCGCCGACGGTGGCGAGCTGGTCCAACCACTCGGGCGCCACCTCGGCGGCCAGCGTCTCCCACGAGGCCGACTCGGCGGCGAGCGCGCCACGCAGCACGGCGGCGGCGCCGGCATCGGCGTTCCGCTCCACCGCCCGGTGCAACACGGCCGGCTGCCACCCCGCCACCCACAGCCGCGCCACCTCCCGCTCGACCACCACCTCCACCGCAGCGGCAACCGCCGCTGGCGCGAGGGCGGCGAGGAGCTCGACCAGCTCAGAGACCACGCGACCATCGCCGACGCGAAAGGCCTGGACGGCAGTCAGGAACGCCGTGCTCGGGTCGGCATCGGATCGGGCGTCGAAGCGCCGGCCGCCCGCAGCAGGGTGGCCCTCGGTACGGCGTTCCCGTCGCTGTTCGGTTCGCTTGCGTTGCTTGGCGGCCCGGCGCCGGCGGTTGTTCTTCCCCATAGCCCTGTTGTAGCCGGGTACTACGACAGGAACCGGGATCTGACCGATCGGCGCGGACGAGCAGGGCCGACTACGGGTTGGCCTGGATGAACTGGTCGATGCCCGCGGCGAGGACGTCGGGGACGTCCTCCTGGCAGAAGTGGCCGACGCCGGGCAGCTCGACGACCGGCGCGTCGGGCCACAGGGACCGGAAGTCGGCGATGGCCCGGGCCGGCGGGATGGCTTGGTCGGCCATGCCCTCGTAGAGCACGGCCGGCTTCGACTGCAGCGCCGGCACGCCGCCGAGCCCTTCGAGCACGTAGTCGATGATCCGGCCGGAGTAGGCGTCGATGGGGAACTCGTAGCCGCCGATGGCCGACTCCCAGGTGGGGAACGGGGCCGAGTACGCCCGGACCCAGGTGGCGCTGGTGACGGCCTCGGGGTTGTGCATCCCGAGCAACTGCATCACCGACAGCACCGTGGACCCGAGGTTGCGCAGCACCGCCTCGGTGCGGCCGGACTCGAGGCCCTCGCCGATCCAGCGGAACCACCGCGACTCGTTGATCTGCGCCACGCCGTCGTCCACCTGGCCGTAGCCGGCCAGGGTGTTGGCCAGGAACAGCCGCTTGACCCGATCGGGGTGGCGGACGGTGTAGGCGGCGCCGATCGGCCCGCCCCAGTCCTGGATCACGAACGTGATGTCGCCGACGTCGAGGTGGTCGATCAGCGCGGCCAGGTTCTCGGTGTGGGTGCGCAGCGTGTAGTCGCGGTCCTGGGGTGTCTCCGACTTCCCGAAGCCCATGTGGTCGGGGACGATCACCCGGTACCGGGGGGACAGCCGGGGGATGATGTTGCGGTACAGGTAGCCCCAGGTCGGTTCGCCGTGCAGGCACACCACCACCTGGCCGTCCCTCGGCCCCTCGTCCACGTAGTGCTGGACGAAGCCGTGACCGTCGAAGGTGTGCGGAGCGAACGGGAACGTGCCGTCGAAGGTCTCGTCGAGGGGGATCATCACCGGCGGACCGTATCGCCGACCGGCGGCCTCAGGGGGCGGTGAACGCCAGAGCCGACCCCGGACGTTCGTCACTGGCAGGCACTGAAAGCGGACTGAAAGCGGTCCTCCGTACCGTCTCCTCCGAGGGGCGCGCACTCAGCGCGGAGCGGGAGGACGAGTCATGGCACGGTCGAGTCGGCGATGGATGACCCTGCTGGCGCTCGGTGCGGTCGCCGTCGCGATGGCGGTGAGCACCCGACCCGCCGAGGCCGTCGCCTCCCACGACATCACGATCGTCCCCGGATCGACCGCCGGCGCCATCGACCTCGCGGACCTCAGCTTCCAGGACGCGCTCGACGCCCTCGGTGCCGGTGGCAGCCGCACGGTCGCGCTCCCCATCCCCGGTCTCGGCACCATTCCGAACGTCCCGATGGACCTGACCACGGTCGGTTCGCCGGCCGCGGACGACGCGTTCGTCGTGCTCAGCTCGACCCTGGCGGACACCTTCGGGGAGCTCGGCGGCGCGGTGAACCTCGTGGTCCAGGCCTACTGGTCCGATCCCACCGCTGCTCCGCAGGTGGCGCTGGCGCTCGACATCGCCGACGACGCGTTGGAGACCGTGGTGCCGGCGTGGCCGGGACTCACCGGCGTCGCCGGAGCCGTCCAGCTCGCCTCGGGTGTGATCACGCTCGTCCCGGACGGTTCGACCCTGAGCCTCGACCCGGCGATCCTGCCGCCCGAGTTGCTCGCGCTGTACGACCTTGCGGGGACCGACCCGCCGCTGGCGTTCGACGACGTGGCCACGCTCGTCGCCGACCTGGACCTGTCGAGCATGCCGGTGCTGGACCGACTGGCCCGGTTCGTCGGCTACGACCCCACCGAGTCGCTGACCCTCGTGGGGTCCATCGCCGACACGGCATCGTTCCTGTTCGACAGCGCATCGACGTTGGACCCGTCGACCTTCTCGCTCGACGCCCCGATCGAGCTCGACTCGAGCCAGCTGCCGGCGTGGCTGACCCAGACCGCAGAGGCAACCGGCATCGGGGTGCCGGAGTTCCGGGTCCGGCTCGACCCCGGTGGTGGTGGTCCACTGGTGCCACGCGCCTACGTGGCCGGCACTGCCATCGTCGACACCGGCCAGGTGTCCAACGCCATCGACTACGAGATCTCCCTCGACGACGTGGCCGACCTCGGGACCGCGCTCGAGGTCCACCTCTCGGCGCCGTCCTTCACCGTGCCGTTCGGCCTCGACTGGATGGGGCCGCTCACCGACGTCACCCTCGACCTGGCGTACGACGACGCCACCACGCCACCGACCTACGCCGGCGACTTCCGGGCCGACGCGGTGATCACCGCACCCGGGCCGCAGGAGCTGCAGATCGACGTCGCGTCCGACCCCCTCACGACCACCGCGCTCGTGCACCTCACCGGACCGGTCGCCGTCGACGACCTCCTGGGCTGGCTCGGTGGATCCGGCGCCGCCACCCCGACCGAGCTGCTCGACCTCGCCGGCGTCGGGTCCGCCACCATCGAGGAGCTGGAGCTGACCTACGACAGCACCGGCCCGGTGCTGGGAGGCTTCGCCCAGGTCGACGGCCTGCTCGACGGTGGCGTCCGGGTCCGCCTGCTGGTGGGCGCCGATGCCGGCCAGGCCCCCGCTGCGCTGCTCGCCGCCCTGGTCGTGGACGCACCCAGCGACGCCTGTGACTGCATCCGGCTCTCCCAGGTGCTCCCGGTCCCCGCCGGCACCCTGGCCGGCGACTTCGAGCTGCCCGAGCTGCGGTTCCTGCACTCCTCGTCGTCCAGCTTCCCCACCGAACGACTCGGTCCGGCAGCACAGGCCTTCCTCGAGGAGGTCACCGGTGCCCCGCTCACCACCACCCTGCCGGTCACCGGCGAGTTGCAGATGAGCCTCGACGTCCCGCTCGACGACCTGGCCCCGATCCTCGGCGCGCTCGACATCGCGGCCACCGGCCCGCTGCACCTGGAAGGCTCCGCCGGGTTCACCATCCCCGATCTCGCCTCGAGCCCCGCCACGCTGCTCGAGAACCTCGACCTGCGGGCCACGCTGCCGGGGTTCACGTCGACGCCGACGATCGACGACTTCCCGAGCTGGCTCAGCCTCCCCGCCACCGGCGCGTGGGAGTTCTTCCTGTCCTTCGACGAGGGCCAGCCCGAGACCGACGCCGACGACTCCCTCGTATTGGGCGTTTCCATCGACGACGTGTCGCTCAGCGGCATCCACAGCTCCCTGGCCGACCAGGCCGTCGACCTGCGAGCCGCGTTCGAGGGCAACCCGGCCGCCGGGGACTGGACGGTGACGATGCGGGCCGCCCTGTCCGGCCCGTGGAACGACGCGTTCGGCATCGACTGGCTCGACGTGACCAGCCTCTACGCCGAGGTGGTCATCGACTCCGATCCCGGCCGTGACCCGGTGGTCCAGCTCACCGCCCGCCTGCGGGGCGAGTTCGAGATCGCCGAGGTCCCGCTCGCGGTCGAGGTGCAGATCGGGACCGACGGGGCCGAGTTCACCGTGGCGCTCGAATCGACCGTGAAGGTGGGCCAGGTGGTCTCGACGCTGTTCGGCTCCGGGGCGCCGGCCCTCCCCGACTCGATCGCCACGGTGGGCTTCGGTCCCGGTGCGATCACGGTCCGTGTCACCGGGGACAGCGCCGACGTGACGGCCGTCGGTTCGGCCAGCTTCGACCCGTACGCCGACGACCCGGCCGACGCACGCGCCCCCATCTCGGTGTCGGCCATCGCCGCCGCCACGTTCGATCTCTCACCGTTCGGGCTCGAGCAGATCACCATCGGCATCCGACCGGACTCCGAGCTGTCCCTCAGCCGGCTGCTCCCCGTCGCCGTGGCTGACACCCTGCCGATCGACTTCGTCATCGCGCCCGCGCCCCCGGCGAGCGGCGACCCCACCTCCGGGTTCGGCCTCGTCTTCTCCACGCCCGGTACCGGCGGGCCCGGCACCCTGCCGATCGACCAACTCAGCGACATCGCCCAGGACTGGTTCGCCCCGCTGTTCGGCGGCGACGCCAGCGGCCGGACGCTCGGCGACGGCTTCTCCGCCCTCGGCGCGTTCGCCGTGCCGGCCCCGTTCGACGACCTCTCGAAGGGCCTCGGCTTCGAGCCGTACGTGCTGGCCAGCGGGAACCTGCCCATTCCCGGCACCAGCGACCTCCCCGAGTTGAACTTGGCACTCCGCTTCGAGGTCGACCACGACCTGCTGGCCCAGATCGACTTCGTCGACAGCCTCGGCATCGAGCTCGCACTCACGGCCGGCACCGACGGCGTCGCCTTCGGGTTGGAGCTCAACGGAACGCTGCGGTTCATGCAGGGCATCGACCCGGCGGTGACCGATTCCATCGCCGAGGTCACCGACGCGCTCACCGGCGGTGCGCTGCCCATCGACTTCTCCGCCTTCGCCGCGTCTCCCGTCGCGGCGGATGCCACCTGCCCGCGCGGTGGCGTCGTCGCCCAGGCCGGCGTTCCGGCCGATGTCGCCGCCGGCCCGCCACGCTACTTCTGCTATGACCTGATCGACGTCGCGGTCGGCGGCGAGGTCGGGATCAGCTTCAACCCCGGTGTCGAGCTCTTCGTGGCCCTGGAGGGCTCGATCACGTCGCGGGCAGCCGCGGACGACCCCGGCGGCGAGATCGCCGATGCCGGCTGGGCGCCGTTCGGGATCGACAGCGTCATCATCCGCCAGATCATCGGGCGCATCGAGCTCGGCGTGAACCCCGCCGCCACCCCGACGCCCATCTCGCTGGTCCTCGGCGGCCTGATCAACGGCTCCGTCGACCTCGGGACCGGTCCCAAGGCCTTTGCCGGCGCACTGCAGTTCGGGGTGAACATCGGTGCGACGACGACCCCGCCCCCGGTGCCGATCGTGCGCCCCAGCATCGAGAAGTTCGGGCTCATGCTCTCGCTCCCCGGCGGGTTGGCCAAGAGCGAGCTCGTCGACCTCTACGAGTTGATGGCTGATGCGATCGGTGCCGAACCGATCGGAGCGACCGAGCTCAACGCCCTGCCGAACGTCGGCGTGCGCGACCTGTTCTTCTCCCTGTCACCGCTGGGCGTGCCCGACCTGTGCATCGGGCAGGGCATCAGTCTAAAGGGCGACCTCTACGTGTACACGGGCGCCATCCCCGCGGCGTCACCACCGCCGGTGTGCAGCAGCTCGGGAACGCCGCCGCCCGTGCCCCCGAACCAGTGCCTCAGTCACAAGGACGACGGCTGCGTGGCGAGCATGCTCTTCAGCCTCACTCCCACCGGCATCATCGCCGAGGGGACCCTCGCCGCCTTCGACATGGCGCCCATCCCGATCGAGTTCACCGACGACGTCGAGGTGGTCTTCCGATTGACCACCGACGATCAGGTGATCCGGCTCGCCGGCGGGGCGCGGGTCGGGTTGCGGGATCCGGTCCTCACCGGGCCCATCACCGACACGTGGGCCTCGGGACGCATGGCGTTCGAGCTTCGCCCGACGCAGATGGTCTTCGCCGGCCAGCTCGAGGTCTTCGGGTTCAACGTGCTGGCCGACGCCGAGATCGGCCTCGGCGACGGCGACCTGCTCGCCATCCTCAGCGGCGGATTCGACCCGCACCTGAGCCTGCACGTGGTGCTCGCCGGTGCGGAACTGTCCGCCCCGGAGTTCGCCACCTACGCCCAGGGCGCGGACTTCCAGGACGTCGTCACCGGCTTCGTGCAACCGACGCTGGACCAGTTCGAGGCGCTCGTCCGCGAGCTCGACCGGCTGATCGCCGACTTCAACAGCGACCCGCTGGGCACGCTGCTCGATCTCCCCAACCGGCTGGCAGCCGCGGGCGTCGACGTACCACCTGACGTGACCGCGGCGGCCACCGCGATCAAGAACCAGCTGCAGGGTGTGCTCGACGCGTTCAACCAGGCCAAGGACGACGCCGACGCCACCGTCGACGCCACCCTGCTGGGGTTGCTGAACGGCTACACCTTCCCGGGTGTGCGGAGCTCGTACTTCCCGACGCAGCGGACCTGCGTCGCCGGCTTCTCCTGGAATCCGTTGGAGGAGATCAGCGAGGACAACCCGACACTCATCAGCGGCACCGTCGACGAAGACGGCAAGTGCTGGATCATCGAGGGCTGGGTCGCGGGCTTCTGGCAGGACCCGGTGTGCCTCGGCGTGGCGGCCGACGGCTCGATCGCCACCTACCCCGAGTCGTGCTATCTGATCCCGCCCTTCCACATCGACGGCATCTGCCCGACGCTCTTCCCCGACCTCGGATCCACCTGCACCCTCAGCGAGGTGCGGGGCGAGATCGAGGACCTCTTCGGCGGAGTGATCGCGCAGATCGTGGATCTCGCCGGGTCCCAGACCGGGGATCCCGTCCTGCCCGACATCGGTGCGATCATCGACACCGTGCGCGGGTTCCTCGAACCCGCAGGCTCCTCCACGCTGTTCGACCTCGAGTGCGCGGAGTTCCGCCTGGACCTGCACGCCTTCGGCGACAGCCAGGCGCAGGTGGCGCTCGACTCGGTGATCTTCGGCGCGCCGCTCGAGTTCGGAGTGAACTGGACGTTCGCCATCGGCGACGCGTTCGCCATCGACGGCAGCGTCGACGACATGGTCGCCGACTTCTGGCGGTTCCTCACGACCGGTGGCTCCGCCGCGCCCTGTACCGGCGCCGACCCGCAGTACTTCGGGCCCGGCGGCATCGACTTCGGACCCCAGCTCGAGCACCTCGGCGTGGATCCGGAGAATCCGCCGCCCCCGCCACCGCCGGTCCTGGCCTCGTCGGTCAGCCCCCGCAGCATCGACGAAGGCGCCTCGGTGACGCTGACCGTCGGCTTCGACCGGACCCTGCAGGCCGACGACGGCGCCCGCACCCTCTCGGTCGACTGGGGCGACTCCAGCGCGGCCACACCGGTGACGATCCACGTTGGAGGGCAGTCGACGACCGTCACGCACACCTACGCCGACGACGACCCCACGGGAACGCTCAGCGACGTGTTCACCATCCACGCCACCGACGTCACCTCCGGCGTCGCCTCGCCCACCTCGGCGTCGACCACCGTTCTGGTGCGCAACGTCGCACCCGTCGTCGACGCGTCCCTGGACGTGGCGACGATCGATGAGAACGGCTCGGTGGCGCTCACGGTCGACTGGACCGATCCCGGCCTGGACGACACGCACCGCGTCGCGGTGGTCTGGGGCGACGGCGCCGTCCGGCCATTGATGCCCGCCACCTCGGGAACGGTGCTGCACCACACGTACACCGACGACGACCCGACGGCCACGACGAGCGACAACTACTCGATCGTCGTCACGGTCGTGGACGACGACGGTGGCGTCGGCACCGATTTCGTCGTAGCTCGCGTCGACGACGTCGCCCCGACCGCCGCGGCCCTGACCTTGTCCCCCAACGCGGTCGATGAGGGCACCCCGGTGAACTTCATCATCGCCTTCGACGACGCCGGCCCCGACGACTCCCACGTCGTCGAGGCCGACTTCGACGGTGACGGCGTCTTCGACGTCCAGAAGTTCACCAACGCCGGCGACCGGTCGGTGACGATGACGTTCGAGTACCCGGACGACGATCCCACCGGCACCCCGTCCGACATCGAGACCGTCGACATCCGCATCGCCGACGACGACATGTACGAGCTGGACAGCGACGGAGGGGTGGTCTTGGTCCCGGGTGCGGCATGGACCGAGCAGCAGCGCACGGTGACGGTCCGCAACGTGGCACCGGTTCTCTGCGCCAGCTCGAGTCCGGAGGGCTTCGGTGACGAGAACGGCAGCGGCTGTCCGCCGCCCACCGATGCCGAGTTGGACGAGGGCCAGACCGCGACCGTCACCGCTGGCTTCAGCGACCCGGGCGCGCTCGACGATCACGTCGTGGTCATCGACTGGGGCACCGGCGCCCTCGATCCGGTGGTACTCGGCGACACGGCGCTGGTGACACCGCCCTCGGCCGTGTTCGATGACACCTCGTTCCCCTTCCACTCCTCCGAGTGGGACGCCGACATCGAGACCGGTCCCCTCCCGCGCGGCACCCGCACCTTCGCCGCCGACGCGATCTTCGGTGACAACGGCACCTTCCCGGTGCACGTCTGGGTCATCGACGACGACACGGGCGTGAGCACCACCACCTGGAACGTGGTCGTCGCCAACGTCGACCCCGTGGCGGCGATCGACACCGGGAGCCCGACATCGGCCTACCCGCGGACGGTCAACGGGGTGGCGCTGGTCCTGGCCGACGGGCCCGACGACGACGCCGACATCGAGACGCAGACGTTCCTCACCCGGGCCGGCGTGAGCACCGCGTTCCGGGCGACGGCGTCGGACCCGGGCAGCGACGACCTCACGTTCCGCTGGCGGTGGGACGCCCTCGGTCGCTTCGGCGACCCCACGACCACCAACACGAGCCGGGTGGATACGTCGCGGGCTGATCCGCTACCGAGCCCCGAGCTGATCCCGCGCGTCGACGTGGCCGACGTCCGCTCGAGCTCGTGGGCGCAGCCCTGCCTCTACCAGGTGGAGCTGCGAGTGACCGACGACGATGCCGGCACCACCAGTGACAGCACCTGGGTGGTGGTCACCGGGACCGACAAGCGGATCCGCAACGCCGGCTGGTGGTTCGGCGAGTTCGACACCTCGAAGAAGAAGGGGAAGAACGACCTCGACGACGAGACGCTGCGGTGCTACGTCGACGTCGCGCGGCACATGAGCGCCGTCTTCGACCACGACGTGTCGACCTCGACCTTCGACAACGTCCGTACGATCCTGCTCCAGCCCAGCCAGAAGGCGGGCGACGACAAGCTCGACCGGCAGCTGCTGACCACCTGGTTCAATCTGGCCAACGGGTCTCTCGACTGGTTCACGGTCGTCCCCACCCCGGAGGGCCCCATGCCGTTGCTCGACGCCCTGCGCCGGGGAGAGGCGATCTACCGCACCGGAACCCGGAACGATCGGATCGACTGGAAGAGTGCGTTCGAGTCGATCAACGGGTGACGACGTGCGAGGGACGAGGGGCGGATCCAGCCCGGGATGCGGGCAGCGACCACCGAGTCCGCAGCTCGGCCGCTCGCTGCTCGAGCAACCGGGCCCGGGCCACGTCACCGCGCCGCCCGCGCTGGCGGAGGACGTCGACGATCCCGTCGAGGTCCCGGACGAGCAGTGCTGGCGCCTCGAGCTGCTCGTGCAGGGCCATGGCCTGCTCGTGTCGGCCGACCGCGTCGTCGAGCCGGCCCAACAGGTGCGCCATGGGGGCCAGGAACCGGGCCACTGCACCCCAGCACACCGCGGCCATAGCGAACACCGCCACCCGATCACCGTACAGACGCAGGAGTTCCGTGAGCTCTGCCGCTGCCACCCGGTCGCCGAGGGTCGTGGCGGTGTCGGCGGTGTTGACCGCGGCGATCATCCAGAACAGATCGCGTCGGCACTCGGGCAGCTCCATCCGCAGCTCATCGAGCAACACATGGGCGCCGGCCGAATGTCCGAGGTGGGCCAGGGCCATGGCCCGAGTGGATCGAGTCACGGGGCGGGCCGCGTCGACGGGTTCCTGCAGGTCGAGCAGGCCGAGCATGTCCTCGTAGCGACCCTGCGCCTCCTTGATGGCCATGAGCTGGCCTCCGTACACCGCGACCCAGGCCCGGTCGTCGCCGACCTGCAGCATGGCCTCGTGCACGTGGCGCTCGGCCTCCTCGGGGCGGCCGGCCAGCAGGGCCCGCATGGCTCGGCGCTGCGCGTCCACGGCGAGCGCGCCCGGGCTGCGTAGCGCCGACGCCAGCCGAGAATGGTCGGCGAAGTCACGTTCGGCGCCCGCCCGGTCACCGAGCTCGAGTCGAGCAGTACCCCGAAACGTGTGGGCATCGAGGACGACGGCCGACTGCGACTCGTCGCCGGCATGCGCCACGATCGCATCGGCGATGGCGATGCGCTGCCGAGGCGGGACGTCGGAGCCGTGGAAGACGTCGTAGGCGAGCACCCGGTGGAGCAGGGACACATCGCGTCGCGTCGCGGCCTGTGGTCTCACCTCGGCGATCAATCCGTCGGCGCGAGCGGGATCGACGTCGGCCACCATCGACGCCAGGCAGGCCTGGAGGCGCAGGTGATCATCTGTTCCCGGCCGGACCAGGTGCAGAGCGTCTTCGAGCACGGCGCCCCATCGCTCGTCGGGCAGCACCGGGACGGCGGCGAGGGCGGCGCGCACCAGCGCGTCGTGGTCGCCGAGCTGGCGGGCAAGGCCCACCGCGGTCTCGGCCAGGGCCGTGGCACCAGCCTGATCGGCGGACGCCCCGGCGGCGTCGACGGCCAGCAGCAGCAGGCGCAGGTACTGGTCGTCCCTGGTTCCAGCCGCGTCCAGCGCCTCGAGCCCGGCGACGCACAACGACCGGGCCGGCTCGAACGCCCGACGCCGCAAGGCCTCGAGCGCGGCGGCCTCGCTGTGGGCCGCGGCCCGGTGGGCATGGGTGATGCCGGCCTGGCGCCAGTGGTGAGCCAGCGCGGCATGGGGCACCGCCTCGCCCGGTGGCACGTCGGCAAGGGTGGACGCGATGGCCTCGTGGGTGCGCTCCGCCTCCCCGGGTCCGAACGAGCCCCGGAGGACCGACACCGTGACGCCGTGGGCGAAGCGATGACGGCCGGGTTCGTCGGGCACCGGTTCGATGATCCTGGCGTCCGCCGCGTCGGCGAGTCCCGCCGCCGCACCGGGGTGGGGGCAGGCCGCCAGCACGACGGCCGCGTCGAACTCGGTCCCGACCAGAGCGGCGGTCCGCAGGGCCGATTCGGCGACGTCACCGAGCTCCTCGATGCGGCGCCGCACGACCGCCACCAGGCTGGGCGGGAGGTCGCCGGTGAACGTGGGCCGGGGACGCCCACCGATCGCCAGGTGGCGGGCGAGCTCGAGGGTGAAGAACGGGTTCCCGCCGGTGTGCTCGTGGACGACCCGCCCCAGCCAGGGAGACGTGCGGCCGGGGACCTCCCGCTCCACCAGAGCCGAGGTCTCCTCGGGCGACAGCCCCTCGAGCGCGATCCGGACCAGCGTGCCGTCGTGTCCGATGTCGACGAGCAGTCGGTCGACCTCCGGGCCGCTGTCCCGCTCGGTCATCACCACCGCCAGCGGGGCCTCGGGGCGACGGAGTGCGTGGCGCAGCAGTTCGATCGTCATGGGATCCGCGGCCTGGATGTCATCCATCAGGAGCAACACCGGGCCGGCCAGCGCCGCGACGTCGAGCACCGACGAGAACGCCCGGGCGGCCAGGTACCGGGTCGCGTCGGCCGGGACCTCCGCCGATGGCTCGACGTCCGGCATCCGCAGGTGCAGATCGGGCACCAAGCGGCCGAGCTCGCGGAGTCCGCCGCCGAGGCGGAGCCGCAGGTCGTCGGTCTGCTCGTCGATGACCTGGTGCACGATCTCGGTCACCGGCTCGCCGGGGAGGAGCGGGGACATCGAACAGCGCCCGAGGAGGACGTGGAAGCCGCCACCGGCGAGCTCGGATGCCACTTCGGCCATGAGCCGGGTCTTTCCCACGCCAGGCTCGCCCGTGATCACCACCGCCCTCGTGCCGTCACCACCACCCCAGATGACGTCGACCGCCGCGCGGAGCTGCTTCTCGCGTCCGACCATGGGGGCAGCGCGCAACGCGGCGACGGCTCGGGGGACATAGCCCGCGCCCGCGATGCCAACCGGCTCCGGAGGTGGCGCCCTGTCCGGCACCAGCTGCTCGAGCGACGGATCCTGAACCAGGATTCGATGCTCCAGATCCGCGAGCTCCGCCGATGGTCGCAGCCCGAGGCCGTCGGCGAGCCGTTTCCGAAACACGGCACAGCGGTCGAGCGCTTCCCCCTGGCGGCCGTCGCGGTACAGGGCCAAGGCGAGCCGCAGGGCGAAATCCTCCCGCAAGGAATTGGCGTTGGCCATGGTCTCGAGCTCGGCCACCAGCTCACGATGGCGTCCCAGGGCCAGCTCGGCGTCGGTCCGGTCGAGGGTTGCCTCCATCCGCAGCTCCGACAGGCGGGTGGACTCGCTGAGCGCGAAGTCAGCGTCGCCGAGGTCGCCGAGGAACGGTCCCCGCCACAGGGACAGGGCTTCCCGGAGCCGACTCGCGGCCGCACCGGCGTCGCCCGCCGCCAGTGCGAGGCGCCCGGAGGTCACCAGCGACTCGAAGCGGTCGCTGTCGACCTCGCCGTCGCTGGTGTGGAGCACGTAGCCGTCGGTGGTGGTCGCCAACCGGTCGGCGTCGCCGAGCGCTCGGCGCAACCGGGCGATGCTGGTCTGCAACGCGGCCCGCGGGTTCGCGGGGAGCTCTCCCGGCCACGCCGCCTGGATGAGGGCATCGGCACCCACCACCTGGTTGCGGCCCAGCACGAGGGCCGCCAGCAGGACGCGGGCCTTGCGGGTCCCGACCTCGACAACGACACCGTCGGCGCGCACCTCCAGGGCTCCGAGGATCCCGATCTCCACGCCCATTGCCCTCCTGCACGGGCCGCCCCCCGGCTGCCCGGCACCATTGGAGCACGGATTGGGCGCGGGAGGCGGCGTCAGGGGGCGGTGAACGCCAGCGGCAACCGGTTCGGTCCGCTGATGCCCATGTTCATCCGCCAGTCCGGCTCGCCGTCGAGGCGCAGCTCGGGCATGGCCCCGACCAGCACGGTCAGGGCCTCCTCCATCTCGGCCCGGGCCAGGTTGGCACCGAGGCAGTAGTGGGGGCCGCCGCCGAACGTGAGGTGCGCCTCCCGCTCGGCGGTGATGTCGAAGCGCAGCGGGTCGTCGAAGTGGCGCTCGTCGCGGTTGGCCGAGCCGACGGACAGGAAGACGATGGTGTCCTTGGGGATGCACCACCCGTCGACCTCGACGTCCTCGAGCGTGACGCGCGGGACCCCCGACACCGCCCCGAACAGCCGCATGGTCTCGTTGACCGCGCCCGGCACCAGCTCGGGGCGGCGGGCCAGCAGCGCCCACTGGTCGGGGTGCTCGCAGAACGTGTGCATGGCCAGGCCGAGCTGGTTGCGGGTGGTGTCGACGCCGGCGAAGAGCAGGCCGCCGATCATCGAGAGGAGCTCCTCGTTGCTCAGCCGGTCGCCGTCCTCGGAGGCCTGGACCAGGCTGGTGACCAGGTCGTCCTGCGGATCCCGCCGGCGCTGGTCGACCAGGTCGGTGACGTAGGCCCGCAGCGCGTTGCTGGCGTCGACCACCTCGTCCAAATGCGCCGACAGCTCCAGCGACAGCAGGAACGTGATCGCCTCGGCCCAGGCCCCGAACTGCTCGTGGTCCTCCTCCGGCACGCCGAGCACGCCGCAGATGACCCGCACCGGGTAGTGGTCGGCGAAGGCGGTCACGAACTCGCACCGGCCCACGCCGTCGCCGCCGACCTCGAACCCGCCCACCAGCTCCTCGGCCAACGAGCGCATCAGCGGCCGGTGACGGTTGGCGGCGCTCGGCGTGAACGACCGGCTCAACAGCCGGCGCAGCCGGGTGTGGTCGGGCCCGTCCATGGCGATGACCGACGACGCCAGCAGGTCGCTGGCCGGCCCGTCGCCCCCGCCCTGGAGCCGGACGAGGTGCGGGATCGAGCTGACGAGCCGCCGGTCGCCGAGCAGGCTGTGGATCTCGTCGCGTCGCAGGACCAGCGCCCCTATCGGCATCCGGGCCACCGCGGTCTGCTCCCGCAGGGCGGCGAACACCTCGTCCCCATCGGCTTCCAGACCGGGATCGAACACGTCGAGGAACGGCGCCTCCGCGAGCTCAGGCATGACACTGCCTCCAGTCGACGTCGCCGGATCCGCCCCAGTGCCGACCCCGGACGATCGTCGGTCCAGTTGCCGGAACCCTACGACCCCGCGTTCCGTTCTGCCCCATTTGCCCCCGGCGGCAGGTCGATCAGCAGGTGCTGCGACAGGTCGCCGACGAGCACCGGCCGCATGATCCGCCGGCGGAAGACCCAGCGGTCGTCGACCAGCTCGACCTCGTCCTCGTAGTCGCCGACGATGATCGCCTGCAACGGCAGGGAGTCGGTGGCCTGGTACACGGTGAACCGTGACCGGGCGGTGGCGGCGCCGGCGTCGGCGTCGACGTTGCGGTCCGGCTCGCCCTCGATGACGACGTTGGTGACGATGTGGCGGGTCTTCGGCGTGCCGTCGGCGTAGCGACGGGTGGTCGTCTCGTAGAGCCGCGCGACCGCCGCCGCGCCCTCGGCGATGGACGTGCCGTCCGGCGCGCACACCACCCCATGGGCGAACAGCGCGCCGACGGCGTCGAAGTCGCCGGCGTCGATCGCCTCGGCGTAGCGGTGCAGCAACGCCTCGATCTCCCGGTGGTGGTCTCGCACGTCGGCGGAGGGTAGGCCAGGTCGAACCCGGGCGATGCCGTGACGGTTCCGATCAGCCCGGCAAGGCGACGTCGAGCAGGTGGAGGATGTCGGCCCAGCCGCCGTCTCGGGCCCGGCCGACGACGTGGTCGGCGTGCTGGCGGGCCGCGGGATGGGCGTCTTCCGGGACGACGGCGACGGCGGCGTTCTCGAGCAGCTCGGCGTCGTTGGGGCCGTCGCCGATGGCGAGGACGGCGTTCGGGTCGAGTCCGTGGAGGGCGCAGAAGGCGGCGACCCCGTCCCACTTGGATTGCGCCCGGGGGGCGACGGTCACGGCGTAGCCGCCGTACCCGCGGTCGCGGTCGACGTGCGGTGAGGCGACGGTCGTCAGCTCCTGGCCGAGCCGCCGGGCCGTGCCCTCGTCGATGCCGAGCACCCCGAAGGCGAGGACGTGCTCGGTCGTCACGATCGTCCGGAGGTCGCCGGATGCGACGTCGGTGTCGAAGCTGGCGAGGTGTTCCGGGTGCGTCGAGGGGTTGGCGCTGACCCACACCGGGTGGTCGTCGTGGTCGACGTAGACGCACGGCTCGACGCCGTGGGCCAGGTGGGCGTCGAGCACCGCGACGGCCTCGTCAGGCCGGAAGCCGCCGCGGTGGAACCGGTCGCCGGAGGCGAGGTCGAGGCCCAGCGCCCCGTTGAGGACCACCGCCGGCGGGGCGAGCCCGAGGGCGGCGAGCGGCGCCCGGGTGGAGCCGACCCGCCGTCCGGTCGCGACCAGGAGCTGGGTGCTGTGGTCGAGCAGGTGGACGACGGCGGCCAGGGTCCGATCGTGGATCGCCGTCTCCAGCTCCCACAGCGTTCCGTCGAGATCGGTGACGACGAGCTCGATCCTCACGCCGCGTACCCGGCGTCAGGTGAACCGGGTCAGCGCGGCGAGGAGACCAGTCCATGCCGCGATGGCGCCCCCGAGCCACAGCGTCTGCTGATGGAACCGCTCGACCATCTCGGTCCGCAGCTCGGCCACCTCGGTTCGCAGCTCGGTTCGCAGCTCGGCCATCTCGGCGCGCAGGAACTGCCTCGTGACCAATTCGTCGGCTTCGCTGGCGGGGAACTCGGACATCAGTGCGTTGGCGTCGTCCTCGCCGAGGAGCGGGACGAACTTGCCGTAGAGAGAGGATCGATGACGGGCGTCGAGGGCCATGGTGACGGATTCCCTTCGGAGTGACAAGACCCGGGGAAGTCGCCTTGACCGTACCGACGGCTGCCGACAGGAACGCCGTAGCCACGAAAATGGACTCTGGCCGGGGCGCAACCCCGACGGTCAGGCCGAGACGTCGAAGTTGGCCGTCACCCGCTCGGCGTGGAGGCGCACGAGGAGCTCGCCGGGGACACCGTTGCGGGCGCCGAACTCCTCGGCCCGGTCCTCGCCCATGTAGCGGCCGCCGATGCGGGTGGCGAGGCGGCGCACCTCGGGCAGGTCGTCGGAGAGCGTGACCGGACCGTCCACCTTCACGAAGGAGTAGGGCTCGTCCTCGTCGACCACCAGCGACGCCCGTCCCTCGCGGGCCAGCGCCCGGCCCTTGCCGGTGGCGGCCCCGGTGTTGAAGACGATGTCGCCACCATCCAGCACGAACCAGACCGGCGCGACGTGCGGCGCCCCGTCCGACGCCACCCACGCCACCTTCCCGGTGCGGGTGCCGGCGCTCAGGAAGTCACGGACGTCTCGGTCGTCGATCGATGCCATGTTCCCAGCAACACCGGGACCCGGCTCGGTTCTTCCATGTCAGCGGCCTCGTCCGGTCACGCAGCCGGCTTGTGCCACACCAGCGTGTAACGCCACAGCACGCGCCGCCGGTACTCGACGCCGGGGAGCACCCGCTCGGCGACGGCCCGCGTCTCGGCGTAGGTGTCCGGGGGCGGCCACACGATCGGGGCGTCGACGTCGGCGTACCCGGACCACGGGACGAGGAGGCGGGTGGCGATCCCTCCGGCCACCACCCAGGGCAGGTCACGCGGCAGGCAGACCCGGGCTATCCCGACCAGCGCCAGCACGCCGCCGGGCCGGACGAGCTCGGCCATCCGTCGCAACCCGGCCTCGGCGTCGATGTGGTGGAGGGCGGCCACCGAGGCCACGAGGTCGAACGACCCGGGCTCGAACGGGTGGGTCAGCACGTCGCCCAGCACCCAGGTCAGGCCCGGTGCCGGATCGGCGGCCGCCCCCCGCAGCGTCGGCTCGTCGGGGTCGAGGCCGACCACCTCGGGCACCCGCTCGGCCAGTTCGCGGGCCAGGCCGCCGGCGCCGCAGCCGACGTCGAGCGCCCGCCGCGCCCCGGCCGGCACGGCGTCGAGGATCACGGGGTGGAAGTGGATGTTGTGGTTCCACGGCGGCTTCCTGCGCACCGACCCATGGTGCCCGCCGGCGGGTGCAGGGTCAGGTGAGCCGGGTCAGCGCGGCCAGGACACCGGTCGACGCCGCGATCGCACCGCCGAGCCAGATCGTCTGCTGGTGGAACCGTTCGACCATCTCGGTCCGGAACTCCGCCATCTCGGTCCGGAGGTCCGCCATCTCCGCGTGCAGCTCGGTTCGCAGCTCGGCCATCTCGGCGCGCAGATACTGCCTCGTGACCAGTTCGTCGGCTTCGCTGGCGGGGAACTCGGACATCAGTGCGTTGGCGTCGTCCTCGCCGAGGAGCGGGACGAACTTGCCGTAGAGAGAGGATCGATGACGGGCGTCGAGGGCCATGGTGACGGATTCCCTTCGGAGTGACAAGACCCGGGGAAGTCGCCCTCGACCCTACCGGTGGCCGCCGACAGGAATGCCGAGGCGGCGGGGCGGGCGTCCACCCACCCCGCCGTCGAGGTCAGCGGTTGCCGCGGTTGTGGGAGATCGGCCGTGCGCCGTGTCCCCCGTCGTGCCTCACCTTGCCGGGCAGGTCCCGCTGGTGGGTGGTCGGTGCCTGGTCGGCTGCCGGTGTGTCGTGCTTGCGGGCCGACTTGTCCGGAGGCTTGGTCCCCTTGGGGGTGACCCGCCCGGAACCCTTGCGTTGCTTCGCCATGTGTTCATCCTCTCGTCTCTGCCGGCACGAGGCCGGATCCGCTCTTCGATGGAGACGAGTCACCGCAACATGGCGTCCACCGTACGACCGTCGGGGCGGGACGGGAAGTCAGTTGTCCGGATCGCTCACGACGGGAGCCTGGAAGTGGATGCGAGCATGCTGTGACCGCGCCGCGTCGGGAGCACACCGAGGCAACCAGGGCTACTGTCGTGGCCGGTGCCGCGGTGGTACCAGGGGGCGAGGTCGGTGGCCATGCGGATGCGTCGGACGTGGTCGGCGGTAGCGGTCGTGGCGATGGCGGTCACGCTGGTCGCCGCACCGGCAGGGGCGAAGGGCGGCAAACCGGGAGGCGGAGGCGGTGGCACCTCGGCTGAGCCGGTGCCGGCGTCGATGGCGTCGCTCGGCGACTCGATCACCCGGGCCTTCAACGCCTGTGGCTGGTACGTCGACTGTGCCGGTCGGTCGTGGTCGACGGGCGGCTCGAGCGACGGTGTCTCCAGCCACTTCGAGCGGCTCCGGGCCCTCGACCCCACGATGACCACCGCGTACAACGACGCCCGCACGGGGGCGACGGTCGGCGACCTGGCCGGCCAGGCGCAAACCGCGGCCGGCCAGCACGCCGGCTACGTGACGATCCTCATCGGCGCCAACGACGCCTGCACCAGCAGCGTGTCGACGATGACGAGCGTCTCTGCATTCGAGGCCAGCTTCCGGGCGGCGATGTCCGCGCTGGATCCAGACCGCAGCGGCACGAAGGTGTTCGTGGCCTCGATCCCCGACATCTACCGGCTCTGGGAGGTCGGCAAGGATTCGAGCTCGGCCCGGACCGCGTGGAGTCTGTTCGGCATCTGCCAGTCGATGCTCGACAACCCGACGTCCACCGACCCGACCGACGAGGCGCGGCGACAGACGGTTCGGAACCAAGTCATCGACTTCAACGCCAAGATGGTCTCCGTGTGCGGCGAGTACACGAACTGCAAGGACGACGGCGGTGCGGTGTTCGGCTACCAGTTCCAGCTCTCGCAGATGTCGGGCTGGGACTACTTCCACCCCAACGAATCCGGCCAGGCCGTGCTCGCCGACGTGACGTTCGCCGCCGGGTTCGACTGGGCTGCCCCGAGCAAGGGCGGCGGCAAGGGCGGCGGCCGGAAGTAACCGACCGGTCAGCCGGTGGTCGGCACCAGCCGGGAGTCGGCGAGGGCGGCGGTCCGGTGTCCGGACAACGCCTGGTACTCAGGCGTGGTCACCATGCCGATGAACGCCGCCGGGCTCGGGTAGTGCACGAGGATGATCACGTCCCACTGCTCATCGGCCGGTCCGATGACCGTGGACCCGCAGTTCCCCAGGTACTGGACCGACGCGCCCGCTGCCTCGATGTGGGGCTGGGCGGCGGCGCCGTAGCGCTGGTACGCGTCGGTCCCGGAGATGGCTTGGTCGGGCGCGAGCTCGGGGTGCCCGGAGTAGTCGGCGACCTCCCGGAAGCGGAGCAGGTTGAGCATCACCACCGGCTGGTCGGGATCGAGCTCGTTCACCACCGCCAACTGCTCGGCCGTGGGTTCGATGCACCGGCGCTCGACGGGCGGGAGGTTCTCGGTTGCCATGGCCGCGCACCATAGAGGGCACCGGCCCGGGTCAGTCGGCCAAAGGGTGGCCGGTCGGGATCAGTCGAGCCCGAGCTGGCGCAGGATCGAGAGCAGGTCGTAGTACACGCGCTCGCACACGATGCCGTCGGGGCGGTCGCTGTCGGCGGGGGCGAACTCGAAGAAGGCCACCATGCGCACCCGGATCTCCCGCCCGGTGGCGGCGTGGCCGAGCAGCGGACCGGTGTGGGTGCCGAGCAGCCAGAACTCGGCGAACACCCCGGTGTCGGTCTCGTGCAGGGCGATGGGCTCGTTCCGCTGGTCCTCGAACGTGCGCCGGCTGCCGGCGAAGTAGGCCCGCACCTCGTCCTCGC
>CAVSXR010000046.1:0-46605 GCA_963731885.1 uncultured Acidimicrobiaceae bacterium | reverse complement strand
GCTTCGCCGGCCTCTACATGCTCCACCGCCTGCGTCGGTCGAACCTCTCGGCCGTGGTGCTGGAAGCGGCCGACGACGTCGGCGGCACCTGGTACTGGAACCGTTACCCCGGCGCCCGCTGCGACATCCAGAGCGTCGACTACTCGTACAGCTTCGACCCCGAGCTCGACGAGGAGTGGGAGTGGTCGGAGAAGTACGCGACGCAGCCCGAGATCCTCCGCTACGTGAACCACGTGGCCGACAAGCACGACCTGCGGCGCGACATCCGTTTCGAGACCCGGGTCGACGCCGCGGTGTGGGATGACGACGCCCGCCGGTGGACCATCCGCACCCAGGGACCCGACGGGGCCGGCACCATCACGTGCCGGTACTACGTGATGGCCACCGGGTGTCTGTCGATGCCCAAGGAGCCCGACATCGCCGGCATCGACCGCTTCGCCGGGCCGGTGTACGCCACCAGCCGCTGGCCCCACGAGGGCGTCGACTTCACCGGTCTGCGGGTGGGGGTGATCGGCACCGGTTCGAGCGGGATCCAGTCGATCCCGATCATCGCCCGCCAGGCCACGGAGCTCACCGTGTTCCAGCGGACCCCGAACTTCTCGTTCCCCGCCCACAACGGACCGGTGCCCGAGGACAAGCGCGAGGCGATCCGGACCCGCCGTGACGACTACCGGGAAGAGGCCCGGTGGTCGGGCATCGGCGTGCCGTCGGAGCCGCCGACCGAGGGGGCGTTCCAGCTCCCGGACGAGGAGCGCGCCCGCCGTCTCGGCGGGTGTGGGAGCAGGGCGAGCTGGTCGCCATCGGCAGCGCGTTCAGCGACTGGCTGGTCAGCCCGGCCGCCAACGCGGTGCTCGCCGACTTCGTGCGGGACAAGATCCACTCGATCGTCGACGATCCCGCCACCGCCGAGCTGCTCTGCCCCACCGACCACCCGCTCGGATCCAAGCGACCCTGCCTCGACACCGGCTACTACGAGACGTTCAACCTGCCCCACGTGCGGCTCGTCGACCTCCGGACGACGCCCATCGAATCGGTCACCGAGACCGGGATCGACATCGCCCACCCCGCGGGT
This sequence comes from uncultured Acidimicrobiaceae bacterium, assembly GCA_963731885.1. GTDB lineage: Bacteria > Actinomycetota > Acidimicrobiia > Acidimicrobiales > Salinilacustritrichaceae > Salinilacustrithrix. The sequence goes on along the minus strand of CAVSXR010000046.1, from coordinate 45,533 downwards.
GATCCCGGCGGCACCGAGTCGTTCGAGTTCGACGCCATCGTGCTCGCCACCGGTTTCGATGCCATGACCGGCGCCATCGTCAACGTCGACATCACCGGGCGCGACGGCGTGACCATCGCCGACAAGTGGGCCCACGGCCCCGAGACCTACCTCGGTCTGATGAGCGAGGGCTTCCCCAACCTGTTCATGATCACCGGGCCCGGGAGCCCGTCGGTGCTGTCGAACATGATGGTGTCGATCGAGCAGCACGTCGACTGGATCGCCGACTGCATCGACGACCTGCACGACCACGGCCTCGACGTGATCGAACCGACCCCGACGGCCGAGTCGGCGTGGGTGCAACACGTCAACGACCGGGCCGACATCACCCTCTACCCCCACGCCAACTCGTGGTACATGGGCGCCAACGTGCCGGGGAAGCCCCGGGTGTTCCTGCCCTACGTCGGCGGGGTCGGGCGCTACCGGCAGGTGTGCGACGACGTCGTCGAGCAGGGCTGGCTCGGGTTCCGGCGATCGGGCCCCGAGGGGCCGAGCGAGGTCCACGACGGGGTGATCTGCCGGCTCCAACCCGACGTGGAGATCGTCCTCGAGGTCTACGCGGAGCTCGGCGTGCCCTCCTACGAGGAGCTGCCGGTGGCCGACGCCCGCGCCCTGTCGGTGGCGGCCGATGGCCAACGCCCACCCGGCCCCGAGGTGGGCGAGATCGTCGACGGCACCTTGCCGGGGGCCGAGGGCGACCTCGCCTACCGGTTGTACCGGCCGCCCACGCCCGGGCCGCACCCGATCGTGGCCTACTTCCACGGCGGCGGATGGGTGCTGGGCAGCGCGATCTCCGACGATCCGCTGTGCCGTGACCTGTGCGTGCGATCGGGGGCGATCATCGTCTCGGTCGACTACCGCCACGCCCCCGAAGCCCGTTTCCCCGCCGCGGCCGACGACGCCTTCGCGGCCGTCGGGTGGATCGCCGACCACGCCGCCGAGCTCGGCGGCCTGCCCGGGCAGCTGGCGGTGTGTGGGTGGAGCGCGGGCGGCAACCTGGCCGCGGTGACCTGCCAGCGAGCCCGCGATGCCGGGGCTCCGCACATCAGCGCCCAGGTGCTGATCTGCGCGGTGACCGACTGCGACTTCGAGCGGCCGAGCTACGTCGAGAATGCCGAGGGCTACCTGCTCACCCGGTCGCTCATGGAGTGGTTCTGGGGCCACTACGCCGACCCCGACGATCGCACCGATCCCCGGGCCTCACCGCTGCGGGGCGAGTTGTCGGGCCTGCCCCCCGCCCTGGTGGTGACGTGCGAGTTCGACCCGCTGCGCGACGAGGGCGCGGCCTACGCCGAGGCCCTGGCGGCCGCGGGCGTCCCGGCGCGGTACCGGCCGTGCCGGGGCCAGATGCACACGTCGATCCCCGCGGTGGACGTCATCATCTCGGCCGCACCGATCCGGGCCGAGATCGCCGCCGAGCTGTCGACCATGCTCGGGGTGACCGAGGCGGCCGCGGTCTGAGTCGCGGCGACGGCCGCGACCTCGACGCGGTCAGATGGCGATCTCGCTCTTGGTCCGGCCGTGGCTCGACCAGTGCGAGTCGGTGCGGTTGCGCCGGAACGGCTCGGGCTTGTCGTCGTCGCTGAGTCGATCGGTCTCCAACCACAGGCGCTTGAGGTGGCGGATCTTCCCCGCCGGGCGGTCGTCCTCGTAGCCCATGCGGGCGTGGAGCACGTGGTAGTTGTTCACCAGCTGGGCGTCGCCGGGCCGCATCGTCATCGACACGTGGTGGTCCGGATCGGCGCAGAGGGCGTCGACCATGTCCATGGCGGCGCGGGTCTCGGCCGAGATCGCGGGAGCGTCGTCGTGGCGGCGGCTGGCTTCGATGTAGGGGCGGATGTAGCGGACGAAGAGGCGGTCCTTGCGCCGGCTGAACACCGGCATCTCGTACCAGCCCTTGGCGCCGGGCGCCTGCTCACCCCGGAAGTCGTAGGGCAGCGGGGCATAGAGGGCGGCGGCCAGCTCGGGAGCGGCGCGCACCATCTCGTTGTGGATGCTCACCACGTTGGCCACCAGGCTCTCGCCGCCCCGCAGGCCGGGGTCGAGACACAGCAGGCCGACGAGGTCGGAGCCGTCGGAGTGGAACGGGAACGGCACGCCTCCGATCTCGTTGCCCCGGGAGGTGGGGTCGTCGACCGCCTTGCCCTGGTCGGTGACGTCGCCGAGGAGGTGGCCCTTGGCGTTCTGGGGCCACGGCTCGCCGACGTGGGTGCCGATCCCCCAGTACATGGCCGCGACCTGGTCCTTGGTGTAGCCCTCGACCGGGATGCCCCGCAGCAGGGTCACGCCGCGGCCGTCGATCAGGTCGTCGGTGAGCTGGGCCAGCACCGGCCCGAGCGTGGGCAGGGGGAAGTCGTCGCGGGTGATGTCGAGGACGTCGTCGGTGCGGGCCTCGGCGTGGGCGAGGGCGGCCTCGACCTCGGCGACCTGCTCGGCGGTCAGCTCGTGGACGTAGCCGTCGCCGAGTGAGTCGCGGGTCCATTCGCAGTGGACCTCGAGCGGTTCGAGGTCGGCGGGATCGAAGGTCATGACGATGCTCCCTGGGGGACGGTGACAGAGGCGAGGGCGGGGATGACCTCGGTGGTGAACAGCTCGGTGGCGGTGCGGGCGTCGTCGCGGTCGGCGCCGAAGGTGGAGCCCACCACCACGACCCGGTCGATGCCCAGCTCGGCGAGACCGCCCAGCCGCTCGATGCACCGCTCGGGCGGGCCGACCACCGCGAAGCGGTCGACGAACTCGTCGTCGAGGGCCCCGGTGTGCTCGGCGGTGTTGCGGAGGTGCACGTTCGAGTCGTAGCGCCGGCCCACGTCGGCGACCACGTCCTTGTCGTGCTCCTTCAGGCCGGCGCCGGTGGAGCCGGGCATGGCCGAGAAGTGGGCGAAGGCGGCCACGCCGCCGGCGATCATCCCCCGGGCGGTGTCGAGGTCGGGGTGGCAGCCGACGTTGACGTAGGCGCCGAAGCCGATGGCGGCGGGGTCGCGGCCGGCCTCGGTCGCCGCGGCCCGGACGAGCTCGACCGCCCAGGCCAGCCGGTCGGGATCGGCGCCGACGGCGAGGGTCACCCGGTCGGCGACCGCGCCGCCGAGGGCGAGCACGCGGGGTCCGGAGGCGGCGACGTCGAGCGGGACCTTGGGTTGGGTGGTGCGGTCCAGCCACCGCAGCTGGCTGGCGAAGCCGTCGAGGTCGACGGTGTCGCCGGACAGGTAGGCCTGGACCTGGCGCAGGCGAGCGCCGAACGGCTCGACCGGCATGGGCGGGAGCCCGAGGTGGAACAGCGCGGTGTCGCCACGGCCCACACCGAGCACGAACCGGCCGCCCGACTCCTCGCCCACGGTGACGGCGATGCCCGCCAGGGCGGCGGGATGGCGGGTGTGGAGGTTGGCCACGCCGGTGGCGAAGCGGAGCTCGGTCGTGGCCCGGGCGGCGAGGGCGACGGCCACGAACGGATCGCCGACCAGGTTCTGGGAATCGGTGAAGGTCACGCCCGACCAGCCCTGCTGCTCGATGCGCTCGGCCTGGCGCTCGGCCGTGCCGATCTCCGGCGTCCGTGTGGTCCAGAGCTCCAACGATCGTCCCCCTTCGACGGATCGCCACCGTACTGCGACCGTCGCGGGCATGGCAGGGCCGGCGGCGGGGAACGGAGCGGCGATGTCCGACGACCCCCGCGCCAGAGACGACGCCGGCGACGAGCCAGCCGACGAGCCAGCCGACGCGCCGGTCAGGAACGACGCCGAGGAGCGGGAGCGGACCTTCGAGCGGTCGATCGTCGCCGGCCACGAACGCCTGACCCGCACGCTGCCCGTCATGATCGCCACCGGCGTCGTCGGGGGCTTCGACGTCGGCCTCGGCATCACGGCCGAGTTCATCGTGCTGGCGAGCACCGGCTCCCGGGTGCTCGGCGCCCTCGCGTTCACCATCGGATTCATCGCCCTGACCCTGGCCCGCAGCGAGCTGTTCACCGAGGACTTCCTCGTGCCGGTGACCACGGTGATCACCCACGACAACGTGGGTCTGGTCAGCCTGCTGCGGTTGTGGACCACCACGCTGGTCGCCAACCTCGTGGGCGGCTACGTGCTCATGGTCCTCGCGGTGACCGCCCTCCCGCAGATCGGGCCGCTGCTCGCCACCCAGGGCCGCCACTTCATCGACGCCGGGATCGGCACCGAGGCGATGGCCAGCGCGGTGCTCGGTGGCTTCGCCATCACCTTGATGACCTGGATGGAACGGGGGACCGACGCGCTCGGCGGCAAGCTGGCCGCCGCGGTCTCGGCCAGCTTCGTGCTCGCCGTCGGCCCGTTGAACCACTCGATCGTCGGATCGCTGGAGATGTTCGGTGCTCTCATCCACGGCGCCGACTTCGGCTACGCCGACTGGGCCGGTGCCCTCGGGTGGGCCGCGCTGGGCAACATCGCCGGCGGCCTCGGCCTGGTCACCGTCATCCGCCTGGTCCAGGTGGGCAGCGACAAGATCGCCAGCGAGCAGGAGAGGCCGGACCCCGCGTGACACGGCGCGGCGGCCGGGCAGATCTGCGACCATGACGGTATGCAGGTCACGCTGACGTTCGACAACGGCCCGTGGCCCGGGGTGACCGACGAGGTGCTCGACGTGCTGGAGAACCGGGCGGTGGTCGCCACCTTCTTCGTGGTCGGATCGATGCTGGCCCGCGACGGCGGCCGGGCCCTGGCCGAGCGGGCCCGGGCCGAGGGGCACTGGATCGGCAACCACACCTGGTCGCACTCCGTCCCGCTCGGCGTCGACCCCGACCCGGCCTACGCCGAGGCCGAGATCGAGCGCACCCAGGAGCTCATCGGCGACCTCGCCCATCCGCGGCGCTGGTTCCGACCGTTCGGCCAGGGCGGTCACATCACCCCGGACCTGCTGAGCCCGGCGTCGGTCGATCTCCTCGAGCGGGGTGGCTACTCGTGCGTGCTGTGGAACACGGTCCCGCGCGACTGGGAGGACACCTCGGGCTGGGTCGACACCGCGCTGCACGAGGCCACGCTGCTCGACCACGCGGTCGTGGTCATCCACGACCTGCCCACCGGGGCCATGGACCATCTCGGCCGGTTCATCGACGGGGTGAACGAGCGGGGCGGGACCTTCGTCCAGGAGTTCCCCGCCGACGTGATCGCCATCGACCGGGGCCATCCCGGCGACCTTCGTGGCATCGTCCACCCGTGAGCACCGCCCGAGAGTCCCGCCCGTCGCGTCTGCACCACCACGCCTACGTCTCGGCCGACCTCGAGGCCACCCGGGCGTTCTACGAGGACGTGGTCGGGCTCCCGCTGGTGGCCACCTGGTGCGAGGCCGGCGGCGACGCCTCCGCCGGATCCGACTACTGCCACGCCTTCTTCGAGTTGGGTGACGGCTCGGCGCTGGCCTTCTTCCAGTTCGCCGACGACGCGGCCCGGACCGCGTTCGCCCCCGCGCCGGCCAGCCCGTTCGACCACGTCGCCCTCGCGGTGGCACCCGAGGTGCAGGACGAGATCCGCACTCGGGCCGAGGAGGCCGGCGTCGGGCACCTGACCATCGACCACGGGTACTGCACGTCGCTCTACCTCGGCGACCCCGACGGCTTGATCGTCGAGCTCACCGTCGACCTACCGGCCGCGGTCACCCCCGACGCGGTGGCCGCCCGGCGACGCGACGCCCACGCCGGCCTGGCGAGATGGCTGGCCGGCGACCACGCCGACACCAACCCCTACCGGCCGCACTGACCGCGTCGCTCAGCGGGCGACGGCCTGGCGCTCGGCCACCGTCATCGGGAACTGGGTGGTGCGGCTGGCGTCGGCGAGCTGGCCGCCGGTGCCGTCGGACGCGGTCCACGAGATCGACCACGTGATGGTGGCGGTGGCGTCGTAGGCGCCGCGGGACTGGTAGGTGTGGCGGCAGTCGGTCTGCTGGGTGGCCTCGGGCTGGGAGTCGTCGTAGGCGACGCCCGGACCGTCGCAGGTCACCACCGTGCCGTCGCCCATGGCCCACGTCACCGACTGGGGAGTGGCGGTGGCGGTGACCGACAGACCGGGGCCGCCCCCCACGCCGGCGATGGCCGCGGTGGCGGTGAGCGGCTGCCAGGCGGCCGGGTCGAGCCACATCCACGTGTCGATCCCGACCATCTGGTTGCGGGTGATGGCCGGGCTGGTGTGCGGTTCGGGATAGACGAGCGGGAGCTCGTCCCGAGCCCGCGCCGCCAGATCGCCGGCGCTGATCACCGAGACCCCGGGTTGGTAGAAGAACAGCCGGCTCACCACCTGCTGGCCGCCGGCGTCGTCGCACAGCAACCAGTAGCCGACGTTCTCCTGCAGGTCGGTGGCCACATCGCCCACCGCGAACTGGACCGTGTCGGGCCGCAGATCGTGGATGGCGCAGTCGAGCTGCCCGCCCCGGGGCGCGGGCTGCGACAACGACCCATCCCGGCCGACGATCAACACCACCGACCCATCGTCGTTCTGATCGACGGTCTTGTCGCTGGTTCCGTCCTGAGCCTCGCGACCGCTGGCTGCCGGACGCCATGACAAGCACCGGTGGCGGCAACCACACGCCGCTAGCACAGTCGTGCGCATCGTGGATCCCCTCCGATGCAGATCCGCGAGTCTTCGCGACCTTCCACTGACCATCCGAGAACTCGAAGCTCGTTGCGCGATCTCACAGTTGTCGACGCGTGTCGTCGACGACCGACACCGGTGCTGATCTCAACGACCACCAGGCCGTCGATCGTGCACTCGAAGACGACGGCGTCAGTCGGCGATCGAATCGACCGGATGCTCGATCGACCGTGGGCTGGAACCGAGTCGGATCGTCGGGAAGACGGATCGCATCGCCGTCCGCAATTAACCTGCGAAACGCCGTCGAGCACGCTGTCCTTGGCCTCGCCCGTGAAGTACTCGTCAATCAGCGGGTTGGTGGGTCCGGGCTGCGCCGCAATCTCGACGAAGGCGTCCCACTGGTCGTAGAAGGCCTGCTCGACGGCGGCCTCGGGGTCTTCGGTCGTGGTGGTGGGGGCGGCGGTGGTCGACGTGGTGGTGGGTTCGGTGGCCGGGACGGTGGCGCTCGACGGGTCGTCGGCGCCGCCACCGCAGGCCGCGGCGGCCAGCGCCAGCCCGACCAGCAATGTCCCGATCCGCTTGGTTCGCACGGTGGCCCCCGTCCGCCCGGTGAAAGTATCCGAAAAGGTACGAAACGTACGGCCACCCGTCAACCCCCACGGCGCCCGTCACCGGGAGATTCGACAGCGCGGCATCGGTCTCCTCGTCCACGTTGTCGCTATGACGTGGCGCTTTGCGGACCCCCGCTCCGAAGACGCCGCCACCGACGCTGTGGAACACTTCGGGCACGACCACGTCCGAGGGGGACCCGCCGTGTCGAGCACGACCACGACCACCACCAACAGCCGCGATGACCGTCGATCCGATCTCGCCGTCGATCGGTGCCGAGATCCGGGGCATCGACCTGGCCACGGCCGATGACGAGCTCCACGCCGCCATCCACCAGGCGATGCTCGACCACAAGGTGCTCGCCATCCGCGACCAGGGCCACCTCACCCCCGAGCAGCACAAGACATTCGCCCGGTGGTGGGGCGAGCTCGACATCCACGGGTACGCCCCCGCCATCAGCGACGAGCACCCCGAGATCCTCGACATCCACAACCGGGGCAAGCGCTACACGATCACCGAGGCGTGGCACACCGACGTCACCTGGAAGCCGAAGCCGCCGCTCACCAGCCTCCTGCTGGCCCGGGAGATCCCACCCACCGGCGGCGACACCATGTTCACCAACCTCGAGCTGGCCTACGACTCCCTGTCCGACGGCATGAAGCAGATGCTCGATCCGCTGAAGGCCCTCCACGGCCCGCCCGACGTCTTCATGAAGATGAGCGGCAAGGAGTCGACCGAGTGGGTGACGCACCCGGTGATCCGCACCCACCCCGAGACGGGGCGCAAGTGCATCTACGTCAACGTCGCGTTCACCAAGCACTTCGAGCACATGACCGTGGCCGAGAGCCGGCCGTTGCTCGAGTGGCTCTTCGAGCGCTGCCATCGCCCGGACTTCACCTGCCGCATCCAGTGGGAGCCGGGGACGTTGGTCATGTGGGACAACCGGTGCACGCAGCACTACGCCATCCACGACCACGGTGACGCGGTGCGGAACATGCACCGGGTGACCGTGCTCGATCCGCTCGCGCCGGCCTGAACCGGACAAAGCGGGCACATCGCGGCTTCGCTGTCGGCCGGATCCGACGATTTCGCCGATCTGACCCTCAGGTATCGGCCGGTCTGCGCCGAAGTTACGGACGTGCACGGGAGGCTGCTTCACCTCGGCAACGAGGACGCGAGACGCGGCGCGTCGCGCGCGTTCCTCGCCGTGGGCCTGGCCCTGTGCGCCGTCGTCGCGGTGGCGGGTGAACCCCTCCGGGGCTGGCTCCTCGTGGTCCTCATCGCCGCCGCCGCGCTGGCCGGCACGGCGTCGCTACGCGCCGACCCCGACCGGCGCAACCCGACCTGGTTCTTCACTGCCGGCGCGGTCCTCCTCGTACCGGCCTACGTGCTCTGGTACCCCGCTCGCCTGCACTGGCACCTCGAGCTCGGCTCCCCGTCGATCGCGGACTGGCTCTTCCTCGCCGGCTACGCCGGTTTCCTCCTCGGCCTCTCCCGGCTCATCGCGTTGCGGAACCGGGGCGGACGAGAGATCGACGTCCTCGACAGCTTGATCATCGGCATCGGTCTCGGCGTCCTGGTCTGGGTCATCTTCATCGGCCCCTACCTCAGCGACGACAGCATGAGCCTGGCCGCCAAGCTGGTCGCCATCTCCTACACCGTCGTCGACCTGCTGCTCCTGGGGGCCTTGGTCCGGATGCTGGTCCAGGACGGGATGGCATCGGCGGGCGACAAGCTCCTCACCGGCTGGGTGTGTGCCCAGCTGCTCGCCGACCTCTACTACTCGGTGACCACCTTGCGGGGGACGTTCAGCCTGGCCAGCCCGGCCGCGGTCGGCTACTGCATGTCGTTCGTGTTCCTCGGATCGGCGTTGCTGCATCCGTCGACGATGGTCCCACCATCGGCTCGCCGACCCCAGCCGCTGTCGGGCTTCCGGCGCTTCGCCGTGGTCGTCCCGGCCACGCTCATCGCCCCCGGCGTGTTGATGGTGCTCGGGACCAAGCTGGGGAGTCAGGAGATCGCCATCGTCGCGGTGTTGTCGGCGGCGCTGTTCGCGTTGGTGCTGCTCCGGGTCTGGCACCTGATGGTCGACGTCGAGGAGCACCAGCGCACCCAGCGCCAGCTGACCGCATCCATCGAGCAGCAGCAGCGGCGCACCGACGAGAACCGGGCCCTACTGGCCACGTTGCGCGAGCGCCAGATGCTCGCCGAGCGCCTGTCCCGGATCCAGCGGAAGATCTCGACACGCGCTCCCTTGCAGGAGGTGCTCGACGCCATCACCCAGGGGGCGGCCGAGCTGCTCCACGACGACGTCGCCGCCCTGCGGCTCGTCGACGAGGACGACCCCCGGATGATGATCATGGTGGCCTCGGTCGGGGTCGACGACGAGATCATTCGCAACCAGAGCCGGCTCCCGGTCGGCGAGGGCGTCGGCGGTCGAGCCATCGTCGACAACCGGCTCTGCATCCAGGACAGCTACGGCGGCTGGGACGGGGCCATCCCGGCGTTCGTGCACGGTGGCCTGCAGACCGCGATGGCGGCGCCGGTGCGCCTCGGCCGCAACGCCATCGGCAGCCTGGTGGTCGCGACCCACGATGCCGGCCGGCGCTACTCCGCGGCCGAGCAGGACGCGCTGATCAGCTTCGCCGAGCACGTCGGCCTCGCCCTCAACGACGCCCGATCGGTACGGGCCCTCAACGACGCCCTCGAGCGCGCCGTGCACCAGGCCATGCACGACGAGCTGACCGGCCTGCCCAACCGGGCCTGCTTCTACGACCGGACCGACCAGGCGCTCCGCCTCGGCCGGCGGGAGGACACCACCACCGCGGTGTTGCTGTTCGACCTCGACCGGTTCAAGGAGATCAACGACACGCTCGGTCACCGCTACGGCGACCGGGTGTTGCAGGCGATCGGCCCCCGCATCATCCCCCTGCTCCGTGACTCCGACACCCTCGCCCGACTCGGGGGTGACGAGTTCTGCGTGCTCCTGCCCAACACCGACGGCCTCGCCGCCGCGATGAACGTGGCCGAGCGCATCACGCTGGCGCTCGAGGAGCCACTCGAGGTGGACAGCACGACCCTGGTGGTGGCGGCCAGCTGCGGGGTGGCCGTGGCACCCGACCACGGCGACACCGCCGACCTGCTGCTCCAGCGGGCCGACGTCGCCATGTACCTGGCCAAGACCTCACACCTGAGCTCGGCCGCCTACGAAGACCGCCTCGACCGCAACACCCCGGATCGACTCGCCCTGGTGAGCGACCTGCGCCGGGCGATCGCCAACGACCAGCTCGTCCTCCACTTCCAGCCCCAGATCTCGATGCGGACCGGCGCCATCCAGGGCGTGGAGGCCCTGGTCCGCTGGCAGCACGACCAGCGCGGCCTGCTCGGCCCCGAGACGTTCATCACCATCGCTGAGGAGACCGGCCTCATCCACCCGATCACCAGCTGGGTCCTCGACGAGACCCTCCACCAGCTCGGGCGCTGGCTGGACATGCCCGATCTCCGGCTCGCCGACGACTTCAGTGCGGCGGTGAACGTGTCGACCCACAGCCTGCTCGACGAGTCCTTCGCCGTCGAGGTGGCGGTGGCCCTCGAACGACTCGGCATCCCGCCCCACCGCCTCCTGCTCGAGATCACCGAGACGACGATCATGGCCGATCCCGCCCGCGCCCAGTGCGTGCTCGACCGGCTCGCCGCCCTCGGGGTCCAGTTCGCCATCGACGACTTCGGCACCGGCTACTCGTCGCTCGCGTCGCTCAAGGATCTCCCCGTCCATCACCTCAAGATCGACAAGTCGTTCGTGCACCGCATGCACGAGGACGCCGACGACGCCACCATCGTGCGATCGGTCATCGAGCTCGGGCACACGCTCGGTCTCCACACCATCGCCGAGGGCGTGGAGACCACCACGGTGTGGGACCTGCTGTGCGCCCTCGGCTGCGACTCCGCCCAGGGCTACCTGGTGGCCCGCCCCATGCCCGCCTCCGATGTGGCGGCCTGGCTGGGCACCAACCACCCGGCGCTCGGGTTCGTGAGCTGACCCGGCCGAGTCTCATCACCTTCTCATCTTCGTCTCACCGCGGGCGGGTTACATTGCTCGCCCACGGGCTCCCTGACCTACGTCGAGAGATCCATCCCATGGCGGAGCACAACGCGGCGAGCGGGCAACCCCTGCTCGAACGCGACCACGAACGCGACCTGCTGCTCAGCCTCGCGTCGGAGGTCGCAGCCGGGGGATCCCGGGTCGCCGTCGTCACCGGCGAGGCCGGAGTCGGGAAGTCCCGCCTGTGCCGAGAGGTGGCCGACCGCCTCCCGGCCGAGTGGCCGCGCACGGTGCACCACGGGGTGGGTCCGGGCCCGATCGTCGACGGTCCGGCCCTGGTGGTGGTCGAGGATCTCCACGACGCCGATCCCGACACCGGTGCCGAGATCCGCGACCTGCTGGGGAGCGGCCCGCCGGTGCTGGTGCTCTGCACGCACCGGCTGGGCGTCGACGACCGGACGGCGTCCTCGCGCAGCGCGGCGTTCTCGCTGCTCCGCACCCCGGGGGTGGTCGAGATCCATCTCGCCCCGCTGAGCGAGGACGCCACGCTCGAGCTCGCCCAGCGGCTGGGCGCCGATGTCGACGCCACCGACGCCGCCCGCCTCCACGAACGGACCGGCGGCAACCCGTTCTTCATCGAGGAACTGGCCCGGAAGGTCGACACGTCGGTGCCGTGGACGATCACCGCCTCGGTCATGGACCGGGTCGAGACCCTGCCCGCCGAGGCCCGCACCGCGATCGAGGCCCTCGCCGTCGCCGGCCGCAGCGTGCCCCGCTCGGTGCTCGACCGGGTGGCCGGCGGATCGTGCTCGGTGGGCCACGCGTTGGTGGACCGACAGCTGGCCCGCACCGCCGGCTGCGACATCCGCCTCCGCCACGAGATCGTGGGAGAGGTGGTGGCCGAGGGGCTCGCCGCCCACCGGGTCCAGGCCCTGCACCGGGACCTGGCCGACGCCCTGGTGGACGAGCCCTCGCCCCCGGCCCACCGAGTGGCCCGCCACCTGCTGGCCGCGGGCGACCACACGGCTGCTGCGGCCTGGGCACTGACCGGCGCGCGCCAGGCGGCGGACGAGGGGCGCTTCACCCGAGCGGTCGAGCTGTACCGGCTCGCCCTCGACCACCAGGGGGACCTCGACCACCAGGGGGACGAGCCCGTCCACCCCGGCACGGTGCTGGAGCACGCCGCGGTGGCCGCGGCCCACGCGGGGCGCATCCGCCTGGCCGAGCGGTGGGCCCACCGCGCCGAGACCGCCTATCGCGCCGCCGGTGACGCGCACCGCGCCACGGCCGTGTGGTTGGACCCGAGCCTCGTCTACGTCCGCCGGCCGCCCATCGACCTCGACGATCTCCGCCCCGATGCCGCGGCCCGCCTCGCGGCCGACGCCGCCGCGCTGGCCCGGGCCGGCGACGCCGACGAGGCACGGGAGGTGGCGATGCGCGCCCTCGCCATCGCCGAGGAACAGCACGACTCCGCGGCCGGCGGGGCCGCCGCCCTCGCCCTGCTCCTCGCCGGCCACCCGGCCGACGCGGTGGCCCATCTCGAATCGCTTCGGCTGGCCGCCATCGTGGCCGACGACCCGGTGCAGGAGGCACGTCGCAGCTTCGACCTGGCCCGGTGCGCGTCCGCCGTCGGGGACCAGGCCTCGGCCGAGGCCCACCAGCGCGCCGGGCTGGGCGCCATGGCCCGCGTCCCCGAGAGTGGTGAACGGCCCCTCTCGCAGGCCGGGCTGGCCGCCCTGCTCGCCACCTCGGGCCGGCTGGCCGAGGCCGAAGCCCTCGCCGGACCGCTGCTCGGCGACCCGAACGTCGCGGTCTCGACCGTGGCCGGATTGCCCTTGACCATGGTGGACCTCGCCCACGGCCGGCTGGACCGAGCCCGCAGCTGGCTCGACGCCATCGCCCCCTACCGCACGATCGCCGGTCCCGACCTGTTCGGCGTGGTGACGGCCCAGGAGGCGCTGCTCCACCTCCGGTGCGGCGACCTCGACCGGGCGGCCGCGGTGCTCGACGACGCCGAGGCCTGGATCGGCGGACGATTCGACATCTCCAGGATCGACCGTCTCGAGATCTCGTTGCGCGTCGCGGTGCTGCGCGGCGACGGCCGGGCACTCGACCGGCTGGTCGGCGAGGCCGGACAGTTGACCGAGGCGCCCTGCGCCGGGCCGGGCGGGCACGGCATCGCCGCCCTCGCCGCCGGGCTGCGGGAGTCCGTTCGCGGCGCCCACACCATCGCCGTCGCCCACCTCGAGACGGCCGCTCGCCAGCTCACCGCCTGCCCTCGACTCGTCCAGGCGGCCGATGCGTGGTGCGACGCCGCGCTGGCCGGGCTGGCGACCGGCGACCACCGACGAGCGAGCGCCGCGCTGGATGCCGCCGTGGCGGTGGGTCCGACGTTCGGCCCCCTCCACGACCGGGTGGCCGCCATCGTGGCCCGAGCGGCGTCGGTGCCGGCCACCGACAGCGCGCTGGACCGGCTCACCCCGCGGGACCGCTCGGTCATCCGCCTGGTGGCCTCCGGGCTGACCAACAAGGAGATCGGCGCCGAGCTCCATCTGTCGGACAAGACGGTGCGCAACCAGCTGTCCCTGCTGTTCGCCAAGCTCGGGATCGAGCGCCGCAGCCAGGCGGCGGCGTTCGCGGTCCGTCACGGCCTGACGGCCGGACCGGGGGCTGGCGGCTGACGCCACCATCCCCCGGCTCGACCATCCCCAGGGATCCCGCGGTCGCCCTCAGGCGACCGAGATGACCTTGAACATGTCGTGCGACATGGCGTGCGGTGCGCCGCCGGCCCGGTCGCTCATGAAGCACACCAGGGCGTAGGTGTGACCCGACTCGAACGGGACCTCGAAGGTGCCCTTGCTGCCGGGGCCGAACACGCCGGAGGTGGCGAAATCGAAGTTGATCTGCGAGGCGTCGATGTCGGCCGGCGGCGGCGTGTTCTCGTCGGAGGCGAGGATGTCGGGGAAGTCCTTCTTCACCGTCGCCTCGTCGTTCGTCCCGAAGTCCACGATGATCGCATGGTGGAACTGGTTCGGGCCCTGGTTCTCGAACGTGTACGTGCCGGGGCCGTTGACGTCGACGTTGAACTCGTAATCCTTGGCGGTGATGGTCCCCACCGTGTCGGGGAAGGCGACGTCACCCTGGGGCTCGGTGACGGTCAGCGACGTGGCGTGCATGGCGTCCTTGCTCGACGGCCCGTTGGTCTCGGGGCCCGACGTCCAGGCCACGTAGTCACCCGGTTCGAGCGTGACGGTCGACGTCGAGGTCGCCTCGTTGCCGTCGACGATCTGCACACCGGCGTTGTTGAGGACCCAGTCCGGGAACGGGCCGCCGTCGAGCACGGGGGCGAAGGCGTCGATGAACGAGTCGGTGTGGTCGGCACCGTCGACCTGGGTGAAGTTGGCGTCGGTGTTGGCCCCGGTCTGGTTGTCGACCGAGATCTCCACCACGCCACCCGGGATGGAGTCCTGCGACAGTTCGATGCCGTCGGCGGTGAGGGTGACCTGCAGCTGCGACGCCGTAGCCGCCTCCGTGGTCGACGTCGTCTCCGCCGCCGCGGTGGTCGTGGTGCTGCTGTCGGAGGCCGCGGTGCTGTCGTCGTCACCGCACGCTGCGACCAGCACAGCCATCAGGGCCACGGCGGCGAGCAGTCGACTCGGGGTGCGCATGTTCGGAGTGCTCCATTTCGTTCGATGCTGCGCACGGGCGCGCAGTCGGGCGATTGTCGACGCTAACGGCTCCGCGCGCATGGGACAGATGTCCCTATTTGTTGGGACCTTCGGGCGAGCGGGGCCAACCGTCCATCTGCCACGCTGCAGGAGACGGAGGTGGTGCCGGATGGCAACGCGATGGGTATACGGATTCGAGGATCTCGACGCGGCCAAGGCCGCGGTCGACGACGACTGGGATCGCGTTCGCGGTCTGCTCGGCGGCAAGGGCGCGAACCTCGCCGACATGGCGTCACTGGGCATCCCGGTGCCGCCCGGTTTCACCATCACCACCGAGGCGTGCAACGCGTTCACCGCCGGAGGTGGCGGGCTGCCCGAGGGGCTGTGGGACGAGGTCGTCGACGCCATGCAGGTGGTCGAGAAGGCCGCCGACCGCGTCTACGGCTCGGACGACGACCCGCTGCTGGTCTCGGTGCGCTCCGGGGCCAAGTTCTCGATGCCCGGGATGATGGACACCGTCCTCAACGTCGGCATGAACGACCACGTCGCGAAGGCGATGATCGCCAAGACCGGCGACGAACGCTTCGTGCTCGACTCCTATCGACGCTTCGTGCAGATGTACTCGATCGTGGTGCTCGGCATCGACAGCGAGCCGTTCGAGCACGTGCTGCGCGAGCAACGCCGTCAGCACGACGTGAGCAACGACGCCGACCTGCCCGTCGACGCGCTCCGCGCCACGGTCGCATCGTTCCTCGAGCAGGTCGCCCGCCGCTCGAGCACCCCGTTCCCCACCGACCCCATGGAGCAGCTGCGGCTGGCCATCGAAGCGGTGTTCCACTCGTGGAACAGCAAGCGGGCCATCGACTACCGCAAGGCGTCGGGCATCGCCGACGACCTCGGCACCGCGGTCAACGTGGTGGCCATGGTCTACGGCAACACCGGCGACCGCTCGGCCACCGGCGTGGTCATGTCGCGCGACGCCAGCACCGGCGAGCCCCGCCTCGAGGGCGACTACCTGATCAATGCCCAGGGTGAGGACGTGGTGGCCGGCAACCGGCCCACCAAGCCGATCGCCGAGTTGGCCGACGACCTGCCCGCGGCCGCTGCCGAGCTGGCCGAGATCGCCCGGCGACTCGAGCAGCACTACCGCGACATGCAGGACATGGAGTTCACCATCGAGGACGAGCGCCTCTGGCTCCTCCAGACCCGCAACGCCAAGCGCACCGCCCAGGCCGCCGTGCGGATCGCGGTCGAGCAGGCCAACGAGGGGCTGATCACCCGGGCCGAGGCGGTCCAGCGGGTCACCCCGCAACAGATCGACGTGTTCCTCCATCCCCAGTTCGCCGCCGACCACCTCGCCGGCCTCACGGCCGTGGCCCACGGCCTCAACGTCTCGCCCGGCGCCGCGGTCGGCGTGGTCGCCCTCGATCCCGACCTGGCCGAGCGGTGGGCCGCCGAGGGACGCGACGTCCTGCTGGTCCGCCACGAGACCAAGCCCGACGACGTCCACGGCATGCTCGCCGCGGTCGGCATCCTCACCTCCGCCGGCGGGCGGACCAGCCACGCCGCGCTCGTCGCCCGCCAGTTCGGCAAGCCGGCGGTGACCGGGGCCGCGGCGATCGAGATCGACCTCAACTCCCGGTCGTTCTCCGTCGGCGACACCGTCGTCCACGAGGGCGACTGGGTGTCGATCGACGGCACCACGGGCGAGATCTACGTGGGCGAGGTCCCGACCGTGGCCCCCGATCTCGACAACGAGTGGCTCACCACCCTGCTGGGCTGGGCCGACGAGTTCCGCACCCTCGGGGTGCGGGCCAACGCCGACGAGCCGGCCGAGGCCGCACGCGCCCGCTCCTACGGCGCCAGTGGCATCGGGCTGTGCCGCACCGAGCACATGTTCTTCGATCCCGAGCGGCTGCCCCTCGTCCAGCGGATGATCACCGCGCCCACCCTCGTCGAACAGCGCGAGGCGATCGACGCGCTGCTCGAGTTCCAGCGCGAGGACTTCGTCGGCATCTTCGAGGCCATGGACGGCCTCCCGGTCATCATCCGCCTGCTCGACCCGCCGCTGCACGAGTTCCTCCCCAGCTGGGAGGAGCTGCACCGCAAGACCACCGACCTGCAGCTCCGGTTGGCCCACGCCGCCGACCTCGTCACCGTCGAGACCCTGGTCGACGAGTTGTCCGAGACCCGCGCCATGCTGAACCGCGTCGAGGCCCTCCACGAGTCGAACCCGATGCTCGGCCTGCGCGGCGTGCGGCTCGGGATCAAGATGCCCGACCTGACGCGGATGCAGACCCGAGCCATCATCGAGGCCGCCCTGCGCGTGGCGGCCGACGGTGGACATCCCCAGCCCGAGATCATGGTCCCGCTGGTCAGCCACGCCAACGAACTGGCCCGCCAGCGCCAGCTCATCGAGGAGACGGCCGAGGCGGCGATGGACGCGGCCGGGCAGCGGATCGAGTACCAGATCGGGACGATGATCGAGGTCCCCCGGGCCGCCCTCACCGCCGACGCCATCGCCGAGCACGCCGACTTCCTGTCGTTCGGCACCAACGACCTGACCCAGACGACGTTCGCCATCAGCCGCGACGACGCCGAGGCCTCGTTCCTGCTCGACTACCTGGCCGAGCGCATCCTGACCGAGAACCCGTTCGCGTCCATCGACCCCGACGGTGTCGGTCGGCTCATGCGGATCGCGCTCGAGGGCGCCCGCTCGACCAAGCCCGGCATCAGCACCGGCGTGTGCGGCGAGCACGGCGGCGACCCCACGTCGATCGCCATGTGCCACGCCATGGGCCTCGACTACGTGAGCTGCTCGGCCTACCGCATCCCGGTCGCCCGCCTGGCGGCCGCCCAGGCCGCGCTGGCGGGCGACGGGTGACCGCGGGGGAAGACCCGCCCGGGCACAGCGAGGAGTGGGTTCGGCGGATCCTGAGCCAGCTCACCGACGTGGTGCTCGTGTTCGACTCCGCCGGGGAGATCACCTACATCACGCCGTCGATCAGCAAGCTCAACGGCACCGACGACTCGATCCACGTCGGAACCAGCGCCTTCGGTGACATCCACCCCGACGATCTCGGAGAGGTGACCGGCGCGCTGGGCGCCATCCTCGACGATCCCGAGTCCGAAGCCCGGGTCACGTTCCGGCTCAAGCACGTCGACGGTCACTACGTGTGGGTCGAGGCCATCGCCACCAACGGCCTGGTCGACCCGGCCGTGCGGGGCATCATCGCCACCGTCCGCGACATCACCACTCTCAAGCAGGCCGAGCAGATGTTCCGTGGGCTGGTCGAGGCCGCGCCGGATGCGATGGTCCTGGTCGACAGCTCCGGATCGGTGGTCCTCGCCAACGAGCGCGCCGAGCAGCTGCTCGGCTGGTCGCCGCAGGAGCTGATCGGGAAACCGGTCGAGGCCCTGATCCCCGAGACGATCCGAGCCGACCACGTTCGACACCGTGCCTCGTTCGTGGCCGCACCCCGTCGGCGCCAGATGGGACAGGGCATCGAGTTGGTGGCGCGCCACCGCGACGGCCACGAGATCCCGGTCGAGGTCAGCCTGAGCCCCCACGAGACCCATCTGGGCCTCCTGGTGTCGGCCGCCATCCGCGACATCACCGACCAACGTGAGACACGGCGTGCGCTGGAGGCCGCGCTGGCGGGTGAGCAGGAGGTGGTGCGGCGGCTCGAGGAGGCCAACGAGCTCAAGGCCGGGTTCGTGTCGACCGTGGCCCACGAGCTACGCAACCCGCTCACCACCATCGGCGGCTTCGCCCACCTGATCCAGCAGGCCGCATCATCCGACCCCACCAGCGCGCAGATCCCGATGCTGGCCGGCCGCATCTCGGCCAACGCCACCCGGCTGCTCGACATGATCGACCAGCTGCTCCGCTTCTCCCGGCTCGAGGCCGGCCACGGCGACTTCGACCTCGAGTCGCTCGACCTCACCCACGCCCTGCAGCAGTCGATCGACCTGCTCGGCGATGCCCTCGCCCAGCACACCGTCCGCGTCGAGGTGCCGCCGAGCCTGACGGTGTGGGCCGACGCCGACGGCCTCGCCAACGTGATCCGGAACCTGTTGAGCAACGCGGCCAAGTTCGCGCCCGAGGGCTCGACGATCACCGTCGGGGCGGAGGCGACCGACGAGGGCGTCGTGGTCTCGGTGACCGACGAGGGGCCCGGCATCCCCGTGGATCGCCGGGACCAGATCTTCGAGCAGTTCGCGCAGACCGAGCTGGGGCGGGTCAAGGGGGGCACCGGCCTCGGCCTGAGCATCGCCCAGCGCTACGTCGAGCTGCACCACGGGCGGATCTGGATCGATGGCGACCATGAAGGCGGCGCCCGGTTCTGCTTCCTGTTGCCCCACCGGACCTGAGCGGCCGGTGCGGATCCAGTCCGACCGTCGCTACTGCTTCCCGGTCGGGCCGACGGCCTTCTGGGACGCGCTCGGCGACACCGAGGCGTGGCCCTCGTGGTGGCCGTGGTTGCGCAGCTTCGAGAGCGCGCCCCTGACCGCCGGCAGCCAGCTCCGCGGACGGGTCAAGCCGCCCCTGCCCTACTCGGTCTCCGTCCGGCTCCACATCCGGGAGGCGATCGCTCCTCGACTCATCGTCGCCGACGTCACCGGCGGCGTCACGGGCGAGGCCCGCGTCGACGTGGCCGAGCACGACGCCGGCTGCGAGGTGCGCCTCCGGTCGTCGCTGGGACCGACCCATCCGGGCCTGCGGGCGGTCGCCGGCGTGATCCCCGCCGTGGCCCGGTTCGGCCACGACTGGGTGCTCGACGCCGGCGCCCGACAGTTCCGGTCCCGGGCGCTCTGACGCCACGGCTCCGGCGAGCGGGACGCGGCTCGAACTGGACGCGGCTCGAGCGGGGAGGAACCGAGCCTCGGAGTGCCGAAGTCACCCCCCGGAAACTGAAACCTGACATCCACGTCAGGCTTGTCGCGAGGGGTCACTCATGCATCGTTCCCGTTCACTCGTCGTTGCCGCGCTGGCCGGCACGCTCCTCTTCGGCACGGGTGGTGTCGCCCTCGCGATGAGCGACGGCTTCTACACGCCCGCCGACCAACACTGCGATCCGGAGGCCAACGACACCCACAACTCCGACACCGCCCAGGACGGGTGCCAGAACGCCGCCCTCTACCTCGCCAACGGCGACTGGGAGATCGTGCGGGTGGGCACGCAGCAGACCCCGGAGGGCACCACCGTCCACGAGGTCCTCGTCGACAGCGACTTCGACGTGTCGCAGGTCGACCCCACCCGGGGCGCCATCGTCTACTTCGGCGCCGACGACAACCTCGACTCCGGCGAACACGACGGTGCGTCGGGGATCGGCAACGGCCCCAGCGACGGGGGCGGCATCCGCATGTACCTCGATCCGGCCTCGGTGCAGCGCTGGGTCGACGCCGTGTCCAGCGGTGACATCGCCTCGCTCCAGACCCACCCGTTGCCGCTGCTCTCGGCCGGCACCGGCGCCTGCGCCGACGGCGTCTGCTTCTCGGCGACCACCGAGCGCCGGACCGTGTACCAGGGCGGCGACGACAGCGCCCATCGCGACGCCGCCGACTACGAGGGCGTCCGGTGGTCCCCGGACACCTGCGGCGGCCCCTCCCAGACCTCGGCCGACTGCGACGACCCGACCACTCGACGGACCAGGAGGACATCACGTACTGGAACGACCAGGTGGGAACGGTCTCGGCCGAACCGGGCGTGCAGGTCTACGAGGACCCCGACCCGGAAGGTTCGCCCGAGGGCCCGTACCCGCTGCCCGCCGCGTACGTCGGCACCTGCGGGGCCATGATCGGTGGGGGCGATCTCGCCGCGCCCGACTCGCCCGTGACCAACGACGCCGGTCAGATCGACGCCCGCCACGGCTGCGAGTAGTCGGCCCGTCCCGTGCGCCGCACCATCGCCGCCGTCGTCGTCGCTTCGACGCTCGGGGCCGCCGGGCTGGGGCTGCCCGCGGCCCATGCCGCTGAGACCAGCTCCTGTGACTGGCCCATGTACGGGCGCGATCTCGGCCACAGCTTCGCCGCTCCGACGGGCTGCACCGCGCTGTCGCCGGTCACCGCGCCGACCATCACGCCGCAGTGGGCGCTGCCCACATCGGACTCGATGACCGCGTCGCCCACCGTCGTCGACGGCGTCGCCTACGTGGGTGACTGGAGCGGGGCCTTCCGTGCCGTGCCGGTCGACCAGGCCGGTCCCGCCGCGCCGGCGTGGACGTTCCAGATCGACGACCCCAACGGGGTCGCCTTCGGACGCATCGTCTCCACGGCCGCGGTCGTCACCGTCGACGGCACCCGGGTGGTGATCTTCGGTGGCGGCGCGACCCTCTACGTGCTCGACGCCGCCGACGGCCACGAGCTCACCCGGCTCTGCCTCGACCCCCGCGCCGACCCCGCCGTCCGCTGCCAGGGATCGCCCGACGGGGTGCAGGTCGAGGTCGAGTCCTCGCCCGCCGTCGTCGTCAGCGAGCGACAGGCGCAGGTGGTGGTCGGTCTCGACGTCCACAACCACCCCGACGTGGGCCGCACCGGGGTGGTGTCGGCCACCCTGCGCCACCTGCCCGGCGGGTGGACGCTGGACGCGGACTGGAAGTTCGACCCCGAGGGCGGCTCCGGCGACGGCGACACCTACGTGGGCCACGACCTGCTCACCCGCGGCAGCGGCACGGGGTCGGGCTGCGCCAGCGTCTGGGGTTCGCCGGCGGTGGACACGGCGAGCGAGCTGGTGTTCTTCGGGACCGGCTCGTGCGGCACGCCCGGGGTCGAGGTCGGTGAGGACGCCTGGGCCGTCGATCTGCAAACGGGTCGGCTGGCGTGGCGCTACGACACCCCGCGGGTCGACGAGGGATGGGACGACGACTACGGAGCCTCCCCCAACCTGTTGCCCGACGGACTGGTCGGCATGGGGAACAAGGACGGCAGCTACTACGCGTTCCACCGACAGTCGGGCGACGTGGCCTGGATCTCCCACGTCGGCCAATCCGGGCACGTCCAGGACGGCTTCGCGGTGGGCGGCATCATCGGCACTCCGGCCGTCGGCGAGGTGGCCGGACGCCCGGCCGTGTTCGCCACCACCGCGCTGTCGACCCCGATCGCCCAGCCGCTCGACGAAGGCGACCCCGGTCAGTGGGTCGACCCGTCACTCACCGAGGACCCGGGGCGGATGCTGTCGCTGAGCGCGATCGACGCCGCCGACGGCACGGTCCTGTGGCGGGCACCGCTGTCGCGGCAGAGCTACGGCGCGCCGACCTTCGCCGGCGGGGTCGTCCTGGTGCCCTCGACGTTCTCCGCCGAGTTGCTGGCCTTCGACGCCGGCACCGGCGCCCTGCTCGACGCCATGCCCGTCGTCGGCGCGCCCTCGTCCTCGCCCACCATCGTCGGCGACACCATCTACCTCGGGACCGGGACCCGCACCAGCGACGTCGAGTTCAAGGCGTTCGGCGCCAGCGCGGCCGAGACGTTCCTCGGAGCCTCCCCCTTGTCACCGGCGAGCGGCCTGTTCGCCTTCCGGCTGGCGGGTGCTGCGCTGCCCACCTGATTGCCCTTCCATGACGCGCTCCGTAATGTGTTCGTAACGCATTCGCAAACTCTCGAGGAGCGTCCCCCCATGCCCAAGACCCGAACCATCCTGCTCGCCGGCACCGTCGCCGGCGCCGCCGTGCTCGGTGGCGGTGGCTTCGCCGCCGCGTCGAGCACCACGGACCACACCACCACGCACGAGCACGCGACCGACAGCACCGACCTCGGGGCACCGACGACCACCGCGGCCGACGACTCGCAGTCCGAATCGATCACCACCGACCAGACCACCACCGATCAGACCACGACCGATCAGACCACGACCGACCAGGTGACCACCGATCAGGCGACCGGCAACGTGGTCTCCGAGGCGGCCCGCAGCATCGATCCCGGCCCCGACCACGGCCCCCAGGTGAGCGCCATCGCCCGGGCCCAGCACGACGACACACAGACTGCGGTCCACACGACGGCCGAGTCCGATGACGAGACCGAGGTCGACGACAGCGGCGACACCGGCGACGACACCGGCGCCGAGGCCACCACCGACGACCACCGGACCGATGACCAGGGCGCCGACGACGAGAGCACCGACGACACCGACGCCAAGGGCCAGACCGCGACGCACGAGCACGACGACGAGGTCGACACCACCGCGAACGCCGGCTGACCGGCACAGGGAACCACCGCGCCATCACCGACCGGCGCCTTCGGGCGCCGGTCGGTGGCACGCTGGGGCCCATGGAACGCAACGACCACGGTGGTGAGCTGGCGCTCGCCGTGCTGCGCCAGCACGGCGTCGAGACCATCTACACATTGTCGGGTGGTCACATCTTCCCGTTCTACGACGCGGCCGTCCGGCGGGAACCGAACGTGCGGATCCTCGACACCCGTCACGAGCAGACGGCCACGTTCGCGGCGGAGGCGTCGGCGAAGCTGACCCGCACCGTGGGGGTCGCGGTGCTCACCGCGGGTCCCGGGGTCACCAACGGCATCAGCGCCATCACCAGCGCCGGCTTCAACGGCGCACCGCTGCTGGTCCTCGGCGGCCGGGCCCCGCAGGCCCGGTGGGGGTCCGGTTCGCTCCAGGAGTTCGACCACGTCCCGCTGCTGGCGCCGATCACCAAACACGCCGCCACCGTGGAAGCCACCGAGCAGATCCCCGGCGCGGTGGCCGACGCGGTGCGACGGGCCCTGACCCCGCACCGCGGTCCGGTGTTCCTCGACTTCCCGATGGACGTGGTGTTCGGGATGGCCGAGTGCGAGATCCCGCCCGCGTCCACTCCGGCCGGGGCCGAGCCCGATCCCGACGCGGTGCAGCAGGCCGCGAAGCTGCTCGCCGGCGCCCAGCGACCCGCGATCATCGCCGGGTCGGACGTGTGGTGGGAGGGGGCCAGCGACGCGCTGGTGGCCGCGGCCGAGGCGCTGCGGGTCCCCGTGTTCCTCAACGGGCTCGGCCGCGGGTCGGTCCCCGCCCGCCACGAACTGGCCTTCAGCCGGACCCGCGGCATGCTCAAGACCGACGCCGACGTGGTCGTGGTGATCGGCACCCCGCTCGACTTCCGCCTGTCGTTCGGCCGGTTCGGCGATGCCCAGGTCGTCCACGTCGTCGACCACGCCGACCTCCAGGCCGGACACGTCGAACCGGCCGTGCGGGTGAGCGGTGACCTGGGCTCCGTCCTGCGGGCGTGGGCCGACCACGCCGGCGACCGGGCCGACCACGAACCGTGGATCGCCACGCTGACCGACGCCGAGGCCGCCGCCCGGGCCGGCGACGAACCGCTGCTGACCGCGGCCGATGACCCGATCAAGCCCACCCGCATCTACGGCGAGCTCCGCACGCGCCTCGATCCCGATGCCGTCGTGGTCTGCGACGGCGGCGACTTCGTCAGCTACGCCGGCAAGTACGTCGACGTGCAACAGCCCGGGTGCTGGCTCGACACCGGCCCGTTCGGCTGCCTCGGCACCGGCATGGGCGGGGCCATCGCGGCCCGGGTCACCCACCCCGACCGCCAGGTGGTGGTGCTGCTCGGCGACGGCGCGGCCGGCTTCTCGCTCATGGACGTCGACACCCTCGTCCGCCACCGGCTCCCGGTGGTGATGATCGTGGGCAACAACGGGATCTGGGGGCTCGAGAAGCACCCGATGCAGGCGCTCTACGGCTACGACGTGGCCGCCGACCTCCAGCCCGGCTGCCGCTACGACGAGGTGGTCCGCGCCCTCGGCGGGGCCGGCGAGACCGTCACCGATCCCGACCAGGTCGGCCCGGCCATCGACCGCGCCCTGGCTGCCGGGGTGCCCTACCTCGTCAACGTGCTCACCGATCCCGGCGACGTCTATCCCCGGTCATCCAACCTCGGCTGAGCACGCGGCGCCGGATCTAGGTTGCTGCCATGACCGAAGACTCACCGCACGCACCCGACCTCGACACCGTGGAGGTGGCGGTCGACGGCGAGCGAGGGACGCTGTGGTTGAACCGGCCCGACAAGCTCAACCCGCTGTCCACCCACACCCTGGCCGAGCTGGAGGAGGCGGCCCGCTGGTTCGACCGCCACCGCGACCTCAAGGTGGTGATGGTGGGTGGCCGGGGTCGGGCGTTCAGCGCCGGCGCCGATCTGGGCGCGTTCTCGGGGCGGGCCGACCGGGCCGACCGCGAGCAGGGGTGGCGCACGGCCCGGGCCCTGGAGGAGATGCGCGCCGTCACCGTGGCCCGGCTGCAGGGATGGTGCGTCGGCGGAGGGTTGGTGGTGGCCGCGGCCTGCGACCTCCGCATCGCCACCACGTCGCTGCGGCTGTCGATCCCCGAGATCGACCTCGGCATCCCGCTGGCCTGGGGTGGCATCCCGCGGCTGGTGCGCGAGATCGGTCCGGCGCTGACCAAGGAGCTGGTCATGACCTGCCGCGAGTTCTCCGCCGAGGAGGCCCGAGCGGCCGGCTTCGTGAACCGCGTCGTCGACGACGCCGACCTCGACGCCACGGTCGAGGAGCTGGTGACCCAGCTCGTGGCCAAGCCCAAGCTGGCCCTGCTGGCGACCAAGGCGCACACCAACGCCGTCACCGAGTCGATGGTCGGCACCGGCCGGTCCTGGGCCGACGCCGACGGCCTCGAGGCCGGTCTCCACGACGAGCAGGGCCAGCAGGCCCGCCGCCGCTACCTCGACGACCGCCGGCGCTGACGCCGCGACTCATTCACTCAGCACGTACCGGGTGCCGACCACGCTGGGGGCGTAGCGACCGCCGGCGAACCGCTCGGCCAGGGCCCTCTTGGCCCGCCAGCCCGTGCAGTGCCCGGGGGCCAGCACCCGGGCCCCGACCCGCTCGTCGAGGTCGCGCACCGTGGCCTCGATCCGGTCCTCGACCGCCGCGCCGGCGAGGTGGTAACCGCCGAGGACCACGTCGATCGGGGCGCCGGAGAACGCTTCCTGCGCCCCGAGGCAGGCGTTGACCACGCCGGCGTGCGAGCACGCCGACAAGACGGTGACGCCTCGGCCCCGGACGTGACCGGCGAGGAACCGCTCGTCCATGATCAACGGGTCGGGCGTGGCCTCGTCACCCCGGAACGAGAGGTGACCGGGCAGGCCGGTCTCGTACTCGGTGACGCGGTCGATGGCCCCGCTGCCGTACAGCAGGCCGCCGGCCACCGGATGGGCGTCGCCGTGGGTGACCACCACGCCGCCGGCCCGGGCGATGGCATCGACGGTCGGCTCCTCGGGCAACAGCACGACCGTGCCCCACGGGGTCTGGATGCCCCGCTGGTCGGGCCGGTCGGGGTGGAGGTCGATGATCGGTGCCGGGCGGCCCGCCCGACGGCGCGCCGCGCTCGATGGCCTCGATCACCTCCGGGAAGCCGCCGCTGTGGTCCCAGTGCCAGTGCGACAGGAACACGGTGTCGATGTCGGCGAGATCGATGGCCAGCCGCTCGGCGTTGGCCAGCCACACGTCGCCGTAGGGACCGATGTCGAACAGCACGGTCGACCGGCGCTCACCGGCCCGGGCGGTGACCAGGGCCGAGAACCCGTGACAGGCCACGCAGAGGTGCCCGAACACCTCGATGCCGGGATGGCCGTCGTGCTGGCGGGTGGGCTCGACCCGGCCGAGGAGCGAGGCGATCTCCGGGAGCTGCGGCACGCCGTGGTCGACGGACGAGAGCGTGTCGGTCTCGTTGTCGACCACCACGGTGACCAGCAGCTCGTCGAGCTCGATCGATCGGACCGCGTCGGACATGGTCAACCCCTCCTTCACCGGTCGTCGGTCATCGGCCGGTCCCCCCGGCGAGCGTACCGATGCAGGACCTTCGACCCTGGAGGGCGGGACCCCGGCCTGACCTAATGGGACCATGGGCACATCGAGGGTTCATCGTCTGGTGGCGCTCGTGGGGGCGCTCGGCATCGTCATGGCGGCATGCGGCGGTGGAGGCGGCGGCACCACCAGCAGCGACACGAACAGCTCGACCGACGCCAACGGATCGAGCACCACGGTCGACGCCGGCACCCCGGTGTCGGGCGGCAAGGTCGTCTACGGCGTCGAGAGCGACACCGGCGGAGGCTTCTGCCTCCCGTCCGGGCAACTCGCCATCTCCGGCGTCATGGTGGCCGTCTCGATCTACGACCCCCTGACCTGGCCCAACGACAAGGGCGAGTACGTCCCGTACCTGGCCGAGTCGGTCACGCCCAACGCCGACTACACCGAGTGGACCATCGGCCTCCGGTCCGGGATCAACTTCACCGACGGCACCCCGCTCGATGCCGAGACGGTGAAGCTCAACCTCGACTCCTACCGGGGCGCCAATCCCGACATCAGCTCGGTGCTGTTCTCCCTGGTGCTCAGGACCATCACCGACGTCACGGTGACCGATCCGTCGACCGTGGTGGTGCACCTGTCGGCGCCGTGGGTGGCGTTCCCGGCGTACCTGTTCAGCTTCGGTCGCATGGGGATGATGGCCAAGGCGCAGCTCACCGACAACCAGACCTGCCCCACCAAGCTGATCGGGACCGGTCCCTTCCAGCTGGCGGGCGACTGGACGCCGGGCGCGCCGCTCGAGCTGGTGCGGAACCCGAACTACTGGCGGACCGACGAGAACGGCACCCAGCTGCCCTACCTCGACGCGCTGACCTTCGTGGGCGTGGTCGAGTCGGCCCAGCGGATCACCCAGCTCGATGCCGGCCAGCTCGACATCATGCACACCCACTTCGAACCCGATCTGGCCCAGCTCCAGGACCAGGCCGACCACGGCGACATCCAGCTCCTGATCGGAGACCAGGGCCGCGAGAACCGCTACTACCTGCTGAACGCCGGCCGGGCACCGTTCGACGATCCCAAGGCCCGGCTGGCGTTCGCGCTGGCCCTCGATCGTGAGGAGATCAACCAGCTCCGCAACCTCGACCGGGCAACGATCGCCAACGGTCCCTTCGACGAGGGCGTGATGGGCTACGTCGCCGACCCCGGCTTCCCCGGCTACGACCTCGAACGGGCCAAGCAGCTGGTGGCCGAGGTCAAGGCGGCGCACGGCGGGAGCTTCGACGTCGAGTTCGTGATCCTCCCCGACAGCGAGAACCGCAACGAGGCCGAACTGCTCAAGCAGCAGATCGAGAAGGCCGGCATCAACGCCGACATCCGCATGGTCGACCAGACCGCGGAGATCAGCACGGCGATCTCCGGCGACTACGACGTCCTGCTCTGGCGCAACCACGCCGGCGAGGACCCCGACACCCAGTACGTCTGGTGGCACAGCGGCGAGCTGACCAACTTCGGCAAGATCGACGACCCGGTGATCGACCAGTTGCTCGAGGAGGGCCGCGCCAGCGCGGACGCCGCGACCCGCACGGCGGACTACGAGGGGATCACCGAGGAGTTCGCCAAGAACATCTGGAACGTGTGGGCCTGGTACGTGGACTGGGGCATCGCCACCAGCACCTCGGTGCACGGAGTCCTCGGCCCGCCGTTGCCCGACGGGAGCACGCCGTTCCCGATCCTCGCCGGGCTGCATCCGACGGCCGGACTCTGGGTGAGCGGATGAGGTGCGCCACCGATCTCCCGGTCTGAGGCGGCACCGATGCGGCGCCTCGCGGGAAAGATCATCCGCCTCCTGATCGTGCTGTTCCTCGTCACGTTCGGCACGTTCATGCTGGTCCGGATGCTGCCGGGTGACCCGGTGGAGAAGATGATCCCCTACGGCACCAACCTCGAGGTCCAGCGGAGCCAGCTCCGCGCCGAGATCGGCCTCGACCGCCCGGCGATCCAGCAGTACGGGTCGTGGGTCACCGGCCTCGCCACCGGGGATTTCGGCCAGGTGTACCCCTCACGGACGCCGGTGCTCGACGTGCTCGAGAGCGCCGCCCCCGTGACCCTCCTGCTGATCCTGTACTCACAGGTCCTGGCCCTGGTCGTGGCCATCCCGCTGGGGGTGTTCACCGCCCACCGGTCGGGCACCGCCGTCGACAAGATCGCCAGCACCTCGGCGTTCGGACTCCTGTCGATCCCCAGCTTCGTGCTCGGGCTCTACCTCGCCTACTTCGTGGGCGCGCGGTGGCACTGGCTCCCGGCCGGTCAGTACGTGCCCTTCGGTGACGACCCGGTCGAGCACCTGCGATCGATGGCCCTGCCCACCATCTCGCTCGCCGCCGGACAGGTCGCGCTGTACATGCGGTTGCTGCGCAGCGACATGATCGCCACGCTGCAGGAGAGCTTCGTGAAGACGGCCCGGTCGAAGGGCGTGTCCACCCGGCGCATCCTGTGGCGACACGCCTTCCGGCCGTCGAGCCTCACCCTGCTCACCTTCGCCGGCCTCAACATCGGCACCCTGGTCGGCGGCGCCGTGGTGGTCGAGACGGTGTTCAGCCTGCCCGGGCTCGGCACCGAGATCTACAAGGCCATCATCGGCCAGCAGTACGTCGCCCTCCAGAGCTACGTCGCGCTGATCGCCGTCGGCTACGTGCTCGTCAACTTCGCCGTCGACTTCCTCTACACCGTCCTGGATCCGAGGATCCGCAATGCCTGACCCCGTCGCGATCGAACCGGCTCCGACACAACGTCCCAGCTTCGGCATCGGCGGCTGGATCGCCGGCGGCTGGATGGTCCTGCTGGTCGCCGTCTCCGTCCTGGCGCCGGTGCTCCCGCTGGCCGATCCCGATGCGAGCAACGCGTCGATCTCCCGCCAGGGACCGTCGTCCGCCGCCCTCCTCGGAGGCGACGCCAACGGACGGGACGTGCTGGCCCGGGTCGTCTACGGGGCCCGGGCCTCGCTGCTCATCGGCCTCGGGGCCATCGCCATCGGCCTGGTGGTGGGGGGCGCCCTCGGGCTCCTCGGCGGGTACTACCGCCACCGGGTCGACGCCGTGGTGGCGGCGGCGTTCGACGTGATGCTCTCGGTGCCGGCGCTGATCCTCGCCCTCGCCTTCACCGTCTTCCTCGGGCCCGAGGTCCGCAACATGATCCTCGCCCTCGGGTTGGTGGCCATCCCGCAGCTCGGACGGATCACCCGGGCCAACACGCTGGCCTGGTCGAACCGGGAGTTCGTGCTGGCCGCCCGGGCCGTGGGGGCCCGCAACCGCCGGATCATCGTGCGGGAGATCCTGCCCAACGTGGCTCCCCGCCATGTTCTCCGTCGCCCTGCTCGGGGTCGCCGTGGCCATCGTCGCCGAGGGCGGGCTCAGCCTGCTCGGGGCCGGGGTCAAGACCGGCACGATCACGTGGGGCACGTTGATCGCCGCGGGGCGCGCCGACCTCGAGGTCACTCCCTGGGTGGTCCTGGCCCCGGCGACGGCCATCTTCCTCACCGTGCTGGCGCTGAACTTCCTGGGCGACGCCATCCGAGCCCGCTTCGACGTGCAGGAGGCCATGGTGTGACCAGGTCCCTGCCCTCGGACACCGGCTTCGACGGACCCCTGCTGGAGGTCACCGACTTCACCGCCCACCTGCCGACACCGGAGGGCGTGGTGACGCCCGTCGACGGTGTCTCCCTCACCCTCGAACGGGGCCGGACCCTGGGGGTGGTGGGCGAATCGGGTTCGGGCAAGACCGTGCTGTGCCACGCCATCATGGGGCTGCTACCGCGGGGCAGCCACCAGCACGGGTCCATCCGTCTCGAGGGCCAGGAGATCGTCGGGCTGGGGGCCGACGCGATGCGGCCCTACTGGGGCGCCCACATGGCGATGGTGTTCCAGGACCCGATGACGTCGCTGAACCCGGTCATGCGCGTCGGGCACCAGATCACCGAGTCCATCCACGAGCACTTCGATCGTGTCCCGCCGCGAGGCCCGCGCCCAGGCCCTGGAGCTGCTGCGATCCGTGGGCATCCCCGAGCCGGAGCGGCGGTTGCGCGAGTACCCGCACCAGCTGTCGGGCGGCATGCGCCAGCGGGTGATGATCGCCGTGGCGCTCGCCTGCGGGCCGAGGCTGCTGCTCGCCGACGAACCCACCACCGCGCTCGACGTGACCATCCAGGCCCAGATCCTCGACCTGCTCCAGGACCTGCAGCGCGAGCGGTTCATGGCCATGGTCCTCGTCACCCACGACCTCGGCGTCGTGGCCTCGCGCGCCGACGAGATCGTGGTGATGTACGCCGGCCGGATCGTCGAGCGAGCCCCGACCCGGACGCTCTTCGCCGGCATGCGCATGCCGTACACCGAGGCGCTGTTCCACTCGATCCCCAAGCTGACCGAACCCAGCCACACGCGCCTGCGGGTCATCGAGGGACAGCCGCCCGACCTCCTCCGGCTCTCTCCCGGCTGCCACTTCGCCCCGCGCTGCCCGTACGCCCGGGACCGGTGCCGGATCGAGACGCCGCCGCTGGAGCCGGCCGACACACCCGGTCACGAGTTCGCCTGCTGGTACCCCGTCGACACCCCTGCCGCCATGGCCCGCGGCTGAGCACAGGAGCACACGAGATGACGAAGATCCCAGAGCGCGTGTCCGGTGGCGAGCGCGTGGTCCGCATGCTGGCGGCCGAGGGGGTCGACACCGTCTTCGGCATCATCGACGGCTCCTACTTCGGGCTCTACGCACAGTTGGGGGCCCACGGCATCCGCCTCGTCACCCCCCGACACGAGACCACCGCCGTCCACATGGCCGGCGCCTACGCCCGGCTGACCGGCCGGCTCGGCGTGTGCATCGCCAGCAACGGCCCCGGTGCGGCGAACGCCCTCCCCGGCGTGGCGGTGGAGAACGGCGAGGGGAACCGGGTGCTGCTGATCACCAGCTGGCGTCGCTCACCGATCGTCGGACCCGACCGCGGCGGCACCTACCAGTACTTCGACCAGGTCGCGGTGCTCCGACCGATGACGAAGTGGAGCGGCGCCGCCACCAGCTTCGAGCGCGTCCCCGAGGTGCTGCGACGCGCCCTGCGCATCGCCTGGCAGGGCCGGCCCGGCGTCGTGCACGTGTGCATCCCCGAGGACGTGGTGAACGGCGAGTTCGATGCGCCGGTCGCGCCCGATCCCCTGCCGGCCCGGTACCGGCGCCAGGCACCCGTCGCGCCCGATCCGGCGACGGTGCGCCAGGCGGCCGACCTGCTGATCGAGGCCGAGCTGCCGATGATCCACGCCGGCAGTGGTGTGCTCCACGCCCAGGCCGCGGCCGAGCTGCGCCGCCTGGCCGAGCTGCTCCCCGCCCCGGTGACCACCAGCTGGGGGGCGCGCGACGTCATCGACGAACGTTGTCGCGTCTCCGTCCCCATGCAATACGTGGAGCTCAACGATCGGGTCCGCAACGAGGCCGACCTCGTGCTCGCCCTCGGCACCCGCTTCGGCGAGACCGACTGGTGGGGGAAACCGCCGCACTGGCGGGCGGCCGCCGACCAGCGGGTGATCCAGGTCGATGTCGACGAGCAGGTCATCGGGCTCAACAAGCCCATCGACCTCGGGGTCGTGGCCGACGCCCGGGCGTTCCTCGTCGCCCTCGTCGACGAGCTGACCGGCCGCGGACCGAGCCCCCGATCGTCGGCCCGCGAGGAGAAGCTCGCCGAGTACGCCACCGCCCGGCAGGCGGCCCGCGCCGAGCTCGATGCCGGCTCCGGCGACGGCTCGCCGATCCACTCCGGGCGGGTGGCACCGATCTGCCAGGCGGTGTTCGACGACGACGCCGTGCTGGTGATCGACGGGGGCAACACCGCGATCTGGGCCAACCTGTTCCACGAGGCCCGCGCCCCCCACACGTTGCTGTCGACGTGGAAGTTCGGGATGCTCGGCGCCGGGCTCGGTCAGGCGCTGGGTGCGCAGGTCGCGTTCCCTGACCGGCAGGTGTACTGCATCATCGGCGACGGGGCGATGGGCTTCCACCCCCAGGAGGTCGAGACCGCGGTCCGCAACCACCTCCCGGTCGTGTTCGTGGTGCTCTGCGACCGGGCGTGGGGGATGGTCAAGGTCAACCAGGAGTTCGCCATCGACGCCGACCGGCTGCTGGCCGATGGCGCCCTCCCCGACGAGGCCCACATCAACACCGATCTGGGCGAGATCCGCTGGGACCTCCTGGCGCAGAGCATGGGCGCCCACGGGGAGCGGGTGGGCACACCCGATGAGCTGCGACCGGCGCTCGAGCGGTGCGTGGCCGCCGGTCGGTGCGCGGTGGTCCACGTCGACGTCGACCCGGTGGCCCACAAGTTCGCCCCCAACCTGCTCACCTTCAAGGAGATGCACGGGGAGCCGGCGGGATGACTGGCCACCACGAT
Organism: uncultured Acidimicrobiaceae bacterium; assembly: GCA_963731885.1. Classification (GTDB taxonomy): domain Bacteria; phylum Actinomycetota; class Acidimicrobiia; order Acidimicrobiales; family Salinilacustritrichaceae; genus Salinilacustrithrix. The sequence continues at coordinate 12,443 of CAVSXR010000046.1, read as the reverse complement.
GGCTGAATCGAGCGCTGACCGCTCCGTGCTCGTGACCGGCGCCGGCGGCTACGTGGGGCATCAGCTGGTCGAGGCGCTCGACGCCGCCGGCATCACGACGATCGTGGCGCTCGACGTGCGCGACCAGGCCCCGACGGACCGCGCCGGCCACGTCGTCTACCGCACGGGCGACATCCGCGATCCGGCGCTCGCCGACGTCCTGCGCGAGCACGGGGTCGACACCGTCGTCCACCTCGCCGCCGTCGTCACCCCCGGCAAGGGCAGCTCCCGCGAGCTCCAGCACTCGATCGACGTCCTCGGCACGGCCAACGTGGTGCAGGCCTGCCTCGACGCCGGCGTCACCCAGCTGGTCGTCACCAGCAGCGGCGCGGCCTACGGCTACCACGCCGACAACCCCGTGCCCCTCGACGAGGACGATGCGCTGCGGGGCAACCCCGAGTTCGCCTACTCCGACCACAAGCGCCAGGTCGAGGAGCTGCTGGCCCGGGCCCGCCAGGAGCATCCGGAGCTGCAGCAGCTGATCTTCCGGCCCGGCGCCATCCTCGGCGAGGCCACCGACAACCAGATCACCGCGCTGTTCGAGAAGCGGTTCGTGCTCGGCGTCGCCGGCACCGACGCCCCGTTCACCTTCGTGTGGGACCACGACGTGGTCGCCTGCCTGGTCAAGGGCGTGGTCGAACGATCGTCGGGGATCTTCAACCTGGCGGGCGACGGCATGACCACCATGCCCGAGATCGCCCATCGCCTCGGCAAGCGATACATCCCCGTGCCGGCATGGGTCCTGCGGGTCGCGTTGGCCGTGCTCCATCGGGTGGGGCTGAGCCAGTACGGCCCCGAGCAGGTCGACTTCCTGCGCTACCGCCCGGTGCTGGCCAACGCTCGCCTGAAGGAGCGCTTCGGCTACACCCCGCGGCTGACCAGCACCGAGGTGTTCGAGCACTACCGCCGGAGCCACGGGAATGGCTGATCGGCTCGACGTCGCGGGTCGGTCGGTGGTGATCACCGGCGCGGCCGGCGGCATCGGGCGCGCCCTCGCCGTGCGCTTCCGGGAAGCCGGCGCCCGCCTCGCCCTCCTCGACCGCGACGAGTCGGGGCTCGGCGCGCTCGACGCGTGGCTCGGTGGCGGCGAGTTGACCATCCCCTGCGACGTCACCTCCGACCAGGCGTGCGTGACGGCGATCGAACGGGTGGTCGCCGAACGGGGTGGGGTCGACGTGGTGATCGCCAACGCCGGGATCACCCACATCAGCCCCTTCGCCGACACCGACGTGGACGTGCTCCGCCAGGTCATGGACGTCAACTTCTTCGGTGCGGTGCGCACGGTGCGCGCCGCCCTGCCCTCCCTCCTCGAGCACCGGGGCCAGATCGTGGTGGTGTCGAGCGTGGCCGGGATCGCGCCGCTGGCGCTGCGCACGGGCTACGCCGCCAGCAAGCACGCCCTGCACGGGTGCTTCGAGTCGCTGCGGGCCGAGCTGCGGGGCACCGGCGTCGGCGTGACCATGGTGTGCCCGTCGTTCGTGCGGACCGGGATCGGTGAGCACGCGCTCGGGCCCCACGGCGGGCCATCCACCCTGCCCCGCACCGAGACGGGAACCCCGGCCGAACCGAGCGACCTCGCCGACGCGGTGTTCGACGCCACCGTCCGCCGGCGGCGGCTCCTGCTCCACTCGCCGACGGCCAAGCTCTCGTACGTGGTGGACCGGTTGTGGCCGTCCGGCTACGAGCGGATCATGGCCCGCCGGGTCCTCCCCCGCTGACGGCACCGGCTCGCTCGGTACGATCCGCCGGATGAGCGACGCAGGTTCCCGACCGGCCCGAACCGTGGACTCCTCGCCAGCGGTGGTCGTGCGCGACTTCCTCGAGGCCCTCGCCGACGAGGACCTCGACGGCGCCCTCGACCTGGTGGCCGACGACATCGCGTACACCAACGTCCCGTTCCCGGCGCTGCGCGGCCGGGAACGGCTCGAGCAGGCGTTCCGGACGATGCGGGGCCGGGCCGGTTTCCGGGTCCACTTCCACGCCGTGGCCGTCGAGGACGGCGTCGTGCTCACCGAGCGCACCGATGCCCTCGTCTTCGGGTCGGTGGTCTGGCAGTTCTGGGTCTACGGCCGCTTCGAGGTGGTCGACGGCCGGATCACCGTGTGGCGCGACAGCTTCGACTACGCCGACGTGACCGTGGGATTGGTGCGTGGCCTGCTCGGTGCGGTGTGGCCGGCGCTCGCCCGGCGCTGGCCCGCTGGCTGAGCCGTCCCGCCCAGGGCAGGAAACGGCACCGCCCGTGCCGAATCTGCCGGAATGGGTCGAATGGTCACCAGGGCGCGGGTCATCTTCCTCGCGACGTGCATGCTCGTCTTCTCCGGGGTGGCGGTGGCGGGCGCCCGCACCGCGTCGCACCACGACGCCACGGGGGCGACGGGCGACAACGCGTCCCGGTTCCTCGAGCTGACCGGTGACGAGACCACGACGTCCACCGTGGCCGGGACCGCATCGGTGGCACCGGCGCCCGCCACGCCCGACGCCGGCGGCGACGACGACCCCGTCGGCACCAGCCCCGAGCTCGACAGCGTGCCCCGCACCCCCCAGGGTTGGGCGCTGCGCCCGGCCGGCGAGCAGGTCGACGTCCTGCGCTTCCCGCTCGGCTTGGTCGCCACCCCCGACGCCAGCTCCATCGTCGTGTCGTCCGACAGCGGCGGTGTGCAGGGTCTGACCCTCATCGATGCCGCCGACCTCAGCGCGGTGCCGCTCCCCGCCGCCAACCTCTTCATGGGCCTGGCCGCCACCCCGGACGGCAAGCTCTACGCCAGCGGCGGCAACGCCGACCGGGTCTTCCGCTGGCAGTTGGCCGGACCCACCGCCCTTCCCCTCGACGTCACCGGCGCCCAACCGCTCCCCGCCCACAACGGCCTCAACGGCTTCGCCGAGCAGACCGGGGCGCCCTCGCCCCTGCCGGTCGGTGACGGGATCTCCGTGCCCGGCTACCCCGGCGCCATGGCGCTCGACGGCACCCTGCTCTACGTCGCCGGGACCACGAGCGAGCCCGCCGACGAGACCGATCCCTGTCCCGACGGTCAGGAGGCCTGCAGCCGGGTGGCGGTCATCGACACCGCCACCGGCACCGTCATCCGCCGCGTGCCGGTCGGTCTCGACGCCTTCGGGCTCGCCATCGACGCCACCCACCACCGGCTCTACGTCAGCAACTGGGCCGACGAGGCCGGCCGGGGCGGAGCCACCGGCGGCACCGTGTCGGTGGTCGACATCAGCGACCCGGTGCACGCCCACGAGATCGCCTCGATCGGCGTCGGGCACCATCCCTCGGCGCTCCAGCTCAGCCGGGACGGCAAGCGCCTGTTCGTGGCCGACACGAACGACGACACCATCACCGTGCTCGACGTCCACAAGCCGGTGCCGAAGCTGCACTCGGTCGAGTCCGTGGCGCCCACCTCGGGCACCCCGGTGGGGGCCCACCCCGACGCCTTCGCCCTCTCCCCCGACGGCGACACGCTCTTCGTCGCCCTCGCCGGTCTCAACGCGGTCGAGCTCCGCGACGGTCGCACCGGTGCCCGCGTGGCCGGCGCGCCGGTCTACATCCCCACTGGTTGGTACCCGTCGGCCCTGACCGTCACGGGCAACGCAGGCGACACCGGCGACACCGGCGGCTACCGGCTGTGGGTGGCCAACGCCAAGGGGCTCGGGCCCGGGCCGGGCGCCAACGGCTCGGTGTTCTTCCAGGGCAGCAGCTCCAACGGCACCGTGAGCGCCATCGATCTCCCGGTCGCTCCCGACCAGATCGACGCCTGGAGCGCGCAGGTGGTGGAGAACGACCAGCTCGACCGGGTGCCGGCCGGCGCCTGCACCCCGGCCGCCGGGGTCGAGGTGTCCGAGGTGCTGTGCCCACCGGCGGGCAACAGTCGCCCATCCGCCACGTCGTCTACATCGTCACCGAGAACAAGACGTTCGACCAGTACCTCGGCGACATCAACCTCACCGGCGGCAACGGCTTCGACGCCGATCCCTCCCTCACCCTCTACGGCCAGCCGGTCACCCCGAACCATCACGCCCTCGCGGTGCGCTACAGCCTCGGCGACCGGTTCTTCTCCGATGCCGAGGTCTCGGTGACCGGGCACTCGTACACGTCGGGGGCCATCGCCACCGATCACAACGAGCGCACCTGGCCCGCCGACTACGACGAGGGCATCCGCGGCCAGCGAGGCGGCGGCGACCCGTTGCGTCCCGGCATCGGCGGGTCCGCCGGCGGGCTGATCAGCGACGCCGAAGCCGAGCTCGACGATCCCGAAGGCGGCTACATCTTCGAGGCGTTCCAGCGGGCGGGGGCCACCCCGCCCAGCGACCAGCCCGGGCCGCTCAGCATGGCGATCTACGGCGAGCACACCGCGCGCGAGTCGGGTGACATGGATGCCTACAAGGCGCCGGGGTGGAAGGACGGCGACATCCGGTACTTCGATACCTGCCGGGCCGCGCAGTTCATCGACGGCCAGGCTCCGAACGGACCGGTGCCCGAAGGTCTGCCCGAGAGCCCCAGCATCCCGGTGGTGGGACCGGCCACGGCCAACGACTGCGAGGGTCGCAGCCTCCCGCCCCAGTTCAACCTGGCCCACTGGACCGACGTGCAGGCCACCGAGGGCCGCGACGTCATGCCCAGCTTCATCTACATGAGCCTGCCGGTGAACCACACCATGGCCGCCAACCTGGGCAGCCCGACGCCCCAGTCGATGGTGGCCGACAACGACATCGCCATCGGCATGATCGTCGACGCCCTCTCCCACAGCCCGTTCTGGGCCAGCACCGCGGTGATCGTGACCGAGGACGACACCCAGGTGGCCGCCGATCACGTCTCCTCACTGCGCGACTACCTCCAGGTCATCAGCCCCTGGGCCCGGTCCGGTCCGAACCACCAGTGGGGGTCGATGGGCTCGCTCCTGCGCACGATCGAGACCATCTTCGGGGTCGAGCCGTTCAGCCTCAACGACCGGGTGGCCATCCCCCAGCACGGCGCCTTCCTCCCGAGGTTGACCGACCAGCCGGATCTGGCGCCGTACGACCTGGTGCCCACCGAGGTCCCCTTCGCGCTGAACCAGCCCGGCCTCCCCGGCCAGGCGCTGTCGGCCGCCATGGACTTCAGCACCTACGACCGGGTCGACGAAGCCACCCTCAACGCCATCCTGTACGCCCTCGGGCGGGGCACGTCGTTGGAGGAGGCCGAGGCGTTCCTCGCCGCCAACGCCGCATCACGGGGCTGAGCGATCGGTCACCGCGTCGGCTTGGATGGTGCGATGGCCTGGGCAAGTGAGCGGTCCCGCAACGGCGGCGTCGACGAGATCCCGCTGCCCGGCGGGCCAGGTCGCCTGTGGCTGGCCGGCAAGCACTTCGTGGGTCCCGACCCCGAGCGGGCCCTGTCGGCGACCGGGGCGACCGAGATCGTCTGCCTGAACGAGGAGCACGAGCTCGCCGACCGGTATCCGGACTACGTGCGCTGGCTCCGCGACAACGCCGGCGAGCGGGCGCTGTGGTGGCCGGTCCCCGACCTGCACGCCCCGCCCGTCGACGAGATCGCCCCGCTGCTCGACGATCTGCTCGCCCGCCTCCGGCGCGGGGGCGGGCTGCTCCTCCACTGCGGAGCGGGCGTTGGTCGAGCCGGCACCGTCGCCGCCGCGCTACTGGTGCGGTCGGGCGCCGCGGTCGAGCAGGCCTTGCAGCTGGTCGCCGATCACCGCCCCATGGCCGGTCCCGAGTCGGAGGCCCAGCGGAGATTGGTCGCCGCCGCCGGCGACCAACCCCCGCGTGTTCGAGCCGCCGGCGACGACGCCGATCAGCCGGGGAAGGCCTGGGCGTAGAGCGATTCGAGCTCGGTCGAGTACGGCCCGCTCAGGCCACAACCCCCGACCACACCGTCGGTGGCGGTGACCAGGTACCGGCTGCCCACCGCGAACTCGACCCCCTCGATGAGGGCGGGTTGTCCGACGGCGGTGTTCTCGACGGTCACGGTGCTGGCCGGACCGCCCTTGTACCAGTGCTCGACGTCGAGCGTCGCCATCGATCCGTCCACCGCGGTCACCGTCCCGTCGAAGGCGACGTCGGCCGGCGCCAGCACATCAGGGGTGATCTGGATGCACATGCCCATCGCCGGGCCGGCGTCGGCGCTGGTCAGGGCGAGGGTGCCGGCGTCGTCACCGCCACGGGCCACCAACGCGGCGGCCACGCCGGCCACGACGATGGCCACGGCGGCGGCCGACAGGAGCCATCGCCGCGAGGACGACCATCTGGACCCGGCCGGTTCGGGGGGCGGCTCGCCGGTGGCGGACTGGACAGGCGTGGTCTCGGACATGATCTGCTCCATGAGGGCTCGGGCCCGCGGGCTGCGGGACGACTCGACGTCCCGGGGGGCGGGGTCGGCGGCCTGCAGTCGCACTCGGATCTGATCGGTCATCGCACCTCCTCCCGGTTGCCCTCGTCCTGTCCGGCATCGGCTCCGACCTTTCGCACCACGTCGCCGAGCCTCCCCTTCGCCCGGTGGAGCCGGATGCTGACCGCGTTGGGGGTCAGGTCGAGGGCCGCCGCGATGTCGGTCGGGCCGAGGCCCTCCCAGGCCCACAATCGGACGATCTCCTGATCGGTCTCCCCCAGGCTCGCCAGGGCGAGGAGCACCGCGGGGTCGGCGGGCTCGGCCGGATCGGCAGGTCGCGGCGGATCGACTGCGGCCACTCGGTCGTGCAGGTTCCGGCGGCGGCGATCGCCCCGGCGGGCGTTGGCCAGGCACCGGCGGGCGACCCCGTACGTCCACGGCAGCGCGGCCACCGGGACCTCGTCGAGCCGGCGCCACACGACCAGCAGGGTGTCGGCCACCACGTCCTGGGCGGTGTCCGGATCGGTCCGGCGCCGGGCGTAGCGCTGCAACGGTTCGTACAGCTCGTGGAAGAGGGCTTCGTAACGCCGCCGCCGCGAGTCGACGTCGGCCGGGCTGACGGAACGCATCGAGCACCTCGACGACGCCGGGAACGGATCGCACTTCGACGTCGGCCAGCGCCGTCTGGTTCCCGAGCACGGATCTGCGGAGTACCCTCCGCATCGAGACGCGGACAGGGGGCAGTCCCGTGTGGAAGCCGAAGTCATCGTGGTCGGTCATCGGCGTCAGCGTGATGCTGGCGTGCGCGACGGGGCTCGCCGCCTGCGGCGACGACGACGGGGGCGGTGACACCGCCGCGACGACGACCTCGGCGACGACGGCGTCCACCACCACCACGAGGCCGGCCCACCGCAGCTGGACGCCACCGCGATCGATCTCGATCTGCCCCGCTCGGTCACCTACGCCAACCTCGAGTTCACGGTGCAGGCGGTCACGGTGAGCAACGCCACGCCCGGGACCTACCTCGATGACGAGCCCGAAGCGGGCGACACGACGTACGCCTACGTCGACACCACGGTCACCGCCGAGCTCGACGACCCCGGCGATCGGGTCGACGTCGAGATCCTGTCGCTCGAGCTGGCCGACGGCTCGGCCATCGACGCCGAAGGAGTCGACTTCGGCTCGGGCGTCGCGGTCGAGACCGGCGTGGCCAACGAGCTGTCGGTGGCCTTCCCGATCGATGCGGCCGACCAGCTCGACGGCGCCACGCTCGTGGTGTCCGAGACCGGCCGGGTGCCGGCCCGCCTGCCGCTCGACGGCCCGGTGCCGGCCGACGACTACCCGATCGACGTCCCGATCTCCGGCTCGGGCACCGTCAACTTCGAGGGCGGGTGCCAGGCCGCCACCGGCACGTTCGACGTCGTCGGCGCCGAGCTCGATCTGGACGCGGGTGCGGACCACGACGGCAAGGCGCTCGAACCGAACCAGTCGAAGCGGGCCAAGGAGGGCGAACGGTGGCTGCGCATCGACGTGCAGACCGTGGCCCAGCACGGCACCTGCGGCGGCACCATCGTCGGCGACGACGCCTTCCGGCTGATCATCGACGGTCTGCCCACCGCGCCGCTCAACCGGGCCAACGAACTGCTCGCCGACGGCGCGGGGACCGAGTTCGTCTGGGGCTGGATCGTGCCGGTCGACGCCACCGCTCGTGCTCCAGGTCGGCCTCGCCGGAGACACCACGGTCGACGTCCCCATCCAGCTCCCCGCCGATCTGCCCTGACGGCTGCGCCGCCGGCGAGCCCGTCTGGTTCCCGAGCACGGGCCCGGTCGGCTCTGCGAGACTCGGACAACCGACCGAGCGACCCAGGGGGACCTGTCCGATGATGGATCTGACGATCGAGGTGGAGAACGAGCCGGGGGCACTGGCCCGCGTGGCGCAGGCGATCAGCGACGCGGGCGTCAACATCTCCGCCGCCACCTACACCGGACCGGGAGCCAAGGCAGAACTGCACATCCTCGTGCCCCACGCCGAGGCGGCCCGCCACGCCCTGGCCATCACGAACCAAGCGGTGACGAGCGAACGCGAGGTCGTCGTGGTGGAAGCCCACGACCAACCCGGCGAGCTGGCCGACCTGGCCCGCAAAGTGGCCAAGGCGGGGATCAACCTCGACCTGCTCTACCTCGCCACCCGCACCCGCGTGGTGTTCGGAGCCGAGGACCTCGACGGTCTCAAGGCGGTCCTCGGCGTGACCGAACCCGCCGCCACCTGACCCCCGGCCGTCCCCGCCGGTTCGACCAGGGGGTCGTCGGGCCCTTCACTCGACGGTCAGCGTGCCTTCCATGCCGTCGTGGCCCGCGACGCTGCAGTAGAAGCGGTAGGTCCCGGGAGCCAGGTCGATCGGCACCCGGACGTCCGAGCCGGCCGGCACCTCCACCGGACCCACGCCGGTCCCATCGACGACGAAGGTGTGCCGGCCGCGATCACGGTTGTGCACGAAGACCGCATCGGTACCGGGGCCGGCCACCACCTGATCCGGGTAGTCGAAACCTTCGGCCACGATCTCGACGTCACCGGGCTGGCGCTGATCGTCCTGCACCCCGGCGGCCGCCGCCAGGCTTCCCGCCGCGACCACGACGAGGACGCCCGCGGTCACCGTCCACACCCGCATCCCGGACCTGGCCCGGCCCCGGGCCGCGAGCACCGCGAGCGCGATGGTCACCAGACCGGAGCCCACCACGACCGCGGTGGCGATGAACGGCGCCGGTGACTCGGGATGGGACAGATCCGGGATGGCGTACACCAGGTTGATGCCCACGAACGCCGTCATACAGACCGGCCACCACCCATCGCAGGCGGCTCGATCCGCGGCGCGCCGTCCACCACCGCCAGCCCGCCGAAGACGACGAGGAACACCAGGGCGTCGTAGAACACCTCGCCGTAGGCCGCCATGATGCCGAGTGCGCCGGCGATGACCGCGACGAGTCCGAACGACACCCCGTCCGAGCGCCACCGCGGGTCAGGGGCCGACGAGTCCGGCGCGGGGCGGCCGGTGGGGTCGGCGAGGTCGGTGCTGGTGACGGCCATGGCGGGCTCCTCGGGCTCATTCGTTGCACGATCTGTGCAACGAAGCGACCATACGATGGGTTGCACAACTCGTGCAACTCCTTTATGATTCGTGCAGTGCGTGACGACCGATGAGTGATCTCCGAGACCGGCAACGGGCCCTGGCGCGACAGACCATCGTCGATGCCACCGCCGAACTGGTCACCGAGCGCCGCCACCTCGACTTCGCCATGAAGGAAGTGGCCGATCGCGCCGGAGTGGCCCTGCGGACCGTCTACAACCACTTCCCCGACCGGCAGGACCTGCTCGACGCCCTCGGCCAGAGCTTCAACGAGCAGATGGAATCCCGAGGCGGGCCGAACGCGGCGGCGCTGGGCCGCGACGTGACGCTGGCCGACGCCATCCGGACCAACCTCGGGCTGTTCGAGGAGCTGGGTGGCATCAGCGAGGCCTTCGCCCAGATGCCACTGGCCGACGTGGGCCTCGACGCCGAACGGACCGAGCGCACCAAGCGAATCGTCGATCACGTCGCCGCCACCATGCCGGCGGTGCCGGCCGACACGGCGAGGTCGATCGCCGTGCTGGCCCGTCACCTGCTCAGCCACCGCAGCTGGTTCTGGCTCACCCGCGAGTACGGCCTCGAGACCGCCGATGTGGCCGAACTCGTGGTGTGGGCGGTGGCGACCCTGGTCGACGCAGCCAACGCCGGCGATCTCCCCGAACCACCGGAGCACCGATGAGCCATCCGACCCTCAGCCTCGACGACGCCGAAGCGCTCGACGCCACTGCGGTCGGCACGAAGGCCGCCGGACTCGCCCGGCTCCGCCGAGCCGGATTCGACGTGCCCGACGGATTCGTCCTCCCGGTGGGCATCGCCGCCGACTGGCCCGGGGGGCCGGCGCCGGATGCGCTCCGAGGAGCGGTCGAGGACGTCTGTCGATCCCTCGCCGGGCCCGTGGCCGTCCGGACGTCGTCCACCTGGGAGGACAGCGCCACGAGCGCCCACGCCGGCGCCACCACCACGATCCTCGACCGGGAAGGGCCCGACGCGGTGCTGGACGCGGTGCGCACGTGCCTCGACGCCAGCGCCGATGCGCAGCACGCCGAGGGGGCGCACGGCTCGCTGGCGATCCTCATCCAGCGACTGGTGCCCGCCGACTGGGCCGGCGTGGCGTTCAGCGCCGACCCGCTCAGCGGCGATCGCTCGGTGGTGCGCATCGCCGCCACCCGTGGTCTCGGCGAGGCGCTCGTGCAGGGCGACGTCGTCGGCTCCGACCTGGTCGTGCGCGGCGATGAGGTCGAGGGTGACGCCGGCGGCATGAGCGCCGAGCTGGCCCGGGCGGTTGCCGCGGTCACCCGCCGGATCGAGGCGATCGACGGGGTGCCTCAGGACGTCGAGTGGGCGGTGACCGGTGACCGGGTCCACGTGCTGCAGGCCCGGCCGATCACGATCCTTCCGGTGGAGCCGACCCTCCCGGAGGGGAACAACTGGCAGAAGGACGTCGCCCACTACCCGGAACCGATGACGCCGTTCGGGTGGTCGGTGATGCAGATCGGAGCCGACGACGTCCGGGCCGTGTTCGACGAGACCGGGATCCTGATCCGGGGGCTCGAGGAGCGATTCGTGGGCGGGGAGATCTATGGCCGCCCGCTCCCGGCGTTCGGCTCGGCCGACGGAGCCGGCGCCCCACCCCCGGCCGTCGTCCTCGGGCTCGCCGCCCGGGTCGTGCCCGCGCTCCGCCAACGGGTGAAGACCGCCCGCCGCGTCGTGGCCACCGACCAGATCCGGCGCTGGGTCGACGACTGGCACCGGTCGGATCGGGACGAGATGGTGCGCCGCGACCTCGAGCTGCGTTCCGTCGACCTCGGGTCGCTCGACGACGACGAGCTCCTCGCTCACCAGGACGCGTGCGCCGCCTTCGTGCGTCGCGGCATGCGCATCCACTTCCGGCTCGTGATGCCGCTCTTCGACGCGCTGTACCGCCTGCACCGCATCGTCGGCGACGAGTTGGGATGGGACGACGCGGAGATCTTCCGCATGCTGGCCGGCCACTCGCCCGCCACCCGAGCCGCGGAAGAGGCGATGGCCGACCTCCGGGTGCGGGTCCGGTCGCTACCTGGTGCCCTCGTCGAGTTGGAGGCCGATCCGCACCACCCCCTCGACGTGCTGGCACGCCTCGACGCCTCGCTCGCGGACGCCGTGCGGGTGTGGCTGGAGGACCACGGATGGGCGATGGTCAACTACGACGCCGGCGTGCCAGTCCTCGCCGAGCGGCCGTCGATGGTCACCAGGCTGTTGCTGAACCGATCCGACGCGGCGGACTTCGGCGACGCCGACGAGGTGGCCGCACGAGCCCGCGACGCGTTGCGCGCCGACATGCGGGATGCCTTCGACGCCGCGCTGGCGGCCGCTCGCGCCATCTACCCCGTCCGCGAGGACAACACGGTCGTCGTCGGCGACCGACCCCTCGCCCTCCTGCGGCGCTGGATGCTCGAGGTCGCCGGTCGGTTGGTGGCCCGGGGCATCCTCGCCGACGCCGACGACGCCGCCTACCTCACCATCGAGGAGCTGCGCGGCGCACTCACCGGTGCCGGGGGCCTCGCCAGCGCGCTCACCGAGACCATCCGCCGGCGCCGCGGGGAGGAGGCCTGGGTCCGCGCCAACCCCGGTCCGCTGCACCTCGGGGCGCAGGGAGCCATGCCCGACATCTCCCGGCTCCCCGCGGCCCTCCGCCAGGTGAACGAGCCCATCCTGTGGGGTGTCGCCCACGAGTACCCGCCGCCCGCCGAGCTTCCCACCGACGCCGACGTGCTGCTCGCCGGTGTCGCGGCGTCGGCCGGCGTGGCCGAGGGCACGGTGCGCATCATCCGTTCGCACCAGGACATCGACCGGCTGCAGTCGGGCGACGTCCTCGTCTGCCAGGTCACCAGCCCGTCGTGGGCGCCGCTGTTCCCGCTGGCCACGGCCGTGGTCGCCGACGGCGGCGGCGTGCTCAGCCACGCGGCGATCGCGGCGCG
>CAVSXR010000045.1:0-65557 GCA_963731885.1 uncultured Acidimicrobiaceae bacterium | reverse complement strand
ACGAAGGACGGGCAGGCGCTCGACATCAATGGTGACGAGGCTGGTACGCAGCTCGTGCTCAGCCTCCACGCCGACGATGATCCGGTGATGGTCGACGGGATCGCCGCCGGCGCCGCCTGCACGATCAATGAGACCGAGACCCACGGCGGCACGCCGAGCGTCACGGTCGATGGCGACGCCTCGAACCTCGGGAACTTCGCCATCGTCCAGGACGCCACCCGGGCAGTCGTGGTGACCAACGACTTCCCCGAGGTGGAGGCGGAGGTCACGGAGAACCCGCCCACCCCGACCGTTCCCGATGAGGCCGTGCTGGGTGAGACCGTCACCCGGACGCTTCCCCGCACCGGTGACGAGAGCGGTCGGATGGCCACGGTCGGCCTTGCACTCCTGATGTTCGGTGTCGTCCTCACCATGGGCAGCCGTCGCCGGCTGCGCACCCTGGACTGAGCTCGACGGGCCCTGGCCCGGAAGAGGGAGACGATGGCCCGGTCGCATCCAGCGACCGGGCCATCGTCGTCTCCGGGAACGGGAAGTTGTGTTCGCTCCGGTCCACCGGAGTCGCCTACCGTGTACCAACGGCTCTCCGACGGGGAGCCGGTCCGACGTTTTCGGGCCTGAGCGCGGTTCCGTCGTCCCGGTGACGGACAGGAAAGGGAGGACCGCACGATGCCGGCCACCATCGTCGTGGGCACGCAGTGGGGTGACGAGGGCAAGGGGCGCTTCGTCGACCTGTTCTCCAAGGAGATGTCGATGGTCGTCCGCTACCAGGGCGGCCACAACGCGGGCCACACCATCGTGGTCGACGGCGAGTCGTTCGCCCTCCAGCTCATCCCGTCCGGGGTGCTCTACGACCACATCACGCCGGTCATCGGCAACGGTGTCGTGGTCGACCCCAAGGTCATGCTGGCCGAGATCGAGATGCTCGAATCACGCGGCGTGCGCTGCGACAAGCTCCGGCTGTCCGGCAACGCCCACCTCATCTTCCCGTACCACCAGCTCCTCGACCGGATGACCGAGCGCTGGCTGGGCCGCAACAAGCTGGGCACCACCAAGCGGGGGATCGGGCCGGCCTACGCCGACAAGGCGTCCCGGGTCGGCATCCGGGTCCAGGACCTCTACGACGAGAAGATCTTCCGCGAGAAGCTCCGCGTCGTGCTGCGGGAGACCAACCCGGTCCTGGCCAAGGTCTACAACCAGCTCCCGGTCGACGAGGAGGAGATCGCCGAGGCGTACCTCGGGACCTACCGCGACGCCATCGAGCCCTACGTGGCCGACACCGTGAACCTCGTGCACGAAGCGCTCGAGGCCGGCCAGCACGTGCTGTTCGAGGGGGCGCAGGCCACGTTCCTCGACCTCGACCACGGCACCTACCCCTACGTCACGTCCTCGAACCCGGTGGCCGGTGGTGCCACCGTCGGTGCCGGCATCGGGCCCCGTCACGTCACCCGCGTCGTCGGCGTCGCCAAGGCCTACCTCACCCGGGTGGGCTCCGGTCCGTTCCCCACCGAGCTGCTGGACGAGACCGGCGACAAGATCGTCGACATCGGCCACGAGTACGGCGTCAACACCAAGCGGCGCCGCCGGCCGGGCTGGTTCGACGCGGTGATGATGCGCCATGCCGTCCGGCTGAACTCGCTGTCCGAGCTGGCCATCACCAAGCTCGACGTGCTCGACACCTTCGACACCATCAAGGTGTGCGTGGCCTACGAGGTCGACGGCCGGCGCATCGACCGCATGCCCGACAACCAATCGGTCATCCACAAGTGCCGGCCGATCTACGAGGAGTTGCCGGGCTGGAAGACCGACGTCACCGAGTCGACCGAACCCCATCACCTGCCCGACAACGCCAAGCGCTACATCGAGTTCCTCCAGGCCCAGTGCGGGGTTCCGATCAGTCTGCTCGGCGTCGGACCCAGCCGCGACCAGTACGTCCAACTCGCCAGCTGAAGCGCGTGCCCGCCCGCCTCCCTCCGTTCTGGCCCCTCGTCGACCGGTCGGCGAGCGAACGAATTGGTGCCAGAACGGGCTCGGGTACGCTCGCCCGCCAGTGAAGGTCGTCGTCGTGGGGTCCGGAGGTCGTGAGCACGCGCTCGCTGCCGTGCTCGGCCGCACCGCCGAGGTCGTCGTCACCCCCGGCAACGCCGGCATCCCCGGCTCGGTCTCCACGCCGCCCGAGGCGCTCGACGCCGACCTGTTCGTGATCGGACCGGAAGCACCGTTGGTCGACGGCCTCGCCGACCGGCTCCGCGCCCAGGGCAAGTTGGTGTTCGGACCCGGCGCCGACGGCGCCAGGCTCGAGGGTTCGAAGGCGTGGATGAAGGAGGTCGTGGCCGCGGCCGGGGTTCCCACCGCCCGCTTCGCCTCCTTCGACGAGCTGGGACCGGCGATGGAGTTCCTCCGCAGCCTCCCCAGTCCCTACGTGGTCAAGACCGACGGCCTGGCGGCGGGCAAGGGCGTGTTGGTCACCTCCCACCTCATCGACGCCGAGGACGACGTGCGGGCCAAGCTCGCCGGCGACACCTTCGGCGGCGCCGGCCACCGGGTGGTGATCGAGGAATACATGGCGGGCAGCGAACTGAGCCTCCTGGCGGTGTGCGACGGCGAGCGGGCCGTCGCTCTGGCCCCGGCGCAGGACTTCAAGCGCGTCGGCGACCGCGATACGGGGCCCAACACCGGCGGGATGGGCGCGTACTCGCCGGTGCCGAGTGCCGACGAGAGCGTCGTCCAACAGGTGCTCGACGAGTTCATCGCGCCGACGCTCGCCGAGCTGCGCCGGCGCGGGATCGACTACCGGGGCATCCTCTATGCCGGCCTGATGTTGACCGCCGACGGACCCAAGCTCATCGAGTACAACGTCCGCTTCGGCGATCCCGAGTCCCAGGTGGTGCTACCCCGGGTCACCAGCGATCTGGCGCAGCTGCTGGCCGAGGCCGCGGCAGGCGAGCTGGTGCACCAGCCCACCTTCAGTGACGAGGCGTGCGTGACGGTGGCGTGCGCCTCGGAGCACTATCCCGCCTCGCCCCGGCTGGGCGACGTCATCTCCGGGCTGGACACCGCCTCGGCCATCGACGGGGTCGAGATCTTCTTCGGTGGCGTGCGCTCGGGCGATGTCCTCGACGGCGTCCCTCAGCTCATCACCGCCGGCGGAAGGGTGCTCTACGTCGTCGGCACCGCACCCACCATCGAGGCGGCCCGGGCCAAGGCCTACGAAGGCGTCGCCTGCATCGACTGGGTGGGTATGCACCACCGGCGCGACATCGCCGCCAACCCGACCTGACCAACCCAAACGAGCGAGGAGCAGTCGAAGTGCACAAGGTCGCAATCCTGATGGGTTCCCCCCGCGACGCAGACAAGATGAAGGCGGCGTCGGAGACGCTGGAGGGCTTCGGCATCGAAGCCGACGTCCGGGTCCTGTCCGCCCACCGCAACCCGGCCGAGGTCACCGCGTTGGCCACCAGCGCCCGCGAGAACGGCTACGTGGCCTTCATCTGCGGCGCCGGCATGGCCGCCCACCTCGCCGGGGTCGTCGCCGCCCACACCACGCTGCCGGTCGTCGGGGTCCCCCTCTCCGGTGGCATGTCCGACGGGCTCGACGCCCTGCTCTCCACGGTCCAGATGCCCAAGGGCATCCCGGTGGCCACGGTGGCGGTGAACGGTTCGCTCAACGCCGCCCTCCTCGTGGTCGAGATGCTGGCCATCAGCGACGCCGATCTCGCGGCCAAGCTGGTGGACGACCGCAAGGAACGCGCCGCGCAACGCTGAGTCGCTCCGCCCGCAGACTTCGTCTGCCGGTGGGCGGGCGGGGTTGGCAGAATGGGTCGGTGACCGGACCCGCTGATCCCGTGCTCCCCAACGTGTTGGCGTCGCGCTACGCCAGCCGCGACATGGTGCAGCTGTGGTCGCCGGCGAACAAGGTCGTCCTCGAGCGGCGGCTGTGGCTCGCGGTGCTCGAAGCGCAGGCCGCCAACGGCCTCGAGGTCCCAGCCGGCGCGATCGACGACTACCGCGCCGCGGTCGACAAGGTCGACCTCGCCTCCATCGAAGCCCGCGAGCGGGTGACCAAGCACGACGTGAAGGCCCGCATCGAGGAGTTCTCGGCCCTGGCCGGCCACGAGCTCATCCACGCCGGCATGACGTCGCGCGACCTCACCGAGAACGTCGAGCAACTCCAGGTGCGCGACGCCATGGTCCTGATCCGCGAGCGCGCCGTGGCCACGCTGGCCGCGCTGGCATCGCTCGCCGGCACCTATGCCGAGATGCCGATCGCGGCCCGCAGCCACAACGTGGCCGCCCAGGTCACCACCCTGGGCAAGCGGTTCGCGGTGGCCGGCGAGGAGCTGCTCGTCGCGTTCGACCGCCTCGACGCGCTCATCGAGCGCTATCCGCTGCGGGGCATCAAGGGCCCGGTCGGCACCCAGACCGATCAGCTCGACCTGCTCGGTTCCGACGATGCCGTCGACGCGGTCGAGGCCGCCGTCGCCCGGCACCTCGGGTTCCGCCACACGTTCACCAACGTGGGCCAGGTCTATCCCCGGTCGCTCGACCTCGAGGTCGTCGGCGCCCTGGTCCAGCTCGCGGCGGGTCCGTCGAGCCTGGCCACGACCATCCGGCTCATGGCCGGTCAGGAACTGGCCACCGAGGGCTTCCTGCCCGGCCAGGTCGGTTCGTCGGCCATGCCCCACAAGATGAACAGCCGGTCGTGCGAGCGGGTGTGTGGGCTCAAGCACGTCCTCGCCGGCCACCAGGCCATGGTCACCAGCCTCGCCGGCGACCAGTGGAACGAGGGCGACGTGTCGTGCTCGGTGGTGCGCCGCGTCGCCCTGCCCGACGCCTTCCTCGCCATGGACGGCCTGTTCGAGACCTTCCTCACCGTCCTGCGTGGGTTCGGCGCCTACCCGGCCGTCATCCGGACCGAGCTCGACCGGTACCTCCCCTTCCTCGCCACCACCAAGGTGCTGATGGCCGCGGTACGGGCCGGCGCCGGCCGCGAGGAGGCCCACGAGGCGATCAAGGAACATGCGGTGGCCGTGGCGCTCGAGATGCGTGAGCAGGGTCTGGCCACCAACGACCTGCTCGATCGGCTGGGCGCCGACCCGCGCCTGCCGATCGACGCCGACGGCCTGCGCGCCGCCCTCGCCGACCCGATGGCCGTCGCCGGTCGGGCCGTCACCCAGGTCGAAGCGTTCGTCGAGCAGGTCTCGGCCGTGGTCGAGCGGTTCCCCGACGCGGCGGCGTACACCCCGGGCGACATCCTCTGATCCGACCGGCATCGGCCGGGAGAAGAACGGAATCGAAGATTTCTCGGAGGGATCGCCTTCCTGGCAGCGTCCCATACGTGTGGGCACCTGCACCCTTGCCGACCCGACCATGACCGAAGCGGAGCTCGTCGACGCCGCTCGCCACGGTGACGCCGCCGCGTTCGAGACCCTCGTGCGGCGCCACGACGACCAGATGCGGGCCCTGGCCTTCCGGATGTTGGGCGGGCAGGCGGCGATGGACGACGCCCTCCAGGACGCCTACGTCAAGGCCTTCCGAGCCGTGCGCCGCTTCCGCGGCGACTCCCGGTTCTCGACCTGGCTGCACCGCATCGTTGCCACCACCTGCATCGACCACCTCCGCCGTCGCTCGCGCCGGGCGGAAGACGAACTCCCCGAGGAACCGGCACCCACCGGCGGCCGCTCGTTCGATCCCGCGGCCGAGACGGCCGTCCGCCGCACCGATCTGCAGTGGGCGCTCGGCCGGCTCGACCCGGACCATCGCGCCACCCTCCTGCTGGTCGACGGCGACGGGCTCTCCTACGACGAGGCCGGCGCGGTGCTCGGCATCCCCGCCGGCACCGTGTCCAGCCGACTGACGAGGGCTCGGGTCCACATGCGCACCCTGCTCGACCTCCGGGAGGAGGAGCGATGACCGAGGAACACCGTGACGACGAGCTGAGCCGCCTGCTCGACGGCCTCCGCGCCCCCGACCACCGGGAGGGCTTCTGGGCCGAGGTCCGGCGCGGCCTCGAGGCGGCAGAACCGGTGTCGCTCGCCACCCACCGCGGCCGGCGGCGGTTTCCCGTCCGTCCCGCGTTGGTCGCCGCGGCGGTGGTAGTGATCGGGCTGGTCGCGGTCGGCGTCGTCCTGCGCCAGGACGGCGACGACTCGGTGGGCGTGACCACCGACCCGACGACCACCGCCGACCCGACGACCACCACGGGCCCGACGGCCACCACCGGGCCGCTCCGCGCCGACGGTGACCCGATCGAGCTCGGTTCCGGCCGGCTGGTGGGCGTCGATCCCACCGGCACCTTCGTCTACCTGGCCGACTCGGCGCCCGACGGCGGCTCGGGATGCGAGGGCAGCCCGGCGCAGGCGCTGTTCGTCGCGCCGGTCGACGGTGGCCGGCGGGCCGTTGCGCTGCCCGCCCCCATGGGCGACGCCACCGGCGGCATCGAGATCCGCTTCGGTCCGCACGACGAGGTCGCGGTCATGACCCAGTGCGAGGGCTACGGCGCCACCGTCGTGACCGGCACCCTGGCCGACGACGGGACGATCACCGACCCCGTCGAGCTCACCGTTCCCGACCTCGACCTGAACCGGCCGGTCGACTCCATCGTCGATGTCGAGTTCCGCTCGGCCGGGACCTTGGTGGCCAGCACCTACGCGATCGGAGTCGACGGCCGCGAACACCGCCACCTCTACGAGTTCCCGATCGAGCCGAGCGAGGTCACCGACCTCGGACTCACCGATGTCGTGCACCTCGATGTGACCGCCGACGGCCGGGTGGCCACCTCGTCGACCGACGGAACCATCCGCCTCGACGGCACAGCGGTCGCCCAGATCCCGGGGGTGGTCGACCTCTCCGTCTCCCCGTCGGGGCGCGACATCGTGGTCGCCACCGGTGATGGGAGCGGGCTGGTCGCGGTGGACACCACCACGGGCGGCCAGACCGTTCTGTCCGGAGCCACAGGGGGGCCCCGGGTGGCCTCGGCGATCGCGGTGGAGGCCGTGTCCGACGGTCTGGTGGTGGCCACCGTGGGAGACGACGGCGGCCAGTGGCACGTGATCTCCGTCGCGTTCGACGGCACCACCCTGGAGGCGGGGCTCGACCTGCCGACATCGGTACCACCCGAGATGGCGCTGTCCGCAGATCTGTCGCGCGTGTTCGTCACCGGCGCGACCGGGCCCGACGGAGTACCCACCGTCGTCGAGCAGGAGCTCATCCGCTGACCGTGTTCCGCGACCGCGTTGCGGTGAGGCAGTCTTGGGTCGTGACCATCGATCTCCCCCTCCTCAACACCGGCAAGGTCCGCGACATCTACGACGCGGGCCCAGGACCCGACGGCGCGGACCGGCTCCTCATGGTGACCTCGGACCGGATCTCGGCCTTCGACGTCGTGATGAACGAGACGATCCCCGACAAGGGCCGGGTCCTCACCGCCATGTCCTCGTTCTGGTTCGACCTCCTCGCCGATGTCGCCCCCAACCACCTGATCTCCACCGACGTCGACGAGTTCCCCGACGCGGCGCGCGACGACGTGCTGGCCGGCCGGTCGATGCTCACCCGCAAGGCCGAGATGCTGCCGATCGAGTGCATCGTCCGCGGCTACATCACCGGCTCGGCGTGGAAGGAGTACCAGGCCTCGGGCACCATGCACGGCACCGACATGCCCGCTGGGCTCCAGGAATCCGACCGGCTGCCCGAGCCGGTCTTCACCCCCTCCACCAAGGCCGAGATCGGCGAACACGACGAGAACATCGACTTCGCCGCCGCGGTCGACCTGGTGGGCAAGGACGTGGCCGAGCGGGCCCGAGAGATCGCCATCACCGCCTACCAGACCGGCGCCGACTGGGCCCGGGAGCGGGGCATCATCATCGCCGACACCAAGTTCGAGCTGGGGTGGATCGACGGGGAGCTGGCCATCTGCGACGAGGTCCTCACGCCGGACTCGTCCCGCTTCTGGCCCGCCGCCGAGTGGACGCCGGGCTCGACGCCACCCAGCTTCGACAAGCAGCCCCTCCGGGATTGGCTCGCGGCCGTCGACGGCTGGAACAAGACCCCGCCGCCGCCCACGCTGCCCGACGACGTGGTGGCCGCCACCTCCGCCCGCTACCGCGAGGGCTACGAGCGCATCTGCGGCAAGTCGCTCGACGACTGGCCGGGTTCCTGACCCTGGATCTGTCGTTGCTGCGTCACGGCTGGGCTGACGCAGCAACGAAATTTCCGGAGGGTTGGTGACGTAGATTGCGGGCATGCGATTCGACGTCCAGGTCGAGACCAGCCCTCGCGCCGGCATCGCCGACCCGGAGGGCGCCACCATCGAGCGGTCGTTGCCCGCCCTCGGGTTCGAGGGCTTCAGCGGCGTACGAGTCGGGAAGTCGATGCGTTTCACCGTGGAAGCCGAGAGCATCGAGGCAGCCCGGGCCCGAGTCGACGACGTGTGTTCCCGGTTCCTCACCAACCCGGTGATCGAGGACTCCCTCGTCACCGTGACCGAGGCGTCGGCCTCGGACGCGATCTCGTGAGTGCTCGCATCGGTGTGGTCCTGTTCCCGGGATCGAACTGCGAGCAGGACGCGCTGGAGGCGGTCACCAGCCTGGGCGGCGAGGCCGAGATCCTCTGGCACGGCGACGACCACGTCGGTCAGGTCGATGGGGTGATCGTCCCCGGTGGCTTCGCCCACGGCGACTACCTGCGTCCCGGGGCGATTGCCCGCTTCTCGCCCATCATGGGTGCGGTGCAGGACTTCGCCGCCCGCGGCGGCCCCGTGGTCGGCATCTGCAACGGGTTCCAGGTCCTCACCGAGGCGGGAATGCTGCCCGGCGCGCTCCAGAAGAACGCCGGATTGAAGTTCCTCTGCACGACCGTGACCCTGCGGGTCGAATCCACCGATTCACCGCTGACTGCTCGGACGCAAGTCGGCCAAGAGTTGCGGATCCCGATCAACCATTTCGAAGGCAACTACACCTGCGATGTCGAGACACTGGCTCGACTCCGCGACCAGGATCAGGTGGTCGTGCGCTATGTCGAGAACCCGAATGGATCGGTGGACGACATCGCCGGCGTGTGCAACGAGAGCCGGAACGTCGTCGGTTTGATGCCCCATCCGGAACGGGCGTCGAACGTGCTGCTCGGCTCGACCGACGGCATCCCGATGCTGCAGTCGCTGCTCGAGGTGGCGGCGTCGGCGAGGGTGTGAGCCCGAGGATCAGCTCCCTCGGGTGATTCCGGCCCGCTTGAGCACGGCGGCCTCGACTCCGAGCTCGCGCCAGGCGGCATAGGAGATGGACTTGCGCTCGCTGTAGGGCTTGGCGGCCGTCACGAAATCGTTCTCCAGGGCACTGAGATCGGGTTTGTTCTCGATCGCTTCGAGTTCGGCCTCGAGGTCGATGCGGTCCTGGATCATCTGGAGCTTCTTCACCGGATCGGCGCTGTCGAGCTCGGCATTGATCTTGTCGAGCTGCTTGCGGATCGATTCGGGGGTCCTTTTCCGGCCGCGCTTGGGCTTGTGCTGCTCCAGCGCTTCCAGATAGTTGCGGACCGCCTTTCCCTGCCGGCGCCCTTCGGCGAGGGCGTCCTTGTGTTCCTGAGTCATTCCGCGTTTTTCGGCCATAGTGAATCAAGCAAACCACAGGATCGGGACGGTTTCAATTCCTCGAAGTGCATTGTCATGAATGGGGTTGTTCGTATTCACTTCATTCCGATCGGTGGCGGCCGGGATGGATGGACCACCGGTGGCAACGGCCTAGCGTTGCCGCCATGGCGTCACCCGCTGAGCCCCTCGATCCTGCCGTCCACCGGGCGCTGGGGCTGACCGACGACGAGGCCGCGCAGATCGCCGACATCCTCGGCCGACAGCCGAACCACCTCGAGCTCGCCATGTACTCGGTGATGTGGTCGGAGCACTGCTCGTACAAGTCCTCGCGCCTGCACCTGCGCCGGCTGCCGTCGGAGGCGCCCCACGTGTTGGTCGGCCCGGGAGAGGGCGCGGGCGTGGTCGACGTGGGCGACGGCATCGCGGCCGCGTTCCGCATCGAGAGCCACAACCACCCCTCGGCCATCGAGCCCTACGAGGGGGCCGCCACCGGGGTGGGGGGCATCCTGCGCGACGTCTTCTCGATGGGGGCTCGGCCCATCGCCCTGATGGATCCGCTGCGCTTCGGTCCGCTCGACGATCCCCGCAGCCGCTGGATCGCGGAGGGGGTGGTGTCGGGCGTGTCGGGTTACGGCAACTCGGTGGGCGTCCCCACCGTCGGCGGCGAGACCGTCTTCGATGCCACCTACCGGGGCAATCCACTGGTGAACGTGTTCTGCCTCGGCGTGTTGCCACAGGACCGGCTGGCCCTCGCCCGGGCGTCGGGCCCGGGGAACCTCACGGTGCTGTTCGGTTCGGCCACGGGGCGAGACGGCATCGGCGGGGCCAGCGTGTTGGCATCGGCCGCCTTCGAGGAGGGCCACGAGGAGAAGCGCCCCAGCGTGCAGGTGGGCGACCCCTTCGAGGAGAAGCGGCTGATCGAGGCCTGCCTCGAGATCCTCGAGGCCGGGCTGGTGGTGGGGATCCAGGACCTCGGGGCCGCCGGGATCACCGGCGCGGCCAGCGAGACCTCGTCCAAGGGTGGCGTCGGCATGGATCTGTACCTGTCCGAGGTACACGTACGCGAGGCCGGTCTGGAGCCGTTCGAGCTGATGATCAGCGAGAGCCAGGAACGGATGCTGGCCATCGTGGAACCGGCCAAGCTCGACGACCTGCTGGCGATCTGCGCCAAGTGGGAGATCGCCGCCTCGGTCATCGGCACGGTGACCGGTACCGGACGTTTCCGGGTCCTGGACCGCCTCGACGGTGAGGTGCTCGCCGACATCCCGGCCAACTCGCTCGACGACGACGCGCCCGTCTACCACCGGCCGCTCGCCCCACCCGCCGACCGTGACGAGGCCGCGGCCGACACCGCCGACGCGCTCGATGCCCCGGCCGATCCGAACGACGACCTGCTCGGCCTGCTGGCCGACACGTCGTGGGTGTCATCGCAGTACGACCACCAGCTGTTCCTCAACACGGTCGAGGGGCCCGGTGGCGACGCCACCGTGTTGCGGCTCAAGGATCCCCGCACCGGCGTCCCCACCGGGCGAGGACTCGCCCTCACCACCGACGGCAACCACCGCTGGTGCCGCCTCGACCCCCGCTCGGGCACGGCCGCGGTGGTGGCCGAGTCGGTGATGAACCTGGCCTGTGTCGGCGCCGAGCCGCTGGGCCTGGTGAACTGCCTCAACTTCGGCAACCCCGAGCATCCCGAGGTCATGTGGCAGCTCAGCGAGGCCATCGACGGCATGGCCGAGGCGTGCCGGGCCCTGTCGGTGCCCGTCGTGGGCGGCAACGTCTCGCTGTACAACACCTCGGGCGGCGTCGACATCGACCCGACACCCGTGGTGGGCACGGTCGGGATGATCGCCGACCTGGAGCGCCGCCCACCGAGCGTCGGTCTGTCGGCCGGGACCACGCTCGTCCTCCTCGGCGCACCGGCCACGACTCTCTCCGGCAGCGCGTGGGCCTGGTCGAAGGGTCATCACCGCGGGTTGCCGCCATCGGTCGATCTCGCCGCCCACCGCATCGTGGCCGGGTTCGTCCGGGAGGTGGCCGCCGCCGGGCGGGTGGTGTCGATGCACGATCTCGCTGGCGGCTTCGGGCCCGCCCTGGCCGAGATGGCGGCGCGCACCGCCATCGGAGCGACCGTCGACCTGCCGGCTCCCGGTGGGCACGTCGCCCTCTTCGCCGAGACGCCCTCGGCGGTGTTGTGCGCCATCGACCCGGTCGACGTGGAGGCGTTCACGACGGCCGCCGCCGACGCCGGGGTGCCGGCCCGGGTGGTGGGCGCCGCCGGTGGGTCACGGCTGCGCATCGGGGAGCTGGTCGATCTCGATGTCGCCGACGTCCGCGCCCGCTGGCGGCACGCCCTGCCCGACGCGCTGGGGGCCGGTACCACCCAGGGCTGACCGGACGGGACCCTCGGTTCAGGGCGCCGGCGTCGAGTGGTGTTCCTGCTCGTGCTCGATGGCGTGGGCGAGCGGGACGAACAGCAGCCGCTCGAGCACGAAGAACTTGGCCACCCACAGCACGCCGAACGAGCCGATGTTGGCCGCGCTGAGCACGAGGATGTTGCCGTCGAAGCGGGTGTCGGCCCAGGCCACGGCGAACGTGGAGAGCACCAGGCCGAGGACGGCCATCAGCCAGAACGGAAGGACCTCGCGGGTGAAGCTGTGGGCCCCCCGCTTGTTGAACGTCCACGCCCGGTTGATGAGGTAGTTGGGGATCGCACCGAGCGTCACCGCGATGATGTTCGACGTGGCGGCGGAGAGATCGACGACCACCAGGCAGAAGACCAGGGTCACCTGGCTGGTGACGACCCCCGACACCGAGGCCGCGCTGTACTTCACCAGCTTGGCGATGACCGGTCGATGACCGAGCCGGCGGTGGAGCAGCCGGTCGATGCGGGAGAGCATCCGCCGAGCGTACCGACGGCGCCGCGGCAGGTCGCGGTGCGGGCCGGGGTCGAATCCCTCGGCCCACTGTGTCGATGAGACAAGATGAACCGTCGAACCGGCTCGAAGCGGAGGAATCATGAGCGACCACAGCGGTGACGCCCCCGATCTCGGTGGCGACGGGCCAGCCCGCATGCTCGCCGAGGTCCGGACGCTGCTCGACGAGGTCCGTGAAGCCCTGCTCGACACCGCGTCCGGCGAGGTGGTCGGGGCCCTCTGGGACGAGTTCCGCAGCGTCCGGGAGTCGCTCGACGAACTGGCGGGCGCGGCCGCCGCCATCGAGCAACTCGGCCGGCTCCAGGGCGACGTTTCCGACCTCACCAGCGCGGTCCGGGACCTGGTGGCCCGGTCCGAGACGTCCGGCCCCGGTGAGGGTGGTACCGACGACGACGGCCACGACGAGATGCTCCGATCGATGGCATCCGACGTGGCCGCCCTGCGCAGCGAGCTCTCGGAGGGGCTGGTCGTCGAGCCCTCCGACGCCCTCGCCGGTACGGTCGACCAGCTGCGGGCTGATCTCGCCGGCCTCCACGACCGGATGCAGGCGGTCAC
This sequence comes from uncultured Acidimicrobiaceae bacterium, assembly GCA_963731885.1. GTDB lineage: Bacteria > Actinomycetota > Acidimicrobiia > Acidimicrobiales > Salinilacustritrichaceae > Salinilacustrithrix. The sequence goes on along the minus strand of CAVSXR010000045.1, from coordinate 52,486 downwards.
CGAGCTGCGAGCCGCGGTCGACGAGCTCCGGGCCAGCAGCGAGTCCACCGGTGCCGACCGGGCCGCCGGCCTGCAGGCCCGCTTCGACGAGCAGCTGGCGTCGCTGTCCACCGGGGTCGAATCGGTCCTCGGTCGCCTCGACGAGCTCGCCGACCCGCAGGGTGACGATGCCCTGACCGCCATCGCCGCCGACGTCGCGGCCGTGCGAGCCGAGCTCGGGAGCCTCGCCCCGCGCGCCGGTGACGACGACCTGCGCTCGGTGCGTACCGGGATCGAGGACATCATCGCCCGCCTCGACGAAGGTCTCGAGCTGGCCGACGACATCGCGCCCCCCGCGGCGGGCGCCGGCCCGGAGCTGGCCGATCAGGTCGCCACCCTGCGAGACCACATCACCGCGGAGTTCGACGCCCTCCGCCAGCTCATCGACACCATCGCCGCCGAGCCCGCCGATGAGTCCGAGCAAGCACCGGCCGGAGCCGACTACGCCGCCGTCGACCCCGACACCATCGATCTGCTGCGGGAGGAGATCCGGGCGGCCGGCGGCGCCTCCGACGACCTCGTCGAGGCGATGCGCAAGGAGCTGGTCGCGCTCCGCCGCCGCATCAAGCTCCGAGCCGAGGGGGAGCTCTTCTCGTCCGAGCAGCTCGACCGCATCGCCGAGGCGGTCGCCCGGCGCCTGGCCGAATGATCCGGACCGCACGATCCGATGGTCCCGGACCCGCGTGACCCCGACTCGTGGGCCCGGTGCTCGGGTTCGGCGCATGGTCGAACGGCCGGTAGCGTGGCACCGGCCAACCCCGTAGGTCTCATGCCGACGACTCCCTCCCCCTCCGCCGCATCGCCATCGAACCACCGGGTCCCGGAGCCGTCCGGCCCCGGTGCCGGAGGCGACGACGAGCTCAAAGAGGCCTGTGGCGTCTTCGGCATCTACGCGCCGGGCCAGACGGTGGCGCACCTCACCTACCTCGGTCTGTTCGCGCTCCAGCACCGGGGCCAGGAAGCGGCCGGCATGGCGGTGTCCGACGGCACCGAGCTGGTCACCGTCAAGGACACCGGCCTGGTGGCGTCGGTGTTCGACGATCGCATCCTCAACGGCCTGCCCGGCCACCTGGCCATCGGCCACACCCGCTACTCCACCACCGGGTCCAGCGTGTGGCAGAACGCCCAGCCGGTCGCCCGCGGGGCCGCCGGCCACCAGATCGCCCTCGGCCACAACGGGAACCTGGTCAACACCGCCGACCTGGCGGTCGAGCTCGGGATGCTGCCCGGCTCGGGCGCGGTCACCTCCGACAGCGACCTCGTCGTCGAGCTCATCGCCCGGGCCATCGAGCGCGACGACCACCGGGGCGACGACCGCGAGCTCGAACGGGCGATGCTCGAGGTCCTGCCCCAGTTGGAGGGGGCGTTCTCGATCGTGGTCATGGACGAGGCCCATGTCGTGGGCGTGCGCGATCCGCACGGCTTCCGTCCGCTCTGCCTGGGCCGCATCGAGTCGGGCTGGGTGCTGGCGTCGGAGACGCCCGCCCTCGACCTCATCGGCGCCCACTTCGTGCGTGAGGTCGAACCGGGCGAGATGATCATCATCGACGCCACCGGCTACCGCTCGCAGCGGGCCTTCCCCGAGTCCTCCATCGACCCCCGCCTGTGCCTGTTCGAGTTCGTGTACTTCGCCCGGCCCGACTCCAACCTGTACGGCAAGAACGTCCACCAGGCTCGCGTTCGCATGGGACGCCAGCTCGCCCAGCAGTCCCCGGTCGACGCCGACATGGTCATGGGTGTGCCCGAGTCCGGTGTGCCCGCCGCCGAGGGATTCGCCCTCGAGTCGGGCATCCCGTCCGGTCACGGCCTGGTGAAGAACCGCTACATCGGGCGCAGCTTCATCGCCCCCAACCAGCAGGCCCGCGAGGCCGCGGTGCGGATGAAGCTCAACCCGCTCAAGGAGAACCTCGTCGGCAAGCGCATCGTGGTCGTCGACGACACCATCGTCCGCGGCACCACCCAGCGGACCCTCACCCAGATGCTCCGCGAGGCCGGGGCCACCGAGGTGCACCTCCGCATCTCGGCCCCGCCCGTGATGTGGTCGTGCTTCTACGGCATCGACACCGGTGTGCGCAGCGAGCTGCTGGCCGCCAACCTCGACCTGGAGGAGATCCGGGACTTCCTCAAGGTCGACTCCATCGCCTACCTGACCCTGGATCGACTCGTCGCCGCCACCGGCACCCCGCAGAGCGGCTTCTGTGATGCCTGCTTCACCGGCAACTACCCGGTCGAGATCCCGGTCAGCCTGAGCAAGGGCGTGCTCGAGATCGGGTCGTCCGGAGAAGTGCCGGCGCCCGCCGTCCAACCGAGCGGCATCGCCGCCGCCGTGGCTCAGCGCAGCGCGGCAGCCGCGTTCGGTCAGCTCGGATTCGACAGCTGAACATGGGGGAGCGGCCCGCGCCGGACACGGACGAGCAGGCGGACCCTGGCTCGGAGGAGCCGACCGCCCAGCCGGCGGAGACCTATGCCGGCGCCGGCGTCGACATCGCCGCGGGCGAGCTCGCGGTCGAGCGCATCAAGGCTCACGTCCGGTCCACCTTCCGCCCCGAGGTCATCGGCGACATCGGCGGCTTCGGCGGGCTGTTCCAGTTCCCCGCCCACCGCTTCGACCACCCGGTACTCGTCTCGTCCACCGACGGCGTGGGCACCAAGGCGATGATCGCCCACCAGACCGGCCGGTTCGACTCGATCGGCATCGACCTGGTCGCCATGTGCGTCGACGACATCGCCTGCGCCGGAGCCGAGCCCCTGTTCTTCCTCGACTACATCGCGGTGGGCGCGCTCGATCCCGACCACATCGATCAGCTCGTGTCCGGCGTCGCCAAGGGCTGCCGCGATGCGGGCTGCGCCCTCATCGGAGGTGAGATGGCCGAACACCCCGGCGCCATGGAGCCGGGCGAGTTCGACCTGGTCGGCTTCGCGGTGGGGGTCGCCGAGCGCGACCGCATCCTCGACGGCTCGACGGTCCGGCCCGGCGACGTCGTTCTCGGCCTGCCCTCGCCCGGCCTGCGGTCGAACGGCTATTCGCTCGCTCGCCGGGTGCTGCTCGAGGTCGCCGGCCGCAGCCTCGACGATCCCGCCTACGAAGGCGCCCACCACACGCTCGCCGACGAGCTGTTGGTGCCGTCGGTGATCTACTCGCCGGCCATCGCCTCGCTGCTCCGGGTGGTCGACGTCCGCGCCGTCGCCCACATCACCGGCGGGGGCATCCCCGGCAACCTCAACCGCGTCCTCACCGCCAGGCTCGACGCGGTGATCGACCCGTCGGCCTGGGAGGCACCCCGGGTGTTCGGCGAGATCCAGCGCCTCGGCCGGGTCAGCGACGACGAGATGTCCCGGGTCTTCAACATGGGGATCGGCATGGCCGTGGTCGTGCCCGACTCCGATGTCCACATCGCGCTCGACGTGTTGCGCACCGCGGGACACCGAGCCGTACAGATCGGGGTGGTCGAGCAGGGCGAGGGACGGGTGCGTTACGTCGGTCGGGCCGGATCGTGACCACCGTGATGGTCGTGGACGACGAGCCCGACATCCAGCTGCTCCTGCGGCTCGAGCTCGAAGCCGAGGGCTACGACGTGGTCACCGCCGACGACGGCTTCGAGGCGCTCGATCGGATCCCGGCCCTCGACCCCGACGTGGTGCTCCTCGACGTCATGATGCCCGGTCTCGACGGGTGGAGCGTGCTCGACCAGCTCGCCGAACCACTGCCCGCGATCATCGTCGTCAGCGGCCTGGCCACCGACCGCGACGCGCACCGTCGACACGCCATCGAGCTGGGCGCCCTGGGATTCGTGTCCAAGCCCTTCGACTCCGAGAAGCTCCTGGAGCTGATCGCCACCACCGCGCAGCTCGACGCGGATCAGCGGCAGGCGTTCCGCCAGTGGCTCCTCGACGGCGGCGCGGGGGCGCCATAGCCGTGCGTTCCGTGATCCGGACGGCGAGCTGGGCCTTCGTCTTCGTCGCGGTCGGGGCGGCCGGAGCGTCGTGGTTCACCCCCCGTCCCGATCTGGACGCGGGGCAGGCGGCCGACACCACGGTGGGTGCCCTGGCCTCGGTCGGCTTCGACGCCACGGTCCCCGAGCCGGCGACCCGTGCCACGCACGACACTGCCGATGGGCGGACCGTCGACGTCTGGGACGTGTTCGCCGATGTCGACGGCACGCAGATCGAGACCCAGGTGCGGGTCGATGCCGGCCAGCTCGTCTTTCTCGACGACCGCATCGGCGCCGACGGGTCCGATCGGCTCCTCTCCGACGACCAGTTCGCGGCCATCGCCGACTACCGCGACAACGCCACGCTCCACGACTGGATCGGTCGCAACGTGGCCGCGTCCCTGGCCGGGGTGCTGACCATCGTCGTCGCCTTCTTCGTCGCCAAGCGGTCCGATCCCCTCTGGAGGAACGTGTGAACCTGGTGGAACACATCCGCGCCCATTCGATCCGGGAGGGGGACTTCGTCCTCAAGTCGGGTCGGCGGAGCAACTGGTTCTGTGATGCCAAGCAGACCACGTGTCGGCCGGAGGGAATGGTGCTCGTGGCCGACGCCGCGCTCGCCGTCATCCCCGACGACGTCACCGCGATCGGCGGCCTGACCATGGGTGCCGACGCCGTGGCCTTCGGCGTCGCCGCCATCGGGGCCACGCGCGGGCGGGCTCTGCGGTCGTTCAGCGTCCGCAAGGAGGCCAAGGACCACGGGGGTGGGGGCCGCATCGCCGGTGCCCTCGAACCCGGCGACCGCGTGGTCATCGTCGAGGATGCGGTCACCCGCGGGGTGTCGATGCTCGAGGCCGCGGATGTCGTGGCCGAGGCCGGCGCCGAGACCGTCCTGCTCCTGTCGGTGGTGGACCGGGGTGGAACGATCGCCGCCATGGCCGAGGCTCGCGGCATCCCGTTCGTGGCCTTGGTGACGGCCCCCGATCTCGGGTTCCCCTACGAAGGTCCGTGAGCGCCCCGCCGGAGGCGGGCCACGGTGGCGACGGCCTCGATGCGCTGTTCGGCGTAGTGGTCGGCGGCTTCGGCCGGCGTGATGCCGTCGCGCTCCGCGATGGCGATGACGTCGCGCACGGTCTGACCGATGGTCTCGATCCGCCGCCACGCCCGATCGTGGTCGTAGCCGGCCGGTTCCTCGGCGATGTTGATCACGCCACCGGCGTTGGCCACGTAGTCGGGGACGTACAGGATGCCGCGAGCGGCGAGACGGTCGTCGTCGTCGTCGGTGGCCAGTTGGTTGTTGGCCGAGCCCGCCACCACCTCGCAGCGCAACTCGGGGATCGTCGTCTCGGAGAGCACCGCCCCGAGCGCGCACGGTGCGAACACGTCGCACTCGACGGTGTGGGCGTCGTCGGGGTCGACCACCGCGATCCGCTCCGGGCCGTGCGCCTCGATCGCGGCGGCGATCGCCGCCGGGTTCACGTCCGAGACCGTGACCGTCGCCCCGTCGGCGACGAGGTGATCGACGAGGGCGTGCCCGACCTTGCCGACGCCCGACACGACGACGTGGCGGCCCGCGAGGTCGGGTGAGCCCCATCGCAGGTCGGCGGCGGCCCGCATGGCCCACAGCACCCCCCATGCCGTGGCGGGTGATGGGTCACCGGAACCGCCGAGCGAGGAGCTGACGCCGGTGACGAACGGTGTCTCCCGGCGGATCAGGTCCATGTCGGCCTGGGTCGTCCCGACGTCCTCGGCGGTCAGGTACCGCCCGCCGAGGCCGTCGACGAAGCGGGCGTAGGCGCGGATCAGGGCCTCGGAGCGGTCGGTCCGCGGGTCGCCCCAGATCACCGCCTTGCCCCCGCCCTGATCGAGGCCGGCCGCGGCGTGCTTGTAGGTCATGCCCCGCGCCAGCCGGCAGGCATCGGTGACGGCCTCGGCCTCGGTGGCGTAGGGCCAGAACCGGGTCCCGCCGAGCGCCGGGCCCAGGGTGGTGGAGTGGATGGCCACGATCGCCCGCAGTCCACTGGGCTCGTGGTGGCAGAACGCGACCTGCTCGAAGCGATGATCGCCGACCACGGTCATCTGCTCGAAGACCGACGGCGATGTGGACTCCAGGGGTGCGGGCACCCCCGGGACGGTACCGGCATCACCGGGGAGCAAGCCGACGCGGACGGTCGGCATCGGCCACAGCGGACAAACAGGGACTAGTCATCCACCAACGCTGAAATGGCCCACCCGGGCTATCGCCAACTGAATGCACGTTCCGTACGTTTGAGTCTGAACCGGACACGACGTGTGCCGGCGACCCACGAGGAAGACACACCACACCATGGCAGAACACGAAGGCCTCGACTCCCCCGAAGCGCTCCTGACCCCGTCGGAGGTTGCGGCGCTGTTCCGGGTGAACCCCAAGACCGTGACGCGTTGGGCGCGTGCGGGCAAGCTCAACGCCATCCGTACCCTCGGCGGCCATCGCCGGTTCAAGGCATCCGAGATCCGGGCCTGCCTCGAGGAGATGTCCCAGTCGGAGGCCTAGTCGCGCCGGCACCCATCGAACCCCGAACGACCGGCCGCCACCGTGGCGGCCGGTCGTTCGCGTTCCCGCCCGGTGTCCGGCACGCCGTAGGTTGACCGCCATGGGTACCCCGACTGCTGCCTTCTCACTCCACCTGCGGGTCCGCCTCGACAACACCCCGGGCTCGCTCGGACGCTTCGCGGTGGCCGTCGGCGAAGCCGGCGGCAACATCACCCAACTCGAGGGCTTCGACGTCCGTGGCGAGTTCCTCGACGAGAACGTGGTGATCAACTGCGAGAGCGAGGAGCACCAGGAGGCGGTCAAGGCCGCGATCCGCGGTCTCGAGGGCGTCGAGATCACCAGCGCGCGCGACCGGACCTACGAGATGCACGACGGCGGCAAGATCGAGGTCCTCGCTCGCATGCCGATCCGCGACCGCGACGACCTCTCGATGGCGTACACCCCCGGCGTGGCTCGGGTCTGCATGTCGATCTACGAACACCCCGAGCTGTCGCACGAGCTCACCATCCGCAAGAACACGGTGGCCATCGTCTCCGACGGCACCGCCGTCCTCGGCCTCGGCGACATCGGCCCCGAGGCCGCCATGCCGGTCATGGAGGGCAAGGCGCTGCTGTTCAAGAACTTCGCCGGCGTCGACGCCTTCCCCATCTGCATCAATGTCCACTCCGCCGACGAGATCGTGGCCACCGTCGAGCGCATCGCCCCCACCTTCGGAGGCGTGAACCTCGAGGACATCGCGGCTCCGATCTGCTTCGAGGTCGAGGAGCGACTCAAGGCCAGTCTCGACATCCCGGTGTTCCACGACGACCAGCACGGCACTGCGGTGGTCGTGCTCGCCGCCCTGCAGAACGCCCTGCGGCTCACCGACAAGAAGATGGCCGACCTGCGCGTGGTCATCGCCGGTGTGGGGGCGGCCGGCGTGGCCTGCGGCAAGATCCTCCTGAAGGCGGGCGTGGCCGAGGTGATCGGCGCCGATCGCAAGGGGGCGATCTGGGATGGCCGCGGCGAGCTGAACCCGGCCAAGCAGTGGTTCGCCGAGCACACCAACTTCGACCGCCGCAAGGGCGCGGTGGGCGAGCTGCTCGCCGGGTCGGACGTGTTCATCGGCGTGTCCGGACCCGGGATCATCGAGGCCACCGACCTCGACCGGATGAACAAGGACCCGTTCGTGTTCGCCCTCGCCAACCCCGATCCCGAGATCCGGCCGGAGGAGGCGAAGGGGCGGGCCGCGATCATCGCCACCGGACGCAGCGACTTCCCCAACCAGATCAACAACGTGCTCGCGTTCCCCGGCATCTTCCGCGGCGCGCTCGATGCCAACGCCACCGACATCACCGAGAACATGAAGCTGGCCGCGGCCGAGGCCATCGCCGACTCCATCCCGCTCTCGGAACTGGAGCCCGACTACATCATCCCGTCGGTGTTCGACACCTCGGTCGCGCCCCGGGTGGCAGCTGCCGTGGCGGCGGCGGCCGTCGCCGACGGTGTGGTCCGGGAGATCCCGCCAACCGCCTGAGGCGATCGATCAGTCGACGCCGACGGCCAGTGGCAACCGGTCGACCCGGGCCGGCGTGGACGTGATGGTGTGGTGCACGGTGGGCTGGGTGAGGGGAACGGAGCGTTCGGTGCCGATGGCCCAGCGGGGAATGTTGAAGAGGTGGATCCGGCGACCGAGGAGCATCTTCTCCGCCGTCTTGGCCATGATCCACAGGTCGAGCAGGGTGTTCGAGTAGCGGACGTAGAGCCGGTCGTACTCGACGCGGTCGCAGATCAGGCCGTCGCTGTGGGTGCTCACCTGCCACAGCCCGGTGACGCCGGGCCGGACGCTGACCCGTTCGGCCGCGGCCACCGGGCTCAGCTGCGTGTGCAGCATCTCCATCTCCGGCCGGGGCCCGACCATCGACATCTTGCCGGCCAGCACGAGGAACAGCTGCGGGAGCTCGTCGAGGTGGCAGGCACGCATCCAGCGGGTGACCAACGGGACCCGGGCGAACGCGAGGCTCGGCTTGGCCGCGTAGGCGGAGAAGGTGGAGGGCAACGTCCGGATCTTGATGAACCGGAACACGTCGCCGTCGAGGCCGACGCGCTCTTGGACGAACACCGGCCAGGCGCGGAGCGAGATGGCGGAGACGAGAGCGAGGACGAGCATCACCGGGATCGTGATCACGAGCAACGCCAGCGACAAGGTGATGTCGATGATGCGCTTCATGTCGATCTGCTGCTGCATGTGGGGAGGCTCCCTGTGCCCGCCGACCCCGGACAATGACGTTCCGACCGACTTGTTCGACGAAGGTTGACGGAACTCCTTCCGATCGGAGTCGAAGATCCGGTGCGGGGTGGAGAACGGGTAACGTTCGGCCCCGATGTCCGAAAACGACCCGGTCAACCCCGATTTCTGGGGAGGTCGACGGGTGCTGGTCACCGGCGCCACCGGCTTCCTCGGGTCCCACGTCGTCGTCGCGCTGCTCGACGCCGGTGCCGATGTGGTCGTCCTGGCTCGTGACGGTGTCCCGGAGTCACCCATCGCCCAGACCTGGGGTGGTCGGGTCACGACGATCCGTGGCGACATCGTCGACCAGGACGTCGTCGAGCGGGTGCTCGGCGAGTACGACGTCCGCACGCTGTTGCACCTCGCCGCCCAGAGCCAGGTGGGCGTGGCCAACCGCAACCCGACCAGCACCTTCGACAGCAACATCCGCGGCACCTGGGTGATCCTCGAGGCCGCCCGCCGTTCACCGCTCGTCGAGCAGGTCGTCCTCGCGTCCAGCGACAAGGCCTACGGCGCCCAACCGGAGCTGCCCTACACCGAGGACATGCCGTTGCTCGCCATCAACCCGTACGACGTGTCGAAGGCGTGCGCCGACATGCTCGGGAAGTGCTACCAGTCGACGTTCGGACCTGCCGGTCACCACGACCCGGTGCGGGAACTTCTTCGGACCCGGCGACCGCAACTGGGAGCGCATCATCCCCGGAACGGCTCGGTCGGTCCTGCGCGGCGAGCGGCCCGTGTTGCGCTCCGACGGCACCATGATCCGCGACTACCTCTACGTGGTCGACGGCGCCCGGGCCTACCTGCGCCTGGTCGAGGCGATGGCCGCTGACCCCGACATCGCCGGGGAAGCGTTCAACTTCTCCACCGAGGAGCCGAAGTCGGTGCTCGAGGTGGTCGAGCTCGTGCAGCGCGCCGCCGGCACCGACCTCGAACCCGACATCCAGGACCGGGCGTCGGCCGAGATCCCCGAGCAACACCTGTCGGCCGGCAAGGCCCGGCGCGTGCTCGGGTGGGAGCCGTCGGTGTCACTCGAGACCGCCATCGCCGAGACGGTGGCCTGGTACCGCGCCGATCTCGGCCTCTGAGCCCGGGCCGGCACTGCTCATCTCGCGGAGACAGGACAACGGTCGGGCGGCGGCGAACTCCGAACTGCGCCGATCACCTGACGAGTGAGGAACGAGGGACGCGATGAAGACCGTCATCCTGTGCGGAGGCAAGGGCACCCGGGCGTACCCGCACACCGTGGACGTGCCGAAGCCGCTCCTGTACGTCGGGGGTCGCCCCGTGCTGTCCCACGTGATGGAGATCTACGCCAATCAGGGGTTTCGTGACTTCGTGCTCGCCGCCGGCTACAAGCGGGAGCTCATCGAGAACTGGGCCGGCTCGGCCGATGCGTCCTGGACCGTCGAAGTGGTCGACACCGGCGAGGACACCAACACCGGCGGCCGGGTCGCCCGGGTGGCCGACCGGCTCGGCGACGTCTTCTTCGTGACCTACGCCGACGGCCTCGGGAACGTCGATCTCCATGCCCTGCTCGAGTTCCACCACAGCCACCCGGGCGCCGCCACCCTGACCACGGTCCCGCTCCCGAGCCAGTACGGGACCCTGCACGTCGACGGAGACGGGCGCATCCAGGAGTTCCGGGAGAAGCCTCGCCTTCCCGACCATCCGATCAACGCCGGCTTCTTCGTCTTCGATCGCCGGGCCCTCGACCTGTGGGCCGGCGAGGATCTCGAGCGCGACGTGTTGCCCGCGCTCGGTGCTGCCGGCGAGCTGTTCGCCTACCGTCACGACGGGTTCTGGAAGTCGATGGACACCCACAAGGACAGCCGGGAGCTGAGCGCGCTGTTCGAGCACGGGCGAGGTCCGTGGACCATCGACGTACCTGCGCCCGTGTCGTGACGCGAGCCGAGATGGCTCAGCCCAGCGCTCCGGCCACCAGCGAGCTGAGCCGGGCGGCCCCGGCACCGTTGGCGTGGAGCGGGTCGGCCATGAGCTCGTCTCCCCAGACACCGGCCGACACGAACTCGACGCCGACCTCGTCGGCCAGTGTCTCGACCGTGGTCAGGAAGAGCTCGTGGTCCTGGGCCCCGTGGGGGTAGCTGGCGACGTAGTCGGCGGTGACCGGTGTGGCCACCAGCAGCACGCGCCGGCCCTGGGAGACCAGCCCGGTGAGCAGGTGACGCAGGGTGCCGAGCTGGTCCTCACCGATGGAGAAGTCGTGGAGCGCGCCGTCGCGCATCCGGCGCAGGACCGAGGCCTCGCCGTGGTAGCGCTCGTCGAGGAACCCGAGGTAGAAGCCGTCGTCGCCGGTGACGGTGCCGTCCCAGGCCGGCTCGGGATCGAAGAAGTTCCTGGGCGACCGGAGCACCGAGCGGTAGCGAACCGTGTAGGACACGTCGCTCAGCACCCGGTCGAGCCGGTCGAGCACGCCCTCGGTGCCGAACGCCTGGCGGGCGCCGGGGGCATCGAAGAAGTCGGCTTCGATGGAGCCGGCCTGGGGCGCGTTCGCGTTCAGCTCGCGAGACGAGATGCCCACCACGACGGTGTCGGGCGACAGGCTCGGCACCACGACGTGATCGGCGAAGGCGGCGATCATGCGCATCGTCGCCGCGCCGAGGGCGGCGTTGTACACGTTGTCGCCGAGCACCGACGGGTCGAGCGACACGTCCACCACCGAGGAGCCGACCACCGCGATGTCGACGTGGCCGCGTTGGGCCAACTGGTCGACCTTGTACTGGGTCTCGGGCGTCGACCACCGTTGCGGCTCGGGGAGAGGGCCGGCGAAGACCCGGACCGCGAGCTCCACGACGAGGAACACGGCCACCACGCCGATGGCCACACCGCCCCGTCGACCGGGCGGTCGCCGACCGCGTCGCGCCGTGGGTTCCTGCGGCACCAGGTCGTCGTTCCTCGAAGACGCGAGCACGGGGGAGGAACGGTAGACCGCCCCGGTTCGTGTGGTGGAACCACCGCCTGGCATCTCGGGCATCCGGAAGGCCACCGGTACCATTCGTCCGACCGTGACCCGACTTCCCGACTTCCTGATCATCGGCGCCCCGAAGGCCGGAACGACCACGCTGGCCGCAGATCTGGCGGCCCATCCCCGCGTGTGGCTGCCGGAGGCCAAGGAGCTCGGTTACTTCGACGTGCGCTGGCGCCGGGAGCCGATCGAGGCGTACCGGGCCGAGTTCGCCTCGGCGCCTCCCGACACCGTCGTGGGGGAGGCGACGCCGACCTACCTCCACGCTCCCGGCGCCATCGAACGGCTCGCCGAAGCCGTGCCGGATGCCCGGCTGGTCGCGCTGCTGCGAGATCCGGTCGACCGGTTCTGGTCGCACTACTGGTACAACCGCACCGCTCGCCAGGTCGAAGACCTGGTCGGCGGCGCAGGTGATCGAGCGCAAGGCCGACGAGTACCTCGGTCCGGGGCGGTACGGGGCTCACCTGCACCGGGTGCACGAGGTCTTCGATCCGGATCAGGTCCTCGTCGTCGACTTCGACCTTCTGGTGGCCGACCCAGCGGGCGTGTACCGCGCCGTGTGCCGGCACATCGGCGTGGACGAGGTCGTGCCGACGGACGTGGGTCGGACCCGCAACCAGGCCTATTCGGTCCGCTCGCCGCGGCTGCGGCGCCAGATGCTGCGGTTCGGGTTGTGGCGCCGGCTGCCGTTCGGTCTCGGGTTCCGCCTCGATCAGTGGAACCGGATCCCGTTCCGGACCCCCCCGATGCCGACCGACATGCGGCACCGGCTCAGGGACTGGTACGCCGACGACACCCGCCGGCTCGAGGCGATCCTCGGCCGCCCGGTGTCGTGGTCGCCGTCACTGCAGCAGGCGGAGCAGACGAAGCAGAGCGGTCCGCGGCCATGACCGGACGGCCGGAGGTCAGCGTCGTCTGTTCGACGCACGGCCGGGCCGATCTGTTGCCCACGCTGGTGGCGGCGCTGTCGGCTCAGACCCTCCCGGCCGATCGCTTCGAGGTGGTCGTGGTCGACGACGGATCCCCCGACGACACCGAGGCCGTCCTCGAGCGGTTGGCCTCCCAGGTGTCGTTCTGTCTCCGCGTGCTGCGCCACGCCGCCAATCGCGGTGCGGCCGCCGGGCGCAACACGGCGTGGCGGGCCGCGGTAGCCGACGTGGTCGCGTTCACCGACGACGATTGTGCGCCCGATCCGGGTTGGCTCCAGGCCGGCCTCGACGCCATCGCCGCGGGAGGTCCGGAAGCCTTCGTGGTGGGGCGCACCGCGCCCGACCCGGAAGCGGTCTCCCTCCTGGAGCGCCCGTTCAGCCGGTCGCTCGAGGTCGTCGAGGCGAAGTTCTACGAGACGTGCAACATCTTCTACCGGCGGGCCGACCTCGAGGCGCTCGGTGGGCTCGACGAAGGGTTCGGGACCGGCGAGGACACCGATCTCGGCCTGCGCATGATCGAGGCGGGCCGGGTCGCGGTGTGGGCCCCCGACGCCGTGGTGCATCACCGCGTGCGTCCGCCGTCGTTCCGGGCCCATCGCCGCGAGGCCCGGCGGTGGGCCGACCTCGCGCTCGGTGGTCAAGCGCCACCCCGCCCGGCGGCGCGACCTCACCCACAGCCGCGTGTTCTGGAAGCGGACCCACCCACCGACGGTGGTCGCCCTCCTGGGCATCGCCGGTGCGCTGGCCGTCCGCTCACCTCGCCCACTGGTGGTGGTGGGCTGGTGGCTGTGGCACCGGGTGGCGGTCGAGCCGCCTTGCCCCGGGCCCCGGCGCCGGATCCTGGCCCTGCCGGGCACCTTCGTGGTCGATGCCACGGAGGTGGCGACCATGGTCGAGGGCAGCATCAAGCACCGGACGGTGCTGCTGTGATCGACCGGCCCGTCGTGGACGTGGGGGTGGTCACGTGGAACACGGCCGAACTGACCACCCAGGCCCTCCGCCGGCTCCTCGACACCGAGCAGGGCGTCGACCTGCACCTCCTCGTCCGTGACAACGGGTCCTCCGACGGCACCCCCGAGCGGTTGGCGGACGCGGTTCCCGAGGCGGACGTCGACGCCGGCCGGGACAACCTCGGCTTCGCCGCCGGCATGAACACGCTGCTGGCCCGGTCGAGCGCCCCGTGGTTCCTGGCCCTCAACTCCGACGCATGGCCCGAGCCGGGCGCCATCGGCCGGATGGTGGCAGCGGCGCGCACCCACCCGGGCGCGGCCGCGATCGCCCCCCGCCTGGAACGGCCCGATGGGACGCTCGAGCACTCGACCCATCCGTTTCCGTCGTTGGCGATCGCCGCGCTGATGGCCGCGGCCGGTGATCAGTGGTTGCCCGACCCGATTGCTGACCGACTGCTGCTCGAGCCGGCGTGGGACCACCGCCGAGGTCGTCGCGTCGACTGGGCCGTCGGCGCCGCGCTGTTGATGCGCCGTGACGCGGTGGCCGAGATCGGCGGGTTCGACGAGCGGTACTTCATGTACGCCGAGGACCTGGCGTGGTGCCATCGCGCCACCGCGACGGGGTGGTCGATCTGGTTCGAGCCGACCGCGCTGGTCGTTCACGTCGGGAACGCGTCGGGGGCGGCCGGGTACGGCAGCCGTCGGACCAGGACCTACCTCGAGAACACCCACCGGTGGTTCCTCGCCGAGCACGGCTCGGCGCGGTCCCGCGCCTATCGCTATCTCAACGCCCTCGGCGCCGGTCGCGCCCGGCTCTCCGCCCGCCGGCGGGGGGACCTGGCCGAGGCCGACTGGTGGCGCTCCATCCGGGACCTGCATCTCGCCCCGGTCCCCGGTGCCGACACCTCACGCCCCGACCCGTCACGGGCGCGGGGATCGGACTGATGCGCATCGCCTTGGCGCACCCGTTCGTGTGGCCCGAGGTCCGTCGCGGCGCCGAGCGCTACGTCGACGACCTGGCCTGGTACCTCCGCGACCGGGGTCACCACGTCGAGCTGGTCACCGGGACCGAGGGCCCGGCCGGCGTCGAGGCCCGACCCGACGGCACCATCGTCCACCGCCGGCACCACGTGGGCATGGTCAAGCTGGGTCGGCTCGGCATCGACCGCGTCCAATCCTTCCTGCTCGCGGCATGGCCGGTGCTTCGTCGTGGGCGCTACGACGTGGTCCATGCCATGGTGCCGGCCGCGAGCCTGGCCGCCACCGGTACCCGCACGCCCGTGGTGTTCACCTTCATCGGCCACCCCACCCGAGAGCAGTACGACGATCTCCGCCCCACCGACCGGTTGCTGTTCCGCGGGGCGAGCCGGATGGCCTCCGCCACCACCGCGTTGAGCGAGGCGTCGGCCGCGTCCGTGGAGGGACTGTTCGGGCGGCGCCCGGAGGTCCTGGCCCCGGGCGTCCGGCTCGATCGCTTCCCGGCCGAGACCACCCCGCGAGCGGGGTCGCCCCGGTTGTTGTTCTCCGCCGCCCCGGGCGACCGGCGAAAGAACCTCGACGTCGTGCTCCGGGCCATGCCCGCCGTGTTGGACCGTCATCGGGGGGCCCGGCTGGCCGTGTCGGGCCAGGGTGACCCGACCTGGGCGCTCGACCGGGTGCCGGCCGACCACCGTGACCGAGTCGCCGGTGCCCTCGATCTGCTCGGGCCGGGGTCAACCGAGGAGATCCCGGGCCGCTATCGATCGGCAACCGTCACCGTCCTTCCTGCCGTCCACGAGGCCTTCGGGCTCGCGCTCGTGGAATCGTTGGCCAGCGGCACGCCGGTGGTGGCCAGTGCCGACGGCGGCATGCGCGACATCGTCACCCGGGACGACATCGGGCGCAGCTTCCCGACCGGCGACGTGGACGCGCTGGCCGATGCCCTCCTGACCACGATCGAGCTGGCCGCCCGGCCGGCCACGCCCGCCGCGTGCGCCGCCCACGCCCGCCGGTGGGGCTGGAGCGAGACCATCGGTCCCCAACACGAGCTGCTCTACGAGCGAATCGCCCGCAGGCCGGCCTGACTACCCCGGGTCGATCTCGAATCGGGCCCCGAGATCGGCGATGCCCAGGACCATGCGCCGACCGGACACGTAGAAGCTCTGCGAGCGGCTACCGAGTCGTTCCTCCTCACTGCCACCCCACGTCACCACCCCACGGGCCTCGTAGCTCCCGGTGACCAAGCTGGCCCGCAGCCGCGTGTCGACGACGACCTCCTGGCCGGCCTGGACCGGTTCGGGGTGTTCGGCGAGCTGGGTCGAGTCGCTGTAGACGTTGACGCCGCTGGCCGAGTTGACCACGAGCCCGTACACCGGCCGTTCGACCGCGTCGCGGAATCGCACGGTGGTCCGGAAGGTGACCTCGTCGTCGTGATCGACGTAGGCAGTGGGCTCGCCGTCGGCGCCCAGCAGGGTGGTGCTGATGGACTCGACCGGGCTGCCGGCAGCGGTGTGGGGTTGATCGTCGGTGACACCGCGCGGCGCGGTGGAGAGGAGCTCGTGGTACACGGAGATGGCGTCGGGGGTGGGCCCGAGGAACCGTGGCTCGCCGTCGTGGAGCACCAGGGTGCGGTCGCACATGTTGCGGGTGGCCTGGAGGTTGTGGGTGACGAGGACGACCGTCGCCCCATCCTCCTTCATCTCCCGCATCCGGTCGTAGCACTTGGCCTGGAACCGCAGATCTCCGACCGCGAGCACCTCGTCGATGAGGAGCAGGTCGGGCTGGGCGGCCACGGCGACGGCGAACCCGAGCCGGACGAACATGCCCGACGAGTAGAACTTCACCGGCGTGTCGATGAAGTCGGGCAACTCCGAGAAGTCGACGATGGAGTCGAACAGGTCGTCGATCTGCGCGGTGGTCAACCCGAGCACGGTGCCGTTCACGTAGACGTTCTCGCGACCCGTCAGCTCGGGGTGGAAGCCGACCCCGACCGAGATGAGTGGAGCGACCCGGCCCCGAACCGCGACGCGCCCCTCGGTGGGTGCGGTGACGCCGGCCAACATCCGCAGCATCGTCGACTTGCCGGAGCCGTTGCGTCCGATCACTCCCAGCGTCTCGCCGGGACGGACGTCGAGGTCGACGCCGCGCAGGGCCCAGAACGGACTACGCGTCGTCCGGTTCCGCAAGGCAACCGCCCGGCCGAGCAGTGTGGGGGTGTCGTCGTACTTCACGTACCGCTTGCCGACGCCTTCGAGCACCAGGACGGGCTCGCCTTCCGGTCGGGGCGCGACGGCGTCGCCGTCGTGGTCGGGGCGTTCGGTCACAGCAGATCGACGAACACGCGGTCGCGGCGGGCATGGAGGAGCAGTGCAGCAACGAGCAGGGCGATGGTCCACGCACACGTCGCGACCAGCGCCGGCCCGATGCCCGTGGTCCCCGTGTTGCTGACCGAGGCTCGGAACAGGGTCACCATGCCGGTGGCCGGGTTGAGCAACAAGATGGTGCGCAGCATGCCCGTGGCCTGGTCGAGGGGATAGATCACCGGCGTGCCGTAGAACCACGCCAGGATGCTGGCCTGGACGATGAAGCGGAGGTCGCGGAAGTAGACGTGGAGGCCGCCCAACAGCAGGGTGAGGGCGGCGACGAACACCACCATGAGAATCGTGGCGGGGACCAACAGGACGACGTCGGCCTGCAACCCCTCGCCGATCGTGACCGCGCCGACGAGCAGCACGACCACACCGGGCAGGAACCCGTACAGGTTGGCCCCCAGCGTGACCAGCGGGAGCAGGGCACGCGGGAAGTAGATCTTGGTGGCCAGCGCCGATCCGTCGACGATCGAGGTCGAGCCCACGCTCACGGTGCCGGAGAGGAACGTCCACGGCAGCATGCCACCGAAGACGTAGACGCCGTAGTTGCCGCCGGTCTCGATGCGCACGACCCGGGTGAACACCACGGCGAGGATGCTGGCCTGGATCAGCGGCAGGCCGACGGCCCACAGCAGGCCGAACGACGTTCGCCGGAAGCGCACGAAGAAGTCCTTGCGGGCCAACGTGACGAGCAGATCCCGCGACCGCCACACGTCGCGGACGAGATGACGGACGGTGGTCCGTGAGCCGCGCAGCTCGAAACCGCCGCGATCCGATCCGGGAGGAGGTGTTGCGCGTGGGGCCGTGGTTGGCAAGATGTGGCTCCGAGATGGTCTCGACGGGCCGGGCAAGGATAGTGATGCTGGGTGGTGCCGGGCCCATCGAAGGCTGGGCACGAGCAGCTTCGCAGCGAGGGGAACGATTCCGATGAACGCACGAGTGCGCCGCCTCCTGCAACGGGCCCTCGCGACCGGGGAACGAACGGCTCATGAGATCCTTGTGGTCCAGTCGGGCGATCCGCTGGCCGGCCAGTTCGCGTCCTTCGGGGCCGGCGCGACCATCGAGCACCCGTGGCGTCATCTCGGCAACACGCGGTCGGTCTCGGTGGGCGACCGTTCGCTCATCAAGCAGGGGATCCTGTTCGAGGCGCTGGCTCCGCCGGGCACCGTCATCATCGACATCGGGGCCGACTGCCACCTGGCGGCCAACATCCGGATCGTCGCGGTCAACGGCGTGGTCCTCGAGGACGGTGTGGCCGTGGCCGAGAACGTGTTCCTCGCCGACACCATCCACGACTACCGCTCGGTCGACGACGGCGCTCCGAACTGGACGGCCGGGTTGAGGCTCGGTGACCCCCTGGTCATCCGCCGGGGCGCGTGGATCGGCACCAACTGTGTGGTCACCGGTGGCATCGAGATCGGCGAGAACGCCATCGTGGCGCCGTGCACCGTGGTCAACCGCGACGTCCCCGCCAACGCGCTGGTGGTGGGCAACCCGGCGTACGTGCAGCGGACGAGGCGCGCCGACGGATCGTGGGAGTGGGTGGCCGAGGCCGACCGCCCCGGCGCCCGGTGAGCGGCGCCGATCTGACTGCCCGGATGGGACGTGTGATTCGCCGCCGCGCCGCGCCGCAGGCCGTGGTGATCGAGCACCGCCCCCTCGAGGCACGCCCACCCCGACCGCGTCCACCGGCCGGGGCCCGCAGCCTGGTGGTGGTGGTACTCGACAGCCTCCGCCACGATGCCTCGCTGGCGGCCCACACGCCGACCCTCGACGCACTGGGGTCCATCGAACGACGGTTCAGCTACGCCACGTGGACCGCCCCGAGCCACTACAACCTGCTCACCGGGCTGCTGCCCCACGCCAGCCCGTCCCGGGTCTACGCGTCCGACCTGTACCGAGACGACTACCGCCGCTACGCCGACCGTCTCGGCGTGCCGTCCATCGACTTCGAGGCCATGCTCCCCGGCCTGTGGCTCCCCGGGTACCTGCACGACACCCTGGGTTACGCGACCCATGGCCTGGTCTCGATGCCGGTGCTGAACCCCGCCACCGGCGTCAACCGAGGCTTCGACACCTATGAGTTGATGGCCTCGCACTTCGACCTCCCCGGCATGATCGACCGGGTCCGTGTCGTGGCCGGCGAGCCGTCGTTCTGGATGCTCAACGTGGGCGAGACCCACTACCCGTACACGTTCGCCGGCGACGACCCTTCGCGCTGGCCACGGATCTCCGGCGTGCACGGCGTCGTGAAGCGGCTCGACGACGACTCCCCACCCTCGATCGACTGGTTCACGCCCGGAGAGATGGACGAGCTCCGCGCCCGACAGATCGCCGCCCTGGAGTACTGCGACCAGCAGCTGGCCCGACTCTTCGACCAGCTCCCCGACGACTGCTGGGTCGTCGTCACCGCCGACCACGGCGAGCTCTTCGGCGAGGACGACTACTTCGGCCACGGTCCCATCAACCACCCCAAGGTGGTCGAGGTGCCGTTCGTCGAAGGTGTGGTCCCCTGACCTGATCAGAGGTAGCCGAGGAGCCGGAGCCGATCGACGAGTCCGGTATCGGCCGTCCCGGAGGTGGGGCCGGCCGCGAGCGGTACGTGCAGGCGTGCTCGCTCGGTGTCAGCGGCATCGAGCAGTCCGGCGAGCCGGGTGGCCTCCTCGAGGTGACGCAGCCGCACGTCGGTCGTCTCGAGCGGGTCGGCGTCGAGGTCGTGGAGCCGCTCGACCGTGTGGTCGGCGAACTCCTCGCGTACCAGCTTGAACCGACCGTCGACCGCGGCCAGCAGCGGGCGGTCCAGGCGTTCGACCCCTTCGGCGTCGAGGAGCCACTCACGTGCGAAGACCTCGGCGAACGCGGGGTTCACGGCCGAGTACCCGTCGTTCTGGGCCAGCGCCACGCCATCGGGGCAGGCGGGTACCGACCAGGGATGGCGAGCCAGTCCGAGTGCATCGGCCACCACCCTCGGCACGTCGGCGATGCTGTTCACGGCATCGAGCGCATCGTCACCCAGCCCGGCTCCGGCCGCGGTCAGCGGGACTCGGAGGAGCCGCTCGTCGACGGACAACGTGTGACCGAGACGGCCGCACTCGCCGAAGTTCTCCCCATGGTCCGACGTCACGATCACCAACGTGTCCTCGAGCCGGGCAGTGGACGACAGGTGATCGGTCACCCGTCCCAGCCAGGCGTCCATCATCGAGATGGACCGGTCGTAGAGGTGACGCATCCGTTCCAGGTTCCGAGCCGGCACGTCGAGCCGGCCGAGGCACGCATCGACCACTGCGGCGTGGGACTGGTAGCGCCGGGCGTCGTCGGCGGCGCGCACCCGTCCGGCCGGGTCGAGGTCGTTCCATGGCCGGGGCGGCAGGTAGGGGGAGTGACACTCCATCAGGTTCACGAAGGCGAACCACGGACGGTCGGAAGGGGCTTCGGCCACCGCAGAGGCCAGCGTGACCTCGATCTGGCTCAGCCCGTCGTCCACGTCGGCGAGCGCGCCCCGCACCAGATCGCGGGCGCGTCCGCGAGCGCCGGGCTGTCCCACCGAACGAGCAGATCGGACCTCGAAGAACCGGTCGAATCCGAGGCCGAAGCCGTGCATCGGCGACACGAACGGGTTGGCGCTGATGCCGATGGTGTGCCATCCCTCGTCGTGGAGGACGGGAGCGAGGAGATGGTGCTCGTTGGCCCGCAGCACCGCGTCGAGCGTCGGGCCCGATCCGATGCCGAGGGTGCGGGGGAGCCGGCCGGAGAACAGGGAAGCATGGCTGGGGAGCGTCCAGTTGGCCGTGGCGCGGACGGTGGCTGCCACCGCGCCTCGCTCGACCAGATCGGCGAAGGCGGGTGTCGCTCCCGTCGCCGCGCCGTAGGGCTCGAAGGAGTCGGCGCGGCGGTGTCCATCACCACCAGCAGCACGTCCGGTTGCACGAGCCGCGACGGTACCCCGAGGGGCCAGGTCTTCGAGCGCGTTCCGTTCCCGGCGACGTCCATCGGCCATGATTGGACGCAAGGTCGTCCAGTCGGCGCCGTTCCCGTTCCCGAGAGGTCATGACCAGGGCAACATCACCACTGCACGGGAGAGTCGCGTTCCTCGTCGGCGTCCGCCGCAGCGGCACCAACTGGCTGCGCCGGATCGTCGATGCCCACCCCGACGCGTGTGTGATCCCGGGCGAGACCTACCTCCTGTCCCACGGCATCGCACCGCTGGTCGAGCGGGTCCAGCACGGTTTGGCCGGCTCGGCCCGCACGGGAACCGTGTTCGTGGACCGCGATGACTTCCTCGACGGGGTCCGGGACCTGTGCGATCGGATCCTCGGGGGCTATCTCGACACCCTCGACACCCCGGCTCGCCTCGTGGCGGAGCGCACGCCAGACCACGTGCGTGTCCTGGACCTGGTGGCCGACGTGTACCCCGACGCCAAGGTGGTCCACATCGTCCGAGACGGTCGCGATGTCGCCCGGTCGTTGGTGAGTCAATCGTGGGGGCCCGAGACCTACGTCGATGCCGCGGCAGAGTGGGTGTCGGGCATCGAGTCGGCCCGGGCCGCCAGCCCGCGACTCGGCGGCTACCTCGAGGTGCCCTACGAGGCTCTGCTGGCCGATCCCGCGGCACACGTTCCCGCCCTGTACCAGTTCCTCGGTCTCGACGCCGGCGACGAGCTGGTGCGTCGGGCACTCGCCGAGGCCGACGTCCCGTACAACGTCGACCCTGCGGCCACCGCCGTCACGGCCGCGAAGTGGAAGGGTGGTCTGACCGAGAGCGAACTGGACGAGGTCCTCTCCGTCGCAGGTCCGCTGCTGGCCGAGTTGGGCTACGAGACCGACGAGCAGCCGTCACCGGGGCGACGGCGATCGGCAACGGTGCCCAACGTGCGTGATGTGCTCGCGGCCGCGGTCGGGTCCCGGCGAGAGGGGCGGGGTGACGATGCGGGATTCCAGCGTCAGCTGCTGCGCCGGTTCGACGCCACCATGGCAGTTCTCGACGACCTCCTCGGTGACATGGCGGCGCGCCGGTTCGACCACCTCGGCCGCCACTTCAGCGCCGACGCTCGGATCCGTGTCCTCGACGGCACCAGCAGCTGGGACGAGCGGGGGCCGGGGGCAGTCGCACGCCTGGCCGCGGTGTGGTCGGGTGACCCTGCGTTGCAGGGCCGACAGGTCCGAGGCGACGTGCACCCTGGCGCGCCGGCGTTCACCGTGGTGGCCACGTGGCAGACCGGCGCCACCACCCACGACCGGGTGTTGGTCGTGACGCGGTACGGCGATCGCATCGACGAACTGACCTGGTACGTGCTGCCGCGGGTCCACGGCGACCTGGGGAGCGGCCGGTGACGCGCATCCTCACGATCTCCAACCTGTACCCGCCGCACGCCCTCGGTGGTTACGAGTGGTCGTGCCACGACGTGATGCGCCGCCTCGTCGACCGAGGTCACGAGGTCACGGTGCTCACCACCGACACCCGCCTCGCCGGGGTGGACGACTGGCCCGAGGAGGTCGCGCCCGAAGTCCGCCGCGAGCTGGAGTGGTACTGGGACGATCACGAGCTGCGCAGCCCGAACCTCCTGGCCCGGCTGGGGATCGAACGCCGCAACCGACGGCGGCTCGACCGTCGGCTGACGTCGTTCCGGCCCGACGTCGTCTCGGTGTGGAACGTGGGAGCCATGTCCCACGGCCTGCTCCGCCTGGTGGCCGACGCCGGGGTCCCCATCGTGTACGCGGTGTGCGACGAGTGGCCGGTGTACGGGCCCCAGCTCGATGCGTGGGGACGACTGTTCGCGGCCCGTCCCCGCGTGGCCCGGGTGGCACAGCACCTGTTGGGGGTGCCGTGTGTCGCCACCGACCTCGGGCCCACCGGTGTCTGGTGCTTCGTCTCCGACCACACCCGGAGGGCGTGTGAGAACGCCTCGCCCTACTCGTTCCCCGTGTCCACCGTGGTCCACAGCGGGATCGAGCCATCGGACTTCCCGCTCGTGGACGAGGAGCCGACCGACCGCGGGTTCGATTGGCGCCTGCTGTACGTGGGCCGCCTCGACGAACGCAAGGGCGTGCTGACCGCGGTCGATGCCCTCGCCCTGCTCCCGGGCGAGGCGGTGCTCACCTTCGTCGGCCGGGGCGACGCGGGCCCGGCCATCGCCGAGCGTGCCCGGGCGCGTGGTCTGTCCGACCGGGTCGTCGTCACCGCGACCGACCGGGCCGAGCTGGCCGACGTCTACCGGTCGAGCGACGTGTTCCTGTTCACCAGTGAGTGGGATGAACCGTTCGGGTTGACCCCCGTCGAGGCGATGGCCTGCGGCATGCCGGTGGTCGGCACCGGCACCGGAGGGAGCGCCGGGTTCCTGATCGACGGGGTGACCTGTCTCCGGTATCCCCCCGGGGATGCCGCCGCGCTCGCCGACGCCATCGGCCGGATCAGCCGGGACGCCGATCTCCGCCGGCGACTCCGCACCGGTGGTCGGGCCGTCGCGGCCGAGCTCACCACCGATCGCCTCGCCGACACGTTCGAGGCCTGGCACACGGCGGCCGCGGCTGGCTTCCCCGACGGTCATCCGCCCCCGCGCCCCTTGCTCGGTGGGGTGGGGGCATGACCAGGGTCCTGCACTTCCACCATCGGTGGCTGCCGGCGTCGGAACCGTTCGTGTGGGATCTGATCCGTCACCTGCCCGGCCCGTCCCGGGTGGTGAGCGACGCGCCACCGGAGAACCTCGACCGGTTCCCCGTCGACCACATCGTGAGCCTCGACCACCGCGCCCGCCACGTGCCGCAGCGTCGTCGCCAGCAGGTCCTCACCGTCGGGCTGGCGGGCTACGGCGCTCGTCATCGCATCGACGTGGTGCACGCCCACCACGGCTACGAAGTGGTGCGGGTCGCGGGCGCGGCTCGGATCCTGCGGATCCCGCTGGTCGTCTCCCTCCACGGCCACGACGTCTACGGCTGGCTCGATCACGCCCCCGACGCCTACGTGGGGATCCTCGACCGGGCCGCCGCGGTGATCGTGCCCTCGCAGTTCCTCGTCGCGCGGGCGGTGGAGCTCGGCGTCCCACGCGAACGGATCCACGTCATCGGCAGCGGCATCGACACCGAGTTCTTCACGCCCACCCCGCTCCCGCCGGAGCCCGAGGTCCTGTTCGTGGGTCGATTCGTGGAGAAGAAGGGCCTCGACGTCTTGGCGCGAGCCTGGCCCGATGTGGTGGCCGCGGTGCCCGATGCCCGCCTGCGAGCGTTGGGCTTCGGGCCGCTCGAGGAGGTCATCCGCGCGGCCGGGGCCACGGTCGAACGATCCCCCGATCGCGGTCGCGTCCGGGACGCCATGCGCGCCGCCCGTCTGGTCGTCAGCCCGAGCCGGACCGCGACCGACGACGTGGCCGAGACGCTCCTCATGGTCAACCTCGAAGCCCAGGCGTCGGCCCGTCCCGTCGTGACCACCGACCACGGTGGCATTCCCGAGTACGTGACCGCGGACGAGACCGCGCTCGTGGTCCCCGAGAACGATCCCGAGGCCCTGGCCGCGGCGATCGTCGCCGTCCTGCGCGACCGCGACCTGGCTCGCCGACTGGGTGCCGCCGGCCCCGGCCGCGTCGCCGGCCAGGACGTCCGCGACGTCGCGGATCGCGTCGCTCGCCTCTACGCCGCGGTGGACGCGTGCGAGCCCCCGCCTCCCCGACGTCCTGCTCGCGGGTGTCCCCAAGGCGGGCACCAGCACCCTGGCCCGGTGGCTGGCCGTGCACCCCGAGATCTACCTCCCGCCGGACAAGGAGGTGCACTACTTCGACCAGTACCCGGACCAGGGCCTCGATTGGTACCGCCGGCACTTCGACGGTCCGGGTCGGCTCGCCATCGACGCCACCCCCACCTACGCCCTGCGTGACGACTGGATGGCCGCCGCGGCGGCCGCGGTTCCCGATGCCCGGGTCGTGCTCCTGCTCCGGCACCCCGTCGACCGCCTGTGGTCGGCGTACTGGTACCTGCGATCGATGGGTCTCGAGCTCCGGCCGCTGGACCGATTCGTGCGGGAGGAACTGGTTGCGGGGCCCGAGCGGCGGAGCACGCACATCACCGACGGTGACTACCAGGACGTGCTCCGTCGTGTCGGCGAGCTCGTGGCCGAAGAGCGGACGCTGATCCTGCTCCAGGACGACCTCCGCACCGACCCCGACCCCACGTGGACCCGCGTCGGCAGCTTCCTCGGCATCGCGGCGTTGCCGCGGCCCGTCGAGGTGGGCGCGGAGCTGAACGTCACGGGCACCCTGCGTTCCTACCGGCTCCGGTACTGGACGATGCGGGCCCATCTGTTCCGCCGCACGCCGAGGTTGGCCCACGCGCTGGACCGGTGGAACCGCATCGACCGCCGACCGCCTCCGTTGCCCGAGCATCTTCGCCGCGTCCTGCTCGAACGCTACGAGCCGTCGATCTCGGCGGTCGAAGCCGCGCTCGGCCGTGATCTCCCGCACTGGCGGACTTGAGCGGAAGCGGTCCTACGGACGCCCGGGGGACGCAGCGGTTCTGGGCCGGTTCTGGGCCGGGATCCCCACCGCGACGTGGTCGTCGGGAACGTCACGGGTCACCACCGCGCCGGCGGCCACCGTGCAGTGATCGCCCATCGTGACCCCCCGGGTGATGGTCGCCTTGGCCCCGACCCAGGTGTCGGCTCCGACGGTGACGGGAGCGGTCGACAGCTGGTCGAGGTGCCACCCGTCGTCGCGATGGACGTGGGTCGAGTCGGCGATGGTGACGTACTCGCCGAACGTCGCCTGGCGCTGCAACGTCACCGCCTCGTTGCAGTGCACGACCGCTCCCCACGACAGCAGGTTCTGCCCGACGAGTTGCAGCTCGCCACCGACCATGAACCGTGTGCCGCCACGGATCTCGCACCACTCGCCGATCCGGAGCGAACCGCCGGTGAAGCGCACCTCCACGCCGTCGTCGAGGACGGTGTTCGCTCCGACGTGGAACCGGGCCGGGACCCCGGGGGCGAAGCGAACGTCGATGCGCCCGATCCGGGCCGACGGAGCGACGTCGAGGTCGAGGTCGACGCGGGCCAGTCGGGCCGATGTCCGCACGCGGGCCAGGGCCCGGAGCTGACGGGCCCGGCCGACCGTGCGATGGAGCGGTGGGACCAGATCCACTCAGCCCACCCCCGGCGGCGGCACCGCCCCCGGCGAGAACGGACCGGGCCACGTTCCGGCGGGCGGCTCGGGGGCGATCGGCGCTCCCACCTTCCGAGCGTGGAGGAAGATGTGACAGCCGAGCTTGTTGACCGCGGGGATCCGCTGGCAGACGGCTTCGATGGCGTCCACCACCCGTTGGCCCTGGTCGCCCCGCCCGTTGAGCCACTGGCCGAACTCGGCCTGGGGTGGGGGGAACTCGAAGCTGGACCAGTGGAAGGTCTCCATGCCCGCGTCTCGGAACATGGCTCGGGTCTCGCCGTAGATGTGATGGGTGTGGGGGACGTAGACGGCGTCTCCGGTCGACACGATCTCGGGGTCGACAGGCTCGGGCCAGATCCAGGGGCGGAGCGAGATGAGGGCGGGCCGGAACGCCCCGAGGTACTTCTCGACCCACGCGAACAGGTGGGTCAGCGGGGACCGCAGCGGCATCTCCGATGCGTTGTTGGTGGTCATGATGAACACGCCACCGGGCTTGAGGACGCGGGCCACCTCCCAGGTCGCCCGTTCCGGCTGCATCAGGTGTTCGATGACCTCGCTCATGACCACGACGTCGAATGTCTCGTCCGGGAACGGGAGCAACTCGCCGTCGCAGCGTCCGATCACGCTGCGAAGGCGATACCCGGCGTCGGCGAGGCGTTTGGAGGCGTACTCGCTGTGATGGCCGCCGTAGTCGACGCCGACGTAGGTCGCGTCGAGGTCGGCGATCCGATCGGCGACCAGGGCGGAACCGCATCCGACATCGAGCACGACTCCGCCCGCGGGGAGATGGTCACGCACGGCGTCGGCGACCAGGTCGTATCGCATCTCGTGGCGGTGCTGGTGGTACTCGCCCCAGAGGTCGAACTCCTCCTCGATCGTCGGCACGCGTTCGTTGTAGTGGCGTGAGTACGCCTCCATGCTCGCGGTTCGGAGCAGGTCGTACTCGCGGGCCGTCTGGATCCGGCCGCCCCGGCGATACCGGGCGTACACGGCGGACCACAGGCCGATCAGCGCGGCGAACGCCGCGGTCCGGACGACCCCCCGGCGAGCTCGCACCACGGCCGCCAGCAAGGCGGTGGGCACGAGGAAGCGGACGAGCATCGGGCCGAACCGGCGGGTACGCACGCCTAGAGTCTGGCCGGTGAGGGCCGATCGATCATCCTCGACCTTCGACCCCATGGCCGAGCACGTGGCCAGCCCCTCGTGGGACGGCACCGACGCCGAGGTGGCCGTGCACGTCCCGACGTTCAACCGACCCCAGTTCGTTCCCACGCTGGTGGAACGGCTCGAGTCGCAGACTCTTGCGCCCGGGCGGTTCGAGGTCGTGATCGTCGACAACGGGTCCGACGACGAGACGTGGTCGGTGCTGTGCGACCTCGTGGCTCGCACCCCTCTCGCCATGACGGCCGTGCACCTGCCCGTCAACCGAGGTCCGGCCGGGGCTCGCAACGTGGCGGTGCTCGCGTCTCGTGCCCCGCTGCTCGCCTTCACGGACGACGACTGTCTGCCCGAACCGGGTTGGCTCGAGGCGCTGGTCGACGCCGCCCGAGACGGAGCCGATCTGGTCCAAGGACGGACCGAGCCCGACCCGACCGGCACCGGCGTCGGAGCCTGGGCTCGCACGATTCGCATCGTCGAGGCGTCGCCCCTGTTCGAGACCTGCAACATCGCGTACCGGAGGTCGGCCTTCGACGCGGCCGGCGGATTCGACGAACTCGACGCGATCTCGGCCCGCGCCGGCGGCCGCGCCTTCGGCGAGGACGTGTTGCTGGGTGCCGCGGTCGTCGCGGCCGGTGGTGCACGTGCCTTTGCTCCCTGTGCCGTGGTGCTCCATCGCTACCTGCCGGCGGGGTATCTCGATCACCTCGGCGAGATGCGCAACCTGGCCGGCTTCCCGGCCCTCGCCCGCCGCGTTCCCCCATTGGCCGATGCGCTGTGGCAGGGCGTGTTCCTCACCTCCCGTACGGCGGCATTCGACTTGGCGGTGCTCGGGTCGGCCGCCGCTGCGGTGTCACGGCGCCCCTGGTACCTGCTCGCCGTGCTTCCGTGGATCGTCCAGACGCTTCCGCTCACCCAGGAACACGGAGGCCGAAACCGGGCGGTGCGTCTCGCCCAGCTCGGCGTCGCCGATGCCGTCGCACTCGTGTCCCTGGTCGAGGGCAGCGTCCGCCATCGGCGATTCGTGCTGTAGCCGATTCCGATGCGCATCCTGCTCGCCAACGACCTCCCCCCCGGCCCCTCCGGCGGTGCCGAGGTCCACGTCGGCCGCCTCGGCGATGCTCTCGTTGACCTCGGTCACCAGGTCCGCGTGGTGTCGGCCGATGGCCTCAAGGTCGGTTGGCGTCGCGTCCTCGACTTCTGGGATCCGGGAGCCCGCCGGCTCCTGCGCCGTGGCGTGGATGACTTCGCTCCCGACGTCGTCCACTACCACAACATCATCAACGAGCTCTCCACCTCCGTGCTCGGTCTCGGCCCGCCCTCGGTCCTCACGATCCACGATCCCCGGGTCCTCGGCACTCGGTTCGGCATGGATCAGGATCGATCCGTTCTCGTTCCGGCGGTGGCGGCCCGGGCCGCGAAGGACCGGCTCGCCAGAGCGAGGTTCCGGCGGACGATCGACGCCACCATCATCCCCAATCGCGTGCTCGCGGTCCGAGCTCGGGAGCTGGGGTTCCCCAACGTCCATGTCGTCGAGAACTTCACGCCGATCACGCCGTGTGGGCCGCCGGGTTCCGAAGTCGTCTTCGTCGGAGCGCTCGAACAGCACAAGGGACCGGATGTCCTCCTCGACGTGTGGGAACGGATCGCGGCGCGGCACCCCGACGCGTCGCTGCGCATCGTCGGTGACGGGTCGAGGCGGCCGCTCATCGCCGATCGGGTGCGGGACGCGGGTCCGACGGCCCGGGTCCGGTTGGTGGGTCGGTCGAACCCGACGCGGTGCCGGCCCAGCTCTCCTTCGCCGCGGTGGTGGTGGTCCCGTCGCTCGGGGCGGAGAACTGCCCGCTGGTCGTACTCGAAGCGATGGCCGCCGGCCGGCCGGTGGTGGTCAGCGACTGGCACGGCGCCGACGACACGGTCGACGACGAGGTCGGGGCGGTGGTGCGGGCCGGAGACGTCAGCGCGTTGGCGGAGGTGCTCGACCGCTTGCTGTCGGATCGGTCGCTGATCGATCGTCTCGGCGACGCCGCACGGGCGCGGGCCGTCGAGCGGTGGTCGCCGGCACAGGTGAAGCGGATCGTCGAGGTGTACGAGTCGGTGCGATCGTGATGGCCCGGCAACCGGGCGAGGGAACGAACCCGATGGACCTGACGGTCGTGGTCCCCACCCGGGACCGGCCCGATCGGCTCGCCCGCTGCCTCGCGGCCATCGGCGACCTCGACCCCGCCCCCGGAGCCGTCGTCGTGGTCGACTCCGCGTCACGCGACCCGGCCGCCGTCGCGGACGTCGTCGGGGACCGGGCCACGCTCGTCCGGTGCTCGCAGCCGGGGGCGAGCCGGGCGCGCAACGCCGGGTTCCGGGCGGCTGCGACCCCGATCGTGGCGTTTGTCGACGACGATGTCCGCCTGGCCACGGACTGGGTGCCGCGGATCGTCGCGCCCTTCGTCGACGACCATGTCGTCGTGGTCACCGGTTCGGTCAGGGCGGGAGAAGCCGAAGGCGACGTCGGCGCGGTGGCGGTGACCGACGACGTGCTCCCCGGGGCGTTCGATGCGTCCTTCCTCGGCAACGTCGGCGCGTCCGCCAACCTCGCGCTCCGGCGTACGGTGCTGGACGCGGTCGACGGGTTCGACGACCTGTTGGGCGCCGGTGGCCGGTTCCGGGCCGCGGAGGACCTCGATCTGATCGACCGGGCCCTCGACCACGGAGGCGGATGGCATGCGGCCGATGCCGTCGGCTTCCACGATCAGTGGCGAACCCGGCGCGAGCTCCTGCGCCTCGAGGTCGACTACGGCCTCGGCTTCGGCGTGCGGCTCTCGAAGCTGCTCCGGACCGATCCACGGCGCGGTCTCCGGATGATCGCCTACGAGGGGAGGCGACTGCTGGCCGACCTCGGCAAAGACCTGGTCGGGGGGTATCAGTTCGGTGTGGTCACCCGATCAGCGTGGGCGTCGGCGGTGGCATGGGGTCTCGGGCGCGGGTTGTTGATCCCGATCCGCCGGGGGCATCTGAAGGCGTGAGCATTCCGTACCGGGTCGTGCTAGTCCGGGGCCAGAAGACGATCAACAACGAGAGCCCCAGCGCCATCCACACCGGAGCGGTGGCGGCGGCCGTGAGCGTCCCCCGGTCATCGGTGGACGTTCGACGGAGCTCGAAGTGGATCAGGTGTTGTCCCACGGCGAGGATCTGGCGCTCGATCTCGTCGAGCTGCTCGGTGGTGGCGGCCTCCGACCGCATCCGGCCGACACCCGGCACGTACACCGAGTACGCACCGGAATTGGGCTCGTAGACGCCGGGCTCGACGCACGTGAGGTGTCCCTCCACGGATTCATCGAGCGCGTTCATGGCATCGCACACGGTGGCCTCGATCGAGTAGGCCTGCCGGGCGTAGCCGCCGGCACTCGTGGCCATGGCGCTCGTCGGCAGGTCCTGGAACTGGTAGGTGCGGGCCACGTGGGCGGGAGCGAGCCATGGGGCCATCAGCGCCACCAGCATGGCGACGGCAGCACCCGCCGCGAGGACGCGGCGGGTGGCCACCGGGTGGGAAGGTGGTCGCGCCTGCTCGCCGAGCACCACCGCGGTGCCGGCCAGCAACCAGAACAGCGGGCCCGACAACCCCAGGTTGGCCGCGTCGTACGCGGCGTTGGCTCCGGCCCAGATGAGCAGTGCCGTCATCACCGCGGCCGCGAGATCACGACGGGGTCCGGGTGGGGCGCGAAGGGCCCGTGCGGCGTTGACGATGGCGAGCAGGACCACGGCGGCGTAGGCGGCGAGGCCGATCATTCCCGTGTCCGTGTAGAGGAGCAACCAGCCGTCGTCGGGCGTCACGTACCCCTTGGCGACGAGCCCGCCGAGGCCCAGACCGGTGTAGGGGTGCGGCGCCGCCTCAGCGAGGATCCCGGGGAGGCGGTCGACGCGGACGTCCTGCTTGGTGGACATGCTGGGACGGTCGAGCTCGTACACGCCGCCCACGAGATTCGTGGAACTGACGACGACGCCGACAACGAGCGCGGCGGCCACGATCGGCCAGGTCATGCGCCGGCGGGCCCCCGAGACGATCAGCAGCACCACGAGAGCAGCGGCGGCGGCGACCAGCGCACTGCGCGATCGCGTCCAGAACAGGACGGTGACAGCCGTCCCCAGCAGTGCGAACAGGCTGGCACGCCAGCGCGCCGAGAGCGGGCCGACGAAGCGCTGGAAGCCGAGGGGGACGAGGATCGCGATCGTCCAGCCGAGTTCGAGCGCGAACAACGCGCCGGCCCGGACCCGTGAGCCCCCGCGCTGTTCGAGTGGGTTCAACAGGATCCGCGACTGCCCTCGGGTGACGGGGAACAGCTGCGACCACGCTCGGCCGGCGAAGTACTCCCATGCCGCCACGGCCAACACCGCACCCAGCACCACCAACAGGGTGTCGATCACGCGACGGGCGCCGAGCGTACGGGTGGCCACGACCGCGATCAGCAGCATCACGGCCTGGTCGACGAGGATCAACCACCCCTCGAAGGTGGACCGCAGGGTCAGTGATGTCCCGGCGAACCCGATGCCCGTCACCGCGATGATGCCCATCGCAACGATGAGGGCGAGGAGCAACCGAGGAGGGCGCAGGGCGGTGGAGTCGATCTCACCCGTGCGGATGCGGTGGCGGAACGAGAGTGCGAACGCGATGAACACGATCCGGGTGACCCTCGTGCCGGCGAACCCGGTGAACGGTACGAGCAGGTATGCGGGAATCAGGAGCAGGCAGCCGACGACGACCCCGAAGGCCCGATCGAAACGGAGGCGGGTGACCAGCACCACGAGGACACCGGTGAGCGCATAGAGCGGGACGGCATCCATCGGATGATCAGCTGGTGGAGGATCGCCGCTTCGCTGCGGCGCCGAGCACCTCGAATGCGACGTAGGTCGCACCGAGCGCCAGCAGACCGAACGACACCGCGGCTCGGAGCGCCGAGTCCCTGGTTGGCTCGATCTTCTCGGCGCGGACGGCCGGGGTCAGCACCCTGAACTCGTACCGCTGTGCGGGCTCGACCCCCGCGGTCTCGAGTTCGTTGGCGACGTAGTCGACCAACGAACGGGCCGAGGCGTTGGCGATGTCGACGGCCATCTGGCGGTCGTGCGATCGAGCAGTGATGACCAGGGTGAGGCTCAGTTGGGGCGCGTCGGCCGAGACCGCGCTCGCCACCTGGCCGACGGGTATGCCGAGATCGGCGGCGGCGCCGGAAGCGATCTCGGGTGTGGCGACGAGATCGGCATACTTGAGTCGCAGCCGTGACAGCTTGTCGAGCAGCCCGCCATCGACGCTCGCGGCGAGGCCCACCGGCTGGTCGATGGACAGGAGCGTTCTGCTGCGGTACACCGCGTCGTTGTTGAGGGTGTTGGCGCCGGCGAGCGCCGCGACGACGACACCGACGAGCACGGTGACCACGAGCGTGCCGGCCCGGTCGGAGAGCCAGGATGGGATGGCGCCGCGCTTCGGGGCATGGCTCGAGTCGGTGGGCGTGTGGGGTGGGGGCACGTGAGAACCTGCGCGTCGGTGGTGTGACGAAGCTCCAGCAGTGTACGGATCGGGCCTGTTTCGATGGGTATCGCGCTTCAGCCGCCGAAGCGTGCGGTCCAATCGGCGGTCTGGTCGAGTGCCAACCGCCCGTAGACCGTCGAAGGGGCGATGTACGTTCCTTCGTACCATTCGTTCCAGGAGGTGATGAGGATCCATTCGGGCTGGCTGGCCGTGGCCAGTTGCCAGAGTCGGTCGTACCGGGCCCCGCCTTCCCGACCACGGCCACTCGTCGGTCGGCTGAGGCTCATGCTCTTGCCCGGAGCCACCGTGGCCGCGAACAGCCTGGTGGGGAGGTCGGGTTGTACGACCGGTGCGAGGTGGGTGTCGTGGTACATCTCCTCGTAGCGGGTCTGCAGTTCGCCGGCCGAGGGCTGCGTGGGGTCATAGAGGTACGCCCCGTCGAGGTGCCGGGAGGGGTCGGTCGAATCGCCGAGCAGGAAGGGGTTGGCCGGGGCGATGGCATCCCGGAGTGCCTGCCAGTCGGCCGGGGAGATCTGGTCGACCCCGAAGACGGCCAGGATCGGCTGGTCGCCGACGTGCAGGTACCCGGGACGGCTGGCTCGGGCCAACGCGGCGCGGGCCGATTCGGCCGCCGCGGCGACGTCGAGGTGGGACCGTCCGAGCAGGTCCGTGCCGACGTACGGCAACAACTCGAGCAATGCGCCGGTGACGAAATCCCCTCGGGTCGCCGCGGCGTCCATCACGAGATCGAACTCGGCGCCATCGGCTTGCTCTCCGCTCCACGACACCAGGAAGCCGCTGATTCCGGCGTCGGCGGCTTGGTCGACCATCGTGTTGACATCGTCGGGATCGTCGGTGCGCCACGCGGAGGACGGCTGGTCGACGAGAGGTTTGCCCGACATCGAGCCGTCGGTCCACCAGGGGTAGTAGAACGCGAGGGTCAACGGGCGGCTGTCCACGACCGGAATCGTGAATCCGTCGCCGATCAGGTCCTGGGGTGCGAGCGAGGAGCTCAGCGTCTGGTTGTCACCTTCGTGGAGGTGATCTTCGAGCCGATGGACGACGGCCTGGTCGGGGTCCAGTCGCTCCACCGTTGCGCTGGCATCCCCGTCGTATCCCTTGTCGAGTCGGAGTTCCACCGCGCCGGACACGCGGACGAGCAGGTCGACGTTCGCGGTCGACGGGGCCGTACCGACGACGGTCAGCGCGGCGCCGTTCAGGTAGGCGCGATCATCACCGGGTCCGGGAGTGACTCGGGCGGCGAGGACCTCGACGCCAGCGAGTTCCGCCGTCGACCAGTCGGACGTGCTGTCGAGGGTGAGTCTCAGGTGGGCGAGCGGGTCCTGCTCTGCGGCGTCGCTGGCATGGACGGTGGAGGCAGTGGCCAGCGCGAGCACTGCCATCACGACCAGGACGGCCCTGCGTCGGGTGCCGCGGCCGGGAACCGCGGGGGTGGGGGTCATTTCGGTCATCGGTTGCTCACCACAGGGCTCGGAGTCGTTCGGGGTGCCGGCGGATGAAGTGGGCCATGCCACGGAGGTGCCACCAGGTGCGTCGGGTCAGGAACCGCTTGTCGATGACGGCGTGGTAGCGATGGGTCACGGTGGCGGCGGGAACGAGCCAGCTCTCCCAGCCCGCCTCCTGGACCCGGTAGCCGAAGTCGATGTCTTCGCCGTAGAGCCGGTAGGCCTCGTCGAGCCCGCCGAGGTCATCGAACGCGGCCCGCCGAACCATGAGGAATCCGCCCAGCAGCCAGTCGGCGCGGGTCGGTTCCGTGGGCCGCTCGTCGAGGAGGTAGTGGCTGCGCTGGTGGGTCCGGGGATCGAGGAGCTTGCGCAGCGGTGTGCGTCGCACGAGCGTCCCGAGCACCGTCGGGAACGCTCGCCGGGACGGCTGCCATGACCCGTCCGGGTAGCGCATCTCGGGCCCGAACACCGCGCCAAGAGGGTGCGTGTCGGCGAACGACGCCAGATGCTCGACCGCGTCGGGGGACGGCACGGCGTCGGGATTGGACACGACCACGTAGGGCGTATCGGTGTGTTGGACCCCGAAGTTTACATTGCGGGCAAATCCGGCAGGTCGGGCGTTGTCCAGACGGATCCCTCCCGCTGGCGGTTGGGCTGGTATCCCCGGAAGGTTGGCCACGATGACGACGCGTCCGACCTGGGGGGTGAGGGCGTCGAGGCATCGATCGAGATCTGGATCGGGCCCGTGGGTGACGACGACTGCCTCGACGCGCTCGTGGGTGGTGGTCATCAGGCGAGGATCTCCCGGTACACGGCGGACGTTCGGTCGGCCGTGACCGACCACCGGAACTGCGCGGCCCGGCGCAGTCCGGCAGGAACGAGGCGCTCGGCGTTGCCGAGGGCCTGCTCGATCCCTTCGGCCAGCGCCGCCGGGTCACCGGGGGGGACGAGCACCGCAGCGTCGCCGGCGACCTCGGGGATCGACGTCGTCGCCGCGGCCACCACGGGCGTTCCGCACGCCATGGCCTCGAGCACCGGCAGGCCGAAGCCCTCGTACCGTGAGGGGAACACCAATGCCTCCGCGCCGCGATAGAGCGCCACGAGGTCGTCTCGGGACACGTAGTCGAGCAGGTCGACCCGGTCGCCCACCCCGAGTTCCTCGATGGTGGCGTGGACCGCGGCCGCTTCCCCACGGTCCCGACCCGCGATGACGAGCTGCAGGGGCTCGCGGAGTTGGGCCAGCGCCCGGATTGCGGTCACGGGGTCCTTTCGACGTTGGAGCCCTCCGACGAAGAGCAGATACGGCGGGCGTTTCGGGACGGGACCCTCGGGAAGGAGGTCCTCGTCGATGCCATTCGGCGTCACGACGACCCTTTCCTCGTCGAGGTCGTATCGATCGAGGATGTCGTGGCGGGCCCACTCGGTCACGGTGAGCACCCGATCGGCTCGGCGCATGGCGCGCGGTACCAGCGTCCGGAACGCCAGGAGGTCGGTGCGGGGCATGTAGTCGGTGCGCCGAGCGAACGAGATGTCGTGGACGGTGACCACTGCCGGTCCTCGCCACGCTGGTGGCAGGAAGTAGTTGCCGTGGAGGAGCGCGGCCTGGGTCCGGCGCAGCGCCACGGGCAGGTCGAGCAGCAGGCGGCGGAATTGTCCGTGTCCGCCGAGCTGCACTCCCGTGATCCCGCCCGGGGCGAGGTCGGGCCTGGTGGTGGCGGCCCACAGGTCGAGGTCGTCGACCGAGGTCGCCGAGCGCGGCGAGCAGCCCTCGCATGTAGGTCTCGTCGCCCGTTCGGGCGCGGCCCAACACATCGGCATCGATGACGACGCGGGGAGCGCTCATCGTTCAGACACGTAGCCACCACCGGGGGTCGTGGACCCGTCGGTCACGTGCTGCCGTGGCGCGGCGCGGTGCGAGGGCCAGGGCAACGCAGCGAGTGGGGACGCGTCCTGGTCCACGAAGGCCGCCGAGGGCGGCCCAGCGTGCAGCAAGCGTGCGGTGCTCCCGAGCCAACGCGTATGCCCGGTACATGGAGGCCTTGCTGTCGAGTCGGCGCAACGTCCGACGGAGCACGTCCCGGTCCTCGTCGGATGTCGATTCCCGCATCGCGACGCTGGCGACGCGTCGCTCCTCGGCGACCATGCGATCGTCGGCGGAGATGCTGGTGGGGCTGAGTCGGTAGAGCACCGTCGGGTGATCGCCACGTCGGATCGTGGCTCCGTTGCGCACCATGCGGATCCACAGGTCCCAGTCCTCCGGTCCGCGGAAGTCTCGGAAGCCGCCTGCTTCGTCGTAGGCGTCGCGGCGGAAGAGGGAGCCGATGAAGATGAAGTTCTGGCCGAGGATCGCGGCATGCTGCCGGTGTCGTAGCGGGACAAGCATCGACTGCTCGATCCCCTCGGTGGCCAGCGCCCGACCGGGTATCCAGCGGAGGGCATCGGCGGTGATCACGCCACCGTGGCGATCGTGCAGCCCGATCATGGACTCGAGGTGGTCGGGCATCCACACGTCGTCGGAGTCCAGCAGGGCGATGCGATCGGAATCCGACGCGGCGATCGCGGCCCGCCGGGCCCCACCCGGTCCCTGGTTGTCGGTCAACTCGACGACCGTGACCGGGAGCCGATCGGACCAGGCACGCGCCAGCTCCGGGGTGGCGTCGCCGGAGGCGTCGTCGGCGATGACCACCTCACACGGTGGGCGCGTCTGGGCCGCCACCGATGCGGAGCGCGGCGTCGATGGTCGACGGGCATCGGTGGGCGGGGATGATCACGGCGACATCGGTCGGAGGGGAGGTCGGTTGTGGTGTGGTCATGGCAGGAGGAGTTCTCGTCCCAGAATCGAGGTGGTCGACTCCGGTCCGCGGGGAAGGCCAGGCAGGAGGGGCCCCAGCGTCCGAGCCCGGATGCATCCGCGGACGGTCCCGGCGCTGAAGGCGGCGTCCTCCAGGGAACGGACCGCGAGCCACGATCGTGCGCCGGACGACGAACCTCTCCGTGCCGCCAGCGAGATCCACCGCCCGAGAACGGCCGCGGCCACCGGTGGCCGAGCGCGGGGCCTTGCCGCGGCGAGACCGAGTGCGATGGGGAGCCACGGTCGTGACACGGCGGCCGCCGGCCCGCGGGTCCACCCTCCGCCGGCTCGGGCGGCGGCTGGAACCGCCTCGGTCGTCGTCAGACCCACTCCGCGCAGCCGCCGGGCGGTGTCGGCCACACCCAGCGCGGTGAGCAGACCGGCGGAGCGAGGCGCGCCGACCAGCAGCGCCACCGCACCGGCGGCGAACAGGGGAGGGGCGGTGCACGCCCTGGGGGCACCGTGACGTCTGTCGAGCGGGCCGCTCGCGGTCGCGTAGCGGTACTGGTTGACGAGGTGAGCCCACAGCGTGGCTCGGTGGTGGTGGTGAACGACCGCAGCGGGCTCGTACATCACGGGCCGGCCGATCTCGGCCAGCCGCCACACGAAGTCGAGGTCTTCGCCGAAGCGCAGGTCCTCGGCGAAACCGTCGAGGGCCACGAAGCACTCGCGTCGGACCGCGAGCGCGCTGGTGGACACGAACGGGATCCGACCGTCCGGCTTCACGAGGCCGGGTGCCGGGCCGAGGTCGAGGGAGCCGGACGCCGCCTCGTAGCGGGCCACGGCCGAGGTTCCTCCCGTCGTCGTCACCCGTGGGGCGGCCCCTCCGACCCTCGGGTCGCGGAAGTGGAGGAGCAGCGATTCGACCCAGCCGGGTTCGGCCTCGACATCGGCGTCGAGGAACACGACGATGTCTGCGTCGGTGCTGGCGGCTCCCGCGTTGCGAGCCGATGCCGGTCCACCGGCGACCTCTCGCCGGATCACCCGAGCACCCGCGGCCCGTGCGATGGCTCCGGTGTCGTCCGTCGATCCGTCGTCGACCACGATCACCTCGTCCAGGCCCTCGAGCGCGGTCATCGCGCCGACGAGGGTGGCGGCGGCGTTGTGGGCGGGAATGATGCCGACCACGCTCCCCGGTGCCTCGTTCGAGATCCACCGACGGTCGGGGTGTGGCCAGGTCCAGCTCCCACAACCGCCGGGCCACCAGCCCGGCGTCGACCGTTCCGTTGTCGACATCCCCAACCGCGGTGCCCCCGAGCAGTTCGGCAACCGCGTTCTCGACGGAGGCGTCCAGCGCGACGCGAACTCCTGGTCGCCCGCCGAGGAGGACCCCCGGTTCCAGACGTGTGCCCGTCGTCGGTTCCAGGCGGAAGTCGGCGGGGAGGGGAGGGGCCATGCAGCGGCGAACCGTAGCCTTCTAGCCTGCGCCGATGGCACAGGACCAGCCCCCGATACCGACCATCGCAGTCACCATCGCGAGTCGTGATCGTGCCGACGCGTTGGCCCAGGCGCTGGAGGCCTTGAGCGAGGTCATCCCCGCCGGGGTCGAGGTGCTGGTGGTCGATTCCGCCAGTGTCGACGGACGGACGAAGGCGGTGGCCGCCGAGGCCGGGGTCCGCTGCGTGCGTTCGGACACTCCTGGTCTGTCGGTGGCCCGCAACGTTGCCATCACCACGCTCGACACCGATGTGGTGGTGTTCACCGACGACGACTGTCGCCCACAGGCCGGGTGGGTCGAGGCGTTGGTGGCCCCGTTCGCTGACCCCCGGGTCGCGTTCACGACC
Source organism: uncultured Acidimicrobiaceae bacterium (assembly GCA_963731885.1). GTDB lineage: Bacteria > Actinomycetota > Acidimicrobiia > Acidimicrobiales > Salinilacustritrichaceae > Salinilacustrithrix. Next base: position 13,581 of record CAVSXR010000045.1, on the reverse strand, counting down.
GGTCCGCTCCATGGTGCCGGTGGTGGGACGGCGGCCGATGTGGTCGACGTCGGGGAACGGCGATGGAGGTGGCCCGACGATCCCCTCACCATGGGCTCGGGCGCGAACATGGCGGTCCGCCGGGATCTTGCCCTCGACGTCGGCGGATTCGATGCCCGGCTCGGCGCGGGGGCGCCGATCCCATCGGCGGAAGAACATGATCTGTTCCTCCGGCTGCTGCACCGTGGATGGGACGGTGCCCACGCGTCCACCGCCGTGGTCGAACACCATGACCACCGGTCACGGTGGCAGACCTTGCGGATGTTCCGCGGTTACGGGGTCGGGTCCGGCGCCCTCTGCGCGCTGGCCACCGATCTGGACCGCCCCGTGTCCCGGGCCATGTTGCGCCGGCGATTGTGGGACCACGGCCTCCGCCAGATCGCCGCGGATCTCCGGCGTGGATGGAGGAGCCCGCCGCGCGCAGCGTGGCATTCTCGATTGGTGTGATCGTCGGACGGGTCCGGGGCTCACGCCTCCGTCCCCGCCCGCTCCCGTGAGACGAGCCGGTGTCCCGGCGCCGCGTCGGTCGCCTCGTGGAAGCGGGCCGCCCACGTGGCCGTCGCCGCGAGGGCGTCGTCACCGTGCTCCAGTGACGGCGCGATCCCGTGCCCTCGTACCACTCGTTCCACGACGTGATCACGACCCAGTCGGGGTCGGAGGCGAGCGCGGCCCGCCACGTGGTGTCGTAGGTCTTGGTTCCGGCCCAGTCCACCGTGGCGTTGGTGTCACCGCCCAGCGGGCGGTCGTCGAAGCCCGGCTGCACGGTGGCGACGAACAACCCCGGCTGCTCGCCCCGCAGCGTCGCTCCGGCTCGGGCATAGGTTGCCGTGGCCCGGTTCATCTTGACCAGGCTGGCGCCGAGATCGGACGAGGTCGCGAAACGCTGCAGAACGTCATAGCGGTAGCCGCCGGCGATGCCGGGACGGCGGGCTGGGTAGGCGTCGGTCACGAACTCGACCGGTGTGCCCTCGGCCGCCAGCTTCGTGGCGATGGCGGGCAGCGTGCCGGGCTCGAGCGAGAAGGCCCCCCACACGAACACGACCGGCGTGCCGTCGAGCCGCAGGTACGCCGGGGAGTCGGCGTGGCCCCGCGCCTCGCGGACCCACTGCTCGACGACGGCCGGATCACCGGCCGTGCTCGCCTCGATCAGCGCCGCGGCCGTTCCGCCCGTGTCGTGGGCCACGAGGAGGGCGTTCTTCAGGCTGGTGCCGTTCGCGGCGTCGCCGGCGAAGGACATGATGAATCCGTCGATGCCGTGGTCGCGAGCCGTCTGGGCCGCAGCCATCGCGCTGCCGGCTTGGCTGGCCAGCAGCGGAGCCGTCGGATGGACTGAGAGCTGCGGGTCGGTCTTCGCCCGGTTCCCGAACCACGGATAGGCGAACGCCAGGACCAGGTGATCGGTGTCGACGTGGGCCAGTTCCAGATCGGTCGGCCCGTAGAACGTGGCCGTGTCGACGGAAACGGCGACTGGTTGGGTACCCCGGGCCACCGGCGTTGCGGCCACGGTCCGCGGCGCCTCGGTCCGATTCTCGACCCACGCCACGCTGGCGCCGGTCGCGCCCTGACGCAGGGAGACCCGGACCGTGTCCTCGTCGGCCGGCGACTCGGTGACGACGTCGACCCCGACCGATCCGAATGTGCCCGCAGTGCCTCGGGCGACGATGCCTTGGCCAGTGGGGATGACCTCACGGTTGCCGGTGTCCGTGACAGTGAGGTGTCCGGCGCTCGAACCGGGGAGGTCGACCTGCGCCCAGTCCGACGTGGTCAGCACGACGATGTGGAAGTGGCCTCGGCGTACCGGAGCGAAGGCACCGGTGTCCGTGGTCGGGCTGACGGGCGACGCACCGCTGGGCGCGATCGGGCCGAGCAGAACCAGCAGTGTCATCGCCGCAACGGCCACCACCCTGACGATCGAGCGGCGGTGGCGGGGGGTGGGGGGGCGGTCATGTGCTCTTGGTCCTCAGGCGAAATTCGGGGGATATGTACTCTTCGCCCATACTCGCCCAAATCAGAAGTATCTTGAATGCCCTGATCGGGGCATTTGCCGGTTGACGTTGACCATTGCCCGGCCTACCGGGATGACTAGTTCACTCCGCCCCGCTCGGCCGGACCCCGTGACGAGTCGCGGAGCATGCGGAGAAGCCCGGGTCAGCGTTCCACGCTTCGTCGTGCGATTGCCTCGACGAGGTGATCGGCGAGCCGCTGATGGCCAGGAGCCGAGAGGTGGATGCCATCGGGGAGCAGGGCCGACGGTCCCCCGTCGGCCACCAGGGCCCGCAGGTCGATGAGGGCGGCCCCGTCGTCGCTGTCGGCGACGGCACCGGCGATGGCGTCGCAGGTGGCCGAGATCCGTGCCCGCGTCGTGGGGAGGGTGGCCTCGATGCGGTCGCTGGCGTCCGGCACGTTGGCGCACAGGACCACCGAGCGGCGCTCCTTGCGGGCGAGCAGGATGGCTCGGCCCAGCTCGGCGTGCACCCGGCCCGGCGACACCCGTGACGGGAGCCCGGGGACCCGGGCGATGCGAGGTGCAAGACGGTGGAACCACCGGGATGCCGGCGGCCCGACGACGGTGCGAACCCGTTGGGCGATGCGACCGGTGCGCGGCCGGGCGGTGAACAGCCACTTCGCGAACCACCGTGGGCACACCAACGGCTGGGACTCGATGTAGCCGTAGAGCACGATCACGACGTGGGGCCGGAACCAGGTCAGCAGGACCGGGAGGCGGCGGTTGGCGTCGACGATGGTGTCGAACCAGCGACTGTCGTTCCGCACGGTGGCATCGATGCCCCGGGTTCGAAGGGCGCCTTCGAGCAGCTCGTCGAACGCTGCTTCTCCCGGTCGGCTGGCCGGTGGGCGTACGTAGTACCCGACGGACGACCCGACCACGAGCACCCGGAGTCCCCGTTCGGGGAGGGGTCCAGAGGCTGGGGTCGACGGGTCCACCGGCGATCAGAACCGGAAGTAGATGAACGGGACGGGGGTCCCGCCGGAGAACACGAGGATGGCCACCGCCGCCGCGCCGTAGACCACGCCGCGGGGGATGGCGGGCAGGTGTAGGACCACCGAGTGCTCGCCGGTCCGACGCTGGGCGAGGTCGAGCGCGAACACGGCGAGCGACGCCGCCACCAGCAACGCCACGTCGCCGCCGTCGATGGGCCCGGCACGCAACGTGAGCAGACCGCCGATCACGTCCCACGCGTTGGCGAAATCGCTGGCCCGGAAGAAGATCCAGGCGAAGCAGACCAGGTGGAAGGTGGCGAGGACGGCGGGGACATCACGCCAGGTGAGCGGTTGCGCCGCGTCGATCAACGGTCGGTGGCGGAACGGCCGCTCCGCGGCCAGCAACAGGCCGTGGATGGTCCCCCACGCCACGAAGGTCCAGGCCGCGCCGTGCCACAGGCCGCCCAGCACCATGGTGATCATCAGGTTGCGGGCCGTCGCCCGGCTGCTTCCTCGGTTGCCGCCGAGCGGTACGTAGAGGTAGTCGCGTAGCCAAGTGGACAATGAGATGTGCCAGCGGCGCCAGAACTCGGTGATCGACCGGGAGAAGTACGGCTGCTCGAAGTTGCGCATGAGGTCGATGCCGAGGAGCCGGGCCGCGCCGCGGGCCACGTCGGTGTAGCCGGAGAAGTCTCCGTAGATCTGCAGCGCGAAGGCGTAGACGCTGATGAGCAGGGTGGCCCAGCCCGCGCCCGTGGCATTGCCGAACCCGGTCTGCACCATCGGTGCCAGGGCGTCGGCGATCACGATCTTCTTGAAGATGCCCTGCGCGATGAGCACCAGAGCGCTGCGCACCTCGTTGCGATCGGGCGGCACGGCGGGCCGCTGGAACTGGGGCAGCAGGTGCTGGGCTCGCTCGATGGGGCCGGCGACGAGCTGGGGGAAGAACGCGACGTAGACGGCGAAGGTCAGCAGGTTCTCTGCGGGCGGGATGCGTCGCCGGTAGACGTCGAACGTGTAGCTCATCGTCTGGAACGTGTAGAAGCTGATCCCGACCGGGAGCACGATGGCGAGGTTCCGGTCCACCATCGGACCGAGCCCCACTCGCTCGAACGCCTGGTTGGCGGAATCGAGGAAGAAGTTGGCGTACTTGAACGCCCCGAGGATCCCGAGGTTGATGACGACGCTGGTCCACAGCAGGAGCTTCCGACGCCGTTCGTCCTCGCAGGGATGTAGTGACCGCGAGATGGTGAAGTCGACGACGGTCGAGAGCGCGAGCAGCCCCAGGAAACGCGGGTCCCACCATCCGTAGAACACGTACGACGCCACCAGCGTCAGCCACAATCGCCCCCGATGGGGCAGGACCCAGTACAGCGCCAGCACCACGGGCAGGAACACGAAGAACTCGATCGAGTTGAACGTCATCGACTGGTGACCCCTCGGTCGGGGGCCGGACGCGTCATCGTTGGTTGCTCCGTTCCGTCCTCACTCGCGCGGGTGGCCCCGGCAGGGAGGGAACGCATGATGCCGCACGTTCGTGCGGTGCTGCATGCCCGCCGGCGCGACCGTCCCGGCCACATGGGACGTTGGGCCCTGTCCGCTGGTGGTGTTCGATGCGATCATCTTCACAGTGAGATCCGCGAGCGGAAGGTGACGACGATGCCGGGCTCGGCGATTCCCGGAGCGAGCGTCTGGGAGCAACAGGTCTACGACCACATCACCCAACACGTCGATGACGAGATGGAGGTGATCCGCGCCTACGCCGCCTTGGCCGAGGAGACCGACTCACCGGCGTTCGCCTATCTCGCCCGGCTCATCCTCGAGGACGAGCGCCGGCACCACGCGCTGTTGCAGGACCTCGCCGAGACGATCAAGACCTCGGCCCAGCTGGGCAGCGGGCCGACCCCCATCCCTGATCTCGGCATGTGGGGAGCCGATCGTGACCGCATCCTGGCCGAGACCGAGCGCTACCTCGACCTGGAGAAGAAGGACAACCACGACCTGGATACGTTGGTCAAGGAGCTCCACGACGTTCGGGACACCACGGTCTGGGAGCTCATCGTCCGCCTGATCCAGAAGGACAACGAGAAGCACCAGCGCATCCTCAAGTTCATCCGCGACCGCGCTCGCGACCGCGACTGACGGCGCCGGCCCGGCCCGTCGCGTCAGTTGTCGCGGTCTGGTGCCGGCGGCAGCGAGCGTTGCTCCACGATCTCTTCGGTGCCGGTGCCGGTGCCGGTGCCGGTGCCGGTGCCGGCGCCCGTGTCGGTGCCGGCCGCCGGAGTCTCCGACTTCGGGGCGGCGGTCGTGTCGTCGTCGTCGCCACCGGTCAGGCCGGCCATCCCGTTGCGGAACTCCCGTTGGGCCTGCCCCAGCGCCCGGGCCAGCTGGGGGATCTTCGTCGGCCCGAACAGGAGCAGGGCGACGACGATCACGATGAGCAACTCCGGGCCACCGATGTCCATGGCGTGCCTCCTCCGGACGGTTCCCCGCGACGCTACCGATGCGGCGCTCCGAGGTCACGTCGCGGATCGGGGAGCGGGAGCTGGTGTCGGTGTGACGATCAGTCGACGAGGTCCCGGGTCTGGGCCGGGAACAGGGTGATCGCCCGCTGAGCCCTCGCTGCGCCGCCGCCGGACCATCCGGCGGCGCCGATCTGCGCCTGACTGCGACGGCCGAAGACCATGCGCAGCAGCTCGTAGCGGCTGGTGGTCAGCTCGGCTTCGGGTTCACCGTCGCCGGTGCGGTGTTCGTCGCCGTCGAGCACGAGGCGCAGCGGCGGTCCGTCGTTGCCGGCGTAGAAGCGGTCCATCGCCCCCACGGTGAGGGCGATCAGCCCCGGGAGCAGCTCGTCGTCGTGGAACGCGCCCGCGCCGCTGGCCGCCCGGATGTCCTGCTCGTGGGTCCACGAGTCGAGGGCCACGAAGCCCATGGCCGGTCCCGCCTCCCGGACGCGGGCGTCGAGCTCGGGGGCCCGCTCGGCCCACTGCGCCGTCACCTGCTCGAGCGACCACCCCCGGCGCTGTTCGATCTGGGCCGCGGTCCATGCCTCGCCGGCGCCGGGCTCGTGGCCCGGCATGGTGCCGTCGAGCACGTCGCAGCACACGCCGGTGAGGTGTCGGTAGCCGTCGACCACCGTCCACGGCGGTGTCGGGACCAGCGGCGCGGCCCGCTGCTCCTCGTCGAGTTGCGGTGCCAGCGTGAGCAGCCGCTCGCGTGACGTCTTGTAGATGTCGGCTGGTCCCACGGCTGCAGCCTGCCACTGGAGTCGATCGCCGTTCTCCGGTCGCTGCGCCGCTCACGGTCACCGGCCAGTCCGGGATGCGTGGGCGAGGAGCGCGGCGATCCTTCGGGGACGACGTCGGACCGGGTCACGCTCGCGGATCACGGTGGCACGATGGGGCTGAACGATCCCGGCAGTGGTGGCGAGAGGTGACGAGTCGGTGCCCGACAACGTGACGCAGGAGCGATTGCGGGTCGTGATCCGTCCGCGTGACCGAGTGCGGCCCCCGCGTTGATCGATCCAGGGACGCTCACTGGCTTGGAGTCGGGTGTCGAACGGGCCCTGGATCTCGGAGGGGTGTTCGTGTTCGCGGTGTCGGGCGCATCGCTTGCCGCCCGCAGGGGGTTCGATGTCGTCGGGATGCTCGTTCTGGCGACGACGACGGGGCTCGGCGGCGGGATCCTTCGCGACGTTCTCCTCGGCGATGTACCACCGGTGGCACTCCGGGATCAGCGGTATCTCGCCGTGCCGCTGGCCGCTGTGGTTCTCGTGTTCCTCGGTCACCACGTCGTCGAGCGGATCGCGCGGCCGGTCCTCGTGTTCGACGCCGCCGGGCTGGGCTTGTTCGCAGTGGTCGGCACGGCCAAGGCACTCGAGTTCGGACTCGGGGTCCTACCGTCGGTCCTGCTGGGTGTCACGAGCGCGGTGGGCGGCGGTGTGTTGCGCGATGTCCTCGCCCGCGAGGTGCCGATGGTGTTCAGGGCAGACAGTGCCCTGTATGCGATTCCGGCCGCCATGGGTGCAGCGGCCACCGCACTGGTTTGGTCCCACGAATCGCTCGACGCAGCTCCGGCGGTGGCGATCGCCGTAGCCGTCGTCGCAGTGCGACTGTTGGCGCTCCGCTGTGGATGGCGGGCACCGACGTCACGGACTCATCCCTGATCGGCGGCATTGTGGAACTCGGCGTCGGTGCCGGCGGGCGTGACGGAATGCGAGGATGGTGCTCGTGCCGCAGATCCAGGAGACCATCCTGCCCGGCGTCGGTGTCCGCCACGAGTTCACCACGGCCGATGGGGAGCGCCTCGCGTTGCTCACCCACCGCACGGGGCGGCGCGACCTGGCGGTGTACGACCGTGAGGACCCGGATGCGTGCCGGACGGTGCTCCACCTCAGCGCAGAGGACGCCATCGCGCTGACCGAGTTGCTCGGTGCCAGTCAGGTCAGCGAGACGGTGCACGCCGTCCAACGCCTCGAGGACGTCGCCATCGACTGGGTCAACGTCGCCGAGGGTGCCGAGGCGGCGGGCACGACGATCGGTGACGGTCGGTTCCGGACGAGAACGGGAGCGTCGATCGTCGCGCTCGTCCGCGGCGGCACGACGGTCCCTGCTCCCGGACCTGACGTGCGACTCGAGCCGGGGGATGTCGTGGTGGCCGTCGGGACCGCTGACGGTTTGCAGCGCCTTCGCCGTCTGATCGATCCGTGATCCTCGCCGCGTCAGGCGGTCACGCCGCGACGGTCTTCGTGGAGATCGGCGCGGTCGCTGTGGTGCTGTCCGTGCTGGCTCGGGTCGCGGCGAGGTTCGGGATCACTGCCATCCCGCTGTACCTGCTCGCCGGGTTGGCGGTCGGTACCGGCGGTGTGTTCCCGCTCGACGTCAGCCGGGACTTCATCGAGGTCGTCGCCGAGATCGGCGTGTTGCTGCTGCTGTTGACGCTCGGGCTCGAGTACTCCGCGGACGAGCTGCGCAACGGGCTTCGTTCCGGGGCACTCGGCGGTGTCATCGACGCGCTGATCAACTTCGCGCCCGGCTTCGTCACCGGTCTGCTCCTCGGATGGGAGGTTCCCGCCGCGGTGCTGCTCGGCGGCGTCTCGTGGGTGAGTTCGTCGGGGATCACGGCCAAGGTCCTGGCCGATCTCGATCGTCTCGGCAACCGCGAAACTCCGGCGATCTTGAACCTGCTGGTCATGGAGGACCTCGCCATGGCCGTGTTCCTCCCGATCGCGTCGGCGTTGGTCGCCGGACGAGCCTTCGGACCAACGGTCGGCACGATCGCGATCGCGCTGATCGCCGTGGCGGCGATCATGACCCTCGCCTTCCGATTCGGCGACCAGCTGAGTAGCTGGCTGCACGGTGGCAGCGACGAGGCGCTCCTGCTGGCGGTGTTCGGACTCACCCTTGTCGTCGCCGGCATGGCGCAGCGCCTCGAGGTCTCAGCGGCCATCGGTGCGTTCGTGGTCGGGCTCGCACTGTCCGGACCGGTGCAGCACCGAGCGGCAGGCCTGATCGCGCCGCTCCGTGACCTGTTCGCCGCGGTCTTCTTCGTGTTCTTCTCGTTCCAGATCGACCCCGCGAAGCTCTTCGACACCCTCGCGGTCGCCGCCCTCCTCGCCCTCGTCGGAATCGTCACCAAGCTCGCCACCGGATGGTTCGTCGCGGCTCGTTCCGGTGTCGCGACGGCAGGCCGCCTGCGGGCGGGAACGACGATCGCGGCCCGAGGCGAGTTCTCCATCGTGATGGCGAGCCTCGGAGCCGGCCTGGACGATGGCGCCCGGCTCGGTGCGGTGGCCGCGGGGTTCGTGTTGCTCACCGCACTGGTCGGACCGATCGCCGCCCGGTTCGTGGGCACGAAGTCGGAGGACGGCCGCGCGGGTCTTGGTGCTCGAACCCGAAAACGCCACAGGCCAGCGACCGGAACTGGCCGCTGACCCGTGGTTTCGATGGTGGTCGGGACCGGCGTCGATCCGGTGACCTACCGCTTTCAGGTGATCAGAGCCGATTCTCTGACCTGCGCCGATCCGGTATTTCTGCAGGTCAGAGCCGGTTTTCGTCGACCACCACTGACCGCTGAAACGCGCGATTCCCCGCCCGATGTTGCACGGATGTTGCACGAAATCAGACTCGGGTTCCTTCGCCGACGGCTGTTCGGAGGTCTACTCCGTCGAGATCTCGGTTCGGCCGTCCCCACCGCGGTCGAGGTGGACACGATCGGCGTCATGGCGACCCACAAGAGCCTCGGCGAGCCGCGCTGCGTGGGTGGTGACGATTACTTGCGTTCGGGCAGCCGCCACACCGATGAGCGTTGCGAGCGGTTCCAGAACGTCCGGGTGGAGACTCGTCTCCGGCTCGTTGAGAACGAGGAGTTCGGGCGGCTGCGGTGAGAGGAGCGCTGCGGCGAGGCAGAGGTAGCGCAGCGTGCCGTCCGAGAGCTCGTGAGCGCTGAGCGGACGGCGAAGACCGGGGAGTTGCACGCTGATACGGTCACCTGTTCCCCTCCCTCGAGGCCGCCCTCACCGTCAAGCTGGACAACACCTACCGGGCCGCCAGCGGGACACATACCGCCGTGCCTACTCCTGCCGACATCGACGTCCTTGCGGAGGAGGGGCGCGGACCGAGGAGATGAGGCGACCACCCGTCAGAGGCAGCCGATATGCGCGGCGGACTTCATGGGTCGCAGGCGCGTAGATCGGCACGTCGCAACGGTGTGCGAGATCCGTTCTGGGGGACGGGACTCGTTCCTCAGCGCAAGATCCGTCCCCCGGAAGGACCGGCTAGCGATTCTGGGGGACGGGCCTCGATGCAGAACGCGAGATTCGTCCCCCAGAATGCCCCCCGCACCGAGTGCCGGATCTTTTCTCCTTGCCAAGTCCGACGCCGCACCGTCGACCTGTTCGTCGGCCGCGGTCAACTCGAGGCTGTCGATGCTGCCTCACCGGCGGCCGCTCGCGCCTGTCTCGATCGTTCCCGGAAGCGGATGGCGGCGGTCGATGTGTTGCTCGACGCCGAGCATTGGGAGGCCGCGTTCACCACGGCCTACGACGCCTACCGGACCTCCGCCGACGCCATCGTCGTGCTCCTCGGCTACCGTGTGCCCGCGGTCAAGGGAGCCCATCGAGTCTCCACCGATCTCGCGCACGCTGCGCTCAAGGAATCGACCGACGCGTTCGGGCCGGTGCCGTCGGACCGCTTCCGGTCCGGGCGCCACGAGTCCGAGTACTTCGACCCCGACAAGCCGGTCGACAAGACGGAGGACGATGCCCGATGGGCGGCGTCGATCGCCTCAGCCGCCATCGACGCCGTTGCCGGCGAGGTGGGCTGACAGCGGTACGACCACCGTCGGGCGAGCCTGAACGGTGTCGTGGAACGTCCCGTCGCCTTCCTCGAGCCAACGCGCCGAGCGGATGGTGGCCTGGATCGGTCGCCCGAGCCGGTCTTCGAGCGGCCGGAGCCGGCGGAACAGTTCGTCTCGGTCGGGGTTGCCGAGGACGAGGACGTCGATGTCGCCCACGGGCCGTTCGCCTGGCTCGCCGTGGAACCGGGCGGCCCAGGATCCGAAGACCAGTGCCCGCTCGATTCCGTCGATGTCGGCGAAGGCGTCGGCGAGCAGCTGCGGAACGCCGAACGCCTTCGTGAGCAGGCCGGCGAGGTCCTCGAAGTACGGGCTGTCGGTGTCGGCCCGCACCAGCCGGGTGTTGCCGACCCGTCGACTGACGACGATCCCGGCGGCCTCGGCTCGCTCGATCTCCCGGTGAACCGACGGCGTCGGCATGCCGAGCCGCGTTCCGAGGTCGGACAAGCTGGCCTCGAGGTCGGGGTCACCGAGCAGCAGGGCGAGCAGTTCGGCCTGCTGTTGCGAGCGCAGGATCGGGAGCAGCGGAGGGGTGGCCGTTCGTTCCACGAACTGAAATATACTTTACGATTCGTGGAAACTGAGGGCATGGCTCGCCGGAAGACCTCAGCCCCGCCGTCGTGGACCCCGAACCAGATCGTGGCCCACAACCTGGCCAAGGCCCGGCTGCTGCGCGGGTGGACCCAAGACCAGGCCGCCGACGCCTGTGCCCCCTACCTGGGCACCAGGTTGTCGCCAGCATCGTGGTCGGCGATCGAACGGTCCGTCGACGGCACCCGCATCAAGGTCGTCTCCGCCGATGAGTTGATCGCGTTCGCCCGCGCGTTCGATCTACCGGTCGGGTTCTTCCTCACCCCTCCGTCGGTGTGGGACGACCACGTCGTCGCCACCCCCGACGCGGGCCCCGACGGCCTCGAACCCGAAGATCTGTTCGACGTGGTGATCGGCACGGAGGAGAACCTCCAGGCGTGGGAGCAGTACCTGCTGTCGTGGCCGAGCCCGGAACACCGGGTCCGGATCCAAGCCGATGGGACCATGGAGAACCTCGGTCGCATCCAGCGACGACGTCCACCACCGGGTTCGGGTCAACACACGCTCTGCGAGCTCGGATGGCGTTGCGTCAACAGTTCGGCGACCTCGACGCCGCCCGCACTGCCCTGACACAGATGGCCCAAGCGCTCGAGACCCTCGATGACCTCGAAACGGCACCCGACGACACACCGCAACCCGAAGCGGCACCCGCCGACCCGCCTGCGCCGAAGACCCGGAAGACGAAGCGATGACCGGGGCGGGGTTGCTGGCATCCTGAACATCTCGGCTTGAGCCGACCGGTCGGGGCACCCGGACACGAGCCCCCTCAATCACGACTCCACAGAGGGAGACGCACGATGAGGGCAAACCCCGCGCCCGCACGGGAGTGCCGGCCATGATCGCCAAGCGCACCACCAAGGCAGGCGACGTCCGCTACGACGTCCGCCTCCGCGGCCCCGACGGCAAGGAACGATCCAAGACCTTCCGGACGAAGAAGGAAGCCGAGCGCTACGTGCGCTCCCAGCAGACCGCAATCGACGCCGGAACCTGGATCGACCCGGCTGCCGGCAGGGTCACGCTCGATTCGTGGGCGACGGAGTGGCAGCGGTCGGCCGTCCACCTTCGCCCGAAGACCCGCAAGATCTACGCCGACAACCTGCGGCTCCACATCCTGCCGGTACTCGGCGACCACGAACTGGCGAAGCTGACACCGTCGATGCTGCGGGCGTGGCAGGCCGACCTCGCCACGAAACCCGGCCTCCGGGGGAAGGCGCTGTCGGCGTCGTCGGTGTCCCAGGCCTATCGGACCCTGAATCGGATCCTCGAGGCCGCGGTCGGTGACGAGCTGCTCGGCCGGAACCCGCTCAACGGAGTCACACCTCCGACGGTCGAGCCCGACGAGATGCGCTTCCTCACGCATGAGGAGGTGGCGCTGCTCGCCGACACGATCGACGAGCGCTACCGGGCGCTCGTCCTCGTCGCCGCCTACACCGGGCTGCGGGCCAGCGAGCTGGTCGGCCTGCGCCGCCACCACATCGACCTGCTCCGCCGCACCCTGACTGTCGTCGAGCAGGTCCAGTACCTCGACGGCGAGTTCCTGACCTCGCAGCCCAAGACCAAGGCCGGCCGTCGCTCGGTCGCGCTACCTCGCCTCGTTTCCGCCGAGCTCGACGCCCATCTGCGAGCCCACGCCGAGCCCGAGGTCGACGCCGTGGTCTTCACGTCACCCGACGGCGGCTACCTGCGCTTCGACAACTTCCGGAATCGGTTCTGGACGCCCGCCACCGTCGATGCTGGCCTCGCCCCGCTCCGCCCCCACGACCTCCGCCACACCTGCGCCTCGCTCGCCATCGCCGCCGGTGCCGACGTCAAGGTGCTCCAGCGCATGCTCGGCCACTCGTCCGCTGTGCTCACCCTCGACCGCTACGGCCACCTGTTTCCCGGGCAGGCCGAGTCGGTCGCCGACCGACTCGACGAGATGGCCGAGGCGGCCGGCGTCGTCCAGCGCGCCGAGATCGTGCCCATCGACCGCCGGCGGTCGTGACGGTCATCGCTCGGGCGGTTCGAGAGTCGCGGGGATGTCCCGGCGGGTGTGGAGGATGCGCCAGACGTCGACGAGGTCGTCGGCCTCGACGTAGAAGACCGCGTGGTCGAAGCGCTTGATCGGGAACGCGCGGAGGCCGGGGATGTCGAGGTAGTAGCTGTAGCGCAAGCTCCCGATTCCCGGGCCGGACGAGATCAGCCCGAACGCGGCCTGCACCTCGTCGACGAAGTCGAGCGCGGTCTGTCCGCCTGCATTGTCCCGGTAGTAGCTGGCGGCGTCCTCGAGGTCAGCGGCAGCGAGTGTTCGGAGCCGGATCGGCTTGTCGGCCACGAACTCAGCCGGCGGAGCGGACGCGGTCGCGCAGCGCAGCGAAGTATGCGTCGTCGGCGACCGGACCCGGCTCGGAGGCGAGGCCGTCGAGGAGCAGCTGGCGTAGCTGGAGACGGTCCTGGTCCCGGCGGATCAGCTCGCGCACGTACTCGCTGTTGGACCCGTATCCGTCTCGCTCGACACGCTCGTCGACGAAGGTCTTGAGCTCGTCGGGCAGCGAGACGTTCATCGTGGACACAAGGTCCAGGCTACCTCTTCGTTGGCAATCCTTGCCATCGACGGTGGGTGCGTTGGTGAAAGGAGACCAGGTCAGCGACCGGGAAATGGCCGCTGACCTGGTGGTT
>CAVSXR010000044.1:0-23200 GCA_963731885.1 uncultured Acidimicrobiaceae bacterium | reverse complement strand
ATAGCGTGGGCGTAGAGACCGGTCGGGGACGCGATTCGGTGGCGTCCGATCTGTGCGGGCCTACGGGCACTTTCGGGGCAGAGCTCCAAGTCGGACACCCGGAGGCATGCAGGCCGGTGATGCCGGGCGTTCTCCGGCTTCTCGTTCTCGCGGGGTTGTAGCGTTCCACCGTGCAGGATGACCGGGGAGGGCCTGGATGCGGACCGCGGTGAGCGTGTCGGTGCTGTTCACCGATCTGGTCGGGTCGAACGCATTGGCGTCGAAGTTGCGGGCCGAAGGAGCCGAGGAGCTGTGGCGCGCCCACTTCGGTTTGCTGCGCGGGGCCGCAGCGGGCACCCAGGGGTGCGGCGAGTTCCGCGCGGTCAGGTGCTGTGCAGGCGAAAGCCTCCGAGGTGCTCCGCTGACAACGCGAGGTGGCCGTGCGAGGCAAGCCAGCCTCGATGAACTCGTCGTCGTCGATCCGCACCGGTGCTTCTTCGCCGCTGTAGATGGCGTCGGGCAGCGGCGGCACCGGGCGATGCTTGGGCTCGCCCCGCCGTCACCGACCGGAGGCCACGCACCGCTCCGCGGCGTCGGCCGACAATCCGGAGCACCGCAGCGCTGCCGCATCCTCGGCCCGGCGCTCCACCGCATCGGCCGACACGGGACCGACCGGCGTGGCCCCGCCCTGGTCGGCCACCTCGACGACCCGCTCGACCGCTGGCGTGACCGGCGTTTCGGAGTCGGAGGCGGCGATGGCGAACCCGCCGGCGATGCCGGAGACGGCGAGTGTGCCGGCGGCCAGAGAGATGGACCAGCGCTTGCGGGTCGACGGGCTGGTCGGGGTATCGAACGTCGTGGTGGGGGTGGTGGCGGTCATCGCAGGATCTCCTTCGTCGGGGGAGCCGGATCGCTCCCTGCGACGGATGCGTACGAACCGACCGAACGATGTTCAGTCCGACTGAACGGATGGAGAACGAGACAGATCACCGTCGATCGGAGGGCGGGGTGAGAAAGGACGGCGAGGTTGTGGCGGGCGGAGCGCCGGCGACGACGGGCGCACTGGTCGGCCGTGAGCGCGAGCTCGCGCTGCTGCGGCAGGGGCTCGATGCAGCGGTGGCGGGACGCAGCCAGTTGTTCCTCGTCGCCGGCGAGGCTGGGATCGGCAAGAGCCGGATGGCCGACGAGATCGCCCGGACCGCCCGGGACCGCGACCTGCTGGTGGTGTGGGGCCGTTGTTGGGAGGCCGGCGGCGCACCCGCCTACTGGCCGTGGGTGCAGGTGCTGCGGACCTGCCTGCGGGAGGTCCCCGGCGCCGGCGCCCGGTACGCCGACGTGGCCGACGTCCTCGAGCTCGCCCAGCAGCGCACCGATGCCGGTTCGACGTGGACCGACGCCGACTCGGCCCGTTTCGAGCAGTTCGACGCCGTCACCACCTTCCTGCTCGACGCCGCCCGGCAGCGCCCGATCCTGCTCCTGCTCGACGACCTGCAGTCCGCCGACGCCCCGTCGCTGCTGCTCCTGCGGTTCCTCGCCCACCAGCTCGACGAGACCCCGCTGATGGTGGTCGGCACCTTCCGGCGGGAGGACCTCTCCCAGAACCGGCCGCTGACGGATGCCGTAGCGGACCTCACCCGCCTGCCGAATGCCCGGCGGCTTGACCTCGTTGGCCTCGACGGCCCCGAGGTGGCGCGCATGGTGGAGGAGGTCACCGGCACCCGGCCCGCGCCGGCGGTCGCCGCCGCCCTGCTGCACGAGACCGCCGGCAACCCGTTCTTCGTCTCCGAGATCAGCCGCCTGGCGGCGGCCGAGGGCCGGCTCGAGGAGGCCGACCCCACCTACTGGGAGCGCACGATTCCCCAGGGCGTGCGCCAGGTGATCGGCCTGCGCGTCGACCGGCTGTCACGGGAGTGTGCCCGGGTGCTCAGCGTCGCCTCGGTGCTGGGGCGGGAGTTCCGCATCGGCGACCTGAGCCGGCTCAGCGGCCTGGAGCTCGAGGACGTCGACGAGGTGCTCGACGAGGCGGCCGACTCGGGGCTGATCGCGGCCGAGCCGATGAGGCCCGGCCTGCACCGCTTCTCTCACGCCGTCATCCGGGACACGCTCTACGACGAGCTGCCAGCGTCGCACCGCGCCCGGCTCCACGTGCAGGCGGGGGAGATCCTCGAGTCGGCCGAGGGCGACATCCGCTCCGCCGCCACGGCTCACCACTACTTCCATGCCGGTCCCCGGGCCGGCGTCGACCGCATCGTCGCCACCGCCGGGCGGGCCGGCGATCACACGCTCGGGCTCCTCGCCTACGAGGAAGCAGCCCGCCTCTACCGGATGGCCGTCACTGCGCTGTCGTGGGGCGACACCGCCGACCCGACAACCGAGTGCCGTCTCCAGCTGTCGCTGGGCGACGCCGCCAGCCGGGCCGGCGACCACCACGAGACCCGCCGCAGCTTCCTGCGCGCCGCGGAGATGGCGGAGGCGGCGGACGACGCCCATTCGTTCGCCCGGGCGGCGCTCGGCTACGGCGGCCGGTTCGTGTGGCTGCGGGCGGCCGCCGATCCCAAGCTCATGCCCATGCTCGAGCGGGCGCTGGCGGCGATCGAGGACGACGACCTCGAACTCCGGGCGCGGTTGATGGCCCGTCTCGCGGGCGCCAAACGCGATGAGGCCGACCGGACCGCACGCGACACGCTCAGCGCCGACGCGGTTGCGCTCGCCCGCCGCTCCGGCGACGACGGTTTGCTGGCATACGCTCTGGTCGGCCGACATGCCGCCATGCTCGGACCGCTCCACGCACCGGGCGCCCTCGGCCCGCCAGACGAGCTGGTGGCGGTGGCGGCACGCGCCGGCAACGCCGAGCTGCGCTTCGAAGGTCTGATGCACCGCCTCGTCCGAACGATGGAGGTGGGCGATCACGCCGAGACGCTCGACGTGGCCGACGAGCTCGACCGCATCGCCGGCGAGCTGCACCAGCCCACGCACCAGTGGTTCGCGCTCGCGACCCGAGCCAACCTCGCCTTGGTCCACGGGGAGCTGGCCGAGGCCGACGACCTCATCAGCCGTGCGATGGCGGTCGGGCTGCGGTCCCAGAACTGGGACGCGCAGGGGTTCGGTGACATACAGCGGTTCGTCCTGCGTCGGGAACAGGCCCGGCTGGACGAGATGCGCGAGCGGATCCAGGCGTCGATCCGGACCTACCCGACCCGACCGCTGTTCGCCTGCATGGCCGCGGTCGCGGGGGTGGAGCTCGGCGACGACTCCACCGCCCGCGCCGTGCTGGAGCCGCTCGCCGCTGACGGGTTCCGGGCCGTTCCTCTGAACAACGATTGGTCGCTCTCGACCGTCCTGCTCGCCGAGGTCGTGCACGCCCTCGGGGACGAGGTGCGGGCCGCGTCGCTGTACGAGGTGCTGCGACCGGCGGCCGGGAACTGCGTCGAGACCGTGGAGGTGTCGGTCGGCTCCATCGACCGCGCTCTCGGCCTGCTGGCGCTGACGATCGGACGGGTCGGCGAGGCGGTCGAGCACCTCGAGATCGCCCTGGCCACCAACGAGCGGATCGGCGCTCGACCGTGGGCGGCGCACACCCGCCTCGATCTGGCCAAGGCGCTGCGCCGGCGGAACGACTATGGGGACGCGGCGCGGGCGGAGCATGAACTCGAACACGCCTTGGCCATGAGCCGGGAGCTCGGGCAGATCGCGCTGCAGCAACGCATCGAGGCGGCAGCGGGCGCCGGAGCTGCGGTCACCCCAAGGGCTGGTCGGGCGACCGTGGCGGTCCGCGGCGGCGTGTTCCGGTCCGAAGGCGACGTCTGGGTCGTCGGGCTCGACGGCGCCGAGCACCGAGTGCGCGCGACCAAGGGCCTCGGCTACGTCGCGAGCTTGCTCGCCGCCCCAGCGCGGCAGATCCACGCCCTGGATCTGGTCGGGAGCGTCGGCGGCGACTCCCGCCGGGCCGGTCGAGGGGCAGCCGCCGAGCTCGAGCCGGCTCGGGCCAGCGGCGAGGAGGTGCTTGACGCCCGAGCGCGCGCTGCCTACCGGGAGCGGATCGAGATGCTGCAGGCCGGGATCGACGAGGCCGAGGAGTGGAACGACTCCAGCCGGGCATCGAAGGCGCGCGAGGAGCTCGACTTCCTTGTCGAGGAGCTGACCGCCGCCTCGGGCCTCGGCGGTCGTAGCCGCTCGTTCACCTCCGACGCCGAGCGGGCCCGGGTCAACGCGACGCGGGCCATCCGGTCCGCCGTCTCCAAGATCGGCGAGCACGACACGCAACTCGCCTGGCACCTCGACCGCTCGCTCCGCACCGGCACCTACTGCAGCTACGAACCCGACCGCGAGGCACCCGTGGACTGGCAGCTCAGGTGACCGCCGGCCCGTCCCCGAATCCCGGGTTGAGTCGCCGCCAAGCGCTCGCTCCCAACGCGCCGTTCTGCAACGTGCCGGTCCGCCCAAGAACTGACGGCGGCCACTGTCGATCGGTGCGCGCTCGGATCAGCGGATGGGCAGACGGCGCACGGCGAGCCGCGTCGGGCTCAACGAGACCACTGCACCTCGGTCGAGGTCGTCGGCGACGGCCGGGAGGTTCTGCACGAGAAGTTCGAGGTGAACGGCAGGCTTCCGCTCTGCGACGCCACGAAGCTGGAGGACCGAAGGCCGCTCTGCACCCGCCAGCGCCAGCATCGATGCGAAGTCGCTGTCCGCAGTGACGATCACCAGGTCGCGCTCCCCGGCGTAGTCCAAGATCTCCCGATCGGAGGCGTGGAGCAGCTCGGCATCCCCGACGTGAGCGACCTCGTGCCCAGCTGCCTCGAGTCCGGAGCGGATCGTCGGCGACAGGTTGGCATCGAGGAGCAGCTTCACGCTGGTCGGGTGATCGGCACTTCGCGCTCGTCGACCATCGCCGTCGCGTACTCGAGGGCGGCGAGGACGTCCTCACGTTCGAGGTACGGGTAGTCGGCGAGGATCTGATCGATCGTCTGACCGGCCGCCAGTTGCCCGAGCACCATCGCGACCGTGACCCGCATGCCGCGGATGCATGGACGACCGCCCATCTGTGCCGGATCAACGGTGATGCGCTCGAACGCCACGTCACCAGGGTACGCAACCAACGTCGCGAACGTTCACGAGATGCCGCACCGATCAGTGCGCGCTGTGGCCGGAACGGGACAGGCCGGGGTGTCTCCGAACCGGCGATCGCGCTGCCAGCTCGCGAGTTGTCGCTACGACGTGGCGCCATGTACGTCCCACGTCTGGGTTCAACGAGCGGCGTCCATCGCGACATCACTTTGGCGGAGGGGGTGGGATTCGAACCCACGGGACCCGCGAGGGGCCCGACGGTTTTCAAGACCGTTCCATTCGTCCGCTCTGGCACCCCTCCCGGTGTGCCCTCGGGCCGGCCGCGTGGTACGGCCGACCCGAGGATCGGGCGGAGAGAGTGGGATTTGAACCCACGGAGGGCTTGCACCCTCACTTCCTTAGCAGGGAAGCACCATCGGCCTGACTCGGTCATCTCTCCGTGCGGCTGGCGAGCCTAGCGGCCGCCCTGCGCCGGCGAAGGTTCCGGGCTCCGACCACTCGTGACGAATTTCACAAGCGCCTAATGTTGCGTTTCCATTACGGACTGAGCATCATTCGTCCCACACACCAACCACCGCGACGATCCGACGCGTCTGGCCGTCCACCCCCCGTGGATGCCGGCGGAGGATCGGGGCTCGGCTCCCATCGCATCGATGACCGGACCGATCCCTGCGCACCAGCCCGCGCATCGCTTCCTCCCCGCACACCTGGCACCGGCTTCGGTCGCGCCCGGTGGAAAGGAAGTCCCCCCATGAGCATCCGTTCGATCGCTGCCGTCGCCGGACTCGTCCTCGCTCTGGCTCTGGCCGCCGTGTCCTTCCCGGGCACCGGCGCCGAAGCCTCTTCGGTCGTCGAGGCCAGCGTCTCCAAGCCGGTCACCATGCCGGTGGTGCCGTCGGCACCGACATTCGTGCCGTCGCCGTACGCCGACGCCCCCCGGGACCTCTCGGCCCCGGCCTCCCAGCCGACCCCAGCCGTGGCGCCTGCTCCGGAACCGCCGGCGCCAGCCCCCGCGCCGGCGGCGGCCCCCGGGTCCATCGACGCCATCCTGCAGCGCCACTTCGGCGCCGCTGCGGGTCGAGCCAAGGCGATCGCCCAGTGCGAGTCGAGCCTGAACCCCAACGCGGTGTCGCGGACCAACGACCACGGTCTGTTCCAGATCAACATCTCCCACCGTGCCCAGTTCGAGGCAGTGACCGGTGCGCCGTGGTCGCGCATCTACGACCCCGAGCTGAACACCATCTTTGCCAAGTGGCTCTACGACCGCGAGGGCTGGAGCCCATGGTCCTGCAGCCGCAAGGTCTGACTCGCACGGTCTGAATCGCACCGTCTGACTCGCACGAGCTGACTCGCCCGGCCGGTGCGCGACGATCGCGTCGTGGCCGACGGACGATTCGCCCCCAGCCCGACCGGAGCGCTCCACGTCGGCAACCTGCGTACCGCCTTGCTCGCGTGGTTGTACGCGCGCGCCGAGGGCGGCCGGTTCGTCGTGCGGATCGAGGACCTCGATCCGGCGGCCCGCGACGGCGAGGTGATCGCCGATCACCTCGCCGATCTGGCGGCGCTCGGTCTCGAGCCCGACGGGGAGATCATCCGCCAATCCGATGCGGCCGTCCGCGCCCGACACGAAGCGGCCCTCGACCGGCTGGAGCAGTCCGGTCTGCTCTACCCGTGCTGGTGCAGTCGGCGCGAGGTCGCCGAGGCGGCGTCGGCGGGGCACGGCCCGCTCCCCGAGGGGGCCTACCCGGGGACCTGCCGGGATCTCACGGCCGATGGGCGGGCCGAGCGGGCCGCGGCCCGTCCCCACAAGCAGCCGTCCCTCCGGGTGCGCGCCGACGCCGCCCGCGTCACGGTGACCGACCGACTCCACGGCCGCTACACCGGCATCGTCGACGACTTCGTCGTGCGCCGGGGTGACGGGGTCCCCGCCTACAACCTCGCCGTCGTCGTCGACGACGCGGCCCAGGCCATCGATCAGGTGGTCCGCGGCGACGACCTGCTGCCGGGCACGCCGCGACAGGCGTGGCTGGCCGAGGTCCTGCTCCTCGACGTCCCCGAGTACGTCCACGTCCCGCTGGTGCTGGGACCCGATGGCGAACGGCTGGCCAAGCGCCACGGGTCGGTCACGCGCGCCGACCTCGCCGCCGAAGGAACCGACGCCGGCCACCTGCTGTCGCTCCTCGGGCGATCGCTCGACCTGGCCGCGCCCGGTGAGTCGGTGACGGTCGACCAGCTGCTCGATCGGTTCGATCCCGACGCGGTCTCGACCGAACCGTGGACGTTCGACCCGTGAGCCGGGCGCGGTTCAGAGCGTGCGGAGCCCGTCCACGGCGAGGATCACGCCGATGACCACGCCGCCGGCGCCGAAGAGCCGCACGAGGGACTGGGCCAGCAGCTCCGGGACCCGGCGCCGGTAGTACACGCCGAATCCGCCGACGATGACCGCGACCGCCACCGCGATGGCGGCAACGGCGCTGCCGCGCTCGGCCCCGACCGACACGGCGAGGACGGCGGCGCCGGGCGTCATCAGGGTGGGGAAGAAGACGAACCCGGCGAGACGGGCATCGGTGTTGGGCTCGGTGGTGCCCATCGGCGCGCCGGCGGCCAGCCAGCGGAGACCGGCGGCGGCGACCACGATGCCGGCACCCAGGCGGTAGGTGCCGAGGTTCACGTCGAGCGCGTCGAGGCACGGATTGGAGAACGCGGCCAACGCCACGAGCACCGCGGTGGCCGCCGCGGTACCGATCGCGACCGGCATCGGGCGGTCGGTGCGCCAGTCGCGGGCGAGGGCCACCGAGGCGGCCCCGGGGTTGACCGCGGCGAGGAACGAGAGGATGGCAAAGGTCACGGAAACGCTGCTCCAGCGGTCGGCGGGTCGGTGGACGGCACGGGAACGGTCACGGCAGCACCGCCTGCGCCGCGAGGAGGCCGGCGGCGGAGTGCTGTTGGTCGTCCATGCGGGTGACATCGTCGTAGAACCACGCGCCCGACTCGCGTGGGCCCACCCCGCCCCCCGGAGCCACCTGGCGGTCGGCGAGCCGGGCCGCGCCGCAGGCCAAGGTGTCGGCTGCCGGCTGGGCGAGATCGGTGAGCCGGGCATCGGTCACGGTCAGGGGCCACAGCGCGGCCATGCCCTCGATCCAGGTCCCGGCCCCCGCGCCTCGGGGTGACGGTCCGTGGGTGAGCGAGCCGTAGCTGGTGCCGCGCTGGGCGTCGAGGCGGACGAGGAGGCCGTAGCGCGCCAGCAGGCGCCGGGCGTAGTCGATGTGGCGCTCCTGGAGTCCCCATCCCGCCATCTCGTGCAGCGAGTACGCGGCCCACTGGTCGGGCCACGGTTGCGGGAAGAAGCCCTCCTGGAAGTCGCGCTCGGTGGACAGGTAGTCCAGCGTGGTCCAGGCCGGTTGGTCGAAGCCCTCGGTCGGGAAGGCGTTGTGGAGCTGGGCCAGCGCCCACAGGGCCTCACCGGTCGAGAAGATCGAGGTCTGGTCGGGGACCGGACCTCGGGCGTCGAGGTCGTAGAGGTCGAGCATCGAGCCGTCGTCTCGTTGCTGGCCGACGATGAAGCGACCGAGCTCGATCATGAGGCCGTCGTTGACCGGGTCACCGGTGGCGAGGCGACGCTGGGCGAGCGCGGCGACCAGCAGCGCGCTGGCCCCCAACTTCGCCGTGTTCCCGTCGGCGAAGGCGATGCCGCTCCCGGTCGACTCGAGCCGGTCGAACATCCACTGCAGGCCGTTGTCGGCCGCGTCGAGGAACTCGGGCTCTCCGCCCCGGACGAGTTGGTACAGGCTCAACGTCACCCCAGCGTGCCGGACGAGGTTGTAGTCGTGCAGCGGCTCGTCGTCAGCGCGGTCCCAGCCGTACAGGAACATGCCGTCGGCCTGCTGATTGGCCACCATCCACTCGCCCGCCGCGGTCGCCGCCGCGTGGGCCTGGGCCCGGGTGATCGAGGGACACACCTCCGGCGCCCACACCGTGAGACGCAGCACCGACGCGCCGATGACCCACACGAGCAGCGAGCGCCGTACCCGGCTGGCCGCGCTCATCGGCGCGACCCCCGGACGTGCCGAAGGGCGAGAAGCGGCCCCGCCACCATGAAGGTGAGCGGCAGCCGGCTGGCGACCAGCAGACGGGCGTCGGACCCGGTGGTCGCGGATCCGTCCCGATCGACCACCCGCAACTCGGCGCCCGGGGTCTCCCGGACCTGGAATCGAGCGAGCCAGTCGAGGCGCCGGATCCACGTGCCGTCGTTCACGGTCACGATCCGATCCCTGGTCACGGGAATGGCCCAGATCACCAGCGCGGCGATTCCGGCCGCGCTGAAGATCTCGACCGATGCGGTCGCTTCGATGGACAGATGGAAGAAGACCGCGACCCAGACGGCGGCCAGCCGGGTGCGGGCCGACCACAGGCCGAAGGCGATGAACAGCTCCATGGCGATGGCGATCGGTGAGGTGACGGCGTGGACCCACCGGGTGGTGACGATGTCGATGATGGCGTCTCCCACCGGGCCGCCGGGCAGGCGGGCCCGCACCAGGTCCTGGTAGCGGACGGCTCGGTCCCACAGGACCAGCCCGCCGCGCCAGTCGGGATCGATGAGCTTCGAGAACCCCGAGGCGAAGTACACCGACGACACGAGGGCGCGCAGCAACCAGAGGGGCCAGATGGTGGCGCGATCGTCGGTGGGCGACCGACCGGCGCGCCGGGCGTCGAGCGAGAGCACCCGTCCGCTGTCGCCGAGCGTGACTCCGGCCAGGAGGAACAGGAGGAAGGCGCGGTTGTGGTGGTAGTAGGTCTGCGAGAGGAACAGGTTCCCGGCCACGCAGGCGAGGGTGAGCGCCCCGGCCGGCCGGGTGTGCCACCCCAGGGCCAGCGCCACGGCGGCGGCCGCGCCGGTCCACACCATCGCCACCTGGACACCCCCCGGTGCCTGGGGCAGGAAGGTGAACCACGGATGGTTGAAGTGGTCGAGATAGGTGACGCCGCGGCGGGTGTCGGCGAGGTACGGCAGCAGGTGGACGACGGTGAGCGGGCCGACCGCCATGCGCAGCACGGCCAGGGCCCGCACGGAGCCCGGACGGTCGAAGACGGCGTCGAAGCTCTGCGGTCGGGTCCCCGTCCAGGCCCTGGGGGCGGCGGTGGCGGTCACGGCCGTGGCCCCCGGTCGTGGCTGCGGAACACCCGGTGCTCGGGGCCCCGGGTGTTGCGGAAGGCAGTGACGTCGGCCTCGAGGTACCGGGTCTCGGTGTCGTCAGGGGTGTGGTCGGCCACCCAGTCGAGGGCCTGGTCGAGGAAGTCGAGCGTGCCGTCGAGCCCCGAGTACGCCTGCTTGAGTTGGTCGGGTCGGGTCAAGACCTCCCAGCCGACCAACTCGTCCCAGCGGTACCCGCCGGGCCACGGCGCGTCGATCGGGATGCGCCGACCGTCGGCGGTGACCCGGACGATGTCGGCTCGCCACGTGGAGGACTCGTTGAAGGGTTGGAAGCCGAAGAAGTTGTGGGGGTCGGCGTAGCTCCGGGCGATCAGTACGGCCTGGCCCACCAGGACCGCGACGAAGAAGACACGGACCAGCTGCGCCCGCCGGCGCGGCCGTTCGATCCTGTCGTCCACCGCCTGGTCCACCCGTGCAGTGTGACGCACCGAGCCGGTCGCGGGAGCGCGTCGCCGGTCGGCCCGATGGAGGCGGTCGGTAGATTCCCGCCGTGTCCTCCTCGTCGCCCGATGTCCCCTGGTGGAAGACCGCGGTCTTCTACCAGATCTACCCGCGATCCTTCGCCGATTCGAACGGCGACGGCGTGGGTGATCTCGCCGGCATCGCCGATCGCCTCGACCACCTCGTCGAGTTGGGGGTCGATGCGGTGTGGCTCTCACCGTTCTACGAGTCGCCGATGCGCGACTTCGGCTACGACATCTCCGACCACTGCGCCGTCGATCCGGTCTTCGGCACCCTCGACGACTTCGATCGGGTGGTCGACGGCCTCCACCAGCGTGGCCTGCGGCTGATCGTCGACTTCGTCCCGAACCACGTCTCCAGCGACCATCCGTGGTTCGTCGAGTCCCGCAGCAGCCGGGACAACCCGAAGCGTGACTGGTTCATCTGGGCCGATCCCTCGCCCGACGGCGGCCCACCGACCAACTGGACCGCGTCGTTCACCGAGGGTGGCTCGGCGTGGTCGTTCGACGAGACCACCGGCCAGTACTGGCTCCACCTGTTCCTGCCGGAGCAACCCGACCTCAACTGGGCCAACCCGGCGGTGGAGGAGGCCGAGCACGCCGTGCTCCGCTTCTGGCTCGACCGAGGCGTCGACGGGTTCCGCATCGATGTCATCAACGCCATCGGCAAGGACCCCGACCCCCACGATGTCCCCGAGTCGATGGTCGGGATCCCCCACGTGGTGCTGACCCACCACGACACCGCCATGCCCCTGATCCGCCGCATCCGCCGGACGGTCGATGCCGCCGGCGACACCATGATCATCGGCGAGGTGGTCACCGGCGACCTCGAGGTGCAGGCGTCCTACCAGGGTGACGGCGACGGAGTGTGCTGCTCGGTGAACTTCACCTCGGTGTGGGCGCCGTGGGAGCGCGACGCCTGGCGGTTGCTGATCGCCGGCACCGAGCAGGCCTACCCGTACGGCGGGTCCCGGTGGCCCTCCTACGTGCTCTCCAACCACGACAATCCCCGCCACCGCACTCGATACGGCGATTCGGAGGCCAACGCCCGCGCCGCCGCAGTGCTGCTGCTCACCCTTCGAGGCACGCCGTTCCTCTTCGCCGGCGAGGAGCTCGGGTTGTCCGATGCCGACATCCCCCAGGACCGGGTGGTCGACCCCGGGGGCCGGGACGGCTGCCGCGCCCCGATCCCGTGGACCGGCGAGCCCGATCACGGCTGGGGTCCCGACCCCTGGTTGCCCTTCCCGCCCGACGTCGAGATCCGCAACGTCGACGCGCAACGAACAGGCGTCGACACCATGTTCCAGCTCTACCGGGACCTGCTGGACGCTCGCCACGCGTCGCCGGCGCTGCAGGCCGGCTCGCTCGAGCTGCTCGACGAGCACCCCGCGGTCTTGTCCTACCGCCGCGTCCTGGGCGACGACGCGCGCGTGGTGCACGTCAACTTCGGCGACGACGCCGTCCACGTCGGTGCGGGTGGGGCGCTGGTCGTCACCACCGAAGGGGCGGCCTCGGGTCCCTTCGACGGGACGGTCCCCGCCGGCGAGGCGATGGTGGTGCGGCCCTGAGTACCGCTCAATCGGCGACCGTGACCCGGAGCTCCTCGGCGGCGACCCCATCCGGGCTCTCCTCGTCGAGGTCGAGACGCTCCTCACGTGGCGTCGATCGCACCATGGCGGCGAACACGAGGGCCGCCACGCCCAGGCCGGCACCTACGAGGTAGGCGGTGCGGAAGTCCGACGCCTGCTCGGTACCGCCGTAGATGCCGGTCAGCACCGTGATGCCGAGGGCGGCCCCGACCTGGAAGATCATGCGCAACGCCGCCGCGGCCACCCCGAGGTCCGCTTCCTCGACCGAGTTCGACAACAGCGCGGTGAGCGTCGGCCGTGACGTGCCGTTGCCGATGCCCTGGAGCACGAGCGCCACCATCACCAGGGCGACCAGGCCCGTGGTGGCTCCGAATCCGAGCGCGGCCAGGGCGACGGCGATGGCGACCGAGCCGAACATGGCAACGGGGCGCTCACCGATCTTGGTGGCCACCGAACCGCCGACCGGAGACGATCCCGCGAACGCGGCCGGTCGGAGCAGCATGATCAACGACGTCGTGGACACCGAGTAGGCGAACACCGACTGGAGCAGCAGGGGGGCGAGGATGAACCCTCCCATGTAGGCCGCCCCGCCGAACAGCGAGGAGAGCAGCGAGGCGGTGAAGTTCCGGCGGCGGAAGAACTCGAGCGGCAGCAACGGGAAGGCGACGCGCGACTCGACCAGCACGAAGCCGACGATGCCGGCCACGCCGACGGCCAGCGACCCGCCGACGAGCGCGTCGAACCCGTGGTCGGGAGCCTGGTTCAGGGCGAGCATGAGACCGCCCGCACCCACGGCGAGGGCGGCCGCGCCCGGGATGTCGAAGCCGACATCGGTGCGCATGGGCGTCTCCCGGAGCACGAGGTAGGCGGCGGCCACCGGGACGATCGACAGCACGGCCTGGATCCCGAACATCGGCCGCCACCCGACCGCGTCGATGAGCGGGCCGCCGATGACCAGGCCGATGGCGGGCGACCCGGCCGCGACCAGCGACCACCAGCCCATGGCCCGGGCCCGGTCGCGAGGGGCGTGCACGCTGTTGATCAGCGCCATCGACGACGGGATGGTGGCGGCGCCGATCACCACGGCGAGGCCGCGCAGCACGATGAGGGAGTACGGGTCCCACGCGAACATGGTGCCGGCGGTCACCACCGTCGACAGCACGAAGCCGGTGAGGAACACCCGGCGGTGCCCGTAGAGGTCGCCCAGCTTGCCCAGCACCGGGAGGACCACGGCCGAGCCCAGCAGAGGCGCGGAGATCACCCAGGCCACGAGCGTCTCGCTGGCGCCGAAGTCGTCGGCGATCGTCGACAGGCTGACCGCCAGCAACGTCACCGGGAACGTGGTCGCGAACATGCCGGTCAGGGCGGTGAGCAGGACCCACCGCGGGTACCGGTCCGATGCGGTCAGGCGCGCCTGGACCTCGTCTCGCCGGACGAAGGTGGGGGCGGCACGGGGCACCGTCCGAGGGTAACGATCGTTATCGCCGCTCCGGCAACCCTGGATCCGCCGGGGCGCCGGTGAGGAAGTGACTGGCTGCTCCCGGTAGAAAAGGTCTCCATGGCTACGACTGCACTTCGAGGCAACCCCATCCACACCGTCGGCGACCTCCCCGAACCGGGGTCCAAGGCGCCGGAGTTCGAACTGGTGAAGGGGGACTTGTCGACCGTGACCTCAGGAGAGCTCGCCGGTCAGCGCGTCATCCTCAACATCTTCCCCAGCCTCGACACCGCGGTGTGCGCCACGTCGGTCCGGACCTTCAACGAACGGGCGGCCTCGCTCGACAACACCGCCGTCGTGTGCGTATCGGCCGATCTGCCGTTCGCCGCCTCCCGCTTCTGCGGCGCCGAGGGCATCGAGAACGTGATCACCGGCTCCACGTTCCGGGGCGGGTTCCTCGACGACTACGGCGTGCGGATGATCGATGGCCCCCTGGCCGGCGTCGCCGCCCGGTCGGTCGTGGTCCTCGACAGCGACGGCACCGTGCTCCACACCGAACTGGTGCCCGAGATCGCCCAGGAACCCGACTACGACGCCGCCATCGCCGCCCTCGATTGAAAATTTCGTCGCCCCGTCAGCCCCCTGCTGACGGGCTGACGACAGATTCGACGGGGACCTAGGGTCCCGGGGCATGAGCGATGCCCTGCTCGCCGAGGCGAGGGATCTGTTGCCCGAGACCATCGACCTCCGCCGGCGGCTCCACCGCCGCCCGGAGCTCGGCCTCCATCTCCCCGAGACGCAGGCCGCGGTGATCGAGACCATCGAGGGCCTCGATCTCACCGTCGCGGCCGGGGGCGAGACCTCGTGGGTGCTGGCCACCCTCGACAGTGGCCGGCCCGGTCCCACCGTGCTCCTGCGGGGCGACATGGACGCGCTGCCGATGCCCGAGGACACCGGCCTGGAGTTCTCGTCGGAGATCGACGGGGCCACGCACGCCTGCGGCCACGACGCCCACACGGCCATGTTGGCCAACGCGGCGCGGCTGCTCACCGCCCGGCGTGACGAGCTGTCCGGTCGGGTCGTGTTCATGTTCCAGCCCGGTGAGGAGGGCTTCGCCGGGGCCAAGGTCATGCTCGACGAGGGCCTGCTCGACGGTCGTCTGCTCGGCGGGGTTCCCGTCACCCGCGCCTTCGCCATCCACCAGACACCGTCGGCGCCGTCCGGATTCGTCGGCACCCGGCCCGGTCCGATGCTCGCCTCGGCCGACTTCTTCACCGTCACGGTCACCGGCAAGGGCGGCCATGCGTCCATGCCGCACCACGCCGTCGACCCCATCCCGATCGCCTGCGAGATGGTCGGCGCGTTCCAGACCATGGTCACCCGCAAGGTCGAGGCGTTCCACCCCGCGGTGGTGACGGTGGCCAAGATCCGGGCCGGGACCACCACCAACGTCATCCCCGAGACCGCCGTCATGGCGGGCACGATCCGCTCGGTCTCGGAGCGGAGCCGGATGCTGGTCCACGACGAGCTGCGCCGGATCTCGTCGCACATCGCCCAGGCCCACGGTGCCACCGCGACGTGCGAGATCCAGCCCGACGGCTACCCGGTCACCGTCAACGACGCCGACGCGGCCGCCTGGGTGCTCGACGTCGCCGGCCGTCTGGTGGGTGAGCGCGCGGCCGAGATGCCCACGCCGGTGATGGGGGCCGAGGACTGGAGCTACGTGCTCCAGCAGGTGCCGGGTGCGATGGCGTTCCTCGGGACCTGCCCTCCCGACGTGGCCCTCGCCGATGTCGCGCCCAACCACTCCAACCGGATGGTGATCGACGAGTCGGCCATGGCCGTGGGGACCGCGCTCTACGCCGCAGTTGCGCTCGACGAGTGCCGCCCACCTAGCGTCGTGCTCATGTCCGAGCTGACGATCTTCCACAACCCCCGGTGCTCCAAGTCCCGGGCCGCCATGTCCACGCTGGAGGACACCGGCACCGAGGCCGAGGTGGTGCGCTACCTCGACACGCCCCCGGACCGGGCCACGCTGGAGTCGATCGTGGCCAAGCTCGAGGACCCCGTCGGGGCGCTGGTGCGCACCGGCGACGCCAAGAGCAACGGCATCGAGCTGCCCGACCTGGACGAGGCCGGAGCCGTGGTGGACCTCCTCCTCGAGCACCCGGAGCTGATGGAGCGGCCGGTCCTCGTGAAGGGCGACCGGGCCATCATCGGCCGCCCCACCGAACGCGTCGCGCCCTTCGTCTAGCGGGTCTCGGGGAGCGCGGCGGCGAAGCTGGTGTTGATCGAGTAGCCCATCGACTCCAGCCAGTCGGCCTGCGACCACAGATCGCTGACCGAGCTCTCGGGGATGGGGTTGTTCGTGAACCGGGCCTCGGGTGGGGCCTGGTACTCGTAGGCGGCAACGTCGACCTCGGGGAGACCGGGGTTGCCCTTCTCCTTGAACGACGGATCGAACGCCTCGGCCATGGAGTTCTGAGGCGTGCGGGAGAAGCCGTGCTGCCATGCGCCGGGAGAGGCAGGTTCCAGTTCTCGGCGATGAAGCGCAAGATCGTGGTGTGGTCGTGCTGCCCGCTGATCGTACGGTCGATCGTGGGATCGCCCTTGCCCGGCTTGCCGTTCTTCGGCGAGGCGGCGGCGGGTTGGTACCGGTGTTGCGGGCGTAGGGGCTGAGCAGGAACGCCGGGGTGCGGAACCCGTAGAGGCCGAAGTCGGCGGGCGAGGCGGTGGTCCACTCCCCCTCGGTCGTGTAGTCGACGCTCGGCCCGTAGGTGGCCAGCGGGTCGACGCCGGTGCCGACCGCGGGCGGGACGACGTGGTCCCAGAACCCGCCCCATTCGTCGTAGTTGATGAACAGGGCGCCGTTGGCCCAGTTCGGGGAGCCGAGGAACGAGGTGATGACGTCGCTGTAGAACTCCTGGCCGAGGCGGATGTCGGCGTGGGGGTGGTCGTCGTTGGCCAGGCCGAAGTCGGCGACGAAGAACGGGTCGACGAACGCCACCGAGGGCAGTGTTCCGGCCGCGCAGTCCTCGTAGTACTCGGTGACGGGACGGGCGTTGGGCACGAACCGGGCGCCGAACAGGCCGATGGCGGGGAGGTTGGAGTAGTAGTACTTCCAGCTCACGCCGGCCACGGTGAGGAAGTCCCACAGGGTGGGCCAGTCGAAGCCGGTGGTCCACTCGGGGTGCTCGTTTGCCTTCTGGGGCGGGAAGTCGTTGTTGGTGATCCCGTGGGCCTGGGCCGAGTGCATGTAGTACCGGTTGGGGTAGGTGTTGCCCATCCAGCTGCAGTGGTAGCGATCGAAGGCGGTGAAGTCCTGCACGATCTGGGCGATCACGGGCAGGTCGATGTCGGTGTAGTAGCTGAGGGCGTACTCGTCGGTGCCCGAGCCGGGCTTGGTCCAGCCGTCGGGGACGCCGTCGCGATCGTGGTCGAGGATCTGGAACCGGCCGCCGTCGTGGCTGTGGCTGGGGTCGTCGAAGCCTGCGCCGCTGTAGTTGGCGATGCCGCCGGCCCCCCAGTTCGTGGTCTGGATCCCGCCGCTCCCGCCGCCGTCGGCGCCGAACGTCGTGCGGGCGTCGAACCGGACGTCCTCGCGCTCGCCCCACCAGCCCAGGTAGTGGTCGGTAGAGCGGTTCTCCATCATCATCACGACCACGTGGCGGATGTTGGAGTCACCTCTTCGCCGCCCAGCAGCGACGACGTCGGCCTGGTCAGGTTCAGGGAGGGGATGGCTGCCTGCGCCGGACCGCCGATGGCGGCGGCGCCGGCGCCCGCGAGCGCGGCTTTCAGGAACGAACGACGATCGATCGGCACGTGGTGACCCCAGCGGTTCGACGGCGAGTGCGTACGGTGCCTTCATTGGGCGTCGCGGCTGCCAGTTCCTGCCTTCATCAGGTGAACCGTCGGTGACGGTTCGGGGTGAACGGGCTCAGACGACGGGGGACCGGCCGCCCGAGGCCCGTTCGGCTGCCTCGAGGAGCTCGTCCCGGAAGTCCGGATGGGCCACGGCCGCCAGGGCCTGACCCCGCTGGTGCACGGTCTTGCCCTGGAGCTCGGCCACGCCGAACTCGGTGACGATGGCGTCGACCTGGTGGCGCGGGGTGGTGATGACGGTGCCGGCCTCGAACCACGGCACGATGCGCGAGTGGACCTCCTCGCCGGCCCGGTAGGTGGACGGCAGGCACAGGATCGAGCGGTCGCTGAGCGAGAGCCCCGAGCCGGCCACGAAGTCCTCGTGGCCGCCGATGCCGGAGAACTGCTCGCCGCTGCGGGTGTCGGCCACCACCTGGCCATGGACGTCGACGGCCAGGGCGGCGTTGATGGTGATCATGGTGTCGTTGGCGGCGATGACCTCGGGCGAGTTGACGATGTCGACCGGCAGGAAGGCCACGTCGTGGTTCTCGTGCAACCACTGGTACAGCTCCGCCGTGCCGCCGGCGAAGGTGGTGATCGACTTCCCGTCGAACTGGCCCTTGTTCGCGTTGGTGACCTTGCCGGCCTCGTGGAGGCGCATGAGTCCGGTGGTGAACATCTCGGAGTGGACTCCGTAGCCACCGCCGCTTCCTTCGGCCAGGAGCGACGCCACCACGTTGGGGACGGCTCCGATACCTGTCTGGAGCGTGGCGCCGTCGGGGATCATGCCCGAGATGTGCTCGGCGATGGCCTGCTCCACCGCGGTGGCGGGGGAGTCGACGATCTCGTAGGGCTTGGCCTCCGACTCGACCAGCAGGTCGATCTCGTCGAGATGGAGACGGTGGTGGTGCTCGCCGAGGCCGTAGGTCACCGGGTGGTTCGGGCTGGCCTCGACCACCAGCAGCCGCTCGGGGTCGGCGCCCGCGGCGTGCAGTTCGGCCACGTTCGCCCCGGCGTGGAGCGACAGTGAGCACCAGCCCTCGTCGTCGGGCGGTGCCACCGAGGTGGCCATCACCCGGGGTGAGATGTCGGCCAGCAAGGCGATGAACCGGCGGAAGTCGGCGGGGGCGAAGCCGATGTTCGCTCCGCTGTCGCGCAGCAGGCGTTCGAGCGGACCGTAGAACCCGCTGAGGTAGTGGACGTTGGGATGGGTGAACACCTCGCTGAGCACGGTGACCAGCGCGCCGAAGATGCGCAGCTCCTCCCAGTCCTTGCGCGTGCCCAGCTGCTCGAGCAGGGCGGCGGGCTGGGCCGGTCCCAGCGGAAGGCCCAGGCTGTCGGTGGGCCGGAACGCTTCGACGGCTTCGGTGGGGGTGCATCGACGCATGTGGTGGTTCTACCCCGCCTCCCGCCGACCGGGCAGGGGCCAAGGTCACCGGGGCGGCCGCCGTCCCGGCATGCCGGGACGGGGAGTGGCAACATGGCGACAGATGCGCACGTTCCGTGGCCTACCGACCGACGAATTGATCGAGGATTTCCGCCTGGCCTGCACGTCTCGCGCCATCGACGACCGTGAGATCAGCCTCCAGAAGCAGAGCAAGGTCTACTTCCAGATCTCCGGCGCCGGGCACGAGGCGCTGCTGCTCGGCCTCGCCCGGCTGCTGCGGCCGGGGTCGGACTGGTTCTTCCCGTACTACCGCGACCTCGCCCTCATGCTCGGCCTGGGCGTCACCCCCACCGAGATCCTCTGCCAGGCCGTCGGCTCGGCCCAGGATCCGTCGTCGGGCGGACGGCAGATGCCCTCGCACTGGGGCTTCCGCGACAAGCACGTCGTCACCCAGTCGAGCCCCACCGGCAGCCAGTGCATCCCCGCCGTGGGGTGTGCCGAGGCCGGCCGCTACATCGGTCGCACCGCGGCGCTCTCGCACCTGCCCGTCGCCGGTGACGAAGTCACCTACGTCTCGCTCGGTGAGGGGGCCACCTCGGAGGGCGAGTTCTGGGAGTCGCTCAACACCGCCTGCACCCTGCACCTGCCGGTGGTCTTCGTGGTGGCCGACAACGGCTTCGCCATCTCGGTGCCCGTGTCCGATCAGTCGCCGGCGCCGGTGTCCGAGCTGGTCCAGGGGTTCCGCGGTCTCGAGGTGCTGCACCTCGACGGCACCGACTACTTCGCGGTGCGGGACCGGGGCGCCGACGCCATCGCCCATGTGCGGGCCGGTGTCGGACCACTGCTCATCCACGCCAACGTCACCCGGCCCTACTCCCACTCGTCGGCCGACACCCAGTCCAAGTACCGCTCCGAGCGAGAGCTCGCCGACGAGGCCGAGCGCGATCCGGTCGGCCGGCTCGAGCACGAGTTGGTGCACGGCGGGGTGCTGTCCCCCAGGAGGCGACCGAGATCAGGGAACAGGCTCGTCAGGCCGTCGCCGACGCGGCCAAGGAGGCCCTGGCCGCTCCTCGCCCCGATCCCGCCACCATCACCGAGCACGTGGTCGCGCTGCCCGCCATCCCCGAGCCCCCCGATCCCGGTTCCGGCGGCGATGTCGTGGCCCTCGGCGGCGCGATCCATGCCGTGCTCCACGAGCAGATGGCCGCCAACCCGCGCATCCGGGTCTTCGGGGAGGACGTGGCCGACGCTCGCGAGGTGATGCTCTCCAACGTCGAGGGCAAGGGCGGGGTCTTCGGTACCACCCATGGCCTCCAGCGCGAGTTCGGCATGGCCCGCTGCTACAACACGCCTCTGGCCGAGGCGAACATCATCGGTCGGGCGGTGGGCCAGGCCATCCGCGGGCTCCATCCCGCGCCGGAGATCCAGTTCTTCGACTACATCTGGCCCGCCATGCAGCAGATCAAGAGCGAGGCGGCCACCGTCCGCTGGCGCTCCAACGGCGCGTTCTCCGCGCCGATGGTGATCCGCGTGCCCATCGGGGGCTACCTCACCGGTGGCGCCATCTGGCACAGCCAGTGCGGCGAGTCGATCTTCGCCCACGTCCCGGGTCTGCTCATCGCCTTCCCGTCCCGGGCCCGCGACGCCGCCGGGCTGCTCCGGGCCGCGTTCCGCTGCGACGACCCGGTCCTGTTCCTCGAGCACAAGCACCTGCTCCGCCAGCCCTACACCCGCGATCCGCTGCCCGGGCCCGACTACGTCGTGCCGTTCGGCTCGGCGGCCGTCCGCCGGGCCGGCGACGCTCTGACCATCGTGACCTGGGGAGCCACGGTGCAGAAGTCGCTGGTCGCGGCCGAGCAGGTGGCCGAGCAGACGGGCCGGGAGGTGGAGGTCATCGACCTGCGCACGATCATCCCGTGGGACAAGGAACGGGTCGCCGAGTCGGTGGCCAAGACGAGCCGGGTGCTCGTCGTCCACGAGGACGTCCTGACCGTCGGCTTCGGAGCCGAGGTCGCGGCCTGGATCGCGGCCGAGTGCTTCTGGTCGCTCGACGCCCCGGTCCGCCGGGTCGCCGCGCTCGACACCCACGTCCCCTACGAGCCCACGCTCGAGAACGCCGTCCTGCCCCAGGTCGACGACATCGCGGCCGCCGCGGTCGCTCTGCTCGAGGCCTGAGCCCCGGCGAGATTCAGGCCTCCAGCGCCGCGGAGTCGAGCTCGCCGTCGATCACGGCGCGCGCCACGTCGCCCAGGTGTTGGCCGTTGCGGCGGGCATGGGATCGGAGCAGCTCGAACGCATCCCCCATCTCGAGCTGCAGACGCTCCGCCAGCACACCCTTGGCCTGCTCGATCACCACCCGGCTGGTCAAGGCCGACTGCAGCTGCTCGTTGAGCATCCGCGCCTCGCGGAGCGTCCGCTCCTGCAGCAGGCCGATGGTGGCGATGTCGGCCAAGGCCTGTCCCACCTGCACGTCGGCCGCGTCGAGCTCGACCGCTGTGACGCTGAAGATGTTGACGACGCCGATGATGCGACCCCGGAGCTGCATGGGGAGGGCGTGCACCATGGCGAACCCGTGCCGCCGGGCCTCGGGTTCGAACAGGGGCCACCGTGCGGGCGAGTCGCCGAGCGCGTGGTTCACGATGGCCTCGCCGGAGCGGAAGCAGTCGAGGCACGGGCCTTCGTCCCGCTGCAGCTCGAACAGGTCGAGCATCCGGGCCGTCTCGCTCGACGACGCCACCGAGTGGAGTTGGTCCCTTTCGTCGACCAGCATCACCCCCGCCTCGCCGTCGACGAGCAGCTCCACCAGTCGGTGGGCGAGCGTGGTCAGGAAGTCGACCACGTCGAAGTCCGACACGAGCGTGTCGGCGAGATCGACCAGTACCTGGCTCAGTCGTTGTGGGTCACTCATGTCATCGCCCTGCCTTTCTCGGCCCGCCGTGCGATACGACGATCGTAGGGGAGTGGAGGTCAATCGCGGGCGAAGCGCAGGCGCCGCCCGATGACGGCGTCGGCGACCGTTTCGATGGACAGGTCGTTGGCCCAGGCGTGGGCGCGCAGCCGTCCGAGGGCGGTGGCGATGTCGGCATCGAGCTGGGCCGCGATCATGCCGGTGGCCTGGTGGACGCGCATCCGGTGGTCGAGGATCTCGGGCAGCCGACCGGGAAGCTCGCCGGGCGTGATCCCGGCCTGCTGGTCGAGGACGAGCTGGACCGCGATGCGCGCCAGGGACAACGCGTCGGCGAGGTCGCGTTCGTCCAGCTCGCCGGGCGTCCGGCGATGCAGGCTCAACACGCCGAGGTGGGCCGCTCCCATCTGGAGTGGGAACGAGAAGTGGGCCCGGACCCCCGCGGCCAGCGCCGCCTCGACGAACGCCGGCCACTGCGCGGACGCTCGGGCAAGGTCCGGCTCGAGCACCGGACGGGCCGAGTTGCTGGCGTCGATCGCCGGCCCTTCACCGAGCTGGAACTGCAGGTCGTCGATCCGGGCGAACCGCTCGTCGGACACCGCCAGCGCGCCGCGGTGCTCCTCCTCGTCGAACACCGCGATGCCCGCGCCGTCCATCGAGAGCAGCTCGAGGCTGACGACGCACAGGCGGGTCAGGGCGTCGGCGCCGTCGTCCGCAGCGAGGGCCTGCGCCACCCTGGCGAGGCGATCATCGTCCACGTGGGCGCCGCTGCATCGACCCACCATATCGTCGGCCACGGACCCGGACGGCTGGTAGCATCGCCGTTGTCGACGCCGTAGTGCCGCCGACGCCCAGGCCCCGGACCCCGGCCCCGTTCCGTTCGTGCGGACAGGAGTGCCATGGTCCCTCCCCCTGCCGATGAATCCCGTGTCCGGTCGGTCTTCGATCGGTGGCCCGGTGACGTCGAGGTCGATGTCGGGGGTCACCCGTCCGGGGTGCTCAGCTCGCCGCACTTCCTCCGCTCCGTCGACCACGCGCTCGGCCGGCCGTATCCCGATCACGGGGGCGACGGTTTCGTGATCCTCGCGGTGGCCGACGGCATCGATCGGGTCCGCCGGGAGCAGGGCCAGCCGGACGCCGATCGCGTCCTGCGCGACACGGCCGCCGCGGTCACCGCTGCGGCACCGGTGGTGGCGCTCGTGGGTCGGTGCGAGGGCCCGGCCTTCACCGTCTTCTGTCCTCATGGCGGGACCGCGGTGGCCGACTTCCTCACCGAGGGGATCCGTACCACGGTGCGAGAT
>CAVSXR010000043.1:0-35834 GCA_963731885.1 uncultured Acidimicrobiaceae bacterium | reverse complement strand
ATTCGAACCCACGGGACCCGCGAGGGGCCCGACGGTTTTCAAGACCGTTCCATTCGTCCGCTCTGGCACCCCTGCAGGTGTGCCCTCGGCCCGCGTGGTACGGCCGACCCGAGGGTCGGGCGGAGAGTGTGGGATTCGACCCACGGAGGGCTTGCACCCTCACTTCCTTAGCCGGAAGCACCATCGGCCTGACTCGGTCGTCTCTCCGTGCGGCTGGCGAGCCTAGCGGCCGCCCTGCGCCGGCGAAGGTTCCGGGCTCCGACCACTCGTGACGAATTTCACAAGCGCCTAATGTTGCGTTTCCATTACGGACTGAGCATCATTCGTCCCACACACCAACCACCGCGACGATCCGACGCGTCTGGCCGTCCACCCCCCGTGGATGCCGGCGGAGGATCGGGGCTCGGCCCCCATCGCATCGATGACCGGACCGATCCCTGCGCACCAGCCCGCGCATCGCTTCCTCCCCGCACACCTGGCACCGGCTTCGGTCGCGCCCGGTGGAAAGGAAGTCCCCCCATGAGCATCCGTTCGATCGCTGCCGTCGCCGGACTCGTCCTCGCTCTGGCTCTGGCCGCCGTGTCCTTCCCGGGCACCGGCGCCGAAGCCTCTTCGGTCGTCGAGGCCAGCGTCTCCAAGCCGGTCACCATGCCGGTGGTGCCGTCGGCACCGACATTCGTGCCGTCGCCGTACGCCGACGCCCCCCGGGACCTCTCGGCCCCGGCCTCCCAGCCGACCCCGAGCCGTGGCGCCTGCTCCGGAACCGCCGGCGCCAGCCCCGGCGCCGGCGGCGGCCCCCGGGTCCATCGACGCCATCCTGCAGCGCCACTTCGGCGCCGCTGCGGGTCGAGCCAAGGCGATCGCCCAGTGCGAGTCGAGCCTGAACCCCAACGCGGTGTCGCGGACCAACGACCACGGTCTGTTCCAGATCAACATCTCCCACCGTGCCCAGTTCGAGGCAGTGACCGGTGCGCCGTGGTCGCGCATCTACGACCCCGAGCTGAACACCATCTTTGCCAAGTGGCTCTACGACCGCGAGGGCTGGAGCCCATGGTCCTGCAGCCGCAAGGTCTGACTCGCACGGTCTGAATCGCACGGTCTGACTCGCACGAGCTGACTCGCCCGGCCGGTCCGCGACGATCGCGTCGTGGCCGACGGACGATTCGCCCCCAGCCCGACCGGAGCGCTCCACGTCGGCAACCTGCGTACCGCCTTGCTCGCGTGGTTGTACGCCCGCGCCGAGGCCGGCCGGTTCGTCGTACGGATCGAGGACCTCGATCCGGTGGCCCGCGACGGCGAGGTGATCGCCGATCACCTCGCCGATCTGGCGGCGCTCGGTCTCGAGCCCGACGGGGAGATCATCCGCCAATCCGATGCGGCCGTCCGCGCCCGACACGAAGCGGCCCTCGACCGGCTGGAGCAGTCCGGTCTGCTCTACCCGTGCTGGTGCAGTCGGCGCGAGGTCGCCGAGGCGGCGTCGGCGGGGCACGGCCCGCTCCCGAGGGGGCCTACCCGGGGACCTGCCGGGATCTCACGGCCGATGGGCGGGCCGAGCGGGCCGCGGCCCGTCCCCACAAGCAGCCGTCCCTCCGGGTGCGCGCCGACGCCGCCCGCGTCACGGTGACCGACCGACTCCACGGCCGCTACACCGGCATCGTCGACGACTTCGTCGTGCGCCGGGGTGACGGGGTCCCCGCCTACAACCTCGCCGTCGTCGTCGACGACGCGGCCCAGGCCATCGATCAGGTGGTCCGCGGCGACGACCTGCTGCCGGGCACGCCGCGACAGGCGTGGCTGGCCGAGGTCCTGCTCCTCGACGTCCCCGAGTACGTCCACGTCCCGCTGGTGCTGGGACCCGATGGCGAACGGCTGGCCAAGCGCCACGGGTCGGTCACGCGCGCCGACCTCGCCGCCGAAGGAACCGACGCCGGCCACCTGCTGTCGCTCCTCGGGCGATCGCTCGACCTGGCCGCGCCCGGTGAGTCGGTGACGGTCGACCAGCTGCTCGATCGGTTCGATCCCGACGCGGTCTCGACCGAACCGTGGACGTTCGACCCGTGAGCCGGGCGTGGTTCAGAGCGTGCGGAGCCCGTCCACGGCGAGGATCACGCCGATGACCACGCCGCCGGCGCCGAAGAGCCGCACGAGGGACTGGGCCAGCAGCTCCGGGACCCGGCGCCGGTAGTACACGCCGAATCCGCCGACGATGACCGCGACCGC
Organism: uncultured Acidimicrobiaceae bacterium; assembly: GCA_963731885.1. Classification (GTDB taxonomy): domain Bacteria; phylum Actinomycetota; class Acidimicrobiia; order Acidimicrobiales; family Salinilacustritrichaceae; genus Salinilacustrithrix. Next base: position 33,614 of record CAVSXR010000043.1, on the reverse strand, counting down.
CACCGCGATGGCGGCAACGGCGCTGCCGCGCTCGGCCCCGACCGACACGGCGAGGACGGCGGCGCCGGGCGTCATCAGGGTGGGGAAGAAGACGAACCCGGCGAGACGGGCATCGGTGTTGGGCTCGGTGGTGCCCATCGGCGCGCCGGCGGCCAGCCAGCGGAGACCGGCGGCGGCGACCACGATGCCGGCACCCAGGCGGTAGGTGCCGAGGTTCACGTCGAGCGCGTCGAGGCACGGATTGGAGAACGCGGCCAACGCCACGAGCACCGCGGTGGCCGCCGCGGTACCGATCGCGACCGGCATCGGGCGGTCGGTGCGCCAGTCGCGGGCGAGGGCCACCGAGGCGGCCCCGGGGTTGACCGCGGCGAGGAACGAGAGGATGGCAAAGGTCACGGAAACGCTGCTCCAGCGGTCGGCGGGTCGGTGGACGGCACGGGAACGGTCACGGCAGCACCGCCTGCGCCGCGAGGAGGCCGGCGGCGGAGTGCTGTTGGTCGTCCATGCGGGTGACATCGTCGTAGAACCACGCGCCCGACTCGCGTGGGCCCACCCCGCCCCCCGGAGCCACCTGGCGGTCGGCGAGCCGGGCCGCGCCGCAGGCCAAGGTGTCGGCCGCCGGCTGGGCGAGATCGGTGAGCCGGGCGTCGGTCACGGTCAGGGGCCACAGCGCGGCCATGCCCTCGATCCAGGTCCCGGCCCCCGCGCCTCGGGGTGACGGTCCGTGGGTGAGCGAGCCGTAGCTGGTGCCGCGCTGGGCGTCGAGGCGGACGAGGAGGCCGTAGCGCGCCAGCAGGCGCCGGGCGTAGTCGATGTGGCGCTCCTGGAGTCCCCATCCCGCCATCTCGTGCAGCGAGTACGCGGCCCACTGGTCGGGCCACGGTTGCGGGAAGAAGCCCTCCTGGAAGTCGCGCTCGGTGGACAGGTAGTCCAGCGTGGTCCAGGCCGGTTGGTCGAAGCCCTCGGTCGGGAAGGCGTTGTGGAGCTGGGCCAGCGCCCACAGGGCCTCACCGGTCGAGAAGATCGAGGTCTGGTCGGGGACCGGACCTCGGGCGTCGAGGTCGTAGAGGTCGAGCATCGAGCCGTCGTCTCGTTGCTGGCCGACGATGAAGCGACCGAGCTCGATCATGAGGCCGTCGTTGACCGGGTCACCGGTGGCGAGGCGACGCTGGGCGAGCGCGGCGACCAGCAGCGCGCTGGCCCCCAACTTCGCCGTGTTCCCGTCGGCGAAGGCGATGCCGCTCCCGGTCGACTCGAGCCGGTCGAACATCCACTGCAGGCCGTTGTCGGCCGCGTCGAGGAACTCGGGCTCTCCGCCCCGGACGAGTTGGTACAGGCTCAACGTCACCCCAGCGTGCCGGACGAGGTTGTAGTCGTGCAGCGGCTCGTCGTCGGCGCGGTCCCAGCCGTACAGGAACATGCCGTCGGCCTGCTGATTGGCCACCATCCACTCGCCCGCCGCGGTCGCCGCCGCGTGGGCCTGGGCCCGGGTGATCGAGGGACACACCTCCGGCGCCCACACCGTGAGACGCAGCACCGACGCGCCGATGACCCACACGAGCAGCGAGCGCCGTACCCGGCTGGCCGCGCTCATCGGCGCGACCCCCGGACGCGCCGAAGGGCGAGCAGCGGCCCCGCCACCATGAAGGTGAGCGGCAGCCGGCTGGCGACCAGCAGACGGGCGTCGGACCCGGTGGTCGCGGATCCGTCCCGATCGACCACCCGCAACTCGGCGCCCGGGGTCTCCCGGACCTGGAATCGAGCGAGCCAGTCGAGGCGCCGGATCCACGTGCCGTCGTTCACGGTCACGATCCGATCCCTGGTCACGGGAATGGCCCAGATCACCAGCGCGGCGATTCCGGCCGCGCTGAAGATCTCGACCGATGCGGTCGCTTCGATGGACAGATGGAAGAAGACCGCGACCCAGACGGCGGCCAGCCGGGTGCGGGCCGACCACAGGCCGAAGGCGATGAACAGCTCCATGGCGATGGCGATCGGTGAGGTGACGGCGTGGACCCACCGGGTGGTGACGATGTCGATGATGGCGTCTCCCACCGGGCCGCCGGGCAGGCGGGCCCGCACCAGGTCCTGGTAGCGGACGGCTCGGTCCCACAGGACCAGCCCGCCGCGCCAGTCGGGATCGATGAGCTTCGAGAACCCCGAGGCGAAGTACACCGACGACACGAGGGCGCGCAGCAACCAGAGGGGCCAGATGGTGGCGCGATCGTCGGTGGGCGACCGACCGGCGCGCCGGGCGTCGAGCGAGAGCACCCGTCCGCTGTCGCCGAGCGTGACTCCGGCCAGGAGGAACAGGAGGAAGGCGCGGTTGTGGTGGTAGTAGGTCTGCGAGAGGAACAGGTTCCCGGCCACGCAGGCGAGGGTGAGCGCCCCGGCCGGCCGGGTGTGCCACCCCAGGGCCAGCGCCACGGCGGCGGCCGCGCCGGTCCACACCATCGCCACCTGGACACCCCCCGGTGCCTGGGGCAGGAAGGTGAACCACGGATGGTTGAAGTGGTCGAGATAGGTGACGCCGCGGCGGGTGTCGGCGAGGTACGGCAGCAGGTGGACGACGGTGAGCGGGCCGAGCGCCATGCGCAGCACGGCCAGGGCCCGCACGGAGCCCGGACGGTCGAAGACGGCGTCGAAGCTCTGCGGTCGGGTCCCCGTCCAGGCCTTGGGGGCGGCGGTGGCGGTCACGGCCGTGGCCCCCGGTCGTGGCTGCGGAACACCCGGTGCTCGGGGCCCCGGGTGTTGCGGAAGGCAGTGACGTCGGCCTCGAGGTACCGGGTCTCGGTGTCGTCAGGGGTGTGGTCGGCCACCCAGTCGAGGGCCTGGTCGAGGAAGTCGAGCGTGCCGTCGAGCCCCGAGTACGCCTGCTTGAGTTGGTCGGGTCGGGTCAAGACCTCCCAGCCGACCAACTCGTCCCAGCGGTACCCGCCGGGCCACGGCGCGTCGATCGGGATGCGCCGACCGTCGGCGGTGACCCGGACGATGTCGGCTCGCCACGTGGAGGACTCGTTGAAGGGTTGGAACCCGAAGAAGTTGTGGGGGTCGGCGTAGCTCCGGGCGATCAGCACGGCCTGGCCCACCAGGACCGCGACGAAGAAGACACGGACCAGCTGCGCCCGCCGGCGCGGCCGTTCGATCCTGTCGTCCACCGCCTGGTCCACCCGTGCAGTGTGACGCACCGAGCCGGTCGCGGGAGCGCGTCGCCGGTCGGCCCGATGGAGGCGGTCGGTAGATTCCCGCCGTGTCCTCCTCGTCGCCCGATGTCCCCTGGTGGAAGACCGCGGTCTTCTACCAGATCTACCCGCGATCCTTCGCCGATTCGAACGGCGACGGCGTGGGTGATCTCGCCGGCATCGCCGATCGCCTCGACCACCTCGTCGAGTTGGGGGTCGATGCGGTGTGGCTCTCACCGTTCTACGAGTCGCCGATGCGCGACTTCGGCTACGACATCTCCGACCACTGCGCCGTCGATCCGGTCTTCGGCACCCTCGACGACTTCGATCGGGTGGTCGACGGCCTCCACCAGCGTGGCCTGCGGCTGATCGTCGACTTCGTCCCGAACCACGTCTCCAGCGACCATCCGTGGTTCGTCGAGTCCCGCAGCAGCCGGGACAACCCGAAGCGTGACTGGTTCATCTGGGCCGATCCCTCGCCCGACGGCGGCCCACCGACCAACTGGACCGCGTCGTTCACCGAGGGTGGCTCGGCGTGGTCGTTCGACGAGACCACCGGCCAGTACTGGCTCCACCTGTTCCTGCCGGAGCAACCCGACCTCAACTGGGCCAACCCGGCGGTGGAGGAGGCCGAGCACGCCGTGCTCCGCTTCTGGCTCGACCGAGGCGTCGACGGGTTCCGCATCGATGTCATCAACGCCATCGGCAAGGACCCCGACCCCCACGATGTCCCCGAGTCGATGGTCGGGATCCCCCACGTGGTGCTGACCCACCACGACACCGCCATGCCCCTGATCCGCCGCATCCGCCGGACGGTCGATGCCGCCGGCGACACCATGATCATCGGCGAGGTGGTCACCGGCGACCTCGAGGTGCAGGCGTCCTACCAGGGTGACGGCGACGGAGTGTGCTGCTCGGTGAACTTCACCTCGGTGTGGGCGCCGTGGGAGCGCGACGCCTGGCGGTTGCTGATCGCCGGCACCGAGCAGGCCTACCCGTACGGCGGGTCCCGGTGGCCCTCCTACGTGCTCTCCAACCACGACAATCCCCGCCACCGCACTCGATACGGCGATTCGGAGGCCAACGCCCGCGCCGCCGCAGTGCTGCTGCTCACCCTTCGAGGCACGCCGTTCCTCTTCGCCGGCGAGGAGCTCGGGTTGTCCGATGCCGACATCCCCCAGGACCGGGTGGTCGACCCCGGGGGCCGGGACGGCTGCCGCGCCCCGATCCCGTGGACCGGCGAGCCCGATCACGGCTGGGGTCCCGACCCCTGGTTGCCCTTCCCGCCCGACGTCGAGATCCGCAACGTCGACGCGCAACGGACAGGCGTCGACACCATGTTCCAGCTCTACCGGGACCTGCTGGACGCTCGCCACGCGTCGCCGGCGCTGCAGGCCGGCTCGCTCGAGCTGCTCGACGAGCACCCCGCGGTCTTGTCCTACCGCCGCGTCCTCGGCGACGACGTGCGCGTGGTGCACGTCAACTTCGGCGACGACGCCGTCCACGTCGGTGCGGGTGGGGCGCTGGTCGTCACCACCGAAGGGGCGGCCTCGGGTCCCTTCGACGGGACGGTCCCCGCCGGCGAGGCGATGGTGGTGCGGCCCTGAGTACCGCTCAATCGGCGACCGTGACCCGGAGCTCCTCGGCGGCGACCCCATCCGGGCTCTCCTCGTCGAGGTCGAGACGCTCCTCACGTGGCGTCGATCGCACCATGGCGGCGAACACGAGGGCCGCCACGCCCAGGCCGGCACCTACGAGGTAGGCGGTGCGGAAGTCCGACGCCTGCTCGGTACCGCCGTAGATGCCGGTCAGCACCGTGATGCCGAGGGCGGCCCCGACCTGGAAGATCATGCGCAACGCCGCCGCGGCCACCCCGAGGTCCGCTTCCTCGACCGAGTTCGACAACAGCGCGGTGAGCGTCGGCCGTGACGTGCCGTTGCCGATGCCCTGGAGCACGAGCGCCACCATCACCAGGGCGACCAGGCCCGTGGTGGCTCCGAATCCGAGCGCGGCCAGGGCGACGGCGATGGCGACCGAGCCGAACATGGCAACGGGGCGCTCACCGATCTTGGTGGCCACCGAACCGCCGACCGGAGACGATCCCGCGAACGCGGCCGGTCGGAGCAGCATGATCAACGACGTCGTGGACACCGAGTAGGCGAACACCGACTGGAGCAGCAGGGGGGCGAGGATGAACCCTCCCATGTAGGCCGCCCCGCCGAACAGCGACGAGAGCAGCGAGGCGGTGAAGTTCCGGCGGCGGAAGAACTCGAGCGGCAGCAACGGGAAGGCGACGCGCGACTCGACCAGCACGAAGCCGACGATGCCGGCCACGCCGACGGCCAGCGACCCGCCGACGAGCGCGTCGAACCCGTGGTCGGGGGCCTGGTTCAGGGCGAGCATGAGACCGCCCGCACCCACGGCGAGGGCGGCCGCGCCCGGGATGTCGAAGCCGACATCGGTGCGCATGGGCGTCTCCCGGAGCACGAGGTAGGCGGCGGCCACCGGGACGATCGACAGCACGGCCTGGATCCCGAACATCGGCCGCCACCCGACCGCGTCGATGAGCGGGCCGCCGATGACCAGGCCGATGGCGGGCGACCCGGCCGCGACCAGCGACCACCAGCCCATGGCCCGGGCCCGGTCGCGAGGGGCGTGGACGCTGTTGATCAGCGCCATCGACGACGGGATGGTGGCGGCGCCGATCACCACGGCGAGGCCGCGCAGCACGATGAGGGAGTACGGGTCCCACGCGAACATGGTGCCGGCGGTCACCACCGTCGACAGCACGAAGCCGGTGAGGAACACCCGGCGGTGCCCGTAGAGGTCGCCCAGCTTGCCCAGCACCGGGAGGACCACGGCCGAGCCCAGCAGAGGCGCGGAGATCACCCAGGCCACGAGCGTCTCGCTGGCGCCGAAGTCGTCGGCGATCGTCGACAGGCTGACCGCCAGCAACGTCACCGGGAACGTGGTCGCGAACATGCCGGTCAGGGCGGTGAGCAGGACCCACCGCGGGTACCGGTCCGATGCGGTCAGGCGCGCCTGGACCTCGTCTCGCCGGACGAAGGTGGGGGCGGCACGGGGCACCGTCCGAGGGTAACGATCGTTATCGCCGCTCCGGCAACCCTGGATCCGCCGGGGCGCCGGTGAGGAAGTGACTGGCTGCTCCCGGTAGAAAAGGTCTCCATGGCTACGACTGCACTTCGAGGCAACCCCATCCACACCGTCGGCGACCTCCCCGAACCGGGGTCCAAGGCGCCGGAGTTCGAACTGGTGAAGGGGGACTTGTCGACCGTGACCTCAGGAGAGCTCGCCGGTCAGCGCGTCATCCTCAACATCTTCCCCAGCCTCGACACCGCGGTGTGCGCCACGTCGGTCCGGACCTTCAACGAACGGGCGGCCTCGCTCGACAACACCGCCGTCGTGTGCGTATCGGCCGATCTGCCGTTCGCCGCCTCCCGCTTCTGCGGCGCCGAGGGCATCGAGAACGTGATCACCGGCTCCACGTTCCGGGGCGGGTTCCTCGACGACTACGGCGTGCGGATGATCGATGGCCCCCTGGCCGGCGTCGCCGCCCGGTCGGTCGTGGTCCTCGACAGCGACGGCACCGTGCTCCACACCGAACTGGTGCCCGAGATCGCCCAGGAACCCGACTACGACGCCGCCATCGCCGCCCTCGATTGAAAATTTCGTCGCCCCGTCAGCCCCCTGCTGACGGGCTGACGACAGATTCGACGGGGACCTAGGGTCCCGGGGCATGAGCGATGCCCTGCTCGCCGAGGCGAGGGATCTGTTGCCCGAGACCATCGACCTCCGCCGGCGGCTCCACCGCCGCCCGGAGCTCGGCCTCCATCTCCCCGAGACGCAGGCCGCGGTGATCGAGACCATCGAGGGCCTCGATCTCACCGTCGCGGCCGGGGGCGAGACCTCGTGGGTGCTGGCCACCCTCGACAGTGGCCGGCCCGGTCCGACGGTGCTCCTGCGGGGCGACATGGACGCGCTGCCGATGCCCGAGGACACCGGCCTGGAGTTCTCGTCGGAGATCGACGGGGCCACGCACGCCTGCGGCCACGACGCCCACACGGCCATGTTGGCCAGCGCGGCGCGGCTGCTCACCGCCCGGCGGGACGAGCTGTCCGGTCGGGTCGTGTTCATGTTCCAGCCCGGTGAGGAGGGCTTCGCCGGGGCCAAGGTCATGCTCGACGAGGGCCTGCTCGACGGTCGCCTGCTCGGCGGGGTTCCGGTCACCCGCGCCTTCGCCATCCACCAGACACCGTCGGCGCCGTCCGGATTCGTCGGCACCCGGCCCGGTCCGATGCTCGCCTCGGCCGACTTCTTCACCGTCACGGTCACCGGCAAGGGCGGCCATGCGTCCATGCCGCACCACGCCGTCGACCCCATCCCGATCGCCTGCGAGATGGTCGGCGCGTTCCAGACCATGGTCACCCGCAAGGTCGAGGCGTTCCACCCCGCGGTGGTGACGGTGGCCAAGATCCGGGCCGGGACCACCACCAACGTCATCCCCGAGACCGCCGTCATGGCGGGCACGATCCGCTCGGTCTCGGAGCGGAGCCGGATGCTGGTCCACGACGAGTTGCGCCGGATCTCGTCGCACATCGCCCAGGCCCACGGTGCCACCGCGACGTGCGAGATCCAGCCCGACGGCTACCCGGTCACCGTCAACGACGCTGACGCGGCCGCCTGGGTGCTCGACGTCGCCGGCCGTCTGGTGGGTGAGCGGGCGGCCGAGATGCCCACGCCGGTGATGGGGGCCGAGGACTGGAGCTACGTGCTCCAGCAGGTGCCGGGTGCGATGGCGTTCCTCGGGACCTGCCCGCCCGACGTGGCCCTCACCGATGCCGCGCCCAACCACTCCAACCGGATGGTGATCGACGAGTCGGCCATGGCCGTGGGGACCGCGCTCTACGCCGCCATCGCCCTCGACGAGTGCCGGCCGGCGTGAGTTCCATGGCCGAGATCACCGTCTTCCACAACCCCCGCTGCTCGAAGTCCCGCGCCGCCATGGCGACGCTCGAGGACGCCGGCGTCGAGGCCGAGGTGGTCCGCTACCTCGACACCCCGCCCGACCGGGCCACTCTGGAGTCGATCGTCGCCAAGCTCGAGGACCCGGTCGAATCGCTCGTCCGTACCGGCGACGCCAAGAGCAACGGCGTCGCCCTCCCCGACATCACCGACTCCGGCGCGGTCGTCGAGCTGCTGGTGGCCCACCCCGAGCTCATGGAGCGGCCCGTCCTGGTGAAGGGCGACCGGGCCATCATCGGCCGCCCCACCGAACGTGTCGCTCCCTTCGTCAGCGGGTGACGGGCAGCGCGTCGGCGAAGCGCGTGTTGACCGAGTAGCCCAGCGACTCGATCCAGTCGGCCTGCGACCACAGCGCACTGACCGAGCTGGCGGGGATCGGTGAGTTGGTGGTGCGGGCTTCGGCGGGGGCCTGGTACTCGTAGGCGGCGACGTCGACCTCGGGCAGACCGGGGTTGCCCTCCTCGGCGAAGGACGGGTCGAAGGCCTGGGCCATGGAGTTCTGCGGCGTCCGCGAGTACCCAGGGTCCCACTGGCCGGGATCCGGGAGGCCCCAGTTCTCGGCGATGAACCGGAGAATGGTGGTGTGGTCGTGGGCGCCGCTGACCGTGCGGTCGATGGTGGGCGCATCCTTGCCCGGCTTGCCGTTCTTCTTCGGCGGCGGCGGATTGACCCCGGTGTTGCGGGCATAGGGGCTGAGCAGGAACGCCGGGGTGCGGAACCCCTTCAGGCCGAAGTCGGCCGGCTTCGCCGTGGTCCACGGCCCCTCGGTGGTGTAGTCGACGCTGGGCCCGTAGGTGGCCAGCGGGTCGACGTCGGCGCCCACCGCCGGTGGGACCACGTGGTCCCAGAAGCCGCCCCACTCGTCGTAGTTGATGAACAGCGCGCCGCTGAACCAGTTCGACGAGCGGAGGAACGCGGTGATCACGTCGCTGTAGAACTCCTGGCCGAGGCGGATGTCGGCGTGGGGGTGGTCGTCGTTGGCCAGTCCGAAGTCGGCGACGAAGAAGGGATCGACGAAGGCCACCTGAGGGAGGGTGCCGGCGGCGCAGTCCTCGTAGTACTCGGTGATGGGCCGGGCGTTGGCCAGATACCGGGCACCGAAGAGGGCGATGACGGGCAGGTTGGAGTAGTAGTACTTCCACGTCACGCCCTTCACGGTGAGGAAGTCCCACAGGGTCGGCCAGTCGAACCCAGTGGCCCAAGCAGGGTTCTCGGAGGCCTTCTGGGGCGGGAAGTCGTTCGTGGTCAGGCCATGGGCCTGGGCCGAGTGCATGTAGTACCGGTTGGGGTAGGTGTTGCCCATCCACGCGCAGTGGTACCGGTCGAAGGCGGTGAAGTCCTGGACGACCTGGGCGATCACCGGCAGATCGGCATCCGTGTAGTAGCTGAGGGCGTACTCGTCGGTGCCGGAGCCGGGCGTGTTCCATCCGTCGGGCACGCCGTCACGGTCGTGGTCGAGGATCTGGTAGCGGCCACCGTCGTGGCTGTGGCTCGGGTCGTCGAAGCCGGCGCCGCTGAAGTTGGCCGTGCCGCCGGCCCCCCAGTTGGTGGTCTGGTCCCCGCCGCTCGGCGCGCCGTCGGGCCCGAGGCTGGTCCGGGCGTCGAAGCGGACGTCGGCGCGCTCGCCCCACCAGCCGAGGTAGTGGTCCGTCGAGCGGTTCTCCATCATCATCACGACGACGTGCTGGATGTTGGCGTACTTCGGCGGGGGACCGCCGAGCAGCGTCGCGGCCGGCCGGGTCGGGTTCAGGGAGGGGATGGCTGCCTGCGCCGGGCCGCCGATGGCGGCGGCGCCGGCGCCCGCGAGCGCGGCTTTCAGGAACGAACGACGATCGATCGGCACGTGGTGACCCCAGCGGTTCGACGGCGAGTGCGTACGGTGCCTTCATTGGGCGCCGCGGCTGCCAGTTCCTGCCTTCACCACGTGAACCGTCGGTGACGGTTCGGGGTGAACGGGCTCAGACGACGGGGGATCGGCCGCCCGAGGCCCGTTCGGCTGCGTCGAGGAGCTCGTCCCGGAAGTCCGGATGGGCCACTGCCGCCAGGGCCTGGCCCCGCTGGTGCACGGTCTTGCCCTGGAGCTCGGCCACGCCGAACTCGGTGACGATGGCGTCGACCTGGTGGCGCGGGGTGGTGATGACGGTACCGGCCTCGAACCACGGCACGATCCGCGAGTGGACCTCCTCGCCGGCCCGGTAGGTGGACGGCAGGCACAGGATCGAGCGGTCGCTGAGCGACAGACCGGAGCCGGCCACGAAGTCCTCGTGGCCGCCGATGCCGGAGAACTGCTCGCCGCTGCGGGTGTCGGCCACCACCTGGCCATGGACGTCGACGGCCAGGGCGGCGTTGATGGTGATCATGTTGTCGTTGGCGGCGATGACCTCGGGCGAGTTGACGATGTCGACCGGCAGGAAGGCGACGTCGTGGTTCTCGTGCAACCACTGGTACAGCTCCGCGGTGCCGCCGGCGAAGGTGGTGATCGACTTCCCGTCGAACTGGCCCTTGTTGGTGTTGGTGACCTTGCCGGCCTCGTGGAGGCGCATGAGCCCGGTGGTGAACATCTCGGAGTGGACGCCGTAGCCCCCGCCGCTTCCTTCGGCCAGGAGGGACGCCACCACGTTGGGGACGGCGCCGATGCCCGTCTGGAGCGTGGCGCCGTCGGGGATCATGCCCGAGATGTGCTCGGCGATGGCCTGCTCCACCGCGGTGGCGGGGGCGTCGACGATCTCGTAGGGCTTGGCCTCCGACTCGATCAGGAGGTCGATCTCGTCGAGGTGGAGACGGTGCTGGTGCTCACCGAGGCCGTAGGTCACCGGGTGGTTCGGACTGGCCTCGGCCATCAGCAGACGGTCGGGGTCGGCGCCCGCGGCGTGCAGTTCGGCCACGTTGGCCCCGGCGTGGAGCGACAGCGAGCACCAGCCCTCGTCGTCGGGCGGTGCCACCGAGGTGGCCATCACCCGCGGCGAGATGTCGGCCAGCAAGGCGATGAAGCGGCGGAAGTCGGCGGGGGCGAAGCCGATGTTCGCTCCGCTGTCGCGCAGCAGGCGTTCCAGCGGACCGTAGAACCCGCTGAGGTAGTGGACGTTGGGATGGGTGAACACCTCGCTGAGCACGGTGACCAGCGCACCGAAGATGCGCAGCTCCTGCCAGTCCTTGCGCGTGCCCAGCTGCTCGAGCAGGGCGGCGGGCTGGGCGGGCCCCAACGGCAGGCCCAGGCTGTCGGTGGGGCGGAACGCTTCGACGGCTTCGGTGGGGGTGCATCGACGCATGCGCTGGTTCTACCCCGCCTCCCGCCGACCGGGCAGAGGCCAAGGTCACCGGGGCCGCCGCCGTCCCGGCATGCCCGGACGGGGAGTGGCAACATGGCGACAGATGCGCACGTTCCGTGGCCTGCCGACCGACGAATTGATCGAGGATTTCCGCCTGGCCTGCACGTCTCGCGCCATCGACGACCGTGAGATCAGCCTCCAGAAGCAGAGCAAGGTCTACTTCCAGATCTCCGGCGCCGGGCACGAGGCGCTGCTGCTCGGCCTCGCCCGGCTGCTGCGGCCGGGGTCGGACTGGTTCTTCCCGTACTACCGCGACCTCGCCCTCATGCTCGGCCTGGGCGTCACCCCCACCGAGATCCTCTGCCAGGCCGTCGGCTCGGCCCAGGATCCGTCGTCGGGCGGACGGCAGATGCCCTCGCACTGGGGCTTCCGCGACAAGCACGTCGTCACCCAGTCGAGCCCCACCGGCAGCCAGTGCATCCCCGCCGTCGGGTGTGCCGAGGCCGGCCGCTACATCGGTCGCACCGCGGCGCTCTCGCACCTGCCCGTCGCCGGTGACGAGGTCACCTACGTCTCGCTCGGTGAGGGGGCCACCTCCGAGGGCGAGTTCTGGGAGTCGCTCAACACCGCCTGCACCCTGCACCTGCCGGTGGTCTTCGTGGTGGCCGACAACGGCTTCGCCATCTCGGTGCCCGTGTCCGATCAGTCGCCGGCGCCGGTGTCCGAACTGGTCCAGGGGTTCCGTGGTCTCGAGGTGCTGCACCTCGACGGCACCGACTACTTCGCGGTGCGGGACCGGGGCGCCGATGCCATCGCCCATGTGCGGGCCGGCGTCGGACCACTGCTCATCCACGCCAACGTCACCCGGCCCTACTCGCACTCGTCGGCCGACACCCAGTCCAAGTACCGCTCCGAGCGGGAGCTCGCCGACGAGGCCGAGCGCGATCCCGTCGGCCGGCTCGAGCACGAGTTGGTGCACGGCGGGGTGCTGTCCCCCCAGGAGGCGAGCGAGATCAGGGAACAGGCTCGCCAGGCCGTCGCCGACGCGGCCAAGGAGGCCCTGGCCGCCCCTCGCCCCGATCCCGCCACCATCACCGAGCACGTGGTGGCGCTGCCCTCCATTCCCGAGCCCCCCGATCCCGGTTCCGGCGGCGATGTCGTGGCCCTCGGCGGCGCGATCCATGCCGTGCTCCACGAGCAGATGGCCGCCAACCCGCGCATCCGGGTCTTCGGGGAGGACGTGGCCGACGCTCGCGAGGTGATGCTCTCCAACGTCGAGGGCAAGGGCGGGGTCTTCGGTACCACCCACGGCCTCCAGCGCGAGTTCGGCATGGCCCGCTGCTACAACACGCCGCTGGCCGAGGCGAACATCATCGGTCGGGCGGTGGGTCAGGCCGTCCGCGGGCTCCATCCCGCGCCGGAGATCCAGTTCTTCGACTACATCTGGCCCGCCATGCAACAGATCAAGAGCGAGGCGGCCACCGTCCGCTGGCGCTCCAACGGCGCGTTCTCCGCGCCGATGGTGATCCGCGTGCCCATCGGGGGCTACCTCACCGGGGGCGCCATCTGGCACAGCCAGTGCGGCGAGTCGATCTTCGCCCACGTCCCGGGGCTGCTCATCGCCTTCCCGTCCCGGGCCCGCGACGCCGCCGGGCTGCTCCGGGCCGCGTTCCGCTGCGACGACCCGGTCCTGTTCCTCGAGCACAAGCACCTGCTCCGCCAGCCCTACACCCGCGATCCGCTGCCCGGTCCCGACTACGTCGTGCCCTTCGGCTCGGCGGCCGTCTGCCGGGATGGCGACGCCCTCACCGTCGTGACCTGGGGAGCCACCGTGCAGAAGTCGCTGGTCGCGGCCGAGCAGGTGGCCGAGCAGACCGGCCGGGAGGTGGAGGTCATCGACCTGCGCACGATCATCCCGTGGGACAAGGAACGGGTCGCCGAGTCGGTGGCCAAGACGAGCCGGGTGCTCGTCGTCCACGAGGACGTCCTGACCGTCGGCTTCGGAGCCGAGGTCGCGGCCTGGATCGCGGCTGAATGCTTCTGGTCGCTCGACGCCCCGGTCCGCCGGGTCGCCGCGCTCGACACCCACGTCCCCTACGAGCCCACGCTCGAGAACGCCGTCCTGCCCCAGGTCGACGACATCGCGGCCGCCGCCGTCGCCCTACTCGAAGCCTGAGCTCCGGCGAGATCAGCCGTGCAGCGCCGCGGTGTCGAGCTCGCCGTCGATCACGGCGCGCGCCACGTCGCCCAGGTGCTGGCCGTTGCGGCGGGCATGGGATCGGAGCAGCTCGAACGCATCCCCCATCTCGAGCTGCAGACGCTCCGCCAGCACACCCTTGGCCTGCTCGATCACCACCCGGCTGGTCAACGCCGACTGCAGCTGCTCGTTGAGCATTCGCGCCTCGCGGAGCGTCCGCTCCTGGAGCAGGCCGATGGTGGCGATGTCGGCCAAGGCCTGTCCCACCTGCACGTCGGCCGCGTCGAGCTCGACCGCGGTGACGCTGAAGATGTTGACCACGCCGATGATGCGCCCCCGGAGCTGCATGGGGAGGGCGTGCACCATGGCGAACCCGTGCCGCCGGGCCTCGGCTTCGAACAGGGGCCACCGTGCGGGCGAGTCGCCCAGCGCGTGGTTGACGAGGGCCTCGCCGGAGCGGAAGCAGTCGAGGCAGGGGCCTTCGTCCCGCTGCAGCTCGAACAGGTCGAGCATCCGGGCGGTCTCGCTCGACGATGCCACCGAGTGGAGCTGGTCCCTGTCGTCGACCAGCATCACCCCGGCCTCCCCGTCGACGAGCAGCTCCACCAGTCGGTGGGCAAGCGTGGTCATGAAGTCGACCACGTCGAAGTCCGACACGAGCGTGTCGGCCAGATCGACCAGAACCTGGCTCAATCGTTGTGGGTCACTCATGTCATCGCCTGCCTTTCTCGGCCCGCCGTGCGATACGGCGATCGTAGGGGAGTGGAAGTCAGTCGTGCGCGAAGCGCAGGTGCCGACCGATGACGGCCTCGGCGACCGCTTCGATGGACAGGTCGTTGGCCCAGGCGTGGGCGCGCAGCCGACCGAGGGCGGTGGCGATGTCGGCATCGAGCTGGGCCGCGATCATGCCGGTGGCCTGGTGGACGCGCATCCGGTGGTCGAGGATCTCGGGAAGCCGACCGGGAAGCTCTCCGGGCGTGATCCCGGCCTGCTGGTCGAGGACGAGCTGGACCGCGATGCGCGCCAGGGACAACGCGTCGGCGAGGTCGCGTTCGTCCAGGTCGCCGGGCGTCCGGCGATGCAGGCTCAACACGCCGAGGTGGGCCGCTCCCATCTGGAGTGGGAACGAGAAGTGGGCCCGGAGCCCCGCGGCCAGCGCCGCCTCGACGAACGCCGGCCACTGCGCGGACGCTCGGGCAAGGTCTGGCTCGAGCACCGGACGTGCCGAGTTGCTGGCGTCGATCGCCGGCCCTTCACCGAGCTGGAACTGCAGGTCGTCGATCCGGGCGAACCGCTCGTCGGACACCGCGAGCGCGCCGCGGTGCTCCTCCTCGTCGAACACCGCGATGCCCGCGCCGTCCACCGAGAGCAGCTCGAGGCTGACGACGCAGAGGCGGGTCAGGGCGTCGGCGCCGTCGTCCGCGGCGAGGGCCTGCGCCACCCTGGCGAGGCGATCATCGTCCACGTGGGAGCCGTCGCATCGTTTCACCCTATCGTCGGCCAAGAACCCGGGCGGCTGGTAGCATCGCCGTTGTCGACGGCGTAGTGCCGTCGGCGCCCAGGCCCCGGACCCCGGCCCCCCGTTCCGTTCGTGCGGACAGGAGTGCCATGGTCCCTCCCCCTGCCGATGAATCCCGTGTCCGGTCGGTCTTCGATCGGTGGCCCGGTGATGTCGAGGTCGACGTCGGGGGTCACCCGTCCGGGGTGCTCAGCTCGCAGCACTTCCTCCGGTCCGTCGACCACGCGCTCGGCCGGCCGTATCCCGATCACGGGGGCGACGGTTTCGTGATCCTCGCGGTGGCCGACGGCATCGATCGGGTCCGCCGGGAGCAGGGCCAGCCGGACGCCGATCGCGTCCTGCGCGACACGGCCGCCGCGGTCACCGCTGCGGCACCGGTGGTGGCGCTCGTGGGTCGGTGCGAGGGCCCGGCCTTCACCGTCTTCTGTCCTCATGGCGGGACCGCGGTGGCCGACTTCCTCACCGAGGGGATCCGTACCACGGTGCGAGATGGGGCGGCCGGCCGCCGCGGGGTCACCATGCATTTCGGCGTCGGTCGGGCCCGGCCCGGCATGGACGCCGCCGCGCTCGTCGCTGCCGCCCGGAGCGACAGCGAAGGGCGCCTATAGGCCGATCGGCGGGGATCGGTGGATACGGGGGCCGGGGTTCCGGCGGGCCTCGGCCCCCTTCCACCGCCGATCCGGTGCTCGATGCGCCGGCGGCGGGGGACGGATGCAATTCTGGCGTCCGGTGAGGAAGAGACGGTCGATGACGACGGGTGGGGCGCCCAGACGCGCGCGCGGTCTGCGGTTGCGGACGGTCGTCGTCCTGGCCGTGCTCGTCCCCACGATCGGGATGGTGGCTCTGGCGTCGGTTGCGGCGCTCGAGGCGCAGTCGCGCCGCCACGCCGCCGACCGGCTCGACCGGGATTCGCGGACGATGGTCCGCATCGTGGAGGCCCGGTCGGCTCTGGTGGACGAAGAGACCGATTCCTGGGTCCTGGCCATCGGCGCGGGATTCGGGGCCAGCCCCGACGTGCTCACGACGCTGTTCGGCATCGACTTCGTGGGCCAGCTCGACCAGGCGCGCGCCGTGGTCGACGACGATCGGTTCCTCGCCTCCTCGCCGCAGCTCGAGGCCGACCTACGCCGGATCGACGCGGTGCGGACCGACATCGACGCCGGTCGGGGCGAGTTCAGCGCCGTTCGGAGCGCGTTCGGTGCGCTGATCGCCGACGTCGACACCATCTGGACGGACCAGTTCGCGGCGGTGAACGACGACATCGAGTCCGATCGCCTGCCCGGCACCGTGCATGCCCGCCTCGATGCGCTGTGGAACTCCTTCGTGGCCATGCGGGCCGGATCGGCCCGAGCCGGATTGTCGATCGAAGCCGTCCTCGACGGCGCGGACCGGGCCGACCCCACCTCGCTGCTCGCCGCCACCTTCCGGTACGAGGCCGCCACGGCCACCTTTCCCGACAGCCTCGGCCCCGGCGCGGCGGCGGCGTGGACCGCCCACACCCAGGACCCGGGCACGGCCCGGTTCGAGGCCGCGCTCGCCGACGTGGTGACGACGGTGCTGCACGGCGTGGACTCACCGCTGGCCGGTGATCCCGAGGCGTTCGGCGACGCGTTCGTCGACGGCGCCTCGTGGGGTCGGGGCCTGGCCGACGTGGTGCAGTCCGCGGGCCTCGACCTGCGCCACACCGGCGACGAGGTGGCCCGCGACGCCACCCGGCAGCTCGAGGTCCAGGTTGCGGCGGCCGCGTTGCTCGCCGTGTTGTCGCTGACGGGCGCGCTCGTACTGGCCCGGCGGGTCACCCGTCCCGTGCAACAGCTCGAGCGCGCCGCCCACCAGATCCACGACGGTCGGTTCGACCTCGAGCCGATCGCCCCGTCGGGGCCCCGCGAGCTGATCGACACCGCGACCGCGTTCAACGACATGGCCACGACGCTGGCGGCGGTCGAAGCCCACGCGGTGGCTCTGGCCGACGATCCCGACGCGCCGGTGCTCAGCGACGAACTGCCCGGTCGGACCGGTATGGCCCTCCAGGTCGCGCTGAACCGGCTGCGATCGTCGATCCGGGTTGCCGATCAACGACGCAGCGAGCTGGAGGTGGCCGCCACCCACGACGCGCTCACCGGGCTGTTGAACCGCGCCGCGGCCTTCGAGATGATCGGCCGCGACCTGGCCCGGATCGGACGTGACGGTGGGATGGTGATGGCGCTGTTCATCGATCTGGACGGACTCAAGCCGATCAACGACGCCCACGGCCACGCCGCCGGCGACGACGCGTTGCGCGGGACTGCGGCTGCGCTCCGGTCCGCCACCCGCTCGTCCGACGTGGTGGCCCGGCTCGGCGGCGACGAGTTCCTCGTCGCCGGGGTGGTGGACGACGACCGTGGAGAGGTCGAGGCCACCGCGGATCGGATCCGTCGGCGGGTCGCCGAGCAGGTCGTCGGCCCGGAGTCCAGCATCTCGTTGCGTTGCAGCATCGGCATCGCGGTGGCCGAGGCCGGCACCTCGGCGGAGACGCTGATCAGCAACGCCGATGATGCGCTCTACGAGGCGAAGCGTGCCGGCCGCGACCAGGTGGCGTGGTACTCCGAGCCGCGCACCGTCGCCGGTGACTGACCTCGTCCGGCGGGTCCTGGCCGCGGTCGCCGTCGTCTTCGCCCTGGGATACGGGCTGTCGTTCCTGGTCGAGCTCGGCCCGGTGGCGCGGGGCGACCTCCGGCTCACCGCCAACCTCCACCAGCGGGCGATCGACCACGCCGGCGTCGCCCGGGTCGCACGCGACCTCACGTGGCTCGGCGAGCCCGCGCACCTCGCCGTGTTCGTGGGGTTGGCCGCCATCTGGTCGGTCGTGCACCACCGGCAGTGGACCGCCCTCTGGTTGGTCGTCGTCACCGCGTGTGGCGGGATGACCGAATCGGTGCTCAAGGTGGTGGTCGGCCGGTCGAGGCCCGACCTCGATCACGTCCTCCTCCATCCGGTCACCAAGAGCTTCCCGTCCGGCCACGCCACCAACACCACGATCGTCTTCGGCGCCATCGCCCTGGCGCTCGTCGTCGCCGTCCCATCGAGGACCGCCTGGGCCGCCCGGTTCGCGGCCGCGACCGCGGCCCTCGTCGCCGTGGTCGTCGGCCTCAGCCGTCCCGTCCTCGGGGTCCACTTCGTGTCGGACGTGGTGGCCGGGTGGACGCTCGGCGCCCTCTGGCTCCACCTCCTGCGGCCGGGACGGTTCGAGCGGATGGACCGCGAGCTCAGGCCGGGACGGGAGCGGGAACCGGCATCGGTGTGAGGTCGAAGTCGTCGAGATCGGCGTGGTTCGTACGGCGGCGGTACTCCGTGGTGCGGCCGACCCAGTTGTTGGTGACCTTGCCTCCCTGCAGGTACCAGCTGTCCTCGATGAGCACCCAGGCCGAGTCGGCCAACCGCTTCGCCAACTCGTCGTTGTAGGCCTGTTGCACGTCCGCCCGCACGTCGACGGCCTGGATCGATCCCGCGGCCATCTGACGGAAGAGCGACAGCAGGTAGCGGCACTGCGACTCGATCATCAACACGATGGAGTTGTGGCCCAGGTTGGTGTTCGGGCCGTACATGAAGAACAGGTTGGGGAAGCCGTGCACGCCGATGCCGAGGTACGCCTGCGGCCCCTCGCGCCACTGGTCGTCGAGGTTCGCTCCACCGGGTCCGATCACCGTCATCGGGGTCAGGAAGTCGTGGGTGTGGAACCCGGTGCCCACCACGATCACGTCCACCGGATGCTCGACCGGCGTGTCGGATCCGGTCGATTGGGTGACGATGGCGTCGCCGGTGACCTTGGTGATGGGATCGGTCTCGATTGCGACGTCGTAGGTCTCGATCGCCTCGTAGTAGTCGTCGGAGAACAGCACCCGCTTGGCACCCATGGGGTAGTCGGGCGTGAGCTTGGCCACCTTGTCCGGGTCGGTCACCTTCGCCTCGAGGTTCTTGCGGGAGTACTTCTCCATGAAGTCGCGGACCATCGACTTCTGCTTCATCAGGTTGAAGCCGAGGAGCTCGGCCCGCAGCCAGATCGAGAACCGGCGCAGGTCGCGCGCGATCCGGCTGCGGCGGATGAGGGCGTTCTCGAAATCGGAGTAGTCGCGGTCGTTCTTGGGGATGATCCAGTTCGGTGTGCGCTGGAAGATGGTGACCTGCTCGGCCACCTTCGCCACCTGGGGCACGTACTGCACCGCGCTGGCCCCCGCCCCGATGGAGGCCACCCGCTTGCCGGTGAGGTCGACGGAGTGGTCCCACTCGGCCGAGTGGAAGACGGGCCCGGCGAAGGAGTCGAGCCCGTCGATGTCGGGCCAGCGGGGCCGGCTGAGCTGCCCGGTGGCCGACACCACCACGTCGAAGCGCTCGGTCACGGACGCGCCGTCCGGCCCGGGTACCGACGTGACGTCCCAGGCGCTGGCCTCGTCCACCCACCGCAGCTCGGTGACCGGTGTACGGAAGCGGAGGTGCGCTCGGAGGTGGTACGCGTCGGCGCAGTGCTCGAGGTAGGCCTTGATCACCGGTTGGTGGGACCACTTGTTGGGCCAGTCGAAGTTCTCGAACGAGTACGAGTACAGCGCGGAGGGGATGTCGCACTCGGCACCGGGATAGGTGTTGGCTCGCCACGTGCCCCCCACCTCGTCGGCCTTCTCGAAGATCGTGAAGGTGTCGATGCCTTGACGCTTGAGCTGGATGCCCAGGCCCAAGCCGGCGAAGCCGGACCCGACGATGGCGATGCGCGGCACTGCAGTCCTCCCTGGCCGGATGGTGATCTGGCAACGACCGTATCCTGATCCCGATGGCGGCAGCGAGTGGGGCATTCCGGTAGGAGGTGGGCGCATCCGCGGCGAAGCCTGCTGACGTGTCCGACATGTCCGGTTCCGCGTTCTCGCCGTTGGTGAGCGGACCCGAGACCCCGTTCGTGGTCGACGCCGTCGACGGTCTGCTGCGCGGCGATCGGGTGGCAGCCCGCGTGGCGCTGCTCGAGGGTGCCGAGGTGGCGGGCTGGAGCGCGATCGCCCACCGGCTCGACGTCGTCGGCCGGGCGCTGGCGGTCGATGCCGGGTTGTGGGATCCATCGGACCCGGCCGGCGATGGTTCGGCCCAGCGCGGTGACATCGTGGTGCTGCCGGGACTGGACACCTCCTCGGTGTTCGCTGACGATGTCGACGCTCCCGAATTCGCGGCGGCCGAGGTGATCCACCTCTGGACGACCGGCGACGGATCTGCGCTCCCGCTCGACCGGATCTGGCCGTCGCTCACCGTGGTGGCCTGGCTCGTCGAGCGCGCCGGCTACCCGCCCGAGGTCGTTGCCTGAGCCGCGTTCGCTCTGACCCGCCACGGGGCCGGTGGGACCACTACCCTCCCCGGACGTGGGAACTGACGAGGGATCAGCCCCGACCGACATCGATGTGCCACATCGCGGGACTGCCCGCCGGCTCGCGGTCGTGGCCGAGGACGAGCCGGGGATCCGTTCGCTGATCGTGTCGCTGCTGACTCTCGACGGCTGGGAGGTGCACGTCACCGACACGGGCGAGAACGTGGCCGACCTGCTCGACGAGTTCCGCCCCGTGCTGTGCCTGCTCGACGTGATGATGCCGGGCCTCGACGGCGTCGAAGCCATGGAGGCCGGCCGAGAACGGGGCCACGGCGCCGGTGACGGCACGGTGTACGTGATCCTCACCGCCCTGGCCGGCCAGGACGACGTGATGCGAGGCGTGATCTCGGGTGCCGACGACTACATCACCAAGCCGTTCGACGTCGACGACCTGTCCGATCGGGTGGCCCGCTGGTGTGTCGCGACCGGATGGGAGTTGATCGATGCCGAACATCCAGGCGTGGTGCACGAACATCTTCGCTACTGACCGATCCCGCTCGGCGCGTGGGGGGAGCCGACGCCGATGACCGAACCCGCCGGTACCTCGAAACGACTGCGAGCGTCGACGCTCGGCGCCGCCGACGACGAGACCCTCGTCGCCGCGTTCCAGCGCGACAAGGACCGGGACGCGGTCGCCGAGCTGCTCCGCCGCCACGAGGGCCTGGTCCTGTCGGTGGCGCGCAAGTACTTCGTACCGGGCGGCGATCACCAAGACGTTCGCCAGCAGGCGATGATCGGGTTCTGGAAGGCGGTCCGCGACTACTCCGAGGCCGCGGGCTCGGCGTTCCCGAGCTTCGCCCGGACCTGCATGCAACGGCAGGTCATCACCGCGGTGAAGGCGGCCAACCGGATGAAGCACGCGCCGCTGACCTCGGCCGACCGCATCGCCCACCACGACAGCGAGAGCTCGGAGGACGGGGTGCCGGCCGGGCGGCAGCTTCCCTCGGTCAGCCACGAGCGCTCGGTCGTCGAACGGTTGGACATGGACGACAGCGGCGGCATGCCGTTCGGCCTGACCGAGATCGAGGGCCTGCTCGAGGCCTACGGGCACGAGGCGGTGCACGAGATCCTCCGCGTCCACTTCGAGGGCAGCCGGACCCGACGTCGCAAGGACGAACCCGACCGGTTGTCGGAGAACGAGGCCCACGTGCTGGTCGGCCTGCTCAGCGGCAAGAAGTACCGCGAGATCGCCGAGCAGATGGACCGCACCGACAAGTTCGTCGACAACACCGTGCAGCGGCTCCGGGCCAAGCTCCGGCACCTGCTGGAGGAATGAGTCGGGCTCGGATCAGAGGCAGTCGCGGCACCAGTCGCCGCCGTCCTCGAACACCTCGGCCGGCTTCACCACGAGACATCCCGCACACCGGCGCTCGGGCATCGACGCCTTCGGCGGCCGCTTGGGGGCACGGATCCGCGACGAGCGGGGTCGGCTGGTGGGTATCGCGCCCTTCGGCCGGTCGAAAGGGTCGTCGCCCAGCTCGAGCCGGCAGCACCGCAGCGCCAGGTCGCGGAGACGACCGTCGGGGACGTCGTGGACCACCTGGCGCTGGCGGGGCAGGTGTGCCAACCGTTCCGGCAGGGCGCCGAAGGGGAGCCGGCGACGCCACTCGACGGGGCGCCGGTGTCGACAGCGGCTGGCCTCGACGTCCTCGCGGTACTCGTAGTCGCCGGTGGCGACCCCGCACACGAAACCGCCGGCCGCCGGGTCGGGCATGAGCACGATGTCGCCCACCTCGATGCGCCGGACGAAGCTGAGGAACATGGCGGCGTCGGCCTCGGGGGCGGGGGCCTCCGGATCGGGCTGGAGCAGCCGCAGCGCGCTGCTGCGGTCCACGGTGTGTCCGTCGGGGAGCTCCGGGTAACCGACACCGATCTCGCCGGCGTCGAGGAACGTCTGGACCAGCCGGTTTCCGTCGCCGCCGCGGATCACCCAGACGGTGGCCATTTCCGAGGCGTGGATCACGGCGCCGAGCGTAGAGGCCGCCGGGGCGACTTCCATCGGGTGACGCTCGGCAGCCAGGCTGGGACCATGCACGTGTGGATCGATCAGGATCTGTGCACCGGAGACGGCCTGTGCACCGATCACTGTCCCGAGATCTTCCTGATCCTCGAGGACGGCATCGCCTACGTGCGCGACGGCATGGACATCGGCAACGACCCCGGTGGGTCGGCGTCGATGGTGCCGGTCGCTCCCGACTTCCAGCAGCGGGTGGTCGATTCCGCCGAGCTGTGCCCGGGCGAGTGCATCTTCATCGAGATCGACGAGGTCGACCTGCTCGACGAGGCGGTCTGATCAGCGGAGCCCCTCGGCCACGAGGAGGATGCCGAACCCGACGAACAGCAGCGCGGCGCCGATCCTGATGGCGCGGTCCGGCAGCCGCGCCCCGAGCTGCTGGCCGACGACCACGGCGAGGGCGTCGGCGGCGACCATGCCCAACGTCGACCCGAGCCAGGTGCCGACCACCCCCTCGGTGGTGGCGAGGGTGATGGTGGCGAGCATCGTCTTGTCACCCAGCTCGGCCAGGAAGAACGCCACTCCGACGGCGACGATCACCGATCGGTTGGACTCCGAGGCGAGGGCCTCCCCCCGCTCGTCGAGCTCGTCGCCCCGCAACGTCCAGGCCGCGAAGCCGAAGAACGCCAGCCCGGCGACGACCGAGATCACGTTGGTGGGGAGCGCCACCCCCACGACCACCCCCACCAACACGCTGAAGAGGTGCACGACGGCCGTGGCGATGGTGATGCCGATCAGGATCGGCAGCGGCCGGTAGCGGGCCGCGAACGCCAGCGCCATCAGCTGGCTCTTGTCGCCGAGCTCGGCGACGAAGATGATGCCGAAGCTGATGAGCAGGGCGTGCATGTCGGGGGTCCTCGTCGTCGAGCGGCCGTCGGGCACGATGGTCGGATGGTCGATGCCGCTGTCCCCCTGCTGTTGGCCGCAGCCGGGGTGACGGCGATCGTATGGGGCGCAGAGCAGTTCGCTGAGCACCTGGCTCGGGCTGCCACTCGCCTCGGTGTCAGCACCTTCGCGCTCGCCGTGCTGCTGGCCGGTGCCGAGCCGGAGGAGCTGGCGACGGCGGTCGCCGCCACCGTCCGCCGAGTCCCTGCGATCGCGTTCGGGGATGTGATCGGGGCCAACATCGCGATCTGCTTGGTCGCGCTCGGAGTCGGCGCGGTGGTGGCACCGTTGCCGTTCGGAGCGAAGGTGCTCCGGTACGGGCTGCTCGGACTCCCGGTCGGGGCCGTTGCCGTGCTGTTCGGCTGGGATGGGCGGGTGAGCCGGTTCGAGGGACTGGCGCTCGTCGCCTGCTACGTCGGCTACGTGGCGCTCATCTGGTGGGCCGAACGCCAACCGCCTGGTCTGGGCGAGACCGGCGAGCTCGCCGAGGCGGCGGCCGAGGAGATGTCGGATGGTGGTCGCCGGGTGGGCCGCGAGCTGGGGCACGTGTTGGCCGGTCTGGCCGCGATGGTGGTGGGGGCGACCCTGCTCGTCGATGGGGTGCGGCACCTGGTGGGGGCCGAGGCCGACCAGGTTCGGGTCTCGCTCACGATCGTCGGCTTCGCCACCGGCTTCGAGCTGGTGGTGTTGGCGTGGTCGGCGGCCCGGAGGGGGATCTCCGAGGTCGTCGTCGCCGGGGTGGTCGGCAGCTTTGCCTACAACGCGACGATGACCCTCGGTGTCGCCGCCTTGGTCAAGCCCCTGCGCATCACCGACGCGGGTCTGCTGCATCTCCCGATGGTGGTGATGGTCGGTGCCCTCGCCGTGGTGCTCGCCCTGGCCGGTCCGGCTCGTCGGCTCGATCGGGCGCGCGGTCTGGTCCTGTTGGCGTGCTATCCGGCGTTCGTCGTCGCGGTTCTGCTCCGCTGAGCCGGACCGTCACCAGCGACGGGTCAGGACTCGACCTCGATGGCGAACTCGGGGCAGTTGTCGGCGCACAGCTGAGCCTTGTCCTCGAGCGTGGTGGGCACGTCGCCGGTCACCAGCAGGACGGCGTAACCCTCGTCGTCGACGTCGAAGAGCTCGGGCGCGAGCGCGTAGCAGCGGTTGTGGCCCTGGCAGGCCTCGCGGTCGAGGCGGATCCTCACGACGGTGCTCCCTCGGTCGGCGGAGTGATGCGGATGGGGAGGGCCCGGGGGCCCCGGACCTGGCCGGTGGACCAGCGCACGGCCTCGGGGTCGGCCAGCTCGAAGTCGCCGAAGCGGTCCATCCACTCCTCGACGGCGACGCGCAGCTCCATGCGGGCCAGGTTCGAGCCGAGGCACCGGTGGATGCCGAGGCCGAACGCGGCGTGGCGATTCCGGGCCCGATCGATGACGAACTCATCGGCTCGATCGAACATCTCCGGGTCGCGGTTGGCTGACGGGAACGGCAGCAGGACCCAGTCGTCGGCGCGGACCGGGCAGTCGCCGATGGTGGTGTCCTCGGCGACCAGTCGGGCCATGGTCACCGGGGCGTAGAAGCGCAGGAGCTCCTCGATGGCGAAGGTGCGTACGTCGGGGTCCTCGACCCAGCGCCGGCGGTCGTCGGGGTGCTGGGCCAGGTGCCACAGGCTGGCACCGATGGCCGACCAGGTGGTGTCGATGCCGGCGATGATCAGCAGGGCGACGGTGCCGCGGATGTGATCGGCCGAGAGCGGTTCACCGTGCAGCTCGGCGTCGAGCAGGTAGCTGATGAGATCGTCTCCAGGGTGGTGGCGCTTCTCCTCGATGACCCGGGTGAGGTAGTGGTCGAGCGTGTCCTCCGGGTCGATGGGTGGTGCCTGCCCGGGCGCCTCGATGATGCGGTGGATGAAGCCGCGGAACCGGTCACCGTCCTCTTCGGGCAGCCCCAGCATGGCGGCGATGACCCGCACGGGGATGTGCTGGGTGTAGGCGATGGCGGCATCCACGACGCCGCCATCGGCGTCCAGATTCGCCTCGATGTCGTCCAGCAACTGGCGGCA
This sequence comes from uncultured Acidimicrobiaceae bacterium, assembly GCA_963731885.1. Taxonomy (GTDB): domain Bacteria; phylum Actinomycetota; class Acidimicrobiia; order Acidimicrobiales; family Salinilacustritrichaceae; genus Salinilacustrithrix. Next base: position 8,081 of record CAVSXR010000043.1, on the reverse strand, counting down.
CGACGAACGTGCCGCCGGTTCCCACGCCTCGATCGCCTTCGGCGCGAACGGCGGGAGCAGCAGGCGGCGGGCCTCGGCATGGAACGGTGGGTCGGAGGTGATCGGCGGCGCGTACCCGATGGGCCGGGGCGCGATCGGGCGCCAGTCGGTGACGATGACACCCTGGCTGGTGAAGTGATCGGTGTCGTGGGCGATGGCAGCCACGTCCTCGTGGCGGGTCGGGAACCATGCACCCCCGAAGCGATCGGTGTGTGCCACCGGGCAGCGGCCGCGGAGCTCGTCCCAGATGTCGGTGGCCGCCGCGGCGTAGTCGGGGTGGGTGTGGTCGAAGTCGGTGCTCCAGTCCTCGACCGGTGCCCGGGTCGTGGCGGCGTCAGTGGTGTCGGTCATGGCGTGCTCCGTGGTCCCCTCCGGTGAATAACGAACGTTATCGGAGTGGGCGGTGCATCCAAAGCGGTGCCCCGTCGGACGGCCGGGCGCGACGATGGCCCCGGAGTGTTCCGGGGCCATCGTTCCTCGCCGAGCGCCAGCCAGGCATCGGCAAGAGCTGTGCGTTCCGCTCGTCGCTCGTTCGGGGGGAGACGCGGTCGTGGGCGTCGTGGGGGGATGACGTCCCGCCCGTACCCGATCCCGCGGCCGCTCAGTACTGCTGGGGCTCAGTACTGCTGGAGCGCCAGTGTGCGCCGGAAGAACGCGCTGATGCGATCCTCCATGAAGCTGCGGTCGGCCTCGGCGCGGGGAACGTGGCGTTCGTCGGGGAACAGGAACAGCTCGTGGTCGATGCCGGCCCGGATCATGGCGTTGACCAGGCGGGCCGAGTGCCGGAAGTGCACGTTCTCGTCGATGAGGCCGTGCACGAGGAGCAGGGACCGGTCGCGCAGCCCCGCCACGTGGGTCATCACCGCGGCCTGCTCGTAGCCGTCGGGGTTCTCGGCGGGGGTGCTCATGTACCGCTCGGTGTAGTGGGTGTCGTAGCCGTCCCAGCCGGTGACCGGCGCGCCGGCGCACGCGGCGCGGAACACGTCGGGTCGGCGGGCCAGGCAGAGGGCGCTCAGGTAGCCGCCGTAGCTCCAGCCGTAGATCCCCACCCTCTGGTCATCGGTGATGCCGGCGTCGACCAGCGACCGGACCAGGGCGACCTGGTCGTCGACCTCGACGGTGCCGAGGCGGCGGTGGAGGTGACCTTCGAACGCGATGCCCCGGTCGGTGGATCCCCGGTTGTCGACGACGGCCACGCAGAAGCCCTGATCGCGCAGATATTGGGCGCGCAGCGCGACGGTGACTCCCCACGACCGGGTGAGCATCTGGGCGCTGGGCCCGCCGTAGACCGACACGATGGTGGGATGGGGCGCGGGGGTGGCCGGCCGGTAGACGGCGGCGTGGAGCTCGGTGCCGTCGTCGGCCACCACGATGCGCTCCTCGGGCGGGTGCAGCTCGAACTCGTCGAGCGCGGGGTCGTCGGAGGCGTCGTGGACCGTGGTGCTCGAACCGTTCGCCCTGTGCACCACGGTCAGCGGTGGCTGGGCCGGCGTGGACCACGTGTCGCACCATGCCCCGCTGGTGGCGTGCACGGCGGCCCGGTGCAGGCCCGATTCCGTCGTCACCCGCTCCGGGGCCGCGGAGCCGTCCAGCGGGACCCGGTAGAGGTGGCGTTCCAAGGCCGATTCACGGGTCCCGGTGAACCAGACCGCGCCGGCACCGACGCCGGCCACCGCCGTGACCACCCAGTCACCGCTGGTGAGCACGACGTCGAGGTCGCCGTTCGGGTCGCGTCGCTCGAGGTGGCGGAAGCCGCTCCGCTCGGACGCCCACACGAACGAGCCGTCGGGGAGGAACCGGAGATCGTCGTGGAGGTTGATCCACACGTCGGACGTCTCGCGGAGGAGCAGCTCGCCCGATCCCGTGGTGGGGTCGAAGCGGACGACGTCGAGACGGGTCTGGTCCCGGTTCTCGATCTGGACCACCACCGCGCCGTCGGGGCTCCAGTCGACCCGGGCGACGTAGCGGTCGTCGCCGATCCCCGTGCATCCGAGGTCGAGCCAGACGGGCGCACCGGCCGTCGAGCCGTCGGCCGCGACCACCCCGACTCGGACGGTGGCGTTGGCGGCGCCGGCGAACGGATAGGCGTGGTCCTCCTGGGCGCCGGCGCCGACCTCGTCGCTGCCCTGGTGCACGATCCGGTAGATCGGGATCGCCGATTCGTCCACCTCGCAGAACGCGATCCACTCGGCATCGTCGGAGAACCAGAAGCCGTACGCTCGCCGCATCTCCTCCTGGGCGATGAACTCGGCCAGCCCGTGTGACCGCCCCGCCTCGGCCGCTCCCTGGGTGACCGGGACCGGCTCACCGCCGTCGGCGGGGACCACGTGCACCTCGTCGTCGGCCACGAACCCGATGCGGGTCCCGTCGTCGGACAGGCGGGCATCGAGGAGGGGGCCGGTGGCCTCGGTGGCGGCGACCACGCGGCGGGGCTCGCCGTCGATGCCGTCGAGGACCCACAGCCCGTCCCGCATCGGGACCAGGAGACGATCGGCCCGGACCGACCACGCGTACCGGGTGACCCCGACGGCCAGTTCGCGCGCCCGCTCGCGGCGCAGTCGCTCCTCGAGCGGGAGGTCATCCTCGGCCACGTCCTCGCCCGGGGTCGCGATGGCGCGCATCGCACCGGTGTCCACGTCCACCGCGACGAGCCGCTGGTGCAGGGTGCCCGGCTCGGCCAGCAGGAAGGTGACCGTCGAGCCGTCCGGAGAGAACGCCACGGACGACGGTGCGACGGTGCCGGGCAACGGTCGGCGAGCGACATCGGTGGTGGTGAGCGGACGCACGGCGGGACCCTAACGGCGTCTGTCGACCCGGGGACGCGGGTAGGTAGGCCGCGTTCCCCCAGGAGGAGGTCCCATGAGTTCCAGACCGCGCTTCGATTCCAGCGGCAACCCGCTCGTCGACTCCCAGCGGGCCGAGACCGGCGTGTCGGGCACCGTCGGGCCGTCCACCGCGGCGATCCCCGACTCGATGAGCCGGGGTCTGTGGCGGGGTTCGGTGATCGGCGCCGTCGTCGGTGCCTTGGTCCTCACACCGGTCGCGTTCATCCCGATGTTCGACCTGGCGATCCTCGCCAAGTTGGTGATCGTGTGGGTCATCGGCGCCGCGGGTGGTGCGGCCGTCGGTGCCGTGTTCTTCGGCGGCGCGGTGGCCGAGACGGAAGACGTCGTCGAGAGCGACGGCGACGAGCACGTCGTGCCGTCCGCGATGCACCGGCAGCACTGACACCGGCAGCACTGATCGGCCCGACTGGTCGGCCCGGACCTGCCGGGTCGCCCCGACCCCCACAACGACCCGATGCTGGTTAGCGTCTCGGCATGAAGGCAGTCCGAGGCTGGCGGGCGGGCATGGCGGTCCTGCTCGCGCTCGCCGCGGGGGCGTGCGCCACGTCCGGCGCGGCCGAGACCAGCGGTTCCGGCCCCCTGCTGCGCAGCCCGGCCCCGGCGGTCGCTCCCACGTCGTCGACCACCGTGGCCTCGTCGACCACCACGGCCGCGCCGACCACCGTCGCCGCGCCGACCACCACGGCCAGCACCACCACGACGACCTCGGCACCGCCGCCACGCGACGCGCAGCAGACCGGCTTCTCGCCCTACGCCACGGTCGGCGACATCGTGCTCCACCACCCCGCTGCCGTGGTCGAACGCATCGGGTTCCACGAGTCGAACCACGAGGGCGCACAGGTCCAGACCGCGCTCGACACCGCGGTGCACCCGTTCACCATGGAGAGTCGGGGCCGGTTGACCGCCCAGCGGACCGCCGCCGACATCGTCGTGGCCCCCGACACCGAGATCCGTGCCCCGGCGACGGGCACGGTCAAGCGAGCCGGCGGCTACACGCTCTACTGCAAGTACCGCGACGACTACCTCGTCATCGCGCCCGACGCCCGCCCCGAGTGGGAGGTGAAGCTGCTGCACTTCCAGGGCCTCCGTGTCCACACCGGCGACCGCGTCGAGGCCGGGGTCACCGTCGTCGGCGACCATGCCCACGTGCTGCCGTTCGCCTCGCAGGTCGAGGAGGGCGGGGCCGTCCCGGTCTGGCCCCACGTCCACGTCGAGGTGGTCGACCCCAGCATCCCCAACGTGCCGAGCCCCGGTGGCGGCTGCTCGTAGCGGCTGAGGAGAACGTGGCGGCATCCGGTAGAAGGGTCGGGTGCGCATCCTCGTGACCAACGACGACGGCATCGACTCCGTCGGCCTGCACGTGCTCGCCCGCCGCCTCACACCGCTCGGCGACGTGGTGGTGGTCGCGCCCGACCGGGAGTACTCCGGCTTCGGCGCCGCCCTCGGCACGCTGCACCTGCTCGCACCCGAGGTCCACCGGGTCGAGCTGGCCGGGGTCCCGGAGACGTGGGCGGTGACCGGTCCGCCGGCCCTGTGCGTCTTCTTCGCCCGGCTCGGCGTCTTCGGTGCCGTCGATCTCGTCGTGTCCGGCATCAATCCGGGGGTCAACACCGGACGGGCGATCTACCACTCCGGCACCGTGGGAGCCGCGCTCACCGCCCGGAACGGGGGCATCCCCGGCATCGCGGTGAGCCAGTCGGTCGTGGGCTTCGGCGTGGAGGGCCAGGCCTGGGCGGAGATGATCGAGGGTCAGCTCTGGGAGACGGCGGCCGAGGTGGCGGCGGTCACGGCCGAGGCGATGCTGGCCGCACCCGCCGAGCGGCCCGCGGTGGTGAACCTCAACGTCCCGAACTGCCCGCTCGACGAGATCGACGGCTGGCGCCACGCCGAGGTCGGCACCATCCCGCCCCGGGCCATGTCCGAGGCCCATCTGGTTCCCAAGGCTGGTCACGAGCACGCCTACACGGTCGAGATGGCCTGGGGCGACCCGGTGGCCCTCCCTCCCGAGACCGACGGCGGAACGGTCGAGGCCAACACGGTGGCGGTGACCCACATCAGCGCCTTCACCCGGGAGGAGCGCCCCGACCTCATCGGCATCGACCACGCCCTCGACCGGCTCCTCCGTTGAAGCGGGCCGGGCCTACCCGCCGGGGACGGGCTCCTCGCCCCGGATGGTGAGCCGCCACATCTCCCGACGCTGGCCGGCGTAGTCGCTCATGGGATTGTGCAGGGTGCACCGGTTGTCCCACACCGCGATCGAGCCGGGCTGCCAACGGAACCGGCAGGTGTAGACGGGGTTGGTGGCCACCGCGAAGAGGTGCTCGAGCAGGGCCTGGCTCTCGTCGGGCCACCACCCGTCGATCGATTCGGTGTACCCCCAGTTCACGTACAGCGCGCTCCTCCCGGAGTCCGGATGGCGGCGGAGGATGGGCTGGGCTCGCTTCTGGTGGGCCGCCTCCCCGTAGCGGATGTCCATGTGCTCGACCAGGTCGTTGTGGGTGGCCGCGGCGCCGTAGGCCCGCTGCGGCGAGTGGACGGCGCGCAGTTCGGCCAACGTGGTGCGCAGGCCCGGCGAGAGATGGTCGGCGGCCAGGTACAGGTTCGACCACAACGTGTCGCCCCCATGGTCGGGGACGTCCTGGCCGTAGAGGATGGTGAACGCCGGCGGCGTCTGCTGGAACGACCAGTCGGAGTGCCACGCCCCGCCGAACACCAGCGGAACCTTCTCGTCGGCCTCCTTGACCACCTTGACCACGTTGGGGTGCGAGTCGAGGCCGGCCACGAACGGATCGTCGCCGAAGGTTCCCCACCGAGAGCCGAAGGTGACGAACGTGTCGAGGTCGAGATCCTGGTCCCGGAAGAACACCACGAGGTGGGCGACCGAGGCCTGGCGGATCTCGGCCATGGTGGCCTCGTCGAGGGCGCGGACGTCCAGCGGCCCGCCGTCGGCCGCGAACACCTCGGCCCCGAGGGCGCCGGTGAGCGGGCGGACCTGGATGTGGTCGTAATCGGCTGCCGCGTTGTTGGCGGCGTCGGTGGCGAAGATCATCGCCCTCCCTCCCCGGGGGGTCTGGCGTCGGACCGACAGTAGGTCGGATGCGGTGCCACACTGCGGTCGTGGCCAGGACGACGCCGACACCGAAGCGGCACACGGTCGGGCTCGTGCTCGGTGCCGGCGGGGTCGCCGGTGGTGCCTGGCACGCCGGCGCCCTCACCGCGCTGCAGGACGCGGGCTGGGACGCCCGGTCGGCCGACCTCGTGGTCGGGACGTCCGCCGGGTCGGGCATGGCCGCCACCCTGCGCCTGGGCGTCCCCCCGAGCGACCTCTTCGCCGGCGCCACCGGCCGGCCGATGAGCCCGGTCGGCGCCGACTTCCTGGCCAAGGCCGGGCCGATGGAGGTGCCGGCGCCCCAGGTCGGCGGGCGCATCCCCCGACCGGCCGCCCCGTTCCTCGTGCTCCGAGCCCTCAGCCGGCCGTGGACGACCCGACCGTTCAAGGCTGCCGCGGGCATGCTGCCGGTCGGACGGATCTCGACCGACTTCATCGGCGACCGCATCCGGCGCACGCACGACGAGCCCTGGCCCGACCGGCCGACGTGGATCTGTGCCGTGCGGCTGGCCGACGGCCGGCGGGTCGTGTTCGGCCGCGACGTCGACGATGCGCACCTCGCCACCGCGGTCGAGGCATCGTCGGCGATCCCCGGGTACTTCGCGCCCGTCGACCACGCCGGGCAGGCCTACATCGACGGTGGCGTCCACTCACCGACGAACGCCGATCTCGTCGCCGACCTCGGCTTCGACATCGTGGTCGTCTCCAGCCCCATGTCGGCCACCCGCGGCGCGCTGCGACGCCCGCAGTGGACCGGTGCCCGAGCCCTGCACGCCGCCACGCTCGGCCGTGAAGTGCGAAAGATCCGCGCCGCCGGGACACCCGTGCTCGTGCTCCAGCCGGGCCCGGAGGTGGTCGACACCGTCGGGTTCAACTCGATGGATCCGTCGCGGCGGGGCGACATCGCCCAGATCGCCCACGACACCGTGGCGCGGCACCTCGGGTCGGGTCGGGTCGCCGACCGGCTGGCGCTGCTCACCGGCTGATCCGGGCTCGGCCGCCGGGGCGACGTCACCGCGCGGTTCGCGGCCGCCATCATCGTGGGATGCCGACCCTCCCCGACACCACCCGGGTCTCCCGTCGGCTGGTGGTGCTGGCTGCGCTCGCCGTCGTGGTCGTCGCCGGTGGGATCGTCGCCTTCGCCGTGGTCGGCGACGGGGGATCGGCGTCGGATGACACCGATCGTGCCGCGGTCGACGACGCCCAGCAGCGGTCGTCCCCGCCGGCCCCGCCGTCGGACGACGCCGCCGCGCCGGGCACGTCTGCCACCACGGGCTCGAGCCCCGCCCCGACCGATCGACCCACCGGCACCGACCCGCAGGTCCGACTCGGTCCGCTCGTGGCCTTGGCCCGACCGTCATCGGTCGTCGATCCCGCCGGGGCCGGACCGGTCCTCGTCTCGACCCTCGACGGCATGGTCCACGCCGTGGACCTCGCCACCGGCGCGACCGACGTGGTGCTCGATCTGCGGGCCCAGGTCTCCACCGGCGGCGAGCGCGGGCTGCTGGGCATGGCGATCGATCCGTCGGGCGATCGGCTCTACGTCGACTTCACCGACACGAACGGTGACACCGACATCCGGTCGTGGCCGCTGGCCGACGGTCGCCCCGTGGGCGGGCCCGACGACGGGGTCCTCCATCTCGAGTTGGGCCAGCCCTATCCCAACCACAACGGCGGCGACCTGGTCTTCGGGCCCGACGGGCTGCTGTGGATCGGGACCGGCGACGGCGGCAGCGGCGGCGATCCGGGGGAGGTGGCGCAGAACCCGAGTCGGTTGCTCGGCAAGATGCTGCGTGTCGCCCCCGACCCGGCCGGTGGGATCATCGCGCCCGCCTCGAACCCGGATTGGGGTGGCCGGCCCGAAGTGTGGGGGATCGGCCTGCGGAATCCCTGGCGCTACAGCTTCGACCGGCGGACCGGCCGGCTCTGGATCGGCGACGTCGGCCAGGACACGGTCGAGGAGGTGTCGGTGGTCGATCCCACCGCGGCGATGCCGAACTTCGGGTGGGACGACGTCGAGGGCGACCGTCCCTTCGAGGGCCAGCTCGACCCGTCGTTCGTGGCCCCGGTGATCACCTACGACCACG
>CAVSXR010000042.1:0-227632 GCA_963731885.1 uncultured Acidimicrobiaceae bacterium | reverse complement strand
CCGGCCTGGGCGATGAAGTCCTTGGCGATGGCGTCGGCGTCTTCCTTGTCGATGTCGAAACGCTTGTTGAGCTCGGTGAGCGTGTCGGTGTCGATCGCCGCGCTGATCTTGTTCACCAGCGTGGTGAGGTCGTCGCCGTAGGCGTCGACCACGTCCTGGGACAGCACGGGGGTGATGTTGTCGGCCGCCAGCATGTTCTTGTCGTCCTGGAGCAGCACCCAGCCCTCGTCCGCGATGCGGCCGCTGGTGGAGAACAGCACACCGACCTGGACCTCGTCGGCGGCCAGGGCGTCGGCGACCAGGCCGGCATCGAGCGGCGTGAAGCCGCCCGACAGGTCCACGCCGTAGACCCGCTGGAGGCCCGGAAGGCAGAACGGGTTGGTCTCGCAGTCCTGGGGTGCCCCGAGCTTGAGGTCCCCACCATCGGTGGGCAGGTCGGAGAGCTTCGAGTAGCCGGTGGCGTCGGCGGTTTCCTGAGTGATCACGAACGCGTTGGTGTCGACCGCGGGAGCGGGATCGAGCGCGACCAGCTGCTTGGCGTCGAGCTGGTCCTGCAGCAGGCTGACGGTCTCCTGGGCGTCACCGGTGGCCTCGCCGGCGTTGCTGTTGAGGAACTCGAGCATCGACGCGGCGTACTCCGGGCTGAAGTTGACTTCGCCGTTGTCGAAGGCGGCGAGCAGCACGTCGCGGTAGCCGCCCACGCTGACCTGCTTCACGTCGTAGCCGTTCGCCTCCAGGACCTGACCGTAGATCTGGGCGAGGATGGCCGACTCGCCGAAGTCCTGGGCACCGATCTCGATCGTGGGACCGTCGGGCGTCGACGAATCGGTGCCGGCGGTGGTGGTCGTGGCCCCGCTGGAATCGCCGCTCGAGGCGGGCGCGCTGTCGTCGTCGCCGCAGGCCGCGACGAGCAGGGCAGTGAGCGCCACCAGGGCGATCAAGAGCTTGCGGGTCTTCATTGGGGGTCCTTTCGAGGGGGACAGGGATCAGATGGCGAGTTCGGCTCCGGCTCCCGAGCGAGGGGTCCGCACCACGGCTGCCTGGCGGTCGGGCCGTGACCACGGTGTCAGGCGGCGGGCGAGCAAGGCGAACGCGGCCTCGGTCAGCAGGGAGAGTACGGCGACGAGCAGGGCGCCGGCGATCAGTTGCCCGTCGTTGCGGGTGGCGATGGCCTGCAGGATCGGCGTCCCGAGGCAGCGGAAGCCCACCAGAGCGCCCAAGGTGGTGGTGGCGACGACCTGCACGGCGGAGATCCGCACGCCGGTGGCGAGCAGGGGCAGGGCCGCGGGCACTTCCACGGCGGTCAGGACCTCGCGTTCGCGCATGCCCATGGCCCGGGCCGCCTCCACCACGTCGTCGTCGATCTCGCTGACCCCGATGTAGGTGTTGACGAAGATCGGGGGGAGGGCAAGGAAGAACAGGGCCACGAAGGTGGGCCAGAAGCCGAGCCCGAACCCGTAGCGCAGCGACAGCGGGAAGACGAAGGCGATGATGGCGAAGGTCGGTATGGCGCGGCTCAGGTTCACCACCGTGATGGCCAGGAACCCGCCCCGCCGTCGGTGACCGAGCCACAGCGCCGGCGGGATGGTGGCGGCCATGGCGGCGACGACGACGGTGACCGACAGGCGGACGTGGTTCCAGGTGAGGGTGACCAGCCCGTTGCGGCCCCACCACGATCGGGTGGTGGTGAGGTAGTCGAAGGCCTCGCGGAGCATCAGGCCGCCTCCGCCCGGGGTCCGCTCGACCGAGCCCACGGCGTCAGCAGTCGCTGGATCAGCACGAACGCGACGTCGAAGACGATGGCCATGAGGATGGACAGGGTGCCGCCGACGACGATGGGCGTCGAGAACTGGCGGCTCAGGCCGTCGTCGATGAAGGTGCCGTAGCCGCCGCTGCCGACCAGGGCAGCGATGGTGACCAGGCCGATCACGGTGACGGTGGCGACCCGGAGACCGCCGATGATGGCCGGCGTGGCGAGACGGAGGTCGACGCTGAGGAACCGGCGCCACCGCTCGTAGCCCATGCCGTCGGCCGCGTCCTTGACCGCCTGCGGGACCCCGTCGACCCCGTCGACGATGTTCCGCAGCAGGATGAGCAAGGTGTAGCTGACCAGGGCGATCTGCGCGGTGCGAAAGCCCAGCCCGGTGATGGGGACGAGCACCCCGAACAGGGCCAGGCTCGGGATGCTGTAGAGCGCACCGGACAGGGCCGCCAGCGGCGCGTAGGCGCGACGCCAGCGCAACGAGACGACGGCCATGGCCATGGCGATGACGAAGCCGATGGCCACCGAGCTGCCGGTGAGTTGGAGATGCTCGAGCGTCGCTTCACGGATCTCGTCGGCGTGATCGGGGATCCAGCTCCACCGCATGATGGGTTCGGCGGCGAGAACGGGGTTCACCGGCGCACCCCTTCGCTGATCTCCTCGACGCGGACCATGCCCCGATAGCGGCCGTCGACGTCCTCGACCACCGCGACGTTGGTGAGGGAGTTGACGATGCCGTCCAGCGCGCTGCGCAACGTGGTGTCGGGTCGGACCACCGAGCGGAACGGGCGGACCCCTTCGGCGGACACCCGTCCGTTCAACTCGTGTCCCCACAGCCACCCGAGGAGCCGCTCGTTCTCGCAGACGCCGAACCAGTCGACGTGGTGGGCGTCCATGGCGGCGCGCGCCACGGTGGCGTCGTCGCCCACGTCGGCGATCGGGCCGTCCCCGGGCACGATCTCGCTGACGGTCATCGAGCGCGAGGCGCTTCAGCCCCCGCTCCTCGCCGAGGAAGTCGGCGACGAACTCCGACGCCGGTGCGGCCAGGACGTCGGCGGGAGGCGCGGCCTGGGCCAGCACACCCCCGACGTTCATGATCGCGACGCGGTCGCCGAGCTTGATGGCTTCGTCGACGTCGTGGGTCACCAACACGATGGTCTTGTGGACCCGCTTCTGCAGGGCGAGGAGCTCGTCCTGGAGGCGGGCCCGCACGATCGGGTCCACCGCGCTGTACGGCTCGTCCATCAACAAGATGGGCGGATCGGCCGCCAGCGCACGCGCCACGCCCACCCGCTGCTGCTGGCCGCCGGAGAGGGCGCTGGCATAGCGACCGAGCATGTCGCGCTCGAGCCCGACGAGGTCGGACAGCTCGATGACGCGCGCCGCGATGCGCTCCTTGTCCCAGCCCAGGAGCTTCGGCACGGTGGCGATGTTGGCGGCGATCGTCTTGTGCGGGAACAACCCGGTCTGCTGGATCACGTAGCCGATGCCGCGACGCAACTCGTGCACGGGCAGGTCGGCGACTGGTCGACCGTCGATCTCGATCTCGCCCTCGGTGGGCTCGATCAGGCGGTTGATCATCTTCAGCGTCGTGGTCTTGCCGCAGCCGGACGGACCCACCAGCGCGACGATCTCGCCGGCGGGGATCTCCAGGTCGAGGTGGTCGACGGCCGGACGGGCAGCGCCCGGGTATCGCTTCGTGAGACCCGCGAGCCGGATGGCGGCCTGCCCGGACATCTGCTGCAACCTATCGACTCAACCGGACACCGGGTCGCTGACGCGCTGGTCAGCGCTCGCGGACAGGCGTCCGACTGCGCCGTTCAGTCGTCGTCATCGTTGGTCGGCTCCCCGCTCACCGCCGAAAGCCGGGGCCGGGCCCGCCGGTCGACCACGAGGCGCAGCACGTCGGGTCGTGCGTAGTGGCCGGCGCAGTCGAACATGCGCTTCTGCTTGACGATCGAGTCGAGGTCGAGCTCGGCGGTCACGATGCCCGCCTCGCCGATGAGCGGACCAGCCACGATCGAACCCCCGGCCGCCACGATGGTGGTGTTGCCCCGTGACAGCCAGTCGTCATCGCCGCCGTAGATGTCGTCGCGGCCCGGGATGTCCGCCGGTACATCCGACCCGCGAAGCAACGGCGTCACGCCGATGACGTGGCAGCCGCCCTCCTTGGCGATGTGCCGCAGGGTGAGCACCCACTCCTCGCTGTTGTCCCACGTCGGCGCCAGGTACACCTGCACGCCCAGCCCGTAGAGCGCGGCGCGGGCCAAGGGCATGTAGTTCTCCCAGCAGATCAGCCCACCGAGTCGACCGATCTCGGTGTCGTAGACGTTCAGCCCCGCGCCGTCACCGGTGCCCCAGATGAGGCGCTCACCGCCGGTGGGCATCAGCTTGCGGTGACGGCCGAGCACCGAGCCGTCCGGGCCGAGGAACAGCAGCGTGTTGAACAGGGTCCCGCCATCGGGCTCGCGCTCGTTGATCCCCACCGCGACGTGCACCCGTGCCGCCCGGGCGGCCGCGCCCATCGCCGCGACCGACGGTCCGGGCACCGTCACCGAGTTGGCGAAGAGGCGTTCGTACCAGGCGCTCGGACCGTCCGCCCACGGACGGGTGCGCCACACCCAGTCCGGGTATCCCGGGACGAACGCCTCGGGAAAGACCACGAGCTGCGCGCCGTCAGCCGCAGCCGTGGCGATCAGGTCGCACACCTTGTCGACCGTCGCCTCCCGATCGAGGAAGACCGGCGTCTCCTGCACCGCGGCCACCCGGATCTTCGTCATCGCGTCCCCTCGCCCCCGAGTTCGTGGATCGGTTCGGGACCATCCTGCCCCACCCGGAGTCAGCTCAGGCTGACGGCGACGTCGTAGCGGTCGGCAGGAGATTGCCCGTTCCAGGACTCGCCGTGGTCCCAGTCGGGCTGCTTGGTGCGGTGGTCCTCGTCGAGGGTGACCATTCCTTCGGTGTCGATGTCGACGATGGGCGCGATGAGGACCGGCTCGGAGCCGGTCTCGTGAGCGGCATGGGCGGCGGCGTGGTCCGGGAACCGTTCGAGGATGCTGGTCACGACCCGCTCGTGCTGCCGGGCGAGATCGCACCGGGCGCCCTCGGGGACGTGGCGCACCAACGGCACGAGCGAGTCGAGCGCGTCGTCGGGCCCCTCGCCGCGGCGCAACGCGTCGAGTCGGTCGGCGATCTCGAGGCCGTCCTGCTTGCAGGGGGTGCACTGCCCGCAGGACTCGACCGCGAGGAAGCGGGAGACGCCCTGCGCCACGGCGATCGGATCGGACTCGGTGCTGAAGACCATGAACCCACCGGTGCCCAGGCCCGAGCCGGCCGCGGCCATGGCCTCGTAGGTGGCCGGCGTGTCGAGGTCCTCGGCCATCAACACGCCGTTGGCGATGCCGGACAGCACGAAGGCGATGCGACCTTCGACCGATCCACCGCTGAGGGCCTGGATGATCTCGCCCACCGGCGTGCCGAGGGCGAACTCGCCGACGCCACCCCGTTCGACGTCGCCGGACACCGTGAACACGGAGCTGCCGGGCGACTCGGCCGTGCCCTGGGTGCGGAACCAGTCCGCTCCGTGGGCGACGATGCCCGGCACGTGGGTGAGCGTCTCGACGTTGTTCACGAGCGCCGGGGGCGCATCGCCCTGCGTTCCGGCCAGCGCCAGTGCGGCCGGCCCGCCGGACGGGTCGCCGATCTCGGTGGTGCCCCTCCGGTACGGGGGAGCGATGCGGGGGAACGGCGGTCGGCCGGCGGTGGCTTCGAGCAGCGCGGTCTCCTCGCCGAGGAGGTAGTGGTTGGGTCCGGTGACGATCTCGATGTCGACGGCGCCGGCGATGCCGGCCTCGACCAGGGCGTCGCGTGCGGCGGCGAGGCGGGTCGCCTCGGCGGTGTACCGCTGCTTGGTCGTCACCACGACGGTGGCGGATCCGACCGCGTGGGCGGCGATGAGGGCGCCCTCGAGCACGCGGAACGGGTTGTGGCGGATCAGCGAGCGATCGCCGAACGTCCCCGGCTCCCCCTCGGCCGCGTTCACCACCACCGTGGGCGCGATCGGGCTGGTCTCGTCGTTGGCCCGGACCGTCCGCCACTTCGTGCCGGTGGGGAAGCCGGCGCCGCCACGACCCCGCAGCCCGGCGTCGATCACGAGATCGATCAGCAGGTCGGGCGCCATGGCGCGGGCGGTGTCCAGCCCGTCGATCCCGCCGGCGGCACGGTGTTCGTCCAGCGAGCGGACCGGGGCGAGATCGAGGATCCGTGAGCAGCGCATGGCCGGGACATACCCGTCGACCGATGTGCCCATTCGGTCGGGCCCGATGCTCAGCGGAGCACGTCGGGGACCTCGGTGATCGACGACAGGGTCCAGAATCGCCGGTCCTCCGCGGCACCGGGCACCGCCTCGTGGGCCCACAGGTACTCGTAGGGGATGTGGAGGGCGGCGCCACCGATCTCGATGACCGGCAGGACGTCGGAGCGCACGCTGTTGCCGACCATGCAGAAGCGCTCGGGTTCGACCTGATGACGGCGGAGCAGCGATCCGTAGGTGAGGGGATCCTTCTCGGCCACGATCTCGATGGCGTCGAACGAGTCGGCCAGGCCGGAGGACGCCACCTTGGACTCCTGGTGCCACAGGTCGCCCTTGGTGATCAGCACGAGCTCGTACCCGGCGGCGCGGAGCCGCTCGATCGTCTCGCGCACGCCCGGTATCAGCTCGACCGGATGCTCGAGGAGCTCCTTGCCGAACGAGATGATGGTCTCGATGTCCCGCGCCGGGATCGTGCCGTCGGTGACCTCGATCGCCGTCTCGACCAGCGAGATGGTGAATCCCTTCGCCCCGTAGCCGAACAAGGTCAGGTTGCGGCGCTCCGTGGCCAGCATCCGGGCCTCGAGCTCGCCGGGGCCGATGTCGACGTGGCGGGCGAGCAGGCGGTGGAACCGCTCGTGGGCCTCGTGGAACTGGTTCTCCGAGTGCCACAGCGTGTCGTCGGCGTCGAGGCCCACATGGGTGATGCCGTCGTAGGACGGTTCGCCTGCCGCTGGGGTCACGCGAACATGGTGCCCCTTCCGGTGGCCAGGGGGAGATCGAGAACCGACAGCAGCCCCGGCGGAGCCGCCCGGACGTGGGGGATGGCGTTGAGGACCCGGCCCACCGTGGCCACCAGGTTTCCCGTGTTGTGGTCGCCGTCCTCGCCTCGGGCGGCGACGTCGACCGTCATCGACGGGTTTCCCTCGATCACCACCCGGTAGCAGCCGGACCCGACCGGTTGCGGCCAGTCGGGCATCTGTTCGTCCGACAAGCGAGTGACGTGCTCGAGGACGATGCGCGCCCGGCCCTCGACCATGCCGCGCACCTCGAACCGCAACGCTCCCGCGGTTCCGGCCGCCACGGTGCCGGCGTCGACCTCGATGTCGCGCTCGGCCGGAACCCGCTCGTGCCACTCCTCGATGCCATCGAGCTCCACCCCCAGGCCGGCGGCCACCACCCGCACGACCGGACCCCAGGCGTGGGTCAGGATGCCGGGCAGCAGGAGCAGCGGGGTCTGGTCGAGCGGCTGGCCGAAACCCATGGTGTCGAACAGGACGCTGGCGGCGTCGTAGGTGGCGTAGTTGACCACCTCCATCATGCGGATGGTGTCGATCCGCTCACAGGTTCCGGCCAGCACCAGCGGCAGGAGATCGTTGGCCCAGCCCGGATCGATGCCGTTGGTGAAGCAGCTGGTGCCGCCCTCGGCGCAGGCGGCCTCCAGGCGGGCGACCATCCCGGGATCGGCGGCCGGCGGATAGATGAGCGGGACGATCGAGGTGGAGACGACGTCGAGCCCGGCCCGGAGGCAGCGAGCGATGTCGTCGGCGGCGGCGTCGGGCCGGATGTCGGCGGTGGCGAAGTACGCGCACACGTCGGCGGTGGCGAGCAGGGGCTCGATGTCGTCGGTGCAGGTCACCCCGACCGGGTCGAGGCCGATCAGCTGGCCGGCGTCGACGCCGACCTTGGCCGGAGACGACACGACCACGCCGGCGAGTTCGAAGTCGGGGCGGGCGATGACGGTGTGGAGACCGAGCCGGCCGACGTTGCCGGTGCCCCAGACGATGATGCGGGTTGCCATCGCGCCATCATGACAGGAGCTGACGGCGCGTCAGTTCTCGTCAATCCTTCGATTTCCGCCGGGCGCCGGGCCGCAGGAAGATGATGGCGGGAATGGCGAGGGCCACGATCCACAGCAGCCACACGCCGACGCTGCCGCTGTCGGACGCCGGCTGGATGGTGAACTCGAACGATCCGGTCGTGACGCCGTCGGTGTCGGTGGAGGTGGCCTTCCACGACAGGAAGTGGACGCCGTCCTGGAGTGGTTTCACCGGGACGATGATCGTGGTGCCCGACGCACTCGACTCCTTGACCTCGGGCTCGCCGTCCACCATCTCGCGACCGTTGGGATCGAGGACCGACACCTCGTAGGGCTGGGTCGGATCCATGGTGATGAAGGTGAGGGAGATCTGCTCGAGCCCGGTGGGGCCGACGCCGCCGGCCTTGGGCTCAGAGGTGCGGATCTCGGCGTGAGCGCCGGCGGGAGGGGCGAGGGCGACGATGGCCAGCACGGAGACGAGCAGCGCCACGACGGTTCGGAGCGGAGCTGGGACGGTCACCGCCCGAGTGTGCCCGATCACGGGGGACCGACCCAGCCGAGACGTGGGGAGGAGTCCCGCACCGCGGTGTCGAAAGTGGCACCAGTCCAGCCAGGTAAGCACCACCAGAGGGGTCAAACCGATGAAGAAGGTCATCTCCGTCCTGTTCGGGGCGACGTTGCTGTTCTCGATGCTCGGTGTCGTCAGTGCCAATGCCGATCCCGGTCCGAACGGCCACAACAACCACGGTCTGTGCACCGCGTACTTCAACGGTCAGAAGGTCGGCCACGACAAGAACGGCACGCCGGGTCCGTTCCAGGCCCTCGAGGACGCCGCCACCGGCCAGGACGGCTCGGACAGCAGCTCCATGGACACCGTGGCGGCTGTCTTCGACTACTGCAGTGGCCTGATCGGCGGCAACCCGACCCATGGTCGGTACGACTGCAGCACCGACCAGAACGGCGACACGACCTGCACCCAGAACCCCAAGCCGGGCAACGGGCCGGCCTGACCCAGCCCCACACCGAACGACATCGCGACGGGGTCCGTCCGACGGGCCCCGTCGTCGCGTCCGGGCTCAGCCGGGGAACGCCACGGCCCGGTCGCCGTCGGGCACGTCGTCGCGGCGGGCGAAGGCGCTGCCGATGGTCGAGACCTCGCCGTACTCCGACGCCAGCGAGAAGCGGAACGTCGGCGCCGACGCCAACAGGACGTCGGGGAACAGCAACACGACCGAGTCGCCCTGCACCTGCACCGTGACGCTGGAGTCCGGGCCGGCCGCGGCGTGGTGGTTGGCGTCGTCGAACCAGGTCGGGCCCCAGCCGTCGGCGCCGAGATTGACCCAGATCTCGTAGTCCACCGCGCCGTCGCCGTCGATGTCGTAGAAGCTGGCGATGTTCATGGTGGCGTTCCCCGACGCGGACTGCGGTGCCGCGCCACCGCCGAGGCGGATCGAGAGGGAGAAGGCGTCACCCGTGCGGCGCAGGACGGCGCCGGCCAGGTCGCTCCACGGCGGTGGGTCGGTGCCCACCCCGCCGACGGCGTCGTCGGCCGGGTCCTGCACGGTGACCGATTGGCGCAGGACGGTCGTGGTCGTGGGTTCCGTGGTCGGGGCACCGCTGCCGGCCGGTTGGTCCGGGTCGCCGGTCGCACCCCCGGTGGTCGTCGAGGTCGTGGTGGCCGCGGCCGCGCCGGCGGTGGTGGGGGCCCCGGTGGGGTCCGGAGCGAAGGTCGGCGCGGTGAGGGCGTCCAGCCCCCGGTCCGTGCCCCCGCCGCCCGAGCAGGCCAGCAGGGCGGTGCCGACGATGGCGAGGCAGAGCACGCGTCGCGGCGCCATGACCGATCGAGGGTACCCCGGTCCGTCGTGGCGCTCGCGCGTCTTGGCAACCCGCGTTACCTTCGCCCCATGGACCTGCGCCTTCCCGACCATCTCGTCACGCTTCTCGCCGATCTCGACCGGTTCATCGACGACGTCATCGCCCCCATCCAGGCCCGCGACGACAACGAGCGCTTCTTCGACCACCGGCGGGAGGATGCCCGGACCGACTGGGACCGCGACGGCCTCCCCAACCACGAGTGGGAGGCCTTGCTCGGTGAGATGCGCCGGGCCGCCGACGACGCCGGCTTCCTCCGCTACCACCTGCCCGAGCGGTTCGGGGGTCGAGGGGGCACCAACTTCGACATGGCCGTCATCCGCGAGCACCTGGCGGCCAAGGGCCTGGGACTGTTCAACGACCTCCAGAACGAGTCGTCGATCGTCGGCAACTTCCCCACGGTGTTGATGATGGAGAAGTACGGCAGCGAGGCCCAGCAGTCCGAGTGGATCCCGAAGATGCTCGCCGGCGAGGCCCGCATCGGCTTCGGCCTGACCGAACCGAACCACGGCTCCGATGCCACCTGGATGGAGACCACCGCGGTCCGCGACGGCGACGAGTGGGTCATCAACGGCGAGAAGATGTGGAACACCGGCGTCCACGTGGCCACGCACGACTTCGTGTTCGCCCGCACCAGTGGCGACGACGGCGAGTCGGCCGGCATCTCGTGCTTCGTCGTGCCGATGGACACGCCGGGGGTCAAGATCGAGCAGTACTACTGGACGTTCAACATGCCCACCGACCACGCCCGGGTGTCGTTCACCGACGTGCGGGTCGGCGACGGCGATCTGCTCGGACCGCTCGACAACGGTCTCCAGGTGGCCCAGCTGTTCGTCCACGAGAACCGGATCCGGCAGGCCGCTTCATCGCTGGGGGCGGCGCAGTACTGCATCAACACCGCCGCCGAGTACGCCCGCAACCGGCGGGTGTTCGGCAAGTCGTTGGCGTCGAACCAGGCCATCCAGTTCCCCCTCGCCGAGCTGCACACCGAGGCCGCCATGCTGCGGGCCCTCATCCGTCAGACCGCGTGGGAGATGGACCGGGTCGACCACGGCATGGAGATCTCCGATCGGGTCGCCATGTGCAACTACCGGGGCAACCGGCTGGCGTGCGACGCCGCCGACCGGGCCATGCAGACCTGCGGCGGCATGGGGTACTCACGCCACATGGCCTTCGAGCACATCTACCGGCACCACCGCCGGTACCGGATCACCGAGGGCGCCGAGGAGATCCAGATCCGCCGCATCGCCGGCAACCTGTTCGGCTTCACCGGCCGCGGCCGAGGCTCCACCGCCCGCTGACCGTTCGTCGCCCCGGTCGGCGCGGATCAGAAGGGGTGGCCCCGGCGGTTGGGCGGGACGGTGGTCGGGGGCTGCTTGCGGGCCGGGAGGTCGGCGAGGAGGCGGGACGCCGACGCGGTGATCTCGGCCACGGCGCGAGCGAACGGCTCCTCGGTGTTGGTCGTGGGATGGCGGATGCCACTGACCTTGCGGACGAATTGGCGGGCGGCGGCCTCGATCTCCTCCGGCGTCGCCGCCGGCTCGAGTCCCCGCAACGTGGTGATCGATCGGCACATGGCCCGCGACGCTAGTGAGTCGCCAGCCAGTCCTGCTCGGCGTGACCCAACGGTGTCGAGGGCGAGCCGTCGACGAAGGGCCACAGCTCCTCGGCGATGCGTCGCCAGTTGGCGGTGGCGTGGAGATCACCGAGCAGGGCCGAGAGTCCGAGGTTGATCCGCTGGATGATGACGAACGAGGGCGGCACGTTGGCCGCCTTCATGACCGGCCCGTAGGGACCGCTGGCGTCGAAGATCCGGCGGATCGACTCGGCGGCGTACTCGGTGGTCATCGTCGCCGGCGCGTCCTCGAGGACCCATTCGTAGAAGTGGCGGAAGTAGTCCTCGACCAGCTCGTCGCTGATCGGCTCGCCGCGGCGCAGCAGACCGATGTCCTCGATCGTCCGTCGGAAGGTGGCGACATCCTCTTCGAGGACCAGGGACTGGATCAGCGAGGCGAAGACGTCGACCTCGTCGGGCGTGAACCGCTTGACGAGCCCGAAGTCGAGGAAGACGACGTGCCCGCCGGGCCGGAACAGGTAGTTGCCGGGGTGGGGGTCGCCGTTGAAGATGCGGAGGCGGTACAGGCTCCGGAACACGAACCGGAAGATCGTCTCGGCTGCGAGGTCGCGTTCCTCCTGGCTCCAGGTGAGCACCTCGTCGAAGCGGACACCCTCGGCCAGTTCGGTGGTCAGCACCCGCTTCGTGGACAGCTCCCTGACGACCTCCGGGACGTGGATCGTGGGATGGTCTCGGTACGAGTCCACGAAGGCCTGCTGGTTGTCGGCCTCGATCCGGTAGTCGAGCTCCTCGATCAACCGCTCACGGATCTCGTCGACGACCGGGCCCGGTTCGAGCCCCGGGTACAGCATGCCGAGCCCACCGAAGACGAGGTTGGCGCTGGAGAGGTCGGACTCGATGGCCCGGTCGATCCCCGGATACTGGACCTTGACGGCCACCTGCAGGCCACCCCGGGTCAGGGCGCGATGCACCTGCCCGATCGACGCGGACGCGATCGGCACCGGATCCCACTCCAGGAACACCTCCTCGGGCGGTGCGCCGAGCTCCTCGGCCACCACGCCGGCCGCCAGCTCCGGGCTCATGGGCGGGGCGTCGGCCTGGAGCTGGGACAGGGCCTCGCGGACGTGCGGGGGCATGCCGGCGTCGAGGTAGCTGGCCATCTGGCCCAGCTTCATCATCGCACCCTTCATGTTCCCCAGGCGTTCGGTGATCTGCGCCGCGGTGCGCATCTCGAACTGCATGTCGAGGTGGGGACGCTGGTCGGCGTCGGCGAAGACCCGCCGGGCGCGATGCACCGCATAGGCGCCGCCGGTCTGGCCACCCATGCGGGCCATCTGGATGGTGCGCGACAAGCGGGTCGTCGCGGAACCGCCCCCGGCCGACCGTCGCAGCCGCGAGACGCCGACCCACACCGCCGCGACCAGGCCGATGACCAGGGCGAGTCCTCGCTTCGTTCGCACCGGGCGATGCTAGGGAACCGGCAGACTGCACGGCCATGTCGGTGATCCTGGCGCTCGGCTCCGCCATCACGTTCGGGGTGGCCGACTTCCTGGGCGGCATGGCGTCGCGGCGGGTGGCGGCGTGGACGGTGGTCATCGGATCCCAGTTCTTCGGGCTCGCGCTGCTGGTCGTCGTGCTCCCGGTGCTGCCCACCGCCACCTACGACGCCACCGACCTGGCGTGGGGTGCGGCGGCCGGGGTGGTCGGTGCGCTCGGTCTCACCCAGTTCTTCCGCGCCCTGTCGTTGGGGAGCATGTCGGTGGCCGCGCCGATCTCGGCGGTGATCACCGGTGCGGTCCCCGTGGTCGTCGGCGTCGCCATCGGCGAGCGGCCGGCGGTCGTGGCCTGGCTCGGGATCGCGTTGGCGTTGCCGGCCATCGCCCTCATCAGCCGCGAGCACGTCGACTCACCGACCCGCACACCCCCCGACGTGTTGGTGTCGGCTGCCCTCGCCGGCCTCGGCTTCGGGCTGTTCTACGTGTGTGTCGATCGCACCGGCGATGCGGCCGGCATCCAGCCGCTCATCAGCGCGCGGGTGGTGTCGGTGCTGCTGATCGGCGCCGTCGGCCTGCGGTCCCGGCGTCTCGAGCCCGTCCGGGGGCGGCTCCTCGGGGTGATCGCGGTCTCGGGCGTGCTCGACATGAGCGCCAACGTCCTGTTCCTCTACGCCGTGCGGGAGGGTCTGTTGGCGCTCGGCTCGGTGATCTCCGCCATGTATCCGGCCAGCACGTTGCTGCTCGCTCGGGCCGTGCTCGACGAGCGGCTCGAGCGGGTCCAGTTGGCCGGCCTGGCGTTGGCCGCCGTGGCGGTCGGGCTCGTGGCGCTGGGGTGAGCGGCTCCGTAGTGTCCGGTCGTCCAGATGGATCGAGTCGACGAGAGGGTGCGATGGACACCGACGGGTTGTTGACGACCGAGCAGGTGGCGACGTTCGTGGCCCGGGGCTTCCTCGCGCTGCCCGGAGTGGTGCCCGACGTCCTCAATGCCGCGGCGATGGACGAGCTGGCCCAGATCATGGCCACCTGGGGCTCGCCCGCACGACCCTTCGCCCCGTCCAGCGGCCAGCGCCTGCACGAGATCTACCCCGTTCCGTCGGCCATCGGCGCCGTGCTCCGCCATCCACCGGTGGCGGGCGCCCTCCGGTCGCTGCTCGGCCCCGACCCGGTGTTCGACCACGACTTCGTCCACCACAAGCCGGCGGGCGACCCGTTCGGCCAGTACCTCCATCAGGACGCGATGGTGGACCCGACGTTGGCGTTCGACGTGCAGCTGTTCTACTTCCCCCACGAGGTGGCGCCGGGGGCCGGTGGCACCGGCTTCGTGCCCGGCACCCACCTGCGACGGGTGCACGAGACCGACGTGGGCCGCTACGTGCACATGGCGGGCGAGCAGCAGTGGGCCGGCCCGGCCGGTTCTGTGCTGCTGTTCCACCAGGGCCTGTGGCACCGGGGCATGCCGAACCCGTCGGATCGCGATCGAGAGATGTACAAGATCCGACTCAATCCCGCCGGGCCGCAGCAGCGCCACTGGGACACGACGGACCTCGCCGCCATGCACAACGGGCCCGACGACCACCTCTTCGCCCGGTTCCGGATGGATTCGGTCGCCGGCGTCCTCCGCCACCGCGAGCCCTGGCTCGGCGAAGCCGACCATCGACTCGAGCTGGCCAATCGGGCTGCCCTGTGGCGCTACCTGACCGGCGACGATCGCTTCGACGTGGACTGGTACCTCACCCGTACCGAAGCCCGGGCGGCGCTGACGTGAGCGCGGGTGCGTCGTGAACCCCGAGACCCAGCGCCAGCAGATCCTGTTCCTCTACCTCGAGCATTCCAACCTCGACGGGCGGGTCGTCGCCTGGACGTTCCACGACGGCACCGGCTCCGCCTCCGACTTGCCCGGCGCGCCGCCCTACCCCAACGGCACCGCGGCGTTGCGGGACGGCTGGCGCCTCCTGCAGGCCAGCCCGGTGCCGCAACGCCTGCCGGGCGCCGAGCGGGTCACCGGCCGTCTCGAGCACGAGTTCCTCTTCGAGCGCATCGTCGAGCGGGCGCCCTGAACCGGCCGCCGACCGCGTTCTGGTCGGCCCACG
This sequence comes from uncultured Acidimicrobiaceae bacterium, assembly GCA_963731885.1. GTDB lineage: Bacteria > Actinomycetota > Acidimicrobiia > Acidimicrobiales > Salinilacustritrichaceae > Salinilacustrithrix. The sequence continues at coordinate 212,708 of CAVSXR010000042.1, read as the reverse complement.
GGCGCGCTGGGTGGCGCGAGAGCCGACCAGAACCGGGGGGAGGCGGGTGTTTACCAGCCCCGGTAGTCGGGGTCGCGGCGCTCGACGAACGCCGCGACGCCCTCGTTGGCGTCGTGGGTGGTCATGTTGCGTTCCTGGGCGTCGGCTTCGTCGCGCAGCGCGGTGGCCCGATCGACGTCGAGGCTGGTGTTGACCAGTCGCTTGGCGAGGGCGATCGACACCGTGGGTGCGGCGGCGAGCCGGGCGGCGAGGGCATCGACCTCGGACCGGAGGTCGGCGGCCGGGACGACCCGGTTCACCAGCCCCAACGCGGCCGCATCAGCCGCCGGGAGGTCCTCGCCGAGGAAGAACAGCTCCTTGGTCTTCTGGATGCCGATGATGCGGGGCAGCAGCCAGGCGCCGGCGCCGTCGGGCACCAGCCCGCGGCGGACGAAGACCTCCACGAACCGGGCGTGGTCGGCCGCCACGACGAGGTCGCAGCAGAAGGCGAGGTGGGCGCCGATCCCGGCCGCCGTGCCGTTCACCGACGCGATCACCGGCTTCTCGCAATCGAGCACCGCGGTCATCAGCCGCTGCGCGCCGCCGGCCAGCATCCGGCTGACGTGGCCCACCGGCCGCTCCGGCGCGTCGTCGGGGCGGGGCGGCGCCGGGCGGCTGGCCCGGAGGTCGGCGCCCGTGCAGAAGTGGCGATCGCCGGCGGCACCGATCACCACGACCCGGATGGCGAGCAGCTCGGACGCCTCCTCGAGGGCGGCGATGAGGCCGTCACGCTGGTCGGGGGTGATGGCATTGGCGGCGTCGGGGCGGTTGAGCGTGATCCTTCGGATGCCGTCGACGTCGTCGATGATGAGGTCGTCGCTCGGTGGGGATGCGGGCACGGCGGGGGAGCGTACCGACATCGACGTCGCCATCTGACGCCGCGTCAGCTTCGTCGGCTCGGGCCCGCACCCCTCGACGTGGAACGATGCACCCCGTGCGAGCTCTCGTGACCGGGGCATCCGGGTTCCTGGGCAGCCGGGTCGTGTGGCAGCTGCGGTCGCACGGCCACGATCCGGTGGTGCTGCTCCGCGCCACCAGTGACCGATCCCGGTTGCACGGGTGCGATCCGGCCGTGGTGATCGGCGACGTCACCGACGCCGCGTCGGTCCGGGCCGCGGTCCAGGGCGTCGACGCCGTCTTCCACTGCGCGGCCCGCTACGAGATGGGGGCAGCCGATCCCTCGCAGCTCGACCGGGTCAACGTCGAGGGCAGCGGCAACGTGTTCCGGGCCGCGGCCGATGCCGGCGTGCCGGTCGTCCATGTGTCGTCGGTGACCGCGCTGGGCCCGACCGGTCCCGAACCGGAGGACGAGTCGTACTGGTCCGACCTGCCGCCGGCGTCGGAGTACGAGCGGACCAAGCGCGAGGCCCATCTGCTCGCCCGCCGAGGCTGCGCCGACGGAGCCGACATCCGGATCGCGATCCCCGGCGGCGTCTACGGCCCCAACGACGACTCGACCCTCGGTCGGCTCATCCGCCTCTACATGACGATCCCGATGCCGGTGGTCGCGTTCCGCGACGCCGTGCAGTCGACGGTGCACGTCGACGACTGCGCCGACGGGCTGCTGCGGATCATCGAGGACGGCTCCCCGTGCGGCGAGTACGTGCTGTGCGCCGAGTCGGTCACGATGCGGGCCTGGATCGAGTCGATGCGGCGCGCCGCGGGGAAGCCGATGCCGTGGCGCTACATCGGCGACGCGACGGTGGCCAGGTCGTCGGGCTACGTCGAGCGGTTGCTGCGCGCCGTCGGCGGACCCCACGAGATGGTCCACGAGTACGTGGCCACCGCGGTGCGGAACTGGGCGTACTCGGGTGACAAGGCTCGCCGCGAGCTGGGCTGGAATCCGCGCCCGCTCGACGTGGGCTTGCGGCAGGTCGCGGCGTCGATCGGCCGCTGAGCGGCCGGGATCAGCGCACCTGGGATCAGCGCACCGGGGATCAGTGCGGCCGACTCAGCCCAGGGCGGACAGGTCGGGGCGACGATCGATCCACGGCAGGGCCTGCTCGATCTGGGCCGCGACCCGCAGCAGCTGGGCCTCCTGGAACGGCCCGGCCACTACTTGGGCTCCGATCGGCAGCCCGGAGTCAGCGGCCTGGTGCACCGGCAGGGAGATCGCCGGCAGGCCGTTCATGTTGAACATGGCCGTGAACATCACCGACGCCAGCACCGTGAGCGAGATCTCCGTGGGATGGGTCAGCATGTCGTCGAGGATCTGGCCGGCCCGGGCCGGTTGGATCGGCATGGTGGGGGTGACGAGCAGGTCGAAGTCGCGACCCCACTGGGCGTTGACGTCGCGGGTCCAGAGCTGCAGCTCAGCGATGCCGGCGGCGTAGGTGAGGCTGTCGATCGCCTTGGCCTGGTCGTAGCCGGCGCGGTTGCTGGCCTGGACCCGGTCCCAGTCGACGGGGTCGAGGGCCAGGCCGGCGCCCACCACCTCGCCGAAGTGGGCCACGAAGCGATCGATGTGGCCGTCGAAGTCGACCTCGACGATCTCGTGTCCGGCGGCGGCGAGGGCGTCGACGGTCTTGCGCGCCGCCACGGCGCACTCCGGGTCGGTCGCCACGCTCATCGCGGCATCCGTGGTCCACGCCACCCGGAGGCGTCCGGGATCGCGGCCGACCTCGTCGGCGAAGGGCGAGTCGGGCGGCGGTGCGTTCCACCACACGAGGGGGTCGAACTGGCTCATCACGTCGAGGGCGGCGGCGGCGTCGGCCACGGTGTGGCACACCACGCCCTGGGTCGATGCCCCCTCCCACGAGACCACCCGATCGATGACCCGGCCCCGGGCCGGCTTGAGGCCGACCAGGCCGGTGCAGGTCGCCGGGATGCGGATCGACCCGCCGCCGTCGCTGGCGTGGGCGATGGTGAACATGCCTCCGGCGACCGCGGCCGAAGCCCCGCCGGACGACCCGCCCGAGGTGTGATCGAGGTTCCACGGGTTGCGGGTGATGCCGTAGCGCTCGTTCTCGGTGGCGGTCACCGAACCGAACTCGGGGGTGTTGGTGCGTCCGCACAGGACGAAGCCGGCCCCGACGAGCCGCTCGACCGGCAACGCGGTCCGCTCGACCGGCTCGCTGGACGCGCCGTTGGAGCCGTAGGTGTTGGGCCAGCCGGCGACGTCGTAGAGGTCCTTGATCGGGATCGGCACGCCGTGGAACGGGCCGAGGTCGTCGGGGCGGGCCGAGGTCAGCCGCTGGGTGGCGGCCGTGGCGCGGGACCGGGCGTCGTCCTCGTCGAGCCAGATCACCGCGTTGAGCGCCGGGTTGCGCTCGGCGATGGCGGTCAGCGTGGCGTCCATCGCCTCCGACGGCGACAGCTCCCGGGTGCGGATGGCGGCGGCGAGGTCGAGTGCGGAGCGGTACTGGTCCATGACCGAACCGTAGTCAGGCCACCCGACCGAGGGCCGCGGCCAGCTCGTCGGCGACCGGGTCCGGCGGCGTGCCGGCTCGTCTCGCCAGCACCAGGCGTCGCCGGACGAGCGAGGGACGCACCACCCGGAGCCCATCCACCGGGCCGATGCCGGTGAGCGAGAGCACCGTCCAGCCGATGCCGAGCAACACCATCTCCCGCAGGACCTCGGGCTGGTGGGACTCGGCGACCACGGTGAAGCTGGCCCCCTCGGCTCGGAGCGCGTCGGCCACCAGCCGGCGGGTGTGGGAACCGGCGGGGAAGGTGACCCACGGGCCCCAGTCCGAGGGGCGGCTCGAGCGGTCGGCCGCCGGCGCCAGCACGGCGAGGGGGTCGTCGAGGACCGGGGTGATGTCGATGGCCGGCGGCGTCTCCGGCGGCTGCACGCACACCACCAGGTCGAGGTCGGCGCGCTGGAGGCCCTGGAGGAGGGCTCGGGACGGGCCCACCGTCAGGTGGAGCTCGACGTCGGGCCGAGCCAGGCGGTAGTCGCGCAGCACGTCGCGGAAGTGGTGGGTGGCGGCCGCGTCGATCAGCCCCAACCGGACGGGCCCGGTGCGCCCCTCACGCCGGTCACGGACCCAGCGGGCGAGATCGTGGGTGGCCGCCACGGTCGACTCCGCGTAGCGCAGCACCTCGGCGTGATCCCGCGTCGGGACCCGGCGGCGGCCATCGCGTTCGAAGAGGGCGAGGCCGAGCCGGCGCTCGAGCTCGGCGATGCCCTGCGAGAGCGCGGAGGGGGTCACCCCGACGCTGGCCGCCGCCTCGGCCCAGGTGGGGGAGCGGTCGACCGCGAGCAGGTACTCGAGTTGCTGGGTGGTGACGACGAGGTCGGACACGACCCGGCACAATAGTTCAGTATTCCTGAACCGAACTTGCAGTCGGGTGAGATCCCTTTAGGATCCGTGACCATGACCGCTCGTGAGATCGCACCCGCCACCGGCAAGCTCGGGGTCCTGCTCCCCGGCCTGGGGGCGGTGTCCTCGACCTTCATCGCCGGGGTGCTCGCCGCCCGGGCCTCGGGCGAGGCGCCGATCGGCTCCATCAGCCAGATGGCCCACATCCGGCTCGGCGATCGTGCCGAGGAGCGCAACCCGCTCATCAAGGACTTCGTGCCCCTCGCGTCTCTCGACGACCTGGTGTTCGGGGCGTGGGACCCCATCTCGCCCAACGCGCTCGAGGCCGCTCGCACCGCCGGTGTGCTCGAGGAGCGCGACCTGGCGGCGGTGTCCGCCGAGATGGAGGGCATCGTGGCCATGGACGCGGTGTTCGACCAGGACTGGGTCAAGCGCCTCGACGGCACCCGCGTCAAGCAGGGCGCCACCAAGATGGAGCTCGCCGAGCAGCTCATGGCCGACATCGAGCGGTTCCGCACCGAGAACGGCTGCGACCGGCTGGTGATGGTGTGGTGCGCGTCCACCGAGGCGTACCGCGACATCACGGCCGTGCACCAGAGCATCGAGTCGTTCGAGCAGGGACTGCGCGACAACGACGAGATGATCTCGCCGAGCCAGATCTACGCCTACGCCGCCATCATGTCCCACGTTCCCTACGCCAACGGGGCGCCGAACCTGAGCAGCGACATCCCCTGCATGCTCGACCTGGCGGCGCGCGAGGGCGTGCCGATCGGCGGGAAGGACTTCAAGACCGGTCAGACGCTCATGAAGACGATCCTGGCGCCCGGGTTCAAGGCCCGGATGCTGGGCTTGCGCGGGTGGTACTCCACCAACATCCTCGGCAACCGCGACGGCGAGGTGCTCGACGACCCGGAGAACTTCCGGTCCAAGGAGGTGTCCAAGCTCGGGGTCATCGACACCATCCTCCAGCCCGACGCCTATCCCGACCTCTACGGCAATGTCGACCACGTGGTGCGGATCAACTACTACCCGCCGCGGGGCGACAACAAGGAGGGATGGGACAACATCGACATCTTCGGGTGGATGGGCTACCCGATGCAGATCAAGGTCAACTTCCTGTGCCGGGATTCGATCCTGGCCGCCCCCCTGGTCCTCGACCTCGCCCTGTTCTTCGACCTCGCCGCCCGGGCCGGTGAGTCCGGTGTCCAGGAGTGGCTGAGCTTCTACTTCAAGGCGCCGATGGTCAACGATCCGTCGTTGCACCCCGAGCACGACATCTTCATCCAGCAGATCAAGCTGAAGAACACGCTGCGGACCTGGATGGGCGAGGACCCCGTCACCCACGCCGAGACGTGACCAGCGCGGTGGCGCCCGCCGCGGCCGGCGCCACCGTGGCCCGGCGGGGCCGGTTCCACCCGGTGCGGGGCGACCACGGCAGGGCGGGCACGCGCGGCGACACCAGGACGAAGGCGAGGGTGGTCACGACGGCCGTCGCGACGGCGAGCGGGGCCGGGAGGTCGTGGAGGTGTCCGGTCGCCTTCAGGGCCAGGTACACGCCGTACTGGCCGATGAAGACGCCGAAGGTGTGCGCACCGGCGCGCGCCACCACCTGCCCGGCGAACCGGTCGCCCTCGAGTCGCGGGCTGCTCATGGCCAGGTAGAGCAGCAGCGTCCCGGCGATGCCGGGCACGAGGAAGCTGGCGTCACCGGGGTAGCGGTCCGGCACCTGGCCGATCGCGGCGAGCGCCACGGACCAGGCGACGAAGACGGCGGCGAGCGCGGCGGTGATGCCCCGGCGCGGCCCGCCGAGCAGGGCGGGGACGGCGGCGGCCCCGACCAGCGCGAGGCCGAGGTAGGCGACGAGCGGGAACGTGCCGGTGAGCAGGTGGGTGGACAGCCAATCGGTCCGGTCGGAGGCGGCGCGTTCCACGAACGGCGCCGCGACGGTCACGGCCGCCGCCACCACCACTCGGACGGGGGGCTCGGTCGTCACCGTGACGACGGCCACCAGCAGCGCGCAGATCCCCAGGGTCTCGAGCACGCCGACGTGGCCGAGGTCGAACCCCATCGCGGCCCGGAGCCCGACGCCGATGGGGATCAGCAGCCCGTAGCGACGCAGCGCCGTGCCGGCGATGGCGACCGCGGGCAGCCCGCGGCGCTGCCGGCTGCGGATCAGCAGGGGGACGGATGCTCCGAGGGCGACGGTGAACGCCGGTGCGGCCACATCGGTCAGGGCGAACTGGGGCCAGCCCGGGATGACCGCACGGGCGTCGCCGCCGAACCAGTCGGTGAAGTGGTGGACCAGCATCAGCACGAGCGCGGCACCACGCAGACGGTCGAGCCCACCCAGGCGTCGGGACGTCATGGCCCGCACCCATACCCGGCGCGTCCCGTGTCCAGAACGCCGGTTGCCGGCCGACCCGGTGGGGCATGATGCGGACGTGGATGAGCACGAGATCACCGTCTCGAGCCGGGCATCGGACCAGTTGCAGTCCGGTCTCGAGCAGTGGTTGCGCACCCGCCGGGACGATGCTTCGGTGGTGCGCCTCCAACGGCCGGAGGGCAACGGGATGTCGAGCGAGACGCTCCTCGTCGACGCCACCTGGGACGGCGAGGTCCACCGCCTGGTCGCCCGACTGGCGCCGGCCGCCGAGGACGTGCCGGTCTTCCGCACCTACGACCTCGCCATGCAGTACCGCGTCATGCGGTTGGTGGCCGATCGCTCCGACACGCCGGTGCCGCGTTGCATCTGGCTGGAGGAGGACGAGGCGGTGCTGGGCTCGCCGTTCTTCGTCATGGAACGGGTCGAGGGTCGCGTCCCCAAGGACAACCTGCCCTACACCTTCGAGGGGTGGCTGCTCGAGGCGTCGGACGCCGAGCGGATGGCGCTCCAGGACGACACGGTGTGGGCCGTGGCGGGAATCCACGGCGTCCACCTCGGCGACGTCGACACCCGGTTCCTGGGCCACGACCCCGAAGGGGCCTCGGCCCTGCGCCAGCAGGTCGATGCGTGGCACACCTACTACCGCTGGCTCGGGCTCGACGGCCCCCTCCCGGTGATCGACCAGGCGTTCCGGTGGCTGGAGGCGCACTGGCCGGCCGACGACGGCGGCGAACCCGTGCTGTCGTGGGGCGACGCCCGGATCGGCAACGTGCTCTACGACGGGTTCCGGCCCGTGGCGGTCCTCGACTGGGAGATGGCCGCGATCGCGCCGCGCGGTGTCGACATCGGCTGGATGGCCTACATCCACGAGTTCTTCCAGGACATCGCCGAGGAGCTCGGCCTGGTGGGGTTGCCCGGCTTCATGCGGATGGAGGACCTGGTCGAGGCCTACGAGGCCCGGACCGGCATCCGTCTGCAGGACTGGGACTTCTACCGCGTGTTCGCCGCGGTGCGCTACGGCCTGATCATGGCTCGCATCCGCCAACGCCAGCTCGCATTCGGGGAGGTCGAGCCGTCGGACGACCCGGAGATCGGCGTGATGCACCGGGAGTGGCTCCGACGCATGACCGCGTGAGCGGATGGCATTCGTGGAAGAGTGGTCCCGTGACCGAACACCCTGATGAGCAGGCCCACGGGTCGTCGCAGACGAAGGCGGACATCATCCCGCAGACCCTGGTGGGCATCTCGTTCCCGGACCTGTTCCGGGCCCAGGAGTTCATGACCGCGCTGCAGCGGCTGGCGTCGAAGAAGCTGCTGGTGCTCGAGGATGCGGTCGTGGTGATGAAGCACGACGATGGCAAGACCGTCGTCCGTGAGACCATCGATCCCCAACCGGGGCGCACCGCGCTCTCCGGTGGCATGTGGACCGGCTTGTTCGGCCTCATCCTCGGCGGGCCGGTCGGGTGGGCGGCCGGCGCGGCCATCGGTGCCGGCGCCGGTGCGCTCACCGCCAAGATCGTCGATCTCGGGATCTCCGACGAGTGGGTCGACTGGTTCCGGGAGGCGGTCCGGCCCGGCACGGCGACCGTGGCGATGCTGGCCAGCGAGATCGTCGAGGACGCGCTCGTGGCCGAGGTCCACCGCTTCGCCGGCGCCACCCTCGTCTACGCCAACTTCGACGACGAGATGCTCGCCCGCCTCAACGACGCCCTCGTCGTGGACGACCGGCCGGAGTCCTAGCCCGGCCGGACGGCGTCGCCGGTCACGGCGCCACGCACGGGTTCGTCATCGAGCCGACCACGCCGATCCGGGTCTCGATGACGTCGCCGACCTTCAACAGGTTGCCGCTGGCCATGCCGATGCCGCTCGGCGTGCCGGTGAAGATCACGTCGCCGGACTGCAGGGTGAGGATCGACGACAGGTACTCGATCAGGAACGGCACCGGGAAGATCAGGTGCCTGGTGGAGGACTGCTGGCGGATCTCGCCGTTGATCCGGCACTCGACGGTGACGTCGTCGGGATCGTCGAAGGAATCGACCGACGCGAGGACGGGTCCGATGGGGCCGTAGCCGTCCCGGGACTTGGCGAGGGCGAAGTGGGGTGGCTTGGCCGCGAACTGCAGGGCCCGGTCCGAGATGTCCTGCCCACCGGTGATGCCCGCGACGTGGGACCAGGCGTCGGCGGCGGCGATGTCGGCCCCGCCCGTCCCGATCACGACGACCACCTCGGCCTCGTAGTCGATGGCGTCGTTCGGGATCACCACGCCCGAGCCGGGACCGGCGATGCAGGTGGGGAACTTGGTGAACACGACCGGCGCGGCGGGGGCGTCCATCCCGGATTCGGCCGCGTGCTCGGCGTAGTTCAGCCCGATGGCGAAGCAGTTGATCGGGCGGGGCACGGGGGAGCCCAGGGTCGCGTCGGCCACCGAACCGGTCGGTGTCCGGCGATCGAGGTCGGCGGACAGATCGTGCAGGCGACCGGTGGCGGCGATCGCCGCCATCGGGTCGGCTCCGAGCTCGCCGCCCGTGAGGGTCTCGAGGTCGAAGTACCCGTCGTCGTGGACGAGCGCAGCACGGCCGGCGATGTTGGCGAGGCGGTAGGTCATGGGCCGATCACTCTCGCACGGCACGAGCGGGAGGAACAGACCGACGGGACGAAAATGCTCGACGGTGCTTGTGTTTCGACCGGGCGCGCACCAAGATCAGCGTGTGGCGCCCCGTCCAACTGTGTTGATCGTCGACGACGAGATCGACATGCGGCTGCTCGTCCGGGTCGTGCTCGAGTCGGCGAGGCATGGCATCGAGGTGGTGGGCGAGGCGGTCGACGGGATCGAGGCGGTCACCGCCTACGAGGCGCTGAACCCCCCGCCGATCCCCGACGTGGTCATCCTCGACAACCGGATGCCGGGCCGGACGGGCATCGAGGTGGCCGAGCTGATGCTGGCCGAGGATCCGGCGCAACCGATCATCCTCTTCAGCGCCTTCCTCACCCCCGAGCTCGAGGCCCAGGCCTCGGCGCTCGGCATCAGCGCCTGCGTCTCCAAGACCGATGTCGAGCGGCTCCCGGATCTGGTCATCGAGCTGGCGTCGGGGGCTCGCTCGGCCTGAGCCCCGGTTCGCTCAGGACCGGAACTGGCCGAAGTCGGGTTCCCGCTTCTCGATGAACGCGGTCACCGCCTCGATGTTCTCCGGTGACATCGCCAACGCGTTCATGCCCGTCATCTCCCGCTCGATGGCGGCCACCACCTCGGCGCGGCGGGCGTCGAGCATGGTCCGCTTGGTGGCCTGGAGCGCGGACACCGGCCACCGGGCCAGGTCCCTCGCCCGGGCGACGGTGGCGTCGAGCAGTTCGCCGGCCCCGGGGCGGGCGTCGGCCAGGCCGAGGGCCACGGCACGCTCGGCGTCGATCCACTCCGCGGCCAGCAGCAGCTGCGACGCGACGCGCTGACCCACCACCCGTTCGAGCAGCAGGCTGGCCGCCCCCTCGGGGACCAGGCCGAGTGACACGAACGGAAACCGCATGCGGAGTCCCTCGCCGACGTACACCACGTCGCAATGGAGGGGGAGGGTGGCACCGATGCCGATGGCCACGCCGTCGACCGCCGCGAGCAGTGGCTTGTCGAAGTCGATGAGGGTGTGCATGAACGCCTCGTAGTCGGACCGATGACCGTCGTCGCGCACCCGCTGCTCACCGAACGAGCTCAGGTCCACGCCGGCAGAGAAATCGCCGCCCGCGCCGGTGATCACGACCGCGGCCACCCGCCGGTCGTCCCGCGTCGCGGCCAGGGCGTCGGAGGCGGCATCCCACTGCTCGGCGTCGAACGCGTGCTTGCGCTCCGGTCGGTCGAGGGTGATCACTGCGACACCGTGGTCGTCGAGCTCGGTGTGCACGGTCATGGTCGATCTCCGTCCGGTGGCGGGTCGGGGGTGCGAGCGCTGGTTCGTCCGACCGGGGCTCGAGGTTCTGTGCGATGCTGCGGAGAGGGACACGGATGATCCGGGACCGGGCACGGGACGAGGACGGAGGTGCTGTCGTGGGACTGTCGATGACCGTCGAGGAGCGGGAGGAGTTCCTCGCTGCCGTGCATGTCGGCGTCATCGCCATCGAACGTCCCGACGGCCCGCCGCTGACGGTGCCCATCTGGTACGACTACCACCCGGGTGGCGACCTGTGGATCCTGACGACCGCGGAGTCCCAGAAGGGTCGCCTCCTCCAGCAGGCCGGCCGGTTCAGCCTCTGCGTGCAGGACGAGACCCCGCCCTTCTACCGCTACGTCAGCGTCGAGGGCCACGTCACCTCGGTCCGGGCCGCCGATGTCGAGGACGACAGCCGTCCGATGGCCCACCGGTACTTCGGTGCCGAGATGGGCGACAGCTACGTCGACAGCGTCGACGACCAGGCGCTCAAGTTCACCATGACCCCCAACCGGTGGTGGACGGTCGACTACTCGAAGCTGGCCTGAAGGCGGGTCGATCACGACGAGTGGGCCGCGACGAGCGCCCGGCGGTCGATCTTCTGCATGGGCGTGAGCGGCAGCGCGTCCACCACCCGGAGCGCTTCGGGGAGCTTGTAGGTGGCGATGCGGCCCCGCAGGTGATCGCAGATGTCGTCGAGGGTGGGCGGGGCCGCCGGATCGACCGGTACCACGATGGCGACGCCGCGCTCTCCCATGACGTCGTCGGCTACGCCGATCACCGCCACCTCGGCCACCGCGGGATGATCCGCCAGCGCCGCCTCGACCTCCATCGGGTACACGTTGTAACCGCCCCGGATGTACATCTCCTTGCTGCGGCCGGCCAGCCGCAGCAGCCCACGGTCGTCGATGAACCCCAGGTCACCGGAGTGCAGCCAGCCGTCGCGGATGGCCGCGGCCGTGGCGTCCGGATCGTTCCAGTAGCGGTCCATCACCGCGGCCGAGCGCAGACACACCTCCCCGACCTCGCCCGGGGCCAGCTCGGTGTCGTCGTCGGACCGGATCGACACCTCGACCCCGTCCCGGGGCCGTCCGACGGTGTGCAGGGCCTCCTCGTCGTCGGCATCGAGCGCGGTGCCCGTGCCGCACCCGCCGCACTCGGTGGACGAGTACCGGATCGAGTACGGCGCCCCGAAGCGGTCGCGTGCCTCCGCGACGAGCGCCGGGGATGACGCACCACCACCGACGATGATCGACCGTACGGCGCTGAAGTCGAGCGTCCGCGACTCGGGGGCCCGGACCATGAGGGCGATCTGCGGCGCCACCCCACCGATGCTGGCCATCCGGTGCTCGCTGACGAGGCGGAGCACGGCGCCGGCCGTCCACCGATCGAGCATGTGGATGGTCGCCCCGGTGCGCAGGTACCAGGCCAGCTTGGTCATGAAGCCGACGTGGGCGAACTGCGTCGACGCCACCATGTGCCCGCCGCCGCCCCACCGACCCTGCACGTCGATCTGGGTCACCGCCGCCAGCTGGCGGTTGGTGAAGACCGCGCCCTTGGGGAGTCCAGTGGTGCCCGAGGTGAAGACGATGGCCACGTCGCGGCCCGGATCCGGGGTCAGCGGCGGCGCAGGTGTCGTCCCGGCGGCCTCGAGGCCGTGCACCTCCTCGGTCCGATCGAGCACCAGCGCGGCACCGGTGAGGGCGACGAGGGTCGCCTGTTCGGGTTCGGCCAGCTTCGGGTTCACGCCGGCGGTGACGGCGCCGATGCGGGCGGCCCCCAGGTAGGCGAGCACGTAGTTGATGTCCGACGGCAGGCGGAGCGCCACGACGTCGCCGGGACGGATTCCGGCGGCCCACAGGCCGGCTGCCACCAGGTCGGCGCGCCGGTGCAGATCGCGGTAGCTGGTGGCGTGTCCGCCCGGATCGACGAAGGCCGCGGTGTCACCGAAGCGGGCCGCGGCCTCGGCCACGATCTGGGACAGCATCGGAGGGCGGTTCAGGCCTCGAGGTCGAGGTGGAGCATGGTGATGGCGTTCCCCCGCACGATCTTGTCGACCGTGGCCTGCGGCAGGTGCGCCATCAGCTCCTCGGCCACCTTCTTCGTGTGCGGCCAGGTGGAGTCGGTGTGGGGGTAGTCGGTCTCGAAGGTGACGTTGTCCTCACCGATGATGTCGAGGCAGTCGAGGCCGTGCCGGTCCCGGAAGAAGCAGCCGTAGATCTGGCGGTGCCAGTACGTGGACGGCGGCTCCGGGATGCGGTCGGCGACCCCGCCCCAGGCCCGGTGCTCCTCCCACACGTCGTCGACCCGCTCGAGGATGTAGGGCAGCCAACCGATCTGGCCCTCGGAGTAGGCCAGCTTGAGATCGGGATGGTCGACGAGGACGCCGGAGAAGAGGAAGTCGCACAACGAGGCCATGGCGTTGTTGAAGCTCAGCGCGACGGCGACGGCCGGGGGGGCGTCGGCGCTGGTCGAGGGCATCTGCGACGACGAGCCGATGTGCATGTTGATCGTCATCTGCGTCTCTTCGCAGGCGGCGAAGAACGGCTCCCACGCCCCGGTGTGGATGGAGGGCAGCCCGAGCTTGGCCGGGATCTCCGAGAAGCAGACGGCGTGGACACCGCGTTCGGCGTTGCGACGCACCTCGGCCGCGGCCAGCTCCGCGTCCCACAGCGGAACGATGATCAGCGGGATCAGCCGGCCGCCCGAGCCACCGCACCACTCGTCCACCATCCAGTCGTTGTAGGCCTGCACGCACAGCAGGCCGAGCTCCTTGTCGTCGCCCTCGCTGAAGGTCTGGCCGCAGAAGCGGGGGAACGTGGGGAAGCACAGCGAGGCCTCGACGTGGTTGACGTCCATGTCGGCCAAGCGGGCGGTGGCGTCGTAGCAGCCGTCGCGCATCTCGTCGTAGGTGATGGGCGAGGCGGTCATCTCGTCGCGGCTGAAGCCCACCGCCGCGATGTGGCGGCGCAGGGGCACGGCAGTGTCCTCGTAGAGCCACACGTCGCACGGGGGACCGTCGTCGTCCCAGTCGAGCTCGTAGGTCTGGCCGCCGACGTAGCGCATCCCGGCCAGGCCTCGTCGTTCGATGCGCGGACCGACATCGAGGAACTTGGCCGGAAGGCGGTCCTGCCACACGTGGGGAGGCTCGATGACGTGGTCGTCCACGCTGATGATCCGCGGGATCTCCGACTGTGCGCTGGTCGGGTGCGAGCTGGTGGCAGGGTCCGAGGCCATCGGGTCTCCAGGGGGAGAAGAGAGGAAAAGATCTGACGCGGTGTCAGATCGTACCTGACGGGCCGTCAGATACATTCCCGGCATGCCCGTTGACCTCGTCGCCCTGGTCGATCCCGCCCACACCGCGGTGGTCACCCAGGAGCTGCAGGGCGGCGTGGTCGGCCGGGAGTCGTTGCTCCCCGAGCTGGCCGAGGCCGCCGCCAGCGTGCTGCCCGCCGTCCACCGGCTCGTGGTCGGCGCCCGGGCCGCCGGTGTGCCCGTGGTCCACTGCCTGGCGGCCCGGCGAGCCGATGGTCGCGGCTCGAATGCCAACGCGCGGCTCTTCCGGGGGGTGCTCGACTCGCCGGTTCGGCTGCTCCCCGGGACTCCGGCGGCCGCCGTGGTGCCGGAGGTCGGTGTCGAGGAGTCCGATCTCGTGCTGACCCGGTTGCACGGGCTCGGTCCGATGGGCGGGACCGACCTGGATCCGGTCCTGCGGAACCTGGGGGTCACGACCATCGTCGGCGTCGGGGTCTCCGTGAACGTCGGGATGACCAACTTCGCCATGGACGCGGTGAACGCCGGGTACCAGTTCGTGCTGCCCCGAGACGGCACCGCCGGCGTGCCACCGTCGTACGCCGACGCGGTCATCGACAACACGCTGGCCCTGGTGGCCACGGTCACCTCGGTCGACGAGGTGCTCGCGGCGTGGTCGTCTCGATGAGCGCCGTCCTGACGGTCCGTCAGTAGCCTGCGCCCCATGGCGAAGGTCCCCGACACCGACGTGACCCGCACCGACGGCGATGAGCTCGACGACGACGAGTTGCGGGCAGCCGACGGGCGCGTCCCCGGCCGGCGGGGGCTCGCCACCCGCCAGAAGCTGCTGGAGCACACCGAGCAGATGCTCGAGGCCTCGACGTACCGGGAGATCAAGGTCATCGACATCGCCCGCGAGGCGGGCACCTCGCCGGCGACCTTCTACCAGTACTTCCCCGACGTGGAGTCGGCCATCCTGGTGCTGGCCCAGGAGGCGACCCAGGACGGCAAGCGGCTGGCCGACATCGTGACCAAGGGCCCGTGGACCGGCCCGGAGGGCTACGAGACCGCCGAGCGGCTCGTGCGGGGGTTCATCGAGTTCTGGGGTGAGCACTCGGCCGTCATGCGGGTGGTCGACCTCGCCACCGCCCAGGGCGACGACCGCTTCCGGCAGATCCGCGTCCGCCTCCTCAACCAGATCGCCACCGCGATGGCCCAGCTGGTCCGTCACTTCACGACCAAGGGCAACCTTCCCGAGGGGGTCGACCCCATGGCGCAGGCCGGGGTCGTGGTGTCGATGCTGGCCCACGTGTCCGACCACCAGATGGGCTTCGAGTTCTGGGGGATCAAGACCAAGGACCTCCAGGTGTCGATGGCCCGCCAGGTGTACTGGACGATCACCGGTCAGGAGCCGCCGGCTCCATGACCATCGATCTCCACGGCCAGGTCGCCGTCGTCACCGGTGGCAACGGCGGGATCGGCCTCGGTTTCGCCGAGGGGGTCGCCGCCGCGGGCGCCGACGTCGCGGTCTGGGCCCGGGACGCCGACAAATCGGCGGCCGCGGTGAAGACGATCCAGGAGCTCGGCGTCCGGGCCCACGCCGTGTCGTGCGACGTCGCCGACGAGGCCTCGGTGGCCGCGGCCGTGGCCGAGACCGTCGACGTCCTCGGCCGCATCGACATCTGTGTGGCCAATGCCGGCACGAGCGGACATGTGGCCCTGCAGGACACCACCTTCGAGGAGTGGCGGCGGGTCCTGTCCGTGAACCTCGACGGTGCCTTCCTGACCCTGCGCGACTGCGCCCGGCAGATGATCGCCCAGGGCGACGGGGGCGCCATGGTCGGGATCTCGTCGACGTCGGCGGTGCACGGCGCGCCGCTCAACCCGCACTACGCCGCGTCCAAGACCGGGCTGCTCGGTCTGGTGCGGTCGGCGGCGGTCGGGCTGGCCCGCCACGGCATCCGGGTCAACGCGGTGCTGCCGGGATGGACGCGCACCGAGCTGGCCGAGGCCGGCTACCAGGACGACCGGTTCCGGGAGGCGACCACGAAGCGGACGCCGGTCCGGCGCTGGGCCGCCGGAGACGACTACCGGTCGCTCGCCGCCTACCTCTGCGACCGCTCGATCGACTTCCACACCGGCGACAGCATCGTCGTCGACGGTGGCTACACCATCTTCTAGAGACCGCCGGACGACTCCGAGGGGGAATGCGTTGGGATTGCTGCAGGATCGGGTCGCGCTGGTGGCCGGCGTGGGGCCGGGCCTCGGCCGGGAGATCGCCCTGGCCTACGCGAGGGAGGGCGCCGATGTCGTGCTGTGCGCCCGCAAGACCGACGAATCGGAGAACGTGGCGACCGTGGTCCGCGAGCTGGGTCGCCGAGCCGAGGTCGTCGCGGTCGACGTGACCGACCGGGAGGCGTGCGACGCCGCGGTCGCGTTGGCCGTCGAACGCCTCGGTGGTCTGCACGTGCTGGTCAACAACGCGTTCCACGCCGGTGACTTCTCCCGCTTCGTCGATGCCGACCTGAAGCGGTGGCGCCGCACCATGGACGTGAACTTCTTCGGCGCGCTGACCATGACCCAGGCGGCCGTTCCCGCCCTGGCCGACGCCGGCGACGGGCGCATCGTCATGATCAACACCATGTCGTCGACCAACAACATCGAGGCCGCCTACGGCGCCTACGCGGCATCCAAGGGCGCGCTGGCCATCGCGACCCGCACCCTCGCCCTCGAGCTGGGCGAGCTCGGCATCCGGGTCAACGCCGTCCACCCCGGCTACATCTGGGGTCCGAACGTGGAGATCTACTTCGACATGCAGGCCGCGGAGCGGGGCATCACCGCCGACGAGGTCTACGCCGAGGTGGCCGCCCGGACCGCGCTGGGTTACCTCGCGCCGGCCGAGGAGATCGCCGGCGCGGCCGTCTTCTTCGCGTCGGACCTGGCCCGGCCCATCACCGGCCAGGCCATCGGCGTCGACGCCGGGCAGTGGATCTGATGGTCCGCCTCACTGCCCTGCTCGTACGCAACCCGGAGCTCACCCACGACGAGTTCCTCGCCCACTGGCACGGCGTCCACGGCCCGCTCATCCGGAACACTCCGGCGCTGGCCCGGCACATCGTCCGCTACGAGCAGCACCCGCTCACCGACGATCGTGGAGCCGGTGTCGGAGGCTACGACGGCGTCGCCATGCAGTGGTTCGAGTCGATGGACGAGCTGTTCGCGTTCATCGCCGAACCCGAGTACGCCGACCTCCTGGCCCCCGACGAGCGTCGCCTGCTCGACATGGACCGGATCCAGGTCAGCTTCACGGAGGAACCGGTCGTCGTGATCGATGGAGACGTGTCGTGAGCCCGACCGCCGGGCTCCTCGTCGGCCGCAAGGCCCTGGTGACGGGCGGTGGATCGGGGATCGGCGCCGCCACCTGCCGTCGCTTCGCCGCCGAAGGCGCGTCGCTGGTCGTCCTCGACCGCAACGCGGACGCGTGCGCGGCCGTCGCCGCCGAGATCGGCGGGCACGCCATCCCCTGCGACGTCGCTGATCGCGACGCGCTGGCCGCGGCGGTCGAAGAGGCCGCGGATGTGCTCGACGGCCTCACCACCCTGGTCAACAACGCCGGCTTCGGGATGCTGAAGTCGATGCACACCTACTCCGACGACGAGTGGGACCGGCTGCATGGCCGTCAACCTCACGGCCACGTTCGTCGCCATCCGCTCCGCCGTCCCGCACCTGCGGGCCGCGGGCGCCGGCTCGATCATCAACAACGTCGGTGGCGTCGGCGTGCGGCCCACCAGGGGAGAGGCGCCGTACTCGGCCGCCAAGGCGGGGATGATCGCCCTCACCCGATCGGCGGCGGTCGAGTACGCCCCGGAGATCCGCGTCAACGCGGTCTCGCCCACCTTCGCCGAGACGGCCCTGACCGCGCCGTTGCTCGCCGACCCGGGGCTGCGCGCCGACGTCGAGTCGCGCATCCCGTTCGGCCGGGTCGGGACCGCCGACGAGATCGCCGACGCCATCGTGTTCCTCGCCTCCGACCTGTCCCGCTACGTCACCGGTCTCGATCTCGTCGTCGACGGGGGCGCCCAGCTGGTCTCCGCCCAGGCCGACCACCTGCTCAAGGCCTTCCTCGAGGGGTGATGGCGTGTCCGGTTCGCTGATCGAGGGCGCAGACGGCGTCGCCCGGTGCTGGTGGTGCGGCGACGACCCGCTCTATGTCGCGTACCACGACGAGGAGTGGGGCCGCCCCACCACTGACGAGCGCGAGCTGTTCGAGCTGCTGGCGCTCGAAGGGTTCCAGGCCGGACTGGCGTGGATCACCATCCTGCGCAAGCGCGACGCCTTCCGGGCCGCGTTCGACGGATTCGACATCGAGACGGTGGCCGCCTACGACGAACCGGACGTCGAGCGGCTCCTCGGCGACGCCGGGATCGTCCGCCACCGCGGGAAGATCCAGGCCACGATCCGGCTGGCCAACCTGTGCCTCGAGCTGGCCGACGAGGGCACATCGCTGCGTGAGCTGGTGTGGTCGTTCGCCCCATCGGCCCGGAGCCGGCCCCGCTCGGTCCGTGACGACATCCCGCCCCACAGCGCGGAGTCGGTCGAGTTGTCCAAGGCGCTCAAGGCGCGCGGCTCGCGGTTCGTGGGTCCGACGATCGTCTACGCCTTCATGCAGTCGGCTGGTCTGGTGGACGACCACGTGGCCGGGTGTCACCGGGTCACGTCGCCGGATCGCCCGGGTCAGAGCTGATCCATGTAGGTGTCGGTGCCGGGGATGGTGGGCTTGAACGGGCCCGCCCACAGCAGGCGCGCCGAATCGGCGATCGACTCGCCCCACGCCGCCACCTGGGCCATCACCCGGTCGGCGGGCGCGTCGGCGAACCACAACGTGAGCTGGCGGTTGCGGGTGTTCTCGAACCGCTTCTGGGTCAGAGGCGCGTCGTCGGGCATCGGCGCCGGATGCGAGCGCTCGACCAGCTCGACCACGCCCCCGGTCAGATCGGGGTCGGGCGGCCACTCCTTGTCGCGGCGCTCGATCCACGCACAGACCAGCGTCTGGTAGCGGTGGTCGAGGGCCAGCTCCACCGGCGTGCCGTCGGGGTCGCGCTCGACGGTCGACCGGTGGGAGTACAGGTTGGTGTGGACGTGCTCGCGGTGGGGGAACATGCGGCCGTTGTCGTGCAGCCACCGGACCTGTCGTGAGCCCCAGTCGAAGTGCTCGCTCATCTTGCCGTCGATCACCCAGTAGATCGACAGGGTCGAACCGGGCTGTTCGCCGAACAGGTCGGGCTCCTCGCCGATGCGCATGGCCTTGAGGTCCCTGGTGGCCACGAACCGGCCGCCGGAGAACAGCCACGGCCCGATCATGCAGCCGGCGTAGAAGTGATCGCGCTCGTACCAGCGGTTGTAGGCCACCTCGTGGCCGGGGTGGGGCTCGATCATGGTGAACAGGTAGCTGCCCAGCCGGATCTCGCCGCCGACGTCCATGTCGCTCATGTCCGGACCCTAACCCCCATATCTGACGCGGTGTCAGATTCCGGTAGCGTGGTGCCATGAGCGAGATCCCCCGGATCGTCTCCGTCGACGACCACGTCATCGAGCCGGCCCACGTGTGGCAGGACCGGTTGCCCGCCAAGTACCGGGACATCGGGCCCCGGGTCGTCCAGGAGCGGGGCAACATGAGCTTCGTCGGGGGCACCTTCAGCTACGAGCCCGACCCCGACGGCCAGCTCGGCGACTGGTGGGTCTACGAGGACAAGCGAGTCCCCCAGACCCGCCTGTCGGCGGCGGTCGGCTTCGACCGCGACGAGGTCAAGGTGGTCGGCATCACCTACGACGAGATGCGCGACGGCTGCTACGACCCGGTGGCCCGCCTCGAGGACATGGACGTGAACCACGTCGAGGCGTCCCTGTGCTTCCCGAGCTTCCCGCGGTTCTGCGGCCAGACCTTCCTCGAGGCCCAGGACCGGGACCTCGCGCTGCTGTGCGTGCGGGCCTACAACGACTGGATGGTCGACGAGTGGTGCGGCAACTCGGGCGGGCGGCTCATCCCACTGATCATCATCCCGCTCTGGGACGCGCAGCTCGCGGCCGCCGAGATCCGTCGCAACGCCGAGCGCGGCGTCCACGCGGTGTGCTTCAGCGAGATCCCGCCCTATCTCGGGCTGCCGTCGGTGCACGACGCCGACGGCTACTGGGAGCCGTTCGTGGCCGCCTGCGAGGAGACCGACACGGTCATCAACATGCACATCGGATCGTCGTCGAAGATGCCGTCGACGTCGGCCGACGCGCCGGCCGCGGTCGGGTCCACGCTCACGTTCAACAACGCCATGGCGTCCATGAGCGACTGGCTCTTCTCCGGCCTGCTGGTGAAGTACCCCCGGGTGAAGATCGCCTACTCCGAGGGCCAGATCGGATGGATCCCCTACATCCTCGAGCGGGCCGACAAGGTCTGGGAGGACAACCGGGGATGGGGTGGCGTCGCCGACAAGGTGCCCGAACCGCCGTCCACCTACTACTTCCGGCAGATGTACGGCTGCTTCTTCGATGACGAGGTCGGCCTCGAGATGCTCGACCGTGTCGGGGTCTCCAACGTCACCTTCGAGACCGACTACCCCCACTCCGACTCGACCTGGCCGCACACCGAGGAGGTGGCCCAGAAGCTGATGGGGCACCTGCCCGACGACGTGATCCGCAAGTTGGTGCGGGGCAACGCCATCGAGATGCTGAGCCTCGACCTCGAGCCGTAGTCAGTCCCGGTTCCGCCGGAAGCGGCGGCGGGTCGGCCGCGGGACCACGCCCATCGTGCCGGCCGAGGTGTCGCCGAGGTAGAGGACCTTGGCCGCGCCGACGATGGGCGTGGCGACCAGTGCACCCGGTACGCCGGCCACGGCCCCACCGATCAGTGCGGCCAGCATGGTGGTCGGCGGGGTCAGGTTCACCGCCTTACCGACCACGGCCGGCTGGATGAGGTTGTTCTCGAGGTTCTGGTAGACGATGAACACCACCGCGGCGATGGCCGCGGTCAACGGCCCCTGGGTGAAGGCGAGCAGCACCAGGAACGACCCGCCGAGGAAGCCGCCGATCTGGGGGATCAGGTTGGTGAGTGCGGACCACAGCCCGGCCAGCGGGGCGAGGGGCACGCCGAGGACGATGGCGATCGTCAGCACCACCAAGCCGTTGAGGATGGCCACGAAGAGCGAGCCGGCGAAGTAGTTACCGAAGGTGCGGTAGATCACCCGTCCCACCGCGTCGACGCGTTCGGCGTGTTGTGGCGGCACGACCTGGCGGAACCGGTTCACCAGCGACTCGCCGTCGAGCATCACCGAGACGGCGGTGACGAGCACGACCACGGTGGTGAGCAGCCCACCGAGGAGGTTCTCGGCGTACCGGGTGATCGACGCGTTGTCGAGGCGGGCGGGAAGGTTGTTGATCGTCTCGTCCACGCGGGTGGCGGCGTCGGCCCGTTGCAGGCGGTTGCCGATCACGGGCCACGAGTACGCGTCCTCGATCGTGGCCGGGAGGTCGGTCCGGATGTTGCTGGCTTCGTCGATGGCGCGAGGGCCGAGCACCACCAGGACGCCGAGGAAGACCATCCCGAGCACGGTGCCGACCAGGGCCACCGCGGTGCCTCGCGACCAGCGGAATCGCGTGTGGACCCGCACCACGATCGGATCGAGGGCGAGGGCGAGGACGATCCCGACCCCGACCTTGGTGAGCATCGCCGGTGTCTGCTCCACGACGGCCAGGACGGCGGCGGCGGCGAGGGCCACGACGAGGAGACGACCGAGGGAGAGGGCATCGATCTCGACCCGAACCCGATACCGGCCGCCGGGTGTCCCGTCCGCATCGCTGATCGGCTGGGTCACGGTCGGTACCGTACGACTCGATGTCCGATGCGACGCGGATGACGGCCGAGGATCCGCCGGTCCGGACGGTGCGCATCACCTGGCGATCGGCGCTCCTGGCCGTGTCGGTGGTGATCGGCTTCATCGCCATCCGCGGCGGCTTCATCGCCGCCCATCGCATCCTGGGGTGGACCGCGGCCAGCGCCGCGGTCGCGCTGGTCGTCGAGCCGCTGATCGACTTCCTGGGCAAGGTGATGCCCCGGGCGCTGGCGGTGGTGCTCACGTTCCTCGTCATCGCCGGCGCCGCCGGTGGCCTGGTGTACGGCACCGTGACCAACCTCGACACCGAGGTCAACCGGCTCAAGGACGCGGCCCCCGGGGCGGTGGCCGACCTCGAGGCCCGCCACGACAGCGTGGGCCGGTTCGCCACCGACATCCACCTCACCGAACGGACCAACACCTTCCTCGACGCCCTCGACCAGCGGATCGGCAGCGGGAGCGGCACCCTGGCCCAGAACGCACCCGAGGCGCCGATCTACTTCGTCGCCGCCATCTTGACCATCTTCCTGCTGGTGTACGGGCCGGGCATCGCCGACGGCGCGGCACGGCAGATCGACGATGAGTTCCGGCGGCGGCTGTTCTCGACCGTCTTGCGCAAGGCGGCGCAGCGCACGAGACGCACCCTCGCCGCGCTCACCGCTCAGGGGGTGGTGGTGGGATTGCTCGCGTTCGGCGTCGCCACCATCCTCGGCCTCCCCGCCCCGATCGTGCTCGGTCTCATCGCCGGCGTGGCCGGCATGTTGCCCGACGTGGGCATCCTCCTCGGGTCGCTGCCCCTGCTCGCGCTGACCGCGGCGCTCGAGTCGGCCCGGATGGCCGGCCTGTGCCTGGCCGCCGTGTTCGCACTGCAGGCGGCCGAGGCCCTGTACCTGCGCCACAAGGTCAATGCGTTCGGCGTCGAGATCGGTCCCGCGGTGGTGTGGATGGTGGCGCTGCTGGGGTACACCATCTACGGCCCCGGCATGGCCTTCTACGGCGTCGGATACGCCATCTTCGCCCTCGCCGTCATCGACCAGGTGCCAGCGGTCCGCGCCGAGCTCCAGGCCGAAGCCGACGCGGCTGCCGCCGAGCCGGCGCCGAGCTGAGCGTCAGCGCTCCCACGGCGCGCTGGCCAGGAGGATCTCGTCGGTGGGCGCGGTCTGCAGCCGGCCCATGTCACAGAACGTGAGCAGGTCCTCGTTGATCCGGGCCATGGCCTCGCGCCACGGCAGGTCCGGTTCGCCGACCCCGTAGAACCGGGACGGGTCGAGCAGCTCGTCGGGGTCGAACACCTCGGTGACGATGGCGTCCATCACGGGACCGCCCGCCAGCGCCCGGGTGACCGAGTTGCGCACGTAGCGCCGCACCGGGTGGATCTCGAAGGTGAGGACCGAGTGCGATCCGTGCCACCGGGCGAAGAAGGTCTCGTGGTCGATGCCGTCGAGCTTCGGGAAGGCGGTGAGGAGGGCCACACCGGGAGAGCGGATGCCGTCGGGCCAGTCGCGCTCGGCCCACTCGCGGGGTACGGACTCGGTGAGCAGGTACGGGCGGGTGCGGGCCGCCGTCGGGAGCTGGTCGACCACGTCGACCGTCTGCTCGACGGCGTCGACCCACACCGTCAGTGCCGACGACAGCACGTGACCGTCGGGGTCGTCGCCGTACCGGAACGCGGCGGCGTCGCCGGTGTGCTCCGCGTAGGCCGTGACCCAGTGCCCGGCTCGGCAGAGGCGGTCGGCGGCGGCGAGCAGGGCGTCGGTGTCGGGCCGGTCGTCGGCGCCGCGCCAGCGCAGGATGCCGATCTTCTCCATGGTGCTCCTCCGGTCAGGATCCGGGCGGTCCGGCCAGATCGGGCAGGCCCAGCGGCAGGTTGGGTGTCTCGATGCCGCCGTCGACGGCGATCACCCGGCCGGTCACGTACGACGACGCATCCGAGGCCAGGTAGAGCGCAGCCGCGGCGATGTCGGCCACCACCCCGATCCGCCGCATCGGTGTGTGGTCGATCAGGGTCTGGGTCAGCCCGTCGTCCTCCGTGACCAGAGCGAGGGCCGGCGTGTCGATGGCCCCCGGCGCGATGGCGTTGACCCGGACGCGCGGCGCGAGGTCGTGGGCCAGGTTGCGGGTCATGGCGATCATGGCGGCCTTGGCGGTGCCGTAGCCGAGGAAGCCCCGTTCGGGGTAGAGGCCGGTGGCCGACGAGATGTTGATCACCGCGCTGGTGTCGTGGGCCAGGAGGTGCGGAGCGGCCAGCTGGGTGAGGTTGAACGCCGTGGTCACGTTCCACTCGAGCGCCTTGGTGAACGCCCGCTCGCTGGTGTCGAGGAAGGCGGTGGGAAACGATCCGCCCGCGTTGTTCACCACGATGTCGATGCGACCGAGCGCGTCGACCGTGGCGTCGACGAAACCGGCCATCGCATCGCGTGAGGTGAGGTCGGCCGGGTGGACCAGGGCTCGGACCCCATGGGACTCGATGCGCTCGGCCACCGCCCGGAGATCCGATTCGGTCCGGGCCGAGATGGCGACGTCGGCCCCCGCCTCGGCGAACGCCTCGGCGATGGCGGCGCCGATCCCCCGGCTCGCTGCGGTGACCATCGCCACGCGACCGTCGAGGCGGAACAGCTCCATGACCATGGCGGTGGACTGTAGGCCACGTTTCTGACGGTGTGTCAGATCAAGTACCGTCGCCCGGGTGCACGAGCCATATCGGTTGTTGATCGGCGGCGAGTGGGTCGAGGGCGACGGGGGCACGTATCCCGTCGTCAATCCGGCCACCGAGCAGGAGGTGGGCGGCGCGCCGGAGGCATCGGTGGCCCAGGCCGAGGCCGCTGTGGCCGCCGCGGCCGAGGCGTTCCCGGCGTGGAGCCGGACGTCGGCCGAGGAGCGGGCCGAGCTGCTCCACCGGGCCGCCGAGGCCGTGGCGGCCAAGGTGCCCGATCTGGTCGACCTCGTCCAGGCCGAGACCGGGGCCACGTTGCGCGTGGCCAAGACCATGCAGCTGCCGACGGTGGCCGGGCGGCTCGAGCGCTACGCCCGGGGCGCGATGGAGCAGCTGGCCAACGCCCTCCCGCCCGCCGAGATGCCGGCCACCGCCCTCGCCCCCGGTGGGCTCATGGGTGCCGTGGTCGAACGCCGGCCGGTGGGTGTGGTGGCGTGCATCACGCCGTACAACTTCCCGGCCGTCAACTGCGCCGGGAAGATCGGTCCGGCGCTGGCCATGGGCAACACCGTGGTGGTCAAGCCGGCGCCGCAGGATCCGCTGGCCGTCATCCGGCTGATCGAGGTGCTCGATGGCGTCGGCTTCCCGCCCGGCGTCCTCAACATCGTCACCGGGTCGGGGCCGGAGGTGGGCCAGGCCATCGTGGCCAACCCCCGCACCGACATGGTGTCGTTCACGGGGTCCACCGGCGTGGGGCAGGCCATCGGCGCCGCCGCCGGCGGGTCGATGAAGCGCCTCCTGCTCGAGCTGGGCGGCAAGGGCGCCGCCGTGGTCTTCGAGGACGCCGATCTGCGTGCCGTCATCCCGCAGCTGGTGTCCACCTGGGCGTTCCACTCCGGTCAGATCTGCACCGCACCCACCCGCATCATCGCCCACCGCGACGTCTACGAGGCCCTCCTCGCCGGGATGGCCCAGGCGGCAGAGCACCTGAAGGTGGGCGACCCGTTGGAGGCCGACACCGTCGTGGGACCCGTCATCACCGAGGTCCACCGCGACCGGGTGCAGGCGATGATCGACGCCGGCAAGGCGGCGGGGGCGTCGGTGCGGGCCGGCGGCGAACTGCCCGACATCGACACGGGCTACTACATCGCCCCGACGTTGCTGGCCGACTGCAAGCCCGACGCCGACGCCGTCCAGCAGGAGTTCTTCGGCCCGGTCGTCGTGGCCCTGCCGTTCGACGACGAGGACGAGGCCGTCGCTCTCGCCAACGGCACCGAGTTCGGCCTCTACGACTACGTCTTCACCGGCGACACGGGGCGGGGCATGCGCGTCGCCCGCCAGCTGCGATCCGGCAACGTCGGTATCAACACGCTCCAGCGCCACCACGAGGCGGCGTTCGGCGGCATGAAGCAGTCCGGCGTGGGCCGCGACGGCGGCACCTACGGCTTGCTGGCCTACAGCGAGCTCCAGTCGGTCATCTGGCCCAGCTGACCATCGGCAACTGGACGCGGTTCCGTACCGCCGTCTCAGAAGCCCGGGTGGGTGCTAGGAGCCGGGGCCGGTGCCGTAGGGGCGGGTGATGATCTCGAGGAAGTGCCCCGACGGGTCGAGGAAGTACACGCCCCGGCCGCCGTCGTTGTGGTTGATCTCGTTCACGCCCTGCTGCATCGGATCGGCCCAGTGGATCAGGCCCCGCTCGAGGATCCGGCCGTAGATCTGGTCGAACTCCTGCTCGGTGACGAGGAAGGCGTAGTGCTGGGGATGGATCTCGTCGGCCTGGGCGAAGTCGAAGCCCACACCGTTGCCGGATTCGACGGCGAGGAAGTGCCCCCACTCGACCGGGGGATCGAACCCCATCATCTCGGCGAGGAAGGTGGCCGATTCCTCCCGGTCGAGCGCACTCACGATGGTGTGGTTGAGCTGCGGCTTCACCGCGTCGACGGTACCGATTGCGTCAAGCTTGGGCCATGGCCCACCCCATCCAGATCTCGTTCGATGCCGCCAGCCCCCGCGCCCTCGGCACGTTCTGGTGCGCGGCGCTCGGCTACATCGAGCAGCCGCCCCCGCCCGGCTTCGACACCTGGGAGGACGCGCTCGACGCCTTCGGCGTCGACCGGTCTGATCCCGACCGGGCCTACGCCATCGTCGACCCCGAGGGTGTCGGACCCCGCGTGTTCCTCCAGAAGGTGCCGGAGGGGAAGACGGCCAAGAACCGGGTCCACCTCGACATCCACGTCGGGCCCGACGCCATCCGGGCCAAGGTCGACGAGCTGGTCGCGCGTGGTGCGACGGAGACGGGCGACTTCGACGAGCCCGGCGGCCGGTGGATCTCGATGCGAGACCCCGAGGGCAACGAGTTCTGCGTGAGCTGAGGACGGCAGCAAGGGGATACAGCCTGGAGATAGAAACCGCCCGCGAATGGATGATCGGGAGACGTCACCGAGTTCGACAAGTGCGCGTAGATCCGGCACTCGGGACTGCCGGTCGTTCTGGGGGACGAATCTCGCGTCCTGCATCGAGGCCCGTCCCCCAGAATCGCTAGCCGGTCCTTCCGGGGGACGGATCTTGCGCTGAGGAACGAGTCCCGTCCCCCAGAACGGATCCCACACACCGTCGCACGTGCCGTTCTACGGCGTGTGGGCGATGCCTCGAGTCCAACCGAACTGGGCGATAGGCGCTGGTTTCTATCCCCATCCAGGTCCTCTTGCTGCCGAACTCTGCGTGAGCTGAGTTCGGCAGATCCCGCCTCGCCACGTCGTTCTGGGACGCGGAAGCCGCTCCCGGGGGCGTCTCCCGCGTCCCGCTACCAGGAGTCTCGTCGTACGGAGGCGCGTCCAGTTTCCGGTTCAGGGGGTGCCGGGGACGGCGACGGTCTCGGTGTCGACGCCGGAGCGCAGGACCGTGCCGGGCACCGCGCCCGTGGGCTCGCCGTCGCGGACGATGGGGACACCGTTGACCATGACGAGGTCGACGCCGTGGGCGTCGCACACCAGGCGGGACGAGCCGCCGGGCAGGTCGTCGACGAGGCGGACCATGGAGGCGTCGACCGTCTCGGGATCGAAGACCCACAGATCGGCGTGGTATCCCTCGGCCACCCGGCCCCGGTCGCGGATGCCGAACAGGGCGGCGGGCTCCTCGGTCATCATCTGGACGGCTCGCTCCATCGTGGTGAGCTTTCGGCCCCGGAGGCAGTCGCCGATCCACTTGGTGGGATAGGGGGCGCCGGACATCCGGTCGAGGTGGGCGCCGGCGTCGGACCCGCCGATCATCACGTGGTCGTTCTCCCACACCTCGGCCCGCAGCTTCCAGGAGTCGGGGTCGTTGTCGGTGGCCGACGGCCACACCACGGTGCGGAGATCGTCGGCCAGGACGATGTCGAGCAGCGTGTCGAACGGGTCGGCGCCCCGCTGCGACGCGACCTCGTGGACCCGCCGGCCGGTGAGACCCTCGTTGGCGTCGGAGTAGGTGTCGCCGATGACGTAGTTGGGGAAGTCGATGAGGCGCCGCAGGGCGCCGGTGGTCTTCTCCACGTCGGCCCGCATCTGCGCCCGGACCTCGGGATCGCGCAGCCGGGGCATCCGCTCCTCGACCGGTCCGGCCAACACCTCGCCCCACCCCGGCAGCAGGTTCAGGGCGCAGAACGAGTGGAAGTTCATGTTCATCGGCACCAGGATCGGCATGGTCAGCGCCACGATGCGGGCACCGCGCTCGGCCGCGGTCTCGCTGGCCCGGATCTGGTGCCAGGTCCGTTCGGGGTCGGCGCTGTCGACCGACAGCACGTTCCAGTTGACCGGGCGCCCGCCCCGCAGGCTCATCTGGGTGAGGAACTCGACCTCCTCGTCGGAGAACAGGTCGAGGCAGCCCTCGACCACGACTTCGAGCGTGGTGCCCGCGTTGGCCTTCACCACGTCGCAGAGGGCGAGGATCTCGTCGTCGGTGGCCCACCGCGAGGCCACCGGCTTGCCGTCGCCGTCCTGGTGGCCGCCTCGACCGGTGGAGAAGCCGAGCGCACCGGCGGCCAGCATCGAGTCCAGGATCGCGGCCATCTGCTCGGTCTGGCTGGCGGTGGCCTCGGCCCCGACGGCATCGGCGCCCATGACGTAGCGACGGATGGCGCAGTGGCCGGCCATGAAGGCGGCGTTGACGCCGATGGTGCCGTCGAGCCGGTCGAGGTAGTCGGGGAAGCTCTCCCAGTCCCACACGACGCCCTCCTCGAGCGCCGGCAGCGGCATGCCCTCGACCCGGGCCATCATGCGGCGCAGGTAGTCGCCGTCGCCTGGGGTGAGCGGCGCCAGCCCGAATCCGCAGTTGCCGTTCACGATGGTGGTGACGCCGTGGAAGTTCGACGGCGTGGCCAGCGGGTCCCACAGGAGCTGGGCGTCGTAGTGGCAGTGGGGATCGATGATCCCCGGCGCCACGATCCGGCCGGAGACGTCGACGACCTCGGTGGCGTCCTCGTTCACCTCGCCGATCGGCGACGATGCGTCCGTCGCGGACACCGACGTCGGCCCGGCGGGCGGGCGAGCCCGTGCCGTCGACGACCTGACCCCCACGGAAGACGTAGTCGAGCACGGCCCGACGGTATCTGACACCGTGTCAGATACCAAGGGTCGGTCAGCGCACCAGCTCGGCGAGCAGGTCCATCGAGCGCAGCCAGTCGTCGAGGTCGTTGCGCCACGGCGCCGCCACCACGTGCTGGATGCCGGCCTCGGCGAAGGCGGCCCGCTCCTCGGTGATGAGCCCCGGGTCCATGCCCTGCGGGTCCCAGCCGGTGCGCAGCGAGATGGTGAACTCGGGTTCGGGTCGTTCTGCTCGCAGCCGCTGCACCACGGGGACGGCCTGCTCGGGCTTCAGGCCCACCGCCTGGTACCCGTCGCCCCGCGCCACGGCTCGCCGGTAGGCGGGTTCGGAGCTGCCCCCGATCCAGATCGGGATCTTTCCGGCTGGCCGGGGCAGGACGCGGATGTCGTCGAAGGACGAGTACGTGCCGTGGAACGACGCCGGGTCGTCGCGCCACACGGTCTCGAACAGGTCGAGCGCTTCGTCGAGCCGGGCGCCGCGGCTGGCGAAGTCGTGGCCGAGGGCGTCGTACTCGGCCTTCGACCAGCCCACGCCGGCACCGAGCAGCACCCGGCCGCCGGAGAGGGAGTCGAGGCTGGCCAGCCGGTTGGCCAGGGCCAGCGGCTCGTGGGTGGGGATCACCATCACGCTGGTCCCGAGGCGTACCCGTTCGGTCACGGCCGCGGCCCACGTGAGGGTCACCAGCGGATCGAGCAGGTACGGCGACGGATAGTCCTGCGCCGCCGGATGCACGGTGTGGTCGCTGACCCACACGTCGGCGAAGCCGAGCTCCTCGGCGTGGCGAGCGGCTCGGGCGACGGCGTCCGCCGACGCCACCCGGCCGTACTGGGGGAGGTGGATGCCGACGTCGATCGGTGGCGTGCTCATGGTCGGATCCTCGCAGACCGGAACCGCCGATGGCTGGAGCATGGCCCCGACTCGCCACGAATCTAGAACCTGTTACAGTTTTTCGGGTGACGATGCAGGGACTGGTCTGGACCGGGGAGCTCGAGGTCCGCGACGACATCGAGCTGCGAGGCGTGCGCGGCGGCGAGGTGCGGGTTCGTATCGAAGCCGCCGGCCTGTGCCACTCCGACGTGTCGGTGGTGAACGGGACGATTCCCTTCCCGACGCCGGTGGTGCTGGGCCACGAGGGTGCGGGCGTGGTGGTCGAGGTCGCCGACGGGGTCACCTCCGTGAAGGAGGGCGATCACGTCGTGCTCACCACCCTGGGCAACTGCGGATCGTGCGCGGCCTGCGACCGCGGCGAACCGACCCACTGCCGTTCCACCATGGGCCGCTTCGAACGACCCTTCACCGTGGGCGGCGAGAAGGCGTTCCAGTTCGCCAACACGGGCGTGTTCTGCGAGGAAACCATCGTCCTCGAGAACCAGGCGGTGGTGATCCCCGACGACATCCCCTTCACCAGCGCGTGCCTGGTCGGCTGTGGCGTGGTCACCGGCGTCGGCGCGGTGCTGAACCGGGCCAAGGTCCGGCCGGGAGAGACCGTGGTCGTGATCGGCACGGGCGGCATCGGGCTCAACGTGTTGCAGGGTGCGTCCATCGCCGCGGCCGGGCGGATCGTGGCCATCGACATGAACCCGGCGAAGCAGGCCGAGGCGGAGCGCTTCGGCGCCACCGACTTCATCGATGCCAGCAGCACCGACGACACCACCGCGGCGGTGAAGGAGCTCCTCCCGAACGGCGCCGACCACGTCTTCGAGTGTGTCGGCTCGCCGGCACTCATCCGCCAGGCGATCGACCTGCTCGACTGGGGCGGGAACTGCATCCTCGTGGGTGTCCCGAAGCTGGGCACCGAGGCCAGCTTCGTGGTCAACGACCTCTACAACGACAAGGCGATCATGGGATGCCGCTACGGCACGACCCGCCCGCACCACGACATCCCCATGCTGCTCGGCCTCTACCAGCAGGGCCGGCTCAAGCTCGACGAGCTCGTGACGCGCACCTACCCGCTCCAGGACGTGCAGGTCGCGCTCGACGACCTCGACGCCGGGAAGCTCAATCGAGGGGTGTTCGACCTGGTCCGCTCGTGACCACGTTCAGTCCGAACGCCGACCTTCGGCCCCGAGACCGCGTCTGACCGGCCCCGTCAGGCGGTCTCGACGTTGACGACCTCGCTGGCCCGCTCCTGGGGCGGTCCGGCGAACACGCCCTCGGCCGTCTGGAGGGCAGGGACCAGGGACGAGCTCATGAACTCGTCGCAGCTCGCCTTCGAGTCCCACAGCGCGACGACGAGCCAACCGCCGTCGGTGGGGCCGCCAGCATGGAACGTCTGCCCTGGCGGCAGACCATCGGCCGGGTGGGCGGCGGCCAGTGCCGCCCGGTACTGGCTCTCGGTACCGCCCTCGAAGAAGTGCGTGATCATGTAGGCCATGGCAACGGTCCCCTCTCGTAACGTCGACGACCGTGACGCTACGCCTGGTTCCCGGAGCTGTCATTCCGTGTGCGGCGATCTCGGCAGGGGACACCGCAGTCGCACCGGCCGCCGACCCCTACAGTCGTCGCCGTGACCACGGTGCTGGAACGAGTGCGGGCGCTGGCGCCGCGGGTGTCGAACTGGGGACGGTGGGGCGACGACGACGAGCGGGGCACCCTGAACCTGATCGATGCCGCCGCCGTACGGCGAGGGGCAGCTGCGGTGGAGGACGGAACCGCGATCCCGTTGTCCCTCCCGCTGGGACTCGACGGGCCCCGGGTGCTCGGTCAGGCGTCGCGTCTGCCACCGCTGCGCACGCTCACCGTCCACAACCTGGCCTGGACCGGTGACCCGGCGACGGGCGAGCTCAACGACGATCTCGTCACCATGGGTCTCCAGGCCGGAACCCACTGGGACGCGCTCAGCCACGTCGGTTACGACGGCCTCCTCTACAACGGTGTCCCGAATCGGCTCGGTCACGGTCGAATCCGGCGCGACGCGGTGCGGCATCGACAAGGCCGGTCCGATCGTCACGCGGGGCATCCTGCTCGACGTCGCCCGCCACGAGGGGGTCGAGCACCTCGATCACGGTTTCGTGATCACACCCGCTCACCTCGACGCCGCCCTGATCGGGGTCGAGCCGGAGCCGGGCGACATCATGCTGGTGCGCACGGGGTTGATGGGCTGCTTCCTGGCCGGCGATCGCAAGACCTACGAGCGGGGGTCGCCCGGCCTCGACCCCGATTGCGCGGTCTGGTTCCACGATCGCGACATCGCGGCCTACGCCATCGACACCCAGAACCCCGATCCGTTCCCGCCCCAGGACGACTCCGTGTTCCTGCCCTTCCACCTGCTGGCCCTGCGCGACATGGGAATGCTCCAGGGCCAGAACTGGAACCTCGAGGCGCTGGCCGATGCCTGCGCGGCCGACGGCCGCCGCACCTTCCAGCTGCACGCCACCCCCGAACCCTTCGTCGGAGGCAGTGGTGCTCCCGTCGCACCGGTGGCGGTGCGGTGAGCCCGACCCGCTGAATCGCCCGGATCAGCGCTGGAGGAGGGCGAGCACCCCGAAGTGGTCGCTGGGCCAGACGCCCGCGATGGGTTGGGTCGCGACGACGTGGCACTCGATCGGCCGACCCGTGCCGGCGGGGCCGTGGAAGCCGCTGAAGACGTAGTCGAGACGGCGCTCGGGCTCCTGGTCGAGTGCGGCGTGCGGATTGCGGTTCGACCACGTGTGTCCCGGACCGCCGTCGCCGGCCAGGCGCCAGGCGTCCTGGAGGTAGACGCTCTCGCCATCGAGTGCCGTGAGACCGGTGAGGTACCGCACGGCCGTGGAATCCGGTTCGGCGTTGAAGTCGCCGGCGACGATCGGACCGATGGCCGCCCCGGGATCGGCGCGGTCGCCGACGAAGGCCATCAGGGCGCGGACCTGCTGCTCGCGCAGGGCAGCGTCGTGGAGCTGCCAGGCCAGATGGGTGCAGAACACGTCGACTCCACCGGTGCGGGCATGGAGGACGAGTCGCTGGATCTCGAGTGGATCGTCCACGTGCGGCAGCCGGACCGAGGCCGATGCCTCGATGGGGGACGCGCTGAGGATGGCGTTGCCGAACCGGCCCGTGCCGCTCGAGGGGCCTTCGCCGGCGTAGGCGGTGGCCCAGCCTCCGAGCTCGGCGGCGAGCCAGTCGGCCTGGTTTCCCCGCGCGTTCTCGATCACCTCCTGGAGGCACACGATGTCGGGTCGGGTGTCCCGGAGCACGTCCACGATGGCATGCCGGCGGTTTCGCCAGTCCCCGCTGAGGTTCCAGATGTTGAGGGTCAGGACGCGGAGCACGACAACGCCTTGAGCAGTGGTTCGTAGTGGTCGAGGCCGGGAACGATCGCGGAGTCCAGCTTCCCGGCGTCGTCCCATCGGCGGAGCCGGACGGCCTCGGTCGATCCCGGTGCGGCCTCGAAGCTGGCCACCTCGGCCGGGGTCATGGGGCCGCCCTGTCGATGGAGGCTCGTGGTGGATCCGGCCGACAGCGAACCCACGTAGTCGGGTTCGACCGCGCAGAGGTATCGCTTCGCCGCCACATGGAGACCGATGGGAGCGGTGACCGTGGCCGGGAACAGGTCGTGCAGGAACGCCGGTCCGGTGCGTTCGTGCGGTCCGGGCGGGTCTCCCCGGAGGTCGAGGAGGTGGCCGATGTCGTGGAGGAGGGCGGCGGCGACCACCGGCGGCGCGGCGCCGGCCCCGCTGGCGTGGGCCGCGGTCTGGAGCGCGTGATCGAGCTGGGCGAGGTCCTCGTCGTAGTGCTCACCACCCCAGCGCCGGTAGAGGTCGATGACCTCGGCGAGCGTGGTCACGGGACGGGCCGGCCCTGGAAGTCGCCGATGAGCGACACCGCCACCCGGTCCCCGGCGGGCGCCGCAGCCAGCTCGGCCGCCTTCTGCTCGTAGTACGCGGCCCGCAGGTCGCCCTCGGCGCGGGCGTTGTAGGTGGGGTAGAGCGCTCGCCGGGGGCGCCGGGACCGGTTCGGACCGCTGCGGTGCGGGGTCCGCGAATGGAACCACAGCGTCTCGCCGGCCCGCAGCGCCAGCGGCTGCCAGCGCATGGTTCCGACCACGTCGGGGCGGATGCATCCCGCCTCGTCGGTGGGCCACAGGCGATCGTGTGCCCCCGAGACGACCTCGAGGCAGCCGTTGTCCTCGGTGGCGTCGTCGATGGCCACCATGCACGACACGTGGACATCGACGAAGCGGTACGCCGGCGCGTCCTGGTGCGGTGCGTAGCCGGCGCCACCCGGCAGCTTGTGGTTCAGCTTGTCCTTGTAGAGGACCGCCGGCTCACCGAGCAGGGCGCCGGCGACGGCGAGCATCGGGCCGGCGCAGAGCAGGTCGCGCACGCCGTCGTGGTGGGAGACGATGTTCTCGGTGCGGCACAGCACGGCGCCGGCGTCGGTCAGCTCGCGATGCTGCAGCCACTGACCACCACCGTCGGGCCACGCCGCGATCTCGTCGGCCCAGGCCTGCAGCCGGTCGGCCGGGACGGCGCCGGCGGCGGGGCGGACCTGGACCCAGCCGTGCCGGCCGAAGTGGGCGACGAGTCCCTCGATGTCGTCGGCGTCGAACGGGCGTGCGACGGTCATCGGATCGAGACCATGTCGACGCACTCCGTCGCTCGGCGCCGGCTCAGTTGACCCCTCGGGCGTGGCTCGACCAGTACGGGGCGCGGAGGTCGCGCTTGAGCACCTTCAGTGCGCCCGAGAGCGGCAGGGGATCGGTCCGGAACTCGATCGACTTCGGGACCTTGTACCCGGCGATGTGCTGCCGGGCGAATTCACGGATGTCCTCCTCGGTGGCCTCGGCGCCGGGGTGGAGGACGACGATGGCATGGACCTGCTCGCCCCAGACCTCGTGCGGGATGCCGATGACCGCGACCTGGGCGACCGCGTCGTGGAGCGAGATGGCGCTCTCGACCTCGGTGGAGTACACGTTCTCGCCGCCGGTGACGATCATGTCCTTCACCCGGTCGACGAGGAACAGATAGTTGCCCTCGTCCAGATAGCCGGCGTCGCCGGTGTGGTACCAGCCGCCCGCGAACGCCTCCTCGGTGGCTTCGTGCTTGTTCCAGTACTCGCGCATGTAGTTGCCGGCCCGCGCCCACACCTCGCCGGTCTGGCCCCGCTTCACCTCGTGGCCGTCCTCGTCGCGGATCGACAGCACGACGCCCGGTACGGGTCGACCGGCCGACCGGAGCCGGGGGCCGCCGACGCGGTGGTCCTTGGCATCGAGCCAGGTGAGCAGCGACGAGGACTCGGTCATCCCGTAGCCCTGGGTGATGTCGAGGTCGGGGCAGTCGGTGATCAGCCGGTCGAGGATGGCCGCGGGCATCGGCGACGCGCCGTAGGTGAGTTGTGTCAGCGAGCCGAGGCGCTCGGGCCGGTAGTCGGGATGGTTCAAGACCATCGCCACCATCGTGGGCACCATCATCGTCTGGGTCACACCCTCGTCCTCCATCAGCGCCATCGCCGCGCCGGGATCGAACATGGGCATGAAGACCGAGGTGCCGCCGGCGGCCGGGATGCCCAGGATCCCGCCCATCGACGCGGCGTGGAACATGGGCGTCTGGTGGAAGTACACCGACTCGGGGTCGAGCGAGATCGACATGGCGATGTGGTACAGGTTGAGGATCTCGGCCCGGTGCTCGAGCAGGACGCCCTTGGGGAGCCCGGTGGTGCCGCCGGTGTACATCAACAGCGCGGCGTCGTCCTCCTCCGGCTCGTCCGGCACGACGGCGTCGCCGGCCGCGATGAGATCGTCGTAGCGCATGTCGTGCGGCACGTCGCCATCGCCGATGAGCACGACGTGGCGGAGCGGCGACGGCTCATCGGATTCATCGAGGGCGCGCGCCAGGTGCTCGGCGAAGAAGGCGTCGACGAAGGCGACCTCGGTGCCGGAGTCGCGCAAGATGTAGTCCAGTTCCTTGCCGGCCAACCGCAGGTTGAGCGGGTTGATGATCCCGGTGCCGAGGAAGGCGGCGTGGTACAGCTCGAGGTACTCGCGGCTGTTCGTCGCCATGACCGCGAACCGGTGGCCCGCATCGATGCCGAGCTCGTGGCGCAGGGCATGGCACAGCCGGAAGACGCGGTCGCCGTGCTCCCCGTAGGTGGTGCGTCTGCCGCCGTCGACGAAGCCGGCCTTGTCGGCGTAGGTGTCGAGCGCAGGGAGCAGGAGTCGGTGGTAGACGAGCTCTTTCACGGTCGGACCTCCAGGTCACGGGATCAGCACCAGCTTCCCCGACCGACGGTGCGATGGAAAGGGCCGATGGTCCCGCCCCCGGGCCAATGCCCCGCTGGTCTAGTCGATGACCCGCTTGGTGAAGCCCTTGATGCCCTGGTACGCGAACAGCGAGGTGAAGGCGATCAGGACGGGATAGATCACCAGCAGGCTCATGTGCGGGACCTTGGTGAGCGCGGCCCGGCATCCCTCGGCGATGTACACCAGCGGGTTGACGAGGGTGCCGATCTGGAGCCAGCGGACCGCCTCGAGCGACTGCCACGTGTAGTAGGTGCATCCCAGGAAGGTGATCGGGATCAGCACCACGCCGAAGAGCACCGGCACGTTCCGGGGGTCGAAGATGGTGCCGAACATCAGCCCCAGCGCTCCCGCCATCACGCAGGCGATGGGGATGAGCGTGAGGACCACGGGCCAGTTGAGCTCGAGCCGGATGGCGGTGGCGGGTACGAAGGCGGCGATGGGGAAGACGATGACCCCGGCGAGGAGGCACTGCAACGCGCCGGCCACGATCTTCTCCGTCGCCACCAACCACACCGGCAACGGGGCCAGGACACGGTCCTCGATCTCCCTGGTGTACCCGAACTCCTGCACGAGGGGCAGGGCCACGGCCTGGATGCCCTGGAACAGGATCGACGTGGCCACCACGCCGGCCACGAGGAGGGTCGAGAAGATCTCCGACGAGGCACCCCCGCCTCCGATGCCCTGACCGATCTTGGGGAACACGTAGGTGAACACGAAGACGAGCAGGAGGGGCTGGAGCACGGTGCGGGGGACGAACTCACGGAGGTTCTTGCGTAGGACGGTGAGGTCGCGCAGCAACAGGGCGCGGAACGCCGCCGACTGCGTCGCGCCGGCGGCGATGCCGGTGAGATCGGGGCCGGAGGCGGTGGGGCCGGTGGTCGGGACGGTGGTGGTCATTCGCGGAGGTCCTTGCCGGTGAGGGTGATGAAGACGTCTTCGAGCGTGGTCTCGTGGACCGAGAGATCGGTGACCTCGATGCCGTGGCGCTCGGCGATCTGGACGACGGCGGGCAGGACGCCCTTGGTGCCGTTGATGGCGAGCATCACCGCGTCGTCGTGGACGGTGGCATCGTCGGCGTCGGGGATCTCGGCGCAGAGGACCTCGGCCAACCGCTCGAGGTCCTTGTCGGCCGAGATCCGCACGATCGAGTCGGCGCCCACCGAGCGCTTCAGCCCGGCTGGGGTGTCGAGGGAGATGATCTCGCCCTGGTCGATGATGGCGACCCGATCGCAGAGCTGATCGGCCTCCTCCATGTAATGGGTGGTGAGCAGGATGGTCTGACCGTCGGTGTGGAGCTCACCCAGCACCTCCCACAGCGCGATGCGGCTCTGGGGGTCGAGTCCGGCGGTGGGTTCGTCGAGGAACAGGATCGAGGGTCGGTGCATGACCGCCCGGGCCACCATGAGCCGCTGCGCCATGCCCCCCGAGAGGGCCAGCACCTCGGCGTCAGCCCGATCGGTCAGCCGGAACTGGGCCAGCAGCCGATCGGCCTCGGCGTGCGAGCGCTTGGCGTCCATGCCGAAGAAGCGACCATGGAAGTAGAGGTTCTCGCGCACGCTGAGCGAGCGGTCGAGCGTGTTGGTCTGGGGGACCACCCCGATGAGGCGCTTCGCCTTCGCCGGGTGGGCCACGACATCGATGCCGCCGACGAGGGCCGTGCCGCTGGTGGGGATGACCCGGGTCGTGAGCATGCCGGCCGTGGTGGTCTTGCCGGCTCCGTTGGGGCCGAGCAGCCCGAAGATCTCGCCGCGGTGCACGGTGAGGTCGAGCTCGTGCACGGCCCGGATGCCGCCGGGATAGATCTTGGTCAGCCCGCGTGTCTCGATCACGAAGTCGCCATGGTCCGGATGGGCGGGTGCCGGGGCGCTGCTGGGAGCGGTCATTCCGCCTCCTGGGGGTCGGGGTCGGTGGTGGTCACGGGGCCGCTGACCTGGCGGAACGCGAAGTCGAACAGCGTGTCGAGGGCGCGGGTGAGCACGAGTTGCTCCTCGGTGGTGAGCAGGGATCGGAGGGTGTCGTCGGCGGCGTGCATGACGGTGCTCAGCTCGTCGAGCCGTGCCTGCCCCGCACCGGTCAGGGCCAGGCGGATGACCCGGCGGTCGTCCGCGTCGCGCCGCCGCTCGACCCAGCCGTGCTCCTCGAAACGGTCGATGTAGCGGACCATGCCCGACGACGCCATGTCGGCGAACGTGGCCACCTCGGACTGGCTCAGGCCGGGATGCGGGGCGTTGGCGATGTGGAAGAGGAGGATCCAGTCAGTGACCGTGGCGTCGTGGGGGGCGAGCAGCCCGTCGGCCCATGCCCGGACGAACTTGTGGGCCCGGCCGATGTGGCGACCGATCGGTTGGGGCGTCTGCACCATGCCCGGGACACCATAGTGCAGAATCATTCACGTGTAAATCATCTATAGGTGAGCGATCCCCCCGGGGAGCGGGTTCTGGCAACACATCGCTCGCACAGCGATCGGACGTCGTGGTGCCAGAACGGTGGGGGGTGGTGGCGCTTCCCCGATCTGATGCCGCGTCAGATGGGTGTCCTACCATCGCCGCCATGTCTGGGACCCCTACCGCCGCGTTCGCCGACCTGTGGGAGCTGGCGGTCGACACCCTCCTCGCTCGGGGTCAGGCCGACCGGACGGCGCTCGTCATCTTCGGGTCCGGATCCGACGGCACGGGACGCCGTACCTACGCCGAGCTCGAGGCGAACGCCAACCGGTTCGCCGATCACCTCCGGTCGATCGGGGTGCTCCCGGGCGACCGCGTGGCTCTGTACCTCGAGAACCGGCCCGAGTACCTCGAAGCGATGCTCGGCGCCTACAAGGTGCGGGCCACGCCGATCAACGTGAACTTCCGCTACGTCGAGTCCGAGCTGCGCCACCTGCTCGCCGATGCCGCGCCCACCGTCGTCCTGCACGAGCCCCATTTCCGCGACAGCCTTCGTGCCGTGCTGCCCGACCTCGAGTCGGTGCGTCACACGGTGGAGATGGGCCCCGAGTACGACACGGCCCTGGCCGGTGCGAGCGCCGAGCGTCTCGAGGTGACCCGCAGTGGCGACGACCACTACATCCTCTACACCGGCGGCACCACCGGCCTGCCGAAGGGGGTGGTGTGGCGCCAGGAAGACGCCTTCTACGCCTGCCTCGGCGGGGGCGACCCCATGCGGTTGTCGGGCCCGGTGACCGAGCTGTCCGAGCTGGCCGACCGCATGGTGGAGTCGTACACGGCGATGTTGGTGGCTCCGTTCATGCACGCCGCCGGCTCCTGGGTGACGCTCATGCTGTGCATCGCCGGCGGCACGTCGGTGCTTCCTCGTGGCCCGCTCGACCCCGAGCTGGTCTGGGACACCGTCGATGCCGAGGGCGCCCACATGATGACGGTGATCGGCGACGCCGTCGGCCGGCCGGTGCTCGACGCGTGGGTGGCGAACCCCGGCCGGTGGCAGGCGTCGACCCTGTTCGCCATCGCCAACGGCGGGGCGCCGATGTCGCCGGCGCTCAAGACCCGGTTCGCCGAGGCCTTCCCCAACCTCGTGCTCACCGACGGCTTCGGCTCGTCGGAGGCCGGCGCCCAGGGCAGCTCCCGCTTGTCGGCCGCCGACATCAGAGCCGCCCGGGGTGTGGCCCAGTTCCAACCGATGGACGACACCACGACGGTGCTCGGTGCCGATGACCGCCCGCTGGCGCCGGGGTCGCCGGAGACGGGTCGGGTGGCCCGGACCGGCCGCCTGCCGCTCGGTTACCTGAACGATCCGGAGAAGACGGCCCGCACGTTCGTCACCATCGACGGCGTGCGCTGGTTGATCACCGGCGACCTCGCCCGGGTGGCCGCGGACGGCACGATCGAGCTCCTGGGCCGCGACTCGGCCACCATCAACACCGGTGGCGAGAAGGTGCACGGCGAGGAGGTCGAGGCCGTCCTGAAGGGGCATCCATCGGTCTACGACGCCGTCGTCGTGGGTGTGCCCGACGAACGGTGGGGCAGCGCGGTGTGCGCCGTGGTGCAGCCGGCGCGGGGCCAGGCCCCGACGCTCGACGAGTTGGTCGAGCATTGCCGCTCGGAGCTGGCCGGCTTCAAGTTGCCCCGCCACCTGGTGCTGGTCGAGGCCATGCAGCGCTCGCCGGCGGGCAAGGCCGACCTGCGATGGGCGTCGGCCACCGCCAAGGCCGGGGTGGGAGCCAGCCACGAGTGATCGCCGTGGCGGTCGGTAGCGTGCCCGGACATGGACATCAGCGCAGCCCTCCGTGAGGCCCTCGAACGGCAGGCGATCGAGGCCGATGGCCGGGCCGCGGCGCAGGTCCTGCAGGGGGCGATCATGGAGCACAACGCGATCGCGGTGGGCGACGCGCTGCTCGATGCCGGTGCCATCGTGTTGCGCCGGATGGTTCACACCACCGACGAAGTCCTCGTCGCCCCGGACCTGCTCAGCCAACTGGCCCTCGACGGCACGGTCCCCGAGGATCGGATCGAGCTGCTGACCGACACCATGACGATGGCCGCCGCGACCGCGGGCGGCATCCGTCCCTCGGTCGAGGCGCTGATCACCAGGGAGGGCGTGGAGGACGCCATGTTCGGTCTGTGGCTCGGGCTCCTGACCGTGATCCGGGTGGTTGCCATGGTTCTCGACCAGACCGAGGCCGAGGTCGTCGAGGAGCTGACCAACGTGCTCGACCCGGGGTTCTGAGCGTCCGCTCCTGCCGAGCCGGTCTGCCTATGCTCGGATCTGACGCGGTGTCAGATGCCGTGCGGAGAACACGGGCGAGCACGAGTCGAGGAGCAGAGCACATGGTCGAGGGACGCACGCTGTGGGAGCTGGTGCAACGGCGGGCGGAGGCGACGCCCGACGCCGCGGCGGCGGTCGACGAGCACGGGCGCAGCCTCAGCTTCCTCGAGTACCGGGACCAGGCCGAGCGGGCCGCCGCCGGGCTCCACCGCCTCGGCGTCCGACCGGGCGACGTGGTCAGCTGGCAGCTGCCCACGTGGCTCGAGTCGCTGGTCCTCGTCGCCGCGCTCAGCCGGCTGGACGTCGTCCAGAACCCGATCCTGCCGATCTACCGTCGCCGCGAGGTGGCCTTCATCACTGCCCAGGCGGGATCGCGGATGCTCATCGTGCCCCCGGTCTGGCGTGACTTCGACTTCGAGGCGATGGCTCGGGAGATCGCCGCCGACCAAGCGGGGCTGGAGATCCTCGTGGTCGACAAGGCGCTCCCGCAGGGAGATCCCACCCAGCTGCCGCCGACCCCGGCTGCGCCCGACGACCCCGCCGATCTCGACGTGCGCTGGTACTACTACACCTCGGGGACGACGGCCGACCCCAAGGGGGCGCGGCACACCGACATGACCATCGACGCCGCGGCGCGCGGCATGTGCGAAGCGCTCGAGGTCACGGAGCACGATCGGGTGGGGTGCGTGTTCCCGTTCACCCACATCGCCGGCGCGGTGTACGTCTTCAGCGCCATGCGGTACGGCTGCACCATGATCGTCGTCGAGGCGTTCGACGCCCAGACCACGCCCCCGCTCCTGGCCGCGAACGGCGTCACGTTGGCCGGCGCCGGGACCCCGTTCCACATGGCCTACCTCGCCTACCAGCGCAACCATCCCGAGTCGGCGCCGCTGTTCCCCGACGCCCGGGCCTACATCGGCGGCGGTGCCCCCAAGCCGCCCAAGCTGCACCACGACATCAAGGCGGAGATGGGTGGTGTCGGGATCGTGTCGGGCTACGGCATGACCGAGGCACCGATCGTCACCATGGCGTCGGTCCGCGACGGCGACGAGGAGCTGGCCAACACGGAGGGCAAACCCGTGCTCGACACCGACCTGCGGCTGGTGACGGTCGATGGCACGATCGCCGGTCCGGGGGAAGAGGGCGAGATCCGGTTGAAGGCGCCGATGCTCATGCGGGGCTACGTCGACCCGTCCAAGGACGCCGAGGCCTTCGACGACGAGGGGTACTTCCGGACGGGCGATCTCGGGAAGTTCGACGAGTACGGCAACGTGATGATCACCGGCCGGGTCAAGGACATCATCATTCGCAACATGGAGAACATCTCGGCCAAGGAGGTCGAGGATCTCCTGTTCAGCCATCCCGCCGTCGCCGATGCCGCGGTGGTCGGGCTCCCCGACGACCGCACCGGCGAGCGGGTGTGCGCGGTGGTGGTCCCGAAGGATCCGGCCCGCCCACCGACGCTGGCCGACATCCTCGCCTTCACGATCGAGAACGGTCTGGCCAAGCAGAAGACGCCGGAGCAGCTCGAGATCGTCGACGCCCTGCCCCGCAACCCCACCGGGAAGGTGCTCAAGTTCGAGCTCCGCGACCGGTACTCGGGCTAGCACTGGACACCGGCACGACGCGTGCGCGTAGCCTCGCGGGAATGCGAGTCGTGATCGGCCCGGTGTCCCGGCAGAGCGCTCAGGCGTGGATCACGTACGCGCGACGCATCGTCGACGCGCTCGACGCCCTGGCGCCGGGGGAGTGCTTCTCCACCCCCGAGGTCCGAGCCGTTTTCGACGGGTACCTGGCCGAGTGGGAGGCGGCGGCCGATCGGCACGACGTGTTCCTCTGGGAACGTGACCTGCCGGCCGAGCAGGTCGAGTACCACGTGCACGCCTTCCACCAGGTGGCCACCATGCTCGCCCGTCGCGAGGAGCTCACCGGCGAACCGCAGGCCCCCGTGGGCGGCGAGGAGTTCTACGCCGCCGTGTTGCGGGGTGCCCTCACGGCGCTCGACGCGGAGGGTCCGGCGTCGTCGGCGTTCGCCCAGCACCTCGGCGAGTTCTGGCCGGGGCAGGAGCTCGCCCTCCACTGAACCGGCCGGCCCGGTGGACGATCACCAGGGCCCAGAGCCAGGTGCCGATCACCAGGAGTGCCACCGGATCGATCCCCAACGTGCGGGCGGCCGCATGGGTCAGTCCGGCCGCCCACCACGCCCCGAGCACGACCGCACGCCGGTCTGGTGGCACCGACGGGAGCAGGGCCGCGAGCGCGACCACCAGCAGGCCGGCGTCGTAGTAGAGGGCATGCGGGGCCATGAGGAGCAGGCTCGGCAGCACCACGGCGGGAACCAGCGGATCGTCGATCCGGCGACCGGCGAGGCCGGCGACCAGCAACGCTCCGGTGACCGCGATGCCCACGAGACCGAGGGCGGCGGCGACCATCGAGCCGCGACCCAGGACCGCCTCGGCCAGGCCCCACCACGACACCTCGTTCGCCAGGTTGGCGCCGCGATCGACGTCGCTGAGCGACGTCACCAGATCGAGCCACCGGGGCACCCACCCCACCCCCGCCACCAGCGCCGACCCGATCCAGACCGCGGCCGCACCCACGCCGGCGGCGATCACGGCGCG
The DNA here is from genome assembly GCA_963731885.1 of uncultured Acidimicrobiaceae bacterium. Taxonomy (GTDB): domain Bacteria; phylum Actinomycetota; class Acidimicrobiia; order Acidimicrobiales; family Salinilacustritrichaceae; genus Salinilacustrithrix. The sequence goes on along the minus strand of CAVSXR010000042.1, from coordinate 169,185 downwards.
CCACAGCCGGCCGAGCACGAGCAGTACGAGGACGACGAGACCGTATTGCGGCTTCATCAGGGCCAGGCCGGTGACGAACCCGGCCACCGCCTGGTGATCGTCGACCAGGTTGACCCAGACCAGCGTGAGCGCCAGCAGGACGAGCGGTGTGTTCTGCCCGTTGAACGTGCCGATGAACAGGGGGAGGAACGTGATCGAGCCGGCGATGGCGAACGGCATCCAGTCCCGCCCGCCCAGGAGCGGCAGGCGGCCGGCCAGGAGCCGGACGGTGGCGAGCAACGCCAGGACCATCACCGCGGTGTGGATCAGGTACGCGGTGCGGTAGCCGGCGCCGTCGAGCAGGGCGTAGGGAGCGGCCAGCACGGCGGGGTAGGCGAACAGGATCGCGCCCCCGGTCTCGGCGCCGAGTTGCTCCTGGGCGTCGACCTGGCGGTCGGGCTCGTACAGATCGGCGCCGTCGCCGTCGGCAACGATGTGTCCGGCGCCGAGGAACTCCGGCAGGTCCCCTCCGAGCCGACCGCTCGGGGTCCCGGAGCTGGTGGCGATGACGACCGCCAGCGCCACGCCGGCGAGGACGACGAGGGGGTACGTGCGGAAGCGCCAGCTCGCCGTCGAGGTCACGACGAACGATCGGGCCCCGGCGGCACACCCATGGTCGGTAGTCAACCACCGCGCTCGGGTGGCCGATAGCGTCCCCGATCATGCGGTCGTTGCCACGCGGGTTCTGGATCGCGTGCATCGGTGTGTTCCTCGTCGGTGTGGGGGCCCGGGTGCTGGTCGATGCGGCCCGCGGCGACGATCAGGCCGTGCGCCCCACCGTGGCCGCGGCGTCGGTCGGCCTGTTGCACCACCCGGGGGCCACGCCGCGGGTCGCGTCGACCTACGGTGGCCTCGGCACCTGGATCGACGCCTTCGACTTCGCCCCCGCGTACCAGCGCGACGGCGGGGTGCCCGCGGTTTCGCCGGCGGTGATCGACGAGCTCGCCGACCTCGGTGTCCGGACCCTCTACCTGCAGGCCTCCCGGCTCGACGACCGATCCACCGGGCTGCTGCTCGACGAGGGGCTGCTGGCCGAGTTCTTGATGCGGGCCCATGCCCGGGGCATCGAGGTGGTGGGCTGGTACCTGCCGCGGTTCGAGGACGTGGACGCCGATCTCGACCACCTGCTCGCCATCGCCCACTTCGACGCCCTCGGTCATCGCTTCGACGGCGTGGCCGTGGACATCGAATACACCCAGGGCGTGCCCGCCGTGGGCGAGCGGTCGGCGCGGTTGGTCGATCTGTCGAACCGGCTGCGGGCTGCCCTCCCCGGGGAAGCGCTCGGCGCCATCGTCCTGCCCCCGGTCCAGCTCGAGGTGATCAACCCGGCGTACTGGCCCGACTTCCCGTGGCGCGCCCTGGCCGCCAGCTACGACGTGTGGTTACCGATGGCGTACTGGACGTTCCGGTCCGCGGAATCCGGGTACCGCGACTCGTACCGCTACGCCGAGGAGTCGACCCGCCGCATGCGCAACAACCTCGGGCGGCCCGACGCGGTCGTGCACCTCATCGGTGGCATCGGCGACGCAACCACGGCCGCCGATCTCGACGGATTCCGCCGGGCCCTCGAGGCCACCGGCGCGATCGGCGGTTCGATCTACGACTGGGCCAGCATGCCGGCGGCGCTGCGGGCCCAGCTGCCCGCCACCGTCGGCGGGTGAGCCCGGCGTCGGTCCGGGGCGTTCAGCCGGCCCGTTGCAGCGCGGGCGAATCGACGTGGTCGACGCGCCTCGTGGCCGTCGCCCACCGGCGCTCGGCGAGCACGCGGGCCAGGCGGGCGTCGGAGGCGGCATAGGCGTGCAGCGCCTCCCGGGTGAGGTCGTGGATGCGCTCGCGGTCGACCTCGATGGGGGCCAGGCCGACGAACCGGGCGATCGACTTCAACGAGCAGGAGATCCGCAGCGCGGGGCCCACGTCGTCGCGGTAGAGCCGGTAGGCGTCGAGGTGGGCGTGGCCGAACCACGCGGCCCGATAGCAGTGGTCGTGTCCGGGCAGCGGTTCGTGACGGTGCCGGATCCGGGGATCGGCGACGATGCGCAGACCGATCTGGAGTCGCCAGCGGGCGGCGCGGTCGGCGATGAAGGGGAGATCGAACGCACCGCCGTTCCAGGTGGCGAGCACGCCCGGCTCGAGGTCGGCCAGCCGATCGTCGAGCGCCATCAACAGCTCGTCCTCGGGACCGTCGAACAGTTCGTCGACGCCGCCCGTGGAGAGGGCCACGGCGAGGATGCGGGACACACTGGGGTCGAGGCCGTCGACCGTGGTGTCGGTCTCGATGTCGAGTCCGTAGATCGGCGTACGTCGCACTCGCTCACCCCTGTCTGGCCCAGTCAGGCCGGTGCAACGCAGCGTAGGGATCCCACGGCGCGCCGTGGTGGACCCTCGCCGATCAGCGCAGTCCGCGCAGGGGCAGATCGAGAACCTGGCGGAGCCGCCGGCTGACGTCGGGGGTGAGCGCCTGCTCGAAGTCGTCGATCCGGAAGCGCAGGGTGAGCTCACCGTCGCCCGACTCGACCGCCTCGAGCACCGCATCGCGGGGCAGCGGTGGCAACGGGAGGTAGCCCCGTAGGAAGCGGACCAGCGGTGTCGGGACCCCGAGGAGCGACGCCCGCTGGGGCTGGAGGCGGAGGAAGCCACCCACGATGTCCGGTCGGGTGAGGATGTCGGTGACCCGGATGCCGCCGATCCCGGCGGTGGTCACGACTCCTTCGCGGGTGAGGCGGAGCCGGAACGGGAGTCGGAGGTCCTTGGTCCACCGGTCGACGTTCTCCTGGGAGACCACGGCTCGCAGTCCCACCGGACCGGCCACCAGCTTGGGCGGCAATCCCGGCACGACGCGGACGTGTTCCGCCCGCACCACGAAGCGGTCGATCACCAGGCCGGCCACCGCGTAGGCCGGCAGCTCGATCTTGATGAGGTCGATCTCGCCGCGGAGCAGGCCCGCCGGTGTGATCTTGAGCCGGGGTCGCAGCGGCCGCCCGAGCGTCGCCTCCGAGACGGTGTCGAGGAAGGCCAGGAACAGATCCTGCGCCGGGTGGTACGTCGCCGCTTCCTCGGGGGTCGGGATGCGCGGCGGCTCGGGCGTTGGATCGGGAGCGGGGTCGACGGGGCTCAACACGGTGATGGTACGGAGCAGCGGCCGTCCGTGGTCGGATCCGCGCCCGGTCCCGTGTGGGATCGGGTCGGGCGTCCGGGCGGCGGGTCAGCTCGCGGCGCGCCGGCGGGCCCCCACGGGATTCGGGACGGCGTACCCGGCGCGGGTCCGCTCCTCCTCGTTCTCGTTGCCCCAGAACCCGAACTCACGATGCTCCCGAGCGAAGTCGCGGCACTGGAGCCGGGAGTCGCACGACTCGCACAGCTTCGACGCCTTCGCCTCGCGGCGGGCCCGGGCCTGCGGTCGCTCGGCCAGCTTGGCGAAGAACAGGTGCGACTTGCCGACGCACGCTGCGTTCTCCATCCAGTTCTGTCCAGACCAGTTGCCCAGTGTCACGACGTCTGGTCGCATGCCCTCTCCCAGTGGTCGTCGACGTCCGGAGACGCCGTGCGTGTGCTCGGATCCGGTTCACGAACCCGGCGCCACGACGAGCGGGCTGTACTGCGCGTGGCGACTTGACCACAAAGCTAACCCCGACCCGGGCCGGGCCGACAGAGCCGAATGGCCTAGTTTGCCCCCGAGAAATTCCGGCGATCGGGACGAATCACCCCGTCTCGGAACCGGCGATCCGAACCAGAGCCGCGGCCCCGGCGAAACCGGCTCAGAGGAGCCGGGCGGCCAACTCGGCGAGGGCGGAACGCTCGCCTCGGAGGAGGCGGACGTGCCCGAAGCAGTCCTGGCCCGAGAACGCGGTGATCAGCGCGGTGAGGGCGTTGGTCTGTTCCGAGAGGAAGGCAGCGTCGATCTGGCTGGTGTCGCCGGTGAAGACCACCTTCGAGTCGGCCGCGATCCGGGTGAGGATGGTCTTGCCGACCTGGGGCGACAGGTTCATGGATTCGTCGATGATGACGAAGCTCGAGTGCAGGGTGCGGCCCCGGAGATGGGTGACCGACTCCATGGTCAGCTGCCCGCGTTCGCGGATCTCGTCGATGACCTGGGTGGCGTCGTCGCGGCTGCGGTTGTCGGTGAGGGCGTAGACGGCATCGGTGATCGCCGCCATCCACGGGTCGAGCTTCTCGTCGAGCGTGCCCGGCAGGTAACCCACCTCGGCCTTGCCCACCGGGACCACCGGGCGGTACACGCAGATGCGCGAGTAGCGCCGCTCCTCGACCACCTGCTGGAGTCCGGCTGCCACCGCGGTGAGGGTCTTGCCGGTGCCCGCCGGTCCGTCGAGGGCGACGACCTTCACGTCGTCGTCGAGCAGCAGATCGAGGGCGAAGCGCTGCTCCTTGTTGCGGGCCCGCAGATCCCAGGCGTGGTGATCGTTGGCCACCAGGCCCAATCCCCAGTGGTGGCGCCGGACCAGGGCGGACTGGCTGCCGGCGTGGAGCACGCCGAACTCGTTCACTCGGAGCGCACCGACCACGTCGTCGATGCCGGGGGCGTCGACGATGCCGTCGTAGAGGGCGTCGACCAACTCGGGTTCGACCTCGAACTCCCGCCAGCCCAGCTCGGCGTCGTCGCGCCCGGCTCCGTCGAGGGGGTCGTGCTCCACGGCGTCGAGCCCGAAGGTGGCGGCCTTGACCCGCATGCCCGTGTCGTTCGACACCAACCGGACGTGTGGTCCGCCGTCGAGGCGCTGACCGAGCGCGGTGCCGATGATGCGGTTGTCGGGCTTGTCGGGATCGAGCCCGTGCTCGCGTAGCAGGCTGGTCTGCACGCCGTTGAGCGCGACGCGCAGTGTGGCGCCGCTGGGCAAGGGGCGGCGGGTCTCGAGGTCGCCGCCGGCCTCCAGCCGCACCTTCTCGATCCGGCGGAGCACGTCGCGCGCCGCGGCTCCCACGGAGTCGAGTCGCTTCTTGAGCCCGTCGAGCTCCTCGACCACCGTCAGGGGCACGATCAGATCGGCCTCCGGATACGAATGGAACACCCCCTCCGAATCAGCCACGAGCGCCGAGGTGTCGAGCACGACCTGGGTGCGCACCAGGGCACCCGGATCGATCGTCGACGGCTCGGCGGGCGCGACAGGAGCGAGGGAATGGTCCGGGGTCATGCAGCCTCCAGGGCACGCGGGGCACGAGGTCCGAGGAGTCCAGACGGTCGTGCCAAGGAACGGACGAGCACCGCTGTCGATGATGGTCCCCCCGAGGGACAGATGCGCGGATACCCGCGCGCTGGGTGGTCATCGCCGCGATGCGGGCAACGCCGGCCCCGTTCCGGTACCATGACGTCACCGGCTCGTCGATCTGGCGAGCCGGATTCGTTTTGATCAGAGAAGAGATCGTTTTGGCTACAGGTACCGTGAAGTTCTTCAACGCCGAGAAGGGCTTCGGCTTCATTTCTCGTGAGGACGGCGACGACGTGTTCGTCCACTTCTCCAACATCGTCGGCGAGGGCTACAAGTCACTCGACGAGGGACAGAACGTCGAGTTCGACGTCGGCCCTGGTCGCAAGGGTGACGAGGCGCAAAACGTCCGCGTCGTCTGACGCAGCCTGACCTCACGAGGCCGCTGGCATTCTGTGCCGGCGGCTTCGTCGCGTCCGGGCTCAGATCGGATCGTCCTGACCGGCCGGGGGACGGGCGGGGTCGCTCCGGAGCTGACCGGTGCGGCACCATCGGGCGGTGGCCACCGCATCGACCTCGTGCGTGTTCTGCCGGATCGTCGCCGGGGACGAACCCGCCCACATCGCCTTCGAGGACGAGCTGGCCGTGGGCTTCCTCGACACCCGGCCGCTGTTCCCCGGCCACGTGCTGCTGGTACCGCGACGCCACGTGGTGACCCTCGTCGACCTGCCGCCGGAGGACGTCGGCCCGCTGTTCGAGCGGGCCCGTCGCCTGGCGGAAGCCATGCCGGTGGCCCTCGGGTCCGAGGGCAGCTTCGTGGCCGTCAACAACACGGTGAGCCAGAGCGTGCCGCACCTGCACGTGCACGTGGTCCCGCGCACGAAGGGAGACGGTCTGCGCGGCTTCTTCTGGCCGCGGACCACCTACGACGACGACGAGCACGCCGCCGACGTGGCGGCCCGGATCGCAGCAGCGTTGACTTGACCGGTCAGGGTTCGAAGCGCACCGCGGGGCGGCCGTCGCGCACCGTGATGGTGGCCGGCACCCCGAGGAGGTCCAGCGCGTCGCCCGACCAACCGGCGGCGCGCACCGAGACCACCTCGCCCTTGTGGACGCCGGCGAGCACAGCCAGCTCGACCGAGATGCCGTCGTCTGCGTCGTCGGCGTCGAAGACGATGGCGTCGTAGGTCCCGTCCTCCAGCACGTTCCCGACCCTACGGACTCCGGTGCCAGACTCGGGCCATGGCTGTCATCGTGGTCACGGGAGCGAACTCAGGCATCGGCCGGGCCACCGCGGTGCGCCTGGGGGCCGCCGGCCACACGGTCTACGGCGCCATGCGCGACCTCGGCCGGGGCGACAAGCTCGCCGCCCTGGCCGACGAGGCCGGCGCCACCGTCCACCCCGTCGAGCTCGACGTGAGCGACGACGAGTCGGTCCGCACCGGGGTCGCCGCCGTGCTCGAGGCCGAGGGGCGGGTCGACGTCTTGGTGAACAACGCCGGCGTCGGGATGAACGCGGTGGTCGAGGAGGTCGACATCGAAGAGGCGAAGGACGTGTTCGACGTCAACTACTTCGGTGTCGTCCGCTGCACCCAGGCGGTGTTGCCCACGATGCGCCGGCAGCACTCGGGGACGATCGTCAACGTGTCGTCGGTGACGGGTCAGATCGCCGCCATCGCCCAGGTGATCTACGCATCGTCGAAGTGGGCCGTCGAGTGCCTCAGCGAGAATCTCGCCCAGGAGCTGGCCCCGTGGGACATCCGGGTCCGGATCATCGAACCCGGCGTGACCCGGACGGCGCTGCTGGCCAAGCACACCGACCTGCGCAGCGACTCCGACTACGCCGACGCCTACCGGCGCATGTTCGCGTTCTACCAGGCCGGCATCGAGGCCAACGTCCGTCCCGAGGTGGTCGCCGAGACGATCGAGCGGGCCATCGCGGACGACAGCCACCGGCTGCGGTACACCTGCGCCTACGGCGAGGAGCTCGGCGCCCGCCGCGCCGAGCTGAGCGATGCCGATTGGATCGCGCTCGGCCGGGCCGAGCACGACGCCGAGTACTTCGACCGATTCCAAGCCGCGTTCGGGCTCGACCTGCGGGCCGATGCCGGGGACACCGGGTTGCCATGAGCCTCCGCGGCCGCCTGCTCGTCGCCGAACCGACGCTCGGAGATCCCAACTTCCACCGCACCGTCGTGTACCTCATCGACCACGGCGAGGAGGGGGCCCTGGGGGTGGTGCTCAACCGACCGAGCGAGATCCCGGTCCGCGACGTGGTCCCCGCCTGGGCGCCCTACGTGAGCGAACCCAAGACGGTCTTCGTCGGCGGGCCGGTCTCCACCGAAGCGGCCATCTGCCTCGGTCGCTGCCCGAACGGCGACTCCTCCCCGCTGTGGCGACCGCTCGGCGCCGACGTCGGCGTGGTCGACCTCAACGGCGATCCGCTCGAGGCGCCGGCCGGCATGACCGGGCTGCGGGTCTTCGCCGGCTACTCCGGATGGAGCGCGGGGCAGCTCGAGGCCGAGATGGCGATGGACGGCTGGTTCGTCCTCGACGCCGTCGCCGACGACCTCTTCGCCGAGACCGCCGAGCAGCTGTGGCGGGGCGTCCTGGCCCGTCAGTCCGGCCCGCTCCGTCGCTTCGCCCCCTTCCCCGAGGACCCCTCGGTCAACTGAGCCGGCCGATCGACCCTTCCCGCCCCGACATCCCGTTCTGGCCGGTCATCGCGCCACCAGGAGCGACCGGCGACCGGCCAGAACGAGATGGGGGCAGTTGCTCGAGGGGCACGAACGCCAGCAGGCAGACCAGCTGGGGGAAGAACGCGATCGAGAGCAGGGCGTAGGTGACCACGTGGAACACGACCGCGCTCCACCACCAGATCCACCGAGCGCGCCAGCGGACGAGGAGCGCCACCGACGTCGCCTCGAAGACCACCGTGGCCCACTGGGCGGCGACGAGCAGGTCGGGCTGGGCGAGCAGGTCGCGTCCCACCGTGGTGCCCCGGCGGACGAGCGCCTGGGTCAGGGTGGCGGAGTTGGCCCACAGCCAGCCGCCGTAGCGGACCTTGGCCACCACCGACAGGAAGTAGACCGCCACCACGCCCACCTGCACCATCCGCAGCGCCCAGCCCGCGGCGGCCGACCCGGCCCGGTCGGACACCTCGGTCCGACCGACGGTGGCCACCACGAACAGCGCGACCACGATTGGGAGCCGGTCGTGGTCGACCTTGCCGTAGGAGAAGGCGATCACCATCCACTGCAGGTAGGCCAGTGCGGTCACGGTGCCGGCGAGGCGGGGCGCACGACCGGTGATGCCGAGCAACGCCCCGGCCAGGACGATCCCCATCGTCACGGTGACGACGAGGTCGGTGGGGACCGGGAGCGGGAGCACCCGCGCGATCAGCAACGGCTGGTACAGATCGGTGTCGACCGAGCCATGGGCGCGGACGAAGCCGGTCGTCACCCAGACGTCGATCCACAGGTAGGCGTAGAGGATGCGCCGGAACCACTCGAGGCGGGCGGCGGGCACGGCCGGGAACCAGAAGCGTTCCCAGGCACGCGCGGGCGAGGTGGCGGTGGTCACCGACCGCCGTCCAGGTAGCGGCCGAGCTCGACGACCCTCGCTTCGGCGACCCGCCGGTCGTGCAGTTGGACGACGGTGCGCAGGTAGCGGATGCCGACCGTCGGCGGCGCGTCCGGCCGGTTGGAGCGGAACGTGGCCAACACGTCGGCGAGACGATCGGATCGGGTGGCGACGTCGCTCAGCAGCCCCTCGAGCTCGGCTGGGCGCATGTCGATGTCGTCGAAGCCGATCTCCACCGGTGTGCCGTCGGGACCGATGCCCTCGACCTCGTGGGTCGAGACGCGTCCGTCGGGGTCGACGGCATAGGCGTACTGGCGCATCGGCGCGAACGGGAACCAGTCGTCGGTGCCGACCAGCGTGCCCAGCACGACCAGCCCGACCACGACCGCCGCCGCCACGGACCGGCGGCGCCGTCCCGCGGAGCTCATCCCGCCACCCTCCACCCGGTTACAGGCGGTCGATGTGCTTGAAGCCCTCGCCGTGGGTGCAGCCGCCGAGCTCCCCCCACTCGGCCAGCCGCCGGCGGATCCGATCGGCGAACGCGTCCCACTGGGTCTCGGCCGTGGGATCGTCGGGATCCACCCCCATCGTCGACCGGAACTGGGAGCGGTGCGCCCGCAGTGCGGCGAGTTTGGCGTCGACGTGGTCGGTCACGTCCTCGACGTGATCGGGTTCGTCGGCTTCCCAGAGCAGCAGGGCGTCGGGGCGATGATGCTCCAGTTCCTGCTCGGGGAAGAACAGCGGGTCGCGGGCGGACACGATGGCCTCGACGGCGAGGAGGCCGGCATGGCGGTGATCGGGGTGCAGGCGGTAGCGCTTCCACGGGTCGTGGCCCAGCACGACCGCGGGCCGCAGCTTGCGGATCCAGTACGACACCTGCCAGCGCTGGCGCAGCGACGAGTCGAGCTCACCGTCGGGCCAGCCCAGGAAGACGACCTCGCCGTTGGAGCCGAGCGCCTCGGCCGCGGCGCGCTGCTCGGCCTGGCGGGTGGCGACGAGCTCGGCGTGGTCCTGGGTGGGGTCCCACGTGCCCTTCGAACCGTCGGTGCACACGAGGTGGTTGACGACGCACCCGGCGGCGGCCCACTTGGCGAGGGTGCCGCCGCACCCGAACTCGACATCGTCGGGATGGGCGCCGATGGCGAGGGCCGAAGCCGGCGTGGGCAGGTCGCGGCCGATCGCCGGCCGGGTGGCGGCATCGGGCGGCGGCGCGGGTGTGGGGAGGTCGGGAACACTCATCGGCCCCCGATCATGGCCCACCTGCGCCGCCCGGAGCGATCAGGGACAGGCCGGTAGGACGAGATCGTCGGGCAGGTCGACGTCCCAACCGAGTCGGGGGTCGGCGACGATGCGGACCTGCTGACCGAGCCGGATCGCCTCGGCGCGATGGCGCTCGAACGATCCGGGGCCGTAGGCGAACCGGAACCCGATCGACGTCGGCACCGCGATCACGTTCGTGCCCTCGCGGCGCCGGTCGGGAACGATGGTCACGCCCGGCGTGGCCGCCACCCAGGCGAGCCGGGTGGCGAGAGGGAGGTCGCCATGCGCCACCACGGCCACGTCGACCCCCTCGTGGGCCAACGTGTCGACCGCGGCCTGGACCGCGCCGTTGAGGCCCAGGCCCGGAGTCCAGATCACGCGAGCGCCCTGCTGTTCGGCCCAGGCCCGCACCGTCACGCTGTCGCACACCACGCAGACCGGCAGGGGAGCGGCGGCGGCGACCACGACGCCGGCCATGCGCCGGGCCAGATCGGCTCGCGCCGCCGGATCGAGCTCGGGCGCGAGCCGGAGCTTGGCCCGGGAGAAGTCCTTCACTGGGACGACGACGGTCGCGGAGCCCGGCATGCCCCCGTCAGTGTACGGACCGGGAGACCCGGGCCGTCCGGCCCGCTCGGGCCGCGCCGCGACCTCCTCACTAGGGTGCGCCCATGTCGTCGATCCGAGTCGCGGTGCTGGGCGGTGGGTCCTGGGGCACCACGGTGGCGCATCTGTGCGCCCACAACGCTCCCACCGTGCTCTGGGCGCGGTCGGAGGAGACGGCCGCCCAGATCAACGCCGAGCACCAGAACGGCCGCTACCTCGAAGGGTTCGCGCTCCACGATCGGCTGCGCGCCACCAGCGACCTGGGTGAAGCCATCGACTCCGCCGATCTCCTGGTGGTGGGCGTGCCGTCCCACGCCTTCCGGGCCACGCTGCGCGACGCGTCCCCGCACATCCGGCCGTGGATCCCCATCGTCAGCCTGACCAAGGGCCTCGAGCTCGACACCGGGATGCGCATGACCCAGGTCATCAACGACGAAGTTCCCGGGCACCCGGTGGGCGTGCTCACCGGTCCGAACCTGGCCAAGGAGATCCTCGGCGGCGCGGCTGCGGCGTCGGTGGTGGCCATGCACGATCCCGTGGTCGCGGAGTCGCTCCAGGACGTGTTCCACAGCAACCTGTTCCGCGTCTACACCAACGACGATCTCGTCGGGTGCGAGCTCGGAGGGGCGTTCAAGAACGTCATCGCCATCGCGTCGGGGATGGCCGATGGGCTCGGAGCCGGCGACAACACCCGCTCGGCCGTCATCACCCGCGGCCTGGCCGAGATCACCCGTCTGGGCGTCGCCCTCGGTGGATCGCCGCTCACCTTCGCCGGCCTCGCCGGCATGGGTGACCTGATCGCCACCTGCATCTCGCCCCAGTCGAGGAACCGCACCGTGGGTCAACGGCTCGGCGAGGGCATGGTCATCGACGACGTCATCGCCGAGATGAACCAGGTGGCCGAGGGGGTCAAGAGCTGTCGCATCGTGCAGGCCATGGGCCGCGAGCTCGAGGTGTCGACGCCGATCACCGACGAGGTGGTCGCCGTGTGCCACGAGGGCTCCACGGCGAAGGATGCCTATGCCGGCCTGCTGCACCGCGCCAACCGCCGCGAGATGCACGGTCTCGACGAATGAGCATCCGGGCCTGGGTGGTGCGCCGGCTGCTCGGCCGTCTCCGCATCGACGACGACACCGTCCGCCATCTCTCGACCTTCCAGCGTCTCGGCGAGCACCTCGAGATCCAGCCCCCCGGCGAGATGCTCCCGATCGGGGCTCGCACCGTGTTCCGCGCCCTGCGGACCCGGGCTGCCAGCCAGGTCGGCACCGACTGGGTGTGGCCGTTCTGGCTCCGCCGGCAGGTCGATCCGCACAGCCCGGCCTTCGTCCCTCGCGGTCACCTGCCCTTCCTCACCAACGTCACCGGGCGGAACTGGACCAGCATCGGCAACCTCGGTTCGGCGCGCGAGGCGGTCGTCGACCCTCGCGGTCTGGTCTGCCCGTGGTTCGACGGTTGGTCGCTCGACTGGTGGGTGGGCGCCGAGGACCGGTGGCACGTGCCGGCCTCCAGCGCGAACGTCCGCCAGGCGCTCGTCGGGGACTCGCCCGTGGTGGAGACCCGGATGCGGGTGCCCGGCGGCGACATCGTCCACCGGGCCTACGCCATGATGGCCACGGCCGCCGACGGCGGGGGCGAGTTCGTGATCGTCGAGGTCGAGAACGATTCGGCGGTGCCGGTGGCGCTCGCCCTGGCCGTCCGTCCCTACGACGTCGAGGGGCTGTCGGTCATCGAGCGCATCGACCTGCACGACACGACGGTGACCGTCGACGGCCGGGTGGCCATGCTCCTGCCCCGCCCGCCGAACGGCACCGCCGCGTCCACCTTCCACGGCGGTGACAGCTCGGCCACGGTGTTCGCCGGAGATGCGGGCTCGACGTTCCCGAAGGATCTGCGGTGCGAGGCGGGCATGGCCCAGGCGGCGTTCGTCTACCCGCTGCCCCACCGGAGCACGTTGCGGGTCGCCATCCCGCTCGACCCGCAGCCCCGCACCCGGTTCGAGGGTCGTGCCCGCCGGCGGGTCCGACGAGCGCCGGGGTTCCCCCAGCAGATCCCGGCCGCGGCGCAGGTGGCGCGCGGCTGGGCGGCCCAGTCCGATCGGGGTCTGCGCCTGGTGCTCCCGGACGAGCGCCTGCAGTCGGCGGTCGACGCCAACCGGCGTTTCCTGCTGCTGGCCCACGACGGCGCCGACATCACGCCGGGGCCCCGGACCTACCACCGCTTCTGGTTCCGCGACGCCGCCTTCCTGCTCGGGGCGCTCGACCGCTACGGGTTCCATCCCGAGAGCCGCGAGGTGCTGGCGTCCTATCCGGGCCGTCAGCACAACGACGGCTTCTTCTTCTCGCAACGGCTCGAGTGGGACGCCAACGGCGCCGCGCTGTGGTCACTGGGTCATCACTGGGACCTGACCAGGGACGAATCGCTGCTGGCCGAGGTGACGCCGGCCGTCGCGGCCGCGGTCGAGTGGATCGAGCGCAAGCGCCGGTCCGGGCGTCGCAAGGGCGAGCCCGCGCTGGCCGGCCTGTTGCCGGCCGGCATCTCCGCCGAGCACCTCGGACCGCACGACTTCTTCTACTGGGACGACTTCTGGGCGTTGGCCGGTCTCCGCGACGGCGCCCGGTTGCTGCGGGCGGCCGGTGAGGCCGGGGCCGCAGACCGGGCATCGCAGTTCGTCGCGGCCATGACGGCGGACGTGCGGGAGTCGATGGCGGTCACCGCCGAGCGGCTGGGCACGCGGGCCGTTCCGGCCGGACCCCGCCGCCGCATCGACCCCGGAGTGATCGGGTCGCTGTCAGCGGTGTGGCCGCTGGAGATCCTGCCGGCCGACGATCCGGCCATGACGGCCACCCTGGAGGTGATCCGCGACCGGTTCTGCATCGGTGATGCCTTCTTCCAGGGCATCAGCCACACGGGGTTGGGCACCTACCTCACCATGCACGTCGCCTTCGCCGAGCTCTTCGCCGGCGATCGGCGGGCGCTCGATCGGCTCGACTGGTTGGTCGCCAACGCCACGCCGACGTGGACCTGGCCCGAGGCCATCCATCCCCGCGTCCCGGGGGGCTGCATGGGTGACGGGCACCACGCCTGGGCCGCGGCCGACTTCTTGTCGTTCGTGCGGACCATGCTCGTGCGCGAGACGAGCGAAGGTCTGGCCCTGCTCTCGATGATCCCCGAGCGCTGGTACGGGCAGGGTGTCGAGGTCCACGAGGCGCCGACCCGCTTCGGGACGATCTCGTTCGCGCTGCGGTGGCACGGCGAGCGCCCGGCACTTCTCTGGGAGCTGGAACCGCACGATCCCGACGTCGCCGTGGTGCTGAGCTGCCCCGGGCTCGATCCGGCGTGGCGGTCCACCGAGGCGCGTGGCGACGCGCTGCTCGAGGCACCCCCCGCCGCGATGGCCGGCGCGGCGTCGCAACGTGGCCCCGAGCCGGGCGGCTCGTTCGGATGAGCGAGCCGCCGATCGTGGCTCGCAGCGCGTCGATCGACTCCGATCTGGCCGAGCTGTTGCGGGCCTCGGGCGTGTCCGACGAGCAGATCCGCTCCGCGGCGGACGCCGACCTGTTGCCCCTGCTGGCCGTCGAGACCCAGGCGCTCGGCGACGTCCACTACGACATCGAGGAGGTCGCCGAACGGGCCGGCATCGACGTCGAACGCATCCGGGTCCTGTGGGGGGCCCTCGGCCTGGCCTCGCCACGCGTGGGCGAACGGATCTTCAACGACACCGACGTCGCCCAGCTCGCCGCGGTGGCCGGCCTGGTCGACTCCGGCCTCGCCGATCCGGAGGTCGTCATCCAGCTCACCCGCATCCTCGGCTCGTCGATGGCCCGGATCGCCAACTCCCAGGTCGAGGTGCTGGTCACCCGGACCGGATCGGCCGACCTGACCCTCGAAGAGGGCGCGCAGTGGTTCGGTGACACCTTCAGCGACATCCTCGGCCAGGTGTGGCGGCGCCACCTGCAGGCCGCAGCTCGGAGCCGCCTCGCCGGCCCGATGTCCGCCGGCACCGCGGGGGAGACCCCACCGCTGGCGGTCGGCTTCGCCGATCTGGTCGGGTTCACCGCCCTGTCGCAGCAGCTCGACAGCGCGGCGCTGGCTTCGGTGGTCGACCAGTTCGAGACCGTTGCCTTTGCCACCATCGGTGCCCACGGAGGTCGGGTGGTCAAGATGATCGGCGACGAGGTGATGTTCGCCATCAGCGACCCGGTGGCCGCGGCCCATTGCGCGCTCGACCTCGCCGAGTCGTACCACGCCGCCGACGACCTCTCCGACGTGCGCGTCGGGTTGGCCTTCGGCGAGGTGATCGACCGCGACGGCGACCTGTTCGGACCGCCGGTGAACCTGGCCAGCCGCATCACCGCCATCGCCTATCCGGGATCGGTGGTGATCGACGACGAGCTCCGCCAGCAGCTCCCCGACGACGAGTTCACCTTCCGCACGATGCTGCCCCGCCGCCTGAAGCACATCGGCATGACTCGGCTCCACGCTCTGCGACCCGCGGCGGGCACCGACGACGATCGCACCCGACGACGGCGCGATCGCCGCCGGGCGCGGCTGGCCGAACTCTCGGACGCCGTGGTCGCCTGGGGTTCGGGCGACCACGACGCGGACGGCGACGAGGACGGGATCGACACCGAGTCGGAGTGACGACTCATTCGACGACGATGTCGTCGAGGTCCCCTTCCGGCGTCGGGTACGACATGTCGAGCCCCTCGAGGGTGTCGACGAGGAGCCGGCTCACGTACAGGTTGCGGTACCACTTGCGGTCGGAGGGAACGATGTACCAGGGGGCGTCGTGGGTGGACGTCGCCACGATGGCGTCCTCGTAGGCCCGCTGGTAGTCGTCCCACCGCGCCCGCTCGGCCAGGTCCGCCACCGAGAACTTCCACCGCTTGTCTGCTTGGTCCAGCCGAGCCTCGAGCCGCTCCTTCTGCTCGTCCTTCGAGATGTGGAGGAACAGCTTCACGATGGTGGTGCCCTCGTCGACCAACATCTGCTCGAACTCGCGGATGTGGCGGTACCGCTGGCGGATGCGGTCGGCATCGACCAGTTCGTGGACGCGCACCACCAGGACGTCCTCGTAGTGACTCCGGTTGAAGATGACGAACTCGCCGTTGCCGGGCACGTGCGGGTGGACGCGCCACAGGTAGTCGTGGGCCAGCTGCTGCTCGTTCGGTCGCTTGAACGACTGGGTCCGGACGCCGATCGGGTTGACCTCGCGGAAGACGTGGCGGATGACGCCGTCCTTGCCGCCCGTGTCCATGGCCTGCAGGACCAGGAGCACCCGGTGGCGGTTCTCGGCGTAGAGCAGCTCCTGGAGCGCGGCGAGGCGCAGGCGGCTCTCCTCGAGCGCGGCGATCGAGTCGTCCTTGTCGCCGTCGAAGCCGGGGGTCGCCCGGGTGTCGAGGGCGGACAGGTCGAGGCCGTCGCCGGCACGGACGCGATGGTGATCCACGACGGCACGATACGAGACGTCCCCTGCCGGTCGCGGGCTGCGACAATCGGGAGGTGGCCCGCCGCGTCGCACCGATCCTCGCCGTGGTCCTGGCGGCCACCGTCGCGGTGTCCGCGTGCCACGACGACGCGTCCACGACACCGGCTGCCCCCATCGACCACGGTCTTCGCCTGTGTGCCGCGCTCGGGACCCCCGTCGGCTCAGAGGCGCCCGGGACGACCACGCCGACGGTCCCGGGCACCGAGACCGACCTCGTCGTCTACGTCGCGCCCGAAGCCACCGAAGCCGAGGTGCGGGCCATCGGCGATGCCCTCGGGCGGTCGTGGGCTGACGTCACCTACGTCGACCGCGACGCCAGCTATGCCGAATTCACCGCGCGCTTCGCCGATCAACCGGAGGTCGCGGATTCGATGACGGCGGAGATGCTCCCGACGTCGTACCGGGTGCGGATCGGTGTCGACGAGCCCGCCGCCGCCGACACCGCCGTCGACGCGCTCGGTGAGCTCCCCGGGGTCGACGGCGTGGTCCGGCCGTCGGCGGATCGTGCCGCCCCGGGGAACATCGACCACGTCGGACTCGCGCTCGTGGTGCTGTGGTACCCGGACCCCTTCGATGTCGTGGTGCAGCTGGCGCCGGATGCCCCGCCCGGGGACATCGGCCCGATCATCGACGCGGTGAGCGCCGTCGGGGAGGATCTCACGCTGCTGAGCGGCGAGGACCTCTACCACCAACTGCAGATCGTCTTCGGTGACCAGCCCGGGTTCATGGCCAGCGTGACACCGCAGCTGCTCGGCGGTTCGGTGCGAGCCTTCGTCGGGAAGCCGGTCGATCTCGACGAGGTGGCCCAGCTGGCGTCGGTCCGTGGTGTCACGTACCGCTACGACGATCCGGCCGCGGCGTCGCTGGTCGATGCCCTCGTGGCCGACCGCGGTGTCGTCGACCGCCTGCGTTCGGTCGAGGACCCGCTGGCCGCCGACATCCTGGTGCTGGTCGATGCCGCGGAGCGGTGGGCCGCAGCCGACCCCGCCACGAGGACTCGGGGTGCCGTGTTCGATCGGGCCGAGCGGCCCCGGATCATCGAGGCCGCCACGCGCGTCGCCCGGGGGGCGCAGCAGCAGTGCGGCACGAACCTGGCCCGGCTCGCCGACGCGGTCGGCGCGGCGGGGTGACCACCCCCGGATGAGGGGGGTTCGGGTCCGGCCCCCGGCGTGCCGGTAGCGTCTCGACCGATGGCCCCGCGCACCTCCGGCCCGGCGACGACGCTTCGCCCCAGCCTCAAGCGCAAGGCGCCGGGGACCCGCAACGAGCGCGAGCTGTGGGACGCAGGCCACGCCGTGGTCGTGGGGATCGACGAGGTCGGTCGGGGCGCGTGGGCCGGCCCCCTGACGCTGGGAGCCGTGGTCATCCCGAAGGATCGACGGCTGACCAAGGTGCGCGACTCCAAGCTGTTGACGCCAGCCGAGCGCGAGGTGATGTTCGGCCGCATCGTGGAGTGGTGCGATGCATGGGCCGTCGGTCACGCCACCCACGACGAATGCGACGAGCTCGGCATGTCGGCGGCCCAGAAGCTGGCCGCGGGCCGGGCCATCGAGGCACTCGGCGTCTCGCCCGATCGGGTGCTGCTCGACGGCAACTGGGACTTCGTCGGTGGGCGGCTGGTGCCGCCGAACGCGGTGCGCAAGATCGTCAAGGGTGACGCCACGTGTCTGTCGATCGCGGCGGCATCGATCGTGGCCAAGGTGACGCGCGACCGGATGATGCGGGCCGCGGCCGAGGACCATCCGTGGTGGAGCTTCGAGACCAACAAGGGGTACCCGTGTCCCCGCCACAAGGTGGCGCTGGCCGGGATGGGGCCGTCGGCCATCCACCGGCGCAGCTGGGTGTTCATGGAGCACCTGCCGTGGCCCGGGGCGGTGCGGACCACCCCCCGCCACCTCCGTCCCGACGACTCGCAGGGCACGCTGTTCCCGTGAGCCGAGCGGACGAGGATGCGCTGGGTCGCGCCCTCGACGACCTCGTCCCGATGCGCCTGCCCCCGTCGGGTTGGGACTCGGTCGGGGCCGCGCTCCGGGCCGTCGACCGCGACGATCCCGACGCCGGAGCGCGCGTCGCCCAGGTCGTGTTCGAGGCGCGCGTGCAGGCGCGGTTCCGGGGTGGACGGGCGGCCAGCACGCTCCCACCCACCAAGCAGACGTCCGCGCTGCCGTGGGTGGGCGTGGTGTGCGGTGGTCTCGTCCTCGCGGTCGGCGGAGCACTGGGCGGTGGGGCGGTGTTCGTGGCGGTTGCCGCGTTGGGGCTGTTCGTGTTCGGGATCGCCCTCGCCGGCTCCCGCGTGGCGCACCGCCGCACGAGCGCCGTCACCGGTGCAGCACCCGTCGACGCCCCGGAGCCGATGCCACCGGAGGTGGCGGACCTCGTTCGTACGCTCCGGTCCCCCTGAGGCCGATGCCGCTCAGCCCTGGGTGCCGACCTTGAGATCCTTGAACGGGCTGGTGGTGTCGATGCCCGGTTCCTTGGTCAGACCCAGCACGCGCTCGCCGACGATGTTCCGCATGACCTCGTCGGACCCACCGGCGATGCGCATGCCCGGCGTCCCGAGGATGAACTCGGCCCAGGCATAGGTGCCCCACTCGCCCGTGTCGGCCGTGACCCGGGGCCCGAGGACCTCGCTCACGAACTGGCTGGTGGCGGTCAGGTTCTGGGTCAGGGCGAGCTTGCCGATCGACATCTCCGGTCCCGGGAGCTGGCCCGCCTTGATCTTGTCCATGCCTCGCTGTCCGGTGAACTTGGCCACCTGGAAGCCGATCCAGAGCCGCATGAGCCTGTCGCGCAGCACCGGATCGTCGGCCTTGCCGAAATGGCGGAGCATGCCGGCGAGCCGGGTGATGGACGCCACGCCCATGCCGGTGCCCCCGCCGCCGGAGCCGATCGACGCTCGTTCGTTCATCAACGTGGTGAGGGCGACGCGCCAACCGTCGTTGACGTCGCCGAGTCGGTGCTCGTCGGCCACGCGGACCTCGTTGAAGAACACCTCGTTGAAGCTGGCCCCGCCGGTCATCTGGCGCAACGGCCGGACCTCGACGCCGGGAGCGTGCATGTCGACCACGAACCCGGTGAGGCCCCGGTGCTTGGGCTGTTCCGGGTCGGTGCGGCAGATGATCTCACCGATGTCGGAGTACTGCGCCCCGGAGGTCCACACCTTCTGACCGCTGATCAGCCACTCGTCACCGTCGCGGACCGCTCGGGTCTGGAGGCTCGCCAGGTCGGAACCGGCACCGGGTTCCGAGAACAGCTGGCAGCCGACGATGTCACCCCGGTACATCTTGCGGAGGTAGGCGTCCTTGTCGGCATCGGTGCCGTGGGCGAGGATCGTGGGGGCGACCATGCCGAGGCCGATCCCGAAGAAGCCCATGTCCGGGGTCTCGTACCTGGCCTCGAGGCTGGCGTAGAGACGATCGTGGGCCGCGCTCGAGCTCGCGGCCGCCGAAGGCCCGGGGCCCGGTGATCCAGCCCAGTTCGGCGTCGAAGCGCGTGGCTCGCCACGCCTTGGCCTCGGCCAGTTGCCGGCGCTCCTCGGCCGGGTCGATCTCTTCGAACATGGCAACCGCGTCGTCACCCTCGCCCCACACGAACTTGGTGTCCTCGGGGGCGGGCCGCTTGGTGGCGTTGGCGTCGAGGAACGCGGTGACCTCGGTCTCGAACTCGTCGAGGGTGGGGTCGGCCGCGCTCATGAGCCGACCTGGTCGTGATGGGCGCCGACCAACACGACGACCATGCGAGCCGGCTCGTCGAACGGGTTCCGCCACGCGTGCCGGGTGCCGTTCTGGACCACGGTGTCGCCGGGGCCGAGCTCGACCGTGGCGCCGTCGTCGAGCTCGAGCACGACCCTGCCGGACACGACGAACTCGAAGTCGACGGTCGCCGTGGTGTGCATGCCGGGGTGGTCCGGCTCCATGTGGGCGGCCATCCCGGGCAGCGCCTGCTCCATCTGGGCCAGGGCGGCCTCGATGTCGATGTCGTCGGGCATGACCGACGACTCGGGTGCCACGGTGAACATCCCGAACCGGAAGCCGCCCAAGGGTGGGAAGTAGCCGGGAGCCGGCGGGCGGCTCCCGTCGTCGGGGAACCGGCGCACGTCGTCCGCGCCCCACAGCTGGAGGAACTCGTAGCCGGGAAGGAGGTCGAGGCGGTGGGGCTCGACCTCCTCGTCGGACGCGACGACGGCCTTGCCGTCGCGATCATGGCCGGTCACAACCCGTCGTGTGCCCATCGGTGTACCCCCTGGTGCGGTCTCGGCTGACCCTGGTGGCGGCGACGGTAGCGGCCGGAGCCGGAGGGCGATGCCCGGCCCGGGGAATCGCCCCGGTACCGTCGCGCCCATGGGACTCCGCCAGCTCCGCCCCGCTCTCGTGCTTGCGGCCTGGACGCTCTTCGTGTGGACCACCCGGATCCGCAACATCTGGACCGACGACTCGCTGACCACCGGTGGCCAGCTGTGGCGCACCGCCCTTTCGCTCACGTTCACCGCCTTCGCGGTCGCGGTCGTCTGGCTGTGGTCGCAGGTTCGCCGTGACCCTGCGGTCCGACGGCGATCCGGGCCGCTGGTACGCGCTTTCGCGGTGTGGACCACGGGCGTCTGGGTCATTCGTGGCGTGCAGATCGCGGCGGCCGACCACGAGATGGCGTTCAAGGCCGTCCACACCGCGCTGGCGATCATCTCGATCGCGTTGGCGTGGTGGGCCGACCGGGCCTCGCACCCCGCCGAGCAGCCCGAACCGGCGCGGCTCTGAAGTGGTGTGCGTGAGGCACCCCTGTCGTCATCCTCGTCCCTGGACGTTCACATGCGGTCCTCCAGGGACAATGTTCGTCTGAGGTGGGTCACCTCACGGCGTGCCCAGCGACGTGTCCAGCGCCAAGGTGAGGCATCGGCAGCCGCCGCCGGCCTTGAGGAACTCGTCGACCGGGCACACCGCGATGTCGAAGCCCCAGCCTTCGAGGATGCGCCCGAGCCGGGGCGGGCAGTCCGGCATGATGATGCGGCGTCCGACCACGACCGAGTTGGCGCAGAACGCCAGCGCCTCGTCGTCGGTGAGCCACAACGGTTCGGGGACGAGCGCTTCGACCACGGCGACGCCGTAGCGGTCCCAGCCCAGCGGTGCGCACATGGCGTGGCGATCGTCGAGCGGGCAGAACGTGAGATCGAGGTGGTAGAGCCGCTCGTCGACGAGTTCGATGGTGCGGACGGGGACGTCGAGCAATTCGGTGAGATCGTTGCCGGCGGAGGCGTCCGATCGAGGACGGTAGCCCGACAGCAACACGGTGCCGAACGGCAGGGCGTCGCCGGCGCCTTCGTGGTCGATGACCTCGGGCAGCCGGCGCACTTCCCAGCCGCGCTGCTCGAACCAGGAGGCGAACACCTCGGTCTCGGGTTGGCGTTCCGGGTGACGGAAGTGGGAGGGGACGAACACCTTGCTCGGCGCGTCGAGCAGGCCGGCGTTGGCCGTGAAGACCAGATCGGGGACACCCTCGGGCTGGTCGATGGTCTCGATCTCGGCGCCGGCGTCGCGCAGCGTGCGGTGCAGGGCGTCCCACTGTCCGAGCGCGGCGTCGACATCGACGGTGATCTCCTGGTGCATCCACGGATTGATCTCGTAGAGGACCCCGAAGTGCTGCGGCGGGCAGAGCAGGAAGCGATGGCCCCACGGCAACTCGACCGTCGCGGTCATCGTTCGAGCAACTGATCGGCGAGCTGGCGGACGAAGACCCCGATGTCGGTGACGATGCCGACCGCCTGGTGCGACCCCCGGTCGGCGAGCTTGGTGACGACCGCCTGGTTGATGTCGACGCAGAAGGTCTCCACGCTGGCCGGGAGCACGTTGCCGGTGGCGATGGCGTGCAGGGTCGTGGCCAGCATGAGCGCCACCCGTATCGGGTCACGGCCGTCGGCGCCCCACACCTGGGTCCGCATCGCGTCCGCGGCGGCGGCGACGTCGGTCATGGTGTCGGGCAACGGGCCGTCGTCACGGATCGAGCCGCCGAGCACGAACGGGACGCCGGATCGTACGCACGCATGCATGACGCCGCCGGTGACGAAGCCGGCGTCGACGGCCGCGGCGATCGAGCCATGCCGCCGGATCTCGTTGATGACCCGCACGTGGTTGGCATGACCTCCTTCCACGGGGACGCCGTCGGTGACGCCGATGCCGAGCGACGTGCCGAGCACGTTGGACTCCAGGTCGTGGGTGGCGAACCCGTTCCCGGTGAAGAGGCAGTCGATCCAGCCGGCCTGCACCAGGGCGGCGATGTCGGGGCCGGCGCCGGTGTGGATGACCGCCGGCCCCGTCACCAGCAGGATGCGCCCCCCGGTCTCGCGGGTGGCGCGCAGGCGCTCGGCCACCTGGCGGATGAGCAGCGCCTTGGGCTTCTCCGACGACACCTCGGAGTTCATGAACTCGAACCCGCCGAGGCCCGGGGGTCGTTCCGGCGCGTGGACCCGCACGCCCTCGCGGCCGATCACGATGCGGTCCCCGGCGCGGACCCGGTGCATCGGCACGGTGCGGGCCTCGCCGTCGCCGTCCACGACCAGCCCGCAGTCCATCTCCGGGTTGGCGACCCGGCGCCAGTGCCCGTCGACGAGGACCTCGGTCTCCAGGTTCGTCGTCGAGTGGAACCCGACGGGGAAGACGCCGTCGACCTCGGCCTCGACCAGGACGGCGTCGGAGTGCTGGATCCGGTTGGCGCCGTGGACCCGGAGGTCGTCGAGGAGGGGGTCGAGGACGTCGTCTTCGGCCGTGATGGCGATCCGCGCGGTCGACGTGTCCTTGTTCGTCTTGCCGATCGACACGTCGAGCATCTCGTAGTCCGCACCCGACTCCAGCACGGTGTCGAGGATCTTGGCCAGGATCAGCGAGTCGACGATGTGCCCACTGACCTCGATCGTCTCGGTCCGGAGCGGTGCCATGGCGACATCTTCTCGCACCGGCCGGATGGGCGACGGCCGCTTCGTCCCGCGAGCCGTCGGCGGATAGCATCCGGCCTCGCATGGGACAGAGCGTGACCGTCATCGAGAAGAAGTCCTCCAACCCGGAGGTGCTCCGCTTCGAGATCAACCGCAGCCTCACCGGGATGGGTCACGAGCGGTACTCCTCGCTCGACGACATCGTCCTCGACCGCCCCGTCGACGTCCTGGCCCGGCGCCTGCTCGAACACGGCGGCGTCGACGGCGTGCACGTCAACTCGTCGATGATCACCGTCGACCTCGCCGGTGGGAGCACGGGTGAGGGTCTCCGCGAGCTGATCCAGAACCTGTTCCGGTTCTACGGCGACGAGGTCGTGGCCGAGACGTCATCCGACGTGGAGTGACACCGTCATGTCACACTCGATCGTGTGACTTCCTCGGCATGGGACGCCGTCCTCGATCGCATTGACGACGCCGCCGGCGTCGCCGGCATCGACCCTGGCATCCACGCCATCCTCCGCCGGGCCGAGCGCGCCCTCGAGGTCTCCGTCCCGATCACGCGCGACGACGGATCCGTCGAGGTGTTCACCGGGTGGCGCATCCACCACAACACGGTCCGCGGCCCGGGCAAGGGCGGCATCCGGTTCCATCCCACGGTCGACGTCGACGAGGTCCGGGCGCTGGCGGCCCAGATGACGATCAAGACCGCGGTCTGCGGTCTGCCCTTCGGCGGGGCCAAGGGCGGGATCCGGTGCGACCCCACGACGATGAGCCTGCGAGAGCTCGAGCGCCTCACCCGTCGCTATGCCAACGAGATCTCGCCGCTGCTCGGCCCCGACCGCGATGTGCCGGCCCCCGACGTGAACACCGACGGCCGGGTGATGGCGTGGTTGCTCGACACCATCCAGATGTCGGCGGGCGGTGTCCACATCCCGGGTCTGGTGACGGGCAAGCCGCTGTCGGTCGGTGGGACCCGAGCCCACGCCGGCGGCACCGCCAGCGGGGTGGTGGTGTGCGCCCGAGCGGTGTTCGACGAGCTCGGCATCGAGATCGCCGGCCGGCGGGCCGTGATCCAGGGCTTCGGCAAGGTCGGCGGGCCCCTCGCCTACCTGCTCCAGTCGGCCGGCATGCGGGTCATCGCGGTCAGCGACGTCACCGGGGCCGTGCTCAACGAGGGTGGTCTCGACACGACGGCCCTGTCCGACCACGTGAAGGCCACCGGGGGCGTGTCCGGTTTCGCGCTCGGTGATCCGATCGACGCCGACGCCATGCTCGAGCTCGAGTGCGAGTTGCTCGTCCCGGCCGCCATGGGCGGAGTGTTCGACGCGGCCGAGGCCGAGAAGATCCAGGCGCGCGTCGTCGTCGAGGCGGCCAACGGACCCACGCTGACCTCGGCCGACGCGGTGTTCGATCGGCGGGGCATCGCCGTGGTCCCCGACGTCCTGGCCAACGGCGGTGGGGTCACCGCGTCGTACTTCGAGTGGGCGCAGGCTCGCCAGGGGTACCCGTGGGAGTTGGGTCTGGTCTCCGACCGGCACCACGAGGTGATGACCGAGGCGTTCGCCGACGTGTGGGCGGCCAGTCAGCGCTGGGGCGTGAGCCTGCGGCGCGCCGCCTATGCCGTCGCCCTCGAACGGGTGGCGGCCACGATGGAAGCGCGTGGCATCTTCCCCTGACGCCACGGCAGCTGGTGGGGAGACCGATCGTGGACGCCGCCCGGTCGCCGTCGGCGTCGGCGTCGGAGTGGTGGTGCTCTTCGCCGCCGCTGCGATGGTGGCCGTCTGGGCGGGCGGCCGGGACGACGGGCCCCGGCGGATCATCGCCGGTGCGGCGGCTCCGGTGGCTCCGGTGGCGTTGCCCGGTGGCGACTTCCTCTACGCCGAACGGACGACCGGTCGGGTGCTGCAGGTCACCGACGGTGCCGCCCACGTCGTCGCCACCGTGCCCGACCGGCTGCGCACCGATGGTCAGCGTGGCCTGCTCGGCCTCGCCGTCCGTTCCACGGGCGCCGGGATCGAGATCTTCGGAGCCTGGACCCGGATGAGCGACGGCCGGCTGGTGGTGGGACGCCTGGACGATGTCGAGGCGCCGGCCGTCTGGGAGGGGCCGGTGAGCACCGATCTGGCCAACGGGGGCACCCTCGTGTTCCGGGGCGATGAGCTGCTGATCGGGGTCGGCGAGCTCCAGGACCCCGCCGCGGCCCTGGACCCGACCACCGCGAACGGCAAGGTCCTGGCTCTCGATCCGGCCGGCCCGCCGGACCAGACACCCACCGTGGTGCGGGGTGGGTGGCACAACCCGTTCGCCCTGACCGTGGCCGGCGGCGACGTGTGGGTGGTGGACAACGCCCCCGGCTCCGAGCCCGAGCGACTGGCCCGCATCGCGCCGGACGGGTCGGCATCGGTGGTCGATCTGACCGGGAAGCGGGCGCCCTCGTCGCTGGCCGTCCTGCCCGACGGCGACCTCGCCCTGTGCGGCTACGTCTCACAGGTGGTCGAGCGGATCCCGGTTCCCGATCGGGGCGTCGCCCCACCCGACGGCGAGATCGGGCCGCCCTGCGCCACCGGGGTGGCGGTCCTCCCCGACGGTTCGATGGTGACCACCACGGCCGACGCCATCTGGCGGGACCCGGATCCTCACTGACCCCGGTTGACGGGTATCGAACAGGTGTTCGATACTGGCTTCCATGGGTCGCGCGGAGGCACTGGTCGCAGAGGCGGGGATCGCCGAGCGGGTCCGACCCACCACCTTGGCCGGCGAGCAGCGCCTCACCGTCCTGCCCGCGCTCGAGCCGTTGGTCCCCGGTGCCGGTCTGCGGCGGGGATCCACGCTGTCGATCGACGGCCCCGCAGCCACGTCGCTGGCGCTGGCCACTGCCGCGGCCGCTTCGCAGGACGGCGCCTGGGTCGCCGCGGTGGGGTTCCCGTCGCTGGGTCTGCTCGCCGCAGCAGAGCTGGGGGTCGCGCTCGAACGGTTCGTGCTCGTCGCCGCCCCCGACACCGAGCCGGGGCCGAACAGCGAGGAGGTGACGTGGGCCGCGGCGGTGGCGGCTCTCGTCGACGCGTTCGAGGTGGTGCTGGTCCAGACCAGCCACCGGGTCAAGGCCCGAGACGCCCGGCGGCTCGCCGCCCGGACCCGTGAGCGCGGCGCGGTGCTGGTCCAGGTCGGTTCGCAGACCTGGCCCGAGGGGGCCGACGTCACCTTCGCGGTGTCCACGGCCGTCTGGGAGGGTCTGGGGGAGGGGCACGGGCACCTCGGGGCCCGGCGGGTCACGGTGGTGGGTGGCGGGCGCCGCGAGGCGTCTCGGCCCCGCCAGGTCGAGTTGTGGCTGCCGTCCATCGACGGCGTGGTCGAAGCCGTCGGGTCCGATCCCGTTCCGTTCCACGCCCGCGGCGCCTGATGGCCACCCAGCCCGAGCCCGTGGTCCGGACGCTGGTGGTCTGGGTGCCCGACTGGCCCCTGGTCGCCGCCGGTGTCCCGGCCGACGAACCGGCCGCGGTGTTCCTGGCCAACCGGGTGGTGGCATGCACCGCCGCCGCCCGGGCGGCCGACGTTCGTCGCCACATGCGTCGTCGTGAGGCCCAGGCCCGGTGCCCGGCGTTGCAGGTGCTCGACCGTGATGTCGACCGCGACGCCCGGGCGTTCGAGCCGGTGGTGCTGGCCCTGGAGGCGTTCGCTCCCCGCATCGAGCTCACCCGCCCGGGCCGGTGTGCCTTCCCGACGCGCGGTCCGTCCCGATACTTCGGTGGCGACCACGCCCTCGCCGAGCAGGTCGTGGAGGCGGTCCGGGCCGTCCTCGGTCGGCCGGTGGTCACCGTCGGCGTGGCCGATGGCCCCTTCGCCGCGGCCCACGCCAGCCGGACCGCCCGTCTCGTCGCGCTGGGCGGCGGTCCACCGGTCCGGGTGGTGGCGGCCGGGGCCACCGCCGACTACCTCGCCCCCCTGCCGCTGGCCGCCCTCGACCGTCCCGAGTTGGTCGACGTGCTGGTCCGGCTCGGTCTCCACACCCTCGGCGACCTCGCCGCCCTTCCCGCGGCCGATGTGCTCGGTCGCTTCGGTCCCGTCGGAGCCGAAGCCCACCGGCTGGCCCGCGGCCTCGATGCCCAGCTCCCCGCCACCGGACCGCCCCCGGCCGACCTCGCGGTGTCCGCCGACCTCGACCCGCCTGCCGAGCAGGTGGCCCCGATCGCGTTCGTGGCCCGGGGCCTGGCCGACGAGCTCCACCGCCGGCTCGAAGGCCGCGGGTCAGCGTGCAGCCGCATCGTGGTCATCGCCGAGACCGAGCACGGCGAGCGGTCGGAGCGGGTGTGGCGCCATGCCGAGGCCGGGACGTCCGGCGCCCTCACCGCCGGGGCCATCACCGATCGCGTGCGTTGGCAGATGGACGGATGGCTCCACGCGCCGGTGCGCCAGCGTCCCACCGCCGGCATCGTCCACCTGGAGATCCGTCCCGAGGAGGTCGTCCCCGCCGATGGCCGCCAGCTCGGGTTCTGGGGCGGTGACACCGGTGCGGCCGACCGGGCGGTGCGGGCCATCGCCCGGGTGCAGGGCCTGCTGGGCGTCGACGCCGTGTCCGTCCCCGAGTACGTCGGCGGTCGCGATCCCGGCGAGCAGCTCCGGTTGGTTCCGGCCGGGGCGGTCGACCTCACCAGGGGTCGGGTCACGGTCCACGATCGGGCCGATGCTCCGTGGCCCGGTCGCCTGCCCAACCCGTCCCCGGCCACCGTGCACGCGGTGGCCGAACCGGTCGACGTGCTCGATCGCACCGGTCGGGCGGTCGTCGTCGATGGTCGCTGCGAACCGACGGCTGCTCCTGCCGGTCTGCGCGCCGGCGGCCGGCTCCGTCGCATCACCTCCTGGGCGGGTCCGTGGCCGGTGGACGAGCGTTGGTGGGACGTCGAGCACCACTCCCGTCGGGCCCGGTTCCAGGTCGTCACCGACGACGGCATCGCCCGTCTCGTCGTGCTCGAACGAGGGCGCTGGTCGGTCGCTGCCACCTATGACTGAGCGGTGCATTCCGCCACTTCCGGACGTGCTCGGGAATCCGGAGCAAGTCCGCGTACCGTGGCACGGTGGCCGAGCGCACCCCACCGCCTGACGGCGAAACCGACCCCTCGGACTTCGTGTTGCCCGGCCGCCTGGAGCGCCTCCGGGCCGAGTTGCTCGAGGAGGCGGTGCCCGCGCTCGAGGGTGCCACCGACGAGGTCGCCGCGCTGGTCGAGTTGGCGTACGCCCTTCGTCCGCCTTCGCACGAGGGGCACGTCCCCACCTTCGGGGCCATCCTGCTCGACGGCCCGATCGAGCCGAGCCTGCTCGACCTCGGCCCCCTCGACCACCAGGTCGTGCCCACCGACCATCTCGACCCCGCCCTGGTACGCCGCTTCGCCGACGGGATGCGCACGTTCGTGGTCCGCACCGGCGGCGGCGTGACCCAACTGCTGAGCTTCGGGCGGGCCATGAGCCGCGAGTACGACCTCGTCATCCTCCAGAGCCTCCTCGGCGGACTCGTGGTGCAGCGCCATCCCGGGGGCCAGGTGCGGACGTACGGTCCGGCCGGGGTCGCGCGATGGGACGGCGTGGCCTGGC
The DNA here is from genome assembly GCA_963731885.1 of uncultured Acidimicrobiaceae bacterium. Classification (GTDB taxonomy): domain Bacteria; phylum Actinomycetota; class Acidimicrobiia; order Acidimicrobiales; family Salinilacustritrichaceae; genus Salinilacustrithrix. Next base: position 140,549 of record CAVSXR010000042.1, on the reverse strand, counting down.
ACCACGACGAACCGATCGATCAGCTCCACCGTCGCCTCGAGCTGGTCGTCTCCCACATGCCCTCGCCGGTGCTGCGCCTGCTGCTGCTCTTCGCCGTCCACGAGCTCAGCCCCCGCCGGATCGGCGCCACCCTGGTGTGGCGGCCCCGCGACGGCTTGGCGGTCCCCGGCCGGGTCGAGCCCCGGTACCCGCGGGTCCCAGCCATCGGGCTCTATCACCCCGGCGGACCGGCGGCCATCGCCAACGCCCTGGCCCAGACCGATGGGGCGACGTTCTTCGACGACCAGGGCACCATGGTCGCGATGGGGGTCCACCTGGTGCCCTCCGACGCCGCGAAGGAGAAGATCGACCTGGTGGGCGGGACTCGGCACACCTCGGCGCTGCGCTACTCCTTCGACGATCTCGACGCCGTGGTGGTGGTCGTCTCCGAGGATGGCCCGGTGTCGGTGATGCACGCCGGCCGTTCGCTGCTCACCGACGGCGACGCGCTGATCGGCTGAGCCGCGCATCGCCCCACGGTCATCGCCGGCGGACGGCGAGCGCGCCGATGGCGGTCGCGCCGGCCAGGACCCCCGCCGCCGCCTTGAGGCCGAGACGGGCCACTCGTTTGATCCGCAGGGCGTGCAGGTCGTCCGGCCGGCGGGGCGCCGTCGGCAATGGTGGGCGGTCCAGGTCGTCGGACGGTTCGTCCACGATGTCGAACCGGCACGGCCACCGCTCGTGCCGGAGGCGCCGGATGGCCGCGCACTCGGCGCGTCCACCGGGATCGAGTGCGTACGGGTCGACGATCCACCATTCGAAGCCGACGTCGTCCGGGGTCACATCGCAGATCACGTAGCCGCGCTCGGTCACGTCGGCCCACTGCACCTGGGGCATGCGGCGAACGGCGTGGTCGAGGAGGCGGTTGACGCCGGGAAGGTTGGCCCGGCCCATGGCGGCCGACGACGCGGCCGGGCACACGGCCTCCACGGCCACGGGTTCGCCGTCCGGTCCAGTCGGCCCCTCGAAGGCCCAGCACGAGTGGACGTCGCCGGAGAGCAGCACGGTCCGGGCACCCTCGGCGGCCCGGGCCGCGATGCGTTCGGTCAGCAGGTCCCGCTCCGCGGTGTAACCGTCCCACTGGTCGTCGTGGACGACGTCCCCGTCGAGGATGGCGTAGCCGTTGGGCAGCAGGCTGGTCGGGAGCCGGGAGCCGCCCGCGATGGGGAGCGAGATCTCGTTCACCACCACGCCACTGGCCACCACGGACCACCGGTGTGTCGTGTCGGCCAGCCGCTGGCCGATGAAGCCCCGCTGGTCGTCACCCAGCATCGACCGGTCGGGGTGGTCGCGGGGGAGCGTCCCCTCGTCGCCCGGTTGTCGATCGCGGCCCTCGAAGCGGGTGTCGAGCAGCACCAGCTCGGCCAGATCGCCCACCACCATCGAGCGCCACGTGCGACGGAGGTCGCCGGGGTCGCGGTAGCGGATCGGGAGCCACTCGGCCCGGGCCCGGACGGCGGCGTCGACCCGGTCCTCCCATGGTCCGTGCTCCGCGGGGTCGTGGTGCTTGGCGCCGTTGCGCCACGCGTTGTCGGCGAAGTCGTGGTCGTCCCAGATGGTGACCATCGGGTGCCGGGCGTGGAGGAACTGGACGTCGGGGTCCTCGCGCAACTGCGCGTAGCGACCGCGGTAGCCATCGAGATCGGTGGCGGTCTCGGCGAACTCGGCCCGCCGGCCGCTGCGGGCAGTCTGGGCCTCGTAGATGTAGTCGCCGAGGTGGAGGACGATGTCGACCTCCCGTTCCGCCAGGGCGCGGTAGACGCCGAGCGGGGCGGCCGAGTAGTCGGCACAGCAGGTGACACCGATGCGGAACCGGGAGACCTCACCGGACGGGAGGGTGCGGGTCCGACCGATGGGCGAGCGCTGCCCATCGGCCTCGAAGGCGTAGAAGTAGGTGGTACCGGCCTCCAGGCCCGTGGCGTCGACGGTGACCGTCCGGTCGTCGTCGGCTCGGGCGACCGCGGTGCCTCGGGCGATGACGTCGCAGCAGTCCGGATCTCGTGCCACCCGCCACGTCACCTCGCTCGGCGCACTGGTCCTCGTCCACAGCAGGACGCTGGTGGCGGTGGGGTCGAAGGAGCCGACCCCGTGGTCGAAGCAGACGGCTGGCACGGGCAGCTCGTACCCGCTGTCCACCGCGATCAGTCGGCGCTCAGCCCACCATCATGGGGTCGGGCTGGAGCTTGTCGACCGCCACCTCGCGGGCGATGGCCGCGAAGTGGTCGGCTGCCGGGGGCAGGCTGCGGTCGCTGCGGCGGGTCAGCTGGATGCAACGGGCGATGGGTGGCTCGATCTGGACCACCACGATGCCGGGATCGTCGGGGTCGATGGCGAGGTACGGCATGATGGCCCGGCCCATGCCCGACCGGACCATGCCCTGCACGGCACCGTTGTCCTGGGAGCGGAACACGTAGTCGGGATGGACCCCGAGCTCGGCGAGGCGGCGGTCGATCAGCAGTTGGCACACGTTGTTGTCGGGCTGGCCGATGATCGGGTGGCCGTTGATGTCGTCGGGCCCGGCCACGGGACCGATGAGGTCGCCCCGGGCGGCGATCACCACGAAGGGGTCGTAGCCGAGCAGCTCGGACGTGATGCGGGGGTCGGGCTCGATGTCGACCGTGAAGGCGAGGTCGAGCTCGTCGTCGAGCACCCCGCGGAACAACGCCATCTGGTCGTCGGTCTCGAACAGGCGGATGTCGACGTCGGGTACCTCGGTCCGCATGCGCTGGATGATCGAGGGGAGGATCTCGGCGGAGACCGATTGGAAGGTGCCGATGACGAGGCTGCCCGACACGCCGCGCCGGAGCCGGTCGAGCTCGGCGTCCATCTGCCCGACCTGCTCGAGCGTGGTGCGGGCGTAGTCGAGCAGGAGCTGGCCGGTGGGGGTGAGCTCGGCGGCCCGCGGGCCCTTCGGCCGATCGAACACCGGTAGGCCGGCCGCCTTCTCGAGCGCGGCGATCTGCTGGCTGATCGCCGACTGGGTGAACCCGAGGGCCTGGGCGGCCTTGGCGAACGAACCCTCGTCGACCACCGCGACGAGGGCGGACAGATGGCGGACGTCGACGTCGCGGAGGGTGGGCATCGATCATCAGTGTAGCTGATGAATGTGGTGAGAGATAATCGCTAGCACTGATGACCCAACCTTCGTACGGTGGTGACATGACCCCCACCGCAGCCCAGCTACTGGCCGAGGCCGTCGTCGCCGACGGCTTCGGTTCCCACCGGGCGGCGCTCGCCGCCCTCTTCGCCGGGGCCCGCCGGCGCGGCGTCAACGAGACCCTCGTCTCGATCGCCGCCGATCCCGACGAGGTCGACGTCGTTCGCTTCCGGGCCCTCGGTCGCCTGGTCGTCGCGTACTGCGCGGCGGCCTCGGCGCCCGTCGACCGCACGCCGGCGGTCACGCCGGAGCCCGTGGCGGTGGCCCGGGGCCTCGCCACCTGCGGCTCCGCCGCATAGCCGACCCGACGCTCCAACAGGTGCTCGCGGGCCCGGGCCACACGGCCCGGGCCCGCGGCGCGCTCCGGGGCGGGCGCGGTTCTCTGGCGATCGAACAGGTGTTCGGTTAGCATCGAACGCCGTGGGTTTCAACAACCCGGACGTCTCCTGGTCCGAGCTCGAACGGACGCTCTCCGACAACCGGTCGCGCCATGCCAAGCCCACGCGAGCAGAGGGCGATGGTGGCGACAGTCCGGCGTGGTCCTACCACCGGCCCGCCTACGAGAAGCCGCCGCAACTCGAACGCCGGGTGGGGGCGGTGCCCTACGCCGAGCTGCACTGCCACTCCAACTTCAGCTTCCTCGACGGCGCCTCCCACCCCGAGTCGCTGGCCGAGGAGGCGGCCCGGTTGGGGCTGGAGGCCCTGGCCCTCACCGACCACGACGGCTTCTACGGCGTGGTCCGCTTCGCCGAGGCCGCTCGGGCGGTCGGCCTGCCCACCGTGTTCGGAGCCGAGCTGTCCCTCGGTCTGACCCAGCCCCAGAACGGCATCCCGGACCCCGAGGGGTCGCATCTGCTGGTGCTGGCCCGCAATCCTGCCGGCTACGCCCGCCTGGCCGACGTCATCTCCCGCGCCCAACTGGGAGCCGGCTACGACGGCCTCGCACCGGCCGGCGTCGGGAGCGCCGACGAGTCGGCAGCAGCCGGCACGCGGCGCTGCGAAGCAGACCGCCCTGAGCACGGAGAAGGGCAAGCCCGACTACCGCGGCGTCGACCTCTCCCGGGCCCACGGCGGCGACTGGCTGGTGCTCACCGGGTGCCGGAAGGGAGCGGTGACCCAGGCATTGATGACGCACGGTCCGGCGGCCGCCCAGCGGGCACTGGGCGGCCTGGTCGACGTCTTCGGCGCTCCCAACGTGGCGGTCGAACTGTGGGACCACCACGACCCGCTCGACTCGGCCCGCAACGACGCCCTGGCCCGCATCGCCGACCGGGTCGGCACCCGGGTGGTGGCCACCAACAACGTCCACTACGCCACCCCGACCGAGCGTCCGCTGGCCACCGCCCTCGCCGCGGTGCGGGCCCGGCGCAGCCTCGACGAGGCCGACGGCTGGCTCCCGCCCGCCGCCACCGCCCACCTGCGGTCCGGGGAGGAACAGGCCCGGCGCTTCGCCCGCTACCCGGGGGCGGTCGAGCGGGCCGCCGAGTACGGGCGGGCCTGCGCCTTCGATCTCCACCTGGTGGCCCCCAACCTGCCGCCGTTCCCGTGCCCGCCCGGACCCGACGGCCGACCGCTCACCGAGATGGCGTTCCTGCGCCGGGTGGTCGACGCCGGCGCGGAGCGGCGCTACGGGCCCCGCCAACGCCCCCGCCTGCCCGGGGCGTGGGAGCAGATCGACCACGAGATGGCCCTGATCGAGACCCTGGGCTTTCCCGGGTACTTCCTCATCGTGTGGGATCTGGTCGAGTTCTGCCGGCGGTCGGGCATCTTCTGCCAGGGCCGGGGGAGCGCGGCCAACTCCGCGGTCTGCTACGCCCTCGGCATCACCAACGCCGATGCGGTGGCGCTGGGGCTGCTGTTCGAGCGGTTCCTCTCGCCCGAGCGCGACGGCCCGCCCGACATCGACATCGACATCGAGTCCAACCGGCGGGAGGAGGTCATCCAGTACGTCTACGAGCGTCACGGCCGGCGCCACGCGGCCCAGGTGGCCAACGTCATCACCTACCGGGCCCGCTCGGCGATCCGCGACATGGCCAAGGCCCTGGGTTACGCCACCGGCCAGCAGGACGCCTTCGCCAAGTCGGCCGACGCCTGGGGCGGGGTCCGCGACGTCATCGCGCAACAACTTCCCGACGACGTGCTGGCCCTGGCCCAGCAGGTCGAGCACTTCCCCCGCCACCTCGGCGTGCACTCCGGCGGCATGGTGCTCTGCGACCGCCCGGTGGTGGAGGTCTGCCCGGTGGAGTGGGCCCGCTTCCAGGGTCGGGAAGGTTCGAGTTGGACATCCACCCGTCGGCCCTCCGCCGAGTCGGAGTCAAGCGCCAGCGCCGACTCGGCCAGGGAGGCGAAGCGTGCGAGCCGACCGAAGCAGCACGATCATCCCATTCGATCGGTTCTGCAGTGGGACAAGGACGACTGCGCTGCCGCGGGGTTGGTGAAGTTCGACCTGCTCGGCCTGGGCATGCTCACCGCCCTGCACGAGACGGTCGACCTGGTGCACGCCGCCCACGGCCTGGAGATCGACCTGGCCACCATCCCCCAGGACGACGAGGTCTACGAGATGCTCCAGCAGGCCGACTCGGTGGGGGTGTTCCAGGTCGAGTCCCGGGCCCAGATGGCCACCCTGCCCCGCCTCAAGCCCCGCACCTTCTACGACCTGGTGGTCGAGGTCGCCCTCATCCGCCCCGGGCCCATCCAGGGCGGGTCGGTGCACCCCTACATCCGCCGCCGCAACGGCCAGGAGGAGGTGACCTACCTGCATCCGCTGCTGGAGAAGTCATTGGCCAAGACGCTGGGCGTGCCGCTGTTCCAGGAGCAGCTCATGCAGATGGCCATCGACGTCGGCGGCTTCACCCCGGGCGAGGCCGACCAGCTCCGCCAGGCCATGGGGTCCAAGCGCTCACCCGAGCGGATGGAGCGGCTCCACGGCCGCTTCGCCGCCGGCGCCGCCGAGCGCGACGTACCTCCGGACGTGGTGGAGGAGATCTGGATCAAGCTGGCCGCCTTCGCCAACTACGGCTTCCCCGAGAGCCACTCGGTGAGCTTCGCCTACCTCGTGTACTCATCGTCGTGGCTCAAGCGGTTCCACCCCGCCGCCTTCTGCGCCGGCCTGCTCAACGCCCAGCCCATGGGGTTCTGGTCACCCCACACCCTGATCCAGGACGCTCGCCGCCACGGCGTCGAGGTCCGCACCGTCGACCTGGCCGCGTCCGCGGCCACGGCCACCCTCACCTCCGGCCAACCCCGTTCTGGTGGGTCCTCGGTCGCTCCTGATGGCGTGATGACCGGCCAGAACGAGATGGGGTGGGTGGACACCCACGGGCGACGGCCGGAGGACTGGGGGGTGGACGGTCCGGTGGTGCAGCTCGGGTTCCGGGAGGTGCGGGGGATCGGCGAGGACCTGGCGGTGGAGATCGCCGCCCAGCGCGACGAGCACGGCCCGTACGCCTCGATGGAAGACCTGGCCCGCCGGGTCCCGCTCTCCCTGCCCCAACTCGAGGCGCTGGCCACCGCCGGGGCGTTCGCCTGCCTGGGGATGGGGCGACGGGAGGCCATCTGGCAGGCGGGGGCGGTGGCCCAGGGCGGGGTCGACCGGCTCCCCGGCATCGTCACCGGGGCCCGGGCCCCGACCCTGCCCGGCATGGACGACTTCGAGGCGGCCCGGGCCGACCTGTGGGCCACGGGCATGAGCCCCGATGGGCACCCCACGAAGTTCATCCGGGCCGATCTCGACCGGCTGGGCGTGGTCACCTCGGCCGGGCTGTGGGACGTCGAGCCCGGCACCAAGGTGCTCATCGGCGGGGTGGTCACCCACCGCCAGCGGCCGGCCACCGCGGGCGGGACCATGTTCCTCAACCTCGAGGACGAGACCGGCCTGATCAACGTGGTGGTGTCGAAGGGGTGCTGGAACGCCCACCGGCGGGTGGCGCTCACCGCGCCGGCCATGCTCATCCGGGGCCGGCTGGAGCGGGCCGAGGGGGTCGTGAACGTGGTGGCCGAGCGGCTGTCGCTCCTCCCCGTCCGGGGCACGCCCAAGAGCCGGGACTTCCGATGACCGTGGCCACCCCGCTCCAACCGTCGCTGTTCGGCACCGGCGAGCCGGCCGTCGACCCCACCTTCCGGGGGATCCAGCGAGTCGACCTCGCCCACGACGCCTGGATCGAGCGCCTCCCCGGCTGGCTGCAGGGAGAGCAGACCGTCTTCGACGCGCTCGTCGAGACCACCGACTGGCACGCCAACCGGCGACCCATGTACGACCGCATGGTCGACGTGCCCCGGCTCACCGCCAGCCTCCCCGCCGACGGCCCCGGTCACCCGATGCTCGACGAGATCGCCGCCGCGGTGTCGGCCCGCACCGGCGAGCCGTGCGACCGGATCGGCCTGGCCTGGTACCGCGACGGCCGCGACTCGGTGGCGCCCCACGGCGATCTCATCGCCCGGCAGATGCAGACCACGGCCATGGCCATCGTCTCGTGCGGGGACCGTCGGCGCTTCCACCTGGCCCCGGCCGAGGCCGGCACCGCGCCCGGACTCTCCCTCGAGCTCGGCCGCGGCGACCTGCTGATCATGGGCGGCACCATCCAGCGCACCTGGCGCCACGGCGTCCCCAAGACCGCTCGCCCCGTGGGGCCCCGGCTGTCGATCATGTTCCGCCCGCCCTGGCTCGACTGACGGAGCAGACTGGGACCATGCAGGTTCTCGGGGTGCACCACGTCTCGCTCAACGTCCACGATGCCGACGAGGCCGTCGCGTTCTACACCGGTGTCCTGGGGTTGACCCTGCGGGATGACCGGCCCGACTTCGGCATCGGCGGGGCCTGGTTGGATCTCGGCGGCCAGCAGGTGCACCTCATCGAGACGACCGTCCCCGAGGAATGCGGCCAGCACTTCGCGATCCGGGTGGCAGACCTCGACGCCAGCGTCTCCGAGCTGCGCGGCCGGGGCATGGAGGTGGGCGATCCCAGCCCGGTGGGAACCGGCCGGCAGGCGTTCCTCCACGATCCGTCGGGCAACTTGATCGAATTGCACGAGCCGGCGGCCGTCGTCGCCGAGTAGGGCGGTGGCCACCTCGGCGAATACCGTCGGAGCGTGGCTTCCTCGAAACGACGCCCCAGCAAGTCGAAGCGCTACCGCCAGAACAAGGCGGAGCGCGACGCGCGCCGGGCCCGTTCGGCCCACGCCGGCGAAGCGACCGCCATCGCCCGAGGTGAGCTCGACCCCGTGGGCGGGGACGAGGAGGCCGAGGTGGCGCCGAGCGATACCAAGCGGTCCACCGGCAAGAAGTCCACCGCCACGTCCTCGCCGTCCCGCGGGGCGAAGCGGCGTCCCCAGAACACGGTCCCCGGGCAGCGGGCCGTCCTGCTGGCATTCCTGTTCACCGTCGTGTCGGCCATCACCTTGATCGTGTCGCCCGTGGGTGTCCGCCGCGATGTCCCCAAGGACGACCCGCGGGTGGAGGCCAGCGACAAGGTCAACGACGACGGCACGGTGCAGATCACCGACGAGATCAAGCTCCTCGACGAGGAGTCGATCCCAGTGGCGGTGCTGATCCTCGTGACCCCGATGGCCATCGCCGGCGGTGCCCTGTGGTTCACCAAGCGCCCCCAACGGACCACCGCCTGGACCATCGCCATGGTGGCGATGGCGGGATTCACCTTCGTGGGCGCGCCCTACTCCACGTTCTCGATCGTCGCCCTGCTCGCGCTCGCCGTCGGAGGCTTCCAGTCGAGACGGGCGGAGAGCAAGGTCCGAATCGCAGAGCTCAAACGGCAGCGGGCCGCCCGGAAGGCGGCCAAAGGAGGCGAGGTCATCGACGTCGAGGCGACCGAGGACGACCCCGCCGATCGCGACTGACCGCGATCGTCGAATCATGGCCAGCCGCTTCGTCACCGACACCGCCGTCGTCCCCGAGGGTGCGGGCAGCTACCGGGCCACCATCGATCGGTCCTGGTGGATCGTCCGGGGGCCCAACGGCGGCTACCTGGCCGCCATCGTCGCCCGGGCCGTCCTCGCCGAGGTGGCCGGGACCGGGCAGCGGTTGCGCTCCCTGACCCTGCACTACCTGCGGGCACCCGAGGCGGGCCCGTGCCAGGTCGTGGTCGGTGTCGAGCGGCGGGGCCGCACGCTCACCTCGATGACCGTCCGGCTCACCCAGCACGACCGGCCGGTCATCATCGGCGTGGCGGCCACCGCCGAGGATCGCCCGGGCCCCACGTTCTCGGACCTCCCGCTCCCCAGCGTCGAACCACCGGTGGAGCCGACCCCCCCGGCGCCGGTCGATCCACTGGTTCCGCACATCCCGCTGCGGGACCACTTCGAGCAGCAGCCCCGGCTCGGCCCGTCCCGTGACCGGGGGGAGACGGCCGACGAGGCGCTCACCGGCGGTTGGATCCGCCTGGCCGATGAGACCGATGTGGACGACGTGGTCGTCGCCGCCCTCAGCGACGCCTGGACGCCGGCGGTGTTCGCCCGGATCGCCGCCCCGCTCGGCGTGCCCACCATCGACCTGACCATCCACTTCCGGGACCCGGCGCCCGGCCGTCCCGATTGGACCTTCGCCCGCTTCCGGACCCGCCACGCCGCCGGGGGCTACCTGGAGGAGGACGGCGAGCTCTGGAGCAGCGACGGCCGTCTCCTCGCCCTGAGCCGACAGCTCGCGGTGGCGCTGCCGATGTGATCCCGACCGCGGCGATAGGGTCCGGCTCTCCGCCCCCCCAACCGGATCCACCACCAGGAGATGACCATGGCCACCGCCGCTGAAGCCGCCTTCGAGAAGTTCCAGGCCCGCGTGGGTACGGAGGACGGGGCCGGCGAGTGGTTCGAGATGGCCCAGGAGCGGATCAACGAATTCGCCGATGTGACCATCGATCACCAGTTCATCCACGTCGACCCGGAGGCGGCCAAGGCGTCGCCGTTCGGCACCACCATCGCCCACGGGTTCCTGACCCTGTCGATGCTCACCCATCTGTCCGGGTCGATCCCCAACGACCCCGAGACGGTGAAGGGCGTGATCATGGGGGTGAACTACGGCTTCGACAAGGTCCGCTTCGTCTCCCCGGTGCCCAGTGGCTCGCGGATCCGGGCCACCAGCACCCTCAAGGACGTCGTGCTCAAGGATCCCAATACCATCCAGGTCACCCGGACCTACGCCATCGAGGTCGAGGGCTCCGATCGCCCCGCGGTGATCGCCGACTGGATCACCCGGCTCACCTACGGCTGACGCCACATCCGGTCGCCGCGTCCGGCCGCCACGTCCGGCCAAAGGTCCGGGAAGATGTGACTTTCGCCTCCCGCCGGATCGGACGCGGAAGCTGACAATGACGCGGTGCACCTCGTCGATGCCGCCGACCCGTGGTTCCGTCGTCATCTCGCCGCGGCCGGCGCGGTGGCGGTGGCGCTGTTCGCCGTGGCGACCGTGCTGCCCTACCACGGTGGCGAGGAGCGCGACGCCGCGGTCTTCCTCTTCGCGCTCCCCATCGCGCTGATCGCCGTCGCGTTCGGGCGTGTGGGGGGTGTGGCGGCCGCCGTGATCAGCGCGGTGATGCTCTGGGGCCACCTGGCCGGCTCGCCGGCTGCCGCGCTCTCGACCGAGGGCTGGGTCGTGCGGATCGTGCCCCTCGGGCTGCTCGGCCTGCTGGTGGGCATGGCCGCCGACGCCATGGAGGAGGCGGCGCGGGTCCGCACGGAGCTGGCCGTGGCGTGCGCCCGACGTCGAGACGCCGCCGAGGTGAACGACGCCATCATCCAGCGGCTGGCGGTGGCGAAGTGGCAAGCGGAGGCAGCCGGCGCCCATGCGGTCGCCGACACGGTCGGGGAGGTGATCGAGGTGACCGAGGATCTGGTCGCCTCGTTGCTGGCCGGGACCGGGATGGCTGACCGGCTCCGCTCCCGGACCGCGACACCGGCCGGGCGGTCGACTGCTCCGGAGCCATCGCACAGCTTGCGCCGCTGACATCTGCGAGGCTGCGGGGATGTTCGCGCTCGATGGGCGTCGCGCCCTGGTCACGGGTGGGAGCACCGGGATCGGCCGGGCCATGGCCTCGGCGCTGGCCGGGGTCGGTGCCGAGGTCGTCCTCGTGGCCCGGACAGAGGCCGCGCTCGACCAGGCGGCCACCGCGATCGGTGGGTCGACCTCGTGGATCGCGGCGGATCTCGGTGACGTCGACGCGATCGACCGGCTCTGCGACGCGGCCGGAGCCGTGGACATCCTGGTGAACGCGGCTGCCGTCAACCCGCGGCCGCCCCTCGACGAGTTGACCGCGACGGAGTGGGCTCGGACACTGGCCGTGAACCTGACCGCCCCGTTCCTGCTGGGGCAGCGGTTGGGGGCGGCGATGGCGCGGCGGCGATGGGGCCGGATCCTGCACGTGGGGTCGCAACAGTCGTGGCGGGCGTTCGGGAACAGCGGGGGGTACGGGGTGTCGAAGGCCGGGCTCCTCGGGCTCACCAGATCGCAGGCCGAGGCGTGGTCGCCGGCCGGGGTGACGGTCAACTGCGTCATACCCGGGTTCGTCCGGACACCGATGACCGAGTCGGTCTTCGTCGAGGAGCCCGAGCGCGCCGCGGCCCTCGCGGCCCGGACGATGGTGGGACGCAACGGAACTCCCGGCGACTACGAGGGAGTCGCCGTGTTCTTGTGCTCGGATGCCGCCGCCTTCGTCACGGGGCAGGCCATCGCGGTCGACGGTGGCTTCTCGGCCACCTAGTGCGGACTGGCACCTGGCGATCCGCGTTCGTCCGGTTCAACCCTCGGCGGGAGAGGCGTAGGTGGCGGTCAGCACCCCGGAGGCGACGGCGGCCCGTTCGATGATCCCGATGGCTTCGCGACCCTGGAGTCCGGCGGCGAGGCCGATCGGCTCGGTGGCCGCGTACACGGTGAAGTCGTAGTGGTGGGCAGCGTCGCCCGCCGGCGGGCAAGGACCGTCCCAGCCGTCGACGTCCGAGTCGGTGATCGCCGTGACCGCACCGGCCGGGATGAGCCCCGACTCGATCGTGGTGATGGTCGGCGGCAGACCGGCCACGACCCAGTGCACGAAGTCGGCGGCGTCCCGGTCGGTCACCACGATCGCCAGCTCGGCGGTTTCCGCCGGGATCCCGGTGATCGACAGCGGCGGCGGGACGTTCTGCCCATCACACGTGAAGCTCGGATCGAGCGCCCCGCCGTCGACGAACGCCGGGCTGGTCAGCGTCAACCCGCCGGGGTCGGGCGCGGCGATCCCCACGGTCGTGGTGGTGGCCTCGGAGACCGGCACGGTCGGCGCCGGCGCCAGCGTGCGGCCGTCGTCGTTGCACCCGGCCAGCAGGGCGACGAGCGCGACGAGCGCGACGAGGGGGGACGATCGGGACATGGGGAGATCGTGCCACGGCAGGCCGGTGGTCTAGACGTAGCCCCGCATCCGTGAGGTGTCGGCCACCCGCTGGACGCCGATGGCATATGCCGCCTGGCGCAGCGTGCAGTCGTGGGAGTCGGCGAAGGCCTGCGTGCGGTCGTAGGCGTCCTGGAGCCGGCGGGCCAGCTCGTCGTTGAACTGCGCCAGTCGCCACGTGAACTGCTGGATGTTCATCGTCCACTCGAAGTACGACCCGGTGACGCCGCCCGCGTTGGCGAGGATGTCGGGGATGACGGTGATCCCCCGATCGGCGAGGATCTTGTCGCCGCCGGGGCTGGTGGGGTAGTTCGCGGCCTCGACGACGACGCGGGCCCGGACCTCGCCCGCATTGGCATCGGTGAGCACGTGGCCGAGGGCGGCGGGGATGAGCACGTCGCAGTCGACGGCCAGCAGCTCGTCGTTGGTGATGCGCTCGCCGACGTCGGACTCGACGACCGAGCCGGTGGTGGCGACGACATCGACCAGCTCGTCGACGTCGAGGCCAGGCTCGTGGTGCAGGCCCCCGCGCACGTCGGAGACAGCCACGACCACGGCCCCTCGCTCCCGGACGACCCGCGCCGCCCAGGAGCCGACGTTGCCGAAGCCCTGGATGGCGATTCGCTGACCGGCGAGCTGGCGGTCGTGGTGACGACACCAGGCTTCGAGCACGTCGATCACCCCGGTGCCGGTGGCCGAATCACGACCCGGAGCGCCACCGAGGTCGATCGGCTTGCCGGTCACGCATGCCGGTGTGTAGCCGTGGACCGACGAGTACTGGTCCATCATCCACGCCATCGTCTGGGCGTTGGTGTTGACGTCGGGAGCCGGAACATCGCGGAAGGGCCCGAGGACATGGTGGATCGCCGACGTGAACCGGCGGGTCATCACTTCCCGCTCGCGTTCCGACATCGTGGTGGGGTCGACCTCGATGCCTCCCTTCGCTCCGCCGAAGGGGATGTCGACCAGCGCCGTCTTCCATGTCATCAAGGACGCGAGGGCGCGCACCTCGTCGAGGTCGACAGTGGGGTGATAGCGGATCCCACCCTTGTACGGTCCTCGGGCGCCGTTGTGCTGGACCCGGTAGCCACGTAGGACCTGCAGCTCGCCGTTGTCGAGCCGCACCGGGACCTGGGCCGCGACCTCCCGGTAGCTCGTGGTCAGTACCGAGTACATCTCCTCGGCGAGGTCGATGATCCGGGCGGCCTCGACGAAGTAGCTGGTGACGGCCTCGTAGGCCGTCATGGACTCCGGTGCCATCAAGTCTTCGATGCGGTCGAATCGTCGCCGTTGGGCCGCTGGAGCAACTCGCTCACCCCGGCCAGGGCGCCGGCCACGCCGGCCAGCTCGGTGGGAACGATGATCTTGGTGGCTTGCCCGTCGCCGAGCTTCTGGAGCGCCTCGAGGTACTTGATGGCGAGCAGGTCGTTCGACGGGTTGCCGTCGTGGATCGCCCGGTAGACGCTGCGGATGGCGTCGGCCTCGCCCTCGGCCACCGCCTGCTGGCGGAACTTCTCCGCCTCGGCGAAGGTGCGCACCGCCTCGGCGCGCCCCTCGGCCTCGAGGACTGCCTTGGCCTTGATCCCCTCGGCCTCGAGGATGGCTGCGGTCTTCTCACCTTCCGCCGTGGTGACCGCTGCGGTGCGTCGCCCCTCGGCCTCGGTGACGACTGCCCGGCGGGTTCGCTCGGCCTTCATCTGCTCGTGCATCGCCGACATGACGTCCGGGGGCGGATCGATCCGCTGGATCTCGACGCGGACCACCCGCACACCCCACTTGTCGGTGGCGTCGTCGAGGATCTCGCGCAGGGCGAGGTTGATCTTGTCCCGTGAGGTCAGGGCCTCGTCGAGCTGGAGGTCGCCGACGACGTTGCGGAGGTTGGTCTGGGCCAGCTTGGTGACGGCGAGGATGAAGTTGGCCACGTTGTACACGAGCCGCTGCGGATCGGTGGGCTCGTAGTAGATGACGGCATCGACCGAGACGACGACGTTGTCCGAGGTGATGACCTCCTGCGGCGGCACGTCGATCACCTGCTCGCGCATGTCGACGGGCCGGAGGGTCTGGACGAACGGGATGATGATCCGCAGGCCGGGATCGACCGTGGCCTGGTACTTGCCGAGCATCTCGACGATGCCTCGCTGGTACGGGTGGATGATGCGGACTCCCAGGGCCACGTAGGAGAACAGGAAGAACGCGATCACCGCGAGGACGATCACGGCAGTCATGTCAGTACGACCTCTCGTTGGATTCGGTTGGTAGGTAGAGGCCGGTGGGGAACACGACGACCCGGGTGCCGCGCACCTCGACGATGGTGACGTGGGTTCCGACGGGAATGGCACCGCCGTCGGTGGACTGTGCCCGCCACTGCTCGCGGCCGACCCGGACCAGACCGACCTCGTCGGGACCGGCGGGGACGTGGTCGAGGATGACGCCGTCCTCGCCGACGAGGCGCTGGGCCCCGACGCCCCGAGGGTTGCCGCCGGCTCGATCGAGCCGACGGGCGAGCGGCCGGAGGGCGGCGAAGGCGCCGAGCGACACGGCGATGAACGCCACCCAGCTCACCCCGGCGGGGAGACCGAGAAAGGCGAGCACCGACGCGGCCGCGGCCCCGATGGCGAACGGCGCGAGGAAGAACGACCCGGGGCTGTGCATCTCGCCCACCCCGAACACCACGGCTGCGCCCAGCCACACCCACCGCCAGAACTCCGGCTCGTTCACGACCTCAGGGTATCCACCGCCGATCGGGGACCGCGGCGGTCAGCCTGGCTGGCTGGTCGTCGTGGTCGTGGTCGTCGAATCGAGCTGATCGGGCCGGACGAAGGTGTGCTCGGGAATCTCGGTCGTGTAGTCGAGCGCTTCGAGCGAGTCGCTGCCCTGGTCGACCCGGAGCAGCGCCCCTTCGGGCGAGACGCAGATCGTGCCGGTGGCCCCGAGGTCGGTGCGCTCGTGACCCGCCTTCAGTTCGGTCACGAGGCAGGTGGCCTCGACGCCGGCGATCGGTTTGGTGTCGATGCGGAAGGTGAAGTCGGCCTGGCGGTCGCGCAACGAGGTGGTCAGCTGTTCCAGGGTGGCGTCGTCGAAGGCGCCGGGACCTTCGACGATGGCGTCGGTGCGCGTGCAGGACACGATGGCGTCCCGGTCCTTGTTCCGGGGGCAGGTGAACGCCTCCCCGTCGACGACCAGGCGCACCTCGGTGGTGACGTCGTCGGTGACCACGTCGACTCGCCGATCCGGGGGGTCGTTGGCCACCACCAGCTTGGTGTTCGGGTTCGGCCCCGGATAGGTCGCCTGGTACGTGGCGGTCTGGCCCCGGGCGGCGAGGGCGAGGAAGTCGGCCACCTCCGTCGGTGAGGCCGGCGTCGACCGCTGCGGTGCGCACCTGGTCGGCCCGCTCGTCACCGGCATCGGACCCGGCCCCGCATCCGGCCGTCATGGCGAGGACAACGGTGGCGGCGAGGAGTCGTCGGCGGAGCGGTCGCACACCGGGATGCTAGGGAGCGGCCGGTACCCTGGACGCACCATGGTCGAGGCCCCCGCACCCCAGCCCGCACCGGGCGATGCCGATGCCGATGGGTCGCCGGTGGCTACCGATGCGCCATCGTTGGCCCGTTCGGTGCTGATCGGCGTCGCGGTGTCGATCGCTGTCGGTGCCACCAGCTTCTTCCTGATCGCCATCCCCTTCTACACGCTGGCCTCGTTCGAGTCGCACGGCATCGATCGGCCCATCGTGCGGACCGGCTTGTTCCGGATCGCGTTGCCCGTGGGTGCGCTCGTCGGCATCGTCGTCGGGATCGTTGCGGCGCGCTGGCTGCACCGGGGTGGGCGCTGGACCACCGACGACGGCGGCGATCGCTACAGCGCCCGGTAGCTCGGAGACGGCATCGGTCCTGGATAGCCTCGGACCCGTGCCAGAACCGGTCCACCGCTGCCTGCTCACCGTCCACGCCCACCCCGACGACGAATCGTCGAAGGGTGCCGGGACCGTCGCCAAGTATCACGACGCCGGCATCCGCACCGTGCTGGTGTGCTGCACCGGAGGCGAGGAGGGCGACATCCTCAACCCGGCGATGGATCGGGACGAGGTGCGCGAGGACCTGCCCGCCGTTCGCCAGGGCGAGCTCGAGCGGGCGGCCAAGATCATCGGGTACGACGAGACCATCATGCTCGGCTACCGCGATTCCGGGATGCCCGACAGCGAGGCGAATGCTCGCCCCGATGCCTTCGCCAACGCCCCGCTCGACGAGGCGGTCGGCCGGCTGGTGGCCATCCTGCGCCGTGAGCGTCCCCAGGTGGTCGTGACCTACGGCGACGACCAGAAGGGCTACCCCCATCCCGATCACCTCATGGTCCACGACATCACGATGCCGGCCATCGACCGGGCGGCTGATCCGGCCTGGTATCCCGAGGCCGGCGAGGTCCACCAGGTGTCCAAGGTGTACTGGACCATGTGGTCCCGGGCCCGCATCGTCGCGATGCACGAGAAGTTCGTCGAGCTCGGGCTCGAGTCACCCTTCGACGAGAAGTGGCTCGAACGGCCGTCGCAGGACGACCGCATCACCACCCGCGTCGACATCCGCGACCACAACGAGGTCCGCTGGGACGCGCTGCTGGCCCACGCCACCCAGGTCGATCCGGACTCGCCGTTCTGGTTCGGTCTGCCCCGGGAGGTGGCCTCGACGCTGCATCCGTGGGACGAGTACGAACTGGCCCGATCCGAGGTCGACTCCGACGAGTCCACCGGCGACCTCTTCGACGGCATCACCGGCTGAGATGCCCCGGCTCCTCACCCAGGACTGGCTCGACCGACAACGATCGGAGCTGGCCGAGCTCCCGGTTCGTCCCGGAGCCACGGCGAGGATCCAGTACGAGATCACCGGCGGCGACGACGGTGCGGTGACCTTTCACACCCATCTGGAGGACGGCCGCCTCACCGAGAACCAGCTCGGCGCCGACGACGCGGCCGATTTCACCATGCTCGTGCCTCACGCCCACTTCGTCGCCATCGTCCAGGGCGAGGCCGATGCCAGCGTCGGGTTCATGCAGGGAACGGTGAAGGTCACCGGCAACATCGGTCGCATGCTCTCGGTGCTGCCGGTCACCACGGCCGAGGCGTGGCGGGCGGCCATGGCGCGGGTGGCCGCCGACACCGATTTCGGCTGAGCTGCCGGCCCGGCCGCAACGGTGGGAGACGGCTCAGCCGGCGGCCGGCCGGGGGACGCTGGCGACGACCGTCATGGTGTGGGCCTGATCACTCACGTCGGTGATCTCGTAGGTGGCGGCGTCGTCGAAGAGGACGACGGTGGATTCGCCGGGCAGCAGCGGGCCGGTGTCGATCTTGGAGTCAGCGGTGCGCACGCCGTGCTCGGCGGTGCCGGTGTTGACGAACTCGACCAGGTCGGACGTGGTGACCTCGATGTGGTCGGTGTCGAAGCCGTCGTCGCCGAGGTGCACCACTGCCGCCGGCGTGGTGGACAGCTGGGGCAGGTCGTCCCGGGAGATCGCCCGGCGATCGCTGTCGCAGCCGGCCAGCAGGAGCAGCACCGCCGCGAGGGCGAGCAGGATGCGGCGGTTCATGCCGCTCGTTGCGCGTCGCGCAGCGCCCGGTAGCCCACGAGGGTGACCCCGGCCCGCTCGAGGAGGGAGCGGAGCTCGGCCCCGGTGACGAGGTCGAGGTCGTCGACCCGGCCGGCCCAGGTCTCCGAGATCGACCGCAGCTCCGGGGTGTCGGTGGCGGGGTGGACCTGGACCTCGGTCACGCCGGGTTCCAGGTCGAACACGGCCCGTTCGATGACCTTCCGGCTCCCGACCACGCCGACGGACACGAGGTGGTCGGGGAACAGGACGCCCTCCTCCGCCGCCAGGCGACGGAAGGGGAAGCCGATGTTCCGCTGGGTCGACTCGCTGGAGAGGCGGATCGGCAGCTGATACTCCACGGCCATGTCGAGATACACGTCGAACAGCTCCGGTCGCAGCTGGAACGCGGCCATGTGGCTGTCGAGGTGGCTCACGTCGAATCCCCACAGGATCGCCCGCTCGATCTGGGCCCGGCACTCGCGGCGGACCTCGTCGGAGTCAGCGTGCTCCCAGGCGTCGATGGTGGTCCGGGGGAAGCCGCCGTCGCCGTCGAGCAAGCTGGGCGCCTGGGTGATGGGCCCCCATCGGTACAGGTCGTGCTCCGCGGTGATGGTGAGGCGCACGCCGATGTCCTCGCCGCGGTAACGGCTGGCCGCCTCCCGGGACCACGGGCACGGGACCATGAGCGACGCGCTGGTGGCCACGCCGTCGCGCAGCGCCTGGTACGTCCCCACGTTGGTGGCGTGGCAGAGCCCGAGGTCGTCGCAGTTGACGATCAGGAGTCGGGCATCGGCGGGATGCCCCAGCCGCTCGGCGAGTTCGGACACGGCGGTCACGGTAGTGGGCGGGCGTCACCGGCTCGGCGGTGGTCCGATGGCCACGTCGGGGCCGCCGCACGCCGACCACAGCCCGGCGCCGGCGGCGCGGGCCCGGGCCTCGGCAGCCGAGAGCATCGGGTACAGGGCCTCGTTGTCGCCGAAGTTGACCGCGTTGCCGAATCCGCCCTCGA
Source organism: uncultured Acidimicrobiaceae bacterium (assembly GCA_963731885.1). Lineage (GTDB taxonomy): Bacteria > Actinomycetota > Acidimicrobiia > Acidimicrobiales > Salinilacustritrichaceae > Salinilacustrithrix. The sequence goes on along the minus strand of CAVSXR010000042.1, from coordinate 121,406 downwards.
CCAGGGTGAGGTTCACGAGCAGATCGTCGGACTCCCGGAACACGTAGGCGAGGAGCCGGCCGTACTTGTCGCGGCTGACCTCGTCGCGCTCGAGTCGCACCGGGGTGCCGGCGGGGAGCAGGGCCTTGGTCTGCGCCGAGGCCTCGGCGCCGTAGCACTGGACCGGTCGGGTGGGGGCCACCGTCTCGGGGGTGTCGACGCCGATGAGACGGACGCGTTCGGTGCGCCCGCCGAGGCGCACGTCGACGGTGTCGCCGTCGATCACCCGCTCGACCACGCCGTGGCCGGCATCGGCCGCCGGCCCGCCGGGGGCGGAGACGACGCCGCGACAGCTCGCGCCCGTGGCGGCCAGCGCCAGGAGCACCGCGAGCGAGGCGGCCGGGCGACCCGGGAGACGTCGGTGCGGGCCGCCCCGCCGCATCACGGTGGGGGCATCAGACGCGCTGGATGATCGTCCCGGTCCCGAGGCCGCCGCCGCAGCACATCGTCACCAGTCCGTTCTCGGCGTCGATCCGCTCCAGCTCGTGGAGCGCCTTGGTGAGGAGGACGGCACCGGTGCCGCCGAGCGGGTGACCGAGGGCGATGGCGCCGCCGTTCGGGTTCACCGTGTCCATGTCGGGGTCGAGCTCCTTGGCCCACGCCAGCACGACCGAGGCGAACGCCTCGTTGATCTCGGTCACGGCGATGTCGCCCATCGTCATGCCGGTGCGGCCGAGCAGGTGGTGGGTGGCATCGATGGGCCCGGTGAGCATGAGGACGGGGTCGACGCCGACGTTGCAGGTGTCGACGATGCGCGCCTTGGGAGTGAGGCCGAGGGCCTTGGCCTTGTCGGCCGTCATCAGGAGGACGGCGGCGGCGCCGTCGGAGATCTGGGATGCCGACCCGGCGGTGTGCACCCCATCGGGCCGGGCGACCGGCTTGAGCTGGGCCAGCTTCTCGAGGCTGGTCTCCCGCAGGCCTTCGTCGCGGGTCACGGTGTGGGTGGTGTCGAGCAGGTTGCCGTCCTCGTCGGCGTCGCGCGCGGTGACGGGGACGATCTGGGTGGCGAAGCGGTCCTCGGCCCAGGCCCGGGCGGCCAGCTGCTGGGAGCGGAGACCGAACTCGTCGGTGTCCTGGCGCGAGATGCCCCACTTGTCGGCGATGCGCTCGGCCCCCTCGAACTGCGAGGTCATCTCGTACTGACCGAAGTACGTCTTCGGGATCGGGACCCCGAGGCCGAGGTCCTTGCGACCGCTGGAGCCGATGGGGATCCGGCTCATCACCTCGACCCCACAGGCGACGGCGACGTCGACCGCGCCCCCCGCCACCAACGCGGTGGCCAGGTTGGTGGCCTGCTGCGACGAGCCGCACTGGGTGTCGACCGTGGTGGCGGCGACGGATTGGGGGAGGCCGGCGGCCAGCCATGCCGTGCGGGCGATGTTGAACGCCTGCTCGCCGACCTGGGAGACGCAGCCGCCCACGATCTGGCCGACCTCGGCCGGATCGATACCGGTGCGATCGATCAGCGCCTTCTGGGCGATGCCGAGGAGCTCGCCCGGGTGCATGGTGGACAGGCCACCGCCCCGTCGGCCCACGGGCGTACGGACGGCATCGATGATCACAACGTCGGTCATGGCTGCAGTGTAGGGATCACCTTGACCGCTCGGTCAAGAGGGGTTCGGCCGCACCGGTGGCGGCGAAGGCCGGCTCAGCGCCGGCGACCGGCGCCGGTGATCGCGCCGAAGATGAACAGCAGGAGCGTGGCGCCGATGAAGGCCACGAACATCGAGCGCAGACCGAAGTCTCCGATGCCCTGGTCGCCGGCGGCGGTGAACAGCCAACCGCCCAGGAGGCCGCCGATGACGCCGATGGCGACCGTGGCCAGGCAGCCGTTGCCCCGCACGCCGGTGACCCGGCCGGCGAGGCCACCGGCCACCAGACCCACGATGATCCATCCGATGATGCCCATGGCCCCGAACCGTACCGCTCGGGCCGAGGTGCACGACCGTGGCGCTCACGCCGCGGTGGCGTGATCGTCGCCGAGCGGGCCGTGGTCGTCGATCCGCTCGGCCGCCGCCTTGGCGGCGGCCTCGGCCAGGGCGGCCCGGGCCTTGGCCACGCCCCGGCGGCCGGCTTCCTGGCTGCGGGCGTCGAGATGGAAGCTGGTGGGGATCAGGCGGGTCTGTGGTGCCATGGCTCTACTATCCCCACCGGGTCTGACAGTTACTCACCATGGGCTCGCTGCCGACGGGGATTCGGGGAAAATCCCTGGTCAGCAGGTATGTGTCAGCAGGGGGCGGTGGGGGCGACCCGGGGCCAGGGCAGGGTGCGCTCGACGATGCGGGCCAGATCGAGCAGGAGGGCGTCGTCGTGGTGGCGGGTCATGATCTGCATGCCGACCGGGAGCCCGAACGCCGGCTCCACCGGGACCGATATGGCCGGATTGCCGACGATGTTGGCCGGGATGGTCAGCACCCCGTTGTTCTCGAGACCCACCTTGGTCTCGCCCACCCGGGTGTTGGCGGTGATGTGGGCCGGATAGGCGACATCGGGGTTGGTGGCGCAGATCAGGAAGTCCACCTCGTCGAACACCGCGGCCATCTGCTCGTTCATCAGGGTGCGGTTCTTCTCGACGGTGGCCGCCATGGCGAGGTCGTAGGACTCGAACGCCATCTCGAGGCCGAGGGCCATCTCCCGGGTGAGGTCGTCGCGACAGTCGGGCCAGTGGCCGGTGACGTCGTTGGCGAGTTGGGCGAGATTCGACATCGCCCATTCGAATCCGAGACCGGGGAAGGCGACCGGCACGTCGACCTGGACGAGGCCGACGTCGTCGATCAGGGCGGCCGCCGCGGCGCGCACGTTGGCCTCGACCTCGGGACGCAGGACGGCCTTGCCCAGGTCGGGGCTGACCGCGACCCGTAGGCCGGCGAGGTCGTGGGTCCCGAGCTCGGCTTCCCACCGGCGGTGGCTGGGGAGCGAGTACGGATCGCGCATGTCGTAGCCGGCGCAGACGTCGTACCACCGGGCCACGTCGCGCACCGATCGCGCCTGGCATCCCTTGACGACGGTCAGTGGGGCGATCTCGGTCTTCGGGCCCCGCGGGATCCGGCCGGCGGTTCCCTTCATGCCGACCAGGCCGTTGAAGGCCGCCGGGATGCGGATCGAGCCTCCGCCGTCGCCGCCGGTGGCGATCGGCACCAGTCCACCGGCGACGGCAGCCGAGGAGCCCCCCGACGATCCGCCCGCGGTCCGACCGTGCTCCCAGGGGTTGTGGGTGGTGCCGTTGAGCTTGGTGGTCGAGACGTTGAGCCCGCCGAACTCGGAGGCGGTGCACAGTCCGACCAGGGCGGCGCCCGCCTCGACGAGGCGGTCGATCATCGTGCCGTTCTGGGTCGCGGTGCGCTCGGCGAAGAGCAGCGACGCCTCGGTGTCCGGCCAGCCCGCCACCTTGTCGAGCTCCTTGACGCCCATCGGCACACCGCCGAACGGCCGCGAGACGTCGGCGTTCCTGGCGGCCTCGAGGGCCCGCTCCGGATCGACGAAGGAGAAGGCGTTGAGGTCGCTGCCCTCGATGGCGGCGAGGCAGGCCTCGGTCTCGCGCACCGGGTCGCGGTCACCGGCTCGGTACGCGTCGACCAGGGAGCAGGCGTCGTCCAACCAGGGGGTGTCAGGCATGATGGGAGGGTAGGCCACCCGCACAACCGGACAAACTGGACGGGAGCGTCCAGAACCCGGAAGGTGGGACGGGGCCCGGGGGTACTCGCCCCTAGGATCCGCCGCCGTGGACGCCAGGACCTTCCTCGGACTCGAGTCGACCCACAACCCCAACCGATGGATCCTCCCGGTCACTCCGGGCGTGTCCACCCGGAGCAACTTCTTGTGGGGCGGCTGCGGGCTCGGCGCGGCGATCGAGGCCATGGAAGGGACCACGGGCCGTCCCGTGGTCTGGGCCACCGCCCAGTACCTCTCGTACGCCAACCCGCCGTCGATCCTCGACGTGGACGTCACCGTGGCGGTGGCGGGGAACTCGGTCACCCAGGCTCGGGCCGTCGGCCACGTGGGCGACCGCGAGATCCTCACCGTGAACGCCGCGCTCGGGTCGCGGGACCTGGCGGCGCAGGGGTCGTGGGCGACGATGCCCGACGTGCCCCCGCCGGCCGAGTGTCCCCGTCGCCTCGCCGACGAGTCGGACACGATGATGGCTCGGCTCGACTTCCGGCTCGCCGACGCTCGGAGTTGGGAGGAGATCGACGCCGATCCGGTGCCGTCGGCCGACGGGCGTTGCGTGATGTGGGCCCGGATGCCCGAGGTGCTCGAGATGTCGGGTGCCGCCCTCGCCATCCTCGGTGACTACGTGCCGATGGGCATCGGCCAGGCTCTGGGCCGTCACGCCGGTGGCAACAGCCTCGACAACACGCTCCGCATGGTGCAGGTCGTACCCACCGACTGGGTGCTGCTCGACATCCAGGTCCACGCCATCGCCAACGGGTTCGGCCACGGCCTCGTCCACCTCTTCGCCGAGGACGGCACGCTCCTCGCCACCGCCAGTCAGTCGACCATCGTCCGGTTCCACGATCACTGAGCAGCGGGTGGTGCGCTTCGGGTCGGCGGGGACGGGTTGTATACCCTAGGGGGTATCTGTAACATGGCCGGATGGAGCTACCCGAGGAAACCGTTGCCGACGTGATCCGCCGACTCCGGCGGGTCGAGGGTCAGGTGCGTGGCATCCAGCAGATGCTGAGCGAGGGCCGGGACTGCCGCGACATCGTCACGCAGATGTCAGCGGCCAACAAGGCGCTCGAACAGGCCGGGTTCACCCTGGTCGCGGCCGGCCTCACCTGGTGCCTCCAGGATCCAGAACAGTCAGCGGCCGAGGGCTACGGCCTCGCTGACGTCCAGAAGATGTTCACCAAGCTGGCCTGATCAGCACCCTGCCCGACACCTCGGGGGCGCGCCGCGCTCCCGGTCGATCCCATTCCGCCCTTCCGCCTCCGGGCGCGCCCAGGACCCGCTCCTCGTCGCGCCTCGACCCGAAACGAGCGAAACCATGACGTTGACCCACCAGCCGACCGACCATCCCGCCGGCACGCTCCACCACGACACCAGCCACGACCGCCCGCCGGAGCCCGGGGAGCACGACGGCCTGCTGGCACGAGTCGGTCGGTCCGCCGGGCGTCGTCCGCGCCGGGTGCTCGCCGTGTGGGCGCTCGTGGTACTGGTGGCCGGCCCGCTGGCCCTCACCCTGGCCGGCGCGTTGTCCGGGGCGGGCTGGGAGGCCCAGGGCTCGACCGCGGTCCGGGTGCGCGACGAACTGCGGTCCGACTTCCCGCAGCTCGGGGCCGAGGCCGCCGTGGTCGCCTACCGGCAGTCCACGCCGATCGCGGCCGACCCATCCGGCCTCGAGCGGCTGGTGGCCGCGCTCCAGGACAGTCCGGGTGCGGCGTCGGTCGTCGACCCGCTCGCCGCGCCGCCCGCCGCCGGCCTCGTCGCGCCGAACGGCTCGGCGGCGCTCATCCCCGTCGGTCTGCGGGCCACTGACGACGCCCAGCTGCCCGATGCCGCCGGCGAGGTCATGTCCACGGTCGATGCGGTCGCCCTGCCCGCCGGCGCCCAAGCCGACGTGACCGGTGAATGGGCGGTGTGGCACGACTTCAACGCCCTCAACGAGCATGCCCTGCACCGCGCCGAACTGCTCTCGGGGTTGCCCACCCTGATCCTGCTCTTCGTGGCGTTCGGAACCGCGGTGGCGGCCGGGCTCCCGTTGATCCTGGCGGTGGCCGGCATCGCCGTGGGCTTCGCCGCCCTCCACCTGGCCACGGCGGCGACGCCCCTGTCGGTGTGGTCGATGAACTTCTCGATGATGATCGGGCTCGCCGTCGGCATCGACTACAGCCTGTTCATCGTCTCCCGCTACCGGGAGGAGCGAGCCGACGGCAAGGACAGCTCGGACGCCATCGCGTCGACGCTGGCGACCGCGGGGAAGGCGGTCTTCCTCTCGGCCTTGACCGTCGTGTTGTCGCTGGCCGCGGTGTTCCTCGTGCCGGTCATGGTGTTCCGCTCGATGGCCCTGGGCATGATCCTCTCCGTCGTGGCCACGGCCGCGGCGTCGCTCACCCTGCTCCCGGCCATCCTGGTCGCGCTCGGCGACCGGGTCCTCGTGACCGATCACGACAACCCCGACATCGTCGCCGAGGGCCGGTGGGCTCGCTGGACGGGGGCCGCCATGCGTCGCCCGGGGGTCACGCTGGCCGCCGGCCTCGGCGTGCTGCTCCTGCTGGCCGCGCCGTCGTTGGGCATGCGCCTCGGCATGCCGGGCGCGGGCGTGGTCGACCGGGGCCAGCAGAGCCGTGACGGCTACGAAGCGGTCGTCGACGCCTTCGGTCCCGGCGCGGCGGCACCGCTGTTCGTGACCGTCGACGCCGGCGAGGCGGCCACGGTCGTCGAGGTGGCCGGTGCCGACGCCGGCGTGGTGGCGGCCCAGGTCGTGACCGAACCGGCGGCGACGGGCCGCACGGTGGTGCGGGTGGTCCCGTCCTCGGCGGTCGACGACCAGGCGACCTCGCAACTCGTCGGCCGGCTCCGCGGCGAGCTCCACATCGCGGCGCCGTCGGCCGCGGTGGGGGGTCCCGGCGCCCAGAACCACGACCTCACCGCCGCGCTGACCGGCACCGCGCCCTACGCCATCGGGCTGATCATGGCGGTGGCGTTCGTGCTGCTGCTGGTCGTCTTCCGCAGTCCGATCATCGCCGGTGCCTCGATCCTGTTGAACCTGATCGGAGTGGGCGCCAGCTTCGGCTTCGCCACCGTGGTGTTCCAGCACGGCCACGGCGCGTCCCTGCTCGGGATCGAACATCAGGGCTTCGTCGATGCATGGGCGCCGCTGTTCTTCTTCGCCCTGCTCTTCGGGCTGTCGATGGACTACCAGCTCTTCTTGCTGGCGGCGATCAAGGAGCGCCGCGACGCCACCGGGGACGCGCGGCTCGCAGTGAGCGAGGGCATCGCCCGCACCGGACGACCCATCACGAACGCGGCCCTGATCATGATCGTGGTCTTCGTCGCCTTCGGCGTGACCGGCCCGATCCCACCGACCGAGCTGGGCGTCACGCTGGCCCTGGCCGTGGCGCTCGACGCCACCGTCATCCGGATGATGCTCGTTCCGTCACTGCTCGGGATGCTGGGGGAGCGGGCCTGGACCCTGCCGGGGTGGCTCGATCGCCGCCTTCCCCATGTCTCGTTCTCCCATTGACGCCATGATGGACCTGGACCACCGATCCTTTGGAGGGACCGTGTTGCTGCTCCGCCAGTACGACCTTGCCTGCCTCTCGCTGTACAGCTATCTGATCGCCGACACCGGCACGGGCCGTGCCGTCGTCGTCGATCCGCAGCGCGACGTCAGCCAGTACCTCGCCGCCGCCGAGGCCGACGGCTTGCGCATCGAGCGGGTGATCGAGACCCACTTCCACGCCGATTTCCTGTCGGGGCACCTCGAGCTCGCCGATGCCACCGGCGCGGTCATCTCCTACGGCGACGTGGCCGAGGCCGACTTCCCGATCGAGCCGCTGACCGACGGCCAGCGCCTGTCCCTGGGCGAGGTCACGCTCGAGATCCGGCACACGCCCGGTCACACGCCCGAGAGCATCTCGATCGTGGTCTACGAGCACCCCGATGCCGAGCCCTACGCCGTCCTCACCGGTGACACGCTGTTCATCGGCGATGTCGGCCGCCCGGACCTGCTGACCTCGGTGGGTCGCACGGCCGACAGCCTGGCGCGCGACCTGTACAAGTCGCTGCGCACCAAGCTGCTGACGCTGCCCGACGAGACGCTGGTGTACCCGGCGCACGGGGCGGGGTCGGCCTGCGGCAAGCAGTTGTCCACGGCCGCGTCGTCCACCATCGGCGAGCAACGGGAGACCAACTACGCCCTCGCCGCGCCCGACGAGGACCGCTTCGTGCAGGTGGTCACCGACGGCCAGGGGGTGGCGCCGCTCTACTTCGCGTTCGCGGCCGACGCCAACCGGCGCGACCGTGATCTCCTCGACGACACCGAGCCGCCCGCGCCCATGACCATCGAGGAAGCGCTGGCGTTGCGGGAGCAGGGCGCCGTCCTGCTCGACACCCGCCAGCCCGAGACCTTCGCGTCCGGACACGTGCGCGGTTCGGTGAACGTCGGCCTCGACGGCCGCTTCGCCGAGTACGCCGGCGACATCATCCGGCCCGGTCAGCAGGTGGTGCTCCTCGGCGACGTGCCGGGCGGTACGGAGGGCAAGGTCCGTCTCGCCCGCATCGGGTTCGACGACGTCGTCGGGCTGGTCAGCGACATCGAGACCGTGCTCTCCGACCATCCCGAGCTCGCCGTGGTGGCGCCGCGCCTTCCGGCCACCGAGGTGGCGTCGTGGCTCGCCGAGGAGCCCGACCTCCAGATCGTCGACGTCCGCAATCCCACCGAGGTCTCGGTCAGTGGGTCGGTGCCGGCAGCCCGCAACCTGCCGCTCCCGCAGCTGCTCGATCTCGTCGACTCGCTCGATCACGAGCGGCCCACGGTCGTGTACTGCGCCGGCGGCTACCGCTCCTCCGTGGCGGCGTCGGTGCTGCGGTCGAGGGGCTTCGAGCGGGTCGCCGACATGATCGGTGGCTTCGATGCCTGGTCGGCCGCCACCGGAGGGGTGCTCCCCGTCGCGTCGTCCTGACGCGGGCGGGAGCGCGGCATGGCAGCATGCGGCCATGCAGCGCTACGGCATGACCATCCCCTTCGACGGCCCGCTCCACACCCAGCGGGAGCGGTTCACCGAGCTCGAGGATCTCGGCTACACCGACGTGTGGTCGGCCGAGGCCGACGGCCACGACGGGTTCACGCCGCTGGCCCTGGCCTCGGTGTGGGCCCCGTCGCTGCGGCTCGGCACCGCCATCATCCCGGCGTTCACCCGCGGCCCGGCCTGCCTGGCCCAGTCGGTCGGATCCATGGCCCAGGCCGCGCCGGGACGGTTCGCGCTGGGCATCGGTACGTCCTCCGACGTCATCGTCGAACGATGGAACGGCATCCCGTTCGAGGAGCCGTACAAGAAGATCCGCGACATGGTCCGCTTCCTGCGGACCGCGCTCACCGGCGAGAAGGTGTCGGAGGACTACGACACCTTCGCCGTGAACGGGTTCCGCCTCAAGGCCCTTCCGCCGGAGCCGGTGCCGATCATCGTGGCCGCGCTCCGCGAGGGCATGCTGCGCCTCGCCGGTCGGGAGGGCGACGGTGCCCTGATCAACTGGCTCTCGGCCGACGACGTCAAGACGGTGGCGCCGGTGGTCCACAACGCCGCCCCGGAGGGCGCCGAGCGGGAGATCGTCGCCCGCATCTTCTGCGCCCCGGTCGACGACCCTGATCTGGTGTACCCGGCGGCGAAGTACGCCATCGCCGCCTATCTGAACGTGCCGGTGTACGCCAAGTTCCACGAGTGGCTGGGCCGGGGCGAGCAGCTGGCGCCGATGTGGGGCAAGTGGAAGGAGGGCGACCGCCAGGGCGCGCTCGCCGCCATCCCGAACTCGCTCGTCGACGAGCTCATCGTGCACGGGCCGCCCGAGAAGTGCCGCGAGCACATCCAGCGCTACATCGACGCCGGCGTCACCACCCCCGCGTTGGCCCCGCTGCCCTTCGGCTACGACACCGCCCAGGCCGTCCGGGACCTCGCCCCCCGCTGAGCCGGGTACGCAGGTGCGTCCAGAATCGTTGGGGGATCGGCGGTCGTTCAGGGCCCGGCGAGGGCGGTGGCGAGGTGGTCGGCCAGGTCGGCGGGCCGGCTGTGGGCGTTGAGCCCCGACGTCGACGGCATCACGTACACCGGCCGCCCGCCGAGGTCGCGCGCCTGCCACCCCGCTACCGCCCGCCGGTCCACGGCGGTGCGCCAGCCGGCCAGACCCACCATGCACACCGCGGCCGGCTGCAGCCGCCGGCACAGCCGTTCGAGTCGCGCCAGACCGTCGCGGTACTCGTCCGGGGCCAGTTCGTCGGCCCGCCGGGTCGCCCGCTTGGCCAGGTCGGTCATGCCGAGGCCGTGCTGGCGGATGGCGTGCCAGGGATCGCGGTCCACCGAGACGAGGCCGACCCCCAGCGCGGCCGGCCAGAACCGGTTCCCGGGCGTGACGAAGCCGACACCGGCGTCGGCCGCATGCAACGACGGGTTCAACCCGCACACCAGGAGCCGCATCGCCGGTGCGACGGTGTCGGGCAGGGTCCGGGCCCGGATGGCGTCGACGAAGCGGGGCGTCTCGCCGGAGAGGCGGATCTGGGTGAAGCCGGCGCCGGTGAAGACGTCGACGAGGTGGTCGTCGGACCAGCGCCAGAAGTGCCGCCCGGGAAGGTCGCCGTCGGACACCGTGTGGTCGTCCGGACCGCTGATGAACGAGCAGGTGACCGGGCCGCCGACCGGGAGGCTGCGGTGCAGCTCGGCGAGGGCCAGCGGCAGGTTGCCGTGGGCGAGGTGCAGGTAGCTGTTCCGGGCCCAGGCCGCCCCCAGCGCGCCAGGCCGAACCGGGAGCCGGGCGAGGTCGGCGCGGACGAGCTGGGCACCGCGATCTGCCGCCCGATCCAACATGGCGGCCGAGGCGTCGAGCCCGATCACCTCCGGTCCCAGGGCCCCGAGGTAGGTGCCGGGTCCACAGCCGGCGTCGAGCACCGGACCGGCGGCCGATCGGGCCAACGCCTCGGCCCGATCGTTGAACCGGGGCGTCCGGTTGGCCTCGTAGGTGGCCACCGAGGCGTCGTAGATCGCGATCGTCTCCGGGTCGACGCTCACGTGTCGCCGAAGATGTCGAGCTGTTCGGTTCGGCCGACCACTTCGACGAGTGGTGTCCACACCCGCCCGCCCCGCGGGCCGCGCTCGGCCACCTCGATCTGTTCGATCGGGATGGCCCGGGAACGGCCGCGGGCGTCGCGGAGGTCGACCGACCCGTCGGCTTCGCGGCCCATGACCTTGCCGGGGAGCCACCGTTCGCCCGGACCACGACGGAAGCGGATCTGGTCGCCGGGACGGAGGCCGAGCGAGCGGAGCCAGGAATCGGCCACGGCGATCCGGTCAGCCGCGGGTACGGGCCTGGAGCTTGCGCATGCCGGCGAGCCAGCGGTCGTAGTCGGCGGTCTTGCGCTGCCAGTACTCGAGCACCTCGGGGTGGGGGAGGATCAGGAACCCCTCCTCGGCGAGCCCGCGCACGACGGCCTCGGCCACGTCCTCCGGTTCGATGATCCCCTGGACGCGGACCGACGTGGCCCCGGAAGCCTTGGCCTCCTCCTCGTCGTCGGGGAAGAGCATCTTGGTGCGCACGCCTTGCGGGCACAGGCACGACACCTTGATGCCCTCGTCGCCATGGGTGATGGCCACCCACTCGGCCAGGCCCACCGCGGCGTGCTTCGTCACCGCGTAGGGGGCGGCGCCGATGTTGGTGAGCAGGCCGGCCGCCGACGCGGTGACGAGGATGTAGCCCTCGCCGCGGGCCTGCATGGCGGGCAGAGCGGCACGGAGCGTCCACACGTGCGCCATCAGGTTGATGTCCCACGTGCGGTACCAGTCCTCGTCGGACGCCTCGACACCCCCACCCACCGCGATGCCGGCGTTCAGGCAGAGCAGATCGATCGGGCCCCGCTCCTCAGCGGCTCGCACCACCTCGACGCAGCCGGCTTCGGAGGCCAGGTCGGCCTGGATCGCCAACCCCCCGATCTCGTCGGCGACGGCAGTGGCCGCGTCGCCGTTCACGTCGGCCACGACCACCAGCCGTGCTCCCTCGGCGGCGAACCGGCGGGCCATGGCGCCACCGATGCCTCCCCCACCGCCGGTGACCACCACGAGCTTGTCCGCGAGTTCCATCTGCCGGACCCTACCCACCGGTTCTGGCACCACGAGGTCCGCTCGGCGACCGACCGACGTGGGGCCAGAACCGGTGGTGGCGAGTCAGCCGGACGAAGTCCGCGGGCGCAGCGTCTCAGGTTGATGAAGGCGCGCATCGTGTCGCTGATCACCTGGCGGCGATCAGGTCCCCACGGCAACGGCATCAGGATCGGCACGTCCACCCCGGCGTCGACGTACGAGCGGGCGAAGGCCGACACCTCGTCCGCGGTGCCCATGAAGTCGATGGCGTCGACGAAGTCGTCGCTGACGGCGGCCACCGACCCCTCGCGGTCGCGGGCGGCGTGGCGCTCCCGCACCTCGGCGACCGAGTCGCCGAATCCGGCTCGTTCGAAGTTGCGGGCGTAGGCGTCGACCACCGCGTAGGAGAACAGGTCCTTGCGGGCGTTGTCGATGCCGTACGACCGCTCGGTGACGCCGGCATGCACGTAGGCGTAGACCGTGGCGGTGCCACCATCGGTGCGTTTGGCCGCGCCGGCGCGGATCTGTTCCACCGACCACGGCACGTGGCTCGCCGGGAGGTAGTTGAGCAGCACGCCGTCGGCCACCTCGCCGCCGAGCGCCAGCATCTTCGGATTGAGGGCCCCCAACACGACCTTGGGCTTCCGGTCTCCCAACCGGACACCCAGACGGCTGCGCTGCAACGAGTAGAAGTCGCCGTCGAAGGTCACCGCGTCGCCAGCCCAGAGCTCCTTGAGCAGGGTCATGTACTCGCGGCACCGGGCCAGCGGTCGATCGCCGTAGTCGACTCCATGCCAGCGCTCGGTGACGACGGGGGACGAGATGCCGATTCCCACCAGGATGTCGCGCTCGGGGTGCAGGGCCTGCAACGTGGCCGCCGCCATCGCCACCACCATCGGCGTGCGCAGCTGCAGGGCGATGACCCCGGTGCCCAGGCCCAGCGACGGCGCGGCGGCACCGGCGGCAGCCAGCGTGGAGAACGCCTCTGGCCCGGTGGTCTCGGCGGTCCAGTACGACCCGTAGCCCAGGGATTCGGCCTCACGGGCCGTGTCCACCGCGAGCTGGGGACCGAGGGCCATGATGCTGGCGAAGGTGAATCCGGCGGGTTCGGGCGCGCTGCTCATGGGCGGCGACGGTAGCTCGGTGGCGGCCCGGCGCCGGTGGCCGTCGGAATGCCGGCCGGCGCGGTGGCGTTGGCGGGGGTGTGACCGACTCTCCCCCCGATGCGATCACCTTCTACTGGCGCCCCGGCTGCGGGTTCTGCATCGGCCTCGAGCGCCGCCTGACCCGGGCCGGCGTCCCCCTCGACAAGCGCAACATCTGGGACCACGCCGAGGCGGCCGCCACGGTGCGGTCGATCGCCAACGGCAACGAGACCGTTCCCACTGTCGTGGTGGGCGAGGTCGCCATGGTGAATCCGTCGGCTTCCCAGGTCTTCGAAGCGATCCGGACCGAGGCGCCTCACCTCGAACCCGACGAGATGCCGGAGGAGACCGGGCTGCTCCGCCGCCTCCGTGGTGCCTGACCCCCGGGCGATGCCGCTGGGATCAGAAGCTCCCTGAGCGGGTGAGGACGTAGTTCTCGGCGCTCCGGTCGCTGCCGCTCGACGACACGATCGCGATGAAGTCCCCACTGTCGTTCCGGAAGCAGCGGGGATCGTGCACGGCGATCTCTCCCGGGACTCCGTCGGCCGAGGTCGTCTCGTCGACGAGGTGGCCGCCGTCGTCGCGCAGCTCGAGCCGGACGGCGGTCCCCGCCGGGGCGGTGATGGTGAGGCGCAGCGTGTTGTTGCACCCCAGGTCGCCGGCGTCGTTCACGTGGAGCGGGTACCGGTCGACGTCGAGCGCAGGGACGAGGTTGGCGGTGATGCGATCCGTGAGCGGCGTGCCGTCGACGTCGTCGGGCGCGGCTTCGCAGCCGTTGGTGCGGACCTCGTCGTAGTCGGCGTGGTCGTCGATGCACTGCAAACCGTCGGTGAACGGCGCCGGCCCACCGCCGCAGGGCTGGTACCGCAGCGGGATGCACGGTCGGGGTGGTCGTGGTGGTTGCAGTGGTGGTCGACTCGGCCGCGGGTGCCGCGGCTGGATCGTCTCCCCGGTGCGTCGACGCCCAGGCGCCGCTGGCCACCAGGATGGCTGCCACCAGCGCACCGACCACCAGCCCGGTCCGCTTCCGGCGCCCGGTTCGCGGGATGGGGTCGGTGTCGGCGGCACCACCGGCCAGGGCCGCGGCGCTGGGTCGGCGTTCGGGTCGGCCGCGCAGCATCGATCGGAGCATCCGACGCAGGGCGGGGTCGATGCTGCGGTCGATGGCTGCCTTCGCTCGGGCGGTGCGCAGCAGCACGGCCGGGGCCTCCCCGCCGCCGTAGGGGCTGTGCCCGGTGGCGGCGAAGTGCAAGGTGGCCCCGAGGCTGGCGACGTCGGATGCCGGCGTGGCCGGTTCGCCCCGGGCCTGCTCGGGCGACAGGAACCCGGGCGTGCCGAGGACCACACCGGTGTGGGTCAGGCCCTCGGTGGCGTCGGCCGAGGTGGCCACGCCGAAGTCGGCGAGATGGGCCCGGCCCTGATCGTCGAACAGGACGTTGGCCGGCTTGATGTCGCGGTGGACGATGCCCCGGCGGTGCGCGTTGGCGAGGGCCGGGAGCAGACGCTGGGCGATCGCCAGGACCCGGTCGGCCGCCATCGGTCCGTGCTCCCGGACGACATCGGCCAGGCTGCCTCCCGACAGGTACGGCATGACGAGAACCACGTCGCCGGCGTCGTCGACGACATCGAGGAGCGGGACGACGGCCTCGTGTTCGATGCTGGCCAGGGTGTCGAGCTCCCGCTGGAAGCGGGCCCGAGCCAGCTGCATCTCGGCGGCCGTGCCGTGCAGGCCGAGGCGCTTGAGCGCGACGAGGGAGCCGTCGGGTCGGCGGGCGAGATCGACCACGCCCATGCCTCCCCGGGCCAGGCGCCGGACGACCTCGTACTCCACGGGTTCAGGCTACGAGGCCGCGAGCCGCAGCCCCCGGGTGCCTGCGCACCGGTTGCCGCTGCCCGGGAGTATCGTCGTGCGGGATGACCGACACCCGAGATCTGGCCCAGCTGGACACGGCGATCGACTCCGTCGTCGCCCGGATCGATGAAGAGTTGGTCGCGCTGCTCAAGCGCGAGCTGGTCTCGTCCAACGAGGTCTCCGACCTCCTCCTCGACGTGCGCGGTCTGCTCGCGCCACTCAAGCCGGCCGCTGAGGAAGCCGTCACGAACTGAGTCGCCCTTTCGGCGACGGTTCACCTCGTCCGGAACACCCCGGGCCGGGAGCGTCCCGCCGGCCACCACCGGCGGAAGCCGGAGCCGAGCGCGATGCCGAGCGCGGCGCCGGCGATGACGTCGGACGCGTGGTGGATGCGCACGTAGGGACGCGACACCGCCACCACGGCGGCCACAGCCACGTAGAGCGGCCAGAGCGGGTCGTCCTGGCCGGCCACGGTGGCGAACAGGGCGGCGGCCGATGCGTGTCCGGACGGGAAGCTGGTGGTCCGGGGGGTACGGAGCCGGTGCGGGCGGGGAACGTCGGACACCGGCCGAGTCCGGCGGAAGAGTGACTTCACCGGGCCGTTGACGAGTGCGGACTCGAGTCCGAGGGCAGTGATCACCCGCAGTGTCGCCGAGAGATCGCCCTGGCGTCGGACGCCCTGGGCGGTGGCCAGCAGGTGCCAGATCAGGCTGAAGTCGCCCAGCTCGGAGGCGGTGTAGAAGACGCGGTCGGCCAGCGGGCGGCCCCGGAGGTGGTCGAGCACGCGGTCGGCGTCGGCGTCGAAGCGAATGATGGCGCGTTGGACGGGATGCTGTTGGGCTGGATCGGCCATGTCAGATGTGGACGAGGGGTTCCTGGCCGGCGTCGGCCCGGGACCGGATCTCGAGGTCGACGAGGGCCCGGGCCGGATCGCCGCCGAACGACGGGCACCACTGCTGGAACGAGCACCAGTCGCATCGGCGGGAGGGCCGGGGCCGGAACTCGTCGCGCTCGCAGGCCGTCTCGACCGCCTGCCACACCGCGTGGAGGCGCCGGTCGAGCCCGCGGGTGGACTGCTCGGTGGGCTCGGCGATGATGGCGACCGGTTCGGCCAGGTGGAGGAGCTGCACCCGAACGGGCCGGCGTCCGAAGAACCGCTCGCACATGAGCGAGTACACGTGCACCCCGGTCATCGAGGTGCGGGTGTAGGTG
Organism: uncultured Acidimicrobiaceae bacterium; assembly: GCA_963731885.1. Lineage (GTDB taxonomy): Bacteria > Actinomycetota > Acidimicrobiia > Acidimicrobiales > Salinilacustritrichaceae > Salinilacustrithrix. The sequence goes on along the minus strand of CAVSXR010000042.1, from coordinate 105,372 downwards.
TTGCTGGGAGACCGCCCCGTCTTGTAGTCGGTCACCACCAGGTCGCCGTCGACGAGGTCGAGCCGATCGATGATGCCGCGCAGCGTGACGCCGCCGATGTCGACCTCGAGCTTGAGCTCCAGCCCCATCGGCGTCACGTCGCGAGGGTCCTCGAGGCGGAAGTAGTTCCTGATCAGGACGGCTGCGCTGCGCAGCGCTTCGGCTTCGGCCTCGGAATCGAGGCCCAGACCGGTCCACTCCGGGTCGGTGCGGAACCGATCGAACGCGATCTCGAGGCAACGGTCGGCCACCTCGGGTACCCGATCGTCGGCCGGGAGGGTGAAGAGGTGCTCGAGCGCGGCATGGACGAGTGTGCCCCGGGAGGCGGGGAGCGTCGGCGGCTCCGGGAGACCGTCGATGGTGGCGAAGCGGAACTGCAGCGCGCACGTCGTGAAGCTGGACAGCTTCGACGGGGAGAGCGACGACGGAACGGGCAACGCCATGCTCGGAGGCTACGCCGGGGGTCTGACAGAGACGCGCACGTCGCCGGCGTGGGTGCGCTCAGGGACGGTCGAAGAACCCGCGGGCCGCGGCCGCGAACGTGACGGGGTCCTCGAGCGGCCCGAAGTGACCGAGCGAGGGGAACGCCAGCAGCTCTCCGCCGGGCAGTTGGTCGGCGATCATCGGCGCCATCAGGGCCGGAGGCCCACCGTCGCCACCGTGGGCGATCAGAACCGGACAGTGCACCCCGCCGAGCCGCCCGAAGGCGCCGAGCTCCTGGCTCATCTCGTAGGTCCGGGCTTCGTGTTCGCGTGCGGCTTTGAGGACGACGGTCCCGTCATCGTCGGGCCGGAAGCCGTGGCGCACGTAGGCCTCGAGCACATCGGGCCGGAGCGAGCCGAGCGACGCCGAGGCGGCGAAGCGTTCGATGGCGGCGTCGTAGGACTCGAAGCGTTCGCGCCGACGTCGGGCCCCTTCGGCCAACGGGTTGCCCTCACCGGGTGGTCGTGGCACGAGGATGCCCTCGCCCGGTCGCGGGAACACGATGGGTTCGAAGCAGACCAGGCGGTCGAAGGTGCCGGGTCGGTTCAACTCGGCGACGAGCAGGGCGGCGCCGCCCTTCGAGTGTCCGATGGCCTGCACGTCGGTCAGCGAGAAGTGGTCGATGACTGCGAGCACGTCGTCGGCGAAGCCGTGCCAGTCGAAGTCACCATCGGTGGGCGGGGTCGAGTCCCCGAAGCCCCGGAAGTCGAGGGCGATGCAGCGCCGGTCGGGGAACTCGGCGGCGACGCCATTCCAGACCCGACCGTGGAAGCCGGTGGCGTGACACAGCAGCAGGGGCCGGCCGTCGCCACCGAGCTCGTGGACCGCCAATTCGACGCCGTCGGAGGACGAAACCGTGATCATCCCGCCATCCTGGCAGCGCCAACGGCCCAGGTACGACAACCGCCGAACGCGGTGGCGACGTGACCGGTAGCGTCAGGTCGCCCATGGCTGAACCCGATCCCCCCGAGCGCGGTGATCGCCGCGACCCGTTGCGCACGACCGACGAGATGGCGGTGCTGGCCGCCAACGCCGCGTTCTACGACGCGTTCGAGCGGCGCGACCTCGATGCGATGTCCGACATCTGGGAGCACAGCGACCGGGTCGGCTGCGTCCATCCAGGGTGGTCCATCCTCACCGGGTGGGCGGCGGTGTCGGCCTCGTGGTTCGCCCTCTTCGACGGGCCCCAACGGCTGCAGTTCATCGTCACCGACGAACGGCCGCAGGTCGTGGGCGACCTGGCCTGGGTGACCTGCAACGAGAACCTGCTGGACGAGGGATCCACGCAGGCGGTCGCCGCCACCAACCTGTACGAGCGCATCGACGACCGCTGGGTGCTGCTCCACCACCATGGATCGCCGGTCGTCCAGCGCCGTCAGGGGCGCGATTCCTGATCGGCTCAGCTCGGCTTCGGCTCCCGCGGCAACCCGAGGATGCGCTCACCGATGATGTTGCGCTGCACCTGCGCGGTCCCGCCCCCGAACCAACCCCCGGGAGCGGCGAGGAGGGCATCCGATTCCGGGCCGACCAGCGTCCCGTGCGGGCCGGCGGCGTCGACGCGTCGTTCGGCGATGTCGAACACGTAGCCGGTCATCCCGAGCTTGCCGAGCGAGGAACCCACCGAGGCCGTGGGGCCCTGGCGCTCGGTCATGGCCAGGTACGCCCGCCCGGTGGCGACGAGGTCGGCCAGGCGATCGCGCTCGACCGGGTCGATCGCCTGGTTCCGATCGCGGGCCGCCGCAGTGACCTGCTCGAGCCGGCGGCCGATGGACCGGCCCAGCGAGCCGATGTGGCCTCGCTCGTTGGTGAGCGTGGCCATGGCGATGGACCAGCCCTGGCCCCGCTCGCCGATGAGCGCGTCGGAGGGCAGGTGGACGTCGGTGAGGAAGACCTCGTCGAACTCGGCGCTCCCGGTCATCTGACGCAGCGGTCGGGTCTCGACGCCGGGGGAGTGCATGTCGATGACGAAGAACGAGATCCCGGTGTGCTTGGCCGCCTCGGGCTCGGTCCGGGCCAGCAGGATCCCCCAGTCGCTCGCTCGTCCACCGGAGCACCACACCTTCTGGCCGTTGACGACCCATTGGTCGCCGTCGAGCTCGGCCCGGGTCGCCAGCGAGGCCAGATCGGAGCCGGCGCCCGGTTCGGAGAAGAGCTGGCACCACACCCGCTCGCCCCGGACCGTGGGTGGGAGGTGGGCGCGTTGCTGTGCCTCGGTGCCGAACGACCGCAGGGCGCCGGCGGTGAGGACGAGACCGACCATGTTGAGGAACGGCGGCACGCCCGCATCGGCGCACACCTCCAGCCAGGCCTGCTGGTGCTCGACGGTGAGCCCTCGCCCGCCGAGCTCCACCGGCCAGTGGATGCCGGCGTAGCCGGCGGCGTGCAGCCGTTGCTGCCATTCGAGGCCCTGGTCGCGGCGCTCCGGCGGCATGATCGCGCCCCAATCCGGCGGGGCCGTGGAACGTTGGGCGGCGACCCATTCGGTGGCCTGGGTGCGGAACGAGGTGACATCGATCACGACCGGCGACCGTAGTCGCAGCTCAGCGGTTGGATACGTCCGTTGCCAGGCTCGGGTGGTCCGGGGCCGGCTGGTCGGGCTCCTATGCTCGACCGCCCCATGGCCCGCACCATCCGCCTCCGCCACTGGCAGCGCGACGCGTTGGAGCAGTTCGGGACCCGCGACGGCGCCGACTTCCTCGCCGTGGCCACCCCCGGCGCCGGCAAGACGACGTTTGCCCTGACCGCGGCCCGGCACTGGCTGGCCGAACGCCCCGACGCCCGGCTGGTGGTGGTGGCGCCGACCCAGCACCTCAAGCGGCAGTGGGCCCAGGCGGCCGCGGCATTCGACCTGGAGCTGGAGCCGTTCTGGCAGGCCGGCCAATCGCTGCCCGCCGACATGGACGGCATCGTCACCACCTACCAGCAGGTGGCATCGAGCCCGCGGGCGGTGGCCGCGGTGGCGGCACGAGGCTTCGCCATCGTCGACGAGATCCACCACGCCGGCGACGACCGGGCCTGGGGCGAGGGCCTCCGCATCGCCCTGGTCGACGCCGAACAACGCCTGTGCCTGTCGGGGACGCCGTTCCGCTCCGACACGACCCCGATCCCGTTCGTCACCTACCGCTGGGAGGAGGCCGTGCCCGACTTCGAGTACGGCTACGGCGACGCGTTGGCCGACGGTGGCGTGGTGCGGCCGGTCCACTTCCCCCGCATCAAGGGGCAGATGGAATGGGTGGCGCCCGACGGTTCGTTCCACGCCCACGACTTCGACGACGAGCTCGATCGGGTGCGGGCCAATCAGCGGTTGCGGACGGCGTTGTCGCCGGACGGGGAGTGGCTGGCCACGGTGCTGGCCGATGCCCACCGGCGCCTGCTCGACGTCCGCCGCACCCAGCCCGATGCGGCCGGCCTGGTCATCGCCATGGACGTCGACCACGCCCGGACGATCGCCGACTTGCTGCAACGTCGGCACCGGGTCCGGGTCACGGTCGCCACCTCGGACGACCCGATGGCATCGGCCCGGATCGCTCGGTTCGCGGCGTCGACGGATCCGTGGATCGTCGCGGTCCGCATGGTGTCCGAAGGCGTGGACATCCCCCGCCTCCGGGTCGGCGTGTTCGCCACCAACACCACCACCGAGCTGTTCTTCCGCCAGGCCGTCGGGCGGTTGGTGCGCTGGACCCGGGGCCTGCGCACCCAGCGGGCGTGGCTCTACATCCCCGACGATCCCCGGTTGCGGCGGCTGGCCGAAGGAGTGGCCGAGCAGCGGCGGCACTCCCTCTTCAAGCGGGCCCGCGCCGACGACGACGGCCTCGACGACCGTGACACCGACGGAGCGCTCGACGAGGGGGAGGCCGAGCAGATGTCGTTGTTCCAGGCGATGTCCGCGGTTGCCACCGGCATGGAGGGTGGCGGCGCCGACGACCCCGACGAGGGGATCGACCTGGTGTGGGAACCCGACGACGGTGACGAGTCCCTCGACATCGCCCTGCCGCCGTTGCCGCGCCGCCGCGGGGCGCAACTGGTGGCGGCGGGCACCGGCGTGGCCCGGGCGAGCCTGGCCGAGCACAAGACGAGGCTCCGGAAGGAGAACTCGGATCTCGTCGCCCACCTGGTGCAGGTCACCGGGAGGTCGCACCGTGAGGTGAACGGCGAGCTCAATCGCCTCGTCGGTCTGACCAAGGTGACCGAGGCGACGGCCGAACAGCTGTCGCGGCGCATCGCAGTCGGCGAGAAGTGGGTTCGCACCCTGTAGTCCGGACGGCCGTGAGCTCGGAGCGGTAGAACAGGCGCGGTGGGAGCCGATCTCGTGACCGCCGACGTCGTCCTGCCCTGCGCCGAGCTCGGCCCGACGATGCGGTACTTCCTCGACGAGCTGGGATTCCGCGTCGAGGTGGTCTTCCCGGCCGACGCTCCCCGGGTCGCCGTCCTGTCGGGTCACGGCACGCGGATCCGGCTCGACCCCGACGTGGTCGGCGACCCGGGCGTCCTGCGACTCTCCGGTTCCGACCGGTCCGGATCCGCCACCGCGCCCAACGGCACCCGGATCGAGTGGGCCACCGACGCGATGGCGCTGCCCGACCTGGTGGCCTCGTTCACGCTGACCCGGGCCGACGACGCCTGGGGCACCGGGCGGGCCGGCATGCAGTACCGGGACCTGCTCCCCGACCGCCAGGGTGGGCGCTTCATCGCCTCCCACATCCGGATCCCGGCCGGCGGACCGGTACCCGACTGGGTCCACTTCCACGAGATCCGCTTCCAGGTCATCGTCGTGCGTCGGGGTTGGGTCGAGGTCGTCTACGAGGATCAGGGCGAGCCGTTCGTGATGGAGGCAGGTGACTGCGTGCTCCAGCCGCCGGAGATCCGCCACCGGGTCCTCCGGGCGTCAGCGGGCCTCGAGGTGATCGAGATCGGCTGCCCCGCCGAGCATCGCACCGTGGCCGATCACGATCTCGACCTGCCGACCCCGGTGGTCGATCCCGACCGGGACTTCGCCGGCCAGCGCTTCGCTCGCCACGTGGCGCGCGACGCGGTGTGGGGGTCGTGGCGGGTCCCGGGCTTCGAGGCGCGGGACAGCAGCATCGAGACGGCCACGGCCGGTCTGGCCGGCGTCCGGTTCGTACGCCCGGCCGCCGCCGCCGGCGCCGCCGGCCCCGCCGTCTCGGCGACCCACGACGCCGAGCTGGCGTTCGCCTTCGTGCTCGACGGCGCAGTCACGCTGGACGTCGATGGCGAACCCCACCGCCTCGGGCCCGCCGACGCGGTGACGGTCCCGGCCGGCGCCCGGCACCACTGGTCCGAGCCGACGCCCGACCTCGAGCTCCTCGACGTCACGCTCCCGGCCCGGATCTGACATCCGATGCCGATGTCATCTGCCGGGCCGGCGTCGGGAGCGCCAGCGAGCAGCCGGCAGCGTTCCGAGGCCCGAACGCCCCCGAGGGCGTGAGCGGCCGAGGTAGCCGGGTTACGAGAGGGCCTTGAGGGTGAGGCCGAGCTCCTCGTTGAGGTTGCCGGGGACCTCGTAGCCCTCCTCGGCCCGGATCTGTCCGAGGTGTTCGGCCATCGACTCCACCGACAGCTCGCGATCGGTGAACCCGGGCGTCACGCCGATGAAGACCCGGGCGACGTGGCCGCCGCCGCAGCTGTAGATCTCGCCGGTGACCTCACAGGACTCGTGGGCCAGGTACACGGCCACCGGGGTGATGAACTCCGGGCCGAGCTGGTCGAGCAGGGGGCCGAGGATGTCCTCGGTCATCCGGGTGGCGGCCACCGGGGCGATGGCGTTGGCCTTGATGTTGTACTTGGCGCCCTCGACGGCCAGGACGTTCATCAGCCCGACCAGGCCCATCTTCGCCGCGCCGTAGTTGGTCTGGCCGAAGTTGCCGAAGATTCCGGCCCCCGAGGAGGTGTTGACGATGCGGCCGTAGCCCTGTTCCTTCATGTGCACGAAGGCGGGCTGGGTCACGTAGAACGCACCCTTGAGGTGGACGTCGAGCACCGGCTCGAGCTGCTCGGGGGTCATCTTGGCGAAGCTGGTGTCGCGCAGGATGCCGGCGTTGTTGATGACGATGTCGACCTTGCCCCAGGTGTCGAGGGCGGTCTGGATGATGGCCTTGCCGCCCTCGGGGGTGGCGACCGAGTCGTGGTTGGCGACGGCCTCGCCGCCGCCGGCCTTGATCTCGTCGACCACCTTCTGGGCCGCGGAGTCGTCGCCGCCCACGCCGTCGACCGAGCCGCCGAGGTCGTTGACCACCACGAAGGCGCCCCGGCGGGCCAGCTCGAGTGCGTGCGAACGGCCGAGACCACCACCGGCGCCGGTGATGACCGCGACCTTGCCATCGAAGGAGAGAGTCATGCGGCGAGGCTACGGGCGCCCACCGACCGGTCCGAAATCCCGTTCTGGTAACAGGATGTGCGGTGCCCGACCGGTCAGCGTGGGGCCAGAACGTCGGTGGCGTGGGCGGTCCAGCGCTTGTAGTCGATCTTGCCGTTGGCGGCCCGGCCCAGCGAGTCGACCAGCAGCACCCGCTTGGGCGCCTTGTAGTGCGCCATGCGGCTCTTCACGTGGGCGATCAGCTCGACCTCGTCCGGCGTGGTGCCGGGCACGGGCTCCACCACCGCGGTGATGGCCTGGCCGAAGCGCTCGTCGGGCAGACCGACCACGACGGCGTCGTGCACCAGGGCGTGCTCCTTGAGCGACTCCTCGACCTCCTCGGGGAAGACCTTCTCCCCGCCGGTGTTGATGCAGACCGAGCCCCGGCCCAGCAGGACCAGCGTGCCGTCGGACTCGACCCGGGCGTAGTCGCCGGGCATCGAGTAGTTGGCGCCGTCGATCTGGACGAACGTCTCGGCCGACTTCACCGGGTCCTTGTAGTAGCCGACGGGTACGTGGCCCCGGATGGCCAGCTTGCCCACCAGGTCGTCGCCGGGCTGGACCTCGATGCCGTCGTCGGTGATCACCTTGGTGTCGGGGCCGAGCGAGAACGTGGCCGTGGCCGAGGCGCCGTCGGCCTCCGAACCGCTGGAGACCGACTTGGCCATGCCGATGGCCTCCGAGGAGCCGAGGGTGTCGACCAGCATCATGTCCGGGTTGTGGCGGAGCAGGCCCTGCTTGACGGCCTGGCTCCACATCACGCCGGACGAGAGCATCACGCGGAGCGACGAGATGTCCCACCGCTCGGGTTCCGCGTCGAGGGCGGCCAGGATGGGGCGGGCGAAGGCGTCGCCGACGATCGCGGTGTTGTTCACCTGCTGCGCCTCGATGGTGTCGAGCAGTTCGACCGCATCGAAGTGGTGGTTGGTGAGCGTGACGACCGAGCCACCGATGCTCAGGGCGGTGAAGGCATTGAACGCCCCGGTCCCGTGCATGAGCGGGCAGGCCGGCAGGGTTCGATAGCCGGGGGTCGACGCGATCGTCCGGATGTGGTCGAGGTCGGGCGTCTCGGGGAGCCGGCGTGACCGGGGGGCACCGTCGTTGAGCACGAGCACGAGGTCGTGGTTTCGCCACATGACGCCCTTGGGCATGCCGGTGGTCCCGCCCGTGTAGATGAGGTAGAGGCTGTCACCGGAGCGCCCCCACGGCGCGGCGGTGCGCCCGGCTGGTGCGGTGGCGGCCGCCTCGTACGGTTCGGCCCACTCCGGGCAGGGGCCGTTGCCGTCGTCGACCCAGAGCCAGAGCCGGACACCGGGCACGCGATCGCGCAGGCCTTCGATCCGCTCGGTGAAGTCGCCCTCGAAGACCACCACCGCGGTGTCGGCGTTGTCCCACAGGTAGACGAGCTCGTCGTCGACGTAGCGGTAGTTGGTGTTCACCGGCGCGAGGCCGAGCTTGAACGCGGCGAACACCGCCTCGAGGTACTCCGGTCGGTTCGTGAGGTACTGCGCGATGGTGGTGCCCTCGGAGATGCCGGCGGCGAGCATGGCGGCCGCGACGCCGTCGGCCCGGGCATCGAAGTCGGCCCAGGTCACCACGCGATCGCCGTGCAGGAGGGCGGGGGCCGCGGGGATGGTCTCGGCGACCGTCTCCCACACGTCGGCGAAGTTCCATCCGGTCATTCCCGCATCGTAGGGACATCCCCGGCCTGTTCCGTTCTGGCACCACGTTTGTCGGTCGATGATCGCACGAACTGGTACCAGAACGGGGTCGAGGTGGGAGCAGAATGGTCCGATGCGCGGACTCCGGCAACGTCTCGCCGCCGCGGCCGTCGACGTGACGCCGCTCCGCGCCTCACGCGACTTCCGGTACCTCTACGCCGGCACGGCGGTCAGCCAGTTCGGGAGCTCGTTCACCACCGTGGCCGTGCCGTTCCAGCTCTACGAGCTCACCGGTTCGACGTTGGCCATCGGGCTGTTCGGCGCGGTGACCTTCATCCCCCTCCTGGTGCTGAACATGGTCGGCGGTGCCATCGCCGACAAGGTCGAACGACGCCGCTGGATCGTGGGGTGCCAGCTGCTCGGCATGGCGACGGCCATCGGTCTGGCCCTGAACGCCATGCTCGACCGGCCCAACGTCCCGGCCATCTTCGTGCTGGGGGCGGCCAACATCTGTGCCTTCGCGCTGGGCGCACCGGCCGAGCGAGCGTCGGTGATCCGGGTGGTCGGCCGAGACCACGTGGCCTCGGCCATGGCCCTCAAGGCGGTGTCGGGCAGCGTGGCTCACGTCGCCGGCCCGGCCGTCGCCGGGGTCCTGATCGCCTGGGTCGGTCCTGCCTCGACCTACACGGGTGATGCCCTGACCTTCGTCGTCGCCGCCGCGGTCATCAGCCGCATGCGGCCGTTGCACCCCGAGATCGTCGGCGGGCATCCCACCTTCACCCTCCTGCTCGACGGGCTCCGGCACCTGAGGCGACAGCCGGTGCTGCTCGGATCCTTCGCGTCGGACCTCGACGCCATGGTCTTCGGGCTCCCCATCGCACTCTTCCCCGCGGTTGCTGCCTCCCGGTTCCCCGATCACCCCGAGTTCCTCGGGCTGCTCTACGCCGCCCCGTTCGTCGGCTCGTTGGTGGCCAGCGCGACGAGCGGCTGGTCGCGGCGCGTCACCCGCCACGGATTGGTGGTGACGGTGAGCATCGTCGGCTGGGGCGCGGCCATGACCGGGTTCGGCCTGGTCGACGGCGTGGCGTTGTCGTTGGCCGCGCTCATGGTGGGCGGCGCCGCGGACATGGTCTCGGGCATCTCCCGCCAGGCGATCCTCCAGCTGGCCAGCCCGCCCGAGCTGGTCGGGCGCATGGAGGGAGTCGGCATGGCGGTGTGGACGGGAGGTCCCCGCCTGGGGGAGCTCGAATCCGGGGTCGTGGCCGCGGTCACCAGCGTGGAGTTCGCCATCGTGTCCGGCGGGCTGGCGTGCATGGTGGTGATGATCGGCCTCGCCCGGGCCCTACCGGGCTTCGTCGGCTACCGGGTCGAGCCGGCACCGACGGTCCAGCCGGCGTGACGCGGGCGCGCTGCCGTTGGGTCGCGGGCGCGACCGGAGGGTCAGGAAGCCAGGTCGGCGAGGATGCCGGCGTTGGCCGGGTGACGCAGCTTCGACATGGCCCGGGCCTCGATCTGGCGGATGCGCTCCCGGGTGAGGTCGAAATGACGACCGACCTCGTCGAGGGTGCGGGGCTCGTGGCCGTCGAGGCCGTAGCGCAGGATGAGGATGCGCTGCTCGCGGTCGTCGAGGCCCTTCAGCCCGGCGAGCACGTCGCCTCGGGTGGCCTCGGTGACGGCGTCGCCCTCGGGGTCGTCCTCGGCCACGGCGGCCAGGTCCCCCAGCGTCATGTCACCGTCGTCGGAGAGGCCGTCGTCGAGCGACTTGGCGATGCGGGCCGACGCCAGGATCTCCTCGATCTTCGCCGGTGGGTGCCCGACCTCGATCGAGAGCTCCTCGAGGGTGGGCGGCCGACCGAGCTTGGACTCGAGCATGCCGCGGGCCTTGTCGATCTGCTTGAGCAGGTCGTGGGCGTGGACCGGGAGACGGATGGTGCGAGCGGTGTTGGCCACACCCCGGGTGATGGCCTGGCGGATCCACCACGTGGCGTAGGTGGAGAACTTGAAGCCCTTGCGATGGTCGAACTTCTCGACCGCGTGGATCAACCCGAGGTTGCCCTCCTGGATGAGGTCGAGCAACGGGAGCTCGGTGCGGTGGTACTTCTTGGCGATGGAGACCACGAGGCGGAGGTTGGCGTTCACGAACTGCTCGGTGGCCCGATCACCGGCGCGCACCTGGCGGCGGAGCTTGGCCTTGTCGGCGGGGGACAGTTCGTCCTCGTCGGCGAGCTTCTCGCGGGCATCGACCCCGGCCTGGACCAGTGCGCCGAGGCGGGCCTCGTCTTCCTTGGTCAACAGCGCGTGGCGCCCGATGTCGTTCAGGTAGAGCCTGACGATGTCCTCGTCGGATTCTCCCGAGCGGGTGGCGCGTGCAGCGGGGCTCACGGGTACGACGACCTCCAGGGCAAGGGGGTGTGGAAACGGGAAACGACGGTACGACCCGGTGACGGGGTCGGAAACTCGCCCGGTCTCCGATGCTACCTGCATATTCCTGATTGGTGAGAAGAAATCCTGCCCGATCTAGGTTCTGATCGTGGATTTCGACTTCCCGGGCCCCGACGACCCCCGACGCACCGCCGTGCGGGACTGGGTCGCGGCCCATCCGGACCCGACCGGCCGGCAGTTGGCCGAGGCGGGGTACGTGGCGCCGCACTGGCCCGAGCCGTGGGGCCTCGACGCCGATCCCATCCACCAGATCCTCATCGACGAGGAGTTGAAGGCGGCCGGCGTGAAGCGCCCGACCAACATGATCGGCATCGGGTGGGCCGGTCCGACCATCCTCCACGCCGGCACCGACGAGCAGAAGCAGCGCTACCTGCTCCCGCTGCTCGCCGGCGACGAGATCTGGTGCCAACTGTTCTCCGAACCCGGTGCCGGGAGCGATCTGGCCAACCTCAGCACCCGGGCGGTGCGCGATGGCGACGAATGGGTGGTCAACGGACAGAAGGTGTGGACCTCGGGGGCTCGCGAATCGCAGATGGGCATCCTCATCGCCCGCACCGACCCCGACACCACCAAACACGCCGGTCTCACCTACTTCCTGTGCCCGATGGACACGCCGGGCATCACGATCCGGCCGCTGCGGGAGATGACCGGGGTGGCCATCTTCAACGAGGTCTTCCTCGACGACGTGCGGATCCCCGACACCCTGCGGGTGGGCGAGGTCGGCAAGGGATGGGGCCTGGCCAAGGTGACGCTGGGCAACGAGCGGGTCTCGCTGTCCACCGGTGGGCTGCTGTGGGGCATGGGCCCGACGTCGTGGGACCTCTTCGACGAGATCCGGGCGGCCGGGGGCACCGATGATCCCGTGCTGCGGGATCGGATCGCCCGGCTCTACAGCGACGCCAAGGTGCTCGACCTCATCCGCCTGCGCACGGTCTCGGCGCGCCTGCGCGGGGAGCAACCCGGGCCCGAGGCGTCGATCCGCAAGATCATGGCCGACGAGCACGGCCAGGCGATCATGGAGCTGGCCAAGGATCTCGCCGGGACGCACGGGGTGCTGGCGAACGTCGGCCCCTTCCAGCGCGACGACCTCCACGGTTGGCACTTCGGGTACCTGTTCGCGCGCGCCCTGACCATCGGGGGTGGGACCGGCGAGGTGCAGCGCAACATCGTCGCCGAGCGGGTCCTCGGCCTGCCCCACGACATCGATGTCGAGTCGGGCCAGACCTGGGCCGAAGCGCGACACGCGTGACCGGCCCGGAGTTGCGGTCGAGCGGCGATCGCGTGCCAGCATGACCGCCATGGTGACCGGCGCAACGGTTTCGGCAGCTGACATCGCCCGTGAGATCGGGAACGACGACGATCTGAAGCGCAAGTCGAAGGTCGTCGCGTTCGACGATCTCCCGGGGGTACCCGAGGGAACCATGGGCAAGATCGCCCTGGTCGACGGTTGGGACCGCTGGATCCGCTACCACGTGATGTTCGACAACGGGGTCGACCTCGGCTCCATCAACCGTGAGCATCTCGTGCCGGCCAAGAAGTACGACCAGTACAAGACGTTGCGCACCCGCGCCCTCGAGTCGGGCGTGTTCGACGCGCCCGAGGTCGACGAGGCCGAGGAGGCCGAGGGCGGCGGGGGCGCCGCCGCCGGTGGTGGGGCCTCGGTGAACGGTGTCGAGATCCCCGCCCACCTGCTCGAACGCTCGAAGAACGCGCGCGAGCGCCTGGGCGCATAGCCGTCGCGACACCCGTTCTGGCACCACATGGTCCGCTCACGGACCGCTGAACCTGGTGCCAGAAGCGGTGGGATAGCAGCGCGGTGGGAAGGCAGCGGTGGGGTGGGATCGAAGCGGTGGGGCGTCAGCCGAGCGCCGACTGGGCGCGGGTCAGAGCCCGCTCCGCCTCGGTGACGAAGCGCTCGACCAGCTCACCCGCCGGGATCAGTTCGTGGATGCCGCCCGCACCCTGGCCGATGGGCCAGAACTCCTTGTCGGGGTCGAGGCCGGGCGGTGAGCCCTCCGCGCCGAGGTGGTTGGCCCCGTCGTTCATCGACTTCACGAACTGCATCGGGAACGGCTCGGGTTGGGCGCCGGACGCCTCGAACGCCTCGGTGTAGCCGTTGCGGGCCACCCGGCACGTCTTGCCGGTGTAGGCCCGGGTCACGGTCGTGTCGTCCTCGGCCATGGCGAGGATGCGGTCCTTGTACCCGTCGACGGTGTGGGCTTCGGGCGTGGCGATGAAGCGGGTCCCGACCCAGATGCCGTCGGCGCCCATGGCGAGGGCGGCGGCGAGTCCACGGCCGTCGAAGATGCCGCCGGCGGCGACCACGGGGACGCGATCGCCCACGGCGTCGACGATGAGGGGGAGCAAGGTGTTGGCCGCCACGGTGCCGGTGTGTCCGCCGGCCTCGGTGCCCTGGGCCACCACGAGATCGCAGCCGGCCTCCACCGCGTTGACGGCGTGACGGACCTTGCCGCACATGCTCATGACGAGTACGCCCGACTGGTGGCACAGGTCGATGACCTCGCGCGGGACCCCGAGGCCGGCCACGTAGACCGTCGCCCCCGCCGCGATGATGCGCTCGACCTTGGCGGTCTGGTCGCCGGCCGCGGTCAGCAGGTCGACCCCGAAGGGCTTGTCGGTCCGGGACCGCACCGCGGCCATCTCGGCATCGAGCACGTCGTCGGACATGGTCGACGCCCCGAGGCAGCCGAACCCGCCGGCCTCCGAGACGGCGGCCACCAGTCGGCTGTAGGCGACCCCGCCCATGCCGGCGAGCATGACGGGATGTTCGATCTCGAGGACGTCGGTGAGGCGCGTGTGCATGCCCGCATGCTGGTGGCGACTTGACCGCACGGTCAACTCTGGCCGCTCACGTCCGGTCGCGCCGCTTGAGCGGCTCGGACCACAGCGTCGATGCCGCGCCCGCCCCGACGGCCAACCACCCGGCGGCCGGGAACGGCGAGAGGTGCAGGAGGTCGGCGAGAGGGCCCAGGTAGACGACGGCCATGGTGGTGACGGCGATGGTGGCCATCACCGCGCTGAGGGTCCGGGTCCACGGCTTGGCTCGGGTCCAGACGGGGGACTGGGGTTCGCGCATGGTGAGCAGCAGGGCGGGTTGGGCGGCGAGCAGCGTGGCGAACCCGAGCGCCCGGGCCTGGTCCTCGGGCCACCCGGCGTGGAGGGCGAGCAGGTACTCCGCGATGACGGTCACGGCGAGCCCGCAGCCCACGGCGTACGCCCGCCACAGGGAGCGGAGCCGAAGGGCGTCCCCGACCGGTCGAGGGGGTCGGTGCATGGCATCCGCGTCGGCGGGATCGGCCTGGAACACCAGGGACACGACCGGGTGCAGCAGCAGCTCGAGCACCACGAGGTGGACGGGCAACAGGAGCAGCGGGCGCCCGAGCAGTGGTATGAGCAGGGCGCCGAAGAGCAGCGGCGGGTGGAAGGCGATCAGGTAGGCGAAGGCCCGGGTCAGGTTGTCGAAGATGCGCCGCCCGTCGCGGACCGCGGCGACGATGGTGGCGAAGTTGTCGTCCAGCAGGACCAGCGAGGCCGACGCGCGTGCGACATCGGTGCCGCGACGGCCCATGGCGACGCCGATGTCGGCCTCGCCGAGCGCCGGTGCGTCGTTGATGCCGTCGCCGGTCATGGCCACGACCTCGCCCCGGCCGCGGAGCGCGCCGACGAGCAGGTGCTTCTGCTCGGGCCGGATGCGAGCGAAGACGTTGGCGGTGGCAGCCAGCTCGTCGATCCCTTCGGCGTCGGCGAGATCGAGGTCGTCGCCGGTGGCCAAGACATCCTCGCCGTCCTGCTCGTGGGGGAGTCCGAGGCCCTCGGCGACGGCATGGGCGGTGGCCGGATGGTCGCCGGTGATCATGATCACCCGGATCCCGGCGCCACGGCAGTCGGCCAGGGCGTCGGCCACGCCGTCGCGGATCGGATCGCTGAAGGCCACGAGGCCGAGGAACCGCAGCGGGGCCTCGTCGTCCGGCCGATCCCCGGTGGGTCCGTCGGACGGCCCACCGGCGACGGCGATGACCCGCCGGCCCTCGTCGGCGAAGCGCCGGTTGGCCGCGGCCGCGGCCCGGTGAGTGTCGGCATCGGCGTCGGTGTGGTCGAGGATCCCCTCGACCGAGCCCTTCGCGGCCACCCGATGGCCGCCGGTGGCGTCACGCCACACGTGGGTCAGGTACTTGTCGGCCGGGTCGAAGGGCCAGTCGGCCACCAGGGAGCCGCCGTGCAGGTCGTCGGTGTCGATCCCGGCGCCCCGGGCGTGGTCGACGATGGCCACGTCGAGCGGGTCGAAGGGATCGGGCTCGGAGGCTGACACCGCGGCCTCGAGCAGCTCGACGACCGCGGCGCTCGGGCCCGTCTCGCTCAGGCCCGTGTCGCTGGAGCCCGGCTCCGCGTCCGGGACCCAGATCCCCGCCACCGCCAGGCGACCTTCGGTCAAGGTGCCGGTCTTGTCGGTGCAGATCACCGTGGTCGATCCGAGGGTCTCGACGCTGGGGAGCCGCCGGACGAGAGCGTTCTGCTGGGCCAATCGCCACGCGCCCAGGGCGAGGTAGAGCGTGTAGACCATCGAGAACTCTTCGGGGATGGCGGCGATGGCCAGGCTCACCCCGGCGATCACGGCTTGACCCCAGCCCCGGCCGCGGAGCAGCTCGGCGGCGACGACCGCCGTGCAGAAGACGGCGGCCACCACCGTGAGGCTGCGGATGAGTCGAACGAGGCTGTGCTGCAGCGGGGTGCGCGGCGGGCGGGCCTGGGAGACGAGGGTGCCGATCCGTCCGTACCGGGTCCGGGCTCCGGTCTCGTCGACGCGGACCAGGGCGCGCCCGGAGAGCACGGTCGTCCCGGCCCACACTCGCGTCGGCTCAGAGCCGCCGACCGACTTCGCCACCGGCAGCGACTCGCCGGTGAGCGCCGCCTCGTCGACCACGAGTTGGGTCAGGTCGACGGTGGTGGCATCGGCGGGCACCACGTCGCCCTCGTGGAGCCAGACGAGGTCACCCACCACGAGCTCCTCGGTCAGAACGGGGCGTTCGACGCCGTCACGGACGACGACCGCTGTCGGTGCGGTGAGCTTGCGGAGCGCGGCCAGCGTCCGCTCGGCCCGGGCCTCGAGCACCCAGCCGACGGCCGCCACCGGGCCGAGGGCGACCAGGGCGACCACGGCGTCGGTCGTCTCTCCGATGAGGAGGTAGGTGGGTGCGGCCACCAGGAGCAGGAGGACCATCGGGTCGGCGAACGGCCCGAGCAGGCGGGTCACGCGTCGGCTCCGCGCCTCGGGCACGATCCGGTTCGGGCCGTCGCTGGCGAGACGGGTCGCGGCGTCGGCCTCCGAGAGGCCGAGGATCTGGTCTCCCGGGGCGGGGGTGAGGTCCATCCGGATCATCGGAACCCGGTCAGATCCCGGTGTCCAGGGGCGAAGGTCGCTTCCGGAGCGATGGAAGGGCCCGGTGCGCTCCGG
The DNA here is from genome assembly GCA_963731885.1 of uncultured Acidimicrobiaceae bacterium. GTDB lineage: Bacteria > Actinomycetota > Acidimicrobiia > Acidimicrobiales > Salinilacustritrichaceae > Salinilacustrithrix. Next base: position 88,901 of record CAVSXR010000042.1, on the reverse strand, counting down.
GGGAGTGGAACGCACCGGGCCACCGAAATGGCTGCACCGCCGAATGAGCCATCGGTTGTGAGCTGACGGTATCCACCACCTGTTTCGCCGGTGTGTCCGACAGGTGAAGCCCCGTCGGATCCTCGATGAACCGACGGGGTCGCAGTCAGCCCGGGAAGATTCCGGCGCCCGAGAACATGCCGGCATGCCATCGGGACGGGGTGACCACGAGGGCACGCGGGTAGTCCTCGAAGAGCCACCGGGCGAAGTTCCGCCGGGTCCACGGCGTCAGGCCGGCCACGCGGATCGCGGTTCGCGCCCCCTTGCGGTGTTGCAGGGCCCGCACCACCAGAGCCGACATCCGGTGGTCGGCGACGAGGTGGGCGTCGACGGCTCGGTCGTAGTGCGCGGTGGCGACGCGTGCTCCGTGGGGTCCGGCGGCCTCGATCGCCTCGGCCGCCAGCATGCCGGTGAGCAGGGCCTGGCCGATGCCCTCGCCGGTCATGACGTCGGCCGCCGCCGCGGCGTCGCCGACGAACAGGGTTCGGCGAGAGGTGCGGGCCAGGTCGTCCACCCGGGCCGGGATCGGCCACGCCGTGTGCCGGGCTTCGGGGACGGCGTCGTCGCCGAGCACGGCACGGATCGCCGGGCGGTGGAGCAGATCGTCCCACAGCCCCGCCATCTCGCCGACGGCGACCTTGCCACCGCGCTGGATGCCGAAGCCGAAGTTGGCGGTGCCGTCGCCCTCGGGGAACGACCAGGCGTAACCGGGCAGGAGGTCGGCGTCGAACCACACGACGAGCTCGCGCGCCGCTCGCGCCGACACGTTGGTGAAGTAGGCCCGGAACGCGTGCCACTCGCCGCGGTAGCCGGGAACGGCGAGGCCGAGCGCCTTGCGCATCGGCGACCACATGCCGTCGGCGGCGACTGCGTACCGAGCGTGGATCGGGCCGATGTCCGCCACGTCGAGACGGACGCGGTCGTCGGTCTCGTCCGCCGCGACCAGCGCATGGCCGTCGAGGACCTTGGCTCCCGCGGTGCGGGCCAGGTCGACCAGCGCGTTGTCGTACTCGGACCGCCGGGCGACCGCGGCGTACACGCCCCGGCCGTCGGGCAGGGGGAAACGCACGCCGTGGCCGCTCGGTGAGAACACGGTGGCGCCGTCGATGGTGATCCAGCTCGGGAGGGTCGAGGGATCGAGGCCGAGGCGGTCGGACAGGCGCAGGGCCAGCGTGGTGAGGCCGTCACCGCAGCACTTGTCGCGCGGGAAGGTGGCCTTGTCGACCAGCACCACGTCGCGCCCGGCTCGCGCCAGGGTGATGGCGGCGGCGGCGCCGGCGGGACCGGCACCGACGATGACGACGTCGCAGCTCAGCATCGGTTGGGGGTCACCGGTGGGAGGGCCGTCAGGCCACGGCCAGGATCTCGTCGAACGCGGCCCGCAGGCACCCGAGCAGGACGTCGGGGTCGGGTACGGCGACGAGGTCGCAGTTGATGCCGAGGTGGGCGTCGTCGCAGTTGGACAGGAGCGTGATGTTCACCGCGGCGCCGGCCAGCGGGCCGAACGGGAACATCGACTCCAGTTGGGCACCCGCCAGGTAGACGGGTATCGGTGCACCGGGCACGTTCGACGCGGTGAAATCCACGCCCTTGAGCATCGAACCGAACACTGCGGTGGTGAGGGTGATGGGCAACCGGTTCAGGACCCCGGCCATCGGGCCCACCAGCTTGAGGGCGGGCTCGCCCCGCTCGTGGACGACGATGTCGTGGACGGCGCGCATCCGCTCGATCGGATCGTCGATCGTCATGGGAACGGGGAACCGAGCCGGCGCGAACTGGTTGCCCGCCTCGTTCTGGGTCGACTCGGTCCGGATGTTGATCGGCATGTTCATCCGCAGCGCGTCCACGTCGGCACCGTGCTCGTGGTGGTACCGGGTGAGGCCACCGGCGATCCCGGCGACGAACGCGTCGTTCAACCGGCCGTCCGCCCGCTTGGCCGCGGCCTTCAATCCGCTGAGCGGGAGGGTGAGCGTGTCGAAGTGGACCGAGAGCGAACGGTGCCGCATGATCGGGCTGAGCGGCTCGGTGGCCGGGGCCAGCATGCGACCGACGGACCCGAGGGCTTCGCCCACGCCCCGGATCGTCCGGACCGGATCGACGACCGCCCCGACGGCGGCGCCGGTCAGCGAACCGCCGGCGCGCCGGGCGATGCCGAGGTTGCGGCGGGCGATGTGGGTGACGGCATCGAGGGTGCGCTCGGACGGGCTCATCACGTGCATGTCGGGGAGGGGCGGCATGGCCGACCCGTCGAGCCCCGCGTCGCGCTCGAGGTCGAGCAGGAGCATGGCGATCTGCATGCCGCCCACCCCGTCGGTGATGGCGTGGTGGAGCTTCTGGATCAGCGCGGCCCGGCCGCGCTCGAGTCCCTCGATGATCACGAACTCCCACAAAGGCCGGGCCCGGTCGAATCCCTGCATGCCCATCGGCTCGGCGATGTCGAGCACGCTGCGCTCGGTGCCCTTGCCCCCGGCGTTGACCCAGCGCACGTGGTAGCGCAGATCGAAGTTCGTGTCCCATTCCCAGCGAGGCGGAGCGAGGGAGAGGGGGTTGCCGATGACGCGCTGGCGCATGCGGGGGACCAGCCGGCTGCCCCGCTCGATCTTGTCGGCCACCACGGCCCGGTCAGGGACCTGGTCGAGGAAGGTGACGACCGTGATCGTCGACCGGAGCAGCGGGTCCTTCTCGATGTTCCACATGAGGGCGTCGCTGTCGCTCATGCGGGACTCGAAGTGGAGTTCGGCCATGACGTTCTCCCTGCAGCTGGTTCAGCAGCTCACGCCCTCGGCGGGGCGATACCGTGCCGACACAGTGTCGCGGTCGGTGGAGCCGTCCGGGTAACTGCGGGTCCGCGGCGTGGTCCAGCGGGTGCAGTTGCCGGACGGGGCCGGGGTGGGGTCGCCGACGGCGACGTCGATGTACCGGGTGCTGTAGAGGTGCACGGTGAGCGACGTGTCGGTGTACGTGGGCCAGATCATGACGCCGTACTTGGAGTGGTTCACGATCTGGAGATCGGGGTGGGGGAACGAGATGGTGGCCTCGTGACCCTTCGGGTACCGGGAGATGTAGAGGCTGTGGCTCTGGTACTCAGCGAAGTCGAGCCCGGCGAAGAGGGCGGCGTTGAACAAGGTGGTGGCGAACTGGCTGACGCCACCGCCCACGTCCTGGGTGAGCTCGCCGTTGTAGATCACGCCGTCGGTGACGAACCCCTTGGCGGTGGTGCGCTGGCCCACGAAGTCGTTGACCGAGAACGTCTCGCCGGGCTTGATGATCGCCCCGCGGACGATGTCGGCGATGCGATGGATGTTCGTCACCCGGTTCTGGCAGCACTTGTGGTGGGTCGTGGGACCGAACGCGTCCGGGCTGCCGATCTCCTCCACGATGCCGAGGGCCTGGGCCTGATCGGTGGTCATCTCCGGTTGGGTCTCGGTCAACTCGACGGAGACCGCGCTCGCACCGGACTGGAACGCCTGCTCCACCGCGTCGGCACTGCCCGATGCGCAGCACGCTTCGCCGGTGACCGACGGGGAGAGTTGGGGGGTGCCGTTGACCAGCGTGAACGCGGCCGACACCGGTGCGACGGTCAGGGAGGCGAACTCGGACTCCAGCGTGGTCTGCAGGGCCTCGGTGTCGAGACCGACGGCGATCGCGTCCTCCTGCTCGCGGACGTCCACCAGCCGGCGCAGCTCGCGGGGCACGAGTTGGATGGTCTCGCCGCCCGCGCTGATCGACAGGGTCGAGTCGGTCAACGAGTTGGCCCGCGCCGCTGCGGCCTCGGCCACCGAGTCGTCGAGGCGGGGCGAGAGGTCGGTCGGCCGGATCCGCACCTCGATCGGCCCGTCGATCGCGGTGTCCTCCGCGGCCGCGGCGAGGGCGACGGCGAGGGTGGCGGGATCGATGCCCGACCCGGGGGTGCCCGGCACGACGACGAACGGGTCGCCGTCGCGGGACTCGATGGTGGGCTCGGTCGGTGAGACGAGGGCGTCGCCCTCGAGGTGGCGCAGGGTGGCCCGGGCCACCTCGCTGTCGACGGTGTAGTGGATCGGGGTCTGGTGCGGGTCGAAGAAGCTTCCCAGCCAGGACAGGGGCCGGACGGGGAGGACCGAGGTGCGTCCCTGGTCGAGGGCGGCCTGGGCGGTGGCGACCGCGTCGATCGACAGCCCGATCTCCTGGGCGGTGGTGTCGTAGGTGACCTCGGGCGTGACGATGTGCACGGTGCGATCGGTCATGGTGCTGGCGATGTCGTCGATCCGATCGATGAGCTGGTCCGAACCGAGCCCACCGATGTCCCGGCTGGCGAGATCGACGTTGCGCAGCACCTCGCCACCGGCGGCTCCGGTGTCGATGGCCCATGCCGCCACGACTCCGAGGAGCAGGATCACCGGCAGCAGGATGCTGATCCATACGAGTCGCGTTCGGGTGCCCACGGGCTCACAACCCTGACACGTCCACCGGGCCCCGACGTAGTCATCGAGATGACGATTGCGCGACGTAGGTGACGGTCGTGACACGGTGTGGTCGTGTCGTTATGGTCACGACGCTTCGAACGACGACGATCTGGAAGGAACTTGCGATGAGTGGGATCTGCGACGGCCGTGTGGCCATCGTGACGGGCGCCGGCCGAGGGATCGGTCGCGAGCACTCGTTGATGCTCGCGGAACAGGGCGCCAAGGTCGTGGTCAACGACCTGGGCGGCTCGATGGACGGCACCGGTGACGATGCCGGGCCCGCCCAGCAGGTGGTGAACGAGATCACGGCCATGGGCGGCGAGGCCGTCGCCAACACCGACGACATCTCGAGCTGGGACGGGGCCGAACGCCTCGTCAAGCAGGCGATCGACACCTTCGGCACGCTCGACATCCTGATCAACAACGCCGGCATCCTCCGCGACCGGATGCTCACCAACATGACCGAGGCGGAGTGGGACGCCGTCATCAAGGTGCACCTCAAGGGCACCTTCGCCCCCAGCCGGCACGCCGCCGCCTACTGGCGCGAGCAGTCCAAGGCCGGCAACGAGGTCGACGGTCGCATCATCAACACCACGTCGCCGTCGGGCATCTACGGCAACGTCGGCCAGACCAACTACGGCGCGGCCAAGGCGGGCATCGCCAGCTTCACGATCATCGCAGCCAAGGAGCTGGGCCGCTACGGCGTCACGGTGAATGCCATCGCGCCTGCGGCCCTGACCCGCATGACCGAGAACCTGGGCATGGGTCAGGCTTCGGAGGAGGACAAGGCCCTCATGTCGCCGCACCTCATCGCGCCCATCGTGGTGTGGTTGGCCAGCCCGGAGTCGAAGGGCGTCACCGGCCGCGTGTTCGACGTGTCGGGCCGGGCCCTGTCGGTCTCGGAGGGTTGGCACCGCGGGCCCACCATCGAGATGCCGGGCGACGACCCCGCCCAGCTGGGCGCCGACGTCCTCCGCATCGTGGGCGAGGCCCGCCCGAATGCGAACATGTTCGGTATGGACGAGGCCTGAGGGGGACACGATGCCGATCAATCCAGATGCCGTCGGTTCGAAGAGCGAGCCGAGCCGCCACTCGTGGACGTCCAAGGACGCCCTGCTCTACGCAGTCGGTGTCGGCGCCGGTCACGAGCCGCTCGAGGAGCTCGAGTACACAACCGAGAACTCCGCCGACGTCGAACAGAAGGTCCTGCCCACCATGGCCGTGATCCTCGGCTTCGGCGGTGGTGCCATGGCCAACATCGGCACCTTCAACCCAGCCATGCTCGTGCACGGCGAGCAGTCGATCGAGCTGCACCGGGAGATCCCGGTCGAGGGCGAGATCGAGACCGTGGGCGAGATCACCGGCATCTACGACAAGGGCAAGGGCGCGGTCGTCGTCAGCGAGTCGGTGTCGACCCTGGTCGACCCTTCATCCGGAGAGGCGACCCAGCCGCTGTTCACCAAGACGATGTCGGCCTTCATCCGTGGCGAGGGCGGCTGGGGCGGTGACTCCGGTCCGGCGCTCGAGTGGGAGAAGCCCGACCGGGACCCCGACGTCTCGATCACCTACACCACGCGGCCGGAGCAGGCCCTGATCTACCGCCTCTCCGGTGACCGGAACCCACTCCATGCCGATCCGACGTTCGCGGCCATGGGCGGGTTCGACCGGCCGATCCTGCACGGGCTCTGCACGTACGGCTTCACCGGTCGTGGTCTCCTGCACGGGCTCTGCGACGGCGATTCGTCCCGGTTCAAGGCCATGTACGGCCGGTTCTCTTCGCCGGTGTTCCCCGGTGAGTCGCTCACCGTCAACGTCTGGCGCGCCGGCGACGGCGCGGCCGTCTACCAGACGCACGGCAGCGACGGCCGTGTGGTGCTCGACAAGGGCACCTGCAGCTACACGTAGTAGGCGGCGAGGTACGTCTCGAGGGCGTCCCTGATCGATGCGAAGTGCCGCTCGTGTCGATCGGGGACGATCCCGATCTTCTGCTCGGAGGTGGCCACCCACTCCGAGGTGATGGCGTCGATCGCGCCCACCGCGAGTACGAGGCGGGAATTCCGGGTCTCCAGTTCGATCCGGCCCCGTTGGCCATCGACGGCGGTGATCGAGAAGCCCTTGGTGGGCAGGCACTGCAGGAGGGCGTCGAACACCACCGGCCACGGCTGGGGGACGGTCTCGATGGCGGAGCGGGCTCCCACCCAGGCGAGCGTACCGAGCCCCCACCACGGAAACTGGACGCGCTCGCGTCGCAGCGACGGTCTGGGATACTCCCGAGGTGGACGTCCTGCTCATCGCCCTCGTGCTCGCCGTCGTCCTCGTCGTCGACCGCCGGCGGGCTCGGGCCGGCCGAGGGCACGTGGAGACCTGGGCGGAGGGGCGGGGCCTCTCGATGGAGTCGTGCCGCTACCGGTACCTGCGCCTCCACCGGCGGCCGCAGTTCCGCGTCGTGATGCGGGACCGCACCGGACGTCGAGCCAAGGGGCTGGCCACCGTCGCGGGTCGGGGTGGACGGCGGACGCGCGTGGACCTCGAGTCCGAGCTGGTGACGTCGGCCTGACCACCGGGCGGCAGTGGTACGCCGCCGCGTCCAGTTCGGGAGGGGTGGCGTCAGAACAGGCGCAGCTCCGAGGACTCCATGCCGCGGAGCTCGTCGTAGTCGACCTCGACGCATCCGATGCCCCGGTCGGCGGCGAGCACCTTGGCCTGGGGCTTGATCTGCTCGGCCACGAAGACGCCTCGAACCGGCGCCAGCCGCGGATCGCGGTTCAGGAAGTCGAGGTAGCGGGTGAGCTGCTCGACGCCGTCGATCTCGCCCCGGCGCTTGACCTCCACCGCGATCGCGACCCCGTCGGCGTCGCGGCACAGCAGGTCCACCGGGCCGATGTCGGTGGGGTACTCGCGCCGCACCAGCGTGAACCCGGGCCCGATCGCCTCGCACCGCTCGGCCAACAGGACCTGGAGGTGCGCTTCGACGCCGTCCTTCTGCAACCCCGGCTCGGCGCCGAGCTCGGCCTCGGTGTCGGAGTGGATCTCCTCGATGGTGATCTCCAGCTCCTCGCCCTTCCGGGAACGCACCAGCCACCGACCCGGCTCCTCGGTGATGGTGCAGGGCGGGTTCATCCAGTTCAGCGGCTTGTAGGCGCGGTCGTCGGAGTGGATCGAGATCGAGCCGTCCGCCTTGAGCAGCAGCAGCCGGTCGGCCGAGGGGAGGTGGGCCTGGAGGCGACCGCGGTAGTCGACCGAGCAGCGGGCGATGACGAGGCGCACGGCGGTCGATCGTAGGCGCCGCCGCGTGCGGTCCAGCACCCTCGACCAGCGCCGGCCCCACCGGCTGGGTCAGCTCGTCGAGCGCACTCCGAGCTCGGTGGCCAGATGGGTCATGGGACGGTCGTGGGGGTCGCGGGGCAGCCGGGCGACGATGCGCGACCTGACCGTGACGCCGACCACCGGCGTGCCGCTGCCGAGCCGGGGGAGGAGCCGGTCGTAGTGGCCGCCGCCTCGTCCGAGCCGGTAGCCGCGGCGGTCGAACACCCGGCCGGGGACCACCACCGCCGCCAGCGCGGTGGGGTCGACCTCAGGCCGGCCGGCAGGCGGTTGGTCGATGCCGAGCCGGTGCCGTTCGCGTGGCCGGTCGTCTCGGTGCAGCGTCATGGTGCCCTCGTCGCCCAGGCGGGGGAGGACGGGATCTGCGACCTGCAACCCCGTGAGTGCCACCTCGTCGGGGAGCGCGACGTAGACGAGCACCGGGCCGTCGATCGGAGCGAGGAACGATCGGAGGTGGGCGACGACGATGGCGGCCGTGGGCCCGTCGACCGATCTCAGCCCAGCCGCCCATCGCCGCCACTGGTCCTTCGAGTCCGACCGGTGCGGCGAGCCCGGTGGCCCCACCGGCCCCACCGGCCCCACCGGCCCCATCTTCCCGTTCTGGTCGGTCATCGGTCGCCTCCGGTGGCGCGATGACCGGCCAGAACGGATGGAGAGGAGGTCATCGCTGCTCGAGGCATCGCCTCAGACGAGCTTGCGGCCCTCGAGCCGCTGGCGGATGACCTCGCGCCGTTGCTGGAGATCGCGGTAGGTGAGGCGTTCGACGTCGTCGCCCAGCCCGAAGCCGGCCTTGACTCCGTCCATGTCGAACTCCCAGGCCGACATGTCGGTACCCAACTGCTTGGCGATCGCGTCGCCGTGTTGCGTCGCGAAGTACATGGTCACGTTGGCGATCTCGGCCAGGATGTCGAGCTCGGGAGCGAGGGTGGCGATGGCGCCGTCGACGAACATGAGGTTCTTGACGAAGAGCATCAGTTCCTTGGGGATGCGGGCGCCGTAGCCGAGCAGCGCCTTGATCGTCTTCTGGATCTCGGCCACGAGGGCGTCGCCGTCCATCTGCGTGGGGTCGAGCACCTCGCCCGTGTCGAGCCCGAGGTCGCGGATCACCGCATCGAGGTCGGTGTCCGGCGGGAGCGCACCGAGATCCCGGAACGCGGCGAGCTGGCCCTTCGGATCGTTCGACGTCCCCGACATGAGCATCCGGAGGAAGGCGGTGCGCTTGAACTCGTCGAGCCGTCCCGTGATGCCGAAGTCGAGCAATGCGGTCTTGCCGTCCGGGCGGACGAACAGGTTGCCGCCGTGGAGGTCGCCGTGGAAGATGCCGTGGATCAGCGCCCCCTCCATGAACCCGATCATGCCGGTGCGGACCACCTGCTCGGTGTCGACTCCGGCCCCCTTCATGCCGGCCACATCGTCGAAGCGGAAGCCGTCGAGGCGCTCCATGACCAGTACCCGACGGGTGACCAGTTCGGGGTGCGGGCGGGGGATGACGTAGTCGCGCTGGCCCAGCTGGGCGAACGAGGCCGCCACGTCGAGCATGTTCTCGGCCTCGAGCCGGAAGTCGAGCTCCTCGGAGATGGTCTCGGCGAACAGCTCGACCAGGGCGGGCGGGTTGGCGAGCGCGGCGACGGGGATCCGCCCGACCAGCTTGGGGGCCAGCCACGCCATGACCCGGAGATCCTCACGGACCAGGGTGGCCACGGTGGGTCGCTGGACCTTGACCACGACGTCCTCCCCGGTGCGGAGGGTGGCGCGGTGCACCTGGGCGATCGAGGCGGCGGCAAGCGGTGTGGTCTCGAAATGGGAGAAGATCTCGATGATGGGGCGTCCGAGATCTTCCTCGACCACCCGGCGCACGTCCTCCCAGGACTCGGGCGGCACCTGGTCGCGGCACTTCTTGGTCTCGGCGACCAGTTCCTCGGGGAACAGGCCCTCACCGCTGGAGATGATCTGGGCCAGCTTGATGTAGGTCGGCCCGAGGGCCTCGGCCGCGACCCGGAGCCGGCGGGACAGGTCGGCGCGGGACACCGATCCTCCGGTACGACGCCCACCGGCGGCCCATCGGCCCACGGCCCAACCGAGGTGCGCGCTCACCTTCACGACGCGCTTGGCCGGCGGGAGCAGCGAGGGGCGGGTGAGACGAGGGAGCTCGGCCCGGACGGCGCGCCGGGCTGCCTTCAGCGGCGGGAGCCAGACGAGCTCGTCGCGGACGACGATCCACGGTGGCGAATCGCTGAACGCCCCGACGTCGTGGTCGGCGGGGCGGTCGGGGGCTTCGTCGGTCGCCATCAGGTCATTGTCGCAGGACCGATCGCGATTCGGACAACGAGGCGCGTCCCGGTGGGCGACGCCGCGGTCAGAACTCGGGGAGGCGCCGGGCAGTCAGGGCGGCGGCACCTTCGGCGAAGTCCGGGCCGGTGGCCATCTCCCGCAGGAGGCGCATCGACTCACGGACCGACTCCGCGGGATCGCCGTGCAGCAGGTCGCCCCACAGCTGGGCCTTGGTGGCGGCGATCGATGCCGGCGAGACGTGGTGGGCCAGGTCGTGGGCAATTTCGTCCACGTGGCCGGGCAGGTCGGCCTCGGGGAGGACGGCCGAGAACAACCCGACCTCGGCGGCTTCCTCGGCGAGGAAGACCCGCCCCGACAACAGCCAGTCGGCGGCCCGTCCGGCCCCGACGAGCCGAGGGAGCAGCCACGACAGCCCGTACTCCGCGGGGAACCCGAGCTTCGGCGCGGCGGTGGTCAGCTTGGCGCCCGCGGCCCCGAACCGGATGTCGGCGAAGCAGGCGATCACCAGACCGACCCCGGCCGCGGCACCGTTCACCGCGGCGATGATCGGTGTCCGCATGCCGAGCTGGAACGCGAAGTCGGCGGCGAAGGGTTCGGGCACCGCCGGCATGGGCGGTTCGGTGCCCCGCAGTCCGTCGTCGTAGCCCCCCTTGTCGACGTGGCCCTCGAGTGCCCTGGCGTCGGCACCGACGCAGAACGAGGTCCCCGCGCCCGTGACCACGACGACCCGCACCTCGGGATCGGCCTCGGCCTCGGTCAGGGCCCATCGGTACTCGAGGTGCATCCGGCCGGTCCACGCGTTGCGTCGGTCGGGCCGGTCCAGCGTGAGTCGTGCGACCCGATCGCTGACCTCGTAGCGGATGGTCTTGCAGTCCATGTCACTCAGCTCCCCGCTGCGGCGGCGATGGCGATGTCGGCCAGTTCCGGCCGGCACACCAGCAGGTCGGGGAGGTACGGGTCGGCCGAGTTGTAGCGAAGGGGGGATCCGTCGAGTCGAGAGGCGTGGAGGCCGTGGTGTCGGGCCACGGCAACCGGTGCGGCCGAGTCCCACTCGTACTGGCCCCCCGAGTGCGGGTAGCAGTCGACCTCGCCGCGCAGGATGGCCATGGTCTTGGCTCCGGCCGAGCCCATCTCGACGGTGACCCCGTCGAGCGCCGCCCGCACCAGCTCGGCCTCGGCCGGCGGCCGGGTACGGGAGACCACGACCCGAGGGTGGTCGGGCACCGGACCCAGGTCGATCGGTTCGTCGGCGGTGGAGAAGCAGGTCCCGAGGGCCGGGAGCGAGACCGCGCCGCACTCGGCGATGCCGTCGATGCACAGGGCGACGTGGACCGCCCAGTCGGTGCGTCCCGGCTCCGAGAACTCGCGCGTGCCGTCGAGCGGGTCGATGATCCAGACCCGGGTGGCGGCGAGGCGGGTCGCATCACCGTGGGTGGCCCGGGACTCCTCGGACAGGATCCCGTCGCCCGCCGGGATGTGGGCGGCGAGCTCGGTCATGAGGAACTCGTCGGATCGGCGGTCGCCCTCGTCCTTCACCGTCTTCTGATCGGCGCCGGCGGCGAAGAGCTCGTCACGGATCTCGACCAGGCGTCGGCCGGCCTCCACCGCCAGCCGGCGAGCGAGGGCGTGGTCGTCGGCGGTCACGAGCGCATCGGTGGGCACGCCGATTGTCTACCAACCGGATCGACCCGTACATTTGTCCGTTCCCGAGCGGAGTCCACCCGACCGATGCAACCGGCACGATGAATTACGAGCTCTCCCACCTCCGGTCCCTCGAAGCCGAGGGCGTCCACATCATGCGCGAGGTCGCGGCCGAGTTCGAGCGGCCGTGCCTGTTGTTCTCGGGCGGCAAGGACTCGGTGGTCATGCTGGAGTTGGCCATCCGGGCGTTCGCGCCGGCGAAGATCCCGTTCCCGGTGATGCACGTGGACACGGGTCACAACTTCCCGGAGGTGATCGACTTCCGGGACCGCCGCCTCGAGCGGGCCGGTGCCCGGCTCGTGGTCGCGTCGGTCCAGGAATCCATCGACCAGGGCCGGGTGGTCGAGCAGACCGGTCCCCGGGCGAGCCGCAACCTGCTCCAGACCGTCACGTTGCTCGATGCCATCGAGACCCACGGCTTCGACGCCGTCTTCGGCGGTGCCCGTCGCGACGAGGAGAAGGCCCGGGCCAAGGAGCGGGTCTTCAGCTTCCGCGACGACTTCGGCCAGTGGGATCCCAAGGCCCAGCGCCCCGAGATCTGGAACCTCTACAACGGAAGGCACCGCAAGGGCGAGCACATCCGGGTGTTCCCGATCTCGAACTGGACCGAGCTCGACATCTGGCAGTACCTCAAGGAGGAGGAGGTCGAGATCCCTTCGATCTACTTCGCGCACACGCGGCGGGTCTTCGAGCGCGACGGCATGCTCCTGTCCGAGTCCGAGCACATCGAGCTCATCGAGGGTGAGGACATCTACGAGGAGGCGGTGCGCTATCGCACGATCGGGGACATGACCTGCACCGGTGCGGTGGAGTCGACGGCGTCCACCTACGACGAGATCATCGCCGAGGTGGCGGCCACCCGCATCACCGAGCGAGGCGCCACCCGCGCCGACGACCGCGTCTCCGAAGCCGCCATGGAAGACCGCAAGCGCGAGGGGTACTTCTGATGGAACTGCTCCGCTTCGCCACCGCGGGTTCGGTCGACGACGGCAAGTCGACCCTCATCGGCCGGTTGCTGTACGACTCCAAGACCATCTTCGAGGACCAGCTCGAGGCGGTGGAGGCCACCTCACGCGCCCGGGGCGACGAGTTCACCAACCTGGCGCTCCTCACCGATGGGCTGCGCGCCGAGCGCGAGCAGGGCATCACGATCGACGTCGCCTACCGCTACTTCGCCACCCCTCGACGCAAGTTCATCATCGCTGACACCCCCGGCCACATCCAGTACACGCGCAACATGATCACCGGCGCGTCGACCGCCAACGTGGCGCTGATCCTGGTCGATGCCCGCAACGGCATCACCGAGCAGTCACGGCGCCACTCGTTCATCGCCTCGTTGCTGCGGATCCCGCACCTGGTGGTCTGCGTCAACAAGATGGATCTCGTCGACTGGTCGGAGGAGCGGTTCGAGGAGATCAAGGCCGAGTACCGCGACTTCGCCATGAAGCTCGACGTCAACGACCTCACGTTCATCCCGGTCTCCGCGCTGCTCGGTGACAACGTGGTCGACAAGTCCGACAACATGAAGTGGTTCCAGGGCCTTCCCCTGCTGCGGTTCCTGGAGGAGGTCCACATCGCCTCGGACCGCAACCTGATCGACTCCCGGTTCCCGGTGCAGTACGTGATCCGGCCGATGACCGCCGACGGCCTCGACTATCGGGGCTACGCCGGGCTCGTCGCCGGCGGGGTGTTCAAGCCCGGCGACGAAGTGGTCGTGCTCCCGAGCGGCTTCTCGTCCACGGTGAAGGCCATCGACGGGCCCAATGGTCCGATCGACGAGGCGTTCTCCCCGATGTCGGTCACCATCCGCCTCGAAGACGAGATCGACATCAGCCGGGGCGACATGATCTGCCGGAAGCGGAACCAGCCCACGGTGAGCCAGGACATCGAGGCCATGGTGTGCTGGATGTCGGAGTCGGGTGCGCTCCGGCCCCGCCAGAAGCTGGCCATCAAGCACACCTCCCGGTGGGCGCGGGCCATGGTCACCGAACTCCAGTACCGCCTCGACGTGAACACGCTGCACCGCGACGAGGAGGCGGACGAGTTCGCGCTCAACGAGATCGGTCGGGTGTCGCTGCGCACGACGGCGCCGCTGTTCTTCGACGAGTACCGCCGCAACCGCACGACCGGGAGCTTCATCCTGGTCGACGAGGCCACCAACAACACCGTGGCCGCCGGGATGATCCTGGGCGAGAGCTGAGCGGAGCTGGTGGCGGTCCGGCGATGAACAGGCGGGTCACCCCCAACACCGTCTGGCATCCATCGCATCTCGGCCGCGATCAGCGTCCGACGCAGGGCGCCACGATCTGGTTCACCGGCTTGTCCGGCTCGGGCAAGTCCACGGTGGCCGCCGAGACCGAGCGTGTCCTGGTGGCGTCCGGCCGACCGGCGTACCTGCTCGACGGCGACAACCTGCGCCAGGGGCTGAACGGCGACCTCGGCTTCTCGGCGGACGACCGGGCGGAGAACGTTCGCCGGGTCGGTGAGGTGGCACGGCTGTTCGCCGATGCCGGCGTGGTCGCGCTGGTGCCGGTCATCTCGCCGTACGCCGCCGATCGGGACCGCGTGCGCGAGATCCACGCTCTGGCCGGCCTCGCCTACGTCGAGGTGTTCGTCGACACCCCGCTCGCCGTCTGTGAGCAGCGCGATCCCAAGGGTCTCTACGCCAAGGCTCGTGCCGGCGAGATCACCGGGTTCACCGGGATCGACGATCCGTACGAGGCTCCCGTCGCCCCGGAGCTGCGCCTCACACCGGCCGACGGCGCCCCGGATGCCCAGGCCGAACGGGTCGTCGCGCTCCTGCACGACGTGACTGACTGAGCGGACTCTCGGCGTTCCTCAGCCCGAGGTCGTGCTGGTCGAGGCCGAGGTCGTCGTCGGTGCGGCCGTCGTGGTCGGCGCCGCGGTCGTCGTGGTGGCGGGCCGGGTCGTGGTGGTCGTCGACGGCTCGGTGGTGGTTGTGGACGGCTCGGTGGTGGTCGTGGACGGTTCGGTGGTGGAGGTCGACGGTTGCGTGGTGGATGTGGTCGGCGCGCTGGTCGAGGTGGTCGAGGACTCGGTGGTCGTCGGGGCCGTCGTGGTGGTTCGCCGGGATCGCGTCTTCGACCGGCTGGTGGACGACGTGAGGCTGCTGAGTGACTTGGTCGGGGCCGGCGCCGGCTCCGGGGGCGTGAAGTTCGCCACCGGCAGATCGCGGTGGGCGAAGGCCATGACGTCGTGCCAGATCAGCGCCGGGATGCTGCCGCCGGTGACCCGGCTGAACCCGGACACGTCGTGCATCGGGACGTTGCCCTCCGGGTGCCCCACCCAGACCGCGGTGGCGTAGTCGGGGGTGTAGCCCACCAGCCAGGCGTTGGCGTACTGGTCGGAGGTGCCCGTCTTGGCGGCCGCCGGTCGCCCGAACCGGGCCCGGGTGGCCGTGCCCCGCTTCACGTTCTCCTCCAGGATCGAGGTGACCTCCCGCGCGGTCTGGACGCTCACGACCTGCGGGCCGTCCTTCGGAGCCCGGGGCGTGTAGTCGGCGACGACCTTGCCGGCGGGTCCGATCAATCGCTTCACCGGCCCGGTCTCGACCCGGTGGCCGTCGTTGGCGAATCCGGCGTATGCCGTGGCCATGTCGAGCGGTGAGGTCTCGTACGCGCCGATGCCGATGCTGGGACCGACGTGTTCGGGGAGGCCTTCGACCCCCAGACCGGTGGCGGTGTCGCGCACCGCGGCGGCCCCCACGGCCTCGGTCAGGCCGACGAACGCGGTGTTGATCGAGTGGATGGTGGCCTGGACCAGGGTCACGGTGCCGTAGCCGCGGTGCGAGAAGTTCTCGACCGGCTTGGGATCGTTGACGGTGGTGGGGATGTACTGCTTCGGCGCGGGGATGCGCTGCTGGGGCACGTAGCCCTGCTCGAAGGCGGTGGCGAGCACGAACGGCTTGAACGACGAGCCGGCCTGGCGGCCGGTTCCACCGCCGGCCCGACCCAGAGCCAGGTTCACCTGCTCGTTGTCGAACGAGCGGCCACCGACGAGCGCGGTGACCAGGCCGGTGTGGACGTCGACGACGGCGAGTGCCGCGTCGGGCCCGGCCGGATCGGGAAGATGGTTGGCGACCGCCAGGCGAGCCGCGTACTGGAGCTCGGGCACCAGCGCGGTCTCGATCTTCAGCCCACCGCCGTAGAGCAGTGTCGGATCGACGTGCATGGTGTCGAGCAGGTACCGGCGGACGTAGTCCATGTAGTACGGCCAGTTCTCGACCTGCGGCTTCTTCGCCTCCACCTGTGGCACCTCGGTCATGGCGGCGTCGACCTCGGCCTGGGGCCGGGTACCGGCGTCCGCCACCTTGCGGAGCACCTCGCGGCGGGCTCGCTCTGCCGCGTCCGGATGGGCGCGAGGATCACGCGCGGTGGGTGCAGGAAGGATGCCGACGAGCAGGGCGGCCTCGCTGAGGTCGAGGTCCTGGGCCGGCGTGCCGAAGTAGGTCCGCGACGCGGCCTCGAACCCGAAGGCGCCGTTGCCGAGGAACACCGAGTTGGCGTACGCGGTGAGGATCTCCTCCTTGGAGAACCGCTTCTCGAGATCGATGGCGACCTGCAGCTCCTGCAGCTTGCGTTGGAGGCTGTCGTCGTTGCCCGTGAACAGGTTCTTGGCCAGCTGCTGGGTGAGGGTCGATCCACCCTGCGCGATGTGGCCGCTGCGGGCGTTGGCGATCGCGGCCCGCAGGATGGCCTTCGGGTCGAATCCACCGTGGTGGTAGAAGTTGGCGTCCTCGGACGCGATGAGTGTGTCGCTGACGACCTCGGGAACCTCACCGACGGCGAACGGCACGTACAGCTCCTCGGGTGCGAAGCGTCCGATCACCTTGCCGTTGGCATCGAGGACGACCGACGACTGCGAGGTGTTGCGGTTGACTGCGGCGCTGAGGTCGTCGATGGACGACACGTCGACGCCTGGGTCGGGCAGCTTCGGCACCGCCTGGATCGCGGCGTGGGCCACGAGCAGCGTGGTCGACGACAGCAGCGCGACGATCAGCGCGCCGACGACCCCGATGGTGAGGGCGACGAGCGCGAGCCGGCGGACCGGTCGGAGCAGATCTCGGAGGAGGGCGCTCATCTAGCGCAGGGTCACGAAACGGCCGTGGCGCAGCGAGAAGACCCGCCGGGCCCGGCGCAGGGGCGCGGTCTCGAACGCGACCCCACCGAAGAGCGTGCAGGAGGCGTTGTAGACGACCGCCAGCAGGACGGTGACCACCAAGCCGACCAGGGCGAGGAGACCGAGCCCGACCAGGAACAGGTCGAACAGCACCTGCCCCACGACCTGGTACGAGCCGAGGCCGAGGGAGCTGGCGATGGCGTCCTCGATCGTGGAGACGAACCCGAGGTGCAGGGCCACGTTCCACACCACCACCAGCGTGGCCATGGTGGCGACGTACCCGAGCAGGTAGAAGACCGAGGCGATCTTGGCCACGCTCCCCAACCGGATCCGCCGGACGCGGAAGCCTCGCACGGGCCGGTGGTCCGGGCGAGGCTCGTGATCCACGGTGGCGTCGGTGGTTCGGTCGGCGTCCACCGTCTCGGTGGGGATGGTCGGTCGGTCGTCGGCGGTCGTGCGCTCGCGATCGAGGTCGATGATCTCGGTGGGGGGGTCGGGCGACTCGGGGGAAGCTGGTACGGCGTCGGTGCGGTCGAGGATGCTCATCTACGTCAGGTGCTTTCGTGGTGTGGGCCGGTGGCGACTGCGGTGTCAGTACCCAAGGTGCCCGCTGAGCATTCGGATCGGCGCCATCTCCGCGCGACGGGACCACGCGCCACACTGGTCTCATGGCGAAGAACGTGCTCGGAACGGATCTGGTCCCCTGCTCGATCGATCCGCTCACCGGCTTCTATCGCGATGGGTGCTGCAACACCGGAGGCGACGACGTCGGGGTCCACACGGTGTGCGCCCGGGTGACGGACGACTTCCTGGCGTTCTCGAAGGAGCGGGGGAACGACCTGTCGACACCGATGCCCCAGTTCGGCTTCGCCGGTCTCCGGGCCGGTGACCAGTGGTGCCTGTGCGCGCCCCGGTGGCAGGAGGCCTTCGAGGCCGGCATGGCGCCGGACGTGGTGCTCGAGGCCACCCACATCCAGACGCTCGAGTGGTGCCGGCTCCAGGATCTGCAGGCGCACGCCCATCGGGCGTGACACCGGGCCCGTCAGTCGCGGCGAGCGTCCTGGATCGCCGTCCACACCCGCTCGGGGCTGAGCGGCAGGTCGATGTGGCGGACACCGAGGTGTGAGACGGCGTCGACCACCGCGTTCTGGACGGCCGGGGTGGCGCCGATGGTTCCCGACTCACCGATGCCCTTGGCTCCCAGGGGGTTCATCGGGGTCGGTGTCTCGTTCTCGATGCGCTCGAAGGACGGGAACTCGGCCGCCGAGGGGAACGCGTAGTCGGCCAGGGTCGTCGTCAGGGGATTGCCGTCGTCGTCGTAGCGGATCTCCTCGAACAGGGCCTGGCTGATGCCGGCGCTGACGCCGCCGTGGACCTGGCCGTCGACGATGAGCGGATTGATGATCGTGCCGGCGTCGTCGCACGCGATGTGCCGGAGCAGACGAACCTTGCCGGTGTCGGTGTCGACCTCGACCACGGCCACGTGGGCGCCGAAGGGGAAGGTGGAACCCTCGGGCTGGAAGTCGGTCTCGGCGAACAGCGGGGTCCCACCGTCGTCGGCCGCGGCGGCGAGATCGGCCCACGTCTTGGCCGACACCGGGGCACCGGCGACGGCGAACGTGCCGGCGGCCGAGTCGTGGACGATGTCGGCCGGGTCGGCCTCGAGCAGTTCGGCGGCCAGGGCGCGAGCCTCGTCGACGACGAGCTCGGCGGCGGCGGCCGCGGCTGACCCGCCGACCTGGAGCGACTTCGACCCGCCGGTCCCGCCCCCGCGTGGCACGTCGTCGGTGTCACCGTGACGTACCTCGATGCGGTCGATGGCGATCCCGGTGCGGTCGGCCA
The DNA here is from genome assembly GCA_963731885.1 of uncultured Acidimicrobiaceae bacterium. Taxonomy (GTDB): domain Bacteria; phylum Actinomycetota; class Acidimicrobiia; order Acidimicrobiales; family Salinilacustritrichaceae; genus Salinilacustrithrix. The sequence goes on along the minus strand of CAVSXR010000042.1, from coordinate 70,119 downwards.
CCAGCATCGCCCACGCGGTGTGGTGACCCTGCCCGTGCGCCGACGACCCGGTGCGCACGACGGCGCCGCCGTCGGGGGTGATCTCCACCGATCCGTACTCACTGTCGCGCAGCACGTTGGTGATCTCGACGTACACCGACACACCGATGCCGAGCTGGGTGACCGATCCCTCGGCACGCAGCTCGGCCTGGCGGGTTCGCAGCTCGTCGTAGCCGGCGGCGGCGAGGGCCTTGTCGAGGACCGTCTCGTAGTCGCCGCAGTCGTACGCGCCCCCGGTGGCCGTCTCGAGGGGGAAGGCATCGGCGGGGATCAGGTTCCGGCGACGCACGGCCACCGGGTCCATCCCGATCTCGTCGGCGAACACATCGACCATCCGTTCGATGGCGGCCGCGGCCTCGGGCCGGCCCGCGCCGCGGTAGGCGCCCACGCTGGACGTGTTGGTGAGCACCGAACGGATCCGCACCTTGACGTCGTCGATCGAGTAGCAACCCGGCGCCATGAGGCGGGTCATGTAGGGGAGCACGCATCCCATGCCGGCGTAGGCGCCCCCCTCCTGGACGACGTCGAGCCGGTACCCGGTGATGGTGCCGTCGCGGTTCCCGGCGAGGTGGCCGTACTGGATCTGCCCCCGACCGTGCACCATCCCGACCAGGTTCTCGGAACGCGTCTCGGTCCAGCGGACGGCCCGCCCGAGCCGCCGGGCGAGCCACGGCACCAGCACCTCCTCCGGGGTCGTCCCGTGCTTGGCGCCGAACCCGCCTCCGACGTCAGGGGTGATGACGTGGACCTGCGCCGGCTCGATCCCGAACAGGGCGGCGAGCGCATCACGGGTGCCGTGGGCCCCTTGGGTGCACGCCCATTGCGTGAGGCGATCTCCGTCCCAGCGGGCGGCGACCACGCGACCCTCGAGCGGAACCGCGGCCATGCGCTGGTTGATCATCCGCTGCGAGACGACCACCTCTCCGTCGAGGTCGTCGGCGGTGATCGGGTCGCCCTGGTCGACCATGAGGTTGGTACCGGCGTCGGGGAACAACACGAGCTCGTCGGCGGCGGCCGCCTCGGGGTCGAGGATCGGCGTGAGCGGTTCGATGTCGGCCCACACCGCTTCGCTGGCGTCGACCGCCTGACGCGCGGTCTCGGCCACCACGACCGCCACCGGTTCGCCGACGAAGCGCACCACATCGGTGGCCAGGATCGGCTGGGAGATCTGGTGGGAGAGGAAGGGGGAGGAGACCAGTGGCCCGAGGTCGACGTCGGCGCCCACGAACACGTCGACCACGCCGGGCATCGCACGCGCGTCCTCCACGTCGATGGACTCGATGCGCCCGTGGGCGGTCATCGAGCGGACGAACGCGATGTGCAGCGCGTCCTTGGGGGCGATGTTGTCGATGTAGGTGCCCTCGCCGCGGAGCAACGATGGATCCTCCACCCGTTGGACGCGTGTGCCGAGGATGCTTCCCGAGTTGGCCATGGGGTTTGTCTATCGCAGTAGGCGCCCGGTTGCGGGCGGTCACGACACCTCGGGCCGGCCGAGCAGGAAGCCTTGGCCCAACCGGATGCCGAGACCGCGGACCGTCTCCAGCTCGCTCGGGGTCTCGAGCCCCTCGGCGATCAGGGTGGCGCCGGTCTCCGCGGCGAAGTTCTCGATGCCGGCGACGAGCGCCCGCTTGGCCGGGTCGCGGTCGATGCCCGACACCCAGGACCGGTCGAGCTTCACGAAGGTGGCGTCGAGCGCCAGGATGTGGGCGAGGCTGGCGAACCCCGATCCGGCGTCGTCGATCGAGAGCATGATGTTGGTCCCCAGATCGGCGAGCGCCCCGCGCAGCGCCTCGTAGTCGGCGACCGGTTCCAGCTCGCTGAGCTCGATCACCAGGTGGCGCCCCTCAGCTCCCTGCAGGTGCGGTCGGAGGTCTTCGTCGATCACCACGGACGGCGACACGTTGATCGACAGGTGCTGCTGCGGCGGAAGCGACCCGGCGGCATCGATCGCCGCCCGGAGCGCAGCGATCTCCAGCGTGTGGCCTGCCCCGACCGCCACCGCCTCGGCGAACACGTCGAGCGGCGAGCGACCGTCGTCGAAGCGGGCCAGCGCTTCGTATCCGACCGTCGTGTCGGTGTCGAGGTCGACGATGCGCTGGAAGGCGATCGAGAAGCGATTCTCCTCGATCGTTCGCATCACCTCGCGGTAGCCGGCTTCGCGCCGAGCGCTGTCGCGGAGCGCCGAGCCGAACACGCCGCTGGCCAGGGCGGCGAAGTCGGTGACCGAGGCGTGCAATCGGTCGGTGGCCAGCCTCCCGAGCTCGGCCTCGGGGAGGGCGAGCAGCAGGGCGACCACGGTGTCGTCGGCCCGCACCGGCGCGATGGCGATGGTCGAGGGCCCGGTCGCACCCCGGATCGGTTCGAGCCATGCGCCCCCCTGGGCCCGGGCCACCAGATGCCGATCGAGCGAGGTGGGCCCGTGCTCGGCTTGCAGTGCGGCGACCGGGTCGTCGCCCTTGCCGCCCAGGACGGCGATGGCATCGCCGACGACCTCGACCATCACCACGCCCCGCAGGCCCGGGAGCCGGGCCAATCCGAGACAGAGGTCGCGGATCCCGGCCTCCAGCGACACGGCCGAGGCCGCCGATGCCGCCTCCACCAGCGCGATGCGCCGATCGACCTCGGCTCGCACGATCTCGTCCCACTCCGACCGCCCCCGGAGGTGGCGGTGCAGCCGGGCCACGACCTCGTCGGGCGAGAAGGGCTTCACCACGTAGTCGTCCGCCCCGACGCCGAACCCCTCGACCAGATCGTCGACCTGGTCGCGGCCGGTGACGAACAGCACCGGAATCTGGGCCGTGGCCGGGGTCCGCCGGATCCAGCGGAGGACCTCGATGCCGTCCATGTCGGGCATGACCCGGTCGAGCAGGACCGCATCGATGGTCTCGTGCACCAACAAGCGCAGCGCCTGGTCGGCGCTCTCGGCCTCGATCACCTCGAACTCCGAGGTGCGCAGGGTGGTGGCGAGCAATGTCCGCACCGCGGCCTCGTCGTCGACGACGAGCACGCGCGGCCGCCGATCGCCGACCATCGAGGGTGGTTCCGCCTGCACGCTTCGTAACTGTACGCCCGATTCGTGCCGTGATGTGGAGATTTCTCGGCCGGTCAGGTGCGGCTGATCGGCTTGTACTTGAGCCGGTGGGGTTGGGTGGCGTCGGCGCCGAACTCCTTGCGTCGCCACTCCTCGTACTCGGTGAAGTTGCCCTCGAACCACCGCACCTGCGAGTCGCCCTCGAAGGCCAGCACGTGGGTGGCCAGCCGGTCGAGGAACCACCGGTCGTGGGAGATCACGACCGCGCACCCCGGGAAGGTCTCGAGCGCGTCCTCGAGGGCGCGGAGGGTGTCGACATCGAGGTCGTTGGTGGGCTCGTCGAGCAGCAGCACGTTGCCGCCCTCGCGGATCTTGCGGGCGAGCAGGACCCGGTTCCGCTCGCCGCCGGAGAGCACGCCGACCTTCGACTGCTGGTCCGAGCCCTTGAAGTTGAAGCTGGAGACGTAGGCGCGGCCGTGGATCTCCCGCTTGCCGATCATGAGGTTGTCGACGCCGCCGGTGATCTCCTCGTAGACGGTCTTGTCGTCGTCGAGCACGTCGCGGTCCTGGTCGACGTAGGACAACTCGACCGTCTGGCCGATGGTGATGTCGCCGTCGTCGGGCTTCTCGCTGCCCGTGATCATCTTGAACAGGGTGGTCTTGCCCGCCCCGTTGGCGCCGATGACGCCCACGATCCCGGCCGGCGGGAGCTTGAAGCTGAGGTCGTCGATCAGGAGCCGGTCACCGAACGCCTTCGACACGTGGTCGAACTCGATCACGACGTCGCCGAGGCGCTTGCCCGGCGGGATGGCGATCTCCAACTTCTCGAGCCGGCCGGTTCCGGCGTCGGCCTGGCTCTGCAGCTCCTCGTAGGCGCGCAGGCGGGCCTTGCCCTTGGCCTGCTTGGCCTTCGGCGAGCTGCGGATCCACTCGAGCTCGCGCTTGAGGGTCTCGCGCCGCTTCATGTCCGAGTTGTCCTCGGCCTCGAGCCGGGCCCGCTTCTGCTCGAGCCAGCCCGAGTAGTTGCCCTCGTAGGGATAGCCCCGGCCTCGGTCGAGCTCGAGGATCCAGCCGGCCACGTTGTCGAGGAAGTAGCGGTCGTGGGTGATGGCGACCACCGTGCCGGCGTAGTCCTGCAGGGTGCGCTCGAGCCAGGCCACCGATTCGGCGTCGAGGTGGTTGGTGGGCTCGTCGAGCAGCAGCAGGTCGGGCCGTGACAGCAGGATGCGGGCGAGGGCGACCCGGCGGCGTTCGCCACCGGAGAGGTTCTCCACCGGGGCGTCCCCCGGCGGGCAGCGCAGGGCGTCCATGGCGATGTCGACCGTGCGGTCGAGGTCGTCGACGCCGGACGCGGCCATCTTGGCCTCGAGCTCGGCCTGGCGGGCCCCGATCTTTTCGTAGTCGGCGTCGGGATCGGCGTAGCTGGCCAGCAGGGCGTCGTACTCCTCCTGGAGCGCCACCACCGACCCGATGCCGTCCATCACGTTGCCCCGGACGTCCTTGGCGGGGTCGAGGTGGGGCTCCTGGGGGAGGTAGCCGACGCTGTAGCCGGGGGTGAGCCGGGCCTGACCGGTGAACTCGTCGTCGAGGCCGGCCATGATCTTGAGCAACGAGGACTTGCCCGAGCCGTTGTGCCCGATCACGCCGATCTTGGCGCCCGGGAAGAACGACAGGTTGATGTCCCGGAGCACCTCCTTGTCCGGCGGGTAGTACCGGGACAGGTTCCGCATCGTGAAGATGAATTCAGCCACCCCTGCACCCTATGGGGACATGACGGCGCAGCCGGAATGAGCGCTCGGACCCCGCGCGACCGCGGTCCGGCGGCGGATCAGAACCCATCCGAGCCCAGTTCGGGATCGAGAACGCCAGGGGTACGCTCGTTTCGTGGCAGAGAACCGCAGCCCGGCCGAGCAGATCCCGGACCTCATCGGACCCAACTCGTGGTTGGTCGATGAGATGTACGAGCAGTATCTCGCCGATCCGGGCTCGGTGAGCGAGGCGTGGCAGGACTTCTTCGCCGACTACCGGCGCGACATCGACGGCCAGCCGAGCCAGCCCGCGCCCCCGGCCGCCGCACCGGCCGCCCAGAAGCGGTCCGAGGCGACACCCGAGCGGGCCGCGACCAACGGAAAGTCGGCCACCGCCGATGTCGACGAGGCCGAGGTCCCCGGCGACCCCATCCGGGGTGTGGGAGCCCGGATCGTCGAGAACATGGAGCGCAGCCTCGACGTACCCACCGCCACCAGCTTCCGCCAGATCCCGGCCAAGCTGCTCGAGGTCAACCGGCGGGTGATCAACGGCTACCTCGGCCGGACCCGTGGCGGCAAGGTGAGCTTCACCCACATCATCGGTTTCGCCGTCGTCCGGGCCATCGCCGACGACATGCCGGTCATGAACCACAGCTTCGTGGCCGGCCCCGACGGCAAGCCGCGGGTGGTGCGCAACGACCACGTCGGGCTCGGCATCGCGGTCGATGTCGAGAAGTCCGACGGGTCCCGGTCGCTCGTGGTGCCCGTGGTCCGCGACGCCGACACGTTGGACTTCAAGGCGTTCTGGGCCAGCTACGAGGAGCTCATCCGCAAGGTCCGCAACAACAAGCTCAGCCCCGACGACTTCGCCGGTGTCACCGTCAGCCTCACCAACCCGGGCACCATCGGCACCGTCCAGTCGGTGCCGCGCCTGATGCCCGGGCAGGGCCTGATCGTCGGCGTCGGCTCGATCGACTACCCCGCCGAGTACCAGGCCGCCGACCCCGACACGCTCGCCGATCTCGGTCTGTCCAAGGTCATCACCGTCTCGTCGACCTACGACCACCGCATCATCCAGGGCGCCGAGTCGGGCATGTTCCTCAAGCGCGTCCACGAGCTCCTGCTCGGCGAGCATGACTTCTACGAGGACATCTTCCGGTCCCTCGGCGTGCCCTACGAGGCGGTCAAGTGGCGCACCGACGTGCGGCCGGTCGACCAGGAGGCCCACCGCCTCGAGAAGCAGATGGCCGTGCAACGGCTGATCAACATGTACCGCGTCCGCGGCCACCTCATCGCCGACCTCGACCCGCTGCGCTGGCGTGAGCCCCACATGCACCCCGAGCTCGACCCGTTGACCTACGGGCTGACGATCTGGGACCTCGACCGGGAGTACCTCACCGGCGGCCTGGCCGGGATCGACCGGCTGCCACTGGGGACGATCCTGAAGGTGCTGCGCGATGCCTACTGCCGCACCCTCGGCATCGAGTACATGCACATCCAGGAGCCCGAGCAGAAGGCGTGGATCCAGGAACAGGTCGAGGGCGTCGCGGTCGAGCTCGACACCGAGGCCCAGCAGCACGTGCTGGGCCGGCTCAACGCCGCCGAGGCGTTCGAGAAGTTCCTGGCCACCAAGTACATCGGGCAGAAGCGGTTCGGGCTCGAAGGCGGCGAGTCGGCCATCGTCATCCTCGACGCCGTGCTCGAGGCGGCCGCCGGCGCGTCGATGGACAAGGCGATCATCGGCATGGCCCACCGGGGTCGGCTCAACGTGCTGGTCAACATCGTCGGCAAGCACCACGACAAGCTCTTCAGCGAGTTCGAGGGCTACATCCCCGAGAACTCGGTCCAGGGTTCCGGCGACGTGAAGTACCACCTCGGCCAGGAAGGCACCTTCGAGTCCCGCCACGGCGCCGCCATTCCCGTGGCGCTGGCCGCCAACCCGAGCCATCTCGAGGCGGTCGACCCCGTGGTCATCGGCATGGCCCGTGCCATCGAGGACCAGATCGACCAGCCGGACGCCTTCTCGGTGCTGCCCGTCCTCATCCACGGCGATGCCGCCTTCGCCGGCCAGGGCGTGGTGGCCGAGACGCTGCAGATGTCCGACATCCGCGGCTACCGGGTCGGCGGCACCGTCCACCTGATCATCAACAACCAGATCGGCTACACCACCACCCCCGAGGCCAGCCGCTCCGGCTTCTACTCCACCGACGTGGCCAAGATGGTCCAGGCGCCGGTGATCCACGTCAACGGCGACGACCCCGAGGCCTGCGTCCGCGCCGCCCGGCTCGCGTTCGACTTCCGGCAGCGGTTCAACAAGGACGTCGTGATCGACATGGTGTGCTACCGGCGCCACGGTCACAACGAAGGTGACGACCCCAGCTACACCCAGCCCCTGATGTACGCCAAGATCGACCAGCACCGGTCGGTTCGCAAGCTGTACACCGAGTCGCTCGTGAAGCGGGGGCACCTCACCATCGAGGAGGCCGAGCGGGCCCTCGACGACTTCCAGAACCGGCTCCAGGAAGCGCTGGACGAGACCCGGTCGTCGGCACCCGACGAGGAGGTCGTGGCCGCCGAGCCGCCGGCGCCGCGGGGCGTGCTGCCCCACGTGCCCACGGGTGTGCCCCGCGACGTGCTCGACGACGTCTTCGCCGCGATCGACTCGTGGCCGGAGACCTTCGCCGTGCATCCCAAGCTCGAGCGGCAGTTCGACACCCGGCGCAAGATGTGGGAGAGCGGCGAGGTCGACTGGGGGCTGGCCGAGACCCTGGCCTACGGCACGTTGCTCCGCGAGGGCACCGACATCCGCCTCGCCGGCCAGGACACCCGACGGGGCACCTTCGCCCATCGCCACGCGGTGTTGCACGACCACCTCAACGGTGCCGAGTACACGCCCCTGGCCCACATCGCGCCCGAGCAGGGCAAGTTCTGGGTCTACGACTCGTTGCTGTCGGAGTACGCCGCCCTCGGCTTCGAGTACGGCTACTCGGTCGAGAACAAGTCGGCCCTCGTGCTGTGGGAAGCGCAGTTCGGCGACTTCGTCAACGGCGCCCAGATCGTGATCGACCAGTTCATCGTGTCGGCGGCCGACAAGTGGAGCCAGGACTCCGGCATCGTCATGCTGCTCCCGCACGGCTACGAGGGACAGGGCCCCGAGCACTCGTCCGCCCGGATGGAGCGCTTCTTGTTGCTGTGCGCCGAGGACAACATCCAGGTGGCGAACTGCACGACGTCGGCGCAGATGTTCCACCTGCTGCGGCGCCAGATCCACCACGACATCGTCAGGCCGCTGGTGGTCTTCACGCCGAAGTCGCTCCTGCGGGCGAAGCCGGCTCGCTCGCCGATCGACGACCTCGTCGACGGGTGCTTCGAGGAGGTGCTGCCCGACCCGGCCGAGCTCGACGCCACCGCGGTCAACCGTGTCGTGCTCGCCACCGGGAAGGTGGCCCAGGACGCCATCGCGGCCCGCGACGAGCGCGGTGCGCCGGTGGCGGTCGTCCGCGTCGAGCAGCTCTATCCCTGGCCGACCAGCCAGCTCGCCGAGCAGGTCGGTCGATACGCCAACGCCAGCGAGATCGTGTGGCTCCAGGAGGAACCCGAGAACATGGGCGCCTGGAACTTCGTCAAGGGCCGCCTCTACGACGGCTTCGGCGACAGCCACAAGATCCGGCGCGTCTCGCGCTTCGAATCCGGTTCACCGGCCACCGGGTCCAACAAGATCCACGGCCAGGAGCAGACGTCGATCCTCGACAAGGCGCTTTCTTTCTGATTGGGGCTTCCTCCCTCGCTGCGCTCGGTCCGGGGGAGCCCCACTGAAACTGGACGGGTCAGCGGAGGGGGAAGCCGACGACCTGCTCGAGCTTCGCGATGGCGTCGTCGGGATCGACGACCTTGATGGTGGTCATCCCCATGGCGGCGGCGGGCTTGAGGTTGATCCCGAGGTCGTCGAGGAACACCGCCTCGGCCGGTTCGATCTCGAGCAGCTCGCAGGCGATCTCGTAGAAGCGGGGGTCGGGCTTGCGGCAGCCGGCCTTGGAGGACTCGACGACCACGTCGAAGAGGTCCATGACCCCCTCGTAGCTCTCCGGGTCCATCCGGGCACCGGCATCCTCGGGGGCCGGGGCCACGAAGTTGTTGGTCAGGCACGCCGTCTTGAGCCGCGCCTTGCACCGGCGCAGGGCCTCGACCATCGCCGGTCGGATCTCGCCCCGGAGACCGGCGAGCACCGCCTCGGCGTCGATGTCGTGACCGGCGGCGCGCGCCTCGGCTTCGAACAGCGCACAGAACTCGGGGATGGAGACCTGGCTCCGCTCCATCTTCGCCCAGGCGTTGTCGTCGGGGTTGGTGGCGTTGAGGGTGCGGATGAAGTCGGGAGGGAGGTCGTTGGCTCGCTCGTACCGCGCGAACGCCTCGAACGGGCTCGAGAGGATCACGCCGCCGAAGTCGAACAGCGCCGCGGTGATGGCCGGGTTCGGGGAGGGCATGGCCGAGGTGTAGCACGCCGCGGCCCGTCGCCCGTCAGGACAGGATCCTTCGGCCGGGGGGTGCGCCGTGGTTGACTGGCCCCGCCAATGGGCACTTCCCACCTCGTCGTCGACGGCTCGAACATCGCCACCGAAGGCCGTTCGTTGCCGAGCCTCCAGCAACTGCTGGATGCCGTCGACGCGGTCACGAAGGAGTTCGACCCCGACAACGTCACCGTCATCGTCGATGCCACCTTCGGTCACCGCATCGACAAGTCCGAGCGCGACGACTACGACACGGCCACGAGCAAAGGTCAGATCATCACGCCGCCGGCGGGGGTCATCGGCCGGGGCGATGCGTTCATCCTCGAGGTGGCCGATCGGGCCGACGCCGTGGTCCTGTCGAACGACTCGTTCCAGGAGTTCCACGGCAAGTACGAGTGGCTCTTCGAGGAGGGTCGGCTCCTGGGCGGCAAGCACGTGCCCGGCGTGGGTTGGATCTTCCTCGCCCGGTCACCGGTGCGCGGCCCCACCAGCCGCCGGGCCGTGTCCGATGCCAAGCGCAAGCGTCGCGGTTCGAAGCAGGGCGCGGCGGCGTCCCGTCCCAAGTCGCCGGCCAAGAAGGCCGCCAAGTCGTCTCGATCGTCGAAGGCGGCCAAGAAGCCGGCCGCCAAGGCGTCGTCGGGAACCGGTCAGGCCGACCGCCGCAAGAGCGGAGGCAAGGAGCCGGAGCCCTACAACGAGCCCTTGCCATTCATCGAGTTCGTCGGGGCCCATCCGGTGGGTTCGGTGGTCGAGGCCGAGGTCGAGCAGTTCTCCTCCCACGGCGCCTACGTGTTGGTCGACGGGACGCGGTGCTACGTCGCGCTGAAGGCGCTGGCCGATCCCGCCCCGCGGAGCGCTCGCGACATCCTGACCCTGGGCGAGACGCGTGAGTTCGTGGTGGTGGCCATCGACACCCCCCGCCGCGGCATCGACCTGGCGATGCCCGGCGTCGAGGCCGCGGACGATTCGGCCGGCGACGAGCCGGACGACGGTGACGACACGCCCGACGATGGGGACACGAAGACGTCTGGCCGCTCCCGGAGCCGGGGCCGGTCACGGGGCCGCGGTCGAGGCTCGTCCGCCGCAGCCGACAGCAATGAAGAGACCGAGGCGGCGTCGCCGCCGTCGAGGACGTCAGCCGCCGCGACACCGGCCGACGGAGAAGAGAAGCTCAGCGTGTCGCAACGGCGGAAGTTGCGCGCTCAGCAGGCGGCCGCCGAGGAAGCCACCAGCGAATCAACCGAGACGGTGAGGGAAACGATGGCCCAGAAGAAGAAGGCGCCCGCGAAGAAGTCGGCCGCGAAGCGCAAGGCTCCGGCCAAGAAGGCGCCCGCGAAGCGCAAGGCTCCGGCCAAGAAGGCGCCGGCCAAGCGCAAGGCTCCGGCCAAGAAGGCGCCGGCGAAGCGCAAGGCTCCGGCCAAGAAGGCGCCGGCGAAGCGCAAGGCTCCGGTGAAGAAGGCCGCGGCCAAGAAGAAGGCTCCGGCCAAGAAGTCGGCCGCGAAGCGCAAGGCTCCGGCCAAGAAGGCCGCGGCCAAGAAGAAGGCGCCGGCCAAGCGGGCGCCGGCCAAGAAGACGACCCGGAAGCGGTCCTAGGTCGCGGGGTTCCGGCGGGCGGCTCGGGCCGCCCGCTGTTCCTCGCGCGCCGATTTGAGCTCGGCGAAGCGGCCGAAGTCGATGGAGATGAACAGTCCCTGGGCTTCGGCGCAGAGCCGCTCTCCGGCGTGGATCGTTCCGGAGGCGAAGGTCTTGCGGCCCTCGACCCGGTCGAATCGGCCGATGATCCGGAGCTCTTGGTGCAGCGGGGTCGGTGATCGGTAGTCGACGCTGAGCCGACCGGTCATGCCCGGCTGGCCGGAGAGCGACTGGGCCGACCCGAGCACCTCGTCGAACGCCGCGGCGACGTAGCCACCGTGCACACAGCCGGGTGGCCCTTCGTAGGCGGCGCCGAAGGTCACCGTGCCCTCCATGGTGCGATCGTCCACCACTCGCAGCGTGATGGGTGGGGCCAGGGGGTTGGCGCGGCCGAGCATCGGGCTGTGGTCGAAGAACCCGTGCGGGTTACCGCTGTTGGCGGCCTCGGCGAAGCCTTCGTAGATGGACTGGACGGCCGAGGAGTCGAACAGCGCGGCGACCGCTTCGAGCTGGTCGGCCGCGGCGCGCAGGTCGGCTTCGGCCGCGTCGGTCACGACCAGCCCGTGGATGACCCGCCTCGCCGCGTCGGCCAGGCGTTGCACCTCGCTGCGCCGGGGCGAGGGATCGTCGGATGCGAGTCGCTCGAGCTGGTCCGCCCAACCCGCGCTGACCGGTCGGTCCGACCGGGAGGAAGGGCCGTCGGCGCTGGAGGGGAGGCGGGGGTCGTCGGTCACGGGGACACTGCTAGCACGTCGGAGCCGCGAACTCCGCCAGCAGGGGCGCGTGGTCGGATGGACCGTCGCCCTTGCGAGCGTTGCGATCGATGATCGACCAGAGCAGGTGATCGGCGAGCGGCTGGGTGGCGAGGACGTGGTCGATGCGCATGCCCTTGTGCTTGTGGAAGTTTCCCGCCCGGTAGTCCCACCACGTGTAGAGGCGGTCGACGTCGGGGTGGGCCTGGCGGAACACGTCGACCATCCCCCAGTCGAGCAGGGCGTGGAAGCGCGCCCGCTCGACGTCGGTCACGTGGGTGGAACCGTGCACGGCACCCATGTCCCACACGTCGCGATCCTCGGGCGCGATGTTCAGGTCGCCGCACACGACCACGTGGTCGGTGGGATCGGTGATGGCGTCGAGATGCGAGAGGAGTCGGTCGAACCAGGCCAGCTTGTAGTCGAACTGCTCGTGGCCCACCTCGCGACCGTTCGGGGCATAGGCGGTCACGACGAGCGTGCCGCCACAGCGGGCGGTGAGCAGTCGAGCCTCGGGATCGGGCGGACCGCCGTCGGCGAAGCCGTGGACGACGTCGTCCAGACCGATCCTCGACAGGATGGCGACGCCGTTCCACCGGCCCTGACCATGATGGGCCCCGTCGTAGCCGAGCCCGGCCAACGTGAGCGCCGGGAAGGCATCGTCGGCGAGCTTGGTCTCCTGGACGCAGAGCACGTCGGGTTCGGCCTCGACCAGCCACGCCTCGACCCGCTCGAGCCGGGCCTTGAGCGAGTTCACGTTCCACGTGGCGAGCCGCATCGACTGCGACGCTACCGGCCCGCCGGCGGGTGCCCGCCGGGCGGCATCGTTCAGGAGGTGGCGGCGAGATAGGACTCGACGATGGAGACCTCGTCGGCGAGGTGCTCCTTCAAGCCGGATGCGATCGCGTTCTCGACGGCGCGACCCACGAAGGGAAAGGCGACCTTGATCTCCATGGTGGCTTCCCGACGGCAGCCGTCGTCGGTGTCGACGAACCGGTAGTGACCCCGGCCGCGGAAGTGCCGTCCGTAGTGGTCAGGTTGCAGGGTGAAGGTGACGGAGCGCGCCGCCAGGTCGTGGATCGACTCGTCGACCCACGTCAGCTTGGCCGGGTCGACCACGGTGCGGACGGCGGCGTCGAGGTGACCGCCGAACCGGTAGCGGATGCGGAGCCGGATGGTGTCGCCGGCCGGATCGGTGGCCACCACCTCCCGGGAGAGCACCTCGGGCACCTGCACCTTGGGCAACTTGGCGAACCAGGGGTAGAGGCCGGGATCGGCGAACGTGGCCGCGCAGCGCGCCGCCGGGAAGCTGAGATCCTGCGCCAGTTGGAACTTCACGCCGGGCCGGGGACGCGCTCGATGATGGCGATGACCTCGGGGGCGTAGCGGTGGGCGCGCGACGGCCCGATCCCGGGAATGGTGGCGACCGCGTCGGCGGTCCGCGGGCGCAGGGTGGCGATGGCCACGAGCGACTCGTCGGCGAGGACGACCTCGGGCGCGGTCCGCGCTGCTCTGGCGCGGCCGGCTCGCCACGCCTGGAGCGCGGCCAGCAGCGGGTCGGGCGCGGGCGGTGTCCCGACGGCCGTCCGGAGGGATGCGATCTGGTGGTGACCCGTGGACGTCGTCGCGTCGATGTCCACGGCGACGGCCTCCTCGAAGCCGACGAGGAACGGGCTCCGCTCGCGATCGCGGCGGACGCCACGGATCGCACGGCTGCGCGCCCAGTGGAGGTGCACCTCGAGCGCGGCGCGGGTGACGGCCACGTAGAGGAGCCGGGCTTCCTCCTCCCGGGCCGAGCGGCGCCGGGCCGAGGCGTGCGGGATGGAACCCTCCTCGCACCCCACGATGTGGACGACGGGCCACTCGAGTCCCTTGGCGGCGTGGATGGTGGAGAGCGTCACCGCGTCGATGCGGGTCCGGTCGTCGTCGGTCAACTGGGCGTACGCCCAGCCGGCGAACTCGCGTCCCGTGACGGCCGGATCCGTCTCCACCTGCATCTCGGCTGCGTCCAGGAGCAGATCGACCTCGGCTCGGTCGCGGTCGTCGTCGGTGACCGCGTCCCCGAGGGCACTGAGGAGCGGGCGGTCGTCGCGGCCGAGTCGGGCGACGACGCGCCGGACCACGGGGTCGCCCATCACCGCGCTCTGGCGGCGCACGTGGACCGGCACCCCGAGGGCCGCGAGTCCGCGTTCGAGGGCCACGATCTGGTCGTGGGTCCGGGCCAGGACCGCGAACGCCGACCAGGGTGTTCCGGGCTCGCGGCGGCGCCGGATCGCGTTGGCCACCGCGGTGACCTCCTCGACCTCGTCGTGGTGGGCGTGGACCCCGGCGACGGGGCCCGGGGCACCGGTGGAGACCGGGTGCCGGTCCGGGAGTCCTGCGGCTCGGATCACCGCGGCGGCCGCGGCGGTGATCTGGGGCGTCGAGCGATGGGATCGGTCGAGGTGGATCGTCTCCAGGGCGGCCCAACGGGAGCCCAACGTCTCGAGCAGACCGGGGTCGGCACCGTTCCACCCGTAGATCGACTGGTGCGGGTCGCCGACGACGAACACGTCCCAGCGATCGCCGCGCCAGGCTTCGAGCAACCGGAACTGGAGCGGGTTGACATCCTGGAACTCGTCGACGAAGAGGTGTCGGAACCGCCAGCGCTGCGCCGCGGCGAAGCCGGCGTCACCGTCGAGCGCGCTGGTGCACGCGGCGAGCAGATCGTCGAAGTCGACGACGTGACGCCGCGACTTGGCCAGCTCGTACTCGGCGAACCGGGCCGCGATCCAGCCGGCGGGCCGGCGGGTCCGTCGGCCGGCAGCGGGCGCGGCCCGCTCGTAGGCGTCGGGGCGGACCATGCGGGCCCGGGCCCAGGCGATCTCGTTGGCGAGATCGGCGATCTCGGCCCGGGTCGCGTCTCGGGCCACCTGTTCCTGCAGGAAGGGCTGTACCCGGTCGAGCAGCTGGGGCGCCTGGCGGCCGGAGGCGGCCCAGCGGTCGCGCAGCTGGCGCCATGCGACGCCGTGGAAGGTGCCGGCTTCGATGTGGTCGTGGAGGCCGATCGCTCGCAGACGAGTCCGGAGCTCGTCGGCCGCCTTGCGGGTGAAGGTCACGCACAGGACGTGCTGGGGCTCGATCTCCCCGGTGGCGATCCGGTGGGCCAACCGGGCGGTCAGGACCCGCGTCTTGCCCGATCCGGCCGGTGCGACCACGGCGAGCGGCATCGCCGGGGACGTCGCGGCCCGCCGTTGCTCGTCGTCGAGGCCGGCGAGCACTGCGGGGGCGTCCATCACGACCGAGGTTAGGAGGTGCGCGGACGGGGTGGAGCGATTCGCCCAGCTCGTCTGGCGTTCGGCCTAGGCTCCGGCCGTGGCCTTCCCCCGGAAGCTGCTCAACGAATCCGAAGACGTGGTGCTCGACCTGAACCCCCACTGGTGGTTCATGGTCAAACAGACCGTCGCGCTCGTCGCCGCGCTCGTGCTCGGGGTGGTGGCGTTGGCCGCCGACCTCACCGGCGCGCTGCAGATCCTGTCCGGTCTGATCATCATCGCCGCGCTCGTCTGGTGGGGCCTGCGGTACATGGCCTGGCGGTCCACCAACTTCGTGGTCACCACCGATCGGCTCATCTACCGCAACGGGGTGCTGTCCAAGTCGGGCATCGAGATCCCCCTCGACCGGGTCAACAACGTGCTGTTCTCGCAGCGGCTGCTCGAGCGGGTCCTCGGCGCCGGCGATCTCGTCATCGAGTCGGCGGGGGAGAGCGGACGCCAGGCGTTCTCCGACGTGCGCAAACCGTCGGCGGTGCAGAACGAGATCTACCGGCAGATCGAGGCCAACGAGAACCGCAAGTTCGATCGCATCGGGCATGGCGGCGGCGCGCCGTCGGTGGCCGACGAGCTGGCCAAGCTCGACGATCTGCGGGCCCGAGGCGTGATCACCGAGGCCGAGTTCATCGCGCAGAAGTCCCGTCTGCTCGGTTCCTGACCCGGGCGCCCGGCCCCGGCCGCACCACCCACCCCTCGGCCAGCGCGCCGGGCACGGTGACCGCCACCACGCATCCGCCCCACCCGCCGCCGGTCATCCGGGCACCGTGGACGCCGGGAACCGAGCAGAGGCGCTCCACGGTGGCGTCCACCACGGGCGTGGAGCTCTCGAAGTCGTCGCGCAAGGACCGATGGCTGGCCACGAACAGCGCGCCCAGCGCTGGGCCGTCGCCAGCGACGAGGGCGTCAGCCGCATCGAGCACCCGCTGGTTCTCGGTGACGACGTGGCGGGCGCGCCGGCGCAGGACCTCGTCGTCGATGCGGTCGACGTCGGCCGGCGTCGCGGTCCTGAGGGGACCGATCAGCGCGTCAGCGGCCTCGCACTGCGCCCGGCGTTCGGCGTAGGCCGATCCGGCCAGGGTGCGGGCCTGGCCGGAGTGGACGACGACGATCTCGAGGTGATCCGGCACGGCCACGGGATGCAGGGTCAGTGCGTGGCAGTCCATCACGAGGGCGTGGTCCGCGACACCGCCGGCGATCGTCAACTGATCGAGGATCCCGCACGGCACGCCGGTGGCGACCTGCTCGGCCCGTTGGCACAGCTGGGCCAGGGCCAGGGTCGACCCGCGGAAGCCGAGAGCCAGGGCCACCGCCACCTCGAGCGCCGCCGAGGACGACAGTCCGGCCTCGATGGGCAGGTCGCTCGACACGGTGCCGTCGAACCCCGTGTCCGGATGGATGCCGGCCACGACCCCGGCCACGTAGCGAGCCCACGCCGGCTCGACCGACGCTGGATCGACGACGTCGAGACCGACCCGGGCATCGCCGTCGACGCGGTCGGAGCGCAGGATCACCTCGGCGCCGGTGCGCTCGCCAGTGACGGTGGTACCCATCGAGACGGCCATCGGGAGGCACAGGCCGCCGGTGGTGTCGGTGTGATCGCCGATGAGGTTGACCCGGCCGGGAGCGAACGCGGTCACGGTCTCGCCCATCGCCGGGAACGTACTGCGGTGGCTTCTTGACCGAGCAGTCAAGCAACGGCCAGCATCTCCGCCATGGGTCCACTCCAAGGCATCACCGTCCTCGAGATCGCCGGCATCGGCCCGGGGCCGTTCTGCGCCATGCTCCTCGCCGACATGGGCGCCGACGTCATCCGCGTCGATCGGGCCGCGCAGGTCATGGGGGGAGACCCCGAGTCGCCACCGGCCGACGTGCTCAACCGCGGCCGCCGCTCCATCGGAGTCGATCTGAAGAGCACCGAGGGTGTGGAGACGCTGCTCTCGCTGGTCGAGCAGGCCGACGTGTTGATGGAGGGCTTCCGTCCCGGCGTCACCGAACGGCTGGGCATCGGTCCCGACGACTGCCTCGCCCGCAACCCGAAGCTGGTGTACGGCCGCATGACCGGGTGGGGCCAGGAGGGCCCGTACTCCCAGGCCGCCGGGCACGACATCAACTACATCGCCCTCGCCGGCGCCCTCGACCCCATCGGCCGCCGGGGCGAGGCGCCGGTGCCGCCACTCAACCTGGTGGGCGACTTCGGCGGAGGTGGCATGTTCCTGGCCTTCGGCATCGTCTGCGCCCTGCTCGAGGCCCAGCGCACCGGGGAGGGCCAGGTCGTCGACGCCGCCATGGTCGACGGTGCCGCGGTGCTGACCACGATGTTCCACGCCTTCCGGGCCATGGGCATCTGGAACGACGAGCGGGGCACGAACATGCTCGACACCGGCGCCCACTACTACGACGTCTACGAGACCAGCGACGGCAAGTACGTGTCGATCGGTTCGATCGAGCCCCAGTTCTACGCCGAGCTGCTCGAGCTGTCCGGGCTCGGAGCGCAGGGTGATCTGCCCCACCAGCAGGACCGCGAGCAGTGGCCGTCGATGAAGGAGCGCGTCGCGGCGATCTTCGCCACCAAGACGCGCGACGAGTGGTGCGAGATCATGGAGCACAGCGATGTGTGCTTCGCGCCGGTGCTCAGCCTCGGCGAAGCCCCCGAGCATCCCCACAACGTGGAGCGGGGCACGTTCGTCGACCACCACGGTGTGGTGCAGCCCGCTCCGGCTCCCCGCTTCTCGCGCACGGTGCCGGAGATCCAGCGGCCACCGGCGCACGCCGGCCAGCACACCGACGAGATCCTCGCCGACTTCGGCTTCGACGCCGACGAGGTCGCCAAGCTCCGGGCGGCCGGCGCGGTCGCCTGAGTCGCTGCGCCCGCGGACTTCGTCGGCCGGCTCCGCTTCTGGAGTTGCTCGCCCGCCGTCCTCCGGCCGGCCGGCTCGTCAACTCCTGAGTCGTTACGCCGGCGGACTTCGTCTGCCGGCTTCGCTCTCTGTAGTAGGCACACTCGCACCATGGCAACGATCGTGTCCCTCCACGCCCATCCCGACGACGAATCGATCAGCACCGGCGGAACGCTGGCCCGGGCCGCCGCCGGGGGCGACCGGGTCGTCCTGGTGTTCGCCACCAAGGGGGAATGCGGCGAGTATCCGGACGGCATCCTCGCCGACGGTGAGGAGCTGGCCGACCGACGAGTCGCCGAGGTGGTCGCCTCGGCCGAGGCGCTGGGCGTCCACCGGGTCGAGTTCCTCGGCTACCGGGACTCCGGGATGGACGGCGAGCCGACCAACGACGATCCCCGCTCCTTCTGGCAGGCCGACATCGAAGAGGCTGCGGCCCGTCTCGCCGCCATCCTCACCGAGGAATCGGCCGACGTGTGCACCATCTACGACGACCACGGGGTCTACGGGCACCCGGATCACGTCCAGGTGCACCGGGTCGGCGTCCGGGCCACCGAGCTCGCGGCCACGCCCCACGTGCTCGAGGCCACGCTCAACCGCGACCACTTCCGGCGCGCCCTCGAGCAGGCGGCGGCCGAGGGCGTCTCGGTCGATCCGGACGGGCCGGAACCCCCCGCGGAGGGCATCGATGACTCCTTCGGGAGCTCGGACGAAGAGATCACCACCGTCGTCGACGTGCGGGCCTGGGTCGCCCACAAGCGGGCATCCATGGCCGCCCACGCCAGCCAGATCCCCGCGGACAGCTTCTTCCTGTCGCTGCCCGAGGACCGGTTCGCGCTCGCGTTCGGCACTGAATGGTTCATCCGCCGCGGCCCGGTCGTGGCCGGGGTCGACGACTGGCTCCTGCCGCAGTCCGCGCAGCAGGATGGATGACCGTCCCGTTCGAGACCATGTGAGGACCCCCTCGTGACCGTCATCAAGATCAACGCCATCACCGTGCCCGAGGGTTCGGGCGACGAGCTCGCCAAGCGCTTCGCGGCGAGGGCCGGTGCGGTCGACGGCCAGCCCGGCTTCGAGGGCTTCGAGTTGCTGCAGCCCACCGACGACCGCAACCAGTGGTTGGTGGTGACGCGCTGGGCCGACCAGGAGTCCTTCGATGCCTGGGTGTCGTCGGCGGACTTCGCCCACGGCCACCGTGGCGCGGATCGCCCCACCGACAGTGGCGCCCCCGTCTCGGTGTCGGCGGAGCTGTGGAGCTATCAGGTGGCGGGCGGGTCCGCCGGACGCACCGACTGACCCGGGTGATCCGCACCCTGCACGGTGCCAACGCCTGGCTGGTGATCGTCGGCAACGCCGTCGTCGGAGCCTGGGCCCTGGCCGCTCACTGGTGGCCGCCGGCTCGCCGGCGGGCCCTGTGGATCGCCACCGCCGTGGCCGAATTCGCCATCGTCGTGCAGGTCGCGCTGGGTGTCGCGCTCCAGGCCGGCGATGACGTCCACCTCGACCAGTTCCACGCCTTCTACGGCTTCGTCGCCTTCGCCACGGTGGGCATCATCTACAGCTACCGCAACCAGCTCACCGAGTACCGGTACCTCCTCTATGGGGGTGGGGGACTGTTCCTGATGGGCCTCGCGCTCCGATCGCTGCAGTTCTCCAGCCCGCGCTAAACCGGTCGCTAGGGTCGTTCCGATGGTCGTCGTCGCTGCCGCGTGCTTCCTCGTCGCCGTGGCACTCGCTGTCGGGCTGGTCCGGTCCACACGCCACATCGCCGACCTCGACCAGCAACTGTCCCGCGCCTCCGAGGCGGGCGACGAGGCGCGGGCGGAGGCGGCCGCGGCCCACGCCGAGGCCACCGCGGCGCACCGAGCTCGTGACGACGCCCTGGAACGGGCGCAGCGGGCCCGGCGGGATGCCGCCGACGTCGGTGCCCGCCTGCGTGACGAGGTGACGGCCCGGGAGGCCGCCGAGGCCGCGGTGCGGGAGGCGTCGGGTCGCGTTGACGTCCTGGAGGCGGCGGCGAAGGCCGCGGCTCGGGCCTGGGACGCTCAGGCCGCCGAACTGGAGGCCGTCCGTCGTGAACTGGCCGAGCACGGGGCTGTCGTCGCACCGGTCGACGCGGCCGCGGCCGACATCCTCTGGGCCCTGGCCCTCGAGCGGGTGGAACGGACGTGGCGAACCAGCATCTCACTCGGGATCGAGGACGCGTCACCCCTCGTGGACAGCGACGATCCGTTGCGCACCGCGGTCGAGATCGAGATCGAGGCCGCTCACGAGGAGGCCGGTGCCGCCATCGACCTGCAGTGGACGGCGGAGGGCCCGGTGGCGCCGGCCACCGCGCTGGTCGTGCTGGGTGTGATCGAGTCGGTCATCCAGTCGTTGGCCAAGACCGCGGCCACCACCACCATCGATGTCCGGGCCGCGGGGGACGGGGTGGAGGTGGCGTTCGCCGCCACGGATGATGACGGCACCTCGATCGTTCTCGATCTGCCCGAGGCGCTGGAGACGGCGCCGGGTCGGGTCAGGGTCGGCGTACCCACCTGATCGAGCGGGGCCGATCGGGACGGCTCACGGACCGACGGTCAGAGCTTGACCACCGGGCAGGTCAGGGTGCGGGTGATACCAGCGATCATCTGGACCCGGCTCACCACCATCTTGCCGAGCTCGTCGACGGTGGCGGCCTCGGCCCGGGCGATGACGTCGTAGGGGCCGGTGACGTCCTCGGCGGAGACCACTCCAGGGATCTCGCCCACCTCGGCGGCGACTTCGGCTGCCTTCCCGACCTCGGTCTGGATGAGGATGTACGCGCTCACGTCCATGGATTGCCTCTCGTCTGATCGCGGGTCGGGCGCCGGACTCTAGCCCGGACGCGGCGAGGCCCGCCGGGGTGGTTCCGGCGGGCCCGGTGCCGGGCGGGACAGGCGGATCAGGCGGAGATGGAGGCCTGGTCGGAGGACTCGCTGCCCTCGATCGTCCGGTTCGAGCCGACCTCGATCTTGCGAGGCTTGGCCGTCTCGGCGATCGGGATCCGTAGCGTGAGCACCCCGTCGGCGACCTCGGCCTCGACCTGATTGGCATCGAGGGTGTCGCCGAGAAGGAGCTGGCGACGGAACTCGCCGTGGCGACGCTCGCCGACGATGAGCTCGTCACCCTCGGCCCGGGGGAACGTCCGGGTCGCGCTGACGGTGAGCACGTTCCGCTCGACCTCGATGTCGACGTCGTCGCGGGCGACGCCCGGGAGGTCGATGTGGGCGATGACGTGGTTCCCGCGCCGATACGCGTCCATCGGCATGGGGCCCGGAGCCCGCGCCACGCGGTCGTCGACGACGCGGTCGAGCTCTCGGAAGGGATCGAAGCGGAGCAGCATGGCGGATTCCTCCTTCGGATGCGATGGCCCGAACGGGCCGGATTCGATGGCTCTGTTGGTAGATCATACAAGAAATCTGAGTGCATGCAACGCAAGTCTGAGACGGAGTTTTCCGACGTTGCGTACGCCACAAATCACGCAGCGTCGGGGAAGGAGGGCGATCCCGACATGGCGAATGGAACGGACATGGACGCACACGAGCGCTTGGTCACCCGGGTGGCCGACGAGCAGGACGACATCCTGAGCACCATCCAGCTGGTCGGCCACGACGACGAGCTGCGGGATCGCCTGTTCGACCAGCTCGTCGACCTGCTGGTGGAGGCGATGTTCCTCGACCTGCGAGACGACTACCTCGCCGGGGCCGTCACTCGTGAGGTCTACGTCGAGGCGCTGTCCGCGCTGGCGGCCCAGTGCCGAGTTGCCGGCCTGCTCCCGCTCCCGACCCGCCACCTCTGATCGCCCCGCCGGACGCGCCACGAGTCCCCACCGGGTCGACCCGGTGGGGACTCGTCGTGGTGCTTACGAACTGAGGCGCTTCTCGAGCGCGTCGAGCTGGTCGTGCAGCGCGGCCGGCAGCCGTTCGCCGATGAACTCGAACTGCGCCTCGATCAGGGGGATCTCCTGACGCCAGGACTCGGCGTCCACCGCCAGCAGCTCCTCGAGGACGGCGGGATCGATGTCGAGCCCCTCGGTGTCGAGGGCATCGGGGGTGGGAACCAGCCCGATCGGGGTCTCGACCGCTCCGGCCCGAGCGTCGGGCGACTGGTCGTCGAGCCGCTCGAGCACCCACTTGAGCACCCGGCTGTTCTCGCCGAAACCGGGCCAGAGGAACGAGCCGTCCTCGCCCCGGCGGAACCAGTTCACCCAGAACAGCTTCGGCAGCTTGGCCGGATTGCCGTTGGGGGTCGCCTGGCCGATGTCGAGCCAGTGCTGCATGTAGTCGCCGGCGTTGTACCCGATGAACGGCAACATGGCGAAGGGGTCGAAGCGGACCTCGCCGACCTTGCCGGCGGCGGCCGCCGTCTTCTCCGAGCTCATGATCGAGCCGAGGAACACCCCGTGCTCCCAGTCGCGCGCCTCGGTCACCAACGGCACGTTCGACGCCCGGCGGCCACCGAAGAGGATGGCCGAGATCGGCACCCCCTTGGGGTCCTCGAACTCCGGCGCGATGACCGGGCACTGCGACGCCGGCGCGGTGAAGCGAGCGTTGGGGTGGGCGGCGGGGGCGTCGGAGGCCGGCGTCCAGTCGTTGCCCCGCCAGTCGATGAGGTGGGCGGGCGGCTCGGAGAGCCCCTCCCACCACACGTCGTCGTCGTCGGTCCGGGCCACGTTGGTGAAGATCGAGTTGGCGTCGACCGAGCGCAGCGCGTTGAGGTTGGTCTCCTCGCTGGTGCCGGGAGCGACGCCGAAGAAGCCGGCCTCCGGGTTGATGGCGTAGAGCTGGCCGTCGGCGCCGAACTTGAGCCAGGCGATGTCGTCGCCGATGCACTCGACCTTCCAGCCGGGCAGGGTCGGGATGAGCATGGCCATGTTGGTCTTGCCGCAGGCCGACGGGAAGGCGGCCGCGACGTAGCTCTTCTCGCCGTTCGGCGGCGTCACCCCGATGATCAGCATGTGCTCGGCCATCCAGCCCTCGTCGCGGGCCATGGTGGAGGCGATGCGCAGGGCGAAGCACTTCTTGCCCAGCAGGGCGTTGCCGCCGTAGCCCGGAGCCGTACGACCAGATCTCCCGATCCTCGGGGAAGTGGCAGATGTACTTGTTGTCGGGGTCGCACGGCCACGCCACGTCGGGACGCTCGTCGCCCTCGGCGTCGACGAGCGGATAGCCCGACCGAGTGGATGCAGCTTGACCCACTCGGCCGTCGCCGAGCACGTCGAGGGCGCCCTGGCCCATGCGGGTCATGATCTTCATGTTGACGACGACGTAGGGGCTGTCGGTGAGCTGGACGCCGATGTGGGCGATGGGCGAGCCGAGCGGGCCCATCGAGAAGGGCACCACGTACATGGTCCGGCCCCGCATGGCGCCGCGGTAGAAGCGCAGCACCTCCTCTTTCATCTCCGCCGGTGCCCGCCAGTTGTTGGTGGGGCCGGCGTCGATCTCGGCCTCGGAGTTGATGAAGGTCCGCTCCTCGACCCGGGCCACGTCGGCGGGGTCGGAGTTGCACAGGAACGAGTTCGGCCGCTTCGAGTCGTCGAGCCGGGTGAACGCGCCCTGGGCGACCAGCGACGAGGTGAGCCGGTCCCACTCCTCCTCGGAGCCGTCGCACCACTCGATGGCGTCGGGTTGGAAGATCTCCGCCCACTGCTCCACCCAAGCCAGCAGCTCGGCGTTGTCGGTGCCGGCATTGCCGGTGGTGGCCCTCTCGGTCGTGGAAGACATCTCGTCGTGTCGCCTTTCGTCGCGCCGTTGCGACTTCGGTCGGGGGAAAAGGCCGCTCGGGCGGTCAGATCCCGGTCTCCAGGGGCACGTCGTCCTCGGGGAAGTGCGGCGTGCTCATGTCCACTTCGGATCCCAGGCGCAGGGCGTGCGCTCGGCCGGTGTCATCGAGGTCGAAGATCACCCGTTGGCCCTGGCGGAGCATCCGGAAGACCGACCCCTCGAGGGCGCCTGCGGCCAGCTCGTACTCGGTGAAGTCGGTGTCGGTGAGCACGACACCGTCACCGGTGCCGGGGTCGTACGACTTGATCACACCTTGCACCTGCAACCACCTTGCGCCACGGGTTTCGACCGTTGGTCGACCCTGTTACCTGGGGTCCGTTCACCCTAACCGTGGCCTCTGGCGCGACACCACACGGCGCCAGCGGCCCGCCGTCGCCGTGGTCGGCGCGGTGCCCGATCGGTCGGAGTCCCGGCCGCGCTGGAGAGCATCGGTAGGCTCGCCCGCCGATGACGACCCTCGACATCCTGGGCCCCCGCGAGCTGTGCCGCTCCGTCGTTGCCTTCGGTGACGCGCTCGCCACCCACCAGGACGCCATCAACCGACTGAACGTGTACCCCGTGCCCGACGGCGACACCGGCACCAACATGACCCTGACGGTCCGGTCAGTGGTCGAGGCGGTGGAAGCTGCCGGCGAGGACGCCGACATGGCCGGGGTCTGCAAGGCGATCGCCCACGGTTCGCTGATGGGGGCGCGGGGCAACTCCGGCGTGATCCTCTCGCAGCTGCTGCGCGGGGTCACCGAGGTGGTCCGTGAGGTCGACGCCATCGACCCCGATGTGTTCGCCGCCGCCCTCAGCCGCGCGTCCGAGCTCTCCTACGAGGCGGTCCAGAGGCCGGTCGAGGGGACCATCCTGACCGTGGTCCGCGAGGCCGCCGAGGCGGCGCGGCAGAGCGCGAGCCGTGACGGGTCGCTGGTGGCGGTGCTGGCCGACACCCGCGAGGCCGGTCAGCAGTCGCTCGACCGCACGCCCGACCTGCTCCCGGTGCTCGCCGACGCCGGGGTCGTCGATGCCGGTGGGGCCGGGTTCCTCCTGTTGCTCGACGCGCTGTTGCAGATCGTCGACGGTCGGGAGGTGCCCGCGCCACCTTCCGCGCCCGACGGTGCCGCCGGCCGGGCCCGCACCGCGGACCGGACACCCACGTCGGAGACGGGCAAGCACGTCTCCGAGCTGCGGTACGAGGTCATGTACCTGCTCGAGGCGCCCGACGCGGCCATGCCGGCGTTCCGCGAGGTGTGGGCCGGCATCGGTGACTCGATCGTGGTGGTCGGTGGGGACGGGATCTACAACTGCCACATCCACACCGACGAGATCGGGGAGGCGATCGAAGCGGCGATCGAGATCGGCCGCCCCCGCCAGATCCGCGTGACCGACCTGCTCGACGAACTGGGTGTGGTCGAGGAGGAGCGCTGGGTTCGCGAGGCCGATGCCGGTCCGGAGCCGGTGGTCGAACCGGTGCCGTGCGGCGTCGTCGCGGTGGCGACCGGCGACGGCATCCGGCGCATCTTCGCCAACCTGCGGGTGCAGCAGGTGGTGACCGGGGGCCAGTCGATGAACCCGTCGACCCAGCAGCTCCTCGAGGCGGTGGAAGCCGTGGCCGCCCCCGAGGTCGTGATCCTGCCGAACAACAAGAACATCATCGCCGTGGCCGAGCAGGTCGACGCGCTCACCGACAAGGTGGTGCGCGTCCTGCCCACCCGTTCGATCACCGAGGGCTTCGCCGCCCTCATGGGCTACGACCCCGAGGCATCGGCCGACGACAACCTCTCGTCGATGGGTGAGCTGGCCGGCGCCATCGTGAACGGCGAGGTGACCCAGGCCGTCCGTCCGTCGATGTGCGATGCCGGCCCCATCTCCGAAGGCGACTGGCTGGGCATCGCCCGCAGCGGGATCGAGGTGGTCGCCGCCGAGCTGGCCGATGCGTGCACCGGGCTGCTCGACACGCTGATCGACGACGACCACGAACTGGTGACGGTGATCGAAGGCGAGGGCTCGTCGGCCGGGACCACCCGCCTCATCACCGAGTGGCTGGCCCAGCACCATGCCGACGTCGAGGCCGAGATCCACCACGGCGGCCAACCGCTCTACCCGTACCTGTTCGGCATCGAGTGACCCGGCCCGGTGGACGTGCCATCGGTCACCATTCGCATGAGATATGCAGCATCGGGTAGAGCGCGACCATGACCATCACCCAGACCATCGACACCCAGTTCAGCGAGTTCGCTCGTGCCTACGACGTGAACGCAACCAAGGTCGCCGAGCGCACGCCACCGCCGCTCAACGTGGTGGTTCGCCGGGTCGGGGCACTGAACTCCGAAGCCATCCGCCAGTACGGCCACATGACCGCGACGGTGCTCGACGCGTTCGGCGACGTCGTGAGCGTGGCCTGGAAGGGCGCCAGCGGCCTGGTGACAGCCACCGAGAAGGCCATCGGTTCCTCGGCCGAAACCGTGCGGACCACGGGCCGGCGTGCCCTCGGCGACGTTCGCCGGGCTCGCACGAGCATCGAGCACCGCGCCGAGTCGGCCGTCGATCAGGTCGGGCGCAACCTCCGCTCGGTCGCTGACGATGCCGAGAAGGTCGCCGCCAAGATCGAGCGCGAGGCCGAGCACGCCGGTGACCGCGCGGTGAAGAGCATGGACACCGCGACCGCGGCCACCGCCGAGGCGACGGCCGACCGTCCCAGCGGTCCGTACGAGAACTGGACCAAGGAAGAGCTCTACGAGCGGGCCCAGGAACTCGACATCGACGGCCGCTCCGGCATGTCGAAGCGGCAGCTCATCTCCGCATTGCGCAGTGCGTGACCCTTTCTCCGGCGGCCTTCCGCCGCCGGGACCCGATCGATCCGTGCGCTCCACCGCCCACACGCCCCGGCGTGTGGGCGGTTCGCGTTCCTGTCCCACCCACTGGGGCAGGATGAGCCCATGGCCCGGTCGCTGGAATCGCTGCGTGCCGTCGAGGTCACCCGGCTCACCGGTGTCGGTCCGGCCAAGGCGAAGGCGCTGGCGGCGTTCGGCATCCGGACCGTGTTCGACCTGGTCACCCACTATCCGCGGCGCTACATCGACCGGACCAGGCAGGCCCAGATCCGCGACCTGACCGTCGGCGACGAGGCCTCGGTCCTGGCCACGGTCACCGACATCGCCGCCCGGCGGATCAAGGGGGGCCGCGTGATGGTCACCGGCACGGTGCGCGACGCCTCCGGCACGATGCGGATCAGCTTCTTCAACCAGGCGTGGCGCGAGAAGCAGCTCCGCCCCGGCACCGAGGCGGTGTTCTTCGGAAAGCTCGAGGACTTCCGGGGCCGACGGCAGATGACGAATCCGGTGGTCGACCTGATCGGCGACCGGACCGGGCGGGTGGTGCCCGTCTACCCCCAGTCCGAGAAGGTCAAGCTCACGTCCTACGACCTCGCCGGCTGGATCGATGAGGCGCTGCGTCGCGCCGGTGAGCTGGAGGACCCGGTCCCGGAACGCCTGCTCGACGAGTACGACCTCGTCGATCGCACCAACGCCTTCCACGACATCCACCTCCCCGAGTCGACGGGCGCCCACCTCCTCGCCCGGCGCCGGCTCGTCTTCGACGAGCTGCTGCGCGTCCAGCTCGCCCTCGTCCTGCGCAAGCGCACCCTCGAGGCCACCACCGCCGGCATCGCCCACGATCCGTCCCGGACCATGGTCGAGCGCTTCCACGCTGGGTTGGGCTTCCCGCTGACCGCCGCCCAGCGCCGGACCATCGAGGAGATCGCGGCCGACATGGCGCAGGAGACCCCGATGCACCGCCTGCTCCAGGGCGACGTCGGCGCGGGCAAGACCGTGGTGGCCGTGTCCGCGCTGCTCCACGCGGTCGAGAGCGGGCACCAGGGTGCGCTGATGGCGCCCACCGAGGTGCTCGCCGAGCAGCACGCCCTCGGGGTGGGAGCCATGCTCGACGGCTTCACCGTCGGCGAACACGGCGCGCTCTTCGACCGGCCCCTCCGGGTCGAGCTGCTCACCAACCGGGTCCCGGCCGCCGCTCGCCGGCAGATCACCGAGGATCTCGCGGCCGGGCGGGTCGACGTCGTCATCGGCACCCACGCGCTGCTGTCGGCCGACGTGGCCTTCTCGTCCCTCGGACTCGCGGTGATCGACGAGCAGCACCGCTTCGGCGTCGAGCAGCGGGCGGCGCTGCGGGACAAGTCCCGCGGTGCGGTGCCCGACGTGCTGGTCATGACGGCCACGCCGATCCCTCGGACCGCGGCCATGACCGTCTACGGCGACCTCGACGTATCCGTGCTCGACGAGCTGCCGCCGGGTCGGACACCCATCGAGACGATCTGGCCCCGCACCGAGCGGGACCAGGCCGCCATGTGGGATCGCGTCCGGGCCGAGCTGTCCGCCGGGCGCCAGACCTACGTGGTCTGCCCGCTGGTCGAGGAGTCGGAGAAGCTCGAGGTCGCCTCCGCGACCGAGACCTTCGAGTCGCTCCAGGCCACCGAGCTCCACGGATTTCGGATGGGGCTGCTCCACGGCCGGGTCCGGGCCGACGAGAAGGAGGCCACCATGAGCGCCTTCCGGCGCGGCGAGCTCGACGTGCTGGTGGCCACGACGGTGATCGAGGTCGGTGTCGACGTCCCGAACGCCACGGTGATGGTGGTGCTCGATGCCGACCGCTTCGGCATCGCCCAGCTGCACCAGCTCCGGGGGCGGGTGGGGCGCGGGAGCCACGCGTCCGTGTGCTATCTCGTCGGCGAGGGGGCCGGAGACGACGGCACCGCTCGGCTCGAGGCGCTGGTCCGGACCACCGACGGCTTCGAGTTGGCCGAGGTCGATCTCGACCTGCGCGGGGAGGGCACCATCATGGGCGAGCGCCAGAAGGGGATGAGCGATCTCAAGCTCGCCTCCCTACGCACCGATCGGGAGTGGGTCGCCCGGGCGAGGGATGCCGCCTTCGCGCTGGTCGACGGCCCCGACACCGTGCCGGCGCCCCTTCTCGACGAGGTGCGGGTCCACCTCGACGACGCCGACGCCGAGTTCCTCCTCAAGGGTTAGGCGAACCCTCCGGGCGGGCCCTGCGGTCACTCGTCCTCGGGCACTTCGAGGTACCAGGCGTCGAGGCAGTCCTCGCAGCGGTAGACGGTGACATCGCCCGGCGCCCAGCCGTCTTCGGGTGCATACGAGTTGAGATGGGCCCGCCCGCCGCAGTCGATGCAGGTGATGACCGGGTCGGGTTCGAACACCGGGCCAACCTACCGGCGGGCGGTGCGGACGTCGCGGCCGCCCGTGGGGTGCCACGGCCACCCGTGGACCTGCTGGCACACTGAGTCCGATGCGCACCCGTTCCCTCGCGGTCGCCGCGCTGACCCTGTCGATCGTCCTCGCCGCCTGCGGTGGTGGCGACGACGCGACGCCGGCGACCACCACCTCCAGCACCACCGCGAAGCCCACCACCACGACCACGACGGCGCCCGATCCGACGAACCTGTCGATGCTGACCGGCCAACCCATGGACCCGGCCCTCACCGCCCGGCCCGTCGTGGCGATCAAGATCGACAACGTCGACGGCCACTCGACGCCCCAGGTGGGGATCAACCAGGCCGATGTCGTCTACGAGATCCAGGTGGAGGGCCAGATCACCCGGCTGCTCTCGATCTTCCAATCCAGCGACGCGGCCCCCGTCGGGCCGGTCCGCTCGGCTCGCGGTTCGGAGGTCGGTGTCCTCGAGGAGCTCAACCACCCCCTGTTCACCTGGCACGGCGCCAACGGGATCCTCGGGCCCATCGTGCGAGCGTCCACCGTGGTCCCCCGCTCGATCGACGACATCCCCCAGCTCTTCTACCGCGACCACAGCCGACCGGCGCCGTACAACAGCTTCGTGCAGGGCACCGCCCAGATCCGCGCCACGGCACCGGAGGGCTCGACCGGACCCACCCAACCGATCTTCGACTTCGCCGCCCCGGGCGAGCCCCCGTCTCCCCTGGCCGTTCCGGCCTCGACCGTGCACATCCGATTCCCGGCCCCGTTCGGCCAGGGGGGCGGCGAGGCGGCCGTCACCTACGACTGGGACGGTTCCCACTGGCTGCGGAGCCAGAAGGGCCACCCCCACGTGGACGCCAGCGGCCTGCAGGTGGCGCCGGACAACGTGATCGTGCGCTTCGTGAAGGCGGTCGACTCGGGCACGGTCGACAAGGCCGGGACCCGGGTTCCCACCGCCCAGGTCGTCGGCGAGGGCGAGGCATGGGTGTTCAGCCAGGGCACCGTCACCACGGGCACCTGGGTCAAGCCCGACAACACGTCGCCGACGAAGTACCTCGACCAGGACGGCAACACGATCAAGTTGACGCCGGGCAAGACCTGGATCTCGATGCCCTACTCGGCCACCGGTTCGTCCTTCGGGTGAGGGTCGTCGCCGGCTCGGCGCGCGGTCGGCGGCTGGAAAGCCCGGTGGGCGAGTCGACGCGGCCGACCTCTGATCGGGTGCGGGAGGCGATCTTCAACGCCGTGTTCAGCCGGATGCCGATCGCTGGGGCGCGGGTCGTGGATCTCTACGCCGGCAGCGGTGCCCTCGGGATCGAGGCGCTGAGCCGCGGGGCGACCGAGGCGTGGTTCGTCGAGTCCGACCGCGTCGCCGTCGGCGTGATCGAGGCCAACCTCGACACGCTGGGATTCGGGGACCGAGCCACGGTGATCCGCGGCCGGGCCGAAGACGTGGTCGACACGTTGCCGGGCGACCTCGATCTCGTCCTCGCCGACCCGCCGTACGCCTTCGACGGCTGGAGTGACCTGCTCGGGCGCGTGGCCGGTCACCTCGATGCCGGGGGCATGGCGGTGATGGAGTCCGACCGTCCGATCGCCCTCCCGGTGGGGTGGGAAAAGATGAGGGAACGGGCCTACGGCGGTACCGTGATCACGTTCGCCGCCCCACCGGTCGAACTCCCGGCCGGCCCTGCGGGTCGAGAGTCCATGTCCGACGATCCAACCGACGCAACAGGAGCCGACGCGTGAGGACAGTCCTCTATCCCGGGACGTTCGATCCGATCCACAACGGCCATCTCGAGATCATCGAGACGGCCTCGCGCCTGTTCGACCGCGTGTACGTGGCCGCGATGCGCAATCCCCAGAAGGGCGAGCCGCTGTTCTCGTTCGACGATCGCAAGGCGATGATCGAGGAGAGCACCGCCCATCTCGACAACATCGAGGTGGTGCAGTTCTCCAGCCTGGTCGTCGATCTCGCTCGTGACATCGGAGCCGACGTCATCGTCAAGGGGCTGCGCGCCGTGTCCGACTTCGAATCGGAGATGCACCAGGCCCACATGAACCGCAAGATCTCCGGACTGGAGACGCTGTTCATCCCCTCGGCCACCGAGCACTCCTTCGTGGCCTCGAAGCTGCTGCGGGAGATCGCCCGCTTCGGTGGCGACGTGAGCGACATGGTCCCGGTGGCGGTGTCCAAGCGACTCCAAGACACCTTCGGCGTGCACTCGTCCAAGGGCCCAGCGAGGGAGAAGCGATGAGCAACGGAGACCGTCCCGGCCAGTCCCCGTACGAATCGCCGCAGGTCGAGTCCGTCCTGCGGGAGATCCGCGACCTCATCGAGCAGGCGCGACCCATGCCGCTGTCGACCTCGGTGATGATCAACCAGGCCGAGGTGCTCGATCTGGTCGACGAGGCGTCAGAACGGCTCCCCGAGGAGCTCCGGGCGGCGAAGTGGCTGCTCAAGCAACGCGAGGAGTTCCTGGCCCGCACCCGCCGCGAGGCCGAGGAGATCCTCGACCAGGCGCGCGAGAAGGCCGACGAGATGGTCCGCAAGACCGAAGTCGTCAAGGCCGCCGAGGCTCGGGCCCGCTCGGTCGTCGACCAGGCCGACGCCGAGTCCCGGCGCCTCAAGCTGGAGGCGGAGGACTTCTGCGACCAGCGCCTGGCCAGCTTCGAGATCGTGCTCGAGCGGACCATGAAGGTGGTCAACGCCGGCCGGCTCAAGCTCCAGGGCAGCCAGGCGCGCGAGGACGACACGGGCGACGATCCGGCCGAGCGCGTCGGCCGTCCCCGGCTCGAGGCCGTGCCCGACCACCGGCCCGACCCGCGCCCACCGGTGTTCTTCGACCAAGACGACCGCTGAGCCGTGCCCCGGCCGCTGGTGGTCCGGGTCGGCGACCTGCTCCGGGAGCCGGGGAGTCGTCGCAGCATCGAGCGGGTCGTCGACCTCGGTTCGCTCGAGACCACCGCGGCGCGCACGATCCCGGGGACCGACCTCACAGTCGAGGGTGAAGCCATGGCCATGGCCGGCGGCATCGAGCTCACCGGGGAGATCGGCTTCGACTGGTACGGCGAATGTCGGCGCTGCCTCGACGAGGTCCACGGTCACCAGCGCGTCGCCTTCCGTGAGGTCGCGCAGCGGGAGCCGATCGACGAGGAGATCCTGCCCATCGAGGGCGACCTCCTCGATCTCGAACCGCTCGTCCGCGAGCTGGTGCTGTCGGGGCTGCCGCTGGCGCCCCTGTGCCGTGACGACTGCACGGGTCCGGACCCCGAGCGGTTCCCGACCACCACCGAGGAGGCCCACGCCGCCGAGGTCGAGGCGGATGCGGCGGCGGCCGGGTCGACATCCGATCCTCGCTGGGCGGCGCTCGACGAGCTGCGCTTCGAGTAGTTCCGGGGCGCGGTTGTGAGCGCGGGACGGAGCACCGCTACGCTGGCTCGCTCGCGTCCGGCACTCCCGACGCGCCACCACGCCCCCGCACACGGGCGGTTGCTCGCCCAGAGGTTGATCCGTCATGGCCGTTCCGAAGCGCAAGACATCGAAGGCGAAGGGCCGTAGCCGCCGCGCCGCCAACTGGAAGCTGGAGCGCCCGTCCCGGAGCCTGTGCCCGCGCTGTGGCGTCACCAAGGTCCCCCACGTGGTCTGCCCCAACTGTGGCTGGTACCACGGCCGCCAAGCCGTCGACGTCGACTGAAACCGGACTTCGTCCGGTTTCCTGAAGTTGCTCGGCTGCGCCTCGCAACTTCTGGCCCCCAGAGAAACGAAACTGGACGCGGCTCCGTACCACTTCACATCTCCGGGAGGACCCCGCATGTTGCCGATCGCGGTTGATGCCAACGGTGGCGACCGGTCGCCCGAGGCCATCGTGGCCGGGGCCCGACGCGCCCGCGACGAGCTCGACGTTCCCGTCGTCCTCGTCGGCACCCCCGAGGTTGCCGAGCTCGCCGGCGATCTCCCGCTGATCGAGGCGTCCGAGGTCATCGCCATGGATGCCGACCCGGGGCAGAGCGTGCGGCGCATGAAGGACTCCACGCTGGTGCGGGCCGCCGAGGCCGTCCGCGACGGACGGGCCTCCGCGATGGTGTCGGCCGGGAACACCGGGGCCACCATGGCTTCCGCGTTGCTGCGCATGGGTCGCATCGCCGGGGCCAAGCGTCCCGCCATCGCCACACCGTTGCCGGTGCCGTCGGGTGGTCACACCGTGCTGCTCGACGCCGGCGCCAACGCCGAGTGCCAACCCGAGTGGCTCGTGCAGTTCGCCCAGATGGGGGCGGCGTTCGCCACCGCTCGCTTCGGCATCGAGACCCCGCGGGTCGGTCTGCTCTCCATCGGCGAGGAACCCGGCAAGGGCGACCCGCTGCGCAAGCAGACCTACGAGCTGCTCGCGGTCGAGGGGGTCCTCCGAGCCAGCGGCGGCACCTTCATCGGCAACGTCGAGGGCCGCGACCTGATGACCGACGACGTCGATGTCGTGGTCACCGACGGCTTCACCGGCAACGTGGCGCTCAAGTCGCTCGAGGGGGGCATGAAGGCCCTGGTGTCCCGGTTGCTGGAGGCGTTCGGCGCCACCGAAGAGGCCAAGGCGGCCGCTGACGTGTTGATGCCCGAGTTGTTGCCGTTGTACGCCTCACTCGATCCGGAGAACACCGGTGGAGCGATGCTCCTCGGCGTCGACGGTGTGTGCATCATCAGCCACGGCTCGTCGGGCGAGACCGCCATCGTCAACGCGGTGAAGGTCGCCCGCGACATGATCGTCGGCGACGTGGTCGGGGCGCTCGCCGCGGCCATCGCCTGACCTCCCGCCGCCTCCGTCCCACGCGCTCCCGTTCTGGTCGGTCGTCGGTCGCTTCCCGTGGCGCGAAGACCGGCCAGAACGAGGTTGAGGGGGCGAGATCGCACGATCCGTGATGTGCCGATACGTAGAGTAGGCACTGTCCTGGGCTTTTTCGCCGATCCCGTGACATTGGACCGGACTCGCTACAGTGACCGATCTCCCGACGAATACCCCAGGAGCAGCGTGGTGCCCGCAGAGACGCACGTGGAAGGCGGAAAGATGGATCGCGACGAGGTGCTCGACCTGATCCGCGACCGCTTGGCCGACATCCTCGAGATCGAGCCGGACTCGATCAAGGAGAGCGACAGCTTCGTCGACGACCTCGACGCCGACTCGCTGGCCCTCATCGAACTGGTGGAGGCGCTCGAGGAGGAGATCGGCGAGCGAACCGTCGGCTTCCGGATCGAGGACGAAGACCTGGAAGATCTCAAGACCATCCGCGACGCCGTCGACTACGTCGTCGCGCGGCTCTGATCCGAGCCGGGACGTACCGGTGCCGATCGCGGCCGGCGGCCACCGCCCCGTGGTCGAGCGCGCTCGGCTCGTCGCCGACCTCGGCTACGAACCACACGACGATGCCCTCCTCGCCCAAGCGTTCAACCATCGCTCGTGGTGCGCGGAACACCCCGAGGACGAGTCCAACGAGCGGCTCGAGTTCCTGGGGGACTCGGTGCTGGGATTCGTCGTCGCCGATCTCGTCTATCGCAGCGAACCCGATCTCGACGAGGGCGCCCTCACCGATGTGCGCAAGGCCGTCGTGAACTCCGTCTGCCTCGCCGAGATCGCCATCGAGCACCGCTTCGGCGAGCACCTCCGCCTCGGTAAGGGTGAGGAGCAGTCCGGCGGGCGCGAGAAGCCGTCGATCCTGGCCGATTCCGTGGAGGCGGTGCTCGGCGCCGTGTACCTCGATGGCGGCATCGAGGTGGTCCGCGACGTCGTCCGGCGCCTCTTCGGCGCGCGGATCCGGGCGGCCATCGACGCCGGCGGACGCAACCAGGATCACAAGAGCCGGCTCCAGGAGGTGCTGGCAGCCGAGACCGACGCCGATCTGGAGTACGCCTTCGAGGCCGCCGGCCCCGACCATGCCCGCCAGTTCACCGTGACCGTCACGGCTGATGGTCGCGAGCTCGGCGTCGGCGTCGGGCGGTCGAAGAAGCAAGCCGAACAGCACGCGGCTCGGGCCGCGCTCGAGCTGCTCGCAGATCCCACTGACGACACCCACGCCCCTGGAGGCGACGACGATGGCTGAACTACCCGAGGTCGAGACGATTCGTCGCCAACTCGAGCGGGAGGTGGTGGGTCGCAAGGTCAAGTCGGTCGACGTCCTCGACACGAAGGCCATCCCCCGGCACAGCTCCAAGAAGCAGTTCGCCGGCATGCTCGAGGGTGCCAAGCTCAAGTCGCTGATGCGCCGGGGCACCTTCTTGATCTTCACCCTCGACAGCGACGATCGGTTCATCATCCGCCCCGGGCTGGGTGGCCAGCTCCGCAAGACGCCGTCCAAGGACGATTTCGAGGACGGTACGGCCGTCGTGCTCACGTTCACCCAGGGTGGCCAATTGCGCTACATCGACCCCAAGCACACCGGGGAGCTGTGGCTGCTGACCCCCGAAGAGGTCGCCGAGGGGGTCGACGAGATCGAGTTGCTCGGCTACGACGTGGTCGATCAGCCCGTGCCCTGGTCCGATTTCGCCAAGCTGGTGCTCAACCGCTCCATGAAGTTGAAGTCGTTCCTCACCGACGAGGACCTCCTCGCGGGCATCGGCACCATCTACTCCGACGAGATCCTCTACGACGCCGGCCTGCGTTACGACCGGCTGTCGGACTCGCTGTCGGTGCAGGAGGTCCGCCGCCTGTACCGCAGCGTGGTCGAGATCCTCCACGACGCCATCAAGCACGGCGGTACCACGATGTCGGAGGACGACTGGCACGACCTGCACGGCGAGGCCGGCGGATACGTCGAGTACCACCAGGTGTCGGCCCGGGACGGCGAGCCCTGTCGCCGCTGCCGGGACACCATCGTGAAGGCCAAGTTCGGCGGCAAGAACACCTACTTCTGCGAGCAGTGCCAGACGTAGCCGCTCCTTGGCCGCAGGGCGGCCGTTCGCTCTGCAAGTTGCTCGGCTGCGCCTCGCAACTCGCGTCCGAGCGGGTGGCGTCGCGTGGGTGACGTCATCGTCCTCATCGTCGTGGTGGTGGTGGTGGCGATCGTCGCCCACGAGCTCGCCCACGTCGTTGCCACCCGGGCGGTGGGGCACGAGATCTTCGAGATCCAGATCGGCGGCGGCCCCCTGTGGTCGTTCCGGGTGGGGACGGTCGATGTCCGCATCGGGCCCGTTCCGATCGGCGGACACGTGCAGACCGGCGCCCGCTCGGCCGACGGCTTCCGGTGGCGGTCCATCGTCGTGGCCGGCTCCGGCGTCGGCGCCAACCTGATCCTCGCGGCGATCGGATCGATCACCGACATCCCGCTCATGGCCGGGTTCAACCTCTTGGCCGTCGTCGCCAACCTGTGGCCGGGGCGGCGCCGCCAGCTCGGCGACCCGTCGTCCGATGGCCGCCTGCTGCTCGACTTCGTCCGCAACGACGCCGACGCCATCGCCGAGGAGCGCAGCGGCTGGTTCTGCATGCGGGCCATGCGGGCCCGAGATGCCGGTGACCTCGACCGGGCCCGCCAACTGGTCGACGAGGGCATCGACGTGGCCGGCGAGACGCGCGCCCTGCTGGCGGTGGCCGGCGTCGTCGCCTTCGAGCAGCGGCGGTTCGTCGATGTGGTCGACGCCTACGCCCCGCTGATCGACGACCCCCACGTCACCGTCCCGGCCCGGGCCGGGTTCGCCGCCGACGCGGCCTGGTCGGCCTCGCTGTCGAGCGATGCCGAGCTCCGAGCCCTGGCCCTGCCGTGGGCCACCCTCGCCCGACGGGTTCGCCCGTCGAACGGGCACCGCCGGGTGGTGCTCGCCCTGGCCCAGGTGGACGCGGGCGAGCCCGCCTCGGCGCTGAGCACCCTGGGTCCGCTCGACGACGTCACCGCCGCCGCGGTCAGGGCTCTGGCGCTCGCCGAGAGCGGGTGCCGCGCCGACGCCAGGTCGATCTACTTCGACGACGTGGTCCCTCGCATGGATGGCGACCACCCGCTGCTCGCCCGGGTCGCAGCAGCCGTCGGTTTGCAGGATCCGCCCTCGGACTGAGGATGCACGGCGGGTCCCGCGGGGGCCACTACCGTCGGCATCGGTGTTTCTCAAGAACCTGACCATCAAGGGTTTCAAGTCGTTTGCCGACACCGCCGACCTCGGGCTCGAACCGGGGGTCACCGTGGTGGTCGGGCCCAACGGCTCGGGCAAGTCCAACGTCGTCGACGCCATCGCCTGGGTGCTCGGCGCCCAGGCGCCGTCTGCGGTTCGCTCGCAGAAGATGGACGACGTCATCTTCGCCGGCACGGCCAAGAAGGCTGCGCTCGGCCGGGCCGAGGTCAGCCTCACCATCGACAACTCGGCCGGGCTGTTGCCGATCGACTTCTCCGAAGTCACCATCTGCCGCACGCTGTTCCGCACCGGCGAGTCGGAGTACTCGATCAACGGCGTGCCCTGTCGGCTGCTCGACATCCAGGACCTGCTCTCCGACTCCGGTGTCGGTCGCATGCAGCACGTGATCATCAGTCAGGGCCAGATCGACGCCGTCCTCAACGCCAAGCCCACCGACCGGCGCATGATCATCGAGGAGGCGGCCGGCGTCCTCAAGTACCGCAAGCGCAAGGAGAAGGCCGAGCGGCGCCTCGCCTCGACCGAGGCCAACCTGACCCGGGTCCAGGACCTGCTCCGTGAGGTCCGCCGCGGGCTGCGGCCCCTCGAGCGCCAGGCCGAGGCCGCCCGTCGCCACGGTTCGCTCGTCGACGAGCTGACGGCGTTGCGCCGGTTCCTGGCCGGCCGCGAGCTCGCCCAGCTGCGCACCCGCCTCGACAACACCACCCGGAACCGCGCCGTCCACGTCGACCAGGACGCGTCGCTCAAGGCCCGCCTCGCCGAGCTCGACACGTCGGTCCTCGCGGCGGAGGCCGAGCTGAACGCCCTCGGTGGCACCGACCTCGGCGACGAGCTCACCCGGTACGAGGCGCTGCGCGAACGGGGCCGGGGCATCGCCGCCGTCCTCCACGAGCGGGAACGCAGCCTGGCCAAGGAACGGGAGTCCAGCGTCGATGCCGCCCTGGTCGCCTCGCTGGAGGCCGATCGGTCGCAGTTGCGCCAGGCGCTGGCCGCCATCGACGCCGAGGCGGCCACCCTCGTTCCCGAGGTCGACGAGGTCGGTCGCGCCGAACGGGGTCTCGCCGATGCCCGCGCCCGGTTCGAGGAGCGTTGGGGAGAGGGCGTGGCCATCAGCTCGGGTGCGGCGGCCGAGGTCCGGGGTGAGCTGGCCGGGCTGCGCAACGCCGTGGCCCGGGCGGCCGCGGAGCGAGACCGCCTCGACGAGCGGTTCCGGACCCTCGCGGCCAAGCGCGATCGTCTCGCCTCGGAAGTCGATCGGCTCCGGACCGAGATCGCCGGTGCCGACGAACGCATGCCCGAACTGGTTGCCGAGCGAGATCGCCTCCACGCCGAGCGCACCGAGGCCGAGACCGCGGTCGAGGTGGCCAGCGAGGTCCTCGCCGATGTCGACGCCGACCACCGATCGTGGGTGGCTCGGGCCGAGGCGCTCGCCCTCGCCCTCGACCAGGCCCGATCGGCCGCCGGTGCCGAGCGGCTCGCCGAGGTCGATGGCGTCATCGGCACCCTGCTCGATCTCGTCGAGGTCGACCCCGGGTGGGAGGCGGCCTTCGAGACCGCCGCCGCCGATGCCCTCGGCGCCGTGGTGGTCGACGGCCCCGACACCGCCCGCGCCGCGCTCGGCGCCCTGGCCGCCGGTGATGCCAGTGGCGCGGTCCTCGCCCTCGGCCTCACCCGGAAGCCCCGGATCGCGCCCGCAGTCGGCGCGTCGGTGCGGGCTCACGTGCGTTCGGGCCGCGTCGACGTCGACTCGCTCCTCGACGCCATCGTCGGAGGCGCGGTGGCGGTGGATGGCGACTGGGCGGCCGGTCTCGACATCGCGTTGGCCCACCCCGACGTCGTCGTCGTCACCGCCGACGGCGCCCGCTTCGGACCCGGATCCTGGCGGGTCGGGGGCACCGCCACGGGCGCCACCGGCGCCGCCCTCGACGATGCGCTGGCCGCGGCCGCGCAGGCCGAGGCCTCCGTCGCCCGCGCCGTCGAGGCGCGCGATGCCGCCCGCGAGCGGCTCGCAGTGGCCAAGCGGGCGGCCGCCCGGGCGCGCGACGAGGTCGAGGCGACCAGCGCCGCGCGCCGGCGCGCCGACGAAGCTCTCGCTCGGGTCGAGGCGCAGGCGGCCGAGACGGCCGACGAGCTCCGCGGCGGCGATGCCTTGCGCGACGAGATCGAGGCCCGCGTCGCCACAGAGCGCACCCGGCTGGCCGAGCTCGACGCGGCGTTGCCGGCCCTCGAGGCCGAGGAGGCCGCGGCCAGCGAGGCGGCCCGCGCCATGGCCGACGCCCGCTCGGCGCTCGACGAGCGGGCGGCTGCCGTCACCGCGCTGCGCTCCGATCTCGAGGTCCGGGCCGCCCAGATCGAGGAGCGCCGCAGCTCGCTCAGCGCGCGGCTGGTGGAGGTGGACGCCCGGCTCGAACGGAACCAGGCGGCGGCCGCCGAGGCTGCCGTCCGTCGCGAGGCCCTCGACGGTCGCGCCCGGACCCTGGGCGCGTTGGCCGCGGCGTGCGACACGTCACTGGCCGCCATCGAGGAGCGCCTCGTCGTGCTCCGGGAAGCGCGGCGCGAGCAGTCCGAGGCCCAGCGCCAGGTATCGGTGGCGCTCGACGGTCTCCGCCGCGAACGGGTGGGCGCCGAACGGGAGCTGTCCGAAGCGCGGGAGCGGATGCAGCGGGCCGAGCTCGAGCTCAGCGAGATCAACCTGCGCATCGAGACCTCGGTCGAGACCATGCGCCGTGATCTCGACATCGACCCGGACACCGCGTTGGCGGCCGAGTGTCCCGAGCTCGCCGAGGGCACCAGCCCGGCGGCCCGCACCCGCGAGCTCGAGCGTGAGCTGCGGCTCATGGGTCCGATCAATCCCTTGGCCCTCGAGGAGTTCGAGGCCCTCCAGGAGCGCCACACCTTCCTGCAGGGTCAGCTCGACGATGTCAAGGCCAGCCGACGCGAGCTGTCCAAGATCATCCGGGCCGTCGACGACGAGATCGTCAACGTCTTCGCCGGCGCGTTCGCCGACGTCTCGGAGAACTTCACCGCCCTGTTCCAGACGCTGTTCCCGGGCGGTACGGGCAGCATCAGCCTGACCGATCCCGCCAGCCTGCTCGAGACCGGCATCGAGATCGAGGCCAAGCCGTCGGGCAAGAACGTGCGCAAGCTGTCGCTGCTGTCGGGCGGCGAGCGCTCGCTCACCGCTCTCGCGTTCCTCTTCGCCGTGTTCCGCTCGCGCCCGTCGCCGTTCTACGTCATGGACGAGGTGGAAGCCGCCCTCGACGACGTGAACCTCCACCGCTTCCTCGATCTGGTGGCCGAGTTCCGCCAGGAGGCGCAGCTGGTCATCGTCAGCCACCAGAAGCGCACCATGGAGGCAGCCGACGTGCTCTACGGCGTCACCATGTCGCCCGGCGGCTCGTCGAGGGTGGTGTCCGAGAAGGGCGCCGCCACCCTGGGCGCGGCGTGAGCCCGAGCGGCAGTGCCGTTCACCGTTCTGGTCCCACGATCGTCGCTCCGGAAGCGAGAGACGTGGGGCCAGAACGGGAGTGTCAGACCAGGTTCTTGAGCACCTTGGACTTCAGCTTGGTGTAGGGCGGGTACATCATCGAGATCTCGGGCTTGGTCGGCTTGGCCATGATCGGCTTGAGGTTGGA
This sequence comes from uncultured Acidimicrobiaceae bacterium, assembly GCA_963731885.1. Taxonomy (GTDB): domain Bacteria; phylum Actinomycetota; class Acidimicrobiia; order Acidimicrobiales; family Salinilacustritrichaceae; genus Salinilacustrithrix. The sequence goes on along the minus strand of CAVSXR010000042.1, from coordinate 29,430 downwards.
GAACCCGTCGAAGCCGGACTTGCCGTGGTAACGGCCCTGACCGGACGCGCCGACACCGCCGAAGGGCAGCTCGGGCGGGGCGATGTGAAACAGCGTGTGGTTGATGCACACGCCGCCGGAGGACGTGCGGTCGACCACGGCCTGGGCTTGGTCGTCCTCGCTGGTGAACACGTACAAGGCCAACGGCTTCTCGCGGCCGTTGACGAACGCCACCGCCTCGTCGACAGAATCGACCGTGAGGATCGGCAGCACGGGCCCGAAGATCTCCTCCTGCATGAGCGCGGAGTCGGGGTCGGGGTCGACGATGACGGTGGGCGCGAACCGGCGGGTGGTCTGATCGGCGCTTCCACCGCACACCACCGTGCCGCCGTGACCGTCGAGCAGGTGCTCGATCCGCTGGACGTGTCGGTCGTTGACGATCTGGGTGAGGTCGGCCGACGTGGTGGGGGAGTCTCCGTAGAACTCGCCGATGGCGGCCACCAGCGCGTCGATCAGCTCGTCCTTGCGGCTGCGATCGACGAGGACGTAGTCGGGGGCGATGCAGGTCTGGCCGGCGTTGAGGAACTTGCCCCAGGCGATGCGGTGGGCGCTGGTCTCGATGTCGGCGCTCGGCATGACGATGGCCGGTGACTTGCCGCCCAGCTCGAGCACGGTGGGGGTGAGGTGCTCGGCCGCGGCTCGGGCCACGATCTTGCCGACAGCGGTGGAGCCGGTGAAGAAGATGTGGTCGAAGCGCTGCTCGAGCAATCGGGTCGAGATGTCGACGCCCCCTTCGAAGACCGCCACCGCCTCGGGATCGAGGTTGGCGCGGAGCGCTTCGGCCAGGACGAGCGACGTGTTGGGGACCAGCTCGGATGGCTTGGCCACGACCGCGTTGCCCGCGGCCAGGGCCGCGGCCATCGGCGCGATGAGCAACTGGACCGGGTAGTTCCACGGAGCGATGATCAGCGCCACGCCCAGGGGCTCGGGCTGGACCGTGCCCTTGCCCGGTCGGTCCTTGAGCCGCAGCTTGGCCTTCCGGGGCGACATCCACTTCCCGAGGTGCTTGCGGATGTGCTTGACCTCGGTGACGGTGAAGGCGATGTCGGTGGCGAAGGCCTCGACCTCGGGCTTCCCGAAGTCGTCCTGCATCGCCCGGACCAGCCGATCGCCGTCGTCCTCCAACACGCGGAGCAGACCGTCGAGCTGGCGCTCCCGCCACTCGAGCGGACGGGTGCGCCCGCCCTGGAAGGTGTGGCGCAAGGCGGCCACCACGCCGGGGATGGTGTCGATGTCGGTACGTTCGTCGATGCTCATCGGCGTCCACCGTAACCGCGGGTAGCCGCCGGGCCCACGAGCTCAGCCGGCCCCGGACATCAGGGGCAGAGCGAGGTGGCCGCGTTGTCGACCGACACGGCGGCGTCCTGGTAGTCGGACACCGCGTTCCGGTACGCGAGCGCATCGACGGCCCGGGGATCGAAGCCCGCGCCGCGGAGCTGGTCGACCAACTCGCTCACCGCGTCGCGGTAGGCGCGGGCCTGGATCCTCGCCTGCGACGGCGCCGTCCTGGCGATGCGGTCGACGCCCGTTGCCAAATCGTCGAACGCGGCTCGCATCTCCTCCGGCGAGGCGATCGCGAGATCGGCGAACGGGTCGTTGGCCTTCAGGTCGTCGACGGCGGTGCAGAAGGCAGTCAGGTCCCCGCCGTCGTCGTGGCCGCACGAGGTCAGTGAGACGATCATCGCGGCGGCCATCACCACCCCGGCCGCCCGGCTCACGGGATGCGCTGGAACCAGAGCAACGACAGCAGTGCGCTCACCAGCAGCAGACCGATGGCGTAGCCGACGAAGCGGTCGGTGACCTCGACCTTCTCGGTGTCGTAGCCGATCGACGAACCGATGTCGGAGTAGACCGACTCGAGCTCGCCCAGCGAATCGGCGGTGAACGATCGGCCTCCGGTGGTGTCCGCGATCTGCTTCAGGGCTGCTTCCTCGACCGGCACCGGTTGGATCTCGCCGTCGATGACGATGGTGCCGCGGGCGGTGCCGAAGGCGATGGTCGACACCGGGACCCCGGCATCGGCGGCCGCGGCCGCCCCGTCGGCATCGGGCCGACCGACCGTGGTCTTGCCGTCGGTCATGACGACCATGGTGGCCGGGACCGGCTCTCCGTCGGCGTCGACGATGGGTGCGGTGTTGATGGCATCGAGTCCGGCGAAGATCGCCTCGCCGATGGCGGTGGCCGGCCCGAGCTCGAGCGAGTCGATGGCCGACTGGACCGGCCGGCGGTCGGTGGTCGGGGTCACCCGCACACGCGCGATCCCGTCGAAGGTCACCAGGCCGACGTTGATCTGCGGTGGGAGCCCCTCGACGAACTTCGACGCCGCCTGCTTGGCCGCCTCCAGCCGGCTGGGGGCCACGTCGGTGGCCTGCATGGACAACGACGTGTCGATGGCGAGCACGACGGTGGCCCGTTCCTTGGGTACCCGGACCACGTCGGCGGGTTGGGCCCAGGCGATGAGCATGGCGGCGATGGCGAGGAGGAACGCGACGGCGGCCACGTGGCGACGCCACCCCGGCCGGCGGGGCGCCACCGAATCGAGCAGGGGCAAGTTGGTGAACCGCACGGTGTACGCGCTGCGCTGGAACGTGAGCAGCAGGTACACCAGGGCGAGGACGAAGATCCCGAGCAGCCCGTACAGGCGGGTGGGAGACAGGAACTGGTCGGGCCACAGGAAGCTCATCGCAACGCTCCCACCCGGCGGCGCAGACCCACGAAGCGAACGATGTCGAGCACCCAATCACGGTCGGTGCGCAGCTGGAGGTGGCCGACACCGGCGCTCCGGAGGCGGTCGGCCACGTCGGCGCGCTGGGCGGCGGCGGCTCGGGCGTAGCGCTCCCGGGTGCGCCGGTTGGTGGGTACCTCACGGGTGCGGCCGGTCTCGGGATCGACGACGGTCAACATCCCGACGGCGGGCAGCTCCAGCTCCCGCGGGTCGACGATCTCGATGGCGACGACGTCGTGGCGGTTGGCCAGCGCCCGCAGCGGTCCGTCCCAGGCGTCGGCCGACAGGAAATCGGACACCACCACCGTGAGACCCCGCCGGCGCGGCGGCGCCAACAGCCGCCCGAGTGCCGCCCCGAGCGCGGTGGTGCCCGAGGCGGTGGCCGGACCCGAACGGGGCGTCATCAGCGAGTGCAACAGGGCGAGCAGGTGATCGCGGCCCGGCCGGGCCGGGACGACATCGGCGCCGTCCGGGCCGACCACCACGGCCCCGAGGCGGTTCCCGGTACGGGCGGTCAGGAACCCGACGGCACCGACGGCCGACACCGCGAGCTGGGCCTTGGTCATCGTCGCGGTGCCGAACTCGAGACTGGGGGAGCGATCGACGAGCAGCCACGTCTCCAGCTCCCGGTCGGCGATCGACTCGCGGACGTGGGTGACCATCGAACGGGCCGAGACGTTCCAGTCGATGCGGCGGACGTCGTCGCCCGCGACGTAGGGCCGGGTCTCGCCCGACTCGGAGCCGTGACCCGGGATCAGGCCGCGGTAGTCGCCCTGGAGGAGGCCGTCGAGGCGCCGGTTGACCGTCAGCTCGAGCCGGCGGAGGACCTCTGCCGATCGCGCGTCGGTCGCGGCGACCGCGGCCACGATCAGAACCCGGAGCCCGTGCTGCCGTAGCCGTCGCCCACCGGCTCGGACGACGCCGTCCCCGGGGCTCCGAACCCGGCGTCGGCCGGTTGGTGACGGTGGGAAGGGTCCGCGCCGGAACCGGACACGGCGGGGGCGGGCACGGTGGACAGGAGGCGGGCCAGGACGTGGTCGACCTCGACACCCTGGGCCAGTGCCTCGTAGGAGAGGACCAAGCGGTGCCGCAGGACGTCGGGCGCGACATCGAACACGTCCTGGGGGACGACGAATGTCCGCTGGCGCAGCAGGGCCAGGGCCTTGCCCGCCGCGATGAGGCCGAGGGTGGCCCGGGGCGAGGCGCCGTATTCGAGGTACTCGACCAGATCGGGCAGCCCGTAGGCGGCCGGCTCCCTCGTGGCCTGCACGACGTCGACCGCGTACTGCAACGTGCCCGGGTCGAGGGTGACGTCGTCGGCGGCGCGCTGCAGGTCGAGCAGGGCGTCGGGTTCGAGAACCATCGAGGCCGTCGGCGGCGACACGCCGTGGCGGCGGACGATCTCGGCCTCCTCGCCCGGCGAGGGGTAGTCCATCAAGATCTTCATCAGGAAGCGGTCGCGCTGGGCCTCGGGGAGGGGGTACACCCCTTCGTGCTCGATCGGGTTCTGGGTCGCCATGACGAGGAAGGGCTCCGGGACCGAGAACGACTCGCCGCCGATGGAGACCTGGTGCTCGGCCATGACCTCGAGCAGCGCCGACTGCACCTTCGCCGGGGCGCGGTTGATCTCGTCCGCCAGCAGGAAGTTGACGAACACCGGACCGAGCTCGACATCGAACTGCTCGCTGCTCTGGCGCCACACGCGTGTGCCGGTGATGTCGGCCGGGAGGAGATCCGGGGTGAACTGGATGCGGGCGAAGCTGCCGCCGACGGCAACGGCGAGGGTCTCCATGGCCAGCGTCTTGGCCAGGCCCGGCACGCCTTCGAGCAGGAGGTGGCCGCGGGCGAGGAGGCCGACGAGGAGGCGCTCGACCACCCGGTCCTGGCCGACGATGACCCGCTTGACCTCGCGGGTGACCATCTGGAGCTGCGCGGCGGGGGCGGGTATCGATGGAGGAGCCGGGGGCACGGGGGCGGGAGATCGGGGGCCGTCGGGACCGGAAGGTTGCTCCACCCCCCGCAGGCTAGAGGCGGGCGAGCCGTCCCGGGCACCGGGCGCCGACGCGGGGATGGCCCGTCGATAGGCTCGCCCGACCATGGAGATCTTCCTCCCGATCCTCGCCCTCGTCGTCCTCGTCGGCGGTCTCGCCGTGCTGGTGGTCAATCGCCGTCGCGAGTCCCATCCGGGCATCGAGCCGGTTCAACCGCCGCCGCGCACCGCCGAGCCCGGACCGCCGGAGACCGTCGAGCCTGCCGCCGACCACGCCGAGCCGGCGCTCGAACCCGTCGTCAGGCCCAGCTTCCGGGACCGGCTGGCCAAGGCCCGGGGAGCGTTCAGCGATTACCTCGGATCGGTGCTGTCCCGATCGGACATCACGACCGAGACGTGGGACGAGCTCGAGGAGGCGCTCATCCGAGCCGACGTGGGCGTCACCCGCACCACGATGCTGCTCGACGAGCTGCGGACCACGGTCAAGGACGAGGGTCTCACCGAGCCGGCGCAGCTGGTCGAGGCGCTCAAGGCCCAGCTCAAGGCCGCGTTGTCCGAAGGCGACCGCACGCTGCACCTCGAGCCCGGCGGCCCCAACGTGTGGCTGTTCGTCGGGGTCAACGGGGTGGGCAAGACCACCTCGATCGGCAAGGTCGCTCGCCAGCAGGTCGATGCCGGCCACTCCGTGATCATGGCCGCCGGTGACACGTTCCGGGCCGCAGCCGCCGAGCAGCTCCAGACCTGGGCGGAGCGGGCCGGCACCGACTTCCACCGGGGCGACGAAGGCGGTGACCCGTCCTCGGTGATCTTCGATGCAGTGGCCCGGGCCGGGGCCCGGGGCATCGACCTCGTCCTCGCCGACACCGCCGGTCGCCTCCACACCAAGACCAACCTGATGGAGGAGTTGGCCAAGGTGCGCCGGGTCGCCGATCGTGACCCCGGCCGGGTCACCGAGGTGCTGCTCGTGCTCGACGCCACCACCGGCCAGAACGGCCTGGCCCAGGCCAAGCAGTTCTCCGAGGCCACCCAGTGCACGGGCGTCGTGCTGACCAAGCTCGACGGATCGGCCAAGGGTGGCGTGGCCCTGGCCATCGCCCTCGACCTGGGTCTGCCCATCAAGCTGGTCGGCCTCGGCGAGCAGGTCGGGGACCTGGTGGAGTTCGATCCCGACGAGTTCGTCGACGCCCTGCTCGCCGTCTGATCGAATGGGGCCTGGCCGCGGTCACTCGCTCCTCCGCGACATCGCACCGACCCATCCCACCCGGAGGCCCCGATGATCTGGTTGACCTGGAAGCTCCTCACCCTGCCGATCCGGCTCGCGCTGGGCACCGTCGGCTTCACGTTCAAGACGATTCGATTCGTGGGCGTCGGGCGACTGTTGTTCTTCGGGGCGGGCGTGGTCGCCGGGATGGCGGTCGCGCCCACCACCGGGGCGGAGTTCCGCGCCCGGCTCGCCCAGCGCTACGGGTCGGCGCCGACCACCCCCACCACCGGTCTCGGTGACACCATCCGCGACGAACTGGCCCACTCGCCCCGTACCTGGCACCTCCCCCAACCCGAGGTGACCGTGGTCGGCGATCGGGTCACGCTGACGGGCGAGGTTCCCCACGAGGCCGCCCGCGCCGATCTCGGCCGCACGGCAGGGGCGGTCGTGGGCGTCGCCGCCGTCGACAACCGGATCACGGTTGCCGGCGACCAGTCCCGGGCGTGAGGCGTCAGTCCGCACTGCTGCTCGTCGCGCTGGTCCTGGTCCTCGCGACCGGATGCCGCGCCGGCGCGGACGATGGCGACGCGGCGGAACCGGGACTGCTCGACGGGCCGATCTCCACCCGGCCCGGGCTCCCCCGAGCCCTCGCCGTCGTCGGGATCGGCACTCGACACGACGCCGGTCGCGACCACCGGCGCGTGGCTCCTGGCTTCGACCGAGCTCGCCGCGTCCACCGACGCGCCCCGGATGCTCGTCTCCGACGGTGACACCATCCGGCGCGTCGTCGGCGGTGAGGTCTCGCTGGTGGCCGATCCCGAGGACCGCATCGGTACCGCGGTGGGCGACGGCCGGGGAACGGTGTTCTACGAGACGCTCCGTACCAGCCGGGACGGCGTCGACGAAGCGTTCGGACTGGTACGGCTCCGACCGGACGGCACGTCGGCCCGGCTCACCCTCGCCCCCCATCGGGTGGTCGAGCTCCAGGACGTGATCGTCGACGGAGAGACGACGAAGATCCTCTACGCCATCTTCCTCGACCCGGCCAAGGTCGACGACGAGGTCACCGGCACCCTCCAGCTGCGCAACCTGACCACCGGACGGGTCACGACGCTGGCCGACGCGGCATGGCCGAACGCGCTGCTCACACGGGCCAGCATCGGTGCCGGCACGGTGGCGTTGACCTACTCCGAGGACGACGCCACCGTCGTCGAGTTCCACGACCTCACCGGTGCGGTGGAAGAAAGACCCTCGCCCAGTGATGGGGTCGTCGGCGGTGGGCCGCCGTTCATCGACTCGGCGGTGATCTCCCCCGACGGCTCCGAGCTCGCCTACGTCGAGGGACCGGATCCCCGTTTCTCCGACGAGGGCACCGACCTGTCGGCCGATCAGGTCGAGGACTGGCAGGTGGTGGTGGCCGACGCCTCGGGCGAGCAGGTCCGCTTCACGGTGGCCGACCGCTCGCTCGCCGCGGTCACCATCGACTTCGACGGCCGGTGGTTGCTCGTGTCGGGTCGCACGGCCGAAGGCCGCGTCGAGCCGTTGCTCATCGACACCGAGTCCACCGACCTCCCCGCCTACCTGGTCACCGGCGTCCGCGGTGTGGCCCGGATCGAGTCGTCGACCCCCGCCTGAGGACCCCGCCCCCATCGGCGTCGGCTCCAGCGCCGAGATGGACGCCCGGTAGGATCGGACGTCCATGTTCGAGGCACTCAGCGACCGGTTCGAAACGATCTTCAACGGCATCCGCGGCAAGGGAAAGCTGCGCGAGGAGGACGTCGACGAGGCCTTGCGCGAGATCCGTCTCGCGCTGCTCGAGGCCGACGTCAACTTCTCGGTGGTCAAGAACCTGGTGGGCCGGATCCGGGAGCGCATGGTCGGTGCCGAGGTCAGCCAGGCGCTGAACCCGGCCCAGCAGGTGATCAAGGTCGTCAACGAGGAGCTGATCGGGTCCCTCGGGGGCGAGACGATCCGCATCACGTACGCGTCGAAGCCGCCCACCGTGGTGCTCATGGCCGGTCTCCAGGGCTCGGGCAAGACCACCAACTCGGCCAAGCTCGCCCGCTGGTTCAAGGCCCAGGGCCGCAACCCGCTGCTGGTCGGAGCCGACCTCCAACGCCCCGCCGCCGTACAGCAGCTGCGCACCCTCGCCTCCCAGCTCGACGTGCCGGTGTTCTCCGCCCCCGATGACGTCGTGGCCTCCGGCACCGGCGACCCGGTGGAGGTGGCCAAGGCCTGCATCGGCGAGGCCCGCCGCCTCGGCAAGGACGTGGTCATCGTCGACACCGCTGGCCGGCTGGCCATCGACGCCGAACTGATGGAGCAGGTCCGCCACATCTCCGAGGCCACCAGCCCCGATTACACGTTCCTCGTGGTCGACGCCATGACCGGCCAGGACGCGGTGACCGTCGCCGAGAACTTCAACCAGACCCTCTCGCTCGACGGGGTGATCCTCACCAAGCTCGACGGCGATGCCCGGGGCGGTGCGGCGCTCTCGGTGAAGGAGGTCGTGGGCAAGCCCATCGCGTTCGCCTCCACCGGCGAGAAGCTCGACGACTTCGATCTGTTCCACCCCGACCGCCTCGCCGGGCGCATCCTCGGGATGGGTGACGTGCTCACCCTGATCGAGAAGGCCGAGACGGTCTTCGAGGAGAAGGAGGCCGAGGCCGCGGCCCAGAAGCTGTTCGAGGGCCAGTTCACCTTCGACGACTTCCTCGACCAGATGCAGCAGGTCAAGAAGATGGGCTCGATCTCGTCCCTGCTCGGGATGATGCCGGGGATCCCCAAAGAGGTGAAGAACGTCGAGATCGACGACCGGGAACTGTCCCGGATCGAGGGGATGATCCACTCGATGACCAGGGAGGAACGCACCGACCCGTCGATCATCGACGGCTCCCGCCGGGCCCGCATCGCCGCCGGCTCCGGCACCGACGTGGGGCAGATCTCCCAGCTGGTGAAGCAGTTCCAGGAGATGCAGAAGATGATGAAGAACATGCCGGGGCTGGCCGGCCGGGCCATGAAGAAGAAGGCCAAGAAGAAGAAGGGCAAGGGTGGGGGTCGTACCACTCCCAAGGGAGGCAATCCGGCGGCAGCCAGGCCGCCCAAACAGCCCTTCAGCCTGCCTGGCCTGGACAACTAGTGCCGCCGGGTTGCAGCACCGGCCGCTGAGCACGCAGACTGGTCCGCTGCGCCCATCACCCGAGCGCGCCCCGAACGAGACCTTTCACCAGAGAGAAGAACCTGTGGCCGTCAAGCTCCGCCTCATGCGGATGGGCAAGAAGAAGCAGCCCACCTACCGCATCGTCGCCGCCGATTCGCGCTCGCCGCGCGACGGCCGTTTCATCGAGATCATCGGCCACTACGACGCCCGTCGCGAACCGTCGGTCATCAAGGTCGACAACGACCGTGCCGTGCACTGGCTGAGCAACGGCGCCCAGCCGTCCGAGACCGTCGGCAAGCTGCTCACCATCTCCGGGGCCATGGCCGCCTTCAAGGGCGAGAAGGCCCCCGAGGGCGCCGAGCAGTACCAGAAGGGCCACGAGCCCGCCACGGACACTGTCGACGCCACCGCCGACGCCGCGGCCGGTAGCGCCTCGTGAGCGAGGACGCCGTCCCCACGGCTGTCGCCGTCTGCGAGTTCATCTGCCGCTCCATCGTCTCCCAGCCCGACGAGGTCGAGGTCACCGTCGATGACGACGACGGCCGATACGAGCTCACCGTGCATGTCGGCGACGGCGACACGGGCCGGGTCATCGGCCGCCGCGGACGCACCGCTCATGCCATCCGCGCCGTCGTGCGGGCCGCGGCCGCCAAGGACGGCGTCGACCAGATCGACGTCGAGTTCGCTGATTAAGCCAACTCCCGCTTCTGGCACCACGTCCTGCGGTCGACGACCGCACATCCAGGTACCAGAACGAGGGTGGTAGCTGATGACTGAGTTCCTGGAAGTCGGTCGGATTGCCAAGCCCCACGGACTGCGCGGCGAGGTGATCGTCGCGCTCAGCACCGATCGCACGGAGCGCCTCGACGTCGGATCCGTCCTGGAGACCGACCGTGGCCCGCTCACGGTGGTGGCGGCCCAGCCCCACCAGCACCGCTGGCGCGTGTTCTTCGAGGGCTTCCACACCCGTGAGGAAGCCGACGCGTTGCACGGCCTCGTGCTGCGAGCCGAGCCGATCGAGGACGACGACACCTGGTTCGTCCACGACATGATCGGCGCCGAGGTGGTCCTGGCCGACGGCTCCGTGGTGGGGGAGTGCGTGGCAGTGGCCGAGAACCCGGCCTACGACATGATCGAGCTCGGCTCGGGCGCGCTGATCCCGCTGCCGTTCGTCGTCGACGTGGCCGACGGCCGCATCACGATCGATCCGCCCGAGGGTCTTCTCGACCTGCGCTGAACCTCAGGTCGACTCGGCGTCGGCCTTGAGGCGAGCGAGGCCCTTGTCGAAGTCGGGCCCGATCATCTTGTCCATCGAGGTGAAGATCCCCATCACCTTGGTCATGAAGGTCTTCGGTCCGGTGAGGCTCCACGTCACCTCGGTGCCGTCGCCGCCCGGCGACAGGGAGAAGGTCGTGGTGGCCTGGGACTTGAACGGCTTCAGGAAGCGGAGGTCGATCGTCACCCGCTGATCCGGATCGGTGGCGAGGATCTCCATCCGACCCGCTCCCGCCTTGCGGTTCCCGCTCCACTCGTAGATCGCGCCGACGCCGGCGTCGGAGCCGTCGTAGGAACGCTGGAGCGCCGGATCGATGTCCTCCCACGGCGACCAGGCCGTCCAGCGGTGGAAATCGACCAGACGCTCGAAGACGGCGTGCGGCGGTGCCTCGATGTGCGCGTGGCGCTCGACGGTGTAGCTGTCGGTGCCCATGCCGATCCCTCCTCGGGTGGGTGGATCGCACCAGTGTGGTCGATGGCTGCGATCCGTGCCTCGTAACGTGGACCCTCCATGCGGATCGACATCTTCACGCTGTTCCCCGACATGGTCGATCGCTTCGCCGCCGAGAGCCTGCTGGGCCGGGCCCGCGAGCGTGGGCTGCTCGACATCCGGATCCACGACCTGCGCGAGCACACCACCGACGTCCATCGCACCGTGGACGATGCGCCGTTCGGTGGGGGCGCCGGCATGGTGCTCAAGCCCGAACCGCTCATCGCCTCGATCGAGGCGGCCGATCCGCCCCGCCCGCTCCTGCTGCTCGGCCCGGCCGGCGACCGCCTCGACCAGGCCCGAGCCACCGAGTTGGCCGCGTCGGGCGGCTTCTCGCTGCTGTGTGGCCGCTACGAGGGGGTCGATCAGCGGGTGATCGACGGGTATTGCGACGGCGAAGTGTCGATCGGCGACTACGTGCTCGCGGGTGGCGAGGTGGCGGCCATGGTGGTGCTCGAGGCGGTGGGGCGGCTGGTGCCCGGCGTGATGGGCAACGACGACAGCGCCACCGAGGAATCGTTCGCGGCCGGGCTGCTCGAATACCCCCACTACACCCGACCCGCCAGCCTCGACACAGCGTCGGGCCCCGTCGAGGTGCCGGCGGTGCTCCGATCCGGCGACCACGGTCGCATCGCCCGGTGGCGCCGGGCCCAGGCGCTCGTTCGCACCGCTCGGCGGCGCCCCGACCTGCTCGGCGTGCTCGACGCCGGCGATCTCGACCCCGGAGACATCGCCGCGCTCGCCGAGTTCGACCTGCTGGACGAGTTCCGGGCCCTCGTGCACCCCTGAGCGTCGGGTTGGTCGCATGCCGCGCGATCCTCCTACACTGGTCCGTTCGCCGGCCGGGTGTCCCGGTCGGCCGTCCCTGCGCCGACGCAGACCGATCACCCGCTTCACGAGAACAGAGCTTCGCCATGAACCCCACCGATCTCGTCGATCTCCCCAACCTGCGCGACGACATCCCCGACTTCGCAGCCGGCGACACCGTCAACGTCCACGTTCGCGTGGTCGAGGGCAACAAGGAGCGGGTCCAGCAGTTCAAGGGCGTGGTGATCAGGCGCCAGGGCGACGGGGTCCGCGAGACCTACACCGTCCGCAAGCTCTCGAACGGTGTGGGGGTCGAGCGCACGTTCCCGCTCCATTCGCCCACCGTGGCCCAGATCGAAGTGGTCACCCGCGGTGACGTCCGCCGCGCCAAGCTCTACTACCTGCGCGATCGCGTCGGGAAGCGGGCCAAGGTCAAGGAGAAGCGGGACTTCTGAGCTCCCGCGGCGCCCGCACGACGTCGGCGCAGCCATCTCCCGTGGAGCCGTCGCACGACCGGTCCGTCGACGACGAGGACCCGGCACCGGCGCGATCGGCGGCCGCGTCCCGTTGGCGCAGCGCGCTCGGAGATACCCGCACTGGTCGTCTTCGCCGCGGTCGTCGCCATCCTGCTCAAGGCCTTCGTCGCCCAGGCGTTCTTCATCCCGTCGGCGTCGATGGAACCGCAGCTGCGTGCCGGCGATCGAGTGGTGGTGTCCCGCCTCGCCTATCACCTCCACGACCCCCGCCGGGGAGACGTCGTGGTGTTCTCCGACCCGATCGAGGACCGGGGACCCGATCACTCGTTCCTGCTCGTGCGCCTCGGTCGCGACGCCCTGCAGGCCGTCGGCCTGGCCCGTCCCGACGACAAGGAGCTCATCAAGCGGGTCATCGGGCTGCCCGGTGAGACGGTCGAGGGCCACGACGGCTCGGTGTACATCGATGGCCGCCCCCTGATCGAGCCCTACCTGCCCGACGACGTCGTGATCAGGGACTTCGCGCCCTACCGGGTCCCCGCCGACGAGGTGTTCGTGATGGGGGACAACCGCACCAACTCCAAGGACAGTCGGATCTTCAAGGCGATACCCGTCGACAGCATCGTCGGACGGGCCATCGCCCGGATCTGGCCCCCGGGACGGATCGCGTATCTGTGACCTCGGCGGACTCGTTGTCACCCCGGCCGGGTTACGGTGCCGGGACGGAGGTGCGATCCGACATGAGCCCGAACCGATGAAGCCGAACCGATGAGTACCGACGACCTCGAGCAGTACGAGGCCGACATCGAGCTGCAGCTCTATCGCGAGTACAAGGACGTGAGCCCCACGTTCGCGTACGTCGTCGAGACCGAGCGCCGCTTCTACCTGGCCAACGAGGTCGATCGCACCGTCCACGACGGCGGCGGATCGCCGTACATCGAGCTCGAGCTGCGCGACGCCTGGGTGTGGGACATGTATCGCACCAGTCGCTTCGTGTCCCGCGTCCAGATCGTGACGTTCAAGGACGTCAACATCGAGGAACTGCCCCAGGCCGACATCGACCTGGAGCAGTTCCGCAAGAAGCCGTGACCGCCGGCAGCCCGGCCCCGTCGCCCCGGCAGCGACTCGGCGCCCACGGCGAACGGCTGGCCGCCCGCCGGTACCAGTCCGCCGGCTACGAGGTGGTGGCCCGCAACTGGCGCTGCGCCGACGGCGAGCTCGATCTCGTGCTGCGCGGCCCGGGCGTGCTCGTCTTCGCCGAGGTGAAGACCAGGTCATCCGATCGCTTCGGGGTCCCGGCCGCCGCGGTGACGCCGGCGAAGCAGCGCCGGATCCGTCGCCTCGCCCAGCGGTTCTGCGCCGAGACCGGCGAACGGGCCCGCGAACTGCGCTTCGACGTGGTCTCGATCCTGCGAGGACAGGTCGAGATCCTCGAGGGATGCTTCTGAACCGTGCTCCGGGCTCGATCCGTGGCCCGAGTCGGCGCTACCCGAGGAACGCCCAGAGGACGAGGGCCACGGCCACCAGGAGGCCGGCCGCCACGAAGGCGATGTCGCTCGGACGGCGCTTCTGGGGGCGGTAGGGGTTCAGTCCCATCACGGCCGATTGTCGCACGTCGCAGCGCCGGACCCGGGATCCCCCGGGGGATAGCGTCGCCCCATGGACGAACTGCAGATCGAACGCGCCGGCACCATCGTCACCGTGACCCTCAACCAGCCCCACAAGAAGAACGCGGTGAGCCCGGCGATGTGGGCGGCGCTGGCCGACGAGTTCCGGGCGCTGGCCGTCGACGAGCGCGTGCGGGTGGTCGTCGTGACCGGTGCCGGGGGCGACTTCTGCTCCGGCGCCGACCTGTGGCTCGCCCCGGGTGAGGAGCCGCCGCACCAGCTCACGGCCATGCGCCAGGTCGCGGCGGCCGTCCAGTCCCTGCACGACCTGCCCCAGCCGACCATCGCCAAGGTGCCCGGCGTGGCGGTGGGCGCGGGGTGCTCGCTCGCCCTCGCCTGTGATCTCGTCGTGGCCTCCGACCGGGCCCGTTTCTCGGAGATCTTCGCCAAGCGCGGCCTCGCCGTCGACGGAGGCTCGTCGTGGCTCCTGCCTCGGATCATGAGCCTCCACAAGGCCAAGGAGCTGGCGTTCTTCGCCGACGTGCTCACCGCTTCCGAAGCGGCCGGGTTCGGCATGGTCAACCGGGTGGTACCCGCGGACGAGCTCGATGCCTTCGTCGCCGACTGGGCGTCCCGGCTCGCCGCCGGCCCCCCGATCGCCCTCGGCCTCACCAAGCGGATGCTCAACAACTCCTACCAGGTCACCATGGCCCAGGCGCTCGAGGACGAGGGCCGCTCGCAGGCCGTCACCCTGGCGGGACCCGACACCCGCGAGGCCTTCGCCGCGTTCACCGAGAAGCGCGAACCCGTCTTCCGCGGTCGCTGACCCACCCCGAGCCGCGTTCTTGTCACCCCGGCTGTCGTAGGGTCGACACCCGACCGGCTGGCCCGGTCCGCTCGATGCGCCGGCGCACGGTCGTCCCCAGTGCCACCCCTGGAGGATGTCCGTGCTCGCCATCACCACCGCTGCCACCCTGGTCGGGGTCGACGGCCACCCGGTGCGCGTCGAGGTCCACGTCGGCAACGGACTGCCGTCGTTCACCATCGTCGGGCTTCCCGACGCCTCGTGCCGCGAGGCCCGTGACCGGGTCCGGGCCGCCATCCAGTCGAGCAAGCTCGATTGGCCCCAGCGGCGCATCACCGTCAACCTCGCACCGTCCTCCATCCCCAAGGTCGGCACCGCGCTCGATCTGGCCATCGCCGTGGGTGTCCTGGTCGCGGCCGACGTGGTCCCGGGCCCGGCGACCGAGGGGTGGGCCTTCCTCGGCGAGCTCGGGCTCGACGGTTCGCTCCGTTCGTGCCGAGGCATCGTCCCGCTCACCGCCGGATTGCGGGGCGCCGGCCGGGGTGTGGTCGTTCCCACCGCCGCCCATGCCGAGGCGTCGCTCGTGCCGGGTGTCGAGGTGCGATGCGCCGACACGCTGGTCGGCGTCGTGGGCGCGCTGCGGGCCCAGTGCCCGTGGCCCGACCCACCGCCGGCGGTCGAGGCCCTGCCCCGTGTCGAGCCCGACCTGGCCGAGGTGCGAGGGCAACCGGTGGCCCGGGCCGTGATCGAGATCGCCGCGGCCGGCGGCCACCACGTGCTGCTCTCCGGTCCCCCCGGGGCGGGCAAGACGCTCCTCGCCAGCCGTCTGCCGGGGCTGCTGCCCGACCTCGACGACGACGCCGCCCTCGAGGTGACTGCCATCCACTCCGCGGCCGGCGAACCGGTCGACGGCCGGCTGATCCGGCGGCCACCGTTCCGGGCGCCCCACCACACCGCGTCGGTCGTGTCCCTCGTCGGCGGCGGGTCGGGCGCCATGCGCCCGGGCGAGATCAGCCTCGCTCACCGCGGCGTCCTGTTCGCCGACGAGCTCGGGGAGTTCCCGCCGGCGGTGCTCGATGCCCTCCGCCAACCCATCGAAGAGGGCCGGGTCCGGGTGAGCCGGGCTCGGGGCACGGTGTCGTACCCGGCCCGGTTCCAACTGGTGGCGGCCACCAACCCGTGCCCCTGTGGACCGCCCACCGGCGGTTGCCGCTGCTCCGAGGCGGGCCGGGCCCGCTACGCCCGCCGGTTGTCGGGGCCGTTGCTCGACCGGTTCGACCTCCGGCTCGAGCTGTCCCGGCCCGACCCCGGCGAGCTGCTCGGCGTCGTCGACGGCGAGTCCACCGCCACCGTGGCGGCCCGGGTGGCTCGGGCCCGGGCCATCGCCATCGAACGTGGCGTGGTCGACAACGCGTCGATCACCGCCACGTTGCTCGACGACCTCGCCCCGCTCGCCCCGGCCGCCCGGCGCCTGCTCCACCAGATGGTGCGCGCGGGACGACTGACGGCGCGGGGCATGCACCGGATCCGCCGGGTCGCTCGCACGGTGGCCGATCTGGCCGACCACGACGGCGCCCTCACCCGGGATCACGTCGCGGCCGCGCTGGCGCTGCGGGTGCCGCTGGCCGGTGCCGACCGGGCGGTGGCGTCGTGACCGTCGACCCGCACCTCATCGCCCTGCTCGGCCTGCCCAAGCTGGGCCCGCGTCGGCTCCGCCGGTTGCTCACCGCCTTCGGCGAACCGGGCGCGGCGTGGGCGGCCGTGGCCGCCGGCCGCCTCGACGGTGTCCCGCTCTACGGCAAGGCGAACGACCGCTCGACGCTGGTGGAATCGTGGCAGGCCACGGCCCGGCGGGTGGCGGTGGATGATCTCGTTCCAGCCCACACGCGGCGCGGCATCGCGCTGCTCGGTCCCGACGATCCCGATTGGCCCGCGGCCTTCGCCGAGGACCCCGAGCCGCCGTTGCTGGTCTTCGTGCAGGGAGATCCCGCACTGCTGTCGGCGCCCGCCGTTGCCATCGTCGGCACCCGCCGCTGCACCGCCGCGGGCGCGGCCACCGCCCGCGAGCTCGGCCACGACCTCGCCGACGCCGGTGTCGGCACCGTCTCGGGCCTCGCCCTCGGCATCGACGGTGCCGCCCACCGGGGATGCCTCGCCGGCGGTGGGCCGGCCCTGGGTGTGGTGGCCACCGGTCTCGATGTCGTCTACCCCCGCAAGCACGCCGGCCTGTGGGACCAGATCGCCACCGACGGTGTCCTGGTCAGTGAGGCGCCGCTGGGGACGCCGGGGGAGCGGTGGCGGTTCCCGGCCCGGAACCGGCTGATCGCCGCCTTGTCCCTGGTCGTGGTCGTGGTCGAGTCCCGCCGGCGGGGCGGCTCGATGCTCACGGTGGAATCGGCCATCGAGCGCGACGTCGAGGTCCTCGCCGTCCCCGGACCGGTGCGGTCCGGGGCGTCCGACGGTCCGAACCAGCTGCTGGCCGAGGGATGCTCGGTGGTGCGCGACGCCACCGACGTGCTGGTCGCGCTCGGCACCCGGGTCCCGTGGACGCAGCCGGCGCTGGCCTTCGGCGCCGACGGCGCCGACGGTGCCGACCTCGACGACCCGGTGGCCCGCGCGGTGTCGTGGCCGGCGACCTCGCTCGATGCCATCGTGGCGGCCACCGGCCTGCCCTTCACCGAGGTCGCCACCCGGCTCACCGCCCTCGAGTTGGCCGGTGTCATCGAACGGGTGGCCGACGGCTACCAACCCCGGGTCACGGGCTGAGCGATGATGTCGCGCTTCGCCGGTCGCCCGGTCCACCGGCGAGACTGCCCGGTCGTGAGTCGCCCGAACTCCCCTCGACGCCGCGCCGCGGTCGTGTCCACCGCGGTGGGGATCGGGGCGGGCATCGTGGCGGTCGCGTTCGTCATCCGGGCCCTGTTGCGTGACCGCGACACGATCCGCGCCGCGCTCGACGTCGCCTCGCCGGCCTGGATCGCCCTCGGCCTCGTCCTCGCGGCGGTCGGCATGATCGCCATCGCGCTGCCGTGGCGGGCGGTCCTTGCCGTGCTCGGGGGACGGCTGCCCACCAGCCAGGTGGTGGCGCGGTACTTCGTCGGGGAACTGGGCAAGTACGTGCCCGGAGGGGTGTGGCCGGTGCTCGGCCGCGGCGAGCTCGCCAATCGGGCCGGCGTGCCCCGACCGGCCGCCTACGGCTCGGTGCTCCTCTCGCTGGCGTCGCTCTACCTGGCGGCCGCCTTCGTCGTGGTGGCCGGCCTGCCCGCGGCAGTGAGCGACCAGAGCCGTTGGTGGCTGGCGGCCCTCGTGCTGGTACCGCTCGGCCTCCTCGCGCTCCATCCGAGAGTCGTCGGTGCCGTGGTCACGCTCCTCGGCCGGCTCCTGCGCCGCCCTGTCGATGTCGCGGTGCCGAGCTGGCGCCAGGCCGTGTTGCTGGTGGTCCGTTACGTTCCGGCCTGGCTGGCGATCGGCGCCGCCACGTGGGCTGTGGCCCGCTCGCTCGACCCATCAGCCCAGCTGGTCGATGTCGGCACCGCCGCGGTGCTGTCGTGGATCGTCGGGTTCGTCGTGGTCCCGGTGCCCGGCGGCGTCGGCGTCCGGGAAGCCGCGTTCGTCGCCGCCGCCGGCTCACTCGACCCGGGTGTCGCCGCGGTGGTGGCGGTGGTGGCCCGGGTCCTGTTCGTCGCGGTCGATGCCACCGGGGCCGCGGTCGGCTCCCTCCTGCTCCGGGCGCCCGCCGAGTGACGCCGGAGCCACCACCGCGCCGGGGACGTGCCACCACAGGGTGAACAGCGCGGCCACCGAGGTGATGGGGACGAAGACGAGGATGGCGGCGGTCACCGGACCCGGCAGCGGCGAGAACGCGCCCAGGGCCCGGAGCCGGTCGAGACCGGGGCCGGCCCAGTACCGATCCACGGCGATGACCAACATGGTGGCCTGGAGTCCGAGGGCGCCGGCCAGCACGACGACCGGCTGTCGCCGCCACCCGCCACCGGTCATCCGGGCGAGGCCGAGGGCGGCGAGGGCGGCGAGGGCGGCGATGCTGGCGAACAGGTACCGGCCCTGGGTGGCGTAGGACACGCCGGTCTTGCGGTAGGCGCCCCAACCGGCGGAGAGGACCATGAGCCCGGCCACCGCGGTGGGGACGACGAGAACGAGCCGCTCCCACCGGCGCCAGCACGCCGCGCCCACCGCGAGCACCAGCGCCACGGTGAGCAACCCGCTCAGCCCGATGGGCAGGTGCGCCTCCCGCCAGCCCACGTTGCCCCAGAAGCTGCCCACCAGGCGGTGGGTGAAGTTCCCGGCGAAGTGGACGACATCGACGTCGACCGGGACCCGCGGCCGGAGCCCCACACCGGGTTGCGGGTTGTGGAACACGACGATGTTGCGGATCCACCACCAGCCGCCGAAGGCGAGGGCGAGCCCGGCGACCACCGCGCTGCGTCACCACGACGACGCCCCGACCTTCGCCCCGCCGGTCCCACCACAGCGGGAGCAGGCAGGCGATCCCGATCGCGGGCACCAAGGGCACGGCGAACCCCTTGGTGAACAGGGCGAGCCCGGCCGCCACCCCGGTGGCCACCGCCGTGCCCCATCGTCGGTCGCCGGTGAGGAGACGGGCCACGCCGGCGAGGGTCAACGACCCGAGCAGCACCATGAGGGGATCGTTGGAGACGGTGGCGCCCTCGTGGGCGAGCTGGGGCACGGCCAGGACCGTGGCCGCGGCCGACAGGATCACCGGGACCGACGAGGTGAAGCGGCGGGCGATGTCGGCGGCGAGCAGGGGAACCGCGACCAGGGTCAGGATGTTGAGCAACCGCAGCTCCCACACCACCCGATCGAGCGGAGCGGTGCCGTCGGGGTCGATCGCCCGCAGGACCGCGGCGGTGGGCTCGTAGTAGAGGGGTGGGTGCTGGGCGATCTGGTTGGGGGGGCCGTCGCGGACGTCGGGCCCGAGATCGGCCCATCCGGCCCGCTCGCTCGCGGTCGGTGGCCTGCTCGGCCCGGGCCGCGGGCGCATCGGCCGGGTACACCGGCGAGGACCCGAGCAGGGCGAGGGTGCGGTGGCTCACCAGCAGCTCGTCGTAGTCGGGGTAGGTCCAGGTCTGGGTCAGGTGGCGCAGCAGGTCGTGGTGGACGTGCTCGTCGGCGCCCCGGAACGACGGCACCACCACCGACCACGCCAGCATCAGGGCCAGGTTGCAGACCACGATGGCGGCGAGCGGCCGGGCCAGGGTCCGCAGTCTGATGGCGGCAGGGTCGCCGGGCGCGGTCATGAACCGAACGGGGTCACGGGCGGTGGAACGCACGAGACGTCCGGGTCGCACCGGAAGCGCCAGCTGCTGGCCTGGCTGCCGTCGAACGGCAACAGGTCCTGGGCGGCCGACGTCCGCTCGAGGTGGAAGAAGGCCTCCTCCGGCCGGGTCAGGAGCGGGTGCAACAACACCACACCCAAGGCCAACGCGATGGCTCCCGACCACCGGGCGGCGCGCTCGCCCACGCCGGCGGTGACGGCGATCACCGCGACCACGGCCGACACCTGGAGGAAGTAGCGGTTGCCGATGGACTGGCCGCCCCCGAAGTAGTTGTCGGTGAACGTCACCAGGTACAGCGCCGCGTAGGCGGCCAGGCCGGCGCCGGTGGCGGCCAGGGCGGCGGTCATCACCCGGTCGGGTCGGGTCCGATCGGCCTCGCTCGACTCGCCGTGGTTCCCGGACCGGGACCGGCGCCGGCGCACGCCGAGGGCGACCAGCGCGGCCGCCAACAGGGTGGCGACCACGGGCTGGAAGGTGAACGCTCCCGTGTGGCGACCGATGGCGTAGGTGAGCGTCGCCGACGGCAGATCGGACGACGGATCGGTGATGCTGTCGAACACCCGCCGCGGCGACATCGACTCGGCGGTGTGCCAGGGCACGAGATCGGCCTCGGTGCCGCCGCTCCACGGAGTGGTCGACGGGGCGTAGTAGCGGTCGCCGCCGTAGGCGTTCCAGCTCGCGCCGTCGGAGTAGTAGAGGTACGGGACCACCGACACCGCCACCACCACGATGCCGACGGCCACGGCGGTGAGCTGGGTCCGTCGAGGCGATCGCCACAGCGCCACGGCGAGCAACGGGCCGACCGCCACCAGGGCGGGGAGCTTCTCCGTGACGAGCATCGCGGCGGCGACGGTGGCGAGAGACGCCCACGCCACCGTCCAGCCGGCGGAGAGCGGGACGGGCTCGGACGGATCGTGGCCGGAGGCCGGGGCGCCGAAGAGCACGCGCACGCAACCGAGCGCGGCCAACCCGACCAGCACGGCCACGAACAGGTCGGCATGGGCCGGGAAGGCCATCAACCACGCGTTGGACGTGACCGTCGCGGCCGTGGCCACCACGGCCGATCCAACCGGTCCCCACCGGGTCCGGCCGATGGCGTACCAGCAGCCGGCATAGGCGAGGAGGAGCCCGGCGCCCACCAGGGAGATGCCGGTGGCGCCGGCCACCTCGACGAACGGGGCCAGCAGCAACGAATAGCCGTACGGCTTGGCGAAGGCCCATCCCTCGTCGCGCTTCTGCACGAACAGGCCGCGGGGCTGCGGTTCCCAGCCCAGCTCGAGCCAGGCCTGCTGGTCCTCGGTGTCGTAGGAGAGGTTGCCGCCGGCGATGCTCAGGGCTTGGAGGGTGAAGGCCGCCTGGTCACCCGACAGCGGCTGGTCGGTGGGATCGTTGACCGCGACCCGGAGCGCGGCGCCGCCGACCACGAGGGCACAGCACGCCAGGGCGAGCACCCCCGGCCACCGACGCTTCGCCGGTTCGGCGGACGGCGTCGGTCTCGGTGCGGCATCGGCGATCGTCATGCCTCGGGGTGGCGAGGCCCGGTGGCCACCGCCAGCAGCCACGGCAGCCGGCGGTTGACCGACACCGTCGTGAACGAGCGGCGCAGCAGGCGGGCCAGGCTGTTGGCGCCGAAGGCGCCGATGTGCTCGGGATCGTTGCCGAACCGGGAGACGTTCTTGCCCCGGGCCAGGTTGCCGAGCCGGAACCACGGTTCCCACGGGACCGACACGATGACGCCGTCGCGGCACACCCGGGCCAGCTCGGCCACCAGCAGCTCGGGATGCGGAAGGTGCTCGAGCACCTCGATGGAGGTGGCCCAGCCCACCGCGTCGTCGGGGACGGGGAGGCGGGTGACGTCGGCGGTGACGAGGCGGGCATGGGGAACCCGCTGGTGGATCTGGCGGACCTTCGCCAGGTGCAGGTCGGCGGCGATCACCGGCCGGTCGGCGGCGAAGCCGGCCAGCGAGAACCCGGCGCCGGCGCCGGCATCGAGCAGGGCGTCGGTCGGCGGGACGTGGGTGTCGACCAGGGCGGTGAGGGCGCCCAGCCACCGGGCGATCAGGCGGCGGACCACCGGATTGGTGGCGAGGTACTTCCGCTGGTCCTGCTCGACGATGGTCGAGGGGTCGGTCACGGTCATGGGGCGGGGTCGCGCCCGGGCGGTGGCCGGTCGTCGAGCGAGGCGGGATCAGGTGGTCGGCGCAGGTGGACCATCAACTCGGCCAGGAGCCCGAACGAGGCGAGCTGCACCGCGACGATCACCAGCAGGGCGCCGGCGAGCAGGGCGGGGCGGGTCCCGATCTGGTCGCCGGCGATGCGGAGCACGAGCATCCAACCGAGCAGGGCGGTGCCGGCCGCGCCCAGGACCGCGGCCGCGCCGCCGAAGAGGTGGAACGGCCGGGCGTTGTAGGTGGTGAGGAACTTGACCGTGACCAGGTCGAGCATGCCGCGCCAGAACCGATTGATCCCGAACTTGGATTCGCCGCCGGCGCGGGGATGGTGGGTGACGTCGACCTCGCCGATCCGGAACCCGTTCCACGCCGCCAGCACCGGGATGTAGCGGTGCAGCTCGCCGTAGAGGTCGAGACTGCGCACCACCTCGGCCCGCATGGCCTTGAACCCGCTGTTGAAGTCGCGGCCCGGGACACCGGTGACCCGGCTGGTGGTCCAGTTGTAGAGGCGCGACGGGATGCGCTTGGCCGCCCGGTCGTTGCGATGGGCCCGCCGGCCGGTGACCAGGTCGAGGTCCTCGTCGTCGAGGGTCTTGACCAGCCGTCCCAGCTCGTCGGGGTCGTCCTGGCCGTCGGCGTCCATGAGGACGACCACGTCGCCGCTCGCCGTGGCCAGCCCACGACGCAGCGCGGCCGACTTGCCCTGGTTGGTGCGCAGCGAGAGCACCTGCACGCCGTCGAGCCCGAGGGCGTGCACCGCGTCGGCCGTGCCGTCGGTGCTGCCGTCGTCGACGACCACCACCTCCCAGCGCTCGTCGATGGCCGGCAGGGTCGCGACCAGTCGCTCGAGCAGTCCGGGCAGGCTGTCGGCCTCGTCGTAGGCGGGGATCACGACCGAGATCGGCACGCGCCAACCCTACTTGTGACGGATTGGTACCACCGTGCTCGACCCCCCGCTGATAGCGTTCGGGCCGTGGATCGGAGGCCGATGCGCGACTTCGACACGATCCTCGATCGTGCTCGGGCCGGCGACGAGGATGCGTGGGCTCGGCTGTACGACTTCGTCGCGCCCCAGGTGCTCGGCTATCTGCGGGTTCGCGGTGCCCAGGACGCAGAATCCCTGGTCGGAGACGTCTTCCTCCACGTGGCCCGGGGCATCGACGACTTCGAGGGGACGGCGGCGGGGTTCCGGTCCTGGGTGTTCGTGATCGCCACGTCCCGGTTGCTCGACGAACGCCGACGACTGCGGCGCAAGCCGGTCGAAGCTCTCGACGAAATCATGCAGGACCACCTCCGCAGCCGCGACGACGTCCAAGCCGAGGTCGAGATCGACGCCTCGTCGGCCGCGGCCGCCGCGCTGTTGTCGGTGCTCACTCCCGATCAGCGGACCGTGGTGGCCCTGCGGGTCTTCGGTGGCCTCACATCCAGCGAGATCTCTGACATCGTCATCAAGCCGGTCGGCGCGGTGAAAGCCCTGTACCGGAGGGGTCTGGCCGCGCTCCGGCGCGAGCTCATCGGGGACGAGGTCTTCGCCGAGCGACCCCGCGAACTGCTCTCGGCCGTATCCTCCGGCACCCGTTCGTCGGTGACAGAGAGGTCATGAGCTGGCGCGAGTCGGATCACGACGGGCCCGAGCCGCTTCCGCCCGATGAGCTGCTTCGGCTCCGTCACGTACTGAGCACACCGCCGCGCCCGGACGTTCGTGACACGCACATCGCCGATGCCGCGGCCGAGGCTCGCCGGGTCCGGACCGCGGCCACCGCCCAGCTGGTGGCTCGACGCAGCGCCCGGGTGCTCGCCGGCGTGGCCGCCACCGTGGTGGTGATGAGTGGTCTGGCCGGCGCCCAGGTCCTTCCCGAGCCGGCTCGCACGATCCTGCCGGCCATGTCGGCCCATCTCCTGCCCCCGTCACTGACCGGCGCCGACACCAAGGACGAGCCGAAGGACGAAGAGCCGACCACGACCACCGAGAAGCCGACGGCCCCGGCGAAGTCGAGCCACGGTGGCGGCGCCCGTTCGACCACCTCGGCGCATTCCGGCGCAGCCAGCGCAGACGCGGCGGAGAGCTCGCGTTCCACCGAAACGACGACTCCGTCGAGCTCCACCAGCTCGAGCACGTCGTCGAGCAGCACCTCGTCCACCTCGTCGACGTCGTCCTCGAGCACCTCCTCGACGTCCAGCACGTCGTCGAGCAGCACATCGTCGAGCAGCACGTCGTCGACCTCGACGTCCAGCACCTCGAGCAGCACCACCTCCTCGACCACCACCTCGACTCCCGCCTCGTCGACCACCACCACGACGGTGGCTTCGGCCAGGGCGTCCACCGGCGATGGCGGCTCGGGGGCGGGTGGTCAGCCCTGACCGCGATCACGGTCTTCCTGGGCACCAAGGCCCAGTACATCAAGACCGCCCCCGTCCTGCTGGCGCTCGATCGCCGCGGCGTTCCGTACCGCCTGATCGACTCCGGCCAGCACGCCGCCCTCCTGGCCGACCTGCGGGTCGAGCTCGGGGTCCGCGAACCGTCGGTGCGCTTCGGCGGCACCACCGACATCGACACGGTGCCCCAGGCCATGGCGTGGGCGAGCCGCATCGCGTGGCGGGGGGTGCGGGCCGGCCTCCTGCGCCGTGACGTGTTCGGGCCCGATGCGCAACTCTGCGTCGTCCACGGCGACACCCCGTCGACGCTGCTGTCCACGCTGCTCGCCCGGCGGGCCGGCCTCGACGTGGTGCACCTCGAAGCCGGGTTGCGGTCGCACAACGTCTTGCACCCGTTCCCCGAGGAGCTCATCCGCCTGGCGGTGATGCGGGTGTCGAGCACGCTGTTCGCCCCCAACGAGGAGGCGGTCGCCAACCTCCGGGCCATGAACGTGAAGGGCGAGGTCGTCCCGGTGCCGGGGAACACCTCGGTGGACGCCCTGCGGGCGTCGCTGACCGAGCTGCCGGAGCCGGGGAGCGGTCCGGTGATCGTCACCATGCACCGGGTCGAGAACCTCCACCGCCGCCACGAGATCGCCGGGTTCGTGTCGCTGGTGCTGCGCATCGCGGCCGAGTTCCCGGTGCGGTTCGTCGTCCACGGCGCCACATCGGCCGTGCTCGAACACTCCGGGCACCTGCCGACGCTGCGGGGCGCCGGGATCGAGACGGTGCCGCTCATCCCGCACCACGACTTCGCCCGCCAGCTCGCCGCCGCCCCCCTGGTCGTCACCGACGGCGGTTCCGTGCAGGAGGAGTGCGCCCTGCTCGGCGTCCCCACCCTGCTGTGGCGCCACCGCACCGAGCGGGCCGACGGCATCGGTGCCAACGTGGTCCTCCTGCGGGGCGACCCGTCGGCCGCCGAGGTCATGCTCGACCACCTGGACTCGTTCCGGCGCCCACCCCGCTGGCTCGAGGGACCGAGCCCGGCCGAGGTCATCGTCGACCACCTCGTCGCCGCAGCGCGCTGAGTCGGCTCAGCCCCGGCGCTTGACCTGCTCGACCAGCTGATCCAGCACCGAGCCGTTGCCCCGCTCCCGCTCGGCGAGGCGTGCCCGGGCGGCGACCACGTCGTCGGCCCGGTCGATGACCGATGCCGCGGCGCCGACCAGGTCGCCGAGGCCGTTGGCGTCGAAGCGCAGCCCGGCCGCGCCGGATTCCGATGTCGGCCGCCAGCGAGTCGACCTTGGCGCTGTAGCCGACGAGGACGGCCGGTCGGCCGGCCAGGACGGCCGCCATGCCGCCGTGGTAGCGCATCGACACCACCAGCCGGCTGGCGGCGACCTCGTCGAGGACCTCGTGGAGGCTCGGGCAGCTGAGCGTCGGGGTGTGCGTCATCCGGGCCGCCACCTGCTGGTGGAGCGGGTCGTCCTTGGGGGAGTCGAAGGCCACCAGATGGATGGGAAGGCCGGTGGCAGTGCTGAGCTCGTCGAGCGAACGGGCGGCGCCGGCCACGAAGCGGTCGTCGACGGCGTGGCGGCGGAACCGGGCTGGGATCCGGTGGCGGCGCCCCGACCACGGCCGCAGACACACCACGATGCGGTCGACCGGATCGATCACCGGCGGCGGCAGCGACAGCGTGAGGTCGGCGGCCACGGTCGGCCGAGCCAGCCCGAGTCCTTCGAGCACGTCGGCCGACTCGGCGTCACGCACCGCCAGCGGAATGCCCGCGAGGGCGTGCCGCACGCGGAACCGGCCGGATCGGGTGCTGAGCGGGCCTGCTCCCAGGCCGACCCCGACCACGGGTTCCCGGCGCACCCGGGCGGCGAGCACGGGCATCAGGTGGAGGTCGAGGTTGAAGGTCGACGTCTCGTCCTGCAACAACCCGCCGCCGCCGAGGACCGTCGACCCGCCGCCGCGAGTGACGATCGATCGCCGGGGGCGAGCGGCCACCCCGTGATCAGCGGTCGTGCCGCGCCGGATCGACCGACAGCGCCTCGGGCACCATGCCCCGGGCCTCGAGCTGGTGCCGCAGGGCGGAGAAGACCAGCTCGTCCCCGAGGTTGGCGGAGCCGACCCAGGCCGCAACCGTGCAGCGGTGAGCGGTGGCATCGGTGGATCGGCGCTCGGTCATGAGTGGGACAAATGGTGACACGATCGGTGACACGGAAATGGCGAAGAAAACTCGCGGTACCCGTATCGCGGGCTCGTGTGACGACGGTTACTCCTCCGTGGGAAGTTGCAGGCGGAGAATTGCACATGGCGGGGGCGGGCACTTTGCTCCCGAATCCTGTGTCGCTCCACCGGCGGCCCACCGCGGGACCTTCGACACTTCTCGGCGCGAATGCTTGATGCTGTGCCGTTGTGTGTCTATTGTCCCGTGCGACGTTGCCGCAGGTCCGCCTGCGGCGGCGCGTCAGCTCCGAGGTCATTCTCGGGGCGTCCCCGTCACAGGGAGCATCCAACGATCACCATGTTTTTCACGTCAGAGTCGAGATCAACGGGCCGTAGTGCCCGGTTCTGGCGCGTCTGCGGTCGGCGGTCCTGTGGCAACGTTCAACCCCACCCGAAACGTCCAGGAGGACACATTGAGTTACGCAGCGACGCGCCGCAAGCGCTTCACCGCTGGTGTAATTGCAGGAGCACTGGCTCTGACGGTCACGCCGATTCTCGGCTTCACCGGCACGGCCAGCGCCCTCAATTCCGCCACCGGCACTGGAAGCGTTTGCGCCAATCCGCCCAACGCGGAACCGTTCACCGACGTGAGCGACACCGACCCCAGCAACGCCGAGATCACCTGTCTCGTCAACTCCGGCGTCACCACCGGCGTCACGGCCACGACCTACGAGCCCAACAGCCCGGTCACCCGGCGCCAGATGGCGCTGTTCCTCAAGCGCGTCGCCGACACGGCCGACGCCAACGACACCGGTAGCCAGGTCACCGCGCTCCCCGCCGGCGACGGCACCACGCCGTACACCGACATCGCGGGCGAGAACGCCGACGTCAAGGACGCGATCGACCAGCTCGACGAGGCCGGCATCGCCAAGGGCGTCACCGCCACGACCTTCGTGCCTGACGCGCCAACGTGACCCGCCGCCAGATGGCGAAGTTCCTCGTGCGTCTCCAGACGTACGTCACCGGTGCAGCCTCCGTGCCCACCGCGTCGAAGGACTACTTCACCGACGACAACGGCGACTCGGGTGAGGGCGACCTCAACATCCTCGCCGAAGAGGGTGTCTTCCTCGGCGACGGTGCCGGCAACGTCAACCCGGGCGCCAACATCACCCGTCGCCAGATGGCCAACGTCCTGGTCCGCAAGTTCCAGGTCATGTTCGAGAACGGCGACATTCACAATCTGTTCGTCGAGGCTGGCGCCGTTTCCGGCACCGTGACGAGCGTCTCCGGATCGAATCCGATCGTGTTCGACACTGACGCCGGAGTCTCCAAGACGGCCAACCTCGCTGCCGATACCGACACCACCGACACGTTCTTCATCGACGGTGCCGCTGCCACCGAGGCCGCGTTCGTTGCGGCAGCATCCCCGGGCGACCGGATCCAGCTCACCGACACCGATGCTGACGGGAACTACGACATCCACCGTCTCACCAACAATCCCGCCCCGACCTCTGGTCTGGTGGGCGCCGTTGAGCTCGATAGCAGCATGTTGTCCATCATCACCAATGCCAACACGCCGTTGAACACATTCACGTTCGGCGACGCGAGCGACTCGTACACCGTGGATGGAGTGTCGGTTTCTCAGACCGGTTTCGAAGCGGCATTGTCGATCGGCGATACCGTCAACACGACCGACACGTCACCGGCGACGCCTGACGGTGATCCCGAGACCTACGCGCTTGACGAACGGTTCCGTGACCGGTACGGTTGCGAACCTCACGCATACTGTGGGTGTTTCGGACACGTTCACTGCGGGTGCCCTCGGCGATGACCCTGATAATTCGGGGAACACCCTGTTCTCGGCAACCCTTGCCGAGGCGGCGACTCAGACTTACTCGGTCGATGGCACACCGGCGACCTTTGCGACCTTCGACGGCCAGATCACGGCCGGCGATACGATCGTGTACTCCCGTGCCGCCGGTATCGAGATGTTCGCGCTGACGAACAACACGATCAGCACGTCGTTCAGTGGTACGACCGACGACAGCACGGACTCGACCGCCGACACCATCGGGTACATCTCGGGCACGACGCAGACGACATTCGATTACTCGGCGGTTACGAGCTTCCGGGTGAACGGAGTTGTGTCGACTAAGACAGAGTTCGAGACCGCTCTTGATGGTGCAGGCACCCTTCCGTGGGGCGAGGCAGTCTCCTACGATGGGACGACCAAGGTGCTGTCACTGACGACGGCGAACTCGTTCGGCCCGAACGCCATCGCCGATGTCAACGCAACGGACGAGAACGCTCCTGACGATCTGTCGAACGACACGCTCGACATCGTCACCGGTGGTGGTCTCGTCTACGTGCAGGATCTTGCGGCCGACACGGCGCTCGATGCGACCACGGCGCGGTACTTCGTCAACGGTACCGAGGTCACGGCGGACACGTACGAGAAGTACTTGACCGACATCAGCGCCGACGCAACGGCGACTGGTGACTCGTTCCAGGTCGTGCTGACCGCCCTGGCGACTGAGCACCGTCTGACCACAAACAACTCTCTCCTCGACTAGTCGAAGAGGCTGCGCCTCGCGCAGCATGTTGTGAACAAGCTGAAGCCCCGGTCTCCTTCGAGGCCGGGGCTTCGGTCTTTTTCTGTTGCCCGAGGCGAAGGCTTGTTGTGCCAGGCCCGCCGGATCGCGTTCCTGCTCTGCGCCCCACACACCCTCCGTCCTCCGTCAGCCAGAGCGGGGCGCGCGAGTGAGCGAGGCTCGCCGGCGTCCAGCTCATCAGCAGGGAAAACCGGGCAAAACGGCCAAACACCCCTATGGTTCATCGAACG